>NZ_FOHA01000044.1 GCF_900111355.1 Isobaculum melis
TTCTTCTAAAAAAGCTTGATAATCCAGACAGAAATGGCGCGCAAGGAATTGTTTTGTAATTATTCTTGCTCCGATTCCAATTCTTCAATTTCCGTTACTGAGAAAAAACGAGAAGTATTTTTTGCCAATTCACCTAATTTAGAAGCAGTTGTCAAACCAGTATCAAATTTGTCTTCTCCATTATATATTGGAGCAATAAAATACAATTTTTTCTCATCTCCATTTACATAACCGTATATACCTACACTCATTGGTGTTTTTCTAGTTTCCGTAAAAGTGATTGATTCAATGTCATTAAAATTATATCTTATGAACTTTTCAATACGAACTTTTTGCTCATCCCAAAATTTTTGTTCAATTTTTTGTTGTTCATATTCTTTTGTCTCTTTATACTTCATAATTTGATAACCTCCTAAAAGTAATAAAATAAACACTCCTGTTGCAATTATTATTTTTTTCTTAGCCATTGTTTATTTCCATTCCTTTGCATATAATTAGTATTATTATAACATAAAGGAGAGACTTTACTATGCCGACTATGCCAACACTTCCTTCCATTCCTGATATTGATTTCCAAAAAATTGCTGATAACACATATGACTCAGATCGTTTAAATATAGGAGATCAACTAAATAATTCAAATTATATTATTCTAAAAAAACTTGATAACCCAGATGGAAATGGTGCTCAAGGAATTGCAGTTGTTTCAAAAAAAGACTATGACAAAGGTAACTTCTCAAATATCATCATTTCATATCGCGGAACCGAGCCTAGTGCAGGAGACGGTGATATCAATGCCGATATTAATCAAATTATATTTGGTGTGAGCGATAAGGTAGATGGCATGGGCAATCCAATACCAACCCAATTTGATACAGCTTTAAATTTTGCAAATGAGATTAAAAATACATATAACCCGCCAAATATGAGTGTCACTGGCCATAGTCTAGGTGGTGGACTTGCAGCATATGTAGGTGCTGAATTAGATATATATGGAAAAATGTTTTCGGCGCCAAATGTTTTTAGACTTCTTAGTGATGCTGCTAAAAAACG
>NZ_FOHA01000043.1 GCF_900111355.1 Isobaculum melis
AACCAACTCACAGTTTTACCGGACACGATAGGAAATCTTAGCTCGTTAACATACCTTTATGCGAATAGTAATCAACTCACGGTTTTACCGGACACGATAGAGAATTTAAGTTCATTAACGAGTCTTAATCTGGCGGGCAACCAACTCACGGTTTTACCAGATATTATAGGAAACTTGGGTTCGTTAATAGATCTTCAACTGATGGACAATCAATTTACTAGTTTGCCAGATAGCGTAGGAAATCTTAATACATTGAGGTATCTAGATCTAGGTGGTAACCAACTCACAATCATACCTGAAACGATAGGAAACCTTAGTTCGTTAATACGTTTAAGTTTCTTTGGTAACCGACTTACTAGTTTACCAGAGTCTATTGGAAAGCTTACTTTGAAAGGGAATATAGATATTCGTGGTAACTATTTACCCACGGATTCAGTGGCTCAGTTAAAACTTAAATTTCCTCATTTAAATTTTTACCATTCAAATACACGTAAACTCAAACTAGAAAGTAAGTCGATTTCTACAAAAATTGATATCGAAGAAATAAGTGAATGGGGGATGTTAAATACTTCTGAAGTATTAATGAAATATTTAGCAAAGGATGATCGTGTACCGGCGCATCACTACTTCTTAGAAGAATACTCAGATAACCAAGGAAACCCAATCAATCTTGAAGACTATGTCAAGGATGGAAAGATGCTCAAAACTGGAAGCATTTACGCGAAAATCAGAGCTGGTGGAACAGGAGTTTTTCCTAACAACAGTGACCGAGCCATCACAAATGACACAATTGAAATTGAATTTTACAAGCGTAAGCTGGCCTTTACAAGCATTCCTACAACTGTTTCATTTGGAACCGATGTAGCCATCAGTGCCAATGAAAAAACATATCCATTACAAGCTGTTGGTCAGCCCTTAGCTGTGCAAGACAATAGAAAAATCAAATCCACTTGGACTGTTTCAGCAAAAATGACAAAGGAACTCACATCAGAAAGCAACCATGTGTTAACAGATAGTTTGCTTTACCGATTAAACGGCAACCAATTTTACCTAAACACATCATCCATCAATCTCTT
>NZ_FOHA01000042.1 GCF_900111355.1 Isobaculum melis
TGAGCTTCGCGTAAGCTAACCCATCCTCTTAACCTTCCAGCACCGGGCAGGCGTCAGCCCCTATACGTCATCTTTCGATTTTGCAGAGACCTGTGTTTTTGATAAACAGTCGCTTGGGCCTATTCACTGCGGCTGACCTTGCGGTCAGCACCCCTTCTCCCGAAGTTACGGGGTCATTTTGCCGAGTTCCTTAACGAGAGTTCTCTCGCACACCTTAGGATTCTCTCCTCGACTACCTGTGTCGGTTTGCGGTACGGGCAGTTTATTTCTAACTAGAAGCTTTTCTTGGCAGCGTGAAATCAGGAACTTCAGTACTTTATTTCCTTCCCCATCACAGCTCATCCTTATAGTCGCAAGCATTTTACTCACGTCAAGACTCACTGCTTGGACGCACATATCCATCAGTGCGCTTTCCTTATCCTTCTGCGTCCCTCCATTGTTCAAACAAAACAAACTGGTACAGGAATATCAACCTGTTGTCCATCGCCTACGCCTATCGGCCTCGGCTTAGGTCCCGACTAACCCTGGGAGGACGAGCCTTCCCCAGGAAACCTTAGTCATTCGGTGGACGGGATTCTCACCCGTCTTTCGCTACTCATACCGGCATTCTCACTTCTAAGCGCTCCACCAGTCCTCACGGTCTAGCTTCGACGCCCTTAGAACGCTCTCCTACCATAGAACCATAAGGTTCTATCCACAGCTTCGGTGTACTGTTTAGCCCCGGTACATTTTCGGCGCAGGGTCACTCGACTAGTGAGCTATTACGCACTCTTTAAATGATGGCTGCTTCTGAGCCAACATCCTAGTTGTCTATGCAACCCCACATCCTTTTCCACTTAACAGTAACTTGGGGACCTTAGCTGGTGGTCTGGGCTGTTTCCCTTTCGACTACGGATCTTATCACTCGCAGTCTGACTCCCGGATATAAATCAATGGCATTCGGAGTTTATCTGAATTCGGTAACCCGAGAAGGGCCCCTAGTCCAAACAGTTGCTCTACCTCCATGATTCTTAATTCCGAGGCTAGCCCTAAAGCTATTTCGGAGAGAACCAGCTATCTCCAAGTTCGATTGGAATTTCTCCGCTACCCACACCTCATCCCCGCATTTTTCAACATACGTGGGTTCGGTCCTCCAGTGCGTATTACCGCACCTTCAACCTGGACATGGGTAGGTCACTTGGTTTCGGGTCTACGACCACATACTCATTCGCCCTATTCAGACTCGCTTTCGCT
>NZ_FOHA01000035.1 GCF_900111355.1 Isobaculum melis
GCAGTCCCGTTCAATTCCGTGAACGGTTCGTAGTATAAAAATACCGACCAGATTTCTCCAGTCGGTATTCGGTCTAACTTTTGGGTCTCACTACAGACCTCCTTTCTTTTTTATTTTTCTTTTGTAATAACTGTTACGCCACCCATATATGGAACTAAGGCTTCTGGTACAAGTACACTACCATCTTCTTGTTGATAATTTTCTAAAATCGCAGCAACCGTTCTACCAATTGCTAAACCAGAACCATTTAAAGTATGCACATATTCAGGCTTACCTGCTTCTGTACGATAACGAATCATTGCACGGCGCGCTTGGAAATCTTCACAGTTAGAGCAAGAGCTAATTTCACGATACGTATCTTGCGCAGGAATCCAGACTTCCAAATCATAAGTTTTTGCAGCTGAGAAGCCCATATCCCCTGTACATAACGCTAAGACACGATAAGGTAAGCCTAAACGTTTTAAGATTGCTTCAGCATTTTCAGTCATTTTTTCTAATTCATCATAAGAGGTTTCAGGGGCACTTAATTTGACCATCTCCACCTTATTAAATTGATGTAAGCGAATTAAGCCACGTGTATCTCTACCCGCACTCCCTGCTTCTGAACGGAAAGATGGACTTAATGCTGTAAAATAAACAGGTAATGCAGCACCATCTAAAATTTCATCACGATAATAATTGGTTAAAGGTACTTCAGCAGTAGGAATCAGCGTTAAATCTCTATTTTCAATTTGGAAAACGTCCTCTTTAAATTTAGGGAATTGACCTGTTCCAAACATAGAAGCACTATTCACTAAATAAGGTGTCATCATTTCCGTATAACCATGCTCCGTTGTATGCATATCAAGCATAAAGTTATATAAAGCACGCTCAAGTCTTGCACCCATTCCTTTATAAAATACAAAACGACTACCTGAAACTTTTGCCCCACGTTCAAAGTCTAAAATACCAAGTGCTTCAGCTACTTCCCAATGAGGTTTCGCTTCAAATGTAAAGTCATTTGGCGTCCCAAAACGACGAACTTCAACATTATCTTCTTCATCTGCACCCACAGGAACAGATGCATGAGGTAGGTTAGGTAAAGTGGTAGCAATTTCTGTTAAAGCTAAATCGAGCTCTTCTAACTTTTCATCAATCCCTTTAATTTGTTCCCCAACTTCTCTCATTTCAACAATTTTATCATCCGCATTTTCTTTGTTGCGTTTTAAAGTTGCAATTTCACCTGAAACATCATTACGATATTTCTTTAATTCTTCTGTTTGGACAATTAGCTTGCGACGCTCCTCATCTAATGCTACAAATTTTTCTAAAACCTCTGGCTTAACACCACGTGTTGCCAATTTTTGTGAAATCTCTTCAAAAGAACCTCTAATTTTTTTAACTTCTAACATAACTTTCACCCTTTCTTTTTGTATACAAAAAGAGCCATTTCATCCTCATTATATGGGACGAAATGGCTCGGAAATTCGCGGTACCACCCAAATTCAACCTTGTATCAACGACAAAGGTTGCACTCTATACAGATAACGGTCTGTCTTCCGAAACAACTTCGCCAGCTAAACTGTTTTCGTTGTTTACTTCACGCAATGGATTCAGTATTCTCTTCATCAGTTCTCACCAACCACTGACTCTCTTAAGAAGCTAAAAAACTTACTATTTTGCGTTACTAACGTTCTCATCATTATTTTATCACTGACTTCATTCTACTAAGCTTCTGCATTTTTTGCAATACCTTTAAAAGGTTTATCCAAATAATCCAGCAAAGAAATTCTTAATGCCTCGACCCATTAAGACAAAAAAGTTGGCTTTATCTGCATCTTCAGCAGTTTGAACTTTGACTTCCTCACCTGCACCACCATTTAAATAACCTAAGTCGTCCCCTTTTACTTTAACAGTAGCCGTTCCAACTTCTGTATCTTTTTTGATAGGTGCTTCAATTTCATCTTTTTTATTGAGTATTCCTTTTTTAGCAGTGAATGTCATTTCTAAATTTTCAAGTTCAAAATCTTTTGGTACAGGTATTTTAATTGCACCTGTTAATTCGATTTTCACTTCATCTTCTTTACCATCTACAACTGGGAGTGTTTTTTGCTCTGGAATTGTATCTCCTGATTTCGTTACTTCTTTGATTTCCCAATTTGCAAAGATATAATCCATTAGTTTGGCTGTTTCGATAAAACGACTCTTCATATCGCCTTCAGTGCCATCTGCATCTTTAGCATTTAAGACAACCGTAATGATACGCATACCATCTTTTGTAGCAGTTCCAGTAAAACAGGCACCTGCAAAAAGTGTGCTACCAGTTTTTAAGCCATCTACACCTGCATGTTCATAAAGCAATCCAGGAAGCATCCAATTCCAATTCTCCATTAGAATTTCATCTACTGTATCTGGTTGGAATTTTTGAGAAGAAATTTTTGAGGTTTCTAATATTTCTGGATAGTCTTTCAATAATCTTTGTGCAATAATCGCCATACTTTTAGCAGACATTTGGTTTTCATCAGTTTCTTTTGAACCAGGATAAAGATGCCCACCTAAATCCTCATTACTTAAACCTGTACTGTTGTATAGCTGGTAATTCTCAATGCCCCATGATTCAACCTTCTCACGCATTTTATCAACAAAAGCTGGTTCACTACCTGCAATCTTTTCTGCTAGTGCAATAGCTGCACCATTAGCTGAGAAAATGGCCACTGCATCATATAATTCTTTCACAGTGTACTCTTTGGTTTGGGCTAAGGCAACATTAGATAAATTGTTATCTTGACTAATGGCATAAGCATAATCACTCACGCTTACTTTTTGATCCCAACTTAAGTTTCCCGCAGCTACTTCTTCTAAAACAAGATACTCAGTAACCATTTTAGTCATTGAAGCAATCCCTAGCGCTTCGTCTCCATTTTGATTGAATAAAATTTTTCCTGATTCTGCATCCACGGCTAGTGCCGCCCCCGCATTAATAGTGATTGGATTTTCAGCAGCAGCAACTCTATTTACACCAATTTGAGTGAGAGGCATTAAACTACTGAACAAGATTGTCATTGTGGTGAGCCAGAGCCCAATTTTTTTAAAAGATTTCATTTAGTTGCTCCTTACAGCTTTTTGTCTTCATACATTACATGTTAGCGACTTTTTATTTAATTTGCAATTGATTCTGTTAATTTTTTAATATTTCTTTTGATTTAATTGGTAAATAAATGATAAATGCTGTTTTCTTTTCATTAGACTGCGCATGAATCGTCCCATCGTGCAGCTCAACAATACTTTGAGCAATGGCTAAGCCTAAACCTGTTCCACCTGTTTCCGTTGACCTTGATGTTTCAACTCTGTAAAAGCGTTCAAATAACATCTTCAATGAATTTTCTGGGATAGCTGCACCATTATTACTCACAGAAATCATAACCTGCTCATCAAATTTTTGAGCTTTGATTTCAAGTAAAGTCGCATCCTTTCCATATTTAAGAGCATTAGAGAGCAAGTTATTGAAAACGCGCACTAATTTTTCGGCATCTGCTTCAATAAATATTTCAAGATCTGAAACTTCTAAATTAAATGTCACCCCTTTTTGCTCAGCATCCATTTGAAATTCTACTTCCAATTGTTCTAGTAGCTGTACGAGGTTAAATTTAGTAATCGTTAATGGCGTTGAACGTTGTCTTACTTTAGTGTACTCAAACAGATCCTCTACAAGTAGGCTCATTTGCTTAGCTTTTAAATAGGCAACATGCGTATATGCTAGTAATTCTTCTTCATTTTTATATTGCTTATCTTCTATTAACCCCAGATAGCCAATAATAGACGTTAGAGGCGTTCTAATATCATGACTCACATTGGTAATCAATTCATCTTTGGACTTCTCTATGGCTCTTTCTTCCTCCATAGCATCCACTGTACTACTAACAAGAGTATGAATACTCTCAACAACTTTTCCCATATCCCCCTTTAAAGCAAAAGGAATACGATGCTCATAATGCCCTTGAGCAATATAATGTAAATCTTCAATAATATGATTCAGTTGCATTTGCTTAATCCTTCGTTTTAATCTCCAGATAATCACAATTATCGTTAATAGTCCAACAAAGAATAGCGCATAATTTTTAAAAGAATAAATATTTGTAGCTAACTTTAATCCCCAAATGGTCTCTTTTAAATTCGGAAAAGCATAAAAAAGGACTTGTTTAAAGACAATCTCGCTTCCTAAATAAAAGAAATAAACAATCATTCCTGTAACAATTGCTTCAGCAAATAATTCACCTTTATCTTTTCTAGTGAGCTTCAATTTTATATCCTACTCCCCATACAGTTTGGATAACTTTCTCTCCTTCTGTTGCTTCTTCAATTTTATCTCTTAAGTGGCTCACATGAACCATCACTGTTTTTGCTGAAACAATGCTTTCTTGTTGCCAAACCCGTTCAAATATTTCATCCGCACTAAAGACACGATTTGGATGACTTGCAAGCAAATAGAGAATTCCAAATTCTAATGCAGTTAATTGAATGGCATTCCCAGTTAAGGTTGTTACTTCATGAGAATTTTTTTCAATAATTAATGGCCCAATTGCTAATTTATCAGCGGTTTCCTGTTCTGTTTGATATTGACTACGTCTTAATAACGATTTTACACGAGCCATTACTTCCAAAGGATTAAATGGTTTCGCCACATAATCATCAGCTCCCGTTACTAGGCCTTTGATTTTATCCATATCAGCAGTTTTAGCACTTAACATTAAGATAGGTAAGCTTGATGCCTCTCTTACTTCTTTCACAACACTAATACCATCTAATTCAGGCATCATCACATCTAAGATCATCATATCAATATCAGGTACTGTACGTAATTTCACTAGTGCTTCCTTGCCATTATAAGCTTTCTCAACTTCATAACCTTCATTTTTTATATAGATACTTAATAGCTCAACAATTTCTTTATCATCATCAACTACTAATATTTTCATTATGCCACCTCATTTTTTTGTATTCAATCTTCCCCCATATTAACAGATATTACTAAAGTTTTCGTTAAGGAACTCTGAATTTTTTGTATATCTATCTAAAGGAATCTGCTATGGTTATAAAGAATGCAACTTATAACAAAAAATAAACCACTTATAACAGCAACTACTGACAAGCGATTATTTTTACCATATAGTCAAAGTATGAAAGGAGCACATATGAAAATTATCACAGCCAATCCTCTTTTTGAGAAAGAGATTCAAACAAAGCTAAAAGATTGGGAAGCCATTCCTATTACCTTAATTTATCAAAAATTTTATACAAAGACAGATGATTTTGCAATGATTGCATCATTTACACAGCTTCCAGATTTAATTCAATTTTTTAATACTTATCTGCAAGTAACGAGGACTGAAAAAAGACCCTTACTTGGGAAAAAATATGATCGTCTAAAATTGTTAAAAGAAGAAGATATTTTGTACATTGAAGCCATTGGAAGAGATGTCTATGCCTATACACAAACAGATGGGTTCTTAATTCAAGAAAAACTTTACCAGCTAGAGGAGCAACCGGCATTTATACGCATTAATAAATCAACTGTGGTGAACTTTTTAAAAATTGTAACTATTCTTCCATTGCTTAATGGCAAGCTCTTACTAGCCTTAGCAGATGGACAAGAATTAGAGGTCAGTCGAAGTTATGCAAAAACGTTTAAGCATTATCTAAAAACAGGAGGTACTTTATGAAAAAAATAGGGAAAATATTACTTGGCATCAACATATTATTAGCGCTCTATCATTTATATTTCACTTTATTCAATCAACCAAAACTCATTTTAACGATTTACCTACCAGTATTAGCAATCGCTTTACTTGTCTATTTCACGGTAAATCTTTTCTTACACAAATTTAAACATTTAGAAAAACACCCTTTCTTACAAACCCTCATGATTTATCTGATTGGGATTACATTTGCTTGCTTTGCAACCATGTTAAGCAGTGGTTTTACATTAACAAATTTTCTAGCAACATTAAGAACTAATCTACTAGCATTGCCATTATTTATTCCCATCTTTATCTACTGGCAATCTTATCGTAAAAGTTTAAACCGTCAATTATTAAATACGCAAAATAAATTAAAAGGAGTTTTTACAAATGACAAATAATCAAGCTGAATTTGAAATCATGCAATTAAAATTAGAAAATGAGCGTTTAAAAATAGAAAATGAAAGAATTCATCTAGAATTAGATAAGAATGAACGCTTTGATTTTAATAATCTCTGGGTTTTAGTTCCTATCATTGGAATGTTATATGGTTTACTTTATCAATTTGTTTTAAATTAAAAAAAGTGTGTTTGCAATTTCCCTGCAAACACACTTTTTTTATTATTGAATCGAATAATTGGGTGCTTCCTTCGTAATTTGTACATCATGGGGATGAGATTCTCTTAGACCTGCTCCACTCATTCTAACAAACTGTGCATCATCACGAAGAGCTTTCAAGTCTTTTGAGCCTGTATAGCCCATTCCAGATTTCAAACCACCAATCATTTGGAAGATAATATCCTGAACGCTGCCTTTATAAGCAACACGTCCTTCAATACCTTCTGGCACTAATTTATTCGCTTCATTTTCACCTTGGAAATAACGGTCACTAGAGCCTTTTTTCATTGCACCTAAGCTTCCCATACCGCGGTATGTTTTAAAACGACGTCCTTGGAAAATTTCAAATTCACCTGGTGATTCATCTGTTCCAGCTAACATACTACCTAACATAACCACATGTCCGCCAGCTGCAATAGCTTTTACAATATCACCTGAGTATTTAATCCCACCATCAGCAATAATTGTTCGTCCAAATTCTCTTGCAACTTCTGCTGCATCATAAATCGCTGTTAATTGCGGAACGCCTACGCCTGCAACAACACGTGTTGTACAAATAGAACCTGGTCCAATACCAACTTTCACAACATCAACACCAACTTCAAATAACGCACGAGTTCCTTCACCAGTAGCAACATTCCCTGCAATCAAAGTAGCTTTAGGAAAAGCATCACGAATCTCTTTAATCTTGCGAAGAACACCTGCACTATGACCATGTGCTGTATCAATCACAATTGCATCTGCGCCAGCTTCTAGTAATTGCTCTGCACGTTCAAAGGTATCACTCGTAACACCTACAGCTGCTGCGACTAATAAGCGACCATGTTCATCTTTGGCTGCATTTGGAAATTCAATCACTTTTTCAATATCTTTAATAGTAATTAATCCGCTTAAACGACCATTTTGATCAACAATTGGTAATTTTTCAATTTTATGCTGTTGCAGAATTTGTTCTGCATCTTTCAAAGAAGTTCCAACAGGGGCAGTTACTAAACCATCTTTTGTCATCACATCATTAATTTGAATGCTATAATCTGTCACAAAGCGCAAGTCACGATTTGTTAGGATTCCTACTAAAATTCGGTCTTTCATATTGTCTACAATTGGGACACCACTAATACGATACTTTGCCATTAAGGCTTCTGCATCTGAAACAAGATGAGTGGGTGTTAAGAAAAATGGATCAATGATTACGCCACTTTCAGAACGTTTAACTTTTCTTACTTCATCAGCTTGCTCTGCTGCACTCATATTTTTATGAATCACACCTAAGCCACCTTGCCTTGCCATTGCAATCGCCATTTTTGAATCAGTGACCGTATCCATACTCGCACTCATTAAAGGAATATTTAATTCAATATTTTTAGCTAATTGAATACGCATATCTACCTCATTTGGTAAAACATGGCTTTCAGCCGGTACTAATAATACATCATCAAAAGTATATCCTTCTTTAACAAACTTTGTTTCCCAATTTGACATCCTTTATGCACTCCTTATATTTAGATATTTTTAAATGTTATTTACAAAAATAACAGAGAAAAGTACTACCGTCAAGGGCTTTCTCTCGGTTATCGATAAAAGCAGAGAAGTTTTACTCTATTATTAAAATTCTATGTAAAAATCGTCAGTATTATGAAAAACTTCTGAGAATTTAGATATAAAAAAAAAGCATAATAATTTATGCTTTTCGCGTGGCAACGTCCTACCCTTGCAGAGGGAAACCCTCAACTACTATCGGCGCTAAGAAGCTTAACTTCTGTGTTCGGCATGGGAACAGGTGTATCCTTCTTGCCATCGCCACCACACTATTTAATGTTTAAGAGATATTTCGTATCACTTACGTGCTACCTTTATTCTCTCAAAACTGGTATTGAAACAATTTGTATCATCAAGTTTGTATCTTCTTCACCGTTTATTACTTGGTTAAGTCCTCGACCTATTAGTATTGGTCCGCTCCATACATCGCTGCACTTCCACTTCCAACCTATCAACCTGATCTTCTCTCAGGGG
>NZ_FOHA01000034.1 GCF_900111355.1 Isobaculum melis
AACTGAGTTAATACCAAATGAAAATTACAATGGTTCATAAGGTTCTCCAATTATAATCGGAAGATAAAAACCTTAAATATAATATACAAGGAGTTTATGCTCTTGTCTCTTTATATTGTGCTATTTATTATTGGTTCTTATTTTCTTGGAAATATCAATGGCGCCTATCTTGTCACAAAAATAAAAACGGGTCAGGATATTCGTCAATTAGGAAGCAAAAATGCTGGTGCCAGAAATACTGGACGCATGATTGGAAAAACAGGCTTTGTCATTACGGTGATAATTGATGCAATTAAAACGTTTTTGCCCTTATTTTTATCTGTTTACTTATTTGGTTATCATGATCTATTACTTATCTTAGTTGGTTTAGCTGTAATGCTTGGACATGTTTGGCCCATTACGCTTGGTTTTCATGGTGGAAGAGGGGTTGTTGTATTTTTAGCTACTACTCTTTTCATTGCTATCCAATCTTTTATTCCTTTAATTCTGATTGGTCTACTGACCTTCTCGATTGCAAGAAACTTTACAATTGCTGGTAGCATTGGCATGTTGAGTATCCCACTCTCCACCTATTTTTTACATCAGTCTATAATTTTAAGTATTGGCTTACTTATATTACTGTTATTTGTCTTTTATCTGCTTAGTCCCATGTTTGATAAAGTGCAACATGCTATTTTTAATAAAAATAGCATCAAAAAAACGGATAAAGCAAAATAAAAATAGCAGATTCTCTGATAAAAAGAGAGTCTGCTATTTTTTTATGGTTTATTCTTCAGTTTGATCTGTCTCTTCAATTGTTTCTACTTCAACAGCATCTGGTACTTCCTCTTGAGAAGATGGTGCTGCTGTTTCAAGTGGAACTGTAGCTTCTGCATCAGGTTCACGCTCTACTTTAGCCATTGTTGATACAATTGCATCATCATCAACACGGATTAAGCGAACACCTAATGTTGCACGTCCTGTTTGAGAAATGCTATCTACGTTAAAGCGGATAATAACCCCTTTATTTGTAATTAACATAACATCTTCTTCGCCATTTACTGTTGTTAAACCAGCAAGCGGTCCATTTTTCTCAGTGATATTGGCAGTTTTAATCCCCTTACCACCACGACCTTTAATTGGATAAGCAGATGCTTGGGTACGTTTACCGTAACCTTTTTCTGTAATCACTAAGACTTCAGAATTTTCTTCTAACATGTCCATGCCCACTACATAATCATCATCACGTAGACGAACTCCACGAACTCCACTTGCACTTCTACCCATATTACGAACAGAATTTTCATCAAAGCTAACTGCATAACCTAAATGAGTACCAATGATAATATTTTTTGAACCATCTGTTAATTTAACGTCCATTAATTCATCATTTTCTTTTAGCACAATTGCTTTTAGTCCATTACTTCGAATATTGGCAAAGGCACTAACATCTGTACGTTTAACCACACCTTTTAAGGTTGTGAAGAAGAGATAGTTTCCAGCTTGTGCTTCACCTTGGACATTAATAATCGCTTGAATTTTCTCACCTGAATCAATCCCTAATAAATTGATCACTGGAATTCCTTTAGCTGTACGTCCATACTCAGGAATTTCATATCCTTTAGCACGATATACTTTTCCTGCATTAGTAAAGAATAACAAGGTGTCATGAGTTGAGCATGAGACTAATTTTTCAATAAAGTCATCATCATGCATGCCCATTCCTTGAACACCACGTCCACCACGACGCTGTGCGCGGAATTCATTATTTGGCAAGCGTTTTACATATCCATTATGTGTTAATGTAATCACGATATCTTCTTGCTCAATTAAATCTTCATCTTCTAAACTTAAAACTTCTCCAACTAGTAATTCAGTACGTCTTTCATCACCAAATTTATCTTGAATTTCTTGAAGCTCAGTCGCAATAATTTCATGAACACGATGGCTACTCGCTAAAATATCTGCTAAGTCAGCAATTAATTCAACTAGACCTTTATATTCCTCTTCAATCTTATCACGTTCTAAACCTGTTAAACGTTGGAGACGCATATCAAGAATAGCTTGTGCTTGTTTTTCAGATAAGCTGTAATTTTCAATTAATGCAGCTTTCGCAATATCACCAGTTTTTGAACCACGGATAATACGGATAATTTCATCAATATGATCCAAAGCAATTCGTAAACCTTCTAAAATGTGCGCACGTGCTTCTGCTTTATTTTTATCGAAAATGGTACGTCTTCTAATAATTTCTTCTTGATGGACTAAATAATGCTCTAAAATCGCTTTTAAGCTTAGTACTTTTGGTTCTCCAGCTACAATTGCTAGCATGTTGAAACCAAATGAGCTTTGCATTGGCGTTAATTTGTATAGATTGTTTAAGATAACAGAAGCACTAACATCTCTTCTAACATCAATGACAATACGCATACCGTCTCTATCAGATTCATCATTTAAATCAGTGATACCTTCTATGCGTTTTTCACGAGCTAAGTCAGCAATTCTTTCAACTAGCTTCGCTTTGTTGACCATAAATGGTAATTCACTGACAATAATACGCTCTTTCCCATTTTTTAATTCTTGAATGTCGACTTTTGCACGAATTATAATTGAGCCACGACCTGATTCATAGGCACGACGAATCCCTGATTTACCCATTACTAAACCACCTGTTGGGAAATCTGGACCTGGTAGAGCTTCCATTAAATCGGCTGTTGTTGCATCTGGATTATCCATCAAAATTTGTAATGCTGAAATAACTTCAGTTAAATTATGTGGTGGAATATTGGTTGTCATCCCAACCGCAATCCCTGTTGCGCCATTCACTAATAGGTTAGGGAATCTTGCTGGTAATACTTTTGGTTCTCTTTCACTACCATCATAGTTATCTTGATAATCGACAGTTGATTTATTAATGTCGCGTAGCATTTCTAATGCCATTTTTGACATACGAACCTCTGTATAACGCATTGCAGCAGCGCCATCTCCATCCACAGAACCAAAGTTTCCATGACCATCTGCTAGCATATAACGATAGCTAAAAGGCTGTGCCATACGAACCATTGCTTCATAAATTGAAGAGTCACCATGTGGGTGATACTTACCCATTACATCCCCAACAATACGAGCTGATTTTTTATGCGCTTTATCAGGTGTTACTCCTAGTTCATGCATCCCATATAAAATACGGCGGTGAACAGGCTTTAATCCATCTCTTACATCAGGTAGCGCACGAGCTACAATAACACTCATTGCGTAATCTAAAAAAGAGGTGCGCATTTCTTTGCTTAAATTAATGTCAACAATATTTTTATCTGCCATTTCTCTTTTTTCCTCCTACCTAAATATCTAAATTCTTCACGTATTTTGCATTTTCTTCGATAAATTTACGTCTAGGTTCTACTTTATCCCCCATCAATGTTTCAAAAACAGCATCTGCTTCAATGGCATCTTCTGGTGAAACACGTAACATACGACGGTTTTCTGGATTCATTGTTGTTTCCCATAATTGTTCTGCATCCATTTCCCCAAGACCTTTATATCGTTGAATCACAGGTTTTGGACTCGCTGGAATCTCTTTTAGGTAGATTTCTAAATCTTCTTCTTTATCCAAGTATTTCACTGTTTTACCTTGACGTACTTGATACAATGGTGGCTGTGCAATATACACATAGCCAGCATCTACAACAGGACGCATATAGCGGTAGAATAAGGTTAATAGTAAGGTACGAATATGCGCACCATCGACATCAGCATCGGTCATGATAACTAATTTGTGATAACGTGCTTTAGATACATCGAATTCGCCACCAAAACCAGTACCCATCGCTGTAAATAGAGAACGAATTTCTTCGTTAGCTAAAATTTTATCTAAGGTTGCTTTTTCAACGTTTAGGATTTTCCCACGGATTGGTAAAATTGCTTGGAATAAACGAGAACGACCTTGTTTAGCTGACCCACCCGCAGAATCTCCTTCGACGATGAAAATTTCACTAATCGTTGGATCTTTACTTGAACAGTCTGCTAATTTACCAGGTAGGTTACTAATTTCTAAGCCACTCTTCTTACGTGTTACTTCACGTGCACGTTTTGCTGCAAGACGTGCTTTAGAGGCTAAAATCCCTTTTTCTACGACTCTTCTAGCCACCTGAGGGTTTTCCATTAGGAATTTGTCAAAGTGGGTTGAGAAGAGACGATCTGTGATTGTACGCGCTTCTGAATTACCAAGCTTTGTTTTTGTTTGTCCTTCAAACTGTGGATCAGGATGTTTAATTGAAACAACAGCTGTTAACCCTTCACGAACATCTTCACCAGTTAAGTTTTCTTCATTTTCTTTGAGTAATTTATTCTTTTTCGCATAGTCATTAATCACACGTGTTAAGGCTGTTTTGAAACCTGATTCATGAGTCCCACCTTCATAGGTATGAATATTATTGGTAAAACTCATTAAGTTTGTATGGTACCCATCTGTATATTGCATCGCTACTTCAACAATGACATCTTGCTGTTCACCTTCAAGGAAGATTGGTTCTTCAAATAAAACCGTTTTATTGCGGTTTAAATGCTCAACATAACTTTTAATCCCGCCTTCATAGTGGTACTCTCTTAACTCATCATTTTCACCGCGTTTATCTTCGATTGATAATTTTAAGCCACGGTTTAGGAAAGCAAGCTCTCTAACACGAGTGGCTAATTTTTCAAAATCAAATTCAACAGTTTCAGTAAAGATTTCTGGATCTGGAATAAAGTGGACAGTTGTCCCATGACGGTCTGTATCACCAATGACTTTTAAATCATCTACTACTTTACCTTGAGCAAATTCTTGATAATGAATTTTACCATCTTTATAGACTTTGACATCTAAGGTTGTAGATAGCGCATTTACAACGGATGAACCAACACCATGTAACCCACCAGAAACTTTGTATCCGCCACCGCCAAATTTACCACCAGCATGTAGGACTGTAAAAACTGTTTCAACAGCAGGACGGCCTGTTTTTTCTTGAATCCCAACTGGAATTCCACGGCCATTATCAATAACTGTAATACTATTATCTGCTTCAACAATGACATTAATTTCATCAGCAAATCCTGCTAAAGCTTCGTCAATTGAGTTATCGACAATTTCCCAAACCAAATGATGTAAGCCTTGTGCACTTGTCGCACCAATATACATACCAGGACGTTTTCTAACAGCTTCTAGTCCCTCTAAGACTTGAATCTGACTGGCATCATATTCTTTTGCTAATTCTGATAATTCTTTTGTTTCTTCTGACAATCTATTCACGCTCCAATTCTACATGCCCACCTGTAACAATAAATGTTTGCGGCTGATTTAAGACATGTTTTTTATTCTATATAAATTTATTCTTAAGAATTATTTTTAGAGACTAAAATGACTTTTTTCTAGAATTCTTTTAGCCACTTGAGGATTTTCCATTAAGAATTTGTCAAAGAGATTATAAAACAGACAATTTGTAATAGTACTCACATCAATTGAGTGTTTTATTCTATATTCTCCTACATACTTTGGATATTTGATAGAAATAACAGCTGTTAACCCCTCAAAAATTTTTTCAATGGTTAATTGTTTTTCATTTTCTTTGAGTAGTTTATTTTGTTTCGCATAATCATTGATTGCACGAGCAAAGGCTGTTTTGAAGCCAAACTCATGTAATCCCTCTTCATCTGTGTAAACATTATTCACGAAACTCATTAAATTACTGTGATTACCAGTTAGATATTGCATCACCACTTCAATCATAACTTTTTGTTGCTTCCCCTCAATAAAGATTAGCTCATCGAATAAAACAGTTTTATTAAGGTTTAAACACTCAACATAACTTTTAATCCCATCTTCATAGTGATATTCTCTTAATTTGTGAGCTTTACCACGTTTGTCTTTAATAGATAATTTTAAGTCACGATTTAGAAAGGCTAATTTATTCACACAATTTTTTAGTTTTTCAAAATCAAAAATGACTGTTTCTTTAAAAATTTCTGGATCTGGCACAAAATGAACTTTAGTTCCATGGCGCTCTGTATCACCCATCATAATCAATTCAGTCATTACTTTTCCTCGTGTAAATTCTTGATAGTGAATTTTACCTTCTTTATAAATTGTTACATCTAATTTTGTTGATAAAGCATTGACAACAACTACCGAATCACCAAAACAGAATGATGTAAAAACTGTTTCAACAGCAGGACGACCTGTTTTTTCTTGAATCCCAACTGGAATTCCACGTCCATTATCAATGACTGTAATACTATTATCTGCTTCAACAATGACATTAATTTCATCAGCAAATCCTGCTAAAGCTTCATCAATTGAGTTATCGATAATGTTCCAAACCAAATGATGTAAACCTTGTGCACTTGTATCGCCAATATACATACCAGGACGTTTTCTTACGGCTTCAGCCCCTTCTAAAACTTGAATTTGACTGATGTCGAATTCATTAGTTAATTTTGATGTATCTTTTATTCCCTCTGACAACGCTATTTGTCCTCCAATTCCACACAACCATTTGTAACAATAAATGTTCGCGGCTGACGTAAGACATGTTTTTTTATTCCATCTAAACTTGTTGTTGTTAAAAAAGTTTGTACTTTATCTTGAATGGCTGTCAGTAGATGCGTTTGTCTTTCATCATCTAATTCAGATAAAACATCATCTAAAAGTAAAATAGGATACTCTCCTACTTCATCATGAATCAACTCTATCTCAGCCAATTTGATACTTAAGGCAGTTGTTCGTTGTTGACCTTGTGAACCATATGTTTGAACATTTTGCTCATTCACAAAAAATAGTAAATCATCTCGATGTGGGCCATATAAGGTATTGCCTTGATCTAGCTCACGCTTTTTACCTTTTTCAAACTGGGTCATTAAATCTAGAAAAATCTGATCAACATCTTCCCAATTTGTTGCTTCAACACTTGGCTGATAACTAATTTTTAATACTTCTTTAGCTTGTGTAATTTCGTGATGAATAGGTGCTGCCCATTTTTCTAATTGCTTCACAAAAGACATCCGCTCTTTTAATAAGTGCGCGCCATGTGTGCTTAATTGCTCTGTTAGTACCTCTAAAAAAGTATGGTCATCACGCTTTCCAATCATCAGCTGCTTTAAATAATGATTGCGTTGTTTTAAAACATGTTGGTAATTTGCTAAATGATGAAGATAAATTGGACTAATTTGCCCGATTTCCATATCAATAAATCTTCTTCTAACTGAAGGAGAGCCTTTGACAATCGCTAAATCTTCTGGTGCAAATAAAATGACATTTAAATGACCGACATACTCACTTAGCTTACGCTGCTCTAGATGATTTAATTTGGCCTTTTTACCTTTAGAAGAAAGGAGAATTTCTAGTGGAAATTGTGTATTTTTCTTTTGAACACGTCCACTAATTTTAGCAAACTCCTTATGCCAAGCAATCAATTCTTTATCATTACTCGTACGATGACTTCTTGTCATAGCTAAAACATATATGGCTTCCATCAAATTGGTTTTGCCTTGTGCATTTTCACCTAGAAAAACATTGACTCCTTTTGAAAATTCCACATCGCAGGTTGCATAATTGCGATAATCCAAAAGACTCATTTTTTCTAAATACATGATGGGGGTTCCTCTTCACTTTTTTTATTACTTGCTGTAACAAAAAAAGTTCCTTCATCAGGAATTTCTACTTGCGAACCAGGGAAAATTTTCTTTCCACGACGATTTTCCATTTCACCATCTAAGAAAACAGTATGCTCGCTTAAATACCATTTTGCCATGCCACCGCTACTAATCACATCTATATGTTTGAGCAATTGCCCCAATGTGATAAATTCAGTATCGATTGTCACCATTTTTTTCATGTGCCTACACCTACTTTTCTCTATAAATGAATAGGTTTCAAAAGGGTTCTTAAAAGTGGTTACTTTTTCACCCCTATTGCTCTATTGTACCACTTTTTCAACTTTTTTTCAATTTGATTCTTAAATTTTAGGGGTTATTTGCGATTTTAAGCAAAATATCTCAAAACACCCTAAAAAAACTCAATTGCTCTTAAAATGGAAAATAAACCTATTTAAGGTAAAAATGCTTCATTTTTTCTGATAAAACTTCCTTACTAGGTAAGGCGTTGTAAGTATTGAAAAAAAATTTAGCCAAATTACGGATTTTTTCCCTATAAATATAATAGTAGAGGTTAGGAATGACGCGTTAGATTTCATTAAATTCTAATCTCTAAGAAAATATAGGATCAGAGTCGAAATGAATTCGAGTTGTATTATGGTTCTAAGATGGACAAAGGTTCAGAGTCAAACGATGTTTGATCTGTATCATTGTCTCTAAGGAAAGAAAATAAGGTTCAGAGTTGAACCATGTTCAATCTGTATCATGTTTCTAAGGATTAAAATCCTAAGAAGCATGACAAGAGGCAAAGAACTGGTTAGGTTCAAAGTTAAAATAAATTCGAGTTGTATTATATTTCTAAGATGGACAAAGGTTCAGAGTCAAACGATGTTTGATCTGTATCATGTCTCTAAGGATTAAAAATCCTAAGAGGCATGACATTTACAGTCTTTTCAAGTCTGTGCTACTATGTAATGAGTACCAAAAAATTAGAAACTTGAAAGGATGTTGTTGTTTATGAAAATGGCCCATACTTGTATCCGCGTCAAAGATTTAGAAGCTTCTTTAGCTTTTTATCAAAAAGCATTTAAATTTGAGGAAAGCCGTCGTCGTGATTTTCCAGAACATAAATTTAGCTTAGTCTATTTAACTTTACCAGGAGATCTTTATGAATTAGAGCTTACTTATAATTATGATCATGAAGCCTATGATTTAGGAGATGGCTATGGTCATATCGCCATTAGTGCTGAGGATATTGAAACGTTACATGCAGAGCATAAAAAAGCTGGCTTTAATGTAACAGATATGAAAGGTTTACCAGGAACACCCCCTTCTTATTATTTCATTACCGATCCAGATGGTTATAAAATCGAAGTCATTCGTCCGAAATATTAAACAAAATAAAAAAATGAGGGCGAGACAAAACGTTAACGTTTTGTCTCGCCCTCTTAAATTGCTTCTGAAAAACCATAAATTACCTCTATAGACGGTGCCCAAAAGGCAGGTTCGGTCTGCAATTGTCAAGAATCACTGTAAACGTAGTGAACAGATGCTGATTGATACCTACTACGCTACGCTTCGATCACAACAAATTTATAAGGTTCAGAGTCGAACAAGTTCGAT
>NZ_FOHA01000033.1 GCF_900111355.1 Isobaculum melis
CTCATTTATTAGGTAGTATTACCAACTTAGATGGTGCTCAAAGTATGCGTGCCTTAATTTCGATTAATGCCGAATTAAAGCGTCGCCAGCGCTTATTCTCAGAAAACAATGTGAATCACATTAACCAATATCAAAAGCTTTATAAAGATGGCGATGTGAGTGAACCAATGCCACATTTATTCTTGATTAGTGATGAGTTTGCGGAGTTAAAATCTGAGCAACCAGAATTTATGAAAGAGCTCGTTTCAACGGCTCGTATTGGACGTTCACTAGGTATTCACTTGATTTTAGCAACTCAAAAACCAAGTGGTGTCGTAGATGACCAAATTTGGAGTAACTCAAAGTTCAAATTGGCCTTAAAAGTAGCGGATAAATC
The DNA here is from genome assembly GCF_900111355.1 of Isobaculum melis. Classification (GTDB taxonomy): domain Bacteria; phylum Bacillota; class Bacilli; order Lactobacillales; family Carnobacteriaceae; genus Isobaculum; species Isobaculum melis. The sequence continues at coordinate 377 of NZ_FOHA01000033.1, forward strand.
AGATTCAATGGAAATGCTCAAAACCCCAGATGCGGCGGAAATTACCCAACCAGGACGTGCTTATTTACAAGTTGGGAACAATGAAATTTATGAGCTGTTCCAAAGTGCTTGGAGTGGGGCAGATTACCTTCCAGATCAGTCTGATCAAGAAGAAGTGGATAATACAATTTATGCGATTAATGACTTAGGTCAATATGAAATTTTAAGTGAAGATTTAAGTGGCTTATCCGATGGCAAAGAAGTCAAAACGGTGCCAACTGAATTGGATGCGGTGATTGATGGCATTCATGCGATTACTGAAGAAGCAGGGATTGCACCATTACCAAGACCATGGTTGCCACCACTTGCAGAGCGTGTGTATTTACCTGAGTTGGATACGGTAGATTATAAGGTGGCTTGGCAAGAGAAGTCGGAGCTTGAGCCAATGCTAGGGATTGCGGATATTCCAAGTATGCAGGCACAGGAAAGCTTTAGAATTAACCTGTCTAAGGATGGGCATATTGCCTTGTATTCCAGTCCAGGTTATGGGAAGTCAACTTTCTTACAAAGTATTTTAATGGGCTTAGCGAGACAGCATAATCCAGAACGCTTGCATGCTTACTTGCTTGATTTTGGGACAAATGGTTTGCTTCCACTAAGAGGATTGCCTCATGTGGCGGATACCATGAATATTGATGAAGAAGAGAAGATTGGGAAGTTTATGCGTCGTATGATGACGGAAATGAAGCGTCGTAAGAAGCTGTTGAGTAATTTTGCGGTGGCGAGTCTTGAAATGTATGAGAAGGCTAGTGGTGAGGAAGAGCCACGTATTTTGATTATGGTTGATGGCTTTGAAGGGTTTAAGAATGCGAAATTTGAATCAGATTTGGAATTAGTATTCAATCAAATTGCTAGAGAAGGTGCAGGAATTGGGATGCATCTAATCGTGACAGCTGGACGCCAAGCAAGTATGAAAGCAAATCTTCAAAGTAATATTAAGGTTCAGATTGCATTGAAAATGATTGATGATAATGAAGCACGTGGGATTGTTGGACGTACGACGTTATCAATTGAAGATATGCAAGGACGTGGAATGATTAAGTTTGATGAACCGACGATTTTCCAAAGTGCTTTACCAACGATGGGTGAAGGAACATTGGAGATTATTGAGGGGATTCAGAGGGAAGCGAAAGAGATGGATGAGGCTTGGGATGGAGAGTTACCTGAGGCGATTCCGATGATGCCTGATGTGCTTGATTTTGAGAAATTTAGAAGTGAAAGAAATATAAAAAAAATGTTAGCTAATGGAATATTGCCAGTTGGGATGGACTATGAAGAAGTAGTAGCCCAAGGGATTAATCTCCAATTTACTTCACCATTTATTATTACTGGTGAAGGTAAAAAATTACTACGATATGAAAATGAATTTTTAGTTGAATCACTAGGATCTATCAAAGAAAAAGTAGATGTTCTTTTGTTAGATGATGCAAATAAAAGTCATTACCAATTGAAAGATAGTTTGACTTACTATACTGATGATGTAACTGATTATGAAGAAAAAATTATCTCTGTATATCAACTTATGAAGAAAAGAATGGAAAATATGAACCCATCCTCTGGGAATAATTCAATTGAAATAAAACCAATTATTATCTATATAAGAGATGCTAGTATGATTGAAAAAATTTCTAATAAAGATGTAGATTTAATGTTAACTGAATTAACAGAAGAAGGAAGTGCAGTGAAAATTTATATCATCATTTCAGGAGAATATAATGCTTTTTCTGCTTCATCATCATTTATAAGACTATTAAAAAACAAAAAAAACTTATTAGTTTTCGGAAAGCTTGGTAATATCAAAAACTTTTCAGTAAGTGGCAGTTTTTATAGAGAACCAGAGATTGCATTGGATGATGCCTATTTAGTTATTGATAATGAATTTATAAAAATAAAAACACCTAAAAGAATGGAGTAATGAAAATGAATGAATTTTTAGCTATTGGAAGTATTGTGTATTTGAAGGATTCACTAAAAAAAGTAATGATTACTGGTAGAGTTATGCATATTGAAGAAAATGATGAAAAAAAAATGTATGACTACTGTGGCTGTATCTATCCAGATGGAGTTGATTCTAATAAAATGCTTGTCTTTAATAGAGTAGACGTTAACAGTGTAGTTTTTAAAGGCTATCAAGATGATGATGAAATTGAAATGAGAAAAAGAATGCATCTTTGGTTACAAGAAAATGGCTATGAAGATAAGAAAGAAGATTCAAAGGAGGGGATGAACCTTGAATTATGATGACAGAATGAGAAAATTAGCTGATATTAAAGTCAGACTAGCAGGAAAGCAAGCGCTAATAACAAACATAAAAGAAACCATTGATAGACAAGCTGAGTATTTTGATAATTGGGAAAATTTAGACGTAAAAGAAGGTCACCATTATTTGAAATTTAGATTAAAGACTGAAATGGGATCATATGAAACTTTAATTGAAAATCTTATTGATAATATTCACAATCAAGTTATTTCAATCCAAAATCAAAAAGACAATGAAATTGCTCAATTAAACTATTTAGCTACGACATATTTTGATGTTGAAGACTATAAAAAAGCTAAAATTTTAATTCATAGTTTAAGTTGTGATGAGTCAGTGAAGACAGAGATTGTAACAAGATTTAATAACAATAATTTCATTTGGAAAATGGCAGTGGGGTAGAAAGGCGGATGAGACATGGCAGGGAAAATATCTATAGATATGCAAGAATTACAAAATAATTTTAATGAATTGAAAGATTTAGTAAATGATTTTGATGAAAAAATTGGAAAACTTGTGGCTCATTTTACTACAACTAGTGCCTTGGAAGGACAAGCAGCCACAGCAGCTACAGAAAATATTTTCAAATTAGGATTAGAATCACAAGATTTTGTGTTTATGCTTTCTGGTATAAATGAAGAAATGTGTGATTATGTGCATACATTAGTCGAATTAAACAAAACAACAGGAAAATATATGGATAGTATTTCGTAAAGAAGGAGATTTTGTATGGGAAAAGTAAATATAGATACAGAGTTTGTTGAAGAAGCAGAAGAAATGTTAATGAAATTAATTGATTCATATGAAAATATTACTAAAAAATTAGGTAGTATAGAAAATGGAATTAGTCAAAGTTTTGATGGAAATGTCGGAATAGCGTACAAAGCATATGTCACTACTATAAAAAAGAAGATGAGTACAAATATAGGTGATTTTATTAATAAAAATTATAATGATATTAAAGTTTTAAAGGAAGAATTCCAGAAAATAGATAATGCATATACTTCACTTAATTCATCTTCATTTGACACATCTGATTTTAAAATAGGGGCAGAAAATAATCAGATGACAATTAGTGGAGGACAAACTCAAGCGATACTTTCAGGTAGTTCATATAAAAGAAAATAAGAAATGTAGGTGGAAAAATGGTAGACGTACCAAAAAAAGTCGTATATGATTTAGAAGAGTCAGAAAATAGACTTTCAGCAATGAGTTCAAAGTTAGAAGAGTATTTAATAAGAGTGGATGACTTTGTGAAGTCAGCTAATACGGAATTTATGTCTTTAGATAGTAGAGATTTATTTCTTCAAGATGATGTTGATATTTTGAGTAAAAGAATGGATCGGTTAGTAGATAGTTTTTACAATAGGATTTCTACTACTTTAATTGGAGAAAACAGTCTTATTACTCTTTCTATTAAACAACATGAGGAGCAAACAATTAAGAATATAGAAGAAGCAACAGATAGCTCTTCAGAAAATTATAAAGCAATTCAAGAAAGTTACAGAGCAATGTCCTTACAAAAACTTAGTGGTATGGAAAGTTTTTCTCAGTTGTTGAGTATGGTAGGCGATGGGGAAAAAAATTATGGATATGCAAAAATTTTTAAACAAACATTTATTGATAAGCATTCGATTAAGATAATTGATGGAACGGTTAGATATTTTGGTTCTAACGATGTTATAAAATATATTTTTGGAGGAAATGTTAGAAGAACAACAGTAGATACTTTTGGTGATTATTCTGTCAATAAATTTATTGGCGGAATAAAAGGAAAATATAAATTGACTACATTAAATGGATTGCTTAACTATGTCTCTTTAGGACTTGAAGCAAACAAAAATTATGAACAATTAAATTTAAGTGGAGATTATGACCAATATATTGTTGATAATATTGGATCACTTTACAATAATGTTGCGACTGTTGTAGCAGGACAAGCTACTTCAACAGGTGTTGGATGGGCTCTAGTTACCATAGCAGGATTCTCTAATCCAGTTCTTGTCTTTGTAGGTGCAACAGCAGTGACAGCAATTGTTGTAAAGCCAGTTATAGATTGGAGTACTGAGAAAATAAAAGATGCAGTAAAAAATAGTCAAATGACAAATATTGAAAACCTCGGAGAATTTGACGCATTAAATAAACTTGTTGAAGATGGTTATGATGGATATTCTAAATTAAATTGGGAAGACTATTTAAAGAAAAATAATTCTTATTCAAAAGAATTAAATTTAGATGGTGGTGGCGGTGCATTTTAAATATAAAAGTTATACTAGGGGGATATAAAATTGAAAAAGAGAATAATTTTACTAATACTAAGCATTTTATTTTTAACGGGATGTATGGAAAGTAACAAGCAATCTACTAAAGAAAGTATAAAAGAAAGTGAAATTAAATTAGTAAAAATAGAATCAAATAAGCCAAAAATTAAAGAAGAGAAAAAGATAAATGTATTTAAAATATATGAGAGAGGTCATAATTTTAGTGTTGAGTCAAAAGAGGTAATAGATCAAACATACTCCATATTTAATGATACGGAGCAAAAAGTGTACAAAGATTCATTGACATTATTGATTGCAAAAAGTTTTTATGATGATGTTGAAAATAGAATTTATGTAGTAGGAATACTTTATAACAACACTGGAGATAAAATTAAAAATTTTGAATTTAAAGGAATATTAAATTTTAAATTAAACGATAAAGAATTTTCTAGTGAGAACGTTTTTGGGTTTGATAGTGTATTTTTCCCTTATGTAGAACCATATGAAGGTGTCAATGTTGGGATTGGATTTGATGCTCAAGGTTTTGGAGAATTATTAGATTCAAATATTGAATATAATTCAGAAGATATTCAAGTAGATTTAGAAGATATAGAATTTACTATAATGAAATAGGTGGCTAGAGGGAATTATGGAAAATGAAATTAAAGAAGTGTTAAAGCAAAATCAACTAAAAGAAGAAAATCAAATATATTTATTCAGCATAAAAAGACCATCATATGGTTTAAGATTAATGATGTCAGTATTTGTACCATTTTTTACAAAAAACTATATTACTTGTTTTGGTGAAAATGGAGTTGTTATACTAAGTAAAAGCAGTATGAGTGGAAAACTAGATGGAGAATATGAATTTATTCCAGCAGAAGATATTGAACATATTTTCTTAGAGAGAAAAGGATTGTATTATTTGTTATCAATTCATCAAGAAGATGATGAAGTTTTTCATTTAGAAATACCAGGTAGATATGGTACAAAGAAATGGCATAATGAGGGATTTAAAAAGCTGCAAGACCTTTATGGAATTTGATTTTAGTAAAATGATTGGTTTAAGTTGAGAAATATAACTTAAACCAATCATTTTTAACATTAGAGTAAAGTTCTATTTTTAGTTGTACATACATATTTTTTAATAGCATTTTAAATTTAATTATAGATTCTATCTATAAAAAGTTGTGTTCCTATTGATTGACTACAAAGGTGGAGGAATGGCGAATCTCTTTAGAAACCTACCTCATTTATTAGGTAGTATTACCAACTTAGATGGCGCTCAAAGTATGCGTGCCTTAATTTCGATTAATGCCGAATTAAAGCGTCGCCAGCGCTTATTCTCAGAAAACAATGTGAATCACATTAACCAATACCAAAAGCTTTATAAAGATGGCGATGTGAGTGAACCAATGCCACATTTATTCTTAATTAGTGATGAGTTTGCGGAGTTAAAATCTGAGCAACCAGAATTTATGAAAGAGCTCGTTTCAACGGCTCGTATTGGACGTTCACTAGGTATTCATTTGATATTAGCCACCCAAAAACCAAGTGGTGTGGTAGATGACCAAATTTGGAGTAACTCAAAGTTCAAATTAGCCTTAAAAGTAGCGGATAAATCAGATTCAATGGAAATGCTCAAAACCCCAGATGCGGCGGAAATCACCCAACCAGGACGTGCTTATTTACAAGTTGGGAATAATGAAATTTATGAGCTGTTCCAAAGTGCTTGGAGTGGAGCAGATTACCTTCCAGATCAGTCTGATCAAGAAGAAGTAGATAATACAATTTATGCGATTAATGATCTAGGCCAATATGAAATTTTAAGTGAAGATTTAAGTGGGTTATCGGATGGTAAAGAAGTCAAGACAGTGCCAACTGAATTGGATGCGGTGATTGATGGCATTCATGCGATTACTGAAGAAGCTGGGATTGCACCATTACCAAGACCATGGTTGCCACCACTTGCAGAGCGTGTTTATTTACCTGAGTTGGATACGGTGGATTATAAGACTGCATGGCAAGAGAAGTCGGAGCTTGAACCAATGCTAGGGATTGCGGATATTCCAAGTATGCAGGCACAGGAAAGCTTTAGAATTAACTTGTCTAAGGATGGGCATATTGCCTTGTATTCAAGTCCAGGTTATGGGAAGTCGACATTCTTGCAAAGTATTTTAATGGGGTTAGCAAGACAGCATAATCCAGAGCGATTGCATGCTTATCTGCTTGATTTTGGGACAAATGGACTCTTGCCACTTCGTGGCTTACCGCATGTGGCAGATACCATGAATATTGATGAAGAAGAAAAGATTGGGAAGTTTATGCGTCGCATGATGACGGAAATGAAGCGTCGTAAGAAGCTGTTGAGTAATTTTGCGGTGGCGAGTCTTGAAATGTATGAGAAGGCTAGTGGTGAGGAAGAACCACGTATTTTAGTGATGGTTGATGGATTTGAAGGGTTTAAAAATGCGAAGTTTGAATCAGATTTGGAATTAGTCTTCAATCAAATTGCTAGAGAAGGTGCAGGAATTGGGATGCATCTAATCGTGACAGCTGGACGCCAAGCAAGTCTGAAAGCTAATCTTCAAAGTAATATTAAGGTTCAGATTGCATTGAAAATGATTGATGATAATGAAGCACGTGGGATTGTTGGACGTACGACGTTATCGATTGAGGATATGCAAGGACGTGGGATGATTAAGTTTGATGAACCAACGATTTTCCAAAGTGCTTTACCAACGATGGGTGAGGGAACATTGGAGATTATTGAGGGGATTCAGAAGGAAGCGAAAGAGATGGATGAGGCTTGGGATGGAGAAAGACCTTTACCAATTCCAATGGTACCGGATGTTTTAACTTTATCTGACTTCAAAGCTATGCCATCGGTAAAACGAGATATTCAAATACCTGAATTAATTCCAGTAGGAATTGATTTTGAACAGGTAGAAAGTGTATCATGGAATTATAGAAGAAACAATTTGCTATTTGGCTACGCCAAACAGCAAGAAGGAGAAGAATTTGCTTCGCAAATTATTGACTTTGTACAAGAAAAAACAATGATCAAAGTGCTATTTGATATTGAAAATAGTGGCTTGTATACGAAATATGAGCAAGTAAATGCTGTAGCAACAAATAAAGAAGAATATAGTGACTTAATTGAAGTAATAAAAGAAAAAATTGAAGAGCGTACAACTGATTTTAATAAATACAAAGAAGAAAATGAAGCAATTAGATTAGCTGACTATTACCAAGAAATAGAACCGATTTTCATTATCATTCATAGTGTAAGTAAAGTAACTGCTAATATGGATTCAAAAGCTTTACAATATATGGCTCAAATAATGACGGAAGGTCATTCTCAAGGTGTGATTGTGTTGGCTATTAATGATATTTTTGAATTAGCTAAAGGCTATGATGATGTAAGTAAAGTTGTGAAGACATTCGAGGAAGCTGTCATTAAAGTACGTATGAATGACCAAAATATTTTTAGTCCAAATAACAAAAATTATAAGGAAGAGCCATTAGCTAGTGATGAATCTTACTATATTATGGATAATTATGGTCATAAAATAAAACAAGTCAGACAATAAAATAAAAAGGAGTAAGTAAATGAGCAACTCAGAAAATATCCTTTTAGAAATGAGAGAAATTAAAATAAAAAAAGAAAGAATGCAGGACTATGTTACACAATTAAATACAAAACATATTTCAAGTAAACATGTCCGCGAAGATCGAGATACAACCAAAATGTCTGGAAAAAAGTATGATGAACAACATGAAGCAACAAAAACAATTATTACTACATGTGTTGATAAAGTGAAAGCAGAAAAAGAGCATGCTGTCCATGAATTAAACAAAAAAATAATGGCATATGATGTGAAACTGCTAACATTAGGGGCTAACTATGGACTAGCTGTACTTGCTGAAGAAGCTGAAAAATCAAAAAATAAAGAAAAATAAAAAAGTGAGAGGTGAAAAAATTGGCAGTAAAATTAGACAATATTAATGCTTTGAATCAAGTTAGTACACTTTTAAATGATTATTCAAAGACGGTAGACAGTGCGTTGAATGAAGCAAATAAAAAGTTTTCAGCAAAAGTAGAGGGACAAAAAGCAGAAGCTATTGAAAAGTATATCGCAGTCATGAATAACTTAAGCAAAGATGTCTTTACGAATTTTCCATCAGAAGTTACTTCAACAGGTCAAGCAATGGCAAAGTATTATGCAGAAATAACTGGTGAAGGATTCTCACAGAAAGTTCGCTCGTCAAGTCCCGAAGTAGATGATATTTATTGTGAAAAATTGACAAACACACAAATTCCACAAATAACTGATGAGGCAAATGAAATCAAAAAAGTACTATCAGATATTATGAATGATGGCGATATAGCTGGTGAAATATCTTTGGGAAGTCCAGTGAGTACAATTGATACGGCTGTGAATAGTTTTGATGAAGAATTGAGAAGTAAAATTACTGCTATTAAAGTAACAAGAACCAATCTTCATTCAGCCAATAAAACATTTATTACTGAGTTAGAACAAGTTAAAGTTGGTTTAGATAAATGTCTAGTTGCAATTAATAGAGTGACGACAATGACAGATCCAACTAACGGATTAGCACCAAAGGATGTTCTTCAACTCATTATAGATGGGCACTTTGATGCGGATAATATAGAAGGTTATTTAAATAGTGTAAATGCAAAAGATGATGCTAAGGCTGTGAAATATTTAGCAAATGGAGAGTATGATAAATTTTTTGAATTAAATCCAGATAATTTAAGTGATGGCATTTATGCAACAGCGATTGATAAACTATCTAGGATGATCGAAATACCTAGTGATGGAAAAATAGCAGATTTAGAAGATGTATTAAATGCTTTGTTGCGACAAGGTGACGAGAAAAATATGGATAAGCATTCAGTAAGATTGAGTGCGATGGGAGAAATGATGGCATTACAAAATGCTAACTTAATGTCTACTATGGATCCAAGTCATCCAGACTATGAAAAATTAAATAGTCAATTTAATAAGTATTGTGCATTAAGTTATTTAACTATGGCAGTAGGAGCTTTATCTACGCCTTCAGAATCAATGCTTGATATAACAAATGCAGGATCTGCTTTTTCTACATGGTTTTCTATTGAAAAATTAAATATAAATAAAGATGGAGAAATTAGTTTTTCTACTTTTGAGAACTCTGCAAATTTTGCGAATATGAAGAACGGAAATAGTGGACTCACAAAACATCCAGTTGGTGAAATAAGAATAAATCGGCATGGAAATACTGAACCAGGGGGAGATATGGCTGGTTTTGCGGAAAAAATGGCAGAAATAAATAAACAAAAACAGGAAGCACTAGATAATCTAATTACAAGTAGTGCTGTTACAATTGGCGGTATATTCCATCCAGGTTTAGGAGCGGGAATTGGTTTCTTAACAAACTTAGCAAACGGTGATTTTAGTAAACTGAAAGATGCGGGTGTCGACAAATTAGCTGGGTATACGGATTATAAGGACTATATTTCGGGGATAAATAGTATGGGAGAGGATTTAATTAATTTTCAAAATAAAATAACAGGTCTCAGTGAAAAGGAGAGAGAAACCGCACAGTATTACTATAATAAGTTATTAGGAGCAGAATCTATTAGTATCCATGGAAATGGTGGGACTATGAAGGCACCTGGTATTCAAGATGTGCACGCAACGCAGAATTTACAAAAATTGAACGAGAGTGGATTAATTGGTTATTTGACTCCAGAAGCATTGAAAGACAAGTTTAAAAATGATGAAAGAACACTTAATGATGCTGAAAAATATTTAATAGGAACTAGTGATAAAAAACTCGAAGATTTAAAACTTCAAGAACTAGATGATGCGCTTAATGTATTTGGTCAAACTGAAAGAGAAGAACTATTTGATTGGTTAGCAAAGCAGGGATGGAGATAAGATAATGAAAAAAAATAATAGAATTAAAATTGGAGTTGGAATAGTGTTAGTTGTTGCCATTTTTATTATAGGTTGGCAATATAGAAGTAAGTTAAATGAAGAGATAGAATATACAAAACCAGATTGGGAGTATTTCAAACCTAATGAAGTATTAGATGTGAAGTCGTTTGGTGAAAATAAACAAAATGTTTTGATACAAGTTGTTGGTTATATAAATAGGGATTCGGGGATAGTAAAAAGAGGAAGAGAAACTGTTAGAACGCGTTATCCTTTTCCAGTTTTTAGTAATAAATATTTAATTCAACAAAATAGTAAAATTCAATTTGAAGCAAAGGAGTTACCGAAATCATTAGCAGAATACTACGAGTTAATTATTTACAAAATAGAAGAGGAAGATTTGAAGGAATATAAAACAATTGATTTAATAAACAAAATTAAGATGTATAAAAAAGATTGGGAACCTAATAGCAGTGGCGATATTTTCCGGGAAGATGGACAAGAATATATTGAAGTCCATATAAGAAATAAAAAAACGGGCGAACTGAAAAAAGTTTATTTGAATATTGAAACCGAAAATTTTATTGAAAATATTACAATTGATGAAGCTTCCAAAGAATATCAAATTGGAGATATGACGAATTTTCATGATATTCATAAAAATTCGTCGTTATTTACGTACAAACCTAGTTTGAATGCAGTAAGTTTTACTAAATCAGATTCAGAAGATTTAACTCAAAGTCACATAGTCGCAAGTTACCCTGAACTTTTTTCGAATTTAAAAAAAGATTTGATAGTAAAAGGGTTAATATTTGAAGAGAGCGATCCAGACTCTATCTTAAAACTATTTGTTCCTGAGGGAGAAAATCCGTATAAAGGGTTGATATTATATGGTAAGAATAGTATTGATCATAAAGATCATGATATTCATTCGATGACAGATTTTATTAAATGGTATGATGGTTTTTCGGAAGAAGAACGTGAAAAAGCATTAGAAAATCAATAGTTTATAAATAATAATGATAGAGATAAAAAATGAGGTAGTTAAACGGCAGACAAAAAAATAAAAGTAACCATTCTAGGTGTTCCAGCTACTTTTACTCCGTCAAAAAGAGGATGTGCTAATAAGTATAGTGGAAAATTAACTTCATCTTGCTTGTCTAGTTGAAAAAACAGGAGTGGAAGAATATTGAAACCAAATAGAGCAATTAAAATAGGTTTAGGAGTATTTGTGTTAATAGCGACTAGCATATTTTATTGGCAATACACAAAATATCAAAAGGACCAGGAAAAAAAGTTAGAAAATGCAATACCAGATTGGGTATATGTTACACCGGCAGAAGTTTTAGAAATTCAGTATTTTGGGGGAAATAAAAAAAATATAATCATTGAATTTGAAAAGGATAAAAAAGATGCACATCAGAATAAAAAATATAAAGGGGAGATTGTGGAAGAGTATTCTATGCCACCAATGTTCACCCAAAAATATTTGATACAAGAAAATAGTAAAGTACGTTCTCAAGTATATTCTGGAAAAGAAGCAATGGCAGATTATTATGAATTAATTGTCTATAAAATAAATGGAACAAATTTAGATAAATACAAAACGATTTCTTTAATAGAAAAAATAAAAGATTACAAGGATGGCTGGGAGCCAATTGGTCATTCTGGAATCTATCAATATGATGGGCAGGAATTTCTTAAAATAAATATTAGGAATATAAAAACTGCTGAATTAAGTGGAATTTATTTCAATATTGAAACAGAAGAAATTGTTTCCAATATTGAAATAGAAGATAAAGAAACAGAGTATGATTTTTTTACAGATACAACATTTAGAAAGAAACCAAATGTTCCACATATTTATTATAGTTTTAGAATAAATTCAGTTGTTTTTAGTAAACACGAATTAGATGATTTAAGTGGTGCTTTTATTGGAGAGGTATATCCAGAAATTGCCTCTAAACTAAAAAAAGGTAAGCGAATAGAAATTCATATGTATGAAGAAAATGAAGCAGCTAGAATAGCAGAATTATTGGTTCCAAAAGGGGAGAATCCCTATGGAAATGTAACTTTAGACGGTATTAACAGCAGTGATAAACGAGATCATGAAATTAACTCAATAGCTGATTTTATCAAGTGGTATAATGGATTTTCAACAGAAGAACGTGAAGAAATACTAAATAGACAATAGTTCAGTTAAGTGGAGATTTTATTAATGAAATAAACTAAAAAGAAAGAGAGGTATTTAAATGGCAGATAAAAAATTGGATGTTAATCAAATTAAAAACACAAATTTTTCTAGTCATATGAGTAATATTCTTAATGGTCCAGTTGAAGCTCCCAGTTCGGGGCTACTTTCAAGTATTGCTGCTGGGGATAATAGCAAGGATGCCATTCAAAATTGTACAACTACAATCACTAAGTGTAGTGATAGTTTAGCGAAGGCAGTTACTCAAATGAATAATTATATGAATAATATGGTGCAAGCATTTGAGGATATGGATAAAGAGTTGGCAGAAAAATTAGATGTAACTATTTCAGGAGCTTCAACGACTTCTGGTCCACCTAAAAGAAAACGTGCTAATAAATATAGTGGAAAATTAACCTCATCTAAATAAAATTAGGAAATTATTATTTTTGAGTATAGTACTTAAATTAATATTTTTTAGCTATGAATAGTCTGATTGGTTTAAGTTAGGTATTATAACTAATTTAGACCAATCATTTTTTATCATTAGGATGAAATTCCAACTTTATTTAGTATATACATAATTTTTAAGAATAGTGTTTTAAGCCTAGCAGTCAATTTCCCTCCATATGAAGTTGCATTCTTACTCATTGACTACAAAGGTGGAGGAATGGCCAATCTCTTTAGAAACCTGACTCATTTATTAGGTAGTATTACCAACTTAGATGGTGCTCAAAGTATGCGTGCCTTAATTTCGATTAATGCCGAATTAAAGCGTCGCCAGCGCTTA
>NZ_FOHA01000030.1 GCF_900111355.1 Isobaculum melis
CTTTCCTTAGAGACATGATACAAATCGAACAGCGTTCGACTTTGTTCCTTATTCAATGTTTTGTGAACCAAGTCCTTCAACTCTAGCATGTTTCATGCGTAGAAGTTGTTGTGATCGAAGCGTAGCGTAGTAGGTATCAATCAGCATCTGTTCACTGCGTTTACAGCGGTTCTTGACAATTGCCTAAGAACCTGCCTTTTGGCCACCGTCTATAGAGGTAATTTACGGTTTTTCAGAAGCAATTTAAGAGGGCGAGACAAAACGTTAACGTTTTGTCTCGCCCTCCTGCTCTTTAGTATGAAGATTATTTGTATTGTTTACATTCGAATAGCCCTGCGCTAGAAGCAATGATTAGAATGACAAATCCAGCAAACATGGCAATCAAGTTTGTGGCTTCTCCTGTTTTAGGGAGACTATTTTTCTGATTAGAGTGGTCATTATTTGTAATATTTACAGTATTCTTTCCATTGATAGAAAGGCCTTCTGCACTATTTTTATTAATAGGATCTTGTTCTTGTTCTTGATTTTGGTCTGATTCTTGTTCTAGGTCTTTGGTATAGATGTAAATGACCGATTGTTCTATATCAGAAAAGATTCCAGTAGAAGAGTCTTTAATTTTTTTAAAGGTGTAGCCCTTGATCTCTAACTTATATTCATCAGTAGAAACATCATATGTGTCACCAATATTTCCAGAGACAGTTTTAGATTTGTTGATTTCATTTCCATCTGTATCTTGATAGTATACAGTTAAATCTTTAGCTTTGACTTTTGCAGAAATCTCTTCCCATACATAGGTACCAGGTTGTTTTCCATCATACTTTTCCATAAAATCTTGACTTGATACGTAAGTGACTGCTGGTGATACAGGTTCAATTCTTTTCCAGCCCCCGCTATAAATACCAATTGCAGTGTCCGGTTCAGGTAAATTGACTGCCCCAGTAAATGTTGATTTATCCCCAAGTTTTATTTCAATTAGTCTGGATTGTGTAAACAAATTATCAAAAAATACCACATTAGATGTGTCCCATCCAGTGACATCTAGAGAGGTCACTTGACTATTCGAAAACATGTTAGACATATTTGTCACATTGGAAGTATCCCAACTGCTGACATCTAATGAGGGCACTTGACTATTTGAAAACATGTTAGACATATTTATCACATTTAAAGTATCCCAATTACTGACATCTAGAGAGGTCACTTGACTATTTGAAAACATGACAGACATATCTGTCACATTGGAAGTATCCCAATTGCTGATGTCTAAAGAAGTAACTTGAGTTGTTCTAAACATACCAGACATACTTATCACATTGGAAGTATCCCAATTGCTGACGTCTAAGGAGGTGACTTGACTAATCGAAAACATGTTAGACATACTTGTCACACTGGAAGTATCCCAGTTGCTGATATCTAAAGAGGGCACTTGAGTTGTTCTAAACATACCAGACATACTTGTCACATTGGAAGTATCCCAACTGCTGATGTCTAAAGAAGTGACTTTAGTATCAATAAACATCGTTGCCATATTCACAACATTTGACGTATTCCAATTACTGACGTCCAATGAAGTGACTTTAGTAGAAGCAAACAGGGCAGACATATCTGTCACATTTGAAGTATCCCAATTGCTGACGTCTAAAGAGGTGACTTGAGCGAGGTAAAACATGGTAGACATATCTGCCACATCAGAAGTATCCCAGTTACTGACATCTAATGAGGTGATGCTAGACCCCTTAAACATGCCAGACATATCTGTCACATTTGAAGTATCCCAGTTACTGACATCTAATGAGGTCGCTCTAGAATTTATAAACATACAAGACATATTTGTCACATTTGAAGTATCCAATTTCCCTTCAATACTTGTTAGCTTATTGAAATTTCTACGGTCAAAAAGAAAAGCAGAATTAATAGGTGCCTTCACACCATCAAGAAATATTATTTTTTTAACATTGTTCTTTAAAATTGAGCCAATAGCTGATTCTGTTCCAATAGTACCTGCTGAAACTGTCAAAATACCACTATTTTCATCAAAAGAAACAGGCGCAGTCCCCCAAGTGGCAGTTATGGCCTTTTTAAGCTGTGAATTGTCAGATTCTACAGACTGATCTTCTGAACCTTCCATTATGTTAACTTCGCTCTCGTAACTTTCTAATCTCTCATCAGAAGTTTCTGTACCTGTGACTGATGAATCATGAGACTTTACTTCTTTTTCCTTACGGTATGTATCTGCTTCATTGCTTACGATTAACTCAGTTGAACCTTCCTTTTCTTTTTCTTCCAAAATATCAATACTATGTATAATTGGTTCTTCTATAGAAAGTGATGGTGCGTTAGACGGTAGTGTAGATTGACTTGGATCAGTTGTTTCAGGTTCTGTTGCAGCAAAAGCTGTTGTGAATGGCAAGAAAGAGGATGAAAGCAGCATACCACATAGGAGGAAGTGTAAGCTAGGTTTAAGAATTTTTCTTATTTTAATAGTTGGTTCTTTTAAGTTCATTATACATGAATTCCCTTCGTTTTTTTCTTCGTTTTTCAGAATTATATTTTCTCACGTTTTGCAGATAAAAGTCAAGATTGTATCCGCCTTAAATAATTATTCTAATATACTTTAAAGAAAATTAGAATATAATTCCTAACACGAAGTTGTTCAGTTAAAAAACGATTAAAAGATTGTATTATCAAAACATTCTTCTCTCATCGAGTAAGAATTCAATCCTATCATTGGTAGTTGTGATATTCTTTAACAACTTTTCAACAATTGTAATCATTATTTTTGTATCCTCATAAAACTTTCCATTGATAAAGATTTTGATGGCCTCAAAAAAGAGCCTTTACAACGTATTTTTTGAAAGCAAAAAAAAACCACCAAATGATTATTCATTTGGTGGGTTAATTTCTGTTTCTAATTCATTTTCCTCATGCTGTGGCCAGGACGAAACATGAACTTTTCTAGGCTTACTTCCTTCATGTGGGCCGACAATGCCACGTTGCTCCATCTCATCAATCAATCGGGCTGCACGGTTATAACCAATTCTAAAGCGTCTTTGCAGCATCGAAACACTAGCTGTCTCCATTTCCACAACAAGTGCAACTGCTTCATCAAATAATTCATCTTGAGCTTGGCCACTCATTGTTTGCGGCTCATCTACTGGCATCATATCTTCTTGATAATCTGCGCCTCTTTGTTCCGTAATAAAGTGAACGATATCTTCTACTTCCTTATCAGAAATAAAGGCCCCTTGAACACGAACAGGTTTACTTTCCCCCATTGGTAAGAATAGCATATCTCCTCTACCAAGTAATTTCTCTGCGCCTCCACCATCAATAATGGTTCTTGAATCCGTTGAGCTTGAAACCGCAAAGGCAATTCTGGAAGGAACATTGGCTTTAATAATCCCAGTAATCACATCGACACTTGGGCGTTGTGTTGCTAAAATCATATGGATTCCTGCAGCACGTGCCATTTGTGCTAAACGCGTAATGGCATCCTCAACTTCATTGCTGGCAACCATCATTAAATCAGCTAACTCATCAACCACTACCACAATATAAGGCATAATTGGATGATTTTCACCATTCACAATGTTCTGCTCACGCACCATTTCATTATAACCAGTAATGTTTCTCATACCACTGGCAGCAAATAGTTCGTAACGACGCTCCATCTCAGCCACTACTTTTTGCAAAGCTTGTGCGGCTTTACGCGGATTGGTCACCACTGGGGTTAATAGATGCGGGATACCATTATAAACATTTAATTCTACCATCTTAGGATCGACCATCATTAATTTAACCTCATGAGGTTTGGCACGCATCAATAAACTCGTGATAATGCCATTAATACAGACGGATTTCCCACTACCAGTTGAACCGGCTACAAGTAAGTGAGGCATTTTCGCTAAATCAGCAACCATGACATTACCAGAAATATCTCTACCTAATGGGACTTCTAGTAATCTTTCTGGCGAAAGGACTTGGCCCTCAATCACATCTCTAAAGGCCACCATACTAACTTGGCTGTTTGGCACTTCAATTCCAATAAAGGATTTGCCTGGAATTGGTGCTTCAATTCGAATGTCTTTCGCTGCTAAAGCTAAGGCTAAGTCATCACTTAAACCAACTACTTTACTCACTTTCACACCTACAGCTGGCTGTACTTCATATTTGGTGACAGCTGGTCCAAGATTGGCTTTTGTGACTTTCGCATCGACACCAAAGCTGGCAAAGGTTTCTTCTAGTTTTTTGACATTTTGTTGAATCAAATCATATTCCTGACTTTGATCGATATGCTCTACTTCTTTTAAAAGCTGATGTGGTGGTAGCTTGTAGTCATAATCTTCTGTTTCTTCTGCAATTGGAAAATCTAACTCTTCTCCTTTATCTGGCTCTTCAGCAGCTGATTTTTCTTCTGCTTGAATAGATGGATTGCTTTGGAAGCTATCAATTTTTAATTCAATTTGCTCTGTGACACCTTTTTCAGGCTCTTTTTGTTCCTTCGCTAATAATTGTCCTGGTGTTGGTGGCACAACTTGATTGGCCTTTTCAACAGCTTCTTCCTGCTGTGCTGTTTCTTTGGCTAGCTTTTTCTTTGCTCTTTGTTTTTTGATGATTTCGCCAATTTTTAATCCCACTGCTTGCAATCCTTTTTTAGAGTAGGTCAAGATATTGGATAACGGAATATTAGCGATTAACATCCCACCGATAATGAGTAATAAGCTGGCAATCATATAGGTGCCTAATTGGGAAAACAAGAAATAACTAGCAACATAAAGAACCGCGCCAATCATCCCGCCACCTAGCTGTTTCGTGATGGTATTTCCCGTTAAATCTTGAAAATAGTAACGCCAAGTTGCTTCAATGACTTGTGGTTTTGAAGACATGACTGGACCAAAGATATGAGCATGGGCAAATAGTAAGATGGCAATATTCACAAATAAAACGCCCAGCATTCTTTTGCTTGCTAACTTTGGCTCTTTGCCAATAATCAGCAGATAGCCCCCATAAACTGCTAATAGGATTAATCCTAAGATATAAATATCTCCATAGAAAAACCTAAAAATGTTCACAATAATAACACCGACAAAGCCTAGCTTAATCAGACCAAATAGACTACATATGATAAAAATGAACCCCATGATTTCTAAGGATAAATTGCGTTCATTTTTTTTTGTTGTTTGTTTTCCTTTTTTCTTCGTCTTTTTTGTCGCCAAGGAAAAAAGCCCCCTTTAATTCTTTCTTGATTTCTTCATTATACCAAAAAAACTCGGACAAATGTTCGGTTTCCTAAAAAAATCTCATAAAAGGTTTGACGAAACTTGTTCCATCAGTTAAGCTTTATTTAGTTAGGTAGACTAACTAAATAAAAAAGGAGGCGTACAACTTGGAATTAGATTTAAGATCCTTACCTGATAAGCCGCTTTTAACTGCTTATCAAAGCAAATACCCTCATATTGATGTGGAAGCCGTCCAACTTTTTTTACGATTTCAGCAAGTGAATAGAGAGATTCAAAAAAATTATGATGCTTTATTTCAGCATTTTCATTTAACAGAAGCTAAATTTACGATATTAATGCTGATTTATCGACAACAGGAGCATCAAATCTTACCTTCTAAGTTAGCGAGTATGCTAGGGGTTAAGAAACCAACAATTACGGGGATTGTAAATGGCTTAGTCAAAGCTGGATTGGTCATAAAGTTAGCCAATCAAAAAGATAAAAGAGCTACTTTTATTGCTTTAACGAAGCAAGGTCTTTCCCTTTTAGAAACATTTCTTCCGACGAATTATACGACTGCTAATACTATTATGGGTAATTTAACTGAAGAAGAGAGAGCAACCTTTCATATTTTATTAGAAAAAATTGCAGAAGGAAATGCTAACCTGTCATCACAACAAATCAATGAAGCGGAGGAAAAGGAAAATGAATAAAATCGAGTATTTGGAAACACTATTAAGCTTAACAATTGGGCATGATAAAGTTTTGGAAGCACCGCAAAATTATTGTTTAATTGATATTCGCAATGCGCCAAAGCAGATGAAAAAGGATAAGATTAAAGGGTCAATTGAAATCCCTGCAAAAGATTTGGTCAATCAGCTACATACTTTGGATCAAGCAAAAACTTTGGTTGTCTATGATTGGAATGCTGGTACAACTTTAGGCAAGGAAGCTTTGTTACTGCTCTTGAAAAATGGCTTTGAGGCTTATGAATTATCTTGTGCAATTGAAGGTTGGAAAGGTATGAGATTACCAGTGGAAATTGTGTCGTTATAGAAACTCAAAAACTCCCTGATTTTAAGAATCAGGGAGTTTTTGAGTTTAGTCTTCTTTCATCGCTGCTTTTAAGGCTGCTGCAAGTGGGCTTTCCATTGGCTCATCTGGCGCACTATATTTTTTCAGCATCCGTTTTTCTTCATGCTTGCTCATTTTTTTATTTTTCTTATCTGCTGCTTTTTCCGCAATGTTACAGAACTTACATTTAAAGTAAGCACCTGCTTTGCCTTCATGGATTTCCATTTTTTTATGGCATTGTGGGCATCTGCGCATGGATACTTTTGGATCTTTGCGTCTGCGATATTGACAGGTTTGACTGCTACAAACAAGGTATTTTCCATCGCGGCCATTTTTTTCTTTTAGTAGCTCACCACAGTCTGGACATTTCTTTTGAGTCAGTGAAAAATCTTGGTAGCTTTGTTTGCTATTTTTAATTTCTTGAACCAGGGCTTTAGTTTCGCCAACAATACTTTGGATAAAGGCTTGTTTACTCGCTTTTCCCTTGGCAATATCTTCTAGCTCTCTTTCCCATTTGCTGGTTAATTCTGGACTAATGAGTTTAGGGTTTACTAGACTTAATAGTTGTTTGCCTTTTGGTGAAACAGTTAGCTTCGCTTGTGTTCGGTCCATTAAATCACTCGAAATTAACTTTTCAATAATCTCAGCTCTGGTAGCTGGTGTGCCTAAGCCAAATTTCTCCATTTTTTGGAGGAGGGTTGCTTCTGTTAAACGGCTTGGCGCTTCAGTTAAATGTTTGCTGGCAATTAAAGTAGATTGACGAACTTGGTCGCCTTTTTGATAGAGATGCTTCTTACCTGTTTCTTTGATATTGCCCACTCGCCAACCTTCTTCAAGCACTTGACTACTGCTTAAAGCAAAGTATGTTTCTTTTACTTTAAAGGTATATGTGACTTTTTTTACAACATATTCTGGTAAAAAGAGGCCAATAAAGCGGCTAACGACCATCCGGTAAATTTTGAGTTCATCACTATCCATTTTTTCTGGTCTTGGTCGTTCTTCGGTTGGAATAATCCCATGATGATCCGTTACCTTGCTGTTATTAAAAACGCGTTGATTGGTAATTTTTCCACCTTTTTTAAGTGCTTCTTTGGCTTCTGGTGAGAAGTTTTGGACACTTTGCAAGCGTTCTTTCATTGTCTGTACCATATCCGTGGTTAAATGCTTTGAGTCTGTTCTTGGATAGGTTAAGACTTTGTGCTTTTCATAGAGGGCTTGCATCAGGTTTAAGGTTTTTTTGGCTGAAAATTGATAGCGTTGGTTAGCATCTTTTTGTAATTCTGTTAAATCATAAGGTAATGGCGCAGGCTCCTTGACTGTTTTTTCTTGAATATCAGCCACTATAATCGGTGCATCGTCTAATTCTTTGATGACTTGCTCTGCTGCTTCTTTTGTTGGATAATTTTCAGCTTGCCCTTTACTAATCGTTGCTTTTTCGCCATCAATCATCAGGTCAATGGTGAAATAGGTTTTAGGGACAAATTTTTCGATTTTTTCTTCTTGTTTTCTAACCATCGCAAGTGTTGGTGTTTGAACGCGACCGGCTGATAAGCTATCTTGATATTTAACGGTTAAGGCACGCGTTACATTTAAACCAATTAGCCAGTCTGATTCTGCTCTTGCTTGTGCAGAATAGAATAAGTGATCATAGGCTTTACTTGGTTTTAATTGCTTAAACCCATCTTTAATGGCTTTATCCGTTTGTGAAGAAATCCAAAGGCGCTTTACTGGCTTTTTAAAATGAACATATTGTAAAATCCATCTGGCAACAAGCTCACCCTCTCTTCCAGCATCTGTCGCTATAATCGCACTATCCACATCTTTGCGGGCAGCTAATTGTTTAATCGCCTTTAGCTGACCTGCAGTATTCTTAAGCGGTTTGATTTCCATTTTTTGAGGCATAATGGGTAAAGCATTCATTTCCCAAGTAGCCCATTCTTTTTTATAATCTTCTGGCATTTTCAGTCCTAATAAGTGACCTAATCCCCAAGTCACAATATAATCTTTGCCTTCAATATAAGCTTTACTTTTTTGTGTAGCACCAAGGACACGGGCAATTCCTCTTCCCACACTTGGTTTTTCTGCAATAACTAATGTTTTCATGATGACTCCTTTTTCTCTTCGACTTGTTCCTGAATTGGTTGATTGTTTTCTAATAATAAAATACTGTGATAGAGCTGAACATCATCTTCACAATCTTCACAGTAACGGACTTCTGCTTCATTCCAAAATGCTGTTAACCATTGTTTTTTTGTTTGAACATTTTCATATTTTGTTGCATAGGATTGATATAATGCTTCATAGGCCTCTACAGCTTCTTGAGAAGTTGCATAACTAACTTCTAAATAAATATCATCTCGCCAGTCCTCAAAAAACCACCATGGTTCGTACTCCCCGAATAGTTCAATAACTTGATACATAGGACAACTCCCCCTTCGTGTCTTTTTGATTATAACATATTTGCTAACAGAATCATTGACTATTCGCCTACCAAAACGCTAAAATAAGCATGAAGGCTGATGGATAAAAAGGAGTGAAGTCATTTGAAAACAGTTATTTTAGTTGCAACTGGACGCGTGCAAGGTGTTGGTTTTCGTTATATGACAAAATACCGTGCTGATTTACTAAAAATTTATGGAATTGTTAAAAATCAAGAGGATGGAACCGTTTATATTGAAGCAAATGGACCTGAAGAAAAGCTGAATCGCTTTATTGAAGTTGTTCGTGCCTCTCCTTCCCCTAGTGGAAATGTGACCCATTTAGAGGTAATTGAAAACCCAGCAATCAAACTTCGAGATAAATTTACAATTACAGATTGAAAATTATCATCTGTTCAAGTATAGTTAAACAATATACTATGAATAAACAAAGGAATGTGATCAATGAAAACTTATAAAAAGCTCGCTCTTTCTAGCACATTATTTACACTGATTTTACTATTATCAGGATGTTCTAGCCGAGATGCCGATGGAAACTACTCTGGATTCTTCTACGAACTCTTTGTTGTTCCAACTAAAAATTTAATTATTATGTTAGCGAATGTTTTTGGTGGTAGTTATGGGATGGCGATTATTGCCATTACCATTATCTTACGTATTCTGATTTTACCGCTTAGCTTGAATCAAATGAAAAAGTCAATGATTCAACAAGAGAAAACGGCTGCTATCAAGCCACAATTAGATGATATTCAAAGACGTCAGAAAGAAGCTACCACGCAAGAAGAAAAAGTAGCTGTTCAACAAGAAATGATGGCTTTATATAAAGAAAATAATATTAGTATGACAGGTGGTATTGGTTGTTTACCAATGATTATCCAAATGCTTGTCTTCTCTGCTTTATTCCAGGCGATTAGCAGCTCTACTGAAATTGCAGATAGTTCATTCTTTGGTCTTAACCTGGGTCAACCCAATCATTATATGGCCATTGCTGCTGGTTTAATTTATGTAGGACAAGCTTTCATTTCAATGATTGGTCTAACACCTGAACAGAAAAAAGCCATGCGTACAATGTTATTTATTAGTCCGGTGATGATTTTAATGTTCTCATGGGGCTCACCTGCTGGTCTTGGTTTATACTGGTTTGTTGGTGGGATTATCGCATGTGGACAAACCTTGATTTCAAATCTTGTGCATAAGCCTAAGATTAAAGCTGAAATTGCAGAAGCCATGAAAAATCGTCCGGTCCAAAATCCTAAAGTTCAAAAAGCAAAACCAATTGAAGCTACTGAAGTGAATAGTAAACCAAATAAACCTTCAGACGGCAAACGTCGTAATGAAGGCAAACAAAAACGTTAAGCATTATAAAAGGGGTTGGGACAAAACTGAAAAGTTTTATCCCAACCCCTTAATTACTTCTAAAAAAGCATAAATTGCCTCGGTAAACGGTGGCCAAAAGGCAGGTTCTTTTTCTTTTTGAGTAACTTTGCACTACTTATCAATCAGCACTTGATTTGATATTTTGGCCATAAAGAGTTCATATAGTGAAGTATACAGCTCTTGAGGGATTGCTTTTTTAGGAATGAGCAATCCTGTTGAAGAACTATTAAACAAGAACAAATACTGTTTGGTTTCAATGATTTTGGTAAAGCTCTCCCATTGAACAATACTTTCGGAAACTTCTTGATGAATGTCCACTTTTTCATCTGAAAAGAACAGCTTTTTTTCAGAAAAAAAGAATTGATTTTCCGGATGATTGATTAATTTTTTTATTTTGAAGTTTGTTAGAATATTTACTTCAAAAAAAAGGATGCAACTGATAACTAGAAAACCTATTGTCCAAAGAATATTTTCCATTTGCATATGGAGAAATTGATTAAAACCTACATTTTTAAAGTAAGTCTGAAATTCTAGATAAAATGAGATTAGCTGATATGAAAAATAAAAGAAAAATAACAAGAGAAAGAAAGAAAAGATTCTAATAACCGTATTTAGCTTCTTATTCTGATACTTCATAAAAATCTTGTTAAAATTTGTAAAATCTTCTTTTGTCGCTATGTATTTAATTTGCATATATAATGCTATCCCCTTTCGCTTTATCTGCTCATCCTAACACAAAGGACGTCAAAATTAAAGTTATTTTGACGTCCAGTTATTTATTTTTTAGTTAAAACAAGTGGCAATGAAATCCTAAAGGTTGTCCCATGTCCAACCACGCTATCAGCAGAAATCGTTCCTTGATAACCATCAATTAATTGTTTGGCAATCGAAAGACCTAACCCATTTCCACCCTTTTGACGACTTCTTGCTTTATCCACTCTAAAGAAGCGGTTAAAGATCCGTTGTAAGTCTTCAGTTGAAACCCCTTCACCAAAGTCTTGAATAGCAATTTGAACTGCATGACCATCTTGGCTTGCTGAAATATGAATTTCTTTACGATCTGTTGAATATTTTACCGCGTTATCTAATAGAATAATCAAAATTTGTTCTAAATGATTGCGATAAATTTTGACTTGCATCGCTGCTGTTAATTCATTATCCATATTAAATGTAAAATCTGGATAAATCATACTGAAATTCGTATAGGTTTGATCGATGACTTCTTTAATTGGTGTTACTTTATTTTGATAGAACATTTCTACTTGTTCTGCACGAGAAAGATCAAGCATTTCTTGGACTAAGTTTTTCATCCGCTCGATTTCCTGTAAAGAGGCATTTAAAGACTCATTTAATACTTCAGGATCTTCTTTTCCCCAGCGATTCAGTAGTTTTAAATGTCCTTCCATAATCGCTACAGGTGTTCGTAGTTCATGTGAAGCATCTTCAACAAAACGCTGCTGTTGTTCCATATAACGCTGAATATTATCCAGCATTTCATTAAAAATTGTGGTTAAATTGGAAATTTCATCTTCTCCATCAGTCACAGGCATTCTTGAAGTTGACTGCATATCTTGTCTGATATCATTCATAGTCCGTGTCATGGTCTTCAGTGGCTTTAAGAAGTTTAAAGCTAATAAATAGCCTAATAGTCCACTCACAATTAAGGCAAAAGCGCCTAGTAATAACATCGCCATCAATACCTTTGAGCTTAGTGCATGATATTTTAATAGCTCATTTGTGATTTGAACATAACCAATGACTTTATCCTTGGAGACAACTGGGGCCACACCTACCAAGCCATCTTCACCATCAATCATGAGCTCTTTAATCACTGGATATTCACTGATTTTAAAGCGAACATCGGTGGGTACTGATTGATATAAGAGTTCCTGCTCTGCGTTATAAACACTCACAGAAACCCCTTTTTCAAATAGTTGCGCATAAATGAAGTTTTCGTTATAATCGGTTTCTTCATCCACTTCTTCTTTTAAGCTAGCTTCATAAGCATCGGTTCTTAATTTTTGATGAATCAAATCTTTGGTTAAGTGATCAGGACCATTTTTTAGTTTTTCAATAATCGATAACAATGTATCATTAACATTGGTATGCTCTTGTGCCATCATCATATTGGTAAACCCTTGATAGATAGCAACTGTGAACATAGAATAAGTGAAAAAGATTGCAATTGCAGCCCCAATTGTCCATTTCCAAGTGAGAGAATGGACGCCTTTTCTCATTGATTCTTTGACATCACGCCATCTAATTTTTTTCACGAACGCATCACATATCCTGTTCCACGAACGGTTTGAATATAGCTTTCTTCATTTGGTAAATCAATTTTATTTCTTAAATAGCGAATATAAACATCAACCACATTTGTTTCTACTTCTGTTTCATAGCCCCAAACTTTATTTAATAATACATCACGTGAAAGCACAATATTGATATTTTCCATTAAGGTTAATAACAATTCATATTCTCGTTTGGTCAGCTCAATAACTTCTTCGCCTCTTCTGACAATGCGGTTTTCTTTTTCAACAGTTAAATCACGATAATTTACAGTGGTTTGTTTGCTGACATTTTGTTCCCCTTCAATGTCAATACGGCGTAATAAAGCCCGCAGTCTTGCTAATAATTCTTCGATTGCAAATGGTTTAACAATGTAATCATCTGCACCATGGTCTAAACCAGAAACACGATCAATGACTGAGTCTCTTGCTGTCATCATAATAATTGGTGTTTGCTTGACTTGTCTGATTCTACGACATACTTCTAAACCATTTAGCTCAGGTAACATCAAATCAAGTAGAATCGCATCCCAGTCCCCTTCAAGAGCGGTTTCTAAACCCGTTCGTCCATTGCTTTGTACTTCTGCTTCATAACCTTCATGTTTTAATTCCAGTTCAACAAAGCGTGCTAAGTTTTTTTCATCTTCTATAATTAATATTTTGTGCATATAGAAAAGTCCACCCTTCTTATCCATTTATTTCAGCTATACATTTGATCCATTCATTTTTATGAGAGAATTCTCATCTCTTTCTTTTTTCCATTTTACCATACATTGTCCAAATATACATTCTAACATACACAATAAAAAAATAAAGAAAATCATGATTCTTCCTTGCTTTATTTTGCTAAACCTATTCCTTCAATGATTGTATGTGGCTCACTTTTTCATAAAAAGTAGTTATTTTACTGAATTTCTTAAAGACAGGTTGCTATCATGCGGATAAAGCTTTTGTACAATCGTGTACGATATTGTACATATTTTTTAGAAAAAAAGACTGATAAGCTAGTCTTGCTAGGCTTATCAGTCAAATTTGATTAATTTTCTTCCCCATACCAATCGTAGTGGAATGTTCCTTCTTTATCTGTGCGCTCATAAGTGTGTGCACCAAAATAGTCACGTTGTGCTTGAATAATATTTGCAGGCAGTGTTGCTGAGCGATAAGAATCATAGTACGCAATGGCTGATGAGAAGGTAGGAATTGCTGTACCAGATTGAACAGCCACACTCACAACATCACGAACAGATTGTTGATAGTTTTTTGTAATATCCACAAAGTACTCATCCATCAATAGATTTTTAAGTTCTGGATTCCGTCCATAAGCATCTGTAATATTTTGTAAGAATTGTGCACGAATAATACAGCCTGCACGGAAAATTTTAGCGATTTCACCGTATTTTAAATCCCAGTTGTAATTTTCGCTGGCCACGCGCATTTGAGAAAATCCTTGTGCATAGCTCATAATTTTGCTGAAGTAGAGCGCTTGACGAATTTTTTCAACAAAGGCTGCTTTCTCTTCATCTAATTGATAAGGTGCTGGCTTCGCAAGAACTTTACTTGCTGCAACGCGTTCATCTTTAATGGCAGAAATATAACGTGCGAAAACAGATTCTGTAATCAGTGGTAATGAAACACCTAAGTCTAAGGCACTTTGTGAAGTCCATTTACCTGTTCCTTTATTTCCTGCACGATCTAGGATGACGTCAACAATTGGTTTACCCGTTTTATCATCTTTACGTGTTAAAATATCTGCAGTGATTTCAATTAAATAGCTATCTAATTCAGTTTTATTCCACTCAGCAAAAACAGCTGCGATTTCTTCAACTGATAGGCCAACAACATCACGTAATAAGGCATATGATTCAGCAATCAGCTGCATATCGCCATATTCAATCCCATTGTGAACCATTTTCACATAGTGACCAGCACCATCAGCGCCAATATAAGTCACACAAGGTTCGCCATCTTTAGCTTTTGCTGCAATTTCTTTTAGAATTGGCGCAACTAGTTCATAGGCTTCTTTTTGTCCACCTGGCATGATTGCAGGGCCTTTTAATGCACCTTCTTCTCCACCTGAGACACCTGTTCCAATAAAGTTAATGCCTCGTGCACTTAATTCAGTATTACGACGAATCGTATCTTGATAGAATGTATTTCCGCCATCAATTAAGATATCGCCTTTATCTAAATGAGGCAATAAGCTTTGGATGGTTTTATCTGTTGGATCGCCTGCTTTGACCATAATCAAAATGCGACGCGGTACTTCTAATGAAGCAACAAAGTCTTCAATTGTGTAAGTTGGAACTAAATTTTTGTCAGGATGTTCTGCAACCACTTCCTCAGTTTTTGATCCTGTTCTATTAAAAATAGAGACACTATATCCTCTGCTTTCGATATTTAAAGCTAGGTTTTTACCCATTACAGCCATGCCAATAACGCCAATTTCTTGTTTTGTCATTTCTGTCAATTCCTCCTTACAATTTACGTTTTCATTCCTAGTTATCGTACCAAAAAAAAGATAAAAAAGAAAGGCGTTACACCTTTCTTTTCGGAATTTCTTTTTTATGATGCTGCAATAACTGACACAATGCCAAATGCCATTTCTACAGCTTTCACAAATTCAGCAATTGGCATATATTCTTTGACTGTATGAATTTCTTGATAGCCAACAGATAAATTAGTTGTTGGTTTGCCTTTGCCATTAAAAATGTTGGCATCACTACCGCCACCAGATTTTTGTAAATGAGAAGCAATCCCGGCTTGTTTCATGCCTTCTGCTGCCATTTTTACAACTGGTGTTTCTGCATCAAATAAATAACCATCATACATTTTTTTAATGATGACTTCTGCACTTCCACCCATTTCTTTAGCAACTCTAATAAAGGTTTCTTCCATATGCTTCACTTGTGCTGCACCAGATTCTGGTGATAAGGATCTAGCTTCTGCGACAATTTCTAAACGATCCATCACAATATTGGTTGCTGTACCGCCAGAAATAAAGCCAATGTTAGCAGTTGTCATGTCATCAATGCGACCGAGCTTCATTTGATGGATGGCATTGCTCGCAATTTGCACAGCTGAAACACCTTTTTCAGGCGCTACACCAGCATGAGCCGTCACCCCATTAATCATCACATCAAGATGATATTGTGTTGGGCTACCAATTGTAATCGCCCCAACTGGACCACCAGTATCTAAGACAAAGCCAAAAGGTGATTGTAGACTGTTTACATCAAAAGCTTTTGCACCAACTAAGCCGCTTTCCTCACCCACTGTAATCACAAATTCTAGTGTACCATGTTTGATGTTTTCTTCTTTTAATAGTTGAATTAATTCAATCATAATGGCAATTCCAGCTTTATCATCGGCCCCAAGAATAGTTGTACCATCTGAATAAATAGCGCCATCTTTAATGATTGGTTGAATATTCACACCTGGAACGACTGTATCCATATGTGAAGAGAAGAAAATCGGTGTCATGTCCGCATCTCCTGCCAAGGTGCAAAGTAGATTGTTTGCGCCATAGCCAGTTTCGCCCATTGTATGATCTTCTTCAACAGTTAAACCTAATGCTGTAAAACGCTCTTTTAAATAAGGTTGAATTTTACCTTCATTTCTTGTTTCTGAATCAATTTGAACCAATTCGATAAATTGTGCAATTAAACGTTCTTGATTGACTTTCATTTATGCCACCCCAATTTTTTATTTTACTTCCTTTAGTTTAATCCAATGCACGCATAAGCGCAATCAAAAATCTTAGTTAGTAGTCTTCATTTTGATTCATAAACAGAGTGATTGATTAAAAAAATGTAAAGAGTGCGAATATTTGATTGAAATTACACCTTAAATGGGTGTACACTAACTATAAGGATGATGATATATTAGGTGGTGAATGTCTGTGTACAAAAATGAAAAGAAAAGACCAATTGCTAAGATTGTCATTTGGATGATGTTACTTGCAATGGTTATCACACCTATTCTAGGTTTAGTATTACAATTAGTGAATAGATAAAAAGGGCACTATAATTTATGGGACTGATAGAAATTATTCTATTGGTCCCAGTTTTTTTATAAAAAAACAAGAAGACATACAAAATTTCCGTTAGAATAGAGTCACCACAACAATATCTAGTAAAGGAAGGTTTTTGTATGTCCACTATCAATTCTATCAAACAACTTCTTGGAGTGAAAGATAAAAATATTCATATTCTTAGTTGTCAGGAAGATTTCTATAAAGGAAAGAAAATTATTCTTGCCAAAGGTGTCTTAACGAGAACCTTTAGCCGCTGTCCTTTATGCAAATCATCAAGTCATTCTATCGTTAAAAACGGAAAAAAAGCATCTATGATTCTCTTAAATCAATGTG
>NZ_FOHA01000039.1 GCF_900111355.1 Isobaculum melis
TTACTATTCGCATAAAGGTATGTTAACGAGCTAAGATTTCCTATCGTGTCCGGTAAAACTGTGAGTTGGTTGCTATTCAGATAAAGAATCGTTAACGAGCTAAGATTCCCTATTGTTTCTGGTACAACAGTGAATTGGTTTCTATCTAGAGAAAGACTACGTAATGAACTGAGATTTCCTATGATATCTGGTATAATTGTAAATTGGTTATCAGACATAGAAAGATTCACTAACGAACTAAGATTCCCTATTGTTTCTGGTATAATTTTCAGCTGATTACTACTTAGAGATAAATCTTCTAACGAACCCAAATTACCAATTGTTTCTGGCAAACTCGTAATTTTATTAGTTGTCAAGTCTAGTTTTTTCAACATTTTAAGATTATCTATAGAATATGGAATATTGCTTATTCCATTATTGTAAAGCTTCAATTCAATTAATGAAGTCGCATTTGTTAAAGATTCAGGAAAATGCGTTATTTTATTTTTAGTAGCGTCTAGCATTGTCAAAGAACTAAGGTTTCCGACACTTTCAGGCAAACTGGTTAGACGATTTTCATCCACACGTAAAGACTGTAATTGCTTTAACTTTCCTATTGAATCCGGCAAGCTTTCTAACTGATTGTCAGTCAATTCTAAAGTAACCAACGACGTCAAATCACCTATTGATTTTGGCAATTTTGTTAACTTACTCCGTGAAAATACGAACCTTGTTAACAAAGTGAGATTCCCTATATTTTCTGGAATTTCAGTTACAAGACCGTTGTTAATATAAAGCGATTGAAGTTTATCAAAAATATCAATTCCATCTATACTTTTTATTTTTCTATCATAATGAATTTGTAGCTCAACTACACCATCTACCTCTCTTTGTGTTAGTGGATCAGTAACTTTTTTATCAGTCCCTCCTACTTTATTTGTAATAAATTTAGCAAACTCTGGATCTGGGAATATTTCATTAATAGGTTTTCCTATTCTTGCATCTGTTTTTAAAACTTTATTCTCCGGCACCTGTTCCTCTTCTTTATGTACTGGGACTTCTTCTGCTGGTACTGACTGGAGCTCACTTGATTCCTCACTATCATTTGAAGGGACTACTTCTGTCTGATCCTTTTCTGCTGGTGGTTCCTCTATCACTTGCTTTTCTTCTACTATCGACAGAGCAGTCAGTTCTATTGGTTGTGATTGGACACCCTTCTCCTGTCGCTGAGAGACCGCTTGGAATGGATATGTGCCTTCTTCTTCTATCTTCATTGTTACCGTCACATAACGATTCTCTGTGGTTGTATCATACCAATCAATCATCAATTGATGGTTTTCTTGATCAAATACTACGGAACCATGCTCCACGCCAGAAGACTCATAGACTACATTTGCTGGAAGCGGCAATATCACCTGCTTATCTTCTGCATTTGCACTCTTTATTTTGATGCTGAACGCTTCATCTGTTAAGATTTCTTGTTGTTCACTTTCAATATTTAAGTCAGACACGACTTCTGAATTAGCCAATAATTCCATGGCTTTCAATCCGATTACAAACAAGACGATTAAGCCTAGGAGCATACTGATCTGTTTATGCCACTTTTTCAATTGATTACACCTTCTTTTTTTATCATTGGATTCATGCTTGTATTTTTCTATCGCTTTATTCAAATGTTTTCATTCTAGAAAAAGGCCATATCACTCGCTCGGCTTTCCCTTGAATAGCTGTTTCATCAATAAAGCCAAACTCTCGACTATCTCTTGAATACAAACGATTATCTCCCATGACAAATAATTTTCCTTTTGGTACGGTTGCGACACCCGTTAGTTCTTTTAATGTGAAGTCTTTCGTTAATTGTTCACCTGGCTTTAAATGCTCTCGCTCACTTGCTAGATAATTCTCCTCTTGTGCTTTTCCATTGACGAATAATGTATCATTTTTCACTTCAATGGTGTCTCCTGGTAGACCAATGACACGTTTGATGTATTTCTTGTTCGCCACATCTGGAGCGTCAAAAGCAATCACTTCATAACGCGAAACTTGTACATTAAATTTGTTAAGTAAGACATAGTCAGACGAGGTTAAGGTTGGCATCATGGATTCTCCTTCTACAATGGCTGGTGAAAAGAAAAATCTTGTCACAA
>NZ_FOHA01000031.1 GCF_900111355.1 Isobaculum melis
GCTTCACAACATGATCCTGTCTTGAAAGCTTTTTATGAGAAGAAACGTTCCGAAGGAAAACATCATCTCACAGCACTTGGCGCTGTCTCTAGAAAGCTCTGCTATATTATTTTTGCCATTTTAAAGAAAAATGAAGCCTATGAAATTCGGCAATAGAACAATTTAAATTATTGCTTAGCAAGGTCTATTTGTTGTGCACTTATTTCTATTATTCTGCTTACTCATTTTTCAGTATATTGGCTTGACTTTATATAGTTAGTCTTTCTTTCTTTGAATTGAGCTTAGTATAACGAACCAATATGAAGCATATATGAAGTTGATGTATAGATGGTGTAAGTTTGAATTTGAAGGCAAAAAAACAGACGAAGCTTTAGGGCTTGGTCTGTTTTTGTTTTATAGATGGAGACTGAACTGTTCATATTTAAAAATGCCATTCCCTTGCTTCAATTTATTTTGGGTAGCAAGCTCTGTAAAAGCTTGGTCAATAGCTTCAATAATAGCAGGGTCAGGAGATAACTCAAAATGACCAGGAAAGATTTTTTGAGGATGTAACGCTTTTATTTTTTTGATAGAATGCATAAAATCTACAGGATTGGTTGTTGGATAAAAAGCGTCAAGCTTACCTGTATAGACTAAATCACCTGTAAATAAATAGCCAGTTTCTGCTTCATAGAAGCAGAGGTGTCCAGGTGAATGACCTGGTGTATGGATAACCTTTATGAGACGACTACCTAAATGAATCATGTCGCCATCTGCTAGGATTCTGCTTGGTTGACCTTGGAAAATTTCATATTGTTCAGAATCAAAGCCAACTGGAAAATCACAAGGTTTATGTAATAAGTTGCTCTTAACACCTGCTAACGGCACCGGGAATTTTTCAGTAAGCCAGCTTTCTTCTTCCTTATGTACAGCGATATTTTGAAAGTAGCGATGACCTCCAATATGATCCCAATGTACATGAGTTGTGACAACTTGGATAGGGTTTTTAGTTAATGAAGCGACAATCTCTTTCATATTTGCAACTCCTAAGCCAGTATCAATTAAAAGGCTTGATGTTTCTCCATTTAATAAGTAACAATGCGTTTGCTCCCAATGTTGATATTCACTAATCGCAAAAGTATTGCTGTCAATTTCTTCTATTGTGAACCAATCTTTCATGAGTCTTCCTCCGTTCTTTTGGATAAGAAAAAATACTTCCAATAACATTTATTTTAGTTGAAATGTTATTGGAAGTACAGCGGTTTATTTATTTTCAGCATTAATCAAACGTTTGCGGATATCTTCGCCACTCCGGTTTTGATTCTTAAAGACAATTCTTTTAGAAGTAGAATAATTAATTAATGCAGCAATTAAATTGGCCAGTGTTTTCGCAATAAGTGCGTGCCAGCCTAAGATTTCAATTGTTAGCCACATGGTGCAAGTATCAGCTAGCAGGGAAGTTCCTCTAAATGAAGCAAACTGAATCCATTCATGCCAAATGTTTTTAAAACCAGTAGTCTCACTTTTGAAGACACGATGACGACTGGTAATGAAGCCGAAGATAGTGGTCAAAATCCAAGCACCAATATTACTAGTAATCACAGAAAGATGGAGAATATTGGCAAATAAAAAATAAGTCACAATATTAATACCTGTCGCGAAAATACCCCAAAAAGCGTAGGTTAAAAAGGTTTGATATTGTAAATATGTACGTTTTATCAGTTCTTTCATCATGAGCCATCTCCTTTCAACTAGTCTTATTAATGACTAAAGTATCATAAGCCAAAAAGGAAAAGAAAGCAATATGAAGGAACTTTTTTTATAAAGATTTTTGACTTCATCATGATCAATTTAAAGTCAGTTATTTTTTTCAATAGTCTCTAAAGGATTGTTGCACCTTTACTTTAAATTTGGTAAACTAAAGGCAATATCGAATAGAAACAATGCGAAGGATTAGTAGTAAGCGATTTTTGTTAGAGAGTGCATGGTTGGTGGAAATGCATAAAAAAAACTTATGAACTCGCCTTTAAGGTTCCCTAGTTGAAAAATAAAGTAGGTTAGGGCGTGTCGCTCGCGTTAAGAGTAAGATGAGATCATGAAGCTTCATGATAAATATAGGTGGTACCACGAAGACATTCGTCCTATGATAACGAAACAAGTTTATTTTGTTTGGCTATCATAAGACGAATTTTTTTATTTTAATTGAAGAGGGGATGTTACAAAAATGAGTTACAATCATCAACAAATCGAGAAAAAGTGGCAAAAATATTGGGCAGGTCATAACTGTTTTAATACAACAGAAGATTCAAATAAAGAAAATTTTTATGCATTAGATATGTTCCCATATCCATCTGGTCAAGGCTTGCATGTAGGGCATCCAGAAGGGTATACAGCAACAGATATTCTTTCAAGAATGAAACGGATGCAAGGGTTTAATGTGCTGCATCCAATGGGATGGGATGCTTTTGGTTTACCTGCGGAACAATATGCTTTAGATACTGGAAATGACCCAGCTGAATTTACGAAGCACAATATTGAAACGTTTCGTCGTCAAATTAATTCTTTAGGTTTCAGCTATGATTGGAACCGTGAAATCAATACGACTGACCCAAGTTATTATAAATGGACGCAGTGGATTTTCACAAAATTATTTGAAAAAGGCTTAGCCTATGAAGCTGAGGTAGCAGTCAACTGGGTACCAGAGCTTGGAACGGTTATTTCTAATGAAGAAGTCATTGATGGGAAAAGTGAACGTGGCGGCTATACTGTTTATCGTAAGCCGATGCGTCAATGGATGCTGAAAATCACAGCATATGCGGATCGTTTAATTGATGATTTAGAAGAAGTGGATTGGCCTGAAAGTATTAAAGATATGCAACGCAATTGGATTGGTCGCTCTGAAGGAGCAAATGTTACCTTTAAAATAGCTGATACTGAGAAAGACTTTACTGTTTTCACGACACGTCCAGATACGTTGTTTGGTGCGACTTATGCGGTATTAGCGCCAGAGCATGAGCTTGTGAAGGAAATTATGACTGATGAACAATCAGCTGCTGTGCTAGATTATGTGAAGCAGGCAGAGCTGAAAAATGATTTAGATCGTACGGATTTAGCGAAAGAAAAAACAGGGGTATTTACTGGCGCTTATGCAATCAATCCAGTGAATGGTAAAAAAATTCCGATTTGGATTGCTGATTATGTCTTGATTTCATATGGGACTGGCGCAATTATGGCGGTACCTGCTCATGATGAACGTGATTATGACTTCGCTAAAACTTTTGATTTAGAAATCTTGCCAGTGTTAGAGGGTGGCGATGTTACAAAAGAGCCATTTACTGGTGATGGGCCACATATTCACTCTGAATTTTTAGATGGAATGGGCAAAGAAGAAGCGATTACAACTGCGATTAATTGGTTGGAAGAGCAGCAAGTTGGGAAGAAAGAGGTTTCTTATCGTTTACGTGATTGGTTATTCTCTCGTCAACGTTATTGGGGTGAGCCAATTCCTGTTATTCACTGGGAAGATGGAACAACAACAACGATTCCAGAAGAGGAATTACCACTTATTTTACCAAAAACAACTGAAATTAAGCCTAGTGGAACGGGTGAATCACCATTAGCAAATATTGCGGATTGGGTGAATGTTGTTGATCCTGAAACTGGGAAAAAAGGACGTCGTGAAACCAATACAATGCCACAATGGGCGGGTAGCTCATGGTATTACTTGCGCTATATTGATCCACATAATAAAGAAGCGATTGCTAGCAAAGAGAAGCTAGAGCGTTGGCTGCCTGTTGATATTTATATTGGTGGCGCAGAGCATGCGGTACTTCACTTATTATATGCGCGCTTCTGGCATAAATTCTTGTATGATATTGGTGTTGTTTCAACGAAGGAACCATTCCAAAAATTATATAATCAAGGCATGATTTTAGGTGCAAACAACGAGAAGATGTCTAAATCAAAAGGAAATGTTGTGAATCCTGATGATGTTGTTGAAAAATATGGTGCAGATACGCTACGCCTATATGAAATGTTTATGGGACCATTGGATGCTTCAATTGCTTGGAGTGAAAATGGACTTGAGGGTAGCCGCAAATTCTTAGATCGTGTCTGGCGCTTGATTGTTGATGAAGAGGGCAAAATGCGCGACCGTATTACAACCTTTAATGATGGCAGCTTAGATAAGGTTTATCATCAAACAGTGAAAAAAGTGACAGAAGACTATGAAGCCATGCGCTTTAATACAGGCATTTCACAATTAATGATATTTGTGAATGAAGCCTATAAAGCAAATGCATTACCAATTGCTTATATCGAAGGCTTTGTAAAATTATTAGCACCAATTGCCCCTCATATTAGTGAAGAGCTATGGTCAATTCTTGGAAATGAAGGCAGCTTAACTTATGTACCATGGCCAGCCTTTGATGCACAATATTTAGTGGAAGATGAAGTAGAAGTGATTTTCCAAGTAAATGGAAAATTAAAAGCTAAGGTTCATGTTTCAAAAGATATGGCAAAAGAAGAGATGGAAAAATTAGCACTTGAAAATGAGCAAATTGCTCAAGCAATTGCAGGGAAAACAGTGCGTAAAGTCATTGCCGTTCCTGGTAAACTAGTGAATATTGTTGCGAATTAATGCTAAAAATCAAAACTCCCTTTGCAAAAAGGGAGTTTTTTAGTACAAACTATTCGAATTTCAAGTTGTCACATGCTATACTGACGCTGTAAAAAGCAAGGATAAAAATGGGGAATGGGGGAGATTTTAGTGCCTTTAGCGGTTTATTTAAACTTTAGAAATGAATCAAAGGAAGCAATTGCGTTTTATGAAAAAGTCTTTGAGACAACTTGTACAGGCTTGATGACTTATGGGGATATGCCATCAGATGGTAAGCTGCCAATGGATGATGCAACGAAGCAATTGGTGCTCAATGCAAATCTTGAAGTAGAGGGGACAGCAATCATGTTTTCTGATATTCCAGAAGGGATGGGTGTTTCTTATCAACCAGGGGATAATATTACTTTAGTGATTGATACAACAGATGAAGTAAAGCTCACTCGTCAATTTAACGCCTTAGCAAAAGAAGGCAAAATTATCATGCCCTTGGAAAAAACTTTTTGGTCAGATAAATATGGACATGTGATTGATAAATTTGGTATTGGTTGGCAGTTTAGTCTAAAATAATAGTAAAATGTAACAGCTAAAGAACAGTTGAAGGCTACCTATAAAAGTAGTCTGCAACTGTTCTTTGTTTTTTAGTTAGATACAAATAGTAGATTTTGTTTTTTAGCGTATCAGAGCGTACTTTTTTTCCAAAATCAATCCGTCTTGGGACACTGAATAAATACAACTCTGGTCCCATGACAAAGAGATGGTATTCCCTCAGAATAAGATAGTGTGATAGACGCAAGGCGATAATAAATATACATAGCCATCATCATTACTTGCAAAAAAATCAAATTATTGGAGGGATAGTATGTCAGTCATAGAAGCAAAAAACTTAAAAAGAAGCTATGGTAAAAATGAATCAAAGTTTGAAGCTTTAAAAGGTGTAGATGTAAAAATTGAAAAAGGAGAATCCGTGGCAATTGTTGGGAAAAGTGGTTCAGGAAAGTCTACATTAATGCATCTTTTAGCCTTATTAGATCACCCTAGTTCAGGGGAAATCTTATTAAACGATCAAAATACAACAAATATTAAAACAAAAGAATTGAATAAATTAAGAAATGAATCATTTGGGTTTGTTTTTCAACAATTCTTTATGAACACCAAGGATACGGTTTTAAACAATGTGATGCTTCCTTTAAAAATAGCAGGCATTTCAGCTGGTAAACGTAAAAAGATGGCAATGGCAGCCTTAAAGGAAGTTGAATTAGATGATAAAGCCTCTAATAAAGCCAATGATTTATCAGGTGGACAAAAGCAACGTGTTTGTATTGCGCGTGCTTTAGTCAATAATCCACAAATCATTTTTGCGGATGAGCCAACAGGAAACCTAGATTCAAAGACAGGGGTAAAAGTAGAGCAAATCTTGTTTGATTTAAATAAAAAACAAGGGATTACTTTAATTATTGTAACCCATGATGATGAGTTGGCAGCTCGCTGTGACCGTCAAATTCATATTATAGATGGCAACATTGTAAAGGACGTGAAATAAATGAAATTTGGTGATATTTTAAAATCTGCATGTACAAATTTAATGCGTAATAAAGGTAGAACAATTTTGACGATTGTTGCAATTTTTATTGGTTCATTTACCATTGCATTAACAAATGGTGTGAATATTGGTGTAAATGATTATATTGATAAGCAAGTAAGTGGTGTTGGTGGTGATGATATGATGCTCATTTCACCTAAAGCAACGGTTAGTATGGGAAATACTGATGAACCACAAAAATATGATCCAGAGAAGAAAACTTCAACAATGAGTCAAAATGCTACTTTAAATGATAAAGATGTTGAAACGATTAAAGAAATGGATGGCATGAAAGATGCAGATTCTGTGAAGTCTTATTCAATCAATTATATATCGGGAGCAAGTGATGAAAAATATGTCTTTTCTTCAATGCCGATTTTAGGTAGTCTTGAAGTTGATCTTGAAGCAGGAAAAAGTGTGAATCAAGAGTCTAAAGATTTTGAAATTAATTTAGCACCTGAATTTGTCAAGTCTCTTGGTTATAAATCTGCTGAAGATGCAGTTGGGAAAACAGTTAAGTTAAGCACGACTGCTAGTGCAACAGGTGAAGAAACGATTGTTGAAGCTAAAATTGTTGGTGTTCGTAATCAGAGTTTAATGCAAGGCGGAAATTCTTTATTAAATCAAGCGTTGATTGATGAGTTATCTGCTATTGGTGAGCAAGGTTTACCTGAATCTATGCTAGGTCAATATGGGATGGTAGTTGCTACAATGGACAAAGCAACTTACTCTTCAGATAAAGAGATTGCTGACTTAAAAGAACGTTTAGGTGAGGCTGGCTATGCAGGGCAGACTGTTGACGATGAGATTGGGATGATTCGTAATATTATCAATGCCATTACAGGTGTTCTGACAATGTTTGGTGCCATTGCTTTGTTAGCAGCTAGCTTTGGGATTGTGAATACATTATTTATGTCTGTACAAGAACGTACAAGAGAAATTGGTTTAATGAAAGCAATGGGCTTAAGCAGTGGGAAAGTATTCTCAATCTTTAGTATTGAAGCTGCTTTAATCGGATTTTTAGGTTCTGTTTTAGGAATTTTGGGTGCAGCTGGAGTAGGTAATCTTGTGAATGGGATTGCTTCGGATTCTTTCCTTAGCTCATTAACTGGATTTACCTTGATTCAATTCTCTTGGAGTTCATCAGGTGCGATTATTTTAATCATCATGGCGATTGCTTTCTTAGCTGGAACTTTACCAGCGCGCCGTGCAGCAAAACTTGATCCAATTGAATCTTTAAGATATGAATAATAGATTCATCAAATTGAAAAGACCAACATCACTTGTTAAAAAATGATGTTGGTTTTTTTCATGCATATTAATTATTCGCTAAATTTGCGCCATTTGTTGCAATGACTTGTTGATACCAATCAAATGATTTTTTCTTATAGCGGTTCATGGTTCCGTTACCCTCATCATCTAAGTCAACATAAATGAAGCCATAGCGTTTGGCCATTTCCCCAGTTGAAGCACTGACTAAATCAATACAGCCCCAAGGTGTATACGCAAATAAATCAACGCCATCAAGACGAATGGCTTTTTCCATTTCTTCAATATGTTTTCTTAGATAATCAATCCGATAATCATCTGTAACATAGAAATTTGCATCTGGTTGATCAATTGCACCTAAGCCATTTTCAGAGATGTATAATGGGACACCATAACGACCATATAAGTCACATAAAGCAATACGCAACCCAACAGGATCAATTTCCCAACCCCATTCACTTGCTTCTAGGAAAGGATTTTTGACACCACCAAAGAAGTTTCCTTGAGATTTATCTGAGTGCTCAGGGTTCTTAGAAAAGGCTGATGACATATAGTAACTAAACGAAAGATAATCTACAGTATGTTCCTTCATTAAGTCTAATTCCCCAGGTTGGATGTCTAAGGTAATATTGTTACGTTCAAAATATTTTAACGCATAAGTTGGATATTCCCCGCGGACTTGAACATCATTACAGAAATAGTTAAACATACGATTTTCTTCGACCATTCCCATGACATTATCAGGGTTTGAATCATAGGCATACATGGTTGCGTAAATACTCATACAGCCAATTTTTATATCAGGATTTAGTTCATGCGCAATCTTGACTGCTTTTGAGCTCGCAACAAATTGGTTGTGTAATGCTTGAAAATTATTTTGTAGAGATTCATTACGCATACCTAAGGTAAAGAAAGAACCTAGAATACCTGTGTTGATTTCATTGAAGGTCATCCAATAAGTAACTTTTTTATGGAATCGTTCTAAGATTGTACGGGCATATTTTTCAAATAGATCAATTAATTGACGGTTTTTCCAACCACCATATTCTTTGACTAAATGTAAAGGTGTTTCATAATGAGAAATGGTAATAGTTGGTTCAATATTGTGTTTTTTTAATTCATCAATGACATTTTCATAATATTGTAGGCCTGCTTCATTAGGCTCTGCATCATCTCCATTAGGGAAAATACGTGCCCATGAAATAGACATTCTAAAGGTTTTAAAGCCCATTTCTGCAAATAACGCAATATCTTCTTGATAGCGATGGTAGAAATCAATTCCTACGTGGTTTGGATAGGTATATTTAGCTTCATTAATTTCTAGTGGATAATCATTTGATCGTAGAAGCGCCATTCTTTCTTTCCCACCTGGAGAGATATCAGCAATGGTTAGCCCTTTTCCTCCTTCTAAATAAGCACCTTCAAATTGGTTTGCAGCAGTTGCGCCACCCCATAAAAATCCTTTAGGAAATGTTGCTTTTAATTCTGTCATTTGATAGACCCCTCTCAATTTTGTTGAATTTGAATACGGTTTCAATATAACATATGTAATCCATTACAGGTCAAGCATATTCTTTTTTGTGGGCTAAGCTAGAGTGAATCAAGCTTGGTAGGATAAGGAACCGATTTATTTGAAGAAAAATCGTACATGAAACCTTAATATTTTATTTAAAATTAGAGAAAGGATTGCATGAAAACGAGATTCAGCGTATCATATATAAAGACAGAAAATAAAGATGAGAGTAGGATTTGTGTATGCAAGATTCCCGTTCTAATAATATAAATACGACAGAAGCAAAAACTTCAAAACAAAAAATGATTAGTGGCTCGGCCTGGATGACTGCAGGTTCGATGTTTTCTAGAATATTAGGTGCGATTTATGTCATTCCTTGGTTAATTTGGTTAGGGAAAGATTCTGGCGCCAATACTTTATTCGGCTATGGTTATGTTCCCTATACGATTTTTCTTAGTATTGCATCAGCAGGGATTCCATCAGCTATTGCCAAGCAGGTTGCACGGTATAATGCAGTCGGTGAATATAAAACAAGTAATAAGTTATTTAGGCAAGGATTACTTTTAATGATTGGGACAGGGATTATTTGCTTCCTTGTGATGTTCTTTGGTGCAGAAATGATTGCTAAGTGGACTGTGGCAGGGAAAACCGATACGCTTTTTCCAATTACAGATGTAGCAAAGGTGATTCGTTCTCTTAGCTGGGCATTGCTAGTGATTCCAGCTATGAGTTTGGTACGAGGGTATTTCCAGGGGTATCAAAACATGGTGCCATCAGCCACCTCTCAAATGATTGAGCAAATTTTCCGTGTTATTTTTATGCTAGGTGCAACTTTTACCATTATGAAGTTGTGGAATGGTCAAGTGGTTGACGCTGTTACAGCATCAACATTTGCTGCTTTTATAGGCGCACTTTTTAGCTGTGGTTTATTGTTTTATTACTGGGTCAAAGCGAAGCCAAGTTTGGAGCGAAATCTGATGGAGAGTCGCAATCAGATGGACTTTTCAACAATGGAAATTTTTAAAGAAATGATTGCTACAGCGATTCCGTTTATTTTAGTTGGAACAGCCATTCCTATTTATCAACAAATTGATCAGTTTTCTTTTGTAAAGATTATGACGGATTCGGTTGGGATTGCCACTAAAACCGCAGAGGTAACGTTTGGTATCGTGAATTTTAATACCAATAAATTAATTATGATTATTATCTCCTTAGCCATTGCAATTGCTACAACTGTTTTACCATTAATTACAGA
This sequence comes from Isobaculum melis, assembly GCF_900111355.1. Classification (GTDB taxonomy): domain Bacteria; phylum Bacillota; class Bacilli; order Lactobacillales; family Carnobacteriaceae; genus Isobaculum; species Isobaculum melis. The sequence continues at coordinate 10,214 of NZ_FOHA01000031.1, forward strand.
GTCCTATACAAATGGTAAAATCGGTGCTGTGAGAACCCAAGTGTCTGAAGCCATTCAATTGTTTTTCTTTGTGATGCTACCTGCTGCTTTTGGGATGGCAGCCATTGCTGGACCAATGTACACGATTTTTTATGGCTATAGTGCAAATGGTGAGTGGGTATTAATTGCTGCTAGTATATCCAGTATTTTACTTGGCTTATTTACCCTAATTGCCTCAATTGCACAAGGTGTCGAGCAACAAAAATTCTCTATTTTAGCGCTTGGTGTGGGAATTGTGGTGAAAATGATCACACAGTATCCCCTTGTTTTCATGTTCAAAGAGTACGGTATTATTTTATCAACCAGTTTTGGGTTTACTGTATCTTGTATCATGATTGCCATGTCGTTGAAATCAAAATTAAATATGCAGTTTAAATTAATGCTGAAGCGGATCTTGCTGATTATTTTGATGACGGCCATTATGCTGATTGTGACCTTGCTTGCTAAAATGATTTTTGGTTGGTTTTTAAATGAAGCCTCTCGTGGACAAGCCTTTATTTTAGTGATGCTATGTGTAGCTGTAGCAGGTGGAACCTATGGCTATTTAGCGCTGAAAATCAGATTAGCTGATAAGTTGCTAGGTGATAAAGTGGCTGGTTTAAGAAGAAAATTAAAGATCAAATAAATAAATGAATGAACACCTTTCAATTCAATTGGGAGGTGTCTTTCTTTCAAAAAGGAGTAGAAGTGATGCGTTTAGATAAGTTATTGACTCATACAGGATTTGGTACAAGAAAATCAATTAAGCCATTATTAAAGTCGGGCCAAGTTTTAGTGAATCAGACCATTCAAAAGGATGGAAAGTTTCAAGTGAATCCAGAAAAAGATATGGTGGTTGTTTCAGGGGAACAGGTGCATTATCAGGAGTTTATTTATTTGATGTTAAATAAACCACAAGGAGTAATCAGTGCGACTGAAGATCGTGAGCATGAAACCGTAATTGATTTATTAGATCAACGCGATTGTGTACTAGCACCATTTCCAGTAGGCAGATTAGATAAGGATACAGAAGGCTTATTACTTTTAACCAATGATGGCACATTGTCTCATCAATTATTATCTCCCAAAAAGCATGTGGATAAATGTTATCTTGCAAAAGTGCGTGGTGAAGTGACTGCAACTGATATTGATTTTTTTGCAAATGGTGTGACGCTAAAGGATGGGTATACTTGTAAAGCCGCACAATTAAGTGTACGGCAAGTTGTGGATGGTTATTCTGATATTGAGGTCATTATCCAAGAAGGAAAGTATCATCAAGTAAAACGGATGTTTGAAGCTTGTGGCAAGCAAGTCTTGTATCTAAAACGGATTTCAATGGGGACTTTGCAATTAGATGAAACCTTAGAGCTTGGTGCATATCGTGCGTTGACTGATGAAGAGCTAACTGCATTAAAAAACAGCTGAGAAAATTTTTCTCAGCTGCTTTTTTGTTATTGACTAAATAATAAGAAATAACCAAGCACGATTACACCTAAAATAATGCGGTAGTAACCAAAAGCTTTAAAGTCATTTTTCTTAATGTAAGTCATTAAGAATTTAATCGCAATAATGGACACAATAAAGGAAACGATTGTTCCAGTTAAAAGTATCGCCACTTCCATTCCTGTAAAGCTTAGACCAAATTTGAATAATTTCAATGCACTTGCACCAAACATCACTGGAATGGCTAAGAAGAAAGAAAATTCAGCCGCAATAAAGCGAGAGGTTCCAAGTAAAATCGCACCTAAAATAGTTGCGCCAGAACGAGAGGTTCCAGGAATTAAAGCTAGGACTTGAAACACACCAATCAACGCAGCTGTCTTGTAAGACAGTTGTGCAAATGTTGTGATTTTTGCTTGACGGTTTTTGTTGCGGTTCTCTAAGATAATGAACAGCACACCGTAGATGATTAAAGTAATTGCAACCGTAAGGTAATTATAGAAGACACGATCAATGTCATCATCAAATTTTAGCCCAATAATTGCTGCAGGGATTGTTGCAACCAAAACTTTCATCCATAAAGAAATTGTTTCGATAGTTGCTGGTACCACTTTTTTCTTTCGGAATACCTTGTTATAAAAGTTCTTGATGAGTTGCCAAAATTCACCGAAAGGATTCAATTTGTTAAAATACAGTACAACGACTGCCATAATGGCACCTAATTGAATAACAACGAAAAACATTGATTTGAAGGCATCTGAGGCATCTAATTTGATAAATTCATCAAATAAAATCATATGACCTGTACTACTGATTGGTAACCATTCAGTAACACCTTCGACAATTCCTAAAAGAACGGCTTTTAAAATTTCAAAAAAAACCATTAATTCACGTCCTTTATTTTTTTATTTATTATGACACAGAATCTAGTATAATCTATTTATGAAGAATCTACTAATGATTTTATAAAAATTTAAGATAATTTCGTGAGAAAAGGGGAGCAGGCTGATGGCTAAGAAGAAAAAAATGATCATTGTTGGTGGCGGTATTGTTGGGATGACGGCTGCTTATTTGTTGGCTAAGGCCGCACAAGAGGTGATTGTGATTGATGCAGCTGAAAAAGGGCAAGCAACACAAGCGGCAGCTGGGATTATTTGTCCTTGGCTTTCTAAAAGAAGAAATAAGGTTTGGTATACCTTAGCTAAAAATGGGGCACGTTATTATACTGAATTGATTCCCATGCTAGAAAAAGATACAGGGTTAGATACGAGCTATCGCCAAAATGGGGCTATCTTGCTACGAGACAGCGTAGAGAAGATTGAGCTGCTGAGTCTGCTTGCGGAGGAAAGAAGGCTGGAGGCGCCAGAAATCGGCGAAATCACACCACTTTCTGCTGCAGAGCTAGAAACAAAGGCACCTTTTTTAAATCAGGATTATCATGGGTTATTTGTGAGTGGCGGGGCTCGGATTGAAGGACTGACATTGCTTCAATCACTACGAGCAGGAGCTGCGCAATTTGGTGCCACCTTTGTTGAAGGAAAAGCGATCTTTAATGAACAAAAGAAAATTGAGGTTGCAGGAGAAGTCTATGATGGGGATGTGCTTTTGTTAGCGAATGGTGCTTGGATGAAGGAGCTGTTGGTGCCGTTAAATTTGGAAGCTGATGTGATTGCTCAAAAAGGTCAGCTGCTTGTGTTGCAATTAGCCAATCTGGAAACGGATGAATGGCCTGTTGTTTTACCGCCAAGTACAAAAAATATTGTGCCTTTTGATGATGGAAAGGTCATTATTGGTGCGACACATGAGAAGGGAAAAGGCTTTGATTTAGTCGTTACAGAGGAGGCCATCCAAGAAATTCAAGCCGATATTGCACCTTTTTCTACTATGCTGGCAGAAGCTACTATTGAGCAAGTGACAGTAGGCACTAGACCCTATACTTCGGATTTTTCACCAATGATAGGTTCATTGCCAACAGCACCTCATATTTTTCTTGCTAATGGCTTGGGTGCTTCTGGGTTAACGGTTGGGCCTTATGCAGGGAAGTTACTGGCAGATTTAGCTTTGGAAAATCCAATTGAGATTGATTTAACTGCTTATCAACCAAAAGATAAAATCAAATAGTTGACAAAAGAATAACTTGTAACTATAATGGTTACAAGTAGAGAGGTGATCATTATGGAAATTTCAACAAAATTTACTGTAGCTGTTCACGTCATGACTCTTTTAGCTTTAAATAAAGACAAAGAGCTGACTTCAGCCTATCTTGCAGGAAGTGTCAATACAAATCCTGTGGTGATTAGACGCATTATGGGACAGCTCAAGCAAGCGGATTTGATTCTCACAAAAGCAGGTGTAGCTGGGGCTGTTTTAACAAGGTCACCAGAAGATATCAGCTTGTTAGCCATTTATCGAGCTGTGATTCAGCAACCAACTTTGTTTGGGATGCATCAAGATACAAATCTTACTTGTACAGTAGGTGCAACCATTCAACAAGCTTTAGAAGGGCATCTTTTGGCGGCTCAGCAAGCGATGGAAGCAAGTTTGGCAAATGTTTCATTAGCTGACATCATCGCATCAATCCATGTGTTAACAAATGAAAAGAAATAGGATACGTCTGAAGTCTTTTCTTTTTAAATATCCTGTAACCGAAATGGTTACAATAAAAATAGGGGGAATCATCATGAAAATAGGTATTATTGGAGCAAGTGGCAAAGCAGGAGATTTTATTATGAAAGAAGCACTTAGCAGAGGCAATGAGGTTACAGCAATTGTTCGTACTGCAAGTAAAATTAGTGAGGAAAATGTTACCATTTTGGAAAAGGATTTATATAATTTAACGGCGGCAGATCTTGCTGGTTTTGATGTTGTTGTAGATGCATTTAATGCAGCACCAGGCAAGGAAGAAATGCACAAAACTTCAATCGAACATTTATTGACACTTTTAAAAGGCAATGACCACACACGTTTAGTTGTTGTGGGTGGAGCTGGAAGCTTGTTTGTGGATGAAGCTGAAACAGCCCGTGTGATGGAGACACCAGATTTTCCAGCTGCCTTTTTACCAACAGCTAAAAATATGGGGGCTGCATTAGACTTACTTGAAGGAACTAAAGATGTGTTGTGGACGTATCTGAGCCCAGCAGCAATGTTTGTTGCAGATGGTGCAAGAACGGGTAGCTATACATTGGGTGGTAATTTATTACAGGTAAATAGTCAAGGTGAAAGTACGATTAGCTATGCTGATTATGCGATTGCCATGCTAGATGAAATTGAACAGGGAAAACACTTCCATGAAAGAATTTCTGTTGTGTCTAAGTAAGGTTGAAAAACTGCTCATTCTCTTAAAGGATGAGCAGTTTTTTTGATTGGCTAAACAATGACTTCATTAGAAATTAATAGCATAGCAAGAAACATTAAACCAACTAAACCTAACAGAATGATATGCCATTTTTTATGCATCATCACAACAGCAATAAATTCTCTTAACATCGCATTTGGCCAAAAATAAAGGGCTGTTTTTGCACCAATTCCTTGACTCTTTAGACCAGCTTTCTTCGCATATAAGCCAGCTCTAAATAAATGGTAATTATTGGTTGAAAAAATACTTTTATAGGGTTTACCTTGCATCCGGTCATCCATAATTTTCTTAGAAAAGCTCATATTTTCAAAAGAATTTCTAGACTGATCTTCAATTAAAGTATCTTCAAACGGAATGCCTTGTAGGAGTGCATACTTTTGCATAGCAGTGGCCTCTGATAATTTTTCATCAGGCCCTTGTCCACCTGAAAAAAGTAGCTTTGGTGGTGTTGTTACTTGTTCTTGTTTATGATAAAAATTGATAGCTTTATTAATTCTTGCGGCAAGTAAAGGGGGAACGATTTCGCCATTAATTAAGCCACTTCCAAGAACGATCACAAAATCTTTATTCTTTTTCGGAGAATAGAATTGATAGATGAGTGAAGCGACCAAAAAATTGACGAAAATAAAGAAGAAATAGAGTATCACAAGATAAACATAGGCAATCATAAATGTGACATTGGCAGGTAATAAGACACTGACATTAAAGAATGAGAACATTAACATAGCTAATATGCCAATTCCTAAAAATAAAGTTAATAGATTAGCTGGACTTCTTCCTTCCTTTTTCATCACAATCCGTGCATTCCAGAACGAAGCAACCATGAGAATAAAGGCGCCGAATAAAAGAATCATAACACCGACAATCATTATGATGAGGCTAATGCCTACCAGAATAGCATTTTGAGAACTATAGGCAATCATAATGAAAGAAATAAGTGCGGTGAATAAGAATAGATTAAATAAAAAGCCATTAATGATTTTTCTGCGATCTTGGAGATAAGAGATTAAAAAGATGAGAAAGAAAAATGCTGGAACACCATATAAAAGCAAATAAAGAACCTCCTTTAATTTTTTAACTTTATTTATTATAACAAAAAAGTGCGGGAGACGTATAGTTTGTATGTGAGAGGTAGTGTTTTTTTTGCTTGTTAAATTTACGAAATGAAAATTTTTTTATTATCTTTGTATCGTTAAAAATAGGGATATATCCGTTTTTTAAGAGGTTTTGATTTTAGGTTAAAGTAAAAGGTGTGATGTTGTCTAGGTGCTTGATTGATAGGGATTGACAGTGATTTTTATTCCGTTATAATGTAGTTTGCAAGTAACAACTGTTAATTGCAACAGTAAATTCCTGTACTTTTAATATGTATAATATTGCTTTAGGGTGTTGATTTGATAACATTCTAAAGCTTTTTCTTTTCTTGTTCTAAAAATTGTAAAAAACAGTTGTT
>NZ_FOHA01000027.1 GCF_900111355.1 Isobaculum melis
CATAAAGGACAGCGGCTAAAGGTTCTCGTTAAGACACCTTTGGCAAGAATAATTTTCTTTCCTTTATAGAAATCTTCCTGACAACTAAGAATATGAATATTTTTATCTTTCACTCCAAGAAGTTGTTTGATAGAATTGATAGTGGACATACAAAAACCTTCCTTTACTAGATATTGTTGTGGTGACTCTATTCTAACGGAAATTTTGTATGTCTTCTTGTTTTTTTATAAAAAAACTGGGACCAATAGAATAATTTCTATCAGTCCCATAAATTATAGTGCCGTTTTTTTGTTTTATAAAGTATCATGTATTCAGCTTGGAAGAAAGCTATACGCACTAGCTAAGTGTTTTTTTATGAAAGGAAGCATACAGAATTGTTCCAATAATCAGAAGACTACCTATCATTACCTGTAGTCTGCTATTCTTTTCACCTGTCGCTGGTAAAGACTGATAATCAGAAGTTATTGCTGTTGCACTAGACCTTTTCGCCGGTTTTTCTAAGCTACTTGAAGGATTTAAATCATTGCCGTCTTTTGGCAGATTAGAAGGAGGAGAGATTATCGGTTCATCCTTGTTTTGAGTGTATATATAGGTCACTCTTTGAGGTTGATCTGTGAAAAGACCTGATGGATTCCCCTTCACTTCTTTGAAAGTATACCCCTCTATCTCTTGTATTTCTGTACTAAAATCATCTCCAACATAACCTACTAATGTAATCTCTTCAGCGATTTTATTTCCTGCCTCATCTAAATAAGTTACGGTAATGTCCCCTCCTTGTTTAAGAAAGTTTAAACTTGGAATCACATTTACAGAAGGCAGCGCTACAGTATCGCTATATCCATATAGATAGATAAATTCTTTTTGAAATAGATCTACTTCCATTAATTCTCCATGGTGACCTGCAAGGGATTCATAATCAACGGGCGTCTGTAAAGAGAAGTTGATAGCTGGTTGATTAAGCGGAGGCGTTTCAATCCAGTTAGGCCAATCTTTTTCATCTGCTTGGTATTCTATGACGTTACCATCCACATTCAGCGTGAACAGACCCGAACCGCGCACAGAAGAATAAGCATTAGGATATTTTAAAATTAACTGAAGTTCTGATAACCCTAGATTCTCTTGAGATATAACGAAGCTTTGAGAATTATCTTGATTTACATTAAATGTAACATTCAACTTTACTGAAAAATAATTTTGTTGAGTTTGACCTAATTTATTTGCTAAAGTCTGAAATAGTTGAACAATTTGAAAGGAAGAGAGCGATTCAGATAATGTCGGAACTGAATCAGCAATTTCTGTGATAATCCCCGGCTGATTAACGCCTCCATTTTCTGTGTATTCTGTTGTATACTCTTCTATAATTTTTCCAAAGCTTTCATAATTCAATTCGTTAAGATAGTTCATTATCTCAGTGTAACTATCTGGTAAGTCTAAGGTAGTGCGTGCAATAACATATTTATTTTGGTCTCTTTGATACTGTACTAATTTGTCCAAACCTTCTAATGATTTAACTTTAGTTGATAGATTGAAGCCTATATGCCAAGGGTCATAACGTTCTACAAATTCACTGATGCTTAACGTCTTAATATCTTCAATATTAGCCCCTACTGTTTTAGCTAAAAGTTCTTGTAATGCTTGATCCGGCATCCAATCATCTAACTGCTCTTCATCAGAAGGTGATTCTTTTCTTTCTTGTTCAGATATAGTTTCATTCGTTGATATGTTGTCTTCAGTAGAAGTTAGCAAAGCAATCTCTTCATATGTATGATTTTCTGCGGTAGATACTTCAGAGGATGACTGAGCGGTTGGTGTATTGGAAATACATGATTCTTCTGGTTGGATAGCATATGTAGAACTTGAAATGATACTTGAATAAAGTAGGATGGCAATACTACATCCAATAATACTTTTCTTCATAACTTTCACCCCATTGGTATTCGTATTAAAATATATTATAACACCGAGAGTGTTTATTGGCTATATATATTTTTTGTAAAGAGTATTGTTTGATTAGAGAAGCACGGCAATAGTCTATATTGAAATTTTTCATCTTTTTTAGGGGTGGAAAGTCAGTGGAATCAACTTATTCTTATGTTGGGATAGAGGGATTTTTGAATGTTTTTTAGTGAAATGAAAAATGTTCATACTAGAGATGATAAGAAACGATTTAATAGATAAAACATATAAGTATACGAAAACGCTATCTTGATATACCTGTATATTATTTACTGATATAATTAATAGTTGTTTTTTGATGTGATGATGTAACAAAGTACCCTTGTAACTGTTGCAAAAGAAACTCAAAGAGCAGTAGGCTCTTTGAGGCTTCTAAAAAAAGACAGTCATAATGGGCAAGTATTACTTCATATGATGTTTGATTTGAAAAATGAAGTAGTCAGTGGTGAACAATTTTCGAAAGCCGTCTCCCAATTAAAGGATGAAGAAAGCCATCTTTTACAAAATCAATTCACAACAGATGAGCAAGGTAGTACATTTATTTCAGTTTCATTCCCCGGGAAATATCAATTAAATGAATCCCAAGCCCCAGATGGATATTTATTGGACGATGTACCTGTCACGTTTGAGATTCAATCAGGAAATGATAGAAAGATTGATGTAATAAAATTTACATTTTTCGAAATTTTATCACATTTTATCATTAAATCACAATAATAAAAATGTAGCAATCTATGGAAGGGAGGAGAAGATGAATAAAACGCGGGTAAGACAAAACACTTAGAATTGCGTTAGTTCTCAACTATCAGATCATCAATAGAGTCCAAAAGGCTACTTACTACATGATGTTCATCTTCATATAAAGGAGTTGAAGGCAAAGTGAATACAGGTTCAAACTGTTATTCTTTGGTCTTTAGGTCTTAAAAGTACATAAAACTGAAAGATACATGAAATTAGTTTTATATCGGCTATGTACCTCTAAAATTGTAACTTAACCAGTCTAAATTGCAACTTAAACAAAATCGGTTGTTGGTCTAATTTTTGCTTGCTATACTGAGCTCAATCACGTTAATTATGACAAATAGACAGGGAAAGAGGAGATTAAATGATGACAACATTAACCGTAAAAAATAACCGAAAAAGAAATCTTAATTGTCTGAGTTACATTCTAATTGCTTTTGGTTTATTGGGAGGTGAGTTAGTATTAGTTGCAATCGAACAAGCAATTTATGGTGCAGATTTATCAGCATTTACGTTAGGACAGAGACTCATTCATTGGAGTCTTACGATTGTCCTTTGGGTAGCGGGTTGCAGCTACTGTTATATGACAGCGAAAAAAGAGGGGATTGAACCATTACGAGTAATCCAACCTAGCTTAACCGCTAAAACCTGGTTCTTTATTGTTGTAATTGTTATGATTTCAGGACTATTGAGTAGTTATTTATGGGGCTGGCAATTCAAGCCGTTTGTGGAATTTCAAGGAATGATGGAAAGACATGATAGTGGTGGCATTCTAGCTTTCATTTTTCAACAAATGTATTACATAGCTGAAGGGTTGGTTATTGTGATGATTATTGCTTTTGGTCAAACTCTGGGAGAGCAGCTGATTAAAGGATATGTTTTCCCATGGGGAAGCATTGCGTTAGGCTTAACATGGGGATTGGGGCATTTGTTATCTCAAGATATCGTTACAGCATTGTATTGTGTTATTTTTAGTTTATTTTGTGGTGTGCTATTTCTACTCATTAAGAAAGATGCTAAACTTAGCTTAATCGTGATAACATTGATGTTTATTATTTAATGGCGGAGGGATTAAGTGAAAATTAATCAGTTTCAAGATGAGATGCTTACTGATGAGCGTCTCGATATTTATTACCGTAAGTATACAGATAAAATTGAGGCTATTGTTGAATCTGTTAAGCGGATTGTGGATGAAAAAATTCGAGTTAAAATGGTAGAAGGATATGGCTATATTCCCATTTCTAAGGTGTACTATGTTGAAAGCGTTGACTGAAAATATGTAGCAAATTTAAAAGATGAAAGCTTACAACTACAGACAGATGTGACGCTTAAGGAATTGGCTGAGCGGTATACAGTAATGGGCTTTGTACGTGTTAGTAAGTCATTGCTTTTAAACATCAATAAAGTTGATAAAGTGGCAATGGATTTGAATATGCGAATGCTAGCTTATTTGAAAAATGGCGAAATAATCCAAATTAATCGTAGCTATAAGAAACAGTTTAATCAAGTGTTAACAGCATATACAGAAAGGAAAGAAAGCCAATGAAGGCGATAATGAAAGAAATGGGCAGTGTGATTGCAGTCTCTTACACAGTGCTATCTATTACACTCTTAGTAGTTGAATGGATCAGCAATGGCATCATTGTCCCTGCGCAACAAAATTTATTAATGCAATTTGGATTTACCGTATTATTTGTAGGTATTCTTTATTTACAACAGTTTTTTGAATCAATCTCACCTTTAGTAGTAGGGCTGATTCAGCTGATTGTAGCGGAAGCTGTAGTGATGCTAGTTGTTTATCTCACTTCTTTTTTTACAGCGATTCATCCAGATGGTTATCGCGATTTATTTGTAACAACACTCATTCCTTTTATGATAGGAGCACTTATTTACTACGGTTATCTCTTTTGTCAAGTGAGACAGAATAATCGATTATTAAAACGACTTCAGGATGAGTAAAAAGGCTAAATATAGTGGCGACATGATAACTATTTCAATTGATGAGGAGGAGTTAAATGTTAAAAAAGGGTGATAGAATTGCATTGGTCGTTAATTCAAATGGTCTAGCTCGAGAAAAAGAAAAAGAGCTACATGCGTTACAAAGCCTCTTACTAGACATGGGCTTAATAGCTGTCTTTAGTCGATATTTATACCAAAAGGAAACAATTTTTAGCGGAACAGCAGAGCAACGAGGCAGTGAATTGATGAGCTTTTATCAGGATTCGTCGATTGCCGCCATTTTTGATATTTCTGGTGGCGATGTTGCGAATCAGGTGCTTCCGTCTCTAGATTATGAGTGGATTAAGGCACATCCAAAGCCCTTTTTTGGCTATAGTGATTTAACCACAATTCTTAATGCGTTGTACGAAAAAGCAGGTAGTATAGGCTATCTCTATCAAATACGGACATTGCTATGGGACGAAACAGGTAAGCAAAAGCGAAGGTTTGAAGAGAGTTTGTTGGGAAATCAAGGTAGCTTGTTTGAGTGCAAGTGGCAGTTTATTCAGGGACACGAGCTGAGCGGTGTGGTCATTGGTGGGAATATCCGCTGCTTGCTAAAACTTGCTGGAACGCCATATTTCCCTAATTTCCAAGGGAAACTTTTATTCTTAGAAAGCAGTGGTGGTGGTATGCCTCAACAGACAGCCTATCTCAATCAATTGGCGCAAATGGGGATTTTTGAGCAGGTTTCAGGTATTTTATTAGGAACTTTTACGGAGCTAGATCAGACTGATGGACGATTTAAAATGAGTCAGTTAGTGGCAGAGATGAGTCCAAATGCAGATTTTCCGATTGCAGTAACCTCAGAGATTGGTCACGATGCTCAAGCTAAATGCTTGATAATTGGTGAAACATTACATCTTAAAAGATAAACTATTTGATTTTAGAGAGGTAAGAAAGTAACGAATTTGTTTCTGAAGCGCGTCAAGCGAGTACCTAATGCTATGTTTATATTTAATGATGATGTTGATCAACTTCAGCTAATCTATCATCTTCATCAAAATGTAAAACATAGCTAGCTTCTTCTAAATAATAGCTGATGCTATTGTGAATGCCTGTATTGGGGATACCATTACCCAATTGTTTAATAAGTTCAGTTCGTTTCTTGCTGTTTTCAGGTTTGATAAAGCAATAACTAAATTCATCATCACCGTCGAATTTAAGTGTCACTAAGCTTTCCAGTGTTTCAAGAGAAAAAGCTTCTGATTGTTTGATCAAAAAAGTATTTTTCGGGTGACTTGTTTTTAAAAAGGCTCTTACAACCTTCTCTTTTTTATCAAATTCAATTTCATATGTAATATCCGTTTCCTCTTGATCTTGATAAATACGTCTTTCTTCAGTTTGATTTGTAGTCTCCTGAAGCTCTTTAGCAGAGAGAATCTCATCTTCCGCACCAAGTAAAGTTTCTACATCTTTTAAAGACATCCCTTTTTTTACTTGCAAATAACCTTCATAACTTGTATCTGGTTTTGAAACGCCCATTAGATGACATGCTGTTAAAAAGACGACACCCACAACTAATAAACCACTAAATAAACTTTTTTTCATTTCATGAACTCCTCTGTCATTATTTCTTTTAAATTGTAACATAAGATGGATTAGTTTAATCAAAAAATAGCTACTTCATTAGAAAATGTATCAGTATGTTACAATAAATTGAATAATAAAAAAGAGGATACCTCTAAATAAATTATCACAAAACCTTACTATGTATAAGTGCAACCAATAAGTGCCTTCATAAAAAGAAAAAATGGCGTAGAATAAAATGATCAACAAATCTACAATTAATTTTTAGGAGGACAAACATATGGAACTTTATGAACTATTAAAAATTCAACGAAAAAAAGCTGGCTTGACGCAAGAACAATTAGCCAATCAGTTATTTATTACTCGACAATCTGTTTCTAAATGGGAGACAGGACTAACTTATCCTGATATAGAGAATTTATTTGTCTTGAGTGATTTATATGATATTTCTTTAGATGAACTTTTAAGAGGAAGTGTGTATTTTAAAAAGCCGTTTTTAGTAGGGAAAAAAGTTAAATTTCATCAGTTAATCATAAAAACGTTGATTATTTTATTGTTTTGCTTAATCTTCCCATTATTTAGTATTTGGTTCTTTGTACTATTCATTCCTGCGTTAATATCGATTTTGCCTGCTACTTTTGGTGATTATTGGATGATTACTAAAAAAGGGCTGTTTATTCGAACTTATAGTGGAAATCCTTTTGTAAAATTAAAAGAGCTAATACAGGATGTTTGGTCAAAAAATGCAGATGAAATAAGAGAGCTTATCCCTTATCAGGATATTGCAAAAATCACCCTTTATTATCAAAAAAAAGATCGTTTAAGCCCATTAGATATTTGGCCAGACGAACTGAAATTAATTGTCCTACTGAAAGATGAGCAGATTATTTTTCTAGCAGTTTCACGGGAATTGCAGCAAGCTTTGCCACAGGCCATTTCTTATTTTGAGAAAAAGGGGATTTTATTTGAGGATAAAAATCAGCTTGTTCCATTATTGGTAGCAGGAAAAGAAATTTATTCCTATATGCATCAAGAAGACAACCATGAATAAATAGAACTTAAATCGTATAAGAGTGGTGACACATGCTAGAATAGAGGGAAAGTTAACAGGAGTGATCGTAGATGAAACAAATTTTAGTATTTGGTGGTAGCCGTTTCTTTGGCAAAAAAATAGTTGAATTATTGCTAGCAAAGGGACATCAGGTTACATTGGCAAATAGAGGGAAAACGAAAGATAGTTTTGGTTCAAATGTGAACCGTATTAAGATTGATCGGACAGATAGCTCACATCCAAATTGGCAGGTTTTGGCTGGAAAAGATTGGGATGTGGTTATTGATAATATTTGTTTTACAAAGGAAGAAGCAGCAATTACGATTCAATACTTAGCTGGAAAAGTGAAGCAGTATCTATTTACATCCTCTTTAGCTGTTTATTCGGGGCAAGGAACTGGCGAAAACGGTGGGTACCTAGAAGCAGATTTTAATCCGGTTACTTATCAAATTGATGCTGATAAAACAGTTGATTATGGTGAAGGAAAAAGACAAGCAGAGGTTGCTTTTACAATGTCTCAAGCTTTCCCAGTTACCTCACTTAGAATTCCTATTGTATTAGATGATGATGATTATACAGAAAGATTGCATCAATATGTTCGAGCTGTTCAACATCATGAGTCAATTGCTGTCAAAAATCAACAAGCTAAAATAAGTTTTATTAAAGGTAGCGAAGTTGCAAATGTGATGAACTGGTTGATTGAGGAACAATTAGAAGGACCGATTAATGCGAGCTCTTGTGATACACTAACGATTGAACAATTTCTAGCTTGGTTAGAAGTTGGAGTTGGGATTTTACCAATTATCGAAGAAACCACTACAAGCTCTAAACCAATGCCATTTGATATTGCTAAGGATTGGTTTTTAGATACTCATTTTATTCAGAAAAAAGGATTTCTAGAAATAGGCCTAGCTTCTTGGGTGCCAACTTTAATTAAACGGTTAAACCAAAGTTGAACATAATGAAGGTACAGCTGATAAAATTGAACAAAAGAGTGGATATTCACTACTCTGATAAATATAAAAATCATTGAATGTTGTTAGCCTGTATTTGAAAAAAATCATACGCGAATAAGACTTCCTCTTAATAAAGTAGAGGCATAAAAAGCGGTAACATATTTAAAGGATAAATAACCACTAACTAGCTAAAGTTAAAAGTGGTTATTTTTTGTTATTTCAGAGTTTTCAAGTATCGATGTTGCATATGAAATAAATAATTTCTATTATATACTCCTCATTTTATCAGGAGTTTTTTGTTTTTTAAAATAAGATTGGTCTACTCTTTTTCATTTTGAAGATTGAAATTGTACCCAATGTTCCTTTTAAGTTAAGCGTTTTCATTTTATAGTTGAGTAGGAGGTAGAACACATGATTGATCAGAGAATGAGTTATGTTGTCCATCATTCAAAACGAGAGGTAACCTTAAAGGAGGCTATAGCGCTCACGAAATTAAAGAAAGAGCCATTATTATCAGAAATTTATAAGATGAATCAAGTATTAGTCACTTTAAAGTATCCACAAATTCAGGTAACGCCAACCCAGCTTTTATTTCCTGAAAAAATAAGCGCTTATTGGGACGAACTATTATTAGGTAGAAGTCAAAAAGAGATTGTTTTTAAGGAGGATGAACGCATTCAATTTATTTTCTTAATGACTTTTATGGAAACAGAGGAGCTTTCTGTCTTTCATTATCAAGAATTCCTACAAACGAGTAAAAACACGACTTTGTCGGATATTAAAAAATTAAGAGAGTTATTAAAGCCAGCAAAGCTAAAATTAGAATATACAAGAAAAACAGGTTTTTTCTTAACTGGGAATGAAGCTAGTATTCGTATTTTTGCAAGAAATAGTATCTTGAATTTGATGGAAACAGCTATTGGTAAATGGGGCTTATCAAAATTGTTAGGTCAGCAGTCACCTGTTTTTTATATCACAGTGCGTGCTCATTTTCAAAAATTAATTCAGAAAGAAGACTTAGCTGTCGTACCAAGTCGCATTGAAGAAACCATTGATTTTATCAGCTATGTGCTTTGTCGGATGAAAAAGCATACAATTCAACTGAAAAAACAAGAAATGGATGAATTATCAGGGTTAGCAGTTTATCCAGTCAGTCAGTTATTTTTAACGGAGCTTGCTCAAAAGGCTTGTTCTAAACATGAATATGCTTACTTTACTGCCATTTTTATGACGGTTTTACAAGGAGAAGTGCGAGACAATTCCTTAGATTTTCTTTTTGATATTGCCAAGCAAATTATTCATGAAATGGAACGACTATCTGTGATTAATTTTCAGCATCCAAAGCAATTGCAGCTTAATTTATTTTACCATTTGGTACCTGCATTTTTTAGAGTGAAGTATGAGATGCCATTAGTGAATATTATGATTGGTCAAATTAAAAAGCAGCATGATGAGCTTTTTTCACTAACCAAGTTAGCCTTGCAGCCACTACAAACGGTGATTGGGAAAAGTATTCCAGATGCAGAAATTGGCTATTTTACGATTCTTTTTGGTGGTGAAATTGAAAATCAAAAAGCATTCAATCAAATAGAGCCCTATCGTGCACTTATTTTATGTCCAAATGGTATTAGTTCCTCATTGATTATGCAGGCTGAGCTTAAAAAATTATTTCCAATGATCGATTTTATTGCCACACGTTCAGTCAATCAAATGGAAAGTATTTCAGAAAGTCAGTATGATGTGATTTTTTCAAGTGTTCCAGTGACCTCTACAAAAAAAGTTTATGATGTTCAACCCTTAATGTCTCAGGTCGAAAAAAACCATCTTTTTAGAAATGTACAAGAAGATTTGCTGATTCCTGGCTTAGGTGTCCCAGCTGTAGATGAAATTGTAGAAATATTGCTGCCCTATATTACCTTAAAAGAGGGGGTTAGTAAAGAAAAGTTATACCGTATTTTAACCAAAAAAATGATGAATCAAATGTACGATGTGAAGGAGAACTCGCCAATGTTATCAGAATTATTAACAAAAGATATGATCCAATTAACCGATCAAAAATTAAACTGGGAAGCAGCAATTCAGTTAGCCGCAGTTCCTCTTGTAACACAAGAAAAAGTGACACCAGCTTATGTGGAAGCGATGATTCAAAAAGTAAAAGAATTTGGCGCGTTCATTCATATTGGCAAAGGAATCGCCTTACCTCATGCAAGACCAGAAGATGGTGTTAATAAGGTGGGGATGTCGCTATTAAAAGTAGAGGAGCCGGTGCTGTTATTAGATGATGAAAAGCACCCAATTACGATCTTTATTTGTTTAGCAGCGATTGACAATCAATTACATTTAAAGGCTTTAGCTAGTTTAACACGTATTTTATCAAATCAAGAAAATTTGGCGCAATTATTAGCCGCAACAACAATAGAAGAAATCATTGCAGTCATTCAGAAGGAGGAGGAATAAATGATGAAATTTGCAGCGGTTTGTGGCTCAGGCTTAGGCTCGAGTTTTATGGTAGAAATGAATATTAATAGTGTTTTAAAAAAATTAGGTGTTGAGGATGTCGAGGTATCACACTATGACATGGGGAGTGCAGGACCAGATTTAGCAGATGTCTTTTTTGTTGCAGCAGACTTAGCGGATAGTGCCACTCATTTAGGAGAAGTAATTGTTTTAAATAGCATTATTGATATGGATGAATTAACACAAAAAGTGACAGCAGTTTGTCAGGAAAAAGGGTTGCTTTCTTAAGTGTCGGCTAGCTTCACAGGCTAGCTCTTCGGAAAAAAGATAAAAATAGAGTGTGACAAAAAGCGTCACAATCGATTTTTCCTATTTTTCTGTCAGAGCTGAAAGAGCCTGTTCAGCTTTAAAAATAAGGAGGAGAAAAGGATGAATGGATTATTAGATATTTTAATTGATATTGCCAGTACACCAGCCATTTTAGTTGCTTTAATTGCCGTACTTGGACTCATTTTACAAAAGAAACCAGTTAGTGATATTATGCGTGGCGGCATTAAAACCTTTGTTGGTTTTCTAGTCGTGACAGCAGGTGCAGGGGTGGTGCAAGGTTCGTTAGAGCCTTTTGGTGAAATGTTTAAAGTGGCTTTTAATATGCAGGGAGTTGTCCCAAATAATGAAGCAATTGTTGCGATGGCACTGACCAAATATGGCACATCTACAGCATTAATTATGCTTGTCGGAATGGTCTTTAATATTTTAATTGCACGCTTTACTAGATTTAAGTATATCTACTTAACAGGGCATGCCACATTGTATATGTCTTGTATGATTGCCGTAATTTTAAGTGTAACAGGTTTTACCTCAGCACCCCTCATTCTTTTAGGCGGCTTAGCATTAGGTATTGCAAATACACTTTCACCAGCTATTCTTCAGCCGTTTATGAAACAAATTACAGGAAATGATCAAGTAGCATTAGGTCATACTGGAGGTGTAGGTTATGCGATTAGTGGCTTAGTCGGGAAAATTTTTGGCAATAAAGCCAAATCAACTGAGGATATCAAATTTCCTAAAGGCTTAGCTTTCTTAAGAGATTCAACAGTGAGTATCACTATTACAATGGGGATTATTTATGTGATTGTTGCCATCTTTACAGGTGGAGACTATATTACAGCCAATTTAAGTAGCGGAACAAACCATATCATTTATGCTGTGCAACAAGCGGGAACCTTTGCTGCTGGTGTGTTTGTCATCCTTGCAGGTGTCCGTTTAATCTTAGCTGAAATTGTTCCAGCCTTTAAAGGGATTTCTGAAAAATTGGTACCTAATGCCAAACCAGCTTTGGACTGTCCAATTGTCTTTCCTTATGCACCAAATGCAGTATTACTAGGCTTCTTCTCTAGTTTTATTGGTGGACTTGTGAGTATGGCGCTGATGATTTTAACCGGTGGCGTTATTATTATTCCTGGGGTTGTTCCTCATTTCTTCTGTGGTGCAACAGCTGGTGTCTTTGGGAATGCAACAGGTGGCTTACGCGGTGCAGTTTTAGGCTCATTCATTCAAGGCATTCTCATCAGCTATTTGCCAGTCTTCTTAATGCCAGTTTTAGGCGGTCTAGGCTTTGCAGATTCAACCTTCTCAGATGCTGACTATGGAGTGACAGGAATTTTCTTAGGAGGTTTATCAAATGCAGGTGGAAAAATTGCAGTAATTGTTGGCATTCTAGTTGTATTGGGTATCATGTTTGCTTTAACAATGATGAAAAAAGAGAAATCAACTGAAAATAACGCTTAGGAGGAAAAGTAGATGGACTTACAGCATTTTGCAAAACAAATACGTTATTATACCTTGAAAGAGTTAAACCATTTAGGCTTTGGTCATTATGGCGGTAGCTTGTCCTTAGTAGAAACATTGGCTGTTTTATATGGCGCGGAAATGAATGCTTCACCAGCAAAACGAACAGATCCAGACCGCGATTATTTTGTCCTATCGAAGGGGCATGCAGGTCCAGCACTGTATGCTACATTATTTTTGAAAGGCTACTTTGATGAAGACTTCCTATATAGCTTAAATCAAAATGGAACAAACCTACCTTCTCATCCAGATTGCAATAAAACACCAGGAGTAGACATGACAACAGGCTCATTAGGCCAAGGAATTTCAGCTGCAACAGGCATTGCCAAAGGGAATAAAATCCTTGGAAAATCAAATTATACCTTTGCAGTGGTTGGCGACGGAGAGCTAAATGAAGGTCAATGCTGGGAAGCCTTTCAATTTGCAGCGCATCATCAGCTGGATCATTTAGTCGTTTTAATTGATGATAATAAAAAACAATTAGATGGCTATACCTCAGAAATTTCTGAACCTTTTGATTTTGTTGAGAAAATGACGGCATTCGGCTTTAATAGCTGGCGGATTCCAGGAAATGATATTGAAGCGATTCAAGCCGCTATCCAAAAAGCAAAATCTCTTAGTGGAAAACCAGTTGCAATTGTATTAGATACAATCAAAGGTTACGGCGTTCCTTATGTAGCAGAAATGAAAGACAATCACCATATCAGGCCTAATGCACAAGGGGTTCAAGCCTTAAAAGATGCTGTAACAACCCTTGGTCATGAGCTAGGTTTAGGAGGTAATGAATAAATGAAAGAGATGGAAATGCGTCAGGTTTATGCACAAACAATCCTTGAACTTTCAAGAAAAGATCAACGTGTGGTTGCTCTGGAGGCAGATTTATCCAGTTCAATGAGTACCAACCAGCTAAAAGAAGAGATGAAGGATCGCTATATCAATGTCGGCATTATGGAAGCTGAACAAGTTGGTGCAGCAGCAGGCTTAGCTGTAACAGGCTTTATTCCTTTTATTCATACTTTTGCTCCTTTTGCTTCAAGAAGGGTTTTTGACCAAGTGTTTATTTCCCTTGGATATGCGCAAAAGCATGCAATCATTGTCGGTTCTGATGCAGGTGTCACAGCAGAAATGAATGGTGGGACACATATGCCATTTGAAGATGTGGCACTCATGCGTGCAATTCCCAAAAATCATGTCTATGATGTTTCAGATCCTTATGAGTTTAAAGCAGTATTAGAACATTGTTATCAGGCGCCAGGCTTGCATTATATTCGCACAATTCGTAAGCAAGCAACCTCACTTTATGATGCACAAACAAACTTTTCTGAAGGGGTTATAACGGTTAGAGAAGGAACAGATACCACTATTTTTGCAACAGGTATAATGGTAGCGGAAGCTTTAGCAGCTGCAGAAATATTAGAAGAGCAAGGGATTTCAGTAAAAGTAATAGATGCTTTTAGAGTGAAGCCACTTAATGCAGCAGCAGTTGTTCAAGCAGCAAAAATGGGCCCGATTGTTACAGCGGAAAATCATAATGTTATTGGTGGTTTAGGTAGTGCTGTAGCAGAAATTACAGCTGAGCAATATCCAACCAAGCTGGCACGTATTGGTGTGAAGGAGCAATTTGGTCAAGTAGGAAAAGCGGATTATCTGATGGAAGTCTATCAGTTAACATGCCAAGATATTGTGGATGCTGTGAAGCGTGTGTTGAATTAAGCTAGAAAACCCCTTAAAAACAATTTCATTTTTAAGGGGTTTTTATGATAAACTGGGGAAAAGTAGTAGCTAGATGGAGGAGAGGCATATGAATGGACAAGTCATTCAAACATTTTTTAAAGAGGGAAAACTCATACAAATTCCTAAAAAAGAAGGAAAAAAACTGATTATTTTTAATGAAATCATCCAGCAATTTGACATCCATAAGCAGTATTCAGAAAAGGAAGTCAATGAAATCATTCAAGCTATTTATGCGGATTTTGCGATTATCAGAAGATACTTGGTGGATTATCGTTATTTGAATAGAGATAGAGCGGGAACCATTTATAGTGTCAATAAGGAACAGAGCCAAGATTGAATCAGACTTCCGACTCATTTCAGCTAGTTATTTTTGTGCTATGATGATGCTAAATGAGAAAGTTTATGAGGTGATTTGGTGAAGCATCTGACAAAAATCAAGAAGTTTGAAAACATCAATGGTGTAGAGCAAGGCATGTTTCTCCATTTTAATGATATGAAAAAACCTATTTTATTATTTTTGCATGGTGGACCAGGAAACCCTGAATATCTCTTTTTTGAGCAGTTTGAAACAGGGATTGAGCAACAGTTTAATGTTTGTTTTTGGGAACAAAGAGGAGCTGGACTTTCTTATCATAAAAATTTACCAGCTGAAACCATCAATTTTGAGCAATTAATTGAGGATACACTGGCTGTTACAAAGTATTTAAAAAATCATTTTCAACAAGAAAAAATTTATTTAATGGGACACTCTTGGGGGACTTATTTAGGAATAGAAGTAGCAAGACGTTTTCCAGAGCATTTTCATGCATACATAGGTGTTTCACAAGTTGCAAACACAGCAAAATCAGAGGTTGAAGCCTATCATTTTATTGTGGATACAGCAAAGCAAAATGGAGAGACGAAGGTTGTGCGAAAAATGGCTTTGTATGCACCAGATCAAGAGACCTTTTTATCCATGAATTATTTTCAGCTACGGTCGAAATATTTAAATCTTTATGGTGGCGGAATAATGCATCAAAAATTTAAAATGTCTACGATTCTTTTTAGAATGTTAGGTGCAAGATTCTATACATTAAAAGAAAAAATCAATATGATCAAGAGTATCAAAGCATCAGAAGAATTATTACAGACCTTGATAAAGGCTGATTTGACAGATAAAGGCTATCAATTAGAGGTCCCAGTTTATCTGCTACAAGGTAAGTATGATAAGCAAACCTCTTATCTACAAGCAAAAAAATTATTTGAACAGCTGGAAGCACCTGCTAAGCAATTTTATACTTTTGAACAGGCTGCACATTCACCAATGTTTGAGGAAAGTCCGTTATTTCAACAAATTTTATCTGATATTGTTGTAGCACAAAATGAGGCTGAGACAAAAGGCGTTTAGGTTCGAGCAATTGGAACAAAAGACGAACAATACGCTTTTTGTATTGATCGTCTTTTGTGAAATTGCCGAAGAACCTGCCTTTTGGCCACCGTTTACGGAGGCAATTTATGCTTTTTTAGAAGTAATTAAGGGATTGGGATAAACTTTTTAGTTTTGTCCCAATCCCATTTTTTAGATAGTGGCATGAACAAGCTGTTTATTTTTTACACAATAAGCTTGAGAAGCGCCTACGATGAACTGATTTGTAAAGCAGATACTACTGTTAGCCATCTCAGCGAGATAGTGCTGTATCCTTGTCAGCTCTATGGATGTTAGCATAAGGGCTGTCTCATCTAAGATAAGTAGATCCACCTTGTCTAATAGAATGGTTGCTAACAAAGCTTTTTGCTGCTGAACAGATGATAATTGTGCTGCTTTTTTTGGTAATAATTGTTGGATAGCTAGTCCTTGCACGACTTGTTCAATCTGTGTCTCGATTTCATATCCGCCTAAATCTGTAAAAGTATCTTGTAATCGACCTTGTAGAAAGAGTGCATCAGAAAAATGACGATCCTCTTCAAGTGCAATTTTTTCCTCAAGTATCTCTATCTCTTCTTGAAGTTCGAACAATTCAGTAAAGCAACTCAACAAGATTTCCTTTACAGTTTGTTCAGTATTTAAAAAGCCATGCTCAGAGGGGGAAGGGAATACTCTGTAGGATTGCTGCTGTTTCTGTAAATCATGAGTGACTAACTGAATAAAAGTCTTTTTTTCAGTGGCATTCAGGCCAATTATTTGAACCTGTTCCTGCTCGTCCATCATGAAGTTCAGTTGTCCAAATAGATGGGTTTGTGTACAATTGTTTAATGCTAATAACATGTTCATTCTCCTTTTTCTTCATGAAAATTTGAGGAGATGAAACTGATAAAAGTTGCTCTTACGTCGTTTCATCTCTGAATTAAAGAGAGAACCGTCCGCAAAAAAGGACATATGAAAAAATCCGATGATTGGTAAAAGCCATGTCTGCTAACTCCTTTATTTGTTTCCTTTCTTTTTATTTTAGAATAGCTTATAGTCCAATACAAGAGTTGACATTTTTAGTGGCTAACGATACACCAATCAGAAAGCGCCTAAAATAAACACTTTAAATCAACTATTTTTGATTCAAAAAAACAAACTCTTTCTTTTTTTTGCTGCATAGCGTAGAATAGCAAATTGAAGAAGCAGGTCAAAATGAGGAGGTTGAGCCATGAGAATTCATAAAATACTAAACAACAATGTTATCATCATGAAAGATGAAGATGGAACAGAGCAAGTCATTATGGGCAAAGGAATTGGATTTAAAAAAAGTGCAGGAGAATCACTAGATATGACCAAAGTAGATAAGGTCTTTCATTTAGAGGATGCCGGCTTGCAACAGCATTTTAATTCACTGAGTAATGAAGTGCCCTATCCCATTTTAAAGGTAACAGAGGAATTTATTGATATTGCGAAAAAGAAGCTAAATCAAAAATTAAATGAAAGTTTACATGTTTCTCTTGTGGATCATATTTTCCACGCCTTAAAAAGACATCAAAATGGACAGTCTATTACCAATTCTTTAATTTGGGAAATCAATCGTTTATATCCAAATGAGTTTGAATTAGCGAAGGACTTACTAGATATGGTGGAGCAGGAAACAGCTGTTAGACTACCAGCCGATGAAGCTGGGTTTATTGCGATGCATTTAATTAATGCTGAAATGAATGAAGAAATGAACACTACAGTTGCCATCACCAAAGAAGTCTCTGCGATTCTAAAAATTGTGAAATATCATTTAGGAATTGAATATGATGAAGAGTCATTAAACTTTTTCCGTTTCTTAACCCATTTGAAGTTTTTTGTACAGCGTATTACCAATGGCACATTGCTAGATAGTGAAGATCATGATTTATATTTATTAATGAAAAAGAAATATCCATTGGCCTATGAGTGTGCTAAAAAAATTGCGGATTATGTGTATAATACGTTTCATATGGATCTGACTTCAGAGGAAATGTTATACCTTGTGATTCATTTAAAACGCTTATATACAAGAGAGAAAACACTTTCAAAAAAGGATTGACTTCCATTTTTGAAAGTGCTATCATTTGAAATAGATAATTAAATAACGTATCAGGTTAGTGGATTGTGACTGTTCGGCAGGCGACACCTAAACTTTTACTAAAGAATTGCACATGGGCGTAGTGTATGCATTTTTTTAGTAAAGGTTTAGGTTTTTATTTTGCCAAAAATAGATCCGGAACTATTTTTTATCAGTCGAAAACAGCCTTTTGCAATTATATTTTGTCTAGCTTCACAGGCTAGTCTTTCGGGAAAAAAATAAAAATGGAGTGTGACAAAAAGCGTCACAATCAATTTTCCCTATTTTCCTGTCAAGACTAATTGAGCCTGTTCAGCTTTTAAAATTAGGAGGATTTATCATGGATACGAATCAATTAGCAGAAAAAATATTGAAAGAAGTCGGCGGTGAAGAAAACGTTCAATCATTAGTTCATTGTGCGACACGCTTAAGATTTAAATTAAATGACAGAAGCATTGTTGATAAAAGTGTGGTAGAAAGTATTCCTGGCGTTGTAACGGTTATGGAAAGTGCTGGACAATTCCAAGTCGTGATTGGGAATACAGTACCTGAAGTTTATGCGGCAATTGGCAATATTTCTAATTTAACGAGTGATACAGGCGGTACAGATACAGGGTCAAATGAAAATGGCTCAATTTTTAGTAAATTTGTAGATTTAATTTCTAGTTTATTTACACCTTTATTAGGTGTAATGGCAGGAGCAGGTATTTTGAAAGGATTGCTTTCAATTGCTGTCACCACAAAATTTATCATACCAGAAACGCCAACACATATTATTTTAAGTGCGATTGCAGATAGCCTGTTCTATTTCTTACCAGTGTTACTAGCAATCACAGCAGCAAGGAAATTCAAAGCGAATGTCTTTGTTGCGGTAACGATTGCAGGCGCGCTTGTTTATCCATCCATTATTGGGTTAGCAGCACCTGGTATCTCTGCTGATTTCTTTGGTATTCCAGTGGTAATGGTGAAATATACATCAACCGTTATTCCAATTATCTTGTCAATTTATGTGATGAGTATCTTGGAAAAATTCTTAAATAAACATTTACATCAAAGTATTAAAAACTTTATTACACCAATGATTCTTTTAGTGGTAATTGTTCCTTTAACTTTAATGATTTTTGGTCCATTTGGCGTATATGTAGGGAATGCGATTGCTGATGTTTTACTAGCAGTAATTAACTTTAATCCAATCATTGCAGGTGCCTTAATTGCCGCTTCATGGCAAGTGTTAGTTATGTTTGGCTTGCATTGGGGTATTGTGCCAGTCATGATGAACAATATTGCAACCATGGGTAAAGATCCATTGAAACCTGGCGTAGCTATTTCAGTCTTTGCGCAAGCTGGGGCAACATTAGGCGTGATGTTAAAAACAAAAAATAAAGAATTCAAAGCTTTGTCAGGTTCAGCCGTTGTTACAGCTTTGTTTGGGATTACAGAACCAGCTGTTTATGGTGTAACATTAAGATTAAAACGTCCATTTATTATTGGGATTATTTCTGCAGCAGTAGGTGGCGGTATCGCAGGTTTTGCAGGTAGTATGGGATATGCTTCAGGTCCTTCAAGTATTTTAATGATTCCAGCATTCTATGGCCCAACTGGTGAAGGTTTTGTTGGCTTCTTAATTGCTGCATCAACTGCCTTTATTTTAGCAACTGTTTTAACTTACTTTATTGGTTTTAAAGATATTCCAGAAGCAACAACTGCTGCAAAAGAAACAACAACAACAAGTACTGCTATGCATGAAGGGGTCAAATCAGAAGTGATTAGCAGCCCATTAACTGGTGAAATTGTTTCATTAGAAAATGTACAAGACAAAGCTTTTGCTTCAGGCACATTAGGTCAAGGGTTAGCGATTGCACCAACTAAAGGAGAAGTTGTTTCACCAGTCAATGGTACTGTGACGATGGCTTTTGCAACAGGACATGCAGTAGGCTTAACTTCAGAAAATGGTGCAGAAGTATTGATTCATATTGGTTTAGATACAGTTCAATTAGAAGGTAAGCATTTTGAATTAAAAGTCACACAAGGGCAAACTGTAAAAATTGGCGATCCACTTGTTGTGTTTGATATGGAAGCCATTAAAGCAGCTGGTTTTGATGTAACCACACCAATTATTATTACAAATACAGCAAATTATGAAGATGTTGTTGTCAGCGATCAAACACAAGCAAATGCAGGCGATCGTTTGATTACATTACTATAAACAGGGGTGCAGTTTATGAAACAAGAAAGCATATTTCCAGAGAACTTTTTATGGGGCGGCGCCATTGCTGCTTGTCAGGCTGAAGGGGCGTATGGTCAGTATGGTCGTGGTATGGCCGTTTCAGATATTTCCTTTTATGATAGTCAAATCGACCGTCAAGATTTAGCCAAGCACCGTAATGTGACCACACAAAAAATTGAAGAAGCGATGGCTGATTCAGGTACAACACGTTATCCAAAACGTCATGGGATTGATTTCTATCATCGTTATAAAGAGGATATCGCCTTATGCGCAGAGATGGGCTTTAAGGTCTTCCGTTTTTCAATGGCCTGGAGTCGTATTTTCCCAACCGGCGAAGAATTGACCCCAAATCAAGAAGGCTTAGATTTTTATGATGCTGTTTTAACTGAAATTGAAAAATATGGGATGGAACCACTCGTGACCATTTCTCATTTTGAAATGCCATTAGCGCTTGTTAATCAGTATAAGGGCTGGACAGATCGTAAAGTGATTGACTTATTTGTTCGCTTTGCCGATTGCTTATTTACAAATTTTGGTCAAAGAGTGACTTATTGGATTTCATTTAACGAAATGAATGCAGGCCGTTTTTCAACCTTTAAATCAACAGGTGTCGTAGCAGATAAAACCGACAATTATATCCAAGATTGTTATCAAGCTGTGCATCATCAATTTATTGCAGCAGCACTTGTTACCAAAAGATTGCATGAAATCAATCCAGCTGGCAAAATGGGCTGTATGATTGCTCGTTTTACAACTTATGCTGCAACCTGTAAGCCAGAAGATGTTTTACAAATGATGCATGATGATCAGTATGATAATTTCTTCTATACAGATGTCATGATTCGTGGCACCTATCCTGGTTATATGAATCGCTTCTTTAAAGACAATGGTGTCTCAATTATTTGGGAAGAAGGAGATAAAGCGCTATTAAAAGAATACACTGCTGATTATTTAGCCTTTAGCTATTATGTCTCCAACGTGTCAAGTGCACAACCAAATGAATTAGATGTAACTGATGCAAACTTGAAAAAGAGCTTAAAAAATCCTTATTTAGAAAGTTCAGCATGGGGTTGGCAAATTGATCCTAAAGGTTTGCGTTATACTTTAAACAATCTTTATGATCGCTATCAAGTGCCTTTGTTCATTGTTGAAAATGGGATTGGTGCAGAGGATACAGTAGAAGCAGATGGTTCGGTTCATGATCCATATCGTATTGATTATTTACAAAGACATCTTGAACAAATGAAGGAAGCTTTAGTTGATGGTGTTGATTTAATCGGCTATACGACATGGTCGTCCATTGATATTGTTTCTTCTGGAACTTCTGAAATGTCAAAACGTTATGGTTTTATCTATGTTGATCAAGATGACGATGGAAATGGCACGTTGAATCGAATTAGAAAAGATTCCTTCTATTGGTATCAACAAGTAATAAAGAGTAATGGGGCAGATTTGTCTGTATCATAAAAAATAAGAACCATTTGCAGTTCAGCAGACTGCAAATGGTTCTTATTTATTGCGATAAAGTAAGTGAATACTTTCGATAAATGCGATTAAACCAATGATTCTAGGAAACCATAGAATCTGGCCTGCTCTACTTGAGAAAGTAATGAGTAAAAATCCGACGATTAATAAAAGAAAATAAGCAAGCATGAGCCAGTTTTTATTTTTTTGACTCATTTTTTTTTGTAATAAAAGGTCATCACGGACTAATTCATCTAGTGTGAGATTGAATAAATCGCCTATTTGAATGAGATTTGCAATGTCAGGAAAACCTCGGCCAGTTTCCCATTTAGAAACTGCTTGGTTGGAAATATTTATTTTTTTAGCAAGCTCCGCTTGTGTCCAATTTTCTTTTTTTCTTAAAGCTTTTATTTTTTCTGAAAATTCCATAGTAAACCTCCGCTCTGTTATTTCTGAGTAATTAAAGTTTAGCTGATTGCTGCTAATAAGTCATCCGAATTCTCATTTGATGCATTCTACTTTTAGTTGAATAGCCTTAATTAGGGAATTCAAGTAAGATTTTTTTCTACAAACAAATGACTTGACATAGTGACACGGTGTCACTTATACTGTAAAAGAATTAAAAGTAACACTGTGTCACTTTTGTGTGATAACTAGCAAGGAATAGCAAAAATAAACGTAAAGAAGGTTAGAAATATGTTTTTAGCATGGAAGGAAATTAAGTATTCAAAACTAAGATTCTCATTAATTATTGGCGTTGTAGCTCTCGTTGCATGGCTCGTCTTTTTACTATCTGGCTTAGCCTTTGGATTAGCATCAGTCAACCGTTTGGCGATTGACCAATTTGATGCAAATGCTATTGCTTTAACGGATGAATCAGATTTAAGCCTAACCCAATCCAAATTGCTCATTAAAGATGCAAAAACTGTTACAGGGGATAAAACAGCTTATTTAGGACAGTCATCAGGTGTGGTTACCTCCGATAATTTAGATGGAAAAGTCAGTGTTTCTATTTTAGGAATGGAGCACGACAGCTTCATTATGCCGAAAGTTGTTGAAGGGAAAGCTTTTACTGATGAAGGAGAAGTTTTAGCTGATATCAGTATGCAGAAAAAAGGCACTGAGATAGGTGATGAGTTGAATATTTCCTCTTCAGATAAGAAATTAAAGGTAGTTGGCTTCGTTGAAAATGGAAAATATGGGACACTCCCAGTTCTTTATATGTCTATTCCAGACTGGCAAGAACTAAAATTTGGTCAGTCAGATCCAACTGATAATGGTTTAGTGAGTGCGGTCATTATTCGTGACACAGATGCACTCAATCAAACACCAGCAAAAGCCGTTAAAATTTCAAACATGGCTGATTTTATTGAAAAAATTCCTGGCTATAGCGCACAGAATTTAACCTTTAGTATTATGATTGGCTTCCTATTTATCATTACAGCTTTTGTGATTGGGATTTTCATTTATGTTTTAACCATGCAAAAAACAGCTACCTTTGGGGTCTTAAAAGCACAAGGAATGACAACAGGCTTTCTTTCCAAAATGGTCATTTCACAAACCTTTATTTTAGCAGCTTTAGGTGTCCTCATTGGTTTAGGGCTAACCTTTGTAACAGCCGCACTCCTTCCAGATGCAGCGCCATTTATGTTAAATGACTTAAATCTAGTGATTTATGGTGTGGTATTAGTTGCTGTTGCAGTCATTGGCGCCTTGTTCTCAGTAGCTTCTATTGCGAAAATAGATCCGTTAAAAGCGATTGGAGGAGAGTAGTGATGACTTTATTATCATTAGACAATGTCTCAAAAACTTATGGTTCAGGACATACAGAAGTAAAAGCTTTAAAAAATATGGACTTTTCAGTGGAGCCAGGCGAATTTGTGGCAGTGATAGGTCCTTCAGGTAGTGGTAAAAGTACTTTCTTAAGTATTGCAGGAGGCCTTTTAACACCAAGTACAGGAACTGTTAAGATTAATAACCAAAGCTTTGCAGGATTAAAAAAGAAAGAGCTTGCTAAATTAAGATTTAAAGAATTAGGCTTTATTTTACAAAGCTCAAATCTTGTTCCTTTTCTCACTGTCAAAGATCAATTGATTTTAGTCGATAAGGTGCAAAAGAAGAATTTAAGCAAGAAAAAGAAAGAGGACTTACTTGAATCATTAGATATCATTAAATTAAAAGATAAATATCCAAAAGATTTATCTGGTGGTGAACGTCAAAGAGTCGCAATTGCACGTGCTTTATATAATGAACCAAGCGTGATTTTAGCGGATGAACCAACAGCAAGCTTGGACACAAATCGTGCATATGAAGTCGTTAAAATATTGGCAAAAGAAACAAAAGACAATCAAACTGCGACTATTATGGTGACCCATGATACGAGACTACTGGATCATTGCGATAAAGTTTATGAAATGAATGATGGGGTTTTAAAACAAATTAGATAATAAAAAAGCTAAAACAAAGGATAACATTCACTTTGCTTTAGCTTTTTTCATGACTATAAAATTTGAAACAAACTATTACAGGTAGCAATAGCTCCTGCTCCGATTAAAATCAATCCAATTGTTGTACGATTTTTCTTTGCTCCAGGACGTTTACTAGTAAAGAGAAAAATAATCCCTATAATAATAGCAATGATTCCCAATCCAATTCCTATATAAGACATTTGTGGTGTCATATTCTCTAATGCTTTTTCAATTTTATCTTCCATTTTTCATTCCTCCATGAGTTGTTTATTTCTTTTGCTCTACAAGACCTATTATAGGGGGGAGACTTGTCGTTTCTCTTACTTAATTCTTACAAAAGTCTTACGAATCATTAAAATGAAATGATGTTAGCTTAGCCCATATAAATAAAAAAGAAAATCAAATCAATGTGTAGTGAGACCCAAAAGTTAGACCGAATACCGACTGGAGAAATCTGGTCGGTATTTTTATACTACGAACCGTTCACGGAATTGAACGGGACTGCACCCTAGTTTTGTCTTGATTCGATTGTAGTTGTAATAGTCAATCCCATTCCTCAATTGCTTGTTCTAATTGCTTAAAACTAGAATAAATAATGCCATGATAGGTTTCTTGTTTTAGTAAGCCGAAGA
>NZ_FOHA01000010.1 GCF_900111355.1 Isobaculum melis
CCCTCGGAGAGACAACAATCCTCTTCATAAAGAACCTTATAACTTTTTCCCATAGAAACATCCAATGCAAGTACATAAGCCATATTTTCATCTTCTTTCTTTTTTTTCGAAAGGTTCTTCACTGTTTCATTTCGTTCCTAATTTCCTAAACACGAGCTCGAAGCCCCAACATACTTAAACCAGATTTTAAAATGACAGTGAAGGAGATCGTTTTTTTGTAGGGACTCGAAGTCCATCAGGTTATGATCGATCTTCCTTTCACTTCTTACTATATACCTAAAAATAGGGAAATAGAGGGTAAAGTCATCCGTCGATGACTTTACCCTCTATTCTTAGTATGTTTTCTTTACTTATCCGATTTTTGATAACCCAAGCCAAATGGTACTTTATTCTCAGTGCCATTTATAATACGTTTGATATTTGCACGATGACGTAGAATGACAAATACCATCAAAACACCAGCAACAGTGGTTAAAATCCAATCTTTAAACAGGAAGCTTAATAGGAAAACAAGTGTGATTCCTAACATACTTGCAACACTGACCATTCTTGTTAAATAAAGCAAGCTTAAAAAGATGGCAACAGCAATACAAAAAAATAGGGGATGATAACCAAGTAAGATACCGGCGCTTGTTGCTACCGCTTTTCCTCCTTTAAACTTCGCAAAAATAGGGAAGGTATGTCCCATAACTGCTGCAACACCAACTAAAATCGGATTGATATCACTTTGAAATAATAGAGGTAAGAGTGTTGCGATTGTTCCTTTTAAAATATCCATTACTAAAACGGTAGTTCCAGCTTTTTTGCCAAGTACTCTAAAGGTATTAGTTGTTCCAGAATTACCACTACCATGTTCTCGTATATCTTCATTGAAGAAAATTTTTCCTATCCAAACACCTGAAGGAATTGATCCCAGTAAATAAGCAATGACAAACATTAATATTGTATTAATCAATTTTATTCTCTCCTAAATTCAATCTATGTTTGTTATTTTATCATTTTATGAGGCTTGTTACCAGCTATTAAATGATAAAGTCTTGGAACTTAGTTTGTGGTTTAGGTTGAATGTGGTGTACAATGGAGGATAGGAGAAAAGAAGGGGGAAGTGACAATGACATTTATTAATCCAAGTAATGAAGAAATTTATAGTATTTTAGAAAAAGCAAAAAGAATTGCGGTAGTAGGCTTAAGTAATAAACCAGAGCGCACAAGTTATCATGTGAGTCAGGTGATGCAGTCTGCTGGTTATGAAATTATTCCAGTTAATCCAGTGTTGGCTGGGCAAAAGATTCTTGGTGAAACTGTTTATGCTACATTACAGGAAGTTCCAGGACAGATAGATATTGTTGATATTTTCCGTCGTTCTGAATTTTTGTTAGATATCGCAAAAGAGTTTAATAAAATTGATGCAGATGTCTTCTGGGCACAATTAGGGATTGAAGATGAAGAGACGGCTACTTATTTGAAGGAACATGGTCATCAGGTAATCATGAATCGTTGTATTAAGATTGAATATGGTAAGATGAATGAAGTGAAATAAATTTTAAAAAAGCCACCTTGGCTTTTTTGAGTTATTGATAAAAAAGTTACAAGCATCAATTGGCACAACTTCTCTATAAGTTAGACTTTTATTTTTATCTGAGATAGAGTATCATAATAGAGATGCAATATAAGCATAAGTTCGGCTGTTTAAGCAAGCTAAAGGAGATTTATGAATGAGCAAAGGGAATTATGAATATAATGATGAAGCGATTCAGGTTCTTGAAGGACTTGAAGCGGTAAGAAAAAGACCCGGCATGTATATTGGTTCTACTGATAGTCGCGGGTTACACCATCTTGTCTATGAAATTGTAGATAATGGGGTGGATGAAGCACTTTCTGGTTACGGAAAAGAAATTAATGTCACAATCCATGAAGATAATAGTATTAGCGTACAAGACCAAGGGCGTGGTATGCCTGTTGGGATGCACGCTTCTGGTATTCCAACTGTTCAAGTTATTTTTACTGTGCTTCATGCAGGTGGTAAATTTGGTCAGGGCGGCTATAAAACATCAGGTGGTTTACATGGTGTTGGTGCCAGTGTGGTAAATGCCTTATCCGAATGGTTAACCGTTACGATTATTCGTGATGGAATTAAGTATGAACAAAAATTTAAAAATGGTGGTATTCCAGATGAAACGCTGGTTAAAATAGGGAAAGTCAGTGCACCTAATGGAACAACAGTTCATTTTAAACCAGATTTAACTATTTTTTCTACCATTAATTTTTCTTATGATATCTTGTCAGAACGCTTAAGAGAGTCTGCCTTCTTATTAAAAGGATTGAAAATTAATTTAGTCGATAAAAGAAATGATGTTAGCGATACTTTCTTTTATGAAGAGGGAATTAAAGAGTTTGTTGGCTATTTAAATGAAGAAAAAGATACTTTACATCCAGTTGCTTATTTCTCTGGTGCAAGTAGTGAAATTGAAGTTGAGTTTTCTTTCCAATACAATGATGGGTATTCTGAAAATATTTTATCTTTCGTTAACAATGTGCGGACAAAAGATGGTGGAACACATGAAGCTGGGATGAAATCTGCAATGACCAAAGCTTTTAATGAGTACGCTCGAAAAACGGGTTTATTAAAAGAAAAAGATAAAAATCTTGAAGGAACGGACTTCCGTGAGGGGTTAGCCGCAATTATCTCTGTCCGAATTCCAGAAGAATTACTACAATTCGAAGGGCAAACAAAGAGTAAATTAGGAACACCTCAAGCAAGACAAGCTGTTGATGCTGTTGTAGGAGAGCAATTAGGCTTCTATTTAGTTGAAAATGGTGAGATGAGTCAAATGTTCGTGCGTAAGGCGATTAAAGCTAGAGAAGCACGTGAGGCAGCTAGAAAAGCACGGGAAGAATCTCGTAATGGGAAGAAGCGCAAGAAAAATGAATCCTTACTTTCTGGGAAGCTAACACCTGCGCAAGGAAAGAATCCTAAGAAAAATGAATTGTATCTTGTCGAAGGAGATTCTGCGGGTGGTTCAGCGAAGCAAGGAAGAGATCGAAAATTCCAAGCGATTCTGCCATTACGTGGAAAAGTGTTAAACACTGAAAAAGCCAAATTACAAGATATTTTAAAAAATGAAGAAATTAATACCATGATTTATACAATCGGTGCTGGTGTTGGTGCTGAATTTGATATTGAAGACTGTAACTATGATAAAGTCATTATCATGACCGATGCGGATACGGATGGCGCTCATATTCAAGTCCTCTTACTAACTTTCTTCTATCGCTATATGAAACCATTAATTGAAGCTGGGAAAGTCTATATTGCCTTACCACCTTTATATAAAGTTTCAAAGGGAGCAGGAAAAAAAGAAGTTTTAGAGTATGCTTGGACAGATGAGGAACTAGAAGGTAAAACACAAATCATTGGTAAAGGGTACATCTTACAACGCTATAAAGGGCTTGGTGAGATGAATGCTGATCAATTATGGGATACAACAATGAATCCTGATACACGTACGCTAATTCGTGTGCGTATTGATGATGCAACGCAGGCTGAGAAGCGTGTGACAACATTAATGGGGGATAAGGTTGAGCCGCGTCGTAAATGGATTGAAAGTCATGTTGAATTTTCACTAGAAGAAGGTGGCAGCATTCTAGAAAATAATAACATTATGGAACAAGCTGAATTAATTGAAGAAGAAGGAAGTGACATTCATGGATCCGAATAGAGTGGATGTGCAAGAGTTAACATTAGAAGAAGTCATGGGAGACCGCTTTGGTCGCTATTCAAAATATATTATCCAAGAGCGTGCATTGCCTGATATTCGTGATGGGTTAAAACCTGTGCAACGTCGTATTTTATATGCGATGAATATGGAAGGGAATACGGCTGAAAAAGGTTTTAGAAAATCTGCTAAAACAGTCGGTAATGTTATTGGTAACTATCATCCACATGGAGATACCAGTGTTTATGAAGCCATGGTTAGAATGAGTCAAGACTGGAAACTACGGAATGTCTTAGTCGAAATGCATGGGAATAACGGGAGTATGGATGGAGATCCTCCAGCCGCAATGCGTTATACGGAAGCACGATTGTCTAAAATTGCTTCAGAAATGCTCAAAGATATTGATAAAGAAACCGTTGATTTTGTTTTAAACTTTGATGATACAGAAGAAGAGCCAACAGTATTACCTGCGAAGTTTCCTAATTTATTGGTCAATGGTGCAACGGGTATTTCTGCTGGTTATGCAACAGATATTCCACCGCATAACTTAGGTGAAGTCATTGATGCAACAACTCATTTACTAGATCATCCTGATGCGACATTTGAGGATCTAATGAAGTTTATTAAAGGACCAGACTTCCCAACAGGTGGAATTCTGCAAGGTCTTGACGGAATTAAGCAAGCCTATGCAACTGGTAAAGGTAAAGTCATTGTTCGTTCTAAAACGCATATTGAAGATTTACGTGGCGGTAAACAACAAATTATCGTGACGGAAGTTCCTTATGAAGTAAATAAATCTGTTTTAGTTAAAAAGCTTGATGAAGTCCGTTTAAACAAACGTATTGAGGGCATTGCTGAAGTGCGAGATGAATCTGATCGTACTGGATTACAAATTGCAATTGAGCTGAAAAAAGAAGCCAATGCAGCTGGTATTTTGAATTATTTATTAAAAAATACAGATTTGCAGGTAGCTTATAACTTTAATATGATTGCAATTGATGATAAACGACCAAAATTAATTGGGATTGTTCGCTTCTTATCAGCATATATTGATCACCAAAAACAAGTGATTACGCGTCGTTCTATCTATAATCTAAAAAAAGCTGAAGCGCGTGCACATATTGTTGAAGGCTTGATTAAAGCCTTATCCATTTTGGATAAAGTGATTGCAACGATTCGTGAAAGTAAAGATAAAAAGAATGCCAAAGAAAACTTAATGGAATCTTTTGACTTTACTGAAAAACAAGCTGAGGCCATTGTTTCCTTACAATTGTACCGCTTAACAAATACAGATATCACAGCTTTAGAAGCTGAATCAGCAGAGCTAAAAGCATTAATCAGCTCTCTTAAAGAAATCTTAAATAGCGATGCAGTGATGGTTGATGTGATTAAAAGCGAGTTAAAAGAAGTAAAAAAACAATTTAAAACACCTCGTTTAACCGTTATTGAAAATGAAATTGAAGAATTAAAAATTGAAACTGAAGTTCTTGTTGTACAAGAGGACGTGATGGTATCCGTAACAAGCGATGGTTATCTAAAACGTAGTAGCTTACGTTCTTATGGTGCTTCAAAACCAGAAGAAATTGGTGCAAAAGAGGGAGATTACCCAATTTTTATTCAGCAAATGAATACGATGCACCATCTCTTAATGTTTACCAATAAAGGGAATTACATCTACCGACCTGTTCATGAAATTCCTGATTTAAAATGGAAAGACATGGGAGAGCATATTTCTCAAACAATTGGTTTAGATATGGATGAGCGGATTATTAAAGTCATTGGCTTAGAAAAATATCTACCAGAAGCTAATTTTGTCTTTGTTACCAAAGCAGGCATGGTCAAACGGACGCTTGTAACAGAATATTTACCAACAAGATATATTTCTAAATCTGCTAAAGCTATGAAATTAAAATCAGATGATGATGTTTTATTAAACATTTGGTATGTGGAGCAACCAGAAAATATGGAAATTTTCTTATCTACGTATTTAGCTTATGGCTTAAGATATGATTTATCTGAAGTTCCTGTTGTTGGTTCAAAAGCAGCAGGAGTAAAAGCGATTAGCTTAAAAGCAGATGATCATGTGATTAGTGGTATTGTTGTACCAAAAGATGAAAAAGCTAGTGTGATGATTCTAACTCAAAGAGGTTCCGTCAAGAAAATGGCGATTCATGACTTTGATAAACAATCTCGCGCCAAACGAGGATTAATGATTTTAAGAGAATTAAAACGCAATCCACACAGAGTTTTCTATATGGATTTGGTAACTGGTAAACATCAATTACTTGTCCAGACAGATAAAGAGAAAGAATTTACAATCAATAGTGCTGATTATTCAGTAAGTGATCGTTATTCAAATGGTTCGTTTATACTTGATGAACAAGAAGATGGTAGACCTCATCAAGTTTTGAAGAGCTTAGAACAATTAAATTAAATTAGTCGGAAAAACTCTTTAGCAATGTAAAAAGTTGCTAAAGAGTTTTTTTACTTCAGTACCTTTTTCACAAAGACAAGGTTCCTGTTCTAATATAACTTGAATAAACCTTATCTGTATTAGTACAGTTATCTGATGTTGGATGGTACAGTTTAATAAAAAATAAAAAAATGAAAAAATGCTTAGAAACGCTTTATAGATGCGCATTGTTCATTTATTCACTTGAATGTTATTCTTTTTTTCATGTCACTACTTGTCTTTTTTTTCGTCTGTGTTATACTAAGGATGTAAAAACTGTATTAATTGTGAAGAATTGAATTTGAAAACTCTGAGGAGGAACTTTTAATGGAACAATGGAATGGATTTAAAGGCGACGCATGGAAAACATCGGTAAACACACGTGACTTTATTCAAAATAACTACACTGAGTACACAGGTGATGACCAATTCTTAGAACCAATCGCACCAAGTACAGATAAACTATGGACAAAATTACAAGAATTATTTGAAGTGCAACATGAAAAAAATGGTGT
The DNA here is from genome assembly GCF_900111355.1 of Isobaculum melis. GTDB lineage: Bacteria > Bacillota > Bacilli > Lactobacillales > Carnobacteriaceae > Isobaculum > Isobaculum melis. The sequence continues at coordinate 6,684 of NZ_FOHA01000010.1, forward strand.
ATACGACATGGATACAAATGTCCCTGCAACAATCACTTCACACGCACCAGGATATTTAATTAAAGAAGAAGAAAAAATCGTTGGTTTACAAACTGATGTACCTTTGAAACAAGCATTCATGCCTTTTGGTGGAATTAAAATGGCAAACAATGCCTTAACTTCAAATGGCTATGAAGTCGATAAAGAAATGACTGACATCTTTACTGACTGGAGAAAAACACATAACCAAGGTGTTTTTGATGCTTATACAGCAGAAATGAGAATGGCTCGTAAAAATAAAATTATCACTGGTTTACCAGATGCTTATGGTCGTGGCCGTATCATTGGTGATTATCGTCGTATCGCTTTATACGGTATTGATTTCTTAATGGCTGAAAAGAAAAAAGACCATGACAATACTGGTAACAAAGTCATGACTGATGATGTGATTCGTTTAAGAGAAGAAATCTCAGAACAATACCGCGCATTAAACGATCTTAAGAAAATGGCTGCTTCATATGGTTTTGATATCTCACAACCAGCTAAAAATTCTCAAGAAGCTATCCAATGGTTATACTTCGGTTACCTAGGTGCAATTAAATCACAAAATGGTGCTGCAATGTCTATCGGACGTATCTCAGCATTCTTAGATATCTATATCCAACGTGATTTAGAAGCTGGAGCCATCACTGAATTCGATGCACAAGAAATGATTGACCACTTAATCATGAAATTACGTATGGTTAAATTCGCACGTACACCTGATTACAACCAATTATTCTCAGGTTACCCAATTTGGGCAACTTTATCTATTGCTGGTATGGGATTAGATGGCCGTTCATTAGTTACTAAAAATGATTTCCGTATTTTACACACTTTAACAAATATGGGACCATCACCAGAGCCAAACTTAACTGTTTTATATTCATCTCATTTACCAACTGGTTTCAGAACTTATGCAGCTAAAATTGCAAAAGAAAGTTCTTCAATCCAATTTGAAAATGATGATTTATTACGTGCTAACTGGGGTTCAGATGACTGTGCAATCGCATGTTGTGTATCTGCAACAGTTATTGGTAAAGATATGCAATTCTTTGGCGCTCGTGCAAACTTAGCTAAAGCCGTTCTTTATGCAATTAACGGTGGGGTTGATGAAATTACTAAAATGCAAGTTGCTCCTAAATTCCGTCCAATGACTGGTGATAAACTAGACTTTGATGAATTTATGGACAAATATAAAGACATGATGGATTGGTTAGCAGAATTATATGTTAACACATTAAATGTGATTCACTATATGCATGATAAATATGCTTATGAAGCACCACAATTAGCCTTAATGGATAGTGACTTAAAACGCACTTTCGCAACAGGTATTGCTGGTATTTCACATGCAGCTGATAGCTTAATGGCAATTAAACATGGTAATGTTGAAGTTATTCGTGATGAAGATGGCATGGCAATTGATTACAAACCAACAAAAGAATTCCCAACTTATGGAAATGATAGCGAAGAAGCAGATGCAATGGCAAACTGGATTTTAGAGTACTTTATGACACAAATCAAACGTCAACATACGTACCGTAATTCAACACCAACTACTTCATTGTTAACAATCACTTCTAACGTCGTTTATGGTAAAGCAACTGGTAATACTCCAGATGGACGTAGAGCAGGTAAACCACTTGCACCAGGCGCTAACCCAAGCTATCAAGATGGTAAATTCTTAGGTGAGAAAAATGGTTTATTAGCTTCACTTAACTCAACAGCTCGTTTAGAATATACTTGTGCTTTAGATGGTATTTCAAATACGCAAACAATCAATCCTACTGGTTTAGGTAAAGATGAAGGCACTAGAATTGATAACTTACGTAATGTAATGGATGGATACTTTGATAAAGGTGGTTACCACTTAAACGTTAACGTATTTACTAATGAATTATTATTAGATGCGCAAGCACATCCTGAAAAATACCCTAACTTAACGATTCGTGTATCAGGATACGCCGTTAAATTCCGTGATTTAACTCCTGAGCAACAAGCAGACGTTATTTCAAGAACTTCACATGACAGACTATAATCATTAAATAAATAGAAGAAGGGATGGCTCATAGTCATCCCTTTTTATCAAAGAAAGAGGGATCACATGACAAATCCTGTTGAAGGCAGAATTCATTCTACAGAAAATTTTGGTACGGTAGATGGACCTGGTGTAAGATTTATCGTTTTTGCCCAAGGTTGCCGTATGAGATGTCAATTTTGTCATAATCCAGATACTTGGAAAATTGGATCTGGTGGGAGAGTTGTTACAACTGATGAAGTATTGCAGGAGGCCTTAAAATATCGTTCTTACTGGGGCGAAAAAGGTGGTATTACTGTAAGTGGTGGAGAACCTTTGCTACAATTAGACTTTTTAACCGATTTATTTAAAAAAGCAAAAGCTGAAGGGATTCATACAACCATTGATACTTGTGGTAAGCCCTTTACTCGTGAAGAACCATTCTTTAGCCAATTTGAAGAACTGATGAAATATACTGATTTATTATTGTTTGATATTAAGCATATTGATAATGAAGCACATAAAATCCTAACCAGTTTAGGGAATGAAAATATCTTAGAAATGTCCCAATATCTATCTGAAATCGGTAAGCCAGTTTGGATTCGTCATGTTTTAGTTCCTGAGCGTTCTGACTATGATGAATATTTGATTCGTTTAGATGCTTTTATTAAAACCTTAAAAAATGTTAGAAAAGTTGAAATATTGCCGTACCATAAAATGGGCATTTATAAATGGGAAACTTTAGGGATTAAATATCCATTAGAAGGTATTGAACCACCAACTGAAGATCGTGTTTTAAATGCTAGAAAGCTATTGCATACAGATGATTATACAGGCTATTTGGAAGATTAATGTATAAAATAATAAAAAAGAGCAATTATTAGTTGCTCTTTTTGTCGTTCTTTAATATGATAGTTATTAGTGGAATGTGATCAAAAGAAAAGAGGAGACAAAAGATGCAAAACCAATCTGACAATGTATTCTCATCTAAAACCTTAAATTATTTTTTACAGCTATCAGAAACGATGAACTATACGCAAGCTGCTCAATTACTTGGTATTACGCAGCCAGCCTTAACTCAGCAAATTAAAAAGCTAGAAAGAATTGTTGGGGCACCACTTTTTTATTCAATCGGAAAGAAACTCCATTTATCAGAAGCTGGTAAAACAATGCTGCGAACCACACATGAAGTCTATGAACTGTTGAATACTGCAACTGATGAAATTCAGCAAAGCACAAGTGCTGATATTGGGCGAATAAGGGTAGGGATTCTATCTTCAATCGAATTAAGAGTCTTTACTGATTTTATTATTGAATACTTTAAAAATCATCCTAAAATTGAAATAGCTGTTTATACATTATCCAGAAAAGAAATTTGGGAAAAATTAGAAAATAATAAGATTGATTTAGCCATTATGTACTTGCCAGATGAAAGCATAAAAAATTGGAAGCCTTATAAAACCCGTAAAATTATTGAAGAAGAACTTTTATTCTTACACCATGATCAAGCACTTGAGAAAAAGAAAAAAATTCGTTTAGCGCAAACACTTTCAAATAGTTGGACGATGTATCCTGATTCATTTTATTTAAATGATATGATTAAAGAACACTATATTAATCATATGACAGATTTACCAACATTTTCAGTTTGCTTTACAACACCACAACAAATTTTCCGATTTAGTAATGCCACTGAATTTTATACAGCCTTACCTAAGTCTTATATTCGTGTTCATGAGCAAGAGGCTAGCCTAAAAGCTATTCCATTTGAACCAAGTATTAAATTTGATATGGTCTTTGTCTATCGTTCTGAAAAAGAAGATATTCCACGCATCCATAGTTTCCTTACTGGTTTTGATGATTATTTAAAAAAGATTGACTATTTAGCGAAATTAAATTAACCATAATATTATTATGTTAACTAAATTTAAAAGGAGTTTTTATTTATGACAAAAGTACTCATTTTCGGACATCAAAATCCAGATACAGATGCAATTACATCTGCGATTTCATTTGCTTATTTACAGAATGCACTAGGAGTGGAAGCTGAGGCTGTAGCTTTAGGCCCAGTTAGTGAAGAAACAGCCTTTGCCTTAAACTATTTTAACACTACAGCGCCACGTGTGATTGAAACAGCTTCAAATGAAGTAGATGCAGTGATGCTAGTAGATCATAACGAAGCACAACAAAGTGTTTCTGATATCAAAGATGTAAAAGTCTTAGCAGTGGTTGACCATCACCGTATCGCCAACTTTGAAACAGTCGATCCATTGTATTACAGAGCAGAGCCAGTAGGTTGTACTAATACAATTATTTATAAATTATTTAAAGAGCACAATATTGAAATACCAAAAGAAATCGCTGGCTTAATGGCTTCAGCTATTATTTCAGACAGCCTATTATTTAAATCTCCAACATGCACGCAAGAAGATATTGAGATTGCAAATAAATTAGCTGCAATTGCTGGAATCGACTTAAATGTATATGGCTTAGATTTATTAAAAGCGGGCACTAACTTAGCAGATAAAACAGTTGCACAATTACTAAATATGGATGCAAAAAGCTTCCCAATGGGAGACAAATCAGTTCGTGTTGCCCAAGTAAATACTGTTGATGTTGAAGAAGTCTTCCTGAAGCAAGCTGAACTAGAAGCAGAAATGGCTGTAGAAAATGAAAAAAATGGCTATGATTTATTTGTACTAGTTGTAACAGATATACTAGCAAGTGATTCAGCTATTTTAGCAGTCGGAGCTCCTTTAAGTGCAGTAGAAAAAGCATTTAATGTAACCTTAGAACATAATCGAGCTTTATTAAAAGGTGTTGTCTCACGTAAAAAACAAGTCGTACCTCAATTAACAGAAGCGTTAAGTAAATAAAATATCAAATAAATGTGGCACTCCTAACTTTTATAATTGTTAGGAGTACATTTATTTCTACTAATTTATCATTGAACCAAACTAAAAGAAAATGATATGATAGTATTAAATACATATACAAGGATGATGAAATGACATTAAAAAAAGTGCGACAGTATTATTAAGGAGATAAAAATATGAACAATGAACAAAGAGCAATGAAGTTGATTAAAAAATATGGACTTAGACCAAAAGTGAACCATCATTCTGAAATTCAAATGCTTTTACAAAAAGAAATTGATGATTATCAAAAAGGGAGTAGTGACTATCTTCGAATACTTTGTGGTATGCTTTATTCATTAGGTTTTATAGAAGATATCCCATTAATCAAAAAAGCAAAATATAGCATCAATATGGATGTTGGCGCAATGATTGATTTTGACTGGATTGATCCTGAAACCTGGGAATGTCATGAAGATTCAGAACGTGAACAATTATTGGCGAGTTTTGAAGCATACTATCAAAATTATTTTAACTAAAGGGAGTCAGATAATGAAAAATCAATTAACAGCATTTAGCAAAGTATTTAAAGAAGAAATTGGCAAATTTATGCCTAAGTTTCTTGAAGGAGTACAAAAATGAAACCGTATATGGCATGGCTTTTGTAACAGATGATTTCTTTGAAACTTTATATTGTGTCTTAAGCACTAAAGAACAATTTGAAGATTATCAGAAAAAGAATCCTGATTATACTACATATAAAGGACAGGAATGGGCCACATATGAATGGTTATATGGTGATAGTAATGTTGAAAATTCACCTTTTGGTAACAAGTTTTATCCGATTTTATCTAAACTTTCAAGTGAATTGGCTTTGCCTTATGATATGCATGACGAAAACAAACAGGCCTTTATCGCTGCTTTTATTGATGCCATTACTGAAGGTGTATTAGCTATACCAGATGAAGTATTTACAAGCAATCAGCAAAATAAAGAGACTATTACCTTTTTTATCAGCATATCAGATAACGACTATGCGGAGACAATAGAAAATGAATCTGCTAAACGTATGAATCATCAGGAACTTGCAAATCATTTTATTCAACGTTTTAATTAAATAAAGTGGTTAGCATCCTGAAGAATAAAAATAATTTTTTATATAGAAACGGAGTGGATATACATGCAAGAACAAATAACAGCTATTATTCCTAAAGAGTTCAGTGGTGTCATTAGTATTACGAAGAATCATCAATCTATTTACCAAAAAGCATTTAATTACGCTGATAAACCCAATAAAAGACTAAATCAGCTTGATACTAAATTTGGGATGGCTTCAGGCTCCAAAACATTTATAGCATTAGGTATTTTAACATTAATCGAAGAAGGTAAGTTGGCTTTAACAGATACTATTGGAGCTTTAATGAACATCGATTGGAAGCAAATAGATGCTGAAATTACTGTAGAACAATTATTAACCCATACATCAGGCATTCCAGATTATTTTGATGAAGATGTGATGACAGATTATGCAGAGCTCTGGGAAAACTTGCCTAATTACCGTATGCGCAAGTCGACAGATCTAATTCCTTTATTTATTGATAAAAAGATGGATTTTCCAAAAGGAACGAAGTTTAAGTATTCAAATACTGGCTATGTTGTCTTAGGACTAATCATTGAAGCTGTAACAAAAGAAAAATTTGATACTTATCTTGCAAAAGAACTATTTCCAACAATCGGAATGAATCAAACGGGATATTATGAGCTAGATCGATTACCTGGAAATTGCGCAGCCGGCTATCTTTTTGATGAACCTACTCAACAATTTTATAGCAACATTTATAGTATTGATGCAAAAGGGAGTGGAGCTGGAGGAGGTTTTACGACTGCAGACGATATTCATTCACTATGGAAACAGCTTCTTACCAATCAAGTCCTATCTGAAGCGATGACTAGAGAAGTACTTAGTCCTCAAACAGAAGATACTTACAGCTATGGTTTTTGGTTTATGAAAAATGAAGAAGGCAGAGCAATTCCGTATATGTTAGGTTTTGATCCTGGTGTTCGCTTTATTAGTTCCTACAATTTAGACAAGGATATCAATATTACGATTCTTTGTAATGTAGAATTTGATGAGGTGGTAGCACTTCATAGAGAGATTAAAGGATTGATGGATAGGCTCTAAAAAAGGAGTGTTGATGAATAATGTCTAGAGCAGAGAAAGTTATTTTAACCAATATGTGTATGATTTATGACGATGCTGGTAAGATATTGGTTCAAAATCGTTCAAATAAAAATTGGCCAGGAATTACTTTTCCTGGTGGACATATTGAAAAAAACGAAGCTTTTCATGATGCCGTGATTCGTGAAGTAAAGGAAGAAACCGGATTAACGATTAAAAATCCTATTTTATGTGGTACAAAGCAATTTCAAACAACATCAGATGAGCGATATATTGTTTTGTTTTATAAAACCAATCTTTTTTTTGGTGAGCTTGTTTCTTCAAGTGAAGGGGAGATATTTTGGATTAAGCGGAAGGAGCTTTTGCAGTATCCATTAGCACCGGACTTTGAAGAAATGCTGGCTATTTTTGAATCAGATACAAAATCAGAATTTTATTATCAAACAACTGAAGATGGTGTTGAAATAAAGTTATTTTAGGCTTTGATTCAGCTCATATAAAAGCACCAAAACTAAAAAATTAGTTTTGGTGCTTTTAATTTCTAAATTTTCTATTGTTGCTGCAGTTAATAGATTTAATTAAATAAATGTTAAAAAGCGATGGTTCCAGATATTTTCATGATGCTCAAGAATTGTTTTTGCACCTAATAAATCATCATTAAGTGTAGTGGACAAGCCTTTCTTCATTGTACAATGGTAGCCCAAACCATGAGCCATTCTGATGGTTGTATCTACACAATATTGTGTTTGCGCACCACAAAATTCTAGCTCAGAAATTTCATGCCGATCCAATAAGGCTTTTAAGTCTGTTTCAAAAAAGCTATTAGGATGTTTTTTTCCAATATAAAAATCTTCAGACTGGGCATCTAAAGCAGCCATTAATTCCCAATTTTCACTCCCTGCATCTAAACCCGGTCCCTCATGTTGGACAAAGATAATTGGTAAGTCATGACTGCGGTAATGTGCAATTCTCTTATTTACTCCAGCCAAAACTTCATCTAAGCGATACAAGCCAATATCTAAACCTTTTTGTAAATCAATAATAATCAATGCTTTGTTTCCCATATTTTGCCTCCTAATCTGTGATAGCCATAAAGCGAGCAACATCTTCTAAAACTAAATCAATCCCAGCTTGCCAAAAATCAGGCTTGGTTAAATCAACACCTAAATGTTTCATTGCTAATTCTTCAGTTGTCATGGCAGCAGTATCCTGTAAGAGGGCAATATATTTCTCTTCAAAGCCTTTGCCTTCCTCTAAAGAACGTGCATAGATCCCTAAACTAAACAAATAGCCAAAAGTATAAGGGAAGTTGTAAAATGACAGGTTTGTTTTATAAAAATGTAGTTTACTTGCCCAAAAATGTGGGTGGTAAGAGCTTAGCATATCTAAATAAGACTCTTTTTGTGCAGCTTCCATTAAATCGCATAATTGATCTTCTGATAGGACACCATTTTTTCTTTCCTCATAAAAATTGGATTCAAAAATAAAACGGGCATGGATATTAAAAAACATTGTTGTTGCATTTTCAATTTTATTATCTAATAAATTAATTTCCTCAGCAGTAGACGTTGCTTCTTTAACAGTCGCATCTGCCACAATCATTTCAGCAAAGGTACTTGCAGTTTCAGCGACATTCATCGCATAGTCACGGTTTAAAGCAGGTAATTCACGCAATACATGACCATGAAAAGCATGGCCTAATTCATGAGCTAAGGTAGAGACATTCCCAGGAGAACCACCAAAGGTCATAAAGATGCGAGATTCACCGCTTTCAGGGAAAGTTGTGCAATAACCACCAGGTCTTTTGCCAGGTCGATCCTCCGCTTCAATCCAAGCTTTTTCAAAAGCAGATTGCGCAAATTGTGCCATTTTATCCCCAAACTTACCAAATTGTTTGATAATAAAGGCCGCAGCTTCATCAAATGAATATACTTGTGGTGTTGCATCGCCAACAATAACTGGTGCAGCAACATCTTGCCAAGCTAACTTTTCTTTACCTAAAAGGGAAGCTTTACGGTCAAAGAAAGGCTTAAAGGCGGCTTTGTTTTTTGTAATGGTTTCCCACATTGCATCTAGTGTTTCTTTTGACATGCGATTATAGCTCAATGGTTCTTCTAAGTAGTCCTCAACACCATGAGCTTTATAATCAGTAAGCCTAGAACCTGCCAAGTGGTTTAATGTATCCGCAAATAGGGGAGCAGATGCTTTCCAAGAGGCTTCCCATGATTCAAACATTTGCTCTCTAACAGCAGCATCAGGATCATCCATCATTTTATTTTGGGCTTGACCAGCAGAAAGATAGGAAATTGTGCCATCAGCTTCTTTAAATGGAAATTGAATTAAATTAACAATTCTACCATAATGTTCACCCCAAGCATGAATACCATCAATATTTAAAGCATTCAGTAATACTTCTTCTGGTTCATTTAATAATGCTTGTGCTTTTTCTCGTGTTTCCTTTAGAACAAAGGCAATTGGCTCAAATTGCTCTGAAGTAAGTAGTTGGTTAAACTCTGACTCAGATAAGCCACCTATTTTTTTAATCAATAACGTCCAAGCTGTTAAATACTCACTGTTCAAACTAGCAAGTAGACCAGCTAATTTTGTAGCATTTTTATCAGATACATTGGCAGAAGCGCAACAGTTAACAAAGTTAAGACATTGTCTAAAACCAAATGTAACCGTCTCTTTTAAAGCTAATAGGGCAGCAAATTGTTGATAATCCGGTTTATCTTGCTGTGCATCCCATGCAACTACATGTTGTTCAAACAAAGCAAGTTCTGCTTTTAATTGGTTCATTCTTTCTTGTAAATCAGCTGACGTAGTACCACCAGCAAAAATTGTTTCTAAGTCCCAAGTTTCTGAATATGTCATATTTACACCTCATTTTTAACTACTATTATATCCTACATAAAAGAAAGATGATAGGAATTGTTGGAATTTTTTGATAATAAGAAAAATAATGGATATTTATTTTTTAAGAATGATGTTATGATTTATGAGAGGTGAAAAAACATGGGACAAGAAGAAGTGAAAACATATATTGAGAATGCAGGAGCTTGTATTGTGACTAAATCTGTTTTAAATAAAGAAACTGAGATAAAATGGTTGTTTCGCGATGAAGAGTTTGGTAATGGTTGGATTATTTCTGGAAAAGATGATTCTCAAGAATATATAGATCATTCAGAAAATTTAGCAGTAGTAAATTTCAATGTTTTAGCAAATATTGAGCCTCTTGTTGTACATATATATAGTATGCCTACTGGTGATTTAGAATTTGTAGAAGATGATACTGGCAAATATTTTATCGATACAAAAACTGGGCAAGAAATACGAGAAAAATATAAAACGCCGTTTGAGTTAGCACTTGAAAAACATTTCCGCTTTTTACGTAAAGATTATTATTCTGATGAATTTTTGAGCAGTCTGTTTATAGAAACAGAGAAAATTACTCTTTTTATTATTGGTACAGTTGATATTCCTTCTGGAGAAGTGATTGTAGCTGATCCAATATGTTATTTATATAATCATGCAGTCTCTAAGCCTTTAAATCGCACCATTCCAATAGGTGCTTATCCAGTTGAAGTTGCTATTTGTCAATCAGACATTGCTGGTACTCGAATTTCAGCAGCTAGATTAAAAATAAGAGAAAATAAGATTGTAAGGTATGAACTAGCTCTGGAAAAAGGGCAGATAATTGATCAAATAGGGGAATCAGGTGTATTTGGTGGTGTAGGAATCGATGCAGGTATTGCCAGTTTTTGTGATGGAAAAGTAAGAGATGAATATTTAGTATTTTTAGAAGAGTGGCACAAGACATATCCTAAAGGAAATCATTACGATGATTATTTTGCGACTTATTTTCAACAAAGTTATGAAGCACATCCAACAGGTCAACGAGAAGAGGGAGACTTTATTGAATGGGCGATTCCACAAACTGGAAACCGAATAACAATGTTTGCTAGTGGATTAGGGGATGGGTTTTACTCGATTTATTGGGGATTGGATGAACAAAATCAAGTTTGTGAAATCATCATACCATTTATGAATGTAGCTTATTTTTAAAGAGGGAGATAAATTATAATGGAGTTAGCTTATATGAGTCAAGACTTAAGTAAATTCATTCAAGAGGAGCACTTGAATGCTTTAGAGATTACTAATTTTTAATATTTATGAGAATATAAGAGGTGAAAAAAATGACAGACATCTATACTTTTTGTGATCAAGAATTGCCAAAATTAGTCACGGCTATTTCATTGATGCAGAACAAACAATATGAAGACTGTAATGAGCTTGTGTCTGCTTTATATGAAAATTTTCAAGATAATTTTGCTACTACTATCCCAAAAATCTATCTAAACAAGTTCCAATATAGACATTGGGAAAATTTAGTATTAAAGAATCTAATAGAACTACTGGAAAAGTTGGAATTTTTACTTGTAAAAAATAATGCGATTTCTAAAAATATTGTAATGGCCTATTTTGAAGGAGCTAGTGAGTCCATAAGAGAAGACCAGCATGAGCCTATTGCTGCTGAAAAAGCAATCATTTTGGTTGTGAAAGGACTCATTTATGCTTATAGTGCTTAATTTTAAAATAGCTAGAAACTTATTCATCTCATTGAATAAGTTTTTTTATTTTTTTGAAACGTTTCTTCTACTTCTGAGTCTTATAAATGTAAGTAAATTTTAGGAGGCATAAATATGGAACAATCAAAAACTTTGAAGCTAACGAATGTAAGAAAAAAACATGGGCGCAAGGAAATTCTTAAAGGCGTTTCATTTGAAGCAAGGCCTGGTCGAGTGACCGCATTTCTCGGACCAAATGGGGCAGGGAAAAGTTCTACTCTTCGTATCCTACTCGGGCTAGATCGAGCGACATCTGGTTCAGCTACTTTTGGCGGAACAAACTATCGAGAATTTACAACACCTTTAAAAATCGCCGGTGCTGCTTTTGATGGCATTGGTGGCGTGCCATCTAGGAAAGTGCAAACACATTTAAAAATAATCGCTCAGAGTAATCAGATTTCGTTTCGTCGTGTTTTAGAGGTCATGGAATTAGTCGATTTAACTGATAAAAGTAAAGCGCAGCTTGAAACTTTATCTTTAGGAGAAGGACAACGCCTTGGACTTGCTGCTGCCTTATTAGGTGACCCACAATATCTCATTTTAGATGAACCAACTAACGGACTTGATCCAATGGGAATTCGTTGGTTTCGCACATTTATTCGTCAGCAAGCAAGCATTGGGAAAACTGTTTTACTTTCTTCACATTTTCTTTCTGAAATAGAAGCGGTTGCTGATGATATTGTTGTGATCAACCATGGAGAGATTATTGCAACTGGTGAACTCAAAACAGTGCTACAAAGCATTGAATCTTTAGAAGATGTATTCTTTTCATTGACGGAAGGCGGGGATCTAAATGAAACGATTTAGTCGCAGCATTTATACTGAATTTATCAAAATTAAGACGACCCGAGCTTGGTGGATTGTTTGCGGCATTGTACTGATTGTTCAGCCAGTTATTGCGTTAATCGGAGCCAAGCAAATGGCACAAATAGGTCTGAATGCAACACCAGAGACACATCCTGAACTAGCGGTAGCCCTTCCACCAATTGATTATTTTGGCTTTGATTCAACTTTACTAGGTTTACTTCCAATGGTTATTTTAGGTGGAATATTCGGTGCAAGTGAGTATAAAAATCATCAATTGCGCACCTATTTTCTATACAATAATCACCGTCTTCAAGGTTTTTTAACAAAGAGTTTTACTTTACTGATTATGCTCACAATTGTATCCTTCATTTCTATTTTTACAACAATTGCAATCACTCATATTGGCTTAGGTCATCTTGGCTTACAACCTATTCAGTTAAGCCCAATTGCTTGGCAATTCATTGGCTTAACCTTGTTGAATTGGGTGTTTTTAACAATGTTTGCCTTTTTCCTTGGCATGCTTTTTCGTACAGCAATGGTTCCTTTAATCTTTTTAGTACCACAAATTTATAATTTAGGTGAATATCTTGCTGAAAAATGGTCGTGGGGTACTTATCTACCAGTTGCAGCTGGTAAACAAATATGCGGGATATCAACTGATACGATTCTACCTCATGATCCAATTAAAGGTGGAATCATATTGGGACTATGGACAATCATTGCCTTCGTTGCAGCAGGATATTACTTTAAAAGAAGAGATGTAGGAGGTGCATATTAATATGCTTTATTTGTTAAATAGTGAGTGGACAAAATTTCGTTCTTATCGTTGGTGTCTTTTTGGTGCAATGAGTGCGATTTTGATTGCACCAATGATGCTATTCTTTACAACAACAGGCAAAGAAACTTTCCAACTAAATGACTGGTTTTCAAACTTTCTACAAGGTTTAAACTTAGGACAAGTAGGAATTATTATTGCTGCAGCAGCTTTTTTTGGACAAGAATACACACATAAGGCTTTACGAACAACATTCCTGGCTGTTCCAACACGCCTAAAAGTTTTACTAGCAAAAAGTATCATGCTATTCATCATCGTGCTTGTAACAATCGCAATCTCAATTATATTATGTTTGATTGTTGCAATTTCCCAACCAAATGAAGCATTAACCATGACCTTCCTTTTAAAAATGCTGGGCCAAATAGCATTAATAGGCATTAGTTGGCTGCAACTAGCTATGATAGCTGCTAGTTTAACCATTCTCACAAAATCCTTGATAGTGCCAATCGCCATACTATTTTCACTGATTCTAGGAGTAAGCCGATTGTTATTTTTAGTTTCTACAACTGCAAAATATCTTCCTGATTTAGCTACAATGAATCTATTTCTGATGAATCAATCAACAACCTTTTTAGAAATAGGGGAGGGGATGATGACTCAGTTTGGCTGGTTAGCCTTATTAGGTACAGTTGCTGTTTACTTGACGTATCATCGTGATGTACAATAAATAGTAGCTAGTTTCATTAAAAGTAGGGAGGTGTGAGAATGACAGACTTTGAGGAAATTTATACAGAACATTTTGCAACTGTCTATAAATTTGTGCTAGCCCTTTGCCGAGATGAGGCACTGGCAGAAGAGGTCACACAAGAAACCTTCTTCAAAGCATTGCGTAGCATAGACAGCTTCAAAGGGAACTGTAAACTATCCGTTTGGCTTTGCCAAATTGCCAAGAATACCTATTATTCCATGGAGAAAAAGAAAAAGCGAGTGGGCAATGAAGTAGACATCCAAATAAAAGATCCCTCAACAGACCTTCAAAAACTGCTACTCCATGAAGAAGCAGCAGAAAAACTACATATCATCTTGCACAATCTAAAAGAACCCTATAAAGAAGTCTTTACCTTGCGTGTTTTTGGTGAATTATCTCATACACAAATTGCTGAATTATTTGGAAAAAATGCAAGCTGGGCACGACTGATCTTTTATCGAGCAAAAAAACAAATACAGGAGGCGCTAGAATGAAAGTATCATGTGAAGTTATTAAAGATTTACTACCTTTATACATAGACGATATTTGTAGCGAGGAGAGTCGCCAATTAATAGTAGAGCATTTACAAACTTGTGAAACTTGCAAAGCTGAATTAGCTGCTATGAAAGATGACTTACCAATTGATACCTATCAGCAAAATTTAAAAGAGGCACAGGTTGTAAAAAAAATAGCTAAAAAATGGAAAAAAGGGATGTTGAAATCCTTTGTTAAAGGGGGAATCATTACTTTATTGATTCTTGCAATCATTAGTATTATTTTATTTTTTGTGGCTGATTTGAGTCTTGTGTTTGGCAAATAATTTAGGAGGAAAACGACAATGAAAAGCTTTGGACAAAGAGATGATACCTTAATTTATGCACCACGTAAAGGAGCCTATGCAATTATCCAAAATACTGAGAATCAATTTCTAGTGGTGGAATCGCCAGATAAAGAGTTATTTTTAGTGGGTGGTGGCATTGAAGGGGAAGAGACCCCAATTGAAGCACTGCATCGAGAAACTTTAGAGGAAACAGGTTATACCATCCAGATTGAGCAAAATCTCGGAGAAGCAGAAAAACATTTTGTCTCATGGAGATATCCAACACTCTCACAACATAATATAGGCTACTTTTATGTCTGTTCATTAGAAGAAAAAATAGCAGAACCTATTGAAACTGAACCAATGAAATGGGTAACTTTGGATAAGCTAGAAAGTCACTTATTTCATGAACATCATTTATATATGGTAAAAAAAGCTTTACAGAATATTTAACTACCAATAAATAAAGTCTAATTTATCTCTAAAATAGCTCTATAACTATTCAAAAATAGATCCAAAATCGACAAACATTTCTGTTATAATAGTGTAAAATAAATACAGGAGGTTACCATGTTTGATTTAGGGATCACGATTACAAATACAGAATTAATTAAACAAGGTTTGTTTATTGAACTATTGTTGCTGATAGCTTTGTCATGCATCATCAAGTTTATTTCAGCACCTAAACAATCTAGTGCATTTTCAAGTAAAAACAATCATTCTTTTTTATTAATCGGAGCAGTTATCAGCATTATCATCGTTATGATTTATGCTGGATATATTATCTTTAGCCGGGCTTTCATTTCATTTTAGTCAGCTATGTAGATTCATTAGAAACAAAAGGAGAAGGTCAACTATGAAGCAAAGAATCGCATTATTATCAGATGTTCATGGAAACCAAACTGTGTTAGAGCCCGTTTTAAAAGATGCAAAAGAACAACATCTAACCGATTATTGGTTCTTAGGCGATTTAATCATGCCTGGACCTGGAGCAAATGCTTTATTTCAATTACTTGATGCAGTCCAAACTTCAGTTTTTGTAAAAGGAAATTGGGAAGATTGCTTTTTGGCAGTGTTAGAGCAACAATTAGATTTAGCTGATGCTTCTGATATCTATATTGGCATCTTGAGCAAGTATTTATATGAACATTTAGATAAACAATATATTGAGAAAATTTCCCAGTTACCATTACATACAATCAAAGAAATTAATGGACTCAAAATCAGTCTTGCTTATAACTTACCTGATAAAAATATAACCATATATTAATAAGCAACAGTGAGGGTGGAATGAGGATATTTTTTGATTAATAGAAAAGATTGATTGAGCGTTCAACAAAAAATAGGCAGTATTTTATATAAAATAGAATCAAATTCGCTAAAATAGGAAGACAAGGCTCTATAAAAAATGCCAGTATGGTTATACGATAAATCAAAATATTGTTATTTTGAGAGCAAAATTACTGATAAAGGAAAATGAATTTATGAATAGTTGTACTTTTGAATCTTCTCTTTTAAAATTGAAAAAGTTAGAGAAAAAAATTGATTTTTTAGAACAAAAAGAATCTCTTATTTCTGAAAATACGCTTGATTTTGTAGAAAATCTATTAAAAATTAACCTAAATAATGATTTAAGATTATTTTTTAAAATAATGAATGGTGGATTTATCGGTATTGATATTTTTTGTTTAGAAAAATGCGTTATTGAAACCCTAGAATGTCGAAGAAATTATACAGATAAAAGAAAAAAGAAGCTAAAAAATAGTATAGTAATTTCTGATGATGGAACAGGAAATCCAATATTAATCAAGAATACTGGCACAATTTATTTATTTCATCATGATGATAACACTTATGAAATTATTGAACAAAGTCTAACTTCCTTGATTGAAGACTACATTTCCAATTTAGAAAAAGTGGCCAAAAAATACTAAAGGAGAAAAAGTGAAGACAAAAGAAGAAATCTATGAACTAGTTTGTTTTATAGATGAGCAATTAGAACATTGTGAATATGAAATGGTTTTTCATAAAAAAAGAGTGGCTTGTGTAGCTGATTGCATTCTTAAAAGTGTTAATTTAAAGCTATTTTCCCCATTGTCGTTTGAAGATATTCAATTCTATCTTCAAAAAGTGGATCAATTCTGGAACAACGAACTTTCATCGATGAATGCTAAACTACTTCGAAAAGAATTTGCTGAAAATACTTTTTATAACCACAATATCTTTACTCCTGAATATGAAACACAAATATTATATAAGTAAAATCTTAAACTGAAAGAACGTGATTTTATGAATAAAATACCTTATGGTTCAATTGTTGAAATAAAGCTTCCAGATGACCGTTATGCTTATGGAAAATATTTTTTTGATAGTTATCTGGGAATATATGATATCTTAAGTATCAAACAATTATCAATAAATAATTTAGATGGAATAAAAATTAAGTTATATAAATGCGTGAATGAATTACTAATAAAAAAAGGTAAATGGTCAATAATTGGTTGCCATCCTTTAACAGGCAATAATATATATACTCCTAGTTTAGCTCAGTATGCCGAATGGATAGCCGAGGATAGTATCAGAAGAGGAGCTATCACCTATAAAGGAAATACACTCTATATTTCTGAAACAGAATATGTAGAACATTTAAAAAGAGGTCATACTACTAGTGTTTTTAATCGACCAGAACAGTTTCCAGAATTTATTTTGAATAATTTAGAAGAATGGCCTAATTATTCAATTCCTGTAACAAAGTTGAAAAACAAGGCTCTGTAGATGATATGATTTGTTTAATTAAATTCAATGTAGGTTCGATGCTAATTCAATAATACTTCGTATAATATATATTATGTAAACTAGTAAAGTAGAATAAATGGAGTTAACAATTTACTCCTGCTACCTCTTTTAGTTTGCAATATTATTTATGAGCTAAACTAAAATTTCGCACTATTCATTTGTTGTCTTACCAGCAGCTTAAATAAGTTCTCCAGTCTATTTCTTAGTAGCGTATGAAATATTAATGACCATACTCTAAATTGGTTAGTGTTGTATTTAACGACTGGTCTTCATATTTTGCTGATTGATGACAATTGTAAGTTCCTGCAGTAAAATAGTTCACCTATAGCTAACTATCCTAAATCTAAGCAATAATCTCATATGTAAAAATAATTTCTTTAACGATACACCAGCTTCATTTAGAGAACGTTTCATGATGTCCTCATCGATTCTTTTTCTTAAACGTCTTAGAATCGACCATACTATCTTAACAATTCAGCATAACATTCAATTTTTCATCCAATGCTTATTTCTTAAGATAGTATATGTTACTTTTTCTTTTAGTTTACATAATTATATTATGGTTTACTATTCCTCTTTAAAAAGAAAAAACGACTTTATGATAAGTCGTTTTTTTCTCTATCCTAAATCCTGTCCAGTCATTAAAATATACCCAACTAAGAATACATTCAATGCAATAATCACAATTGTAGCAAACCATGCTAGAATTTTAATCCATGTGGGATTTACAAAGCTTCCCATTTTTTTCTTATCACTTGTAAAAATCACTAATGGAATCACTGCAAATGGTAATTGTAAGCTTAGAATCACTTGGCTCCATAAAAGTAAATCAGAAGTGCCTGTTTCACCAAATATCCAAGTTACAATAAATACTGGTACAACCGCAATTAATCTAGTAATCACACGTCTTAACCAAGGCTCAACCCTTAAATGAATGAAGCCCTCCATCACAATTTGGCCACTTAAGGTTCCTGTAATGGTAGAGTTTTGTCCAGAAGCAAGTAAGGCAACGCCAAATAATGTACTGGCAATTGCAACACCAAAAGTTGGACTTAATAATTGGTAAGCATCCCCTATTTCATTAATCACTTCTCCGCTACCATGAAAAGCTGCTGCTCCTAAAATTAATATCATAGAATTGATTAAAAATGCAACAGTCAATGAGAAAAATGAATCAATTTTTGCAAATTTAACCGCTTCTTTTCTACCTGCTAAGGTACGATCATATTTTCTAGTTTGAATAATCGAAGAATGTAAATATAAATTATGTGGCATCACTGTTGCTCCTAAAATACCTAAAGCAATAAATAACATGCCAGGATTTGTCACAATTTGTTTGCTTGGAATATAGCCTTTTAATAAGCTTCCCATTTGTGGGTGAGATAAAATCACTTCAAATAAAAATACGACAAAAATAGTTGTCATTAACACAAACACAATACTTTCAATAATTCTGAAGCCTTTCTTTTGTAAAATCAGCAAAAGAAAAACATCTAATGTTGTAATGGCTACCCCAACAATTAACGGGATATTAAATAGTAAGTTTAATGCGATTGCAGAGCCAATGACCTCTGCAATGTCAGTTGCTATAATGGCTAATTCTGTTAAAATCCATAAAATAAAAGACAGTTTTTTCCCAACTGATGCTCGGGTAGCTTGTGCTAGATCCATATCAGTTGCAATTCCCAAACGCGCAGACATTTCTTGTAAAAGCATTGCAATTAAGTTGGAAATTAAAATTACACTTAATAAAATATAACCATATTTAGCACCACCAGCAATTGAGGTTGCCCAGTTCCCTGGATCAACATAGCCAACTGCAACTAATGCACCTGGTCCCATAAATGCAAATAATTTTTTCCAAAATCCAGCATTTTTTGGGATGTCAATGCTACTATTTACTTCCTCTAAACTCACGTTATGTGCTTTTCTTACCCAACCATGAGATTGGTGTGCTTCTTTTTCTTGATTATTTCCCATTTTCATCCCTCGTCCTTCATCTCATTCTTTCTAAATATAGAATACTCCTGTATTTTGGTTTATGCAACAAAAAAGTTAGGGCACCCTTAAATAGCAAATATAAAAAGATAGGTTGAATGAACGTATCTGCAAAAGCTAGTTTTTTATCTAACTTTTGAAGCCACTACATTATGACCTATCTTTTTTCTGTTTCATATGAAAGTATGTATGATTTATGCCCTATACTTCTATTCAAAGTAAACCATATCTGGGAAAAATATAAGACATGGCTCACACTGAATTGTTATTTGATAAACATTTCGTCTCATATTGGCATCAATCTTTTCAGTTTATAAAAATATACTAATATTGTTGTTTTTGACAATTTTTCAAAATCATTCCCTACAAACAAAAGTAACCAAAATTCCCATTTTTATCCAATATTGTACATATTCAAGAAAAAAGGATGTGCTTATTTTGTTTCATATTTCCGAATGTAGTTATAAACAGTGCGTACTGATACCTGATGTTTTTCAGCAATTTTGTTAATAGATAACTTTTGTTTTTGGTAATCTACAACAATTCTTTCAGCAATCTTTTTAGGTATTTTAGGACGACCACCTACACGGCCTTTTGACTTTGCGCTTTCTAAACCACTCTTAACACGTTCTCTAATTAAATCTGCTTCCATTTCAGCAAAAGCACTCATAATTGTAAACATGAATTTGCCCATGCTTGTTGTTGTATCAATCGAATCTGAGATACTAACAAAGTGTACGCCTCTTTCTTTTAGCTCATCAATTAAAAACAATAGTTGTTTTGTGCTTCTGCCCAGTCTGTCAAGTTTATATACTACTAGACTATCTCCTGGTTTTAGTTTTTTTAATAGTTTTTGCAATTTTGGACGGTCTTCTCTCCTACCGCTTTCAATTTCTTCCATAATGTAGTCGCAGCCATATCTTTTTAAAGCCAATCGTTGGCTCGAAGTAGATTGATAATTGGTTGAACATCTTGCATAACCAATCTTTTTATTTTTAGTTGCATTCAATCTTCTTCACCTCCTCATCTCCATTGTTGCTAATTTTTTCGTCTTTTACAATATAAATATTCTATAATGTTTGAATATTTTTAAATGTAGATAAAAAAAGAGCATCTTCAAAAAGATGCTCACACCGTTTTTAATTATATCAATATAGTTAAATCAGTGAGTATTAGCGTTTCGTATGTGTGTCATGATGTCGTATTGTGGAGTCAACCTGCAAGATCTTAGGAAATGAATCACTCTATAAAAATCTTTTCATAGTTATTAAGTCCAAAAAATCAGAACGACAATAGAAAGTTGCGCAAAAACATCTTATTTTTTCTACCAAAGAAGATTCATGTTACTGTCAGTATAGCGTTTTCTTACGGAAAATGGAACAAAAATGCGGTTTATTGAGAAAATAATTGATACAATTCTTCAACGGTCATTTTTTCTTTTTCTGTTTGATTCAAATCAAGCACAATTTTCCCTGCCTGCATCATGATCAAACGATTTCCATATGAGAGAGCATCTTGAAGATTATGCGTAACCATCATAGCCGTTAAATGTTGTTTGGTAATCAATTCATTTGTTTTTTTCATAATAAATTTAGCAATCTTAGGATCTAAGGCAGCAGTATGCTCATCTAAAAGCAATAATTCTGGTTTTTGAAGAACGGACATAAGCAGAGTAATGGCTTGTCTTTGGCCACCAGAAAGCAAACCAATTTCTGTATTTAACCGATTTTCTAAGCCCAATTCTAGCATTTCTACCTCCTTTGAAAACTGCTTGACTGCATTGCTGGAGGTTGCTCTTTTTATGAAGCTACGCTTTGCTCCTCTTTTTTGGGCAATCGAAAGATTTTCGGCAATCGTCATTCTTGGGGAAGTACCCAAATTAGGATCTTGGAAAACACGTCCGATAAACTTTGCTCTTTGATATTCTTTTAATGATTGGATTTCTTTTTGTTTTAAAAGAAGTTTCCCTTCATCTATGGGAAAAGATCCTGAAATAGCGTTTAATAAGGTTGATTTCCCAGAACCATTCCCTCCTATCAGACAAATAAAATCGCCTTTTTTTACCTTTAAATCAATCCCTTTTAAGACATGATGTTCATTGGCTGTTCCTTTATGAAAAGTTTGGTGTATATGTTGGATTTCAAATTGATAAGCGGTCATTTTGTTAAACC
Organism: Isobaculum melis; assembly: GCF_900111355.1. GTDB lineage: Bacteria > Bacillota > Bacilli > Lactobacillales > Carnobacteriaceae > Isobaculum > Isobaculum melis. The sequence continues at coordinate 28,499 of NZ_FOHA01000010.1, forward strand.
TCCTTTTTAAGAAAAACTAGTTGTTTTAATTTCATTCTTAGCTGTGGTAAGGCCAAACAAATGGCTAAAAGAATGGCTGAAATTAATTTTAAATCATTGGGATTTAATCCAAGACGAATCACTAGCATTAAGATAAAGCGGTAAATAATCGAACCCAAAATGACACAAATGAAACGATAGGTTAAGCTCACACGACCAAAAATGACCTCTCCAATAATCACAGATGCTAGTCCGATTACAATTGTGCCAATACCTGAACTAATATCAGCATAACCACTATCTTGGGCAATAAAGGCTCCAGCAAGGGCAATTAAACCATTTGAAAGCATGAGCATATAGATTTTCATTAAATCGGTATTAATCGCCATTGAACGGGCCATTTGTTCATTATCACCTGTTGCAATTAGGGCTTGTCCTGCCTCTGTTTTAAATAATAATGCTAAGAGGATAACAATCACACCAATGATGGCCACTGCGATAAATAGCATATTAAAATACGGTGGAAAATGAAATGAATCCAATAAATTATCCATCTTTTGATACCCATTTAAACTAAGATTTGCTCGTCCTAAAATACGTAAATTAATGGAGTACAAACCTGTCATTGTGAGAATTCCAGCTAATAAAGCTGGTAAGCCGCATTTGGTAATCAATAAAGCTGTCATAGCACCAGCAAGCATGCCTGAGAATCCACCAACTAAAGCTGCTATTAAGGGATGAACACCACTTCTGATTAATGTGACACATACTGCAGCTCCTAGAGGAAAGCTACCTTCTGCAGTCATATCTGGCATATCTAACACTCGAAATGTTAAAAAGACGCCAATCGCCATTAAGCCCCATAATAAACCTTGTAAAATTGTTGAAACAATGATGCCCATTAGTCAGCACTCCTTTCAATTTTCTCTATGATTTCTTGTGGAATTTTTATCCCTAATTTTTTCGCTTGCTTTTGATTTAAAACAATTGTTCCCTGTTTAAGGTATTCAATAGGTGTTGTTGCAGGTTTTAGTTCACCTTTTATCATTTTTGCTGTCATTCTACCAGTTAAAATCCCTAATTCATATTGATTAAGACCAATTGTGGCTAAACCTCCGTCTTCAACCATTGATTCAACTGCAGGGAACACTGGAATCTGCGCTGCATCTGTAATCTCAATCAAAGTTGGCATGGCTCCTGCAATGGTATTATCTGCAGGTACATATATAGCATCTACTTGACTAGCTAAAGTAGTGGCGTTTTGTCGGATATCGTTTGTAGAGGTGATGGTCATCGTAATCGGCTCTAATCCCTGTGCTTTTAATTCTTTTTCAGCATCCTGAGCTTGAAGATAGGAATTATCTTCACTTGAGGTGTAGAGAATCCCAACTTTTTTAGCAGCTGGCATCAATTGTTTTAATAACTCAATTTGTTCTTTGATTGGTGTTAAATCACTAACGCCTGTAATATTTCCACCAGGCGTTTGATTATTTGTAACTAGTCCTGCACCTTCAGGATCACTGACTGCACCTAAAATAATTGGGATATTTTTAGAGGCATTGGCTAAGGCTTGAGCTGACGGTGTTGCAATTCCAACCATAGCATCTACTGGTTCTTGTGAAAATTGTTCACTCATTGTTTTTAAATTACTTTGATCGCCTTGGGCATTTTGGAGAGTTAAGTGGACTGTTTTACCATCAACTAAGCCCTCTTCCTCCATGCCAGCAATAAAGCCTTGATAGATTTCATCTAACGAAGGATGACTCATTAGTTGTAAAATGCCAACTTTTGGTATGTCATTCTCCTTTTGCTCCTGATCCATTTTGTTATTTTCAGTGACAAACGCGATGATCAGTAGAATTACTAATCCTGCTATAAAACCATACATCTTTTTCATTTGCTCCACTCCTCATTTTTAATTTTCAGTATGTGTGCTATGCCATCGTCTTTTCATATAAAATTCCTCCAAATAAAAAACACCCTATTTCGTTTAGTGCGTACACTAAATGTAATGGGTGTTTTTGCCTTTTTACCTATCAAAAAACACCACATAGATTTTGTCTATGTGGTGTTTAAATAAACGTCTTAAACGAGCCCCATAGATACAAGTTCAGTTTCCTGTCGGTTGTATCTATGACAATTATCATATCTCCAACCTAATCTATGTGGCTTTGCCAGCTACTATTCAATTGTATGAATGTTTGGTTAAGAGATGTCATCATTGTAAATCGCTCCTTGAGTTAGAATTTCATTTATCATAACGGCTTTTTTAAATTTTGTCAAACAAATTCTTCATTTTACTTTGTAACTGTGAAAAAGACTACCTACTAAAGAGGCTATACAAACAGTATAAAACCGCTTATAATAAGGAGATAAACAAAAAGGAGTGAGCATATGTCTTTTGATGGTCTATTTACCCATGGAATGGTTGACGAACTAGGTCAGACATTAGAAAATGGGCGTATTTCTAAAATTCATCAGCCTTATAAAAACGAAATCGTCTTAGTCATTCGTGCAAATGGGAAAAATCATAAACTGTTGCTATCCTCTCATCCAAGCTATGCTAGAATTCAGTTAACAGAAATCCCTTATGAGAATCCTGCTGCACCACCGACTTTCTGTATGATCTTACGAAAGTATTTAGAAGGTGCTGTCTTAAAGGAAATTAAGCAAATTGAAAATGATCGAATCGTCCATTTTATCTTTAAAAATAGAGATGAAATTGGTGATATGAAAAATATTATTTTAGTAGCTGAAATTATGGGTAGACATAGTAACCTTTTCTTAATTGAAGAATCTGAGCAAAAAATTATTGATTGTATTAAACATATTTCGCCATTACAAAATAGTTTTAGAACCTTACTTCCTGGTGCGACCTATATCAATCCACCGAAGAGCAATCAGTTGAATCCATTTGATGCGGAATTCTTTTTACCAGTGGATCAGCCTGAATTATCTATGAAGCAATTAATTCAAAAAACTTATCAAGGAATTGGTGCTGATACAGCTGTAGAAATCAGCTATCAAGCAGAAGAAAAATTAGCACATTTTCCTAAAGCGATGCAAAAGATGGTTACTGATTTTTCTGAGAAAAATTTAACACCTACCTTAATCATACAAGGAAATAAATCATCCTTTGTCCCTCTTCCCTTTGCTTCTATTTCAGGAGAAAGACAATCATTTCAGACTTTGAGTGAATTATTGGATGCTTTTTATCAAGGGAAAGCTGAGCGAGATCGTGTGCAACAACAAGGGGCCGATTTGATTCGTATTGTACAAACTGAATTAAATCGTAACCAGAAAAAATTAGTGAAATTACAGCAATCTTTAGATGAAACGGAGCATGCAGATATTTACCGAATTAAAGGTGAATTATTAACTGCTTTTCTATATGAAATGGAAAAAGGCATGCCTGAAATTACACTTGCTAATTTTTATGAGGACAATCAGCCACTTAAAATTGCTTTAGATGTTAGGAAAACCCCTTCTCAAAATGCTCAAAAGTATTTTGCTAAGTATCAAAAGCTCAAAAATGCAGTTGCTTATATTCATGAACAGCAACAACTAACACAGGTAGAGGTGGATTATTTAGAATCTGTTGCCACCCAAATTGAACTAGCGAGTCCCAAGGATTTAGTTGCAATCAAAGAAGAGCTACAGCAAGAAGGTTACTTGAAAAAACAGAAAAAAATGCGAACTGAGAAAAAATCGATTCAAGCGGAGACGTATCTTGCAACTGACGGAACTGTGATTCTTGTTGGCAAGAATAATTTTCAAAATGATCAGTTAACCTTAAAAACAGCAAAGAAAACGGATATTTGGTTGCATACAAAAAATATTCCAGGTTCTCATGTCATTATTCAAAGTGCTGAGCCTTCAGAAGAAACATTGCTTGAAGCGGCCAATATTGCTGCTTATTTTTCAAAATCGCAATTGTCTGCTTCTGTACCAGTTGATATTGTGCCAGTGAAAAAAATTCGTAAACCTAATGGAGCGAAACCTGGTTATGTGATTTATGAAGGTCAACGAACAGTTCATGTAACACCTGATGCTGAATTAGTGAGTCGTTTGAGAAAAAAATAGTAAAAAGCCCATTATTTTGGGCTTTTTATTTATGTAAATTTTTAGTTACTTCAGTAAAAATACGATTTCATTCCTTTAATTATATGAGAATCTGCTAAAATTAAAGGTCGTAAAAAAACACCTCAAAATCGAGGTGTTTAAAGTAAGTTATATTCTTTCAAACCATTTAAAATACCATGTTCTAAATTGCTTGTCGTCACAAAATCAGCTAACGCTTTTAATTCATCTGTTCCATTTTCCATGGCAATTTTCACATCAACTGCTTCAAACATCGCAACATCATTGCCACCATCCCCAAATGCATAGCTAGGAATTTCGCCTGTTCCCATATGTTGAATCAGTCCTTGAATTCCTGCTTTTTTCGAAATCCCTTTTGGCACAACCGCCATTGAATAAGGGCTATCTCTAAAGAAGCTAAATTGTTGACCTAATTTTTCTTGATAAACCTGATCTAAGTGCTGGTCTTGAGTAAATAAATAAAGCATCAGTACATTATTTTCTAAATAAAAGGTTGCATCAATTTTAGGCAATGGGGCATTGTCTAATTCATAAAGTAAACGGGCACTTTCATCCACGCGAAGTAAAGCATTTTCAGTATTTGTATAAAAAGCTAAGGAATGATTTAACTCAAGAATGAGAGCAATCAAGGCTTCAATTTGTTCCTTCTCAATTCCTTGCTGGTAAATAATCTCATCTTCGACTTTGACATATTGACCATTTAAGCTCACATAAGAATGAAGTTCGGAGTTTTCCAAAATTTTCTCAATTTCAAATGGGGCACGCCCACTTGCTACTAAGGGTAAAATATTTCGTTCCTTTAATTGTTTAATCAGGGTAATATTTTCCTGAGAGATTTCAGAATGCTCATTTAACAAGGTTCCATCTAAATCGAAAAATACCAGTGCTTGATAATCTTTTGTCATGTCTAACGCCCTGCTTTCTATATGTATTCTTCCTCCATTCTACCATTTAAAGAATACATTGACACGCGTTATTTTTGCCAAGCTGCAGGATCTTTTTTCCATTCTTTCAATAGGGCTACTTCAGCTGCATCAATGGTTTGATTTTCTAATGCGACTTCAATTAAGGTTGAATAATTCGTTAGTGTTTCAAAGGCTAAATGATGCTGCTCAAAGTTTTCAATACCTTTTGGTAATTCATAAGTGAAGATGGCAACTGCACCTAGAACATCTGCACCCTCCTTTTTTGCCGCGTCTGCTGCTTCTATGACACTTCCTCCAGTTGAGATTAAATCCTCAACAACAACCATTTTTTGCCCTTGATGAATCCGTCCCTCAATTTGGTTGCCTTTTCCATGATCCTTCGCTTTCCCACGAATATAAACCATTGGTAAATCTAATAAGTCTGCAATCCATGCTGCATGTGGGATTCCTGCTGTAGCAGTTCCTGCAATGACTTCTGCAGTTGGAAATTTTTCTTTAATCAGTTGTGCTAAGCCTGCTGCAATTTCTTTACGAACTGCTGGATAGCTCATTGTGATACGGTTGTCACAATAAATCGGACTTTTAATCCCACTAGCCCAAGTATAAGGTGCATTCGGACTTAGGCTAACTGCTTCAATTTCTAATAAAGCTTCTGCTATTTTTTTTGAGTTGGTCATCTTATTTTACCCCATTCCATTGATTTTTAATTTGATGATAAGCAGCTACTGGATCTGTTGCTAAAGTGATAGGTCGTCCTACAACAATATGACTGGCACCTAAGGATAAGGCATTTTCTGGTGTCGCTATACGTTTTTGATCGCCACTCGCTTCACCACTTGGACGAATACCTGGTGTGACACATAAAAACTGGTCGTTTGTTTGGTCTTTAATCTTCTCTGCTTCAAGAGCTGAGCAAACAACACCGTCTAATTTAGCAGCTTGCGTTAATTTGGCATAATTTAGGACACTTTCTAATAAAGTCGTTTCAATGAATTGCTCTTTTTGCATCGCCTTTTCTGTTGTTGAAGTCAGTTGTGTCACTGCAATGAGCTTTGGTCTTTGTCGTCCAGTAGGTGTTCCTGCGATAATCCCACTCATTGCTGCCTCCATCATTTGCTTTCCACCAGCCGCATGAACATTTATCATATCAATATCCAATGCTGCTAACCCTTTCATCGCTCTTTCCACCGTATTTGGAATATCATGTAATTTTAAATCTAAAAAAATTTGATGGCCTAAGCTCTTCATCCACTTGACTACTTCAGGGCCGTTTTGATAATAAAGTTCCATTCCTACTTTAACAAATAGCTGCTCCTGATGAAAATGTGCTAAAAATTCTTTGATTTCAACTGTTGTTGAAAAATCTAATGCAATAATTGGATTTTTTTCCATGGTTATCTGCCCGCCTTTACTTCTTTTATTAATGTCTCTAATGTGGTCATGCCTAATTCATCCATACGATTAGGTAGTGCATCAATTAATTTAGGACACACCCATGGATCTGTGAAATTAGCAGTGCCTACTGCCACTGCACTGGCTCCTGCTAAATACATTTCTAACACATCATCAACGGTGTAAACTCCGCCCATTCCGATAATTGGAATCTCTACGGCACGACTCACTTGATGAATCAAGCGAATCGCAATTGGTTTAATGGCAGGTCCTGATAAGCCGCCTGTTTGATTAGCAAGAATTGGCTTTCTGCTTTTTAAATCAATCCGCATGCCTAGTAAAGTATTAATCATGGTAATCCCATCTGCGCCCCCTGCTTCTACTGCTTTCGCGATGGGGACAATATCCGTGACATTTGGTGATAGCTTGACATAAATTGGGACTTTTGACACTTTTTTAACCGCTTCTGTTAAGGTAAATGCCACATCTGGATCCGTGCCAAAAGCAATCCCACCATGCTTCACATTTGGACAAGAAACATTTAATTCAATTGCTGCAACATGTTTTGATTGACTGATTCGTTCGCAAACAGCCACATAATCTGCTTCTGTTGAGCCAGCAACATTGGCAATAATTGGGACATCATAGGCACCTAATTTTGGTAATTTCACCTGCATAATTTCATCAATTCCAGGATTTTGCAAACCAATGGCATTCAACATCCCACTTGGTGTTTCAGCAACTCGCGGAGTGGGATTGCCAAATCTGGGTTCTAAAGTCGCAGCCTTTATCATAATGGCACCTAGTTGGTTTAAATCAAAATATTTTGCATATTCTTCTCCAAAGCCAAAGCAACCACTAGCTGGCATAATTGGATTTTTTAGCGCTAAACCTGGTAAATTGACAGCTAATCGATTCATTATAGGACCACCTCTCCGACTTTAAAGACAGGACCTTCATCGCAAACTTTAAGACTTTCATTTCCAGTTGGGTCCGATTTTTTATGACAAACACAAGCGTAGCAAGCACCCATCCCACAAGCCATTCGTGCTTCAAGAGAAAAATAAGCATTTTGCCCTTCATAACGACTTTCTACAGCTAGCAGTAATCCTTTAGAACCACAAGCATATAAAACATCTGGTGCCGTTTCAGCTACTTGATCTAATAAATGCCCGACATGTCCATGAATGCCATAGGAACCATCATCAGTTGCAATTGTAACTTCTCCTAGTTGCTTAAAAGCTGCTTCATAAAAAATGACTTCTTTACTTGCAAAACCGAAGAAATGCTTGACCTTCACACCTTTTTTGACCAATTGCTTTGATAATTCATAAAGAGGCGGTACACCAATGCCACCACCGACAATATAGGCCGTTTGTCCAGTTTGTACCGCTTCAACCTGAAAACCATTACCAAGAGGCCCCATCACATCCAACTGATCCCCTGCTTTTAAATCCGCTAAAGCAGCTGTGCCCTCTCCTTCAATTCGGTAAATAATAATACATTCTTTTTTTTCTGGAATGATTTCAGCAAGACTAATTGGTCTTCTTAAAAGTAAATCACTTCTTGGAATTAAAATATGCAAAAATTGATCAGGTTGCTTCATTTCTTTGACCAGATTACCTGTTAATCTCATTTCATAAATTTTTGGTGCTAACCTCTTTTGTGCGACGACAGTCATCATTTCTTGTAACATGATAGGCCTCCTTTTAATTAAGATAATGGTGTCATACTAAAAGAACGTGATTCTAATACGCGTAAGATTGCATCTGCTGTATCTAAGGATGTAAATAATGGAATGCCTTGTTCTACTGCTTCACGTCTGATTAAAAAGTCATCTGATTGTGCTGCTTTGCTTTTTTCCATAGTGTTCATCACAACATGGATGATATTTTGTCTCATGGCTTCAATCAGATTCAAACCAGATTCAGCTAATTTAGGCACTTCTACTACTGTCAGTCCCTTTTCTTTTAAATAGCTTGCCGTTCCTGTGGTCGCCATTAATTGATAGCCAAGCTGTTGAAATCTTCTAGCTAAGCGTAAAGCCTCTTCTTTGTCTGTGTCAGCAATGGTAAATAAAACCTGTCCATGATGAGGTAAATGAAGCTGACTGCCCTCAAAAGCCTTATAAAGTGCTTTTTCTAAGGTTTTATCGGTTCCCATCACCTCTCCAGTTGATTTCATTTCTGGTCCTAGATACGTATCAACACTTAAGAGCTTGGCAAAGGAAAAGACTGGCGCTTTGACATGAACAAACTCAGACTCCTGATAAAGGCCATTCTGATAGCCTTGCTCTGCTAATGACATCCCTAAAATGGCGTTAGTTGCTACTTGTGCCATTGGGATACCAGTGACTTTACTTAGAAAAGGGACTGTTCGGCTTGCTCGTGGATTGACTTCAATCACATAAACTTCTTCATCATGAATGACAAATTGACAATTCATCATCCCAATGCAGTTTAAGCCTTTTGCTAGTTTTTCAGTGTAATCAGCAATTTTAGCTTTGATTGTATCAGATAAATGCTGTGGTGGATAAACTGCCATGGAATCTCCTGAGTGAACCCCTGCTCTTTCAATATGCTCCATAATTCCTGGTATCAGCACTGTTTCTCCATCGCTGATGGCATCCACTTCTACTTCTTTACCAAGCAAATAGCGATCAATTAAAACAGGCTGTTCTGGGGATGCCTTGACTGCATGGCGCATATAGCTTTCTAAATCTTGCTGATTCTCTACTATTTCCATCGCTCTACCACCTAGCACATAGCTTGGCCGTACTAAAACTGGGTAACCAATCTTGTTGGCGATGGCTACAGCCTCGTTTTCATTGGTTGCTGTATCTCCTAAAGGTTGAGGAATGGCTAATTCTTTTAATGCTTGTTCAAATAAATCACGATTTTCAGCTCGATCCAAATCCGCAACACTTGTCCCTAGGATGGGTACCCCTAGTCTAGCTAAAGGTTCAGCTAGATTAATCGCTGTTTGTCCACCAAATTGTACAATTACACCTTTGGGCTGTTCTAATTGAATTACATGCATGACATCCTCTAATGTTAAAGGTTCGAAATATAATTTATCTGAGATAGAGAAGTCTGTGGAAACTGTTTCTGGATTGCTATTGATAATAATCGCTTCATACCCCGCTTTTTGAATGGCTTTAACTGAATGAACGGTTGCATAATCAAATTCAACACCTTGACCGATTCTAATTGGACCTGAGCCCAAGACTAAAATAGAAGGCTGACTGGTTTGGATGCTTTCATTTTCATCTTCATAGGTGCTGTAAAAATAAGGGGTACTTGATTCAAATTCAGCTGCACAGGTATCGACCATTTTATAAACGGGTCTGATATGATGAGCCTCTCTAGTTTGCATAATTGTTGCAATAGGCATCTGCCAGAGCTGTGCAACTGCTTGGTCAGAAAAGCCATATTCTTTAGCATTTCTAAGCACTGCTAAATCGTCAATATTGGCTGCTAATGCTTGTTCGATTTCAACAATATGCAGGATTTTATCTAAGAAGAATAAATCTATCTTGGTTAGTCCTGCTAATTCTTCAATTGTATAACCTCGCCTAATGCCTTCAATTAGGTAAAATAAACGATCATCTTCTGGTTTCACTATTTTTTCAATTAAAGCTTCATCACTGATTGCAGTTGTTTCTGGTAAATAAAGATGATGAGTCCCAATTTCTAAGGAGCGAACAGCTTTTAGTAAGGATTCCTCCAAAGTTCGGCCAATTGCCATCACTTCTCCAGTTGCTTTCATTTGTGTTCCTAAGCGACGGTTACCATTTTCAAATTTATCAAATGGCCAACGCGGGATTTTCGTCACAACATAATCTAAGGCTGGCTCAAATTGCGCATAAGTTGTACCAGTAACTGGATTCTTCATTTCAGCTAATGTTAAGCCAATCGCAATTTTAGCTGCTAATTTTGCAATGGGATAGCCTGTTGCTTTGCTCGCTAGTGCTGAAGAACGGCTAACACGTGGATTCACTTCAATAATATAATAGTTAAAGCTATTTGGATCTAATGCAAGCTGGACATTGCAGCCACCTTCAATTCCTAAGGCACGAATAATTTTTAATGAAGCATCTCTTAATAATTGGTACTCGACATCAGACAAGGTTTGACTGGGTGCAACAACAATTGAATCGCCTGTATGAATGCCTACTGGATCAATATTTTCCATATTGCAAACTACCATCGCGTTATCTGCGGAATCCCGCATGACTTCATACTCAATTTCTTTAAAGCCTGCAATGCTCATCTCAATTAAGCATTGATTAGCTGGTGAGAGCTTTAATCCATTTGTGACAATTTCTTTTAGCTCTGCCACATTCTGACAAATACCTCCACCTGTTCCACCTAAGGTAAAGGCTGGTCGCACAATTAAAGGAAAACCAATTTTTTCTGAAAAAGCCATAGCCTCTGCTACTGAATGAACAATCTCACTTTCTGGTACTGGTTCTCCCAAAGAATGCATGAGTTGTCTAAATAAATCACGATCCTCTGCTTGGTCAATGGCGCTTAACTTCGTGCCTAGTAATTCAATCTTTAATTCCTCTAAAATACCGGTTGCAGCTAATTCCATCGCCATATTTAAGCCTGTTTGACCGCCTAAGGTTGGCACAATTGCATCTGGTCGCTCTTTTCTGAGGATACTTGAAACAAATTCTAATGTGATTGGCTCGATATAAACCTGATCCGCAATTTCTTGATCTGTCATAATCGTTGCTGGATTCGAGTTTACAAGGACCACTTCATAGCCTTCCTCTTTTAATGCTAAGCAAGCTTGTGTCCCTGCATAATCAAATTCAGCAGCTTGTCCAATCACAATTGGGCCTGAGCCAATCACCATAATTTTATGAATATCCGTTCGTTTAGGCATTGTTTTGTTGCTCCTTCCAAGCGTCCATTAATTCCATAAATTGATCAAATAAGTGGACAGCATCATGTGGTCCTGGTGCTGCATCTGGATGAAATTGTACGCTAAAAGCGGGATAATGGCGGTGTTTAATGCCTTCAACTGTGTCATCATTTATTTCTAGATGTGTAATCATCAGTTCATCTTTATTGATACTGCTAGGATCTACTGCATAGCCATGATTTTGAGAGGTAAAATCAATTCTTCCAGTGGCAATTTCCCTAACTGGATGGTTAAATCCGCGATGGCCGAATCTCATTTTAAAGGTGTCGGCACCATTGGCTAACGCAAGTAGCTGATGACCTAAGCAAATACCGAAAATAGGAACTTTACCTTGAATACCGCGTATCATATCTAAGACCTCTGGAAGATCTTTAGGATCTCCAGGACCATTTGTAAGCATCACCCCATCAGGATTTAAATCTAAAATTGTTTGAGCATCTGTCTGATAAGGTAAGATGGTTAAATGACAGTTACGCAGGCTTAATTCACGTAAGATACTATGCTTTAAGCCAAAATCAATGACTACAACATTCTTCCCGCTGCCTGGACTAGGATAAGGCTTTGTTGTTGAAACTTGAGCGACTTGATTGGTTGGTAAAACTACTGCTCTTAATTGATCAAAAGCATGGTTTAAGTCCTCTTTTTCTTGCACTAGCATTCCTTTAACCGTTCCTTTTTCTCTTAAAATGCGGGTTAATTTTCTTGTATCAATCCCTGAAATTCCAGGAATATTTTTTCTTTTTAGAAATTCATCTAAGGTAAATTGATTACGCCAATTTGAAGCAACACGGGCATGTTCTTTGACAATTACCCCTTTACAAGTTGGTGCGATAGATTCATAGTCATCACGATTAATGCCATAGTTTCCAACAAGCGGATAGGTAAAGACAATCATTTGTCCGTTAAAAGATTGATCTGTTATCGCTTCTTGGTAACCTGTCATGCCAGTGGTAAAAACAATTTCTCCGGTTGCTTCAACTGGGGCACCAAATGCATGTCCTCTAAAAATCGTTCCATCTTCTAACATTAACAACCGGTTTTTCACAGCAATTCCCCCTTATTTTGAGTACACAACTTGTCCATTTACGATTGTTAGCATTGTTTCACCATAAACCTCCCAGCCGATAAAGGGGGTATTGGTTGCAAGCGATGCAAACTCAGTTGCATCAATGGTCATTTTGTCATTTAAATTGAATAATGCTAAATCAGCTTTTTCTCCTACTGCTAATCTTCCACCAGCCAAACCAAAAGTATCTGCTGGCTTTGTGCTCATCCAATCAATCAGCTGACTCATTGTAAAGATACCTGTTTTAACAAAGTGGGTATAGAGCAAGGAAAAGGCTGTTTCGCTTCCAATAATCCCAAATGGTGCAGTTAGCATACTGGCTTCTTTTTCTTCTTTTCCATGTGGAGCATGATCTGTTGCAATAAAATCAATTGTGCCATCTAGTAATCCCTCAATTAAAGCTGCTTTATCTGCCTCGCCGCGTAAGGGTGGATTCATTTTATAAATACCAGTATCTCCAGGGATGTCTTCCTCTGATAGGAGTAAATGATGGGGTGTGACCTCTGCTGTGACATGAATACCAGCTTTTTTGGCATCTCGAATGACACGAACACTTTCTTTAGTTGAAACATGACAAACATGATAGTGCGCACCTGTTGCTTCGCTTAATAGGACATCTCTTGCGATTTGGGCAGCCTCTGTGATACTTAAAATACCTGGTAAATCATATTTTTGGGACATCTTTCCTTGGTGCATAACACCACCAAATAATAAGGAATCATCTTCTGTATGTGCCACAATCGCTGTTTTGTTTTTGGCAGCTTCAACCATTGCAAGATACATGGTTCCAGCAGTTTGAACCCCAACACCATCATTGGTAAAGGCAAAAGCACCTGCTTTTAATAAGCCTGCTTGATCGACTAATTTTTCACTGCGTAAGCCTTCAGTGATTGGTGCATACTGTAAGACATTGACAACTGCATCTGTTTTGATTTTTGCTTGAATCGCTTCAAATTTCTCAACAGTATCAGGAACAGGATTGGTATTTGGCATGGCACAAATCGTCGTAAATCCGCCTCTAGCTGCAGCCATACTACCTGATTGAATGGTTTCTTTATAGGTAAAACCAGGTTCTCTTAGGTGGACATGAACATCAATTAAGCCAGGGGCAATCAATGCACCTTTTCCATCGATGATGTTCACTTCATTGCTGTTTACTGCTGATAAAGTGGTGCCAATCGCTTCAATTTTATCCTCTTTTAGTAAAACTTCTATTGGTTGTTCTTGTCCCTGATGATTAAAACGGATGACATTTTTAATTAATGTATACATGCTGATTCCTCCTGAAGGTTGTTATTTATTCGATAAAATCAGCAAAAACAGAATCATTTTTGCTGATTTTAAGGGTTATTTATTTAAGACAGCTTCCAAAATGGCCATTCTGGTAAAAACACCATTCGCCATTTGCTGTACAATTCTTGAGCGGTCACATTCAACTAATGAATCTTGTAATTCAACATCACGATTGACAGGTGCTGGGTGCATAATAATCGCATGTGGCAACATTCTACTTTCACGTTCTTCTGTTAAACCATGCATATCTAAATATTTCTCTTGTGAAAAGTTGCCATAATATTCATGTCTTTCATGTTGAATCCGAAGCATCATCATCACATCAGATTGCTCAACGGCTTCATCTAGAGGTAAATAAGTGCCATATTCATTGTAGGAATCATCAAACCATTCTTTTGGTCCAGAGAAGAAAACTTCTGCTCCCAAACGCTTTAGCATTTGCATATTAGAGTTGGCAACACGTGAATGGGTTAAATCTCCAACAATTGTGACTTTTAAGCCTTCAAAGTGACCAAATTCTTCATAAATTGTCATTAAATCAAGTAGGCATTGACTTGGATGTTGTCCGCTACCATCGCCACCATTGACAATGGCTAAGTGAATGCCAGTACTTTCAATCAGTGACTTGTAGTAATCTTCCTCACCATGACGAATGACAGCAACATCTACGCCTAAAGCAGACATTGTCAGAACGGTGTCATAAAGTGTTTCACCTTTACTCACACTGCTTGTCGCTACTTCAAAATCAATTAAATCAATGCCCATTTTTTTCTGCGCCATTTCAAAGCTTTTATGTGTTCTTGTGCTATTTTCAAAGAAGAGATTGACTGCATATTTTTTCTCGCTCGGTGTATAAACTTCTCCATTTTTAAAATCCTGTGCACGTTTAATCAATTGCATCACTTGTTCATTGCTTAATGCCTCTACTGATACTAAATGGTCTAAGTGTAATTTTTGAGCTGTTGCTGTCATCTTGATTCCCCCTATTTTTTTAGTACTAAGCTTGTTCACTTCTAGCTTCTTTTGGTAAAACTAGATTTAAGATAATCCCTACAACTGTTGCTAAACTCATCCCTGATAGCGAGAGTGCGCCAAAGTTTAGATAGACACCCCCAATCCCAATAATGAGAATCACAGAGGTAATAATTAAGTTTCGTTTTTTATTAAAATCAATTTGATGATCAATGAGAATTCTTAAGCCACTTGAAGCAATGACACCGAATAATAAGAAGCTCACGCCAGCAATCACTGGCCAAGGAATACTTAAAATGATGGCACTGACTTTTCCAATAAATCCAAACAGAATGGCAAGAGAGGCTGCACCTGCTATCACAAAGACGCTATGAATTTTTGTGAGTGCAAGTACCCCAATGTTTTCACCGTAGCTTGTTGCAGGCGGTCCACCAAGTAATGAAGCAATAATGGTCGCAGTTCCATCTGCAAAAATCGTTCTTGAAAGTCCAGGTTTCTTAAAGAAGTTCCGATTTGTAATTTTATTTAATACCATAATATGACCGATATGCTCACTCATGGTAACAAATGCAATAGGTGCCATTGTTGCCAAAGCTGCAATTGAAAAACTTGGTTGATAGGATATGAATGGTACTTGGAAGTCTGGTAGCGCAAACCAACTCGCTTGTCCAACAGCTGATAAATCGACAATTCCTACTGCAAGTGCAATGAGATAGCCTGAAACAATCCCAATTAAAATTGGAATCAAGCTCATAAAGCCTTTTAAATACATATTGCAGATAATGGTAATCATCAATGTTGCCAAAGCCACTAATAAATAAGTGACACTGTAGTTTTCTGGTGCTGCCTCTGCTCCGATATACATGGCTTGATTCGCTGCAGTTGCCGCTAAGCTTAAACCAATAACCATCACAACGGGGCCAACAACAATGGGTGGTAAGACTTTATCAATCCAATTTGAACCTGCTTTTTTAATAATCAAAGCAACAATCCAATAGACTAAACCGGCATAAAAGGCACCTTGAAAGACTGCTGGAAAACCACCAGCTGTTTCTTTCATTAAAAGCATGGGTGTAATAAAAGCAAAGCTACTGCCTAAATAGGCTGGAATCTTTCCTTTTGTCAGTGCCAGATAGAGTAAGGTTCCTAATCCAGAGGTAACTAATGCGATGCCTGGATTTAATCCAACTAAAATGGGCACTAGCACATTAGCACCAACCATTGTACATAAATGCTGTAAACTTAAGCCAAACCATTGTAATGGTGCTGGTTTATCTCCTATATCTAAAACGACTTCTGTATTTCTTTCTTCTTCCAACATGCAAACGACTCCTCTAATTCATTCATTTTTTCTCAAAAAAAGAACCTGGCTGTCTATGGTGAGACTTCCAGGTTCTACGAAATATAGCTAGTCTAATCCCGCTTTTTTTACAAAAAAGGGTTTTCCTAACGATACCGCCATGACCTTCCGTGCCTCTCTGGACACAGTTAAAGCTTCACGATGATTATTTTATTTTTTGAATCCTTACACTATCTTTTTCATCAATCTCTTCAACTTCTACTTTAATTTGCTCATCTAAAGAAGTTGGTACATTTTTCCCAACGAAATCTGCACGTATCGGTAATTCTCGATGACCGCGATCCACTAATACAGCAAGAGAAATTTTTCTTGGTCTGGCAATATCCATCAGAGCGTCTAAAGCGGCGCGTATTGTTCGACCAGTGAAAAGCACATCATCCACTAAAATCACTTGCTTTCCTTCGATTGATACCGGAATATTTGAGCCATTGACCTCAGGCTCTCTGCCATCACTTTCATGAACATCATCGCGATATAATGAAATATCCAGCTCTCCAACTGGGATGGCTACACCTTCTAGTTGTTTTAAGCGACTAGCGATTCTTTGTGCGAGATAAATCCCTCTTGTTTTAATCCCTACTAACACTAAATCTTCAATCCCCTTATTTCTTTCAATGATTTCATAAGTGATTCTGGTTAGTGCGCGTTTCATGGCTGCATCATCTACTACTTCAATTTCATTCTTAGACAACAAGTCACCCTCCTTCTAAATTTTCCCCATCAAAAAACCTTCTTACCATGAATGATAAGAAGGCACAAAAATTGCATGTTTAAAAAGAATTCACCTATTTTTAGGCTTCCATCTTTTCAGTGCTCCTTCCTAGCCTCACAGGACTATTGTTAAAGGAAAAATATTTAATTTATTTCTTGCTTAAAGATAGGATATCGATTTACCAACTAAATGTCAACCGTTTTCTCTTAATTCAGCTAAAGTTTTTTCAAAAATTTCCGGTAGTGGTGCTTCGAAAGTGAGAAAATCGCCACTTGTTGGGTGTTTAAAGCCTAAGACTTTGGCATGTAAAAACTGCCCTTTACCAGCTAAAGTTTTTCTAGGTCCATAAGTTGGATCACCAGCAATTGGGAAGCCAATATATTTCATATGCACACGAATCTGATGGGTTCTACCAGTTTCAAGTTCTAGCTCAACCAGTGTGTATTCATTAAAGCGCTCTAATACTTTAAAATGTGTCACAGCAGGTTTACCGTCATCAATAATCCCTTGTTTTTTACGATCTTCTTTTGAACGACCAATTGGTGCATCAATGGTGCCTTTTTCATGTAAAATATGACCATGAACCAATGCGACATAACGACGTAAAGAAGTCTTCTCTTTTAATTGCTCCGCAAGCATTTCATGAGCTTGATCATTTTTAGCCACCATTAATAAACCAGATGTGTCCTTATCAATCCGATGAACAATCCCAGGACGAATCACCCCATTAATTCCTGAAAGGTCTTTCACATGGTACATTAAAGCATTCACTAATGTGCCAGTTAAATGACCAGCAGAGGGATGCACCACCATTCCTTGTGGTTTATTCACTACTAAAACAGCTTCATCTTCATAAACAATCTCTAAAGGAATATCTTCTGCTAAAATTTCTAATGGCACCACTTCAGGTTCAATCGCTTCAACAACATCCCCATTTTTCACTTTATAATTGCCTTTTTCAGGCTGACCATTGACTGTGACATATTCTTCTTTAATCCAATGTTGAATTTGCGACCTCGTAAACTGCTTCAAATGATCCGCTAAGACTTTATCTAAGCGTCCTTTTTCTTCATTTATGGTCATTTTCATTTTTTTTGTCATATTCGCCATCCTTTTTAATTGTTTAAGCTTTCATCTTTAATAATATAAATCGCAGCTAATGCAACACCAACTGTTAAACACATATCTGCTACATTAAATACTGGGAAGTTAAAGAAAGTCAATTGAATCATGTCTACAACAAAGGTATGCACAAGACGATCAATAAAGTTTCCAATAGCACCTGCTAAAATCAACATCAGAGACAGATTTAGGAGGAGATTCTTTCTTGGTTTTGCATATTTTTGCATGATATATAGAATCGCAATAATCACAATTGTTGTAATGATGTAGAATAACCACATTTTTCCTTCTAAAATATTCCAAGCAGCCCCTTCATTTTTCACATAGGTCCATGAAAGAATATTTGGAATGACTTCGATTGTATGATATAAATCAATTTGATTCATCACAATATATTTTGTCAGCTGATCAATTCCTATAAACAAAATTGCACCGATATAATAGTAAAGCATTGTATCCCTCTTTTCTAAATAAAAAAACCGTCTCCATCATTTTACACGATTTTGACGATTCTTTATACTATTTTCTTTTCAAGACTCAAATTTAGTAGTAATATTAATAATTCAAATAACTACTATTTTATGTCAAGCATATAAAATCAGATCTTATAATCCAACTAACATTGCTAAAAAAATAAAGTAAATGCCTACTAAAAAATAAAACAGATGAATTTTACCAAAAGTAAAAATCTTATTCTTCCTCAATAAATTGTTTTGAAAGTTGTTCAAATGATGAACTTTCTTGTATTTGCATTGAAGGAATAAATAAATATTCCCATTTCTTAAATCCATTTGCTCTACCCCAATTCGATACTACTTCACAATACTTTATAGCACGCTTCTTCTTTGCAATAACATCAGAATCATTTAACTTATCTTCACCTTTAACTTCAACAAGATATACTCTAGTATCAGTTTCAACAACAAAATCTGGTTCATATTGTTTGCCGTGATTATAAGTGATATTAAATTCTTTCTTAGCAGGGCGTAGCCAATTTTTAACAAATTTGTCTCGTTCAAGAACCCTCGCCAAAATAAGTTCAGGCTTACTGTCAAATTTAGCACAATCAAATATACCTTTTGTAATTCCTGTAAATAAAATAGAACGAATACTATCAGTATATGACTCATATAGATTTTTTTGTTCACTATAAGTATGTGCTTGTTTAAGATTAATATTACTCACGTCTACTACTTCTTCAACAAGAAATCCATTCTCACAATAAAAATGTTGCATCATTTGAGTGTATATTTTATTTCCAATATCTTTCCTATTCATCATAACAATATTATGCATACCATTATCTCCATAACTAGTTTGGTAAGAATCGATTACTTGTGTAATCAACTTAATTAACAATTTAGGATTTTTTTCATAATCAATTTCAGGCTTTTTTCTAAGTTCTTCTAAAATTACATTTTTAGGAGCATAACCTTCAAAGTCAATCATAGTGCCTTTAACACGTTCACTATCAGACATATTTTCAAGACTTTGTATTAAAATATCGTTTTCAATTGGAACATGTTTAAAATCTTTTAAGTCTATATCAAAATCAACAAAGCAATATTCTTCAACACCATCATCAGTTATTTTTATTTTTGGGATTGGAATGAATTTACTTACTACTGCTTGATATGTGTCCTCAGTTTCTTTTATAATCCAATCACTAAAAATGTCTTCATTATCATAATAGGTAGTTCCTAAGTCAATATCTTCATTAATTTTATTCTCAACTATAGAGACAATACTTTCTCTACCCAATCCATCTAATAATTCACTTAAACAATTTGTTTCGTAAACCAGTTTGTTTACTTCTTCCTTAATTGAATTATTCGCTTTACTAAAAACAGCTCTATTCTGATCTGTTCGTTCAATGTTTGTATGTTGAAATGCTCTTTCTAACCCATCTCCTTTACTTGTATCTAAAGCTAATTGAGTGTAAATAATATTTTCCTGTTCAATTTCTTCTGCCTTAATAACATTTCCAGCTTTGAATATAGAATCACCTTTTTGCGCCTCTAACAAAATTTCATTAAATTTATCATGCGCTGTTAACATCACTGCATCTATTTCTTTATCTCCAGTTCTTTCACCATAGGGAAGACGTAAGCCTCGGCCTATCATTTGCTCTCTAAGAATCTTAGATGTTGCGGTTCTTAAAGGAACAATAGTAAATAAATTATTTACATCCCAACCTTCTTTAAGCATGTTTACATGAATAACTATCTCAATTGGATTATTAACATCTTCAACTTCTAAAAGATGTTTCATATTTTGTTCACTTTCCGAACCACGCATTTTTGAGTGAACTGTAATTGTTTTATTTTTATATTCACCATTTCTAAATTCATCAGATTTAATGAAATTTTCTGTTAACGTTGCATGTTCAGTATCTTTACAAACAACTAGCATGAAAGGTTTAACTGTTGGTTTTTTATTATTACTAGCATAAACCTCAAGTTTATTTTTAACATTTTCATGACAAGTTATTCCGTCTAGTAACATTAATTTATCAATTTGTTCATCACCAAAATTATAAAAGTTAATATCTGACCTTGTGACTGCAAAGGGAGTTCTTGTGTATCCATCTTCGATAGCTTTAGAAAGAGGATATTCATACACAACGTTCTTAAATGGAACTTGTTTTGCACCTTTTTTTACAAGAGGTGTAGCTGTTAATTCTAAACCAAGTATTGGTTTTAAATCATTTAATGCTAAAGCACCTTTTTCAGCACGATAATGATGCGATTCATCCATTATCAAAACTAAATCATTTAAATTTGAAAGTTCATCATAAAAAGACTGTCCAAGATATTCATTAACTTTTTTCATATTAGCATTTTCTTTATTAAATTTATCAATATTGAATACAAAAATATTAATGTCTGATTCAAATAACGAAAGATTTCTGTTTCTATAGTCTTCATCAGCAATGATATTAGGGGGATTCACAAAACATCCTAATCCTTTAAATACATATTTTGAATGAGATGGATCTCCAAAATCTTTTTTTAATTTTTCATAAATAGTTGAGCTCGGTGCTACAACGAAGAAATTTTTAATATCGTGTTGTGTGTACAAGTAACTAATAAATGCGCCCATTAGTCTTGTTTTACCAACACCAGTAGCTAATGCAAATGTTAAAGAAATAAATTTTTTTTCAAAATCAGTACAAGTTGGGTACTTATCTTTAATTTCTGACAAGGAATCAATTAAATTATTACTTCTATTAACTAATTTAATATTACTAGCGATATCATCTAGTATTTCTAATGACCTAATTTGAGGTTTTCTTAACGACATAATTCTACTAATGTAATCAGGAGAGTATTGAGGGAATTTAGTATTGCTCATCAAATTCATCCTCCTTAAATTCATCATATACTGGTGGATTTATAATATTCAGCTTATAATCATCTTTATTAAATTCACAATGACCCAATAACATATTTGGAATCTTTTTTATTGTAATTTGTTTGTATGTTTTTTCAACACTTGCATCAAACGAACGACAAGCAATAACAAGGAACTCATTATCTTCCATAGTATCTTTTATAGAATCAACAAATTGTGCAGTTAGATGCCTCGTAGTTACAAAAAGATATGAATTTTCATTTCCGCGTGATTGCTTCCAAAAAAGATCTGATGAAGGTTGATAATAAAATCCTTCATGTAATGCTACTGCTGAAGCCAGCATATCTGCACTATATTCTTTGTTTATTACTGGTTCACCAAAAGTATCAATATTAATTAGTGAGGGTGCAAGTTCATAAAACTTATAACCTCCCCCACCTTTCCAATCAACTGATTTAGTAATACCACCTTTATCTTCGCCAGATATTACTTTATCAAGACGAACTTTACAATGAGTGT
Organism: Isobaculum melis; assembly: GCF_900111355.1. Classification (GTDB taxonomy): domain Bacteria; phylum Bacillota; class Bacilli; order Lactobacillales; family Carnobacteriaceae; genus Isobaculum; species Isobaculum melis. The sequence goes on from NZ_FOHA01000010.1 coordinate 50,227, forward strand.
ATGCTTGTTGCCCCATTTCAACACCTATCCACTTTCTGTTCATTTTGTGTGCAACAGAACTAGTTGTACCTGAACCTAGAAATGAATCCATGACTAAATCACCTTCATTACTTGCCAATGTGAATACTCTTTCTAATAACTTTTCGGCTTTCTTCCCATTAGGGAATTCAACCCCCCCTTCTTTGGTTAGGTTTTTGGTTTCTCCAACAAAGTCCCAATAAGTTCCTTGTAAATCTTTTTTACAAAGTTTGCCATCAATTTCAACCGAAACATCTTTAAGCCATGCGAAAAGTCTGAACGATTCCCCTTTATAAAACTGTTCATATAATTTCCCTTTATTTCGTCCGCTTCTTGGCACATATTCAATTGAATAGAGGTCACTTTCAAAACCAATTTCTTTAACCTTCTCTAATACTCTAGGTCTTATTGAACTTTGAGGCATAGCGGTTTGAAATATACAATGAGCATACTTAGCATAAATATCTTTTTCCGATTTTTTTTCATCTTTCATAAGTAATTTTACTGATTTAATTAAATAATTTTCCCTTTTATAAATTTTAATTTCATTTCCTTCTCCATCTACAGTTGAGCCAATATATATTTTATCACCCTTGTTTATTAGAGCAGTAGTATATTTCCAACTTTTATTTTCTTCTCTATATTGTTCAACTAATTTAGAAATCGGTGAATATGAGTATACAGGTGTGAACTGGCTTATTAATTCGTAATTTTTTGAGTATATTAATATATATTCAATGTTTTTTTTCAGTCTCTTATCTTGACCACCCCCAGAAGCTCCAGCTATATTTTTCATTAAAACACTTATAGTATTTATATAATTATTTCTTCCAAAAACTTCATCCATCAAAACCTTTAAGTATGCGTATTCTTCATCATCAATTTGTACGAAAATACTACCATCATCAGATAATAAGTTTTTCAACATTTCAAGTCTAGCTTTCATCAAACTCAACCACTGACTATGTTCTATATTATCATCGTAGTGTTCAAAAGCTGAACCTGTATTATAAGGTGGATCAATATAAATACATTTTACTTTACCCGCATATTTAGATTCTAAAGCTTTAAGAACTAGTAGATTATCACCGTGTATTAACATATTTTCTGTATCAACATCATACTTTATATTTGACAGCTCTTTATTTTCAATAAGTAATCTTGGTTCAATCTGAAATTTCTTTTCTTTTCCATACCATGTTAGTTCTAATTTATTACCCACACTAAATCCTCCAATTTCAGCAATATTAACTTTTGTTATTAATTTAACATTATTATTTAAATAACATCTATTATTAAATCTCAATAAAGATGTTATTCATTAGTAACTGTTGTTCATAATTCGGAGCTAAAACCCACACATAGTATAATAATATTTTAGTTACTTGAATATGTGATTCAGCAGTATCATTATACTTTATTTTAGAAGATTACTCAATTTGTTATTTAGGCATTAAATTAACTCATTTATTCTGATAATGTAATTTTTTTGTCCTTTGTATAGAATTTTAATTTCCCTTCATACAGTAGCCAATCATAAAATTTCTGTTCGTCATTCCTAAATTTTTAAACACAGTTCTTTCAGAGGTAGAAGCGCAAAGGGATACTTTACGCTTCACTAGACACTGGTTGATGTTTACCTCTGTATTGTTTAACTAGTCATTATGCCAAGCGCACACAATAAAAAAGAGAATGATTAACATTCTCTCGCAAACATACGCTATTTTCCAAACTCTCCCATTAAATAAATCATATGCATAATCCCTTCATAAAAATCAGCCATTCTAATGGATTCATTTGGCGCATGTGCTCTTGAACCAGACCAGCCTACCCCACTACATAAAATCGGTAGCTTTAGGTATTGATCAAAAATATACATGGGTCCTGTTCCTGCATTATTTGGTACTAATAAAATTTCAGTATCTGTGCCATAAGCTTTTTCAGCTGATTTTACGACTTGTTGAACAAAGGGATCTGTCATATTTGAACGGAAGGCTTTCTGTCCATCTAATAAGTGGACTTTCACATCTTCAAAGCCATGCTTATCTAAGTGTTTTTGTACGCAATCTGCAATATGAGCTGGTGTTTGTCCTGGTACTAAGCGGCAATCGACTTTTGCTTTTGCTGTACGTGGTAAAACGGTTTTTGTTCCTTCTCCTACAAAGCCACTTAAAATGCCACAAATGGTCATTGTTGGGTAAAAAACTAAGGCTTCACTTGGTGTGATTTCTTTTCCATCTGTAATTAAAGGTCTGGTTAAGCCATATTGCGCGACAGTACTTTCCAAGTTAAATGGAAGTGATGCCACCAATTCTTTTTCTTCTTTGGTTGGTGGGGTAATATCATCATAAAAGCCTTCAACTAAAATATTGTTCTCTACATCACGCATTGAAGCAAGGGCTTGTGTTAAGCGCCAGGCAGCATTGTCAACAATTGCCCCCATTGAAGAATGAATATCAATCCCCGCACTATCAGCAGTCAGTTCTAAATAAGCCATGCCTTTGATTCCAGCATCAATTACAAAGCGCTCTTCATTATCTTTTCCACCAAATTCCCAAATACAAGCATCTGCTTTGAATAAATCAGCATACTTTTGAAGATATTTTTCTAAATTGCGACTGCCAATTTCTTCTTCTCCTTCAACTAAAAATTTAATGTTACATGGTAACCCATCTTCTGTTTCTAGTAAAGCAGCGATGGCATTTAAACGGACAATGAAATTGCCTTTATTATCCGCCGTACCTCGAGCATATAAAATGCCCTCTTTTTCAGTGGCTGTAAAGGGATCTGTTTGCCATTCATCTAATGGCTCTGCCGGTTGAACATCGTAATGGTTATAAAAGAGTAAGGTTTTATTGGCATTGCCTGTCGGTGAGGCTTTAAAGAAGCCATAAACAACTGGATGGCCACCTAAATCATCTAATACTTGTGTTTCTCCCCCTAAATCCTGAATTAAATTTTCGACATATGTAACGGTTTCAGGAATTGCACGGTGCTCAGTTGAGACTGTTGGAAGCGCCAAATAGTCATAAAATAATGGCATTCTTTTATCTGCTAAGCTTTTTACTGCTTCTTTTGTAAGGTTATTCATGGTTTGTTCCACCCTTCATTTTTTAATTGTTGAAATATTCTGATTTTTATAATTGTACACAAATCAGCACATTTATACAAGTGTTAATCTCTTTAAATAATAGGACATTTAGGTGAATTATTGCTTGTTAAAGACAAGCTTATTAGGTTAAAATACAAGCAAGCATACTTTTACTCGTTATTCTATACTAATGGGGCTGAAAATCGTTGAAACAGAAAAAGTTAGCAAAAAATAGCTTCATCTTCATTCTTGGTATTTTATGTTTTTTTATTTTTCATTTTTTATTTAATTATTTTTTTTAACATCTTACATAGAAAAATAAGCCTAACTCTTCTACTGATTACAAACATAGAAAAAGTGAGGCTTATTTTTAATAGTTCATCATTTTATTCTGTGATAAAACGCTGCACTCTTTCATTCACTAATTGTGCAACATTTGAGCCAGCAACCATTATGGTATATAAAGGATTCATATCATCTGTTGTCCTACCATGAGCATGGATTTGCACTTCTCCATCACCATGTAAAGACACTTTATAATATAAAGCTTCGCCCTGATTCAAGTCATTTAATAGCTCTAAAACTGCTGCTTTTTTGCCATAGTCTTTTAGATAAGCCACACCACGATAAATGATTTGATAATCAGTTGGGGATTCATTTCTTTGGAAAACCACACCAAAGGGGATTTTATTGCCTTCTGGTGATTCAAAGCTGCCAGAATAAACCACATTGCCATGTTCATTTTCTTCTTTGATTAAGGTAAAACCTTTTTCTTCTAATAACGCATCAAATGCTTCAGTAATTGTCATTTTTAGTGCTCCTTTTCATTTAAATTGAAAATTTATTTTTAATACTATCAACATTTTTAATCATGACAGAAATAGTTCCATCTGGATTATTGATAAATTCAACTAAATCTTTGTTTTGATAAATATCAATTGGAATCGTTAATTCAATTCCGTTATCTAATTTAAATTTTTGCTTACTATATTTTTTTTCATATTTAATTGGATCAACAGGAATTTTCTCTTCAATCCCAGCCTCTTGTACAATGGCTAAATAGTCATTTTTGGCCGAAATATTTTCTTCAAAAACAGCTTCTGCAATTTGCATCACATCAACATTTCCTGTTTCTTCAACACTTTCATAAACAGCTTTTTGGGTATGAGATAAGCTAATATATTCATCTGTATTATATTTTCCTGAAACTTTACGAATCGCTTTTTTAACCACTTTCATATTTTCAACAGCTGATGGTGCAGGAGTTGTTTTTAAGAATTTCTCAGAGAAGTAAGAGATTTTTTCTCCTTCAAATAAATATTTCTTTTCTACAATTTGGCAGTTTCCAGTTGCTGTATCAATTATTACCCCTTCATCTACACGCTGGGTTTTAGAAGGTAAAATGGTCTTATTGACAATGATTTTATTTGCCAATGCTTCTTCATCGTAATCAAGAAAATGTGTAAACTGCTCCTTATAATTTAACTTAATCATCCCAATTAAGGCATTACTGGTATTGTCAACTCCAGAGAAAATCAATAAGTCCCCACCAGGAACCTCTTCTCCATGGGTAATCATATCAAATAATTGCTTAGCGAGTTCACTACTTTTTTCAATAAAATTTAATTCACTACTGTTTAATAATTGCATCACTTGATTTTGTTCATCTAAAAAAGCTTCTTTAATGTCTCCAGAACCTAATTTGGACACTAATTTTGTGACATATTCATTGACTGCTCCATTTGAAAAGTCTAGTTCCTTCTGAGAACATATTAATGAATCTGCTTCTTTATCTAAAATATGCAAAATTGCTTGTTGTATTTCCAAAATTCCACCTCATTTATTCATTCCATTTCTTATTATATACAATCTTGCGTTGAAATGAAAATAACAATTGCGATATTCTGAAAATAAGTTTTTTTTGCTCAGATAAATGAATGATTTTTTCCATGTAAAAATAAAAGTAAAGAATTTTTTTCATGTCATTTATGATACATCATTTTTCAGCTAAATCAAAAAAATAAATTGTATCCCCTTTCAACACTAGTCTGATACTATTCTCACTAACTGATTGGTGCAAGCATTTTTTTATTTCATCAGTCGCTACTATTTTTGAATAGATAAAAACCAAAGTCTAAAATTGCACTTGTTGTTTATTTTTTCATGTGATACCATTGTTTTGAAAATATTATCAAAGGAGTGGAATGTTTTGAAAACTTTTTTTGAAAAAGCACAACAATTTGGTAAATCATTTATGTTACCGATTGCAATTCTGCCAGCTGCAGGATTATTACTTGGGATTGGAGGTGCATTGTCAAATCCAAATACAGTCAATGCTTATCCTGTCCTAGATATCCCTTGGTTACAGGCTATATTCGCAATTATGTCCTCTGCTGGGAATATCGTTTTTGCTAACTTACCGGTTCTATTTGCTGTCGGTGTGGCTGTTGGTTTAGCGCGTTCTGATAAAGGAACAGCTGCCCTTGCTGCCTTATTAGGCTATTTGGTTATGAATGCCACAATCAATTCAATCTTGGTCATCACTGGTAAATTAGCGACAGATAACTTAGCAGGTGCTGGTCAAGGAATGGCTTTGGGGATTCAAACGTTAGAGTCTGGTGTATTCGGTGGTTTAGTTGTTGGTATTCTGGCATCATTTCTTCATAATCGCTTTAATAAAACGGAATTACCCCAGTTTCTTGGATTCTTTAGTGGCTCACGCTTCGTGCCAATCATCACTGCACTTTCATCTATTTTCTTAGGTGTGGTCATGTTTTATATTTGGCCATTATTCCAATCTGTTATTTTTAGTATTGGTGATGTTGTCAACTCAACTGGTTATATTGGTACTTTTTTCTATGGATTTATCTTACGTTTATTGGGACCATTTGGGTTACACCATATTTTCTATCTCCCATTCTGGCAAACAGCTCTTGGTGGCACTTTAGAAATTGGTGGAAAGTTATTCCAAGGCACACAAAACATTTTCTTTGCACAACTTGCTGATCCTAGTACAACTCAATTTTTCGAAGGAACAGCTCGTTTTATGTCAGGTCGTTTTATCACAATGATGTTTGGTTTAATTGGTGCAGCTTTTGCTATTTACCGAGCAGCTAAACCTGAAAATCGTAAAGTTGTTGGTGGCTTAATGTTAACAGCTGCTTTAACTTCTTTCTTAACTGGTATTACTGAACCACTAGAATTTGCTTTTCTATTTGTAGCACCTGCCTTATATGTTGTGCATGCATTTTTTGATGGACTAGCCTTTATGGTGGCTCATATCTTTAAGATTACAATTGGACAAACCTTCTCAGGTGGCTTTATTGATTTCATGTTATTTGGAGTTCTTCAAGGAAATGATAAAACAAACTGGATTATGGTACCTATTATCGGAGTTCTCTGGTTCTTCCTCTACTACTTTACCTTTAGTTTCTTAATCAAAAAATTTAATTTTAAAACTCCAGGTCGTGGGAATGACAAATTGGAAGAAAAAAATAGTGTTGCTGAAAACGGTACAGATCGAGCAGAAAAAATTGTAGCAGCACTTGGCGGAATGACTAACTTAGATACTGTTGATTGCTGTGCAACTAGATTAAGAGTGACCGTTAAACAAGGTAATTTAGTTGATGAGAAAGCTCTTGAAGCTACTGGTTCAAAAGGTGTCATAAAAAAAGGAAATGGTATTCAGGTCATTTATGGTCCTCAAGTCACCATTATCAAAAATGAAATTGAAGAAATGATTGGAGAATAGACTAGTGTTAAATAAAATTAAAAACAAGCTGATTGTATCCTGCCAAGCATTGGATCATGAACCACTACACAGTGATTTTATTATGTCAAAAATGGCTTTAGCCGCTTTACAAGGCGGTGCAGCTGGTATTCGTGCAAACTCTGTCATCGATATTAAAGCGATTAAAAAAGAAGTTGATTTGCCAGTCATTGGGATTATCAAACGTGATTATCCTGATTCAAAAGTTTTTATTACGGCAACTACTAAGGAAATTGATGAGTTGGCTACTTCAAACTGTGACATGATTGCTTTAGATGCAACCTCTCGTGTGCGCCCTAATGGACAATCTTTAGCTGAAATTGTTCAGTATGCTAAAAAGACTTATCCTCAGATCTTATTAATGGCTGACGTTGCAACAGTTGAAGATGTTAGAGTTGCTAATCAATTAGGCTTCGACTGTATCTCAAGTACTTTAATTGGCTATACGGAAGAATCAAAAAATGATTCTGTTGCAGCAGATGATTTTGCTATTTTAAGAAAAATGCTAGCGGAAAGTCAGTTACCACTCATTGCTGAAGGAAATATTGATACTCCTGAAAAAGCGAAAAGAGTCTTGTCTTTAGGTGTACACAGTGTTGTTGTAGGTGGTGCAATCACGCGACCGCAATTAATCACAGAAAAATTTGTGAACGCAATCGAATAAGTATAACCCCGTTACTTTTCTATCTTATAGAAGAATAACGGGGTTATTTTAATGATTATTTTTTAATTGACTCTCTTCATTTAAAATCAGTTGGAGAGTCTTACTGCGTTTATCATACATAACTGGATCTCCTAGAAGCTCATAGAAAATACAATCTAAAACGAAAAACATGGTCAGCTGCGTATTGATAAATCGACCATCATGCATCGATTTAACACTTGAAGTATAAATACAAATATCAGCTATTTTGGTTAGTGTGCTGTCTTTAAAATTGGTTAAGGTACAAATGTTCACTTGATTTTCCTTTGCAATATGACAGGCTTTAATTAAGGCTTGTGTTTCCCCTGAATTAGATAAGCAAATTAATAAATCATCTGGACCTAATAATTTAGCCCCCATTAACATCATATGAGGATCAGTCACACAATCAACAGTCAACCCCATTCTCATCAGCTGATATTTAAATTCATTTGCAGTTAAGCCAGAGCTTCCTATTCCACAAAGTGTAATTTTATTGGCAGCTTTAATGGCTGCAATTAAAGCTGCCAATTGAGTCGCATCAATTAGCATTTTTGAAGAGGCAACCATTGTATCATAAAAAGTGCCCACTACTTCGACTACCCCTTCTTCTTTATGCTCATCTTTTTTCGTTTCTCGGCTCAAATAAGATTTTAATTCAGCGAAGCTAGCATAATTTAATTTTTTACAAAAACGTGTCACAGTCGCATTAGATACTTTAGCGTTTGCAGCTAATTGCTGAATGGTCAATTGACTAATTTGCTCCATGTGAGCAACAATATAATCCCCTAAAGTTGATTCCGTTTTAGACAAATGCTTTTGTTCTTGAGTGAGTCGATTTGCAAAATTTAGTTCATTCATAGGTCACCTCATCTATTCATTTCATCACTTATTATATACAATATTACAATGAAATGAAAACAACAACTAGAAGATTCTTTAATAAAGTTGTCATCTCTTTTTATATTGGATGACGAATGACATCAACTAAACGGAATGATTCATCCTCACTGTCATATTCATATTTAAAGATACAGCAATTCGTAAAGCCTTTTTTCAACTCTTCTGTGGGGTCTTGCCAATGTCTTAAGAAATGTAAACAGGCTCCTGCATGAGACACTGCGAGCACAGATTGATGATCTTCGTTCTTCATGATTTTTTTACAAGTAGTAACCAATCTTTCGCGGACTTGTTCCCTTGATTCTCCACCAAATTGTAAAAAGAACGTACTTTTATCTTGTGGATTTAACTCTTCACTTTCCCCTTCGAAAGTACCAAAATCCATTTCTTTTAACCCTTTTAATCGGGTATAAGGCATTCGATTTTTGGTCACCAGCTCTAATGTGTCACAAGATCTTTCAGAGGTAGAACTATAAAGATGATCTAATTCAATTGAATCAAAGTAAGATCCAGCTATCTCTGCTTGTTTGACACCAAGCTCTGTTAATGGTGAATCACATGCTCCTTGAATCTTTTTTCTGACATTAAAAAGTGTTTGACCATGGCGCATCATGTAAAATGTTTTTTTCATAAATGAAGTATTCCTTTCTCTCATCGCTTACTCTTAGCTCTCATTTCAAATCAAAAAGAAAGCTATTTTTGATAGATAGTTTTTGACAAATCTTTGATTTTTTTAATTGGTTCAATTACGTTTACTAATTGATTGCCAAAATAATAAATATTTTCTCTATTGATAATCATCACTTGATTCAATAGTGTCAGCATTGCTTTAGAAAGCTCATTTTTTTTATTTCTTACTAAAAGTGAATAAAGGTCTTGCCTCTGACAGTCCAATGTTTGTTCAAAGAAAGTCTCATATAAAACATCTTTTTTGTCTTCTAAACTAAAAATTCTTAATTGATAGATGGCCTCTCTAGTATTGAAGGTATTGATTTGCTTAAAGTTTTCAACTGGAAAAATCTCTTGAAACCTTTCTACAACATCATTTTTATCATCGATAAAGGCCGCTTCACTTGTATAATAAGCGATTTGGTGTTGCATATGTTTAGAAACTTCTTTGATTTCATTTATCACACTGCTGGCAATTGGTAAATTAGCAATTTGTTGCCCGTTTAAAGCAACTAAACCACCATTAAATAGAATAAAAGCACCCTTAAATTCTATTCCAATTAAATATCGAGTGATTTCTAAAGAATATGGACTACAAACAACCAAAAGATAAGCATTATTTTGCATGCTCAGCAACACTTCTTTCGTTAAATCGTGACCGTTAAAAGTATTTTTTGAAATCATTTTCTCAATATCTAAAAAAATAACGCCCTGATACACGCTAGTTCCCCCTATCTTTTTTACTAGTTGTGATCGTATAAATAAATGTATCATCATCCTATCACTTAAAGTGAACTCCAAGTCAATTAAAATTTATTAGATTATGAATAATTCATCAAAAAAACAAGAAAACAACAGACAATTAAGCTGCTATTTCCTTGTTTTTCTTTTTATTGCATCAGTACGCCAAATTATTCATTCTTCTACTGATCCTCTAACTGCAGTTGAATCATATATTTATATTCATCTGAACGGTAATACATTTCACTATACTCAATAGCAGTTGCTTCTTTATCATAGGCAATCCGTTCACGATAAAATAAAGCAAAGTTTTTATCTAATTCCAATAATTCAGTAATGGTATGGTCAGCATACTTTACTTCAATATTCTCAACCGCATGATTAATCTTAATGCCGCATTGTTTAATCAACGCATATAATGAAGCATGTTCATCAAATTGATCGGCTGTCAGTAAAATGCCTTTATTTTTAGTCACATAGGTTCTCTGTAATCCTACTTTTAAATCAAAAATTTTTCTGACACGTTCAATATAATAACAGGTTTCATTATTGCCTAGCTTTAAGCTGTTTTTGACTCTTTGAGGTGGAATCAGTTCTTGAAATGAAACCAGTGTTGCACTTGTTTCAATGCCAGAGCCTTGAAATTCGTTTGTAAAACTATCTAATTTTTGTAAATTTAAAGATAATTTTTTACTTTTAACAACGGTTCCTTTTCCTCTGATTTTTTCAACATAGCCATCTGTTTGTAAGTCTTCAATTGCTTTTCTAACAGTTATCCGACTCACACCATAAAATGATTGTAGTTCTGGTTCAGCTGGAATTCGTTCATTTTCTTTAAATTCACCATTCACTATTTTTTTTAGCAAATCGTTATAAATATATGCATGTAACACTTGCTTAGCTATAGGATCACCTTCTTCTTAATTACTTCTGCTCTTTTTAACTTCCTCAATAAAATAGGCTGCTTTTTTAGGGTTAATCTTATTTCTCATATTACCATCTTTTATCCAAGTTGCAACCGAAACCCCATCATAAAAATCTAATAATTGAGAAATATTCTCTCCTGTAGCTCCTCCACCTAGATAAACAGGTACTTCTGGTACGCGCTCTTTTATTTGTTGAATAATATTTAAGCTTTCCTCAGTAGTTGCTCCTGATGTAAATAATCCATCAGCAAAAGCTTCATAAACAGCTTCCCAAGCAGCATCTTGATAAGTTTTACGACCAATTGGCACACCATGAACCTCATAGATATCAGCAAAAACCGGAATCTTTGAATTTAATTTCTTTTTTAAATTAATAATATCAACACATTGTGCTTGTAAAAGCCCTGCGCTTGTAATATTCGCTCCAGTATACAAATGTTCTACTCGAATGAAATCAGCTTCACATGCCTCAGCTACCGCCAAACTAGCAACGCCATCCCAGTTTACTAGCACACCTTGTAAAAGACTTGGAAAGCTATGTTTAATTTCTAGCAAAATTCTAGACATAAACGCGACTGTTTCAAAGTTTGAGTGCTGTTTGATCGGCATATCATTCATATTTTGGATAATGAAGCCATCAAAGTGATTGGCATGAATCATTTCAGCTTCTGCTAAGCATTCCTCAACAATTTGATGAATTGTTTTATCAGTGTGTGTATACGTTCCTGGTAACGGAGGCGGCTGTAGCATCGCTAAAGCAGGTTTATTTAATAATCTCTCATTCATCAAGACTGACACCTCCATAAATACTTTCCATATATTCTTTTGCAACACTATACATTTGTTTAGCTGGTACAACACCATATTCTGTAATAAAGCTATGGATAAATCGACTTTCAACCCCAATTAATTCTGGTACTTTAAAGTCAATTTTCTCTTGATAACTATTTTCTGCCCATTCCTTAGTCATCTTATGCTCTAAATCATCAATGACCAATTTCTTTTCAATCCCAAATTGTGCTTTCCCATCCAACTTAATCATCGGTGTAATAAAATATAAAGGTTTATGGAAATAATCACAGACTAATCCCACTAAATCTGAACCTAAAGTATTAAATCCTGTTCCATCTGGATAAAATGTCTCAGCTCCCATAAAGCAAGCTTCACACTCATCCATATAATAAAAGATGGCACAATCTGGAATAAATTTGATTTGATAATTTAAGGCTACGAGTGGCTCAATATATGGTTTACCACCATTAATAACTCTGCTCTCAGGAATATAGATAGTGCGCATTTGTTGATCTTTAGCTAACGCTTTTAAAAAGTTTTCTACTGTGCTTGAATAATCATAACACATGATTGTTGTATATTTTTTTGAAAGATTTACTGCATAGCTCAATAATTTTTCTTTATTTTTTTCTGTATCTACGAAATATTGATTTTTAGTATCAATGATTCCTTGTGCTGTTTTTTGTGCTTCAATCCCTTGAATCATTAAAAGAATCGCACTCGTAATAGCTTGACTGGCTTTCCCACGAGTATTTATATAATATTTTGCTAGTTTCTTAATTGCTGTTTTAATTTCTTCAAGTGATTTTTCTTGATCCATTGCTAAGTGCTCCATCATTACGCCAATTGCTGCTATATGATTTGTTGCACCTAGTAACTCATGATTTTCAATTTGATCAAATATGAATTGATCTTCTAGGTTCAATAGTTCTCTCATTTCAATTTTTTCCATTTGTTTTCTTCCTTATCTGCAATCTTCATTCATAAGATTTTGACTATTTTTATAGAAGATTTTCGCTTTTTCTTCTTCAGTAATTGTCAACATATCAAAAAGATAAATACTACTACTGGTTAATCTTTCTGGATATTTTGTCCCAAATACAATTTTATCAATCTTTAATTCTTTCAGCGCTTTTCTTAAAATTTGTAATTCATATTGATTAGAGGTTTCAACATAAATATTGTCATTTCTTTGCGCAACATCAATACATGTATACCCATAGTCGAAACAGCCCATATGAAGAAAGATAAATTTAATTGTTGGAAATGCTTGCGCATATTTTTCCCATTGCTGTGGAATGGTTCTAGCGCCAATTCCCACAAAAACTTTAACAATTAAATTGGTTTCTTTGACTAAATCAAAAATTTCAAACAAGTTCTCTTGCAATTCTGGATAATAACCATGCTCAAATGAATCAAATTCTAAAAATTGAATATATGGTAGCTCAATTGCCTCTTTTATTTGCTCCATCACATTTTTACACTTTGGATTAATCATGCTACAGCCAATTAATCGATCTGGATATTGGGCACACAAATCATTCATGCTACGATTATTTAATAAAAGATCTTCATTATTGATAGAAGAAATTACTCGTTTGTCAATCTGATTTTCATTCATATCTTCGAGCAACTCATCAATATGATATCGGTTCTGCGCAAACGTAATATGCGAATGAATATCAATATACATAGTCTACCTTCTTTCTTTATCCTAAAATCCCCAAGTAAACACCAGCAACACCAACAAGCATTGTCAGCAATATTAAGATTGTAGCAGAGATTTTTTTCTTTTTAATTAAGTAAAACATCAGCATGGTATAGCCTAAACCTAATACGCCAGGCATCAAACCATCTAGTGTTTCTTGTAAAATCAATTGACTTTCGCCACTTCCAACAACAATTGGCGTATTGATGACAACAAGTGCAGGAATGAAGCCACCAACAATCATATAAGCAGCAATTGATGCTAATTCTGTTACCTTATCAATTAAACCGCTATTTTGAATCGTATCGACTAATTTAATCCCTTGTTTATAACCTTGGAAAACGCCTAAATAACGTGTACCAATTGAAACAAAGCTCATGCTAATCACAAAAAATAATGGGCCTATCCATCCTAAACCACTTTGCACAAATGAAATCGCTAGACTCGCTAAAATAGGTCTGGCTGTTCCATTTAAAAGTGAATCTCCTAAACCGGCTAAAGGACCCATCAAAGCAGTTTTAATCGCACCAATAATCGACGGATCAAAGTCTTCACTATTGGCATTTTCTTCTTCCATCGCTGCACTAATTCCAATTGGAATCGCAGAAGTAATATCATTTGTTAAAAAATATTCCATATGACGCTCGTAAGCTTCTTTCTTCTCTTCATCTGTTTCATAAACCTTTTCAATAACAGGAATCATGCTTTGGGTAAACCCTGCATTTTGCTGTCTCTCATAGTTATTCGCCGCACGTATTGTCATTTGATTCCAAAATACTTTCCATAAATCTTTTTTATTTAGTTTCTTTCCCATTGATTTTCTCCTCCTTAGTTATGATTATTTTGATCATCTAATTTAAAGTAAAAATAAAGTGCACAACAGACAACTGCTAACATGGCAATACCAATCATATTTACATTCAGATAAGAAGCAAAGAAAAATCCTAATAAGAAAAATGGCCACATACGTTTAGATTTTATGGTTGTAAGTAGTAAAGCAAAACCAACTGCACCAATCATTCCGCCGCCAACCGATAAGCCTGTAATCAATTTATCTGGAATTGCACGAATGATTTGTGCGACAAAATCTGATCCGAAATAAACTGCAAGGAAGGTAGGAACACCATATAATAAAAAGTTAACGAGCATTGGATAAATCATATTATTACGACGAATCCCTTTAATATCTAACTTTTCAACCGCATGATCGACTTTATGCATAAACCAAATATTAATCACTGAGTTTTGGAAAGTTGCAGCAATTTGACCGATAAATGAAATCGGTAAAGCAGTTGCAACAGCGAGCTCAGTTCCTCCGCCACCTAAAATCGCAATGGCAGCAGCAATAGCTGTTGAAATAGTTGGGTCTGGTGGCAATGCTGTTCCAACAAAGATAACTGCCAAAAACATCAACTCAATACTGACACCAACAGCAAACCCAGTCGCTACATCTCCCATAATTAAACCAACAACTGGTCCTACCACAATCGGTCTAAAAATATGGGTTTGGAAAGTGTGAGAATCAATAAATGCAATCGTAACAAATAATGCAACAAGTAGTGCTTGTAAGAAAATACTCATCCTATATTCCTCCTATTGATTTGTTTTAGCAATTAAGTCATAGACATTTTGCGCATGGTCATTTGGCACAGTTCGGAATTCGCAAGTAATATTTTTTTCTTGCAACTCTTCAAATGCAGCAAGATCTTCAGGGAATAACCAAAAATTATCCAAGATTCTGGTTTTACCTTTTTTCATATTTTGATTGCCAACATTAATCGTTTTGAGATCATTGATACTATCAATAACAGCATTAGCTGCTGCTGGTGAACCAACTAAAAGTAAAGTTTTATCATCTGTTTCATCAGAACTTAAACGTTCTTTTCCTTCTTCAACACTTAAAACACTTAGCTTTACTTCCTTTGGTGTCGCCATTTGTAGTAAACTTCTTCTTAATTGATCCTTTGCTGCAGCATCATCAATCACAAGAATTTGTTTTGCATCAGCATATTGAAGCCAAGCTGTCACAATTTGACCATGGATTAATCGTTCATCAATTCTAAAAACAGTAACTTTCATTTTTTCCGCCTCCTATAAATTGCCAAATCCTAAAGATAAATTTTTATTGTCATTTAAAGAATCAACCAAAGCTTCAAACGTTAAGGTATTTTTTTGTGAGAGTGTTTCAATAAAGATAGGTAGATTTACCCCATAAAATACTGCAACATTTTCTTTTTCATGAGTTAATAAGCTAGCCACATTAAATGGTGATCCGCCAATAATATCTGTAAAAATCAGTATATCCTCATGATTTTTTTCTAAGTAATCATTAATTTGTTCTTCTAATTGTTCAATTCCCATTGTTTCATCAAAACTAATAGAAGAAACATCCTCTAAATTACTTCCTAACATTTTTGCTGATTCTACAAAGCTTTTTCCTAACTGAGCATGGGTAATTATCAAAATTTTTGTCATTTCATCCTCCATAAATATTCGGCATTTTTAAAGAATATATTTTCTAATGCTACATCTGAAAAGCCAAGATGTTGGAATTTTTCAATTTCAATATTTACTGGCTTATAGGGCCAATCTGTTCCAAACGCAACTCTTTCTGAGCCTAGCACTTTGACTGATTGTTTTAAGACTTCCGGGTCCATTTGTCCTGATGTTTCCACCCAAACATTTGGTAAATCCTTAATGGCTTCAATGGTTGAAAAGCCAAACTCATAATAGCCAGTATGTGTAAATAAAAAATCGACTTTTGGAAATTTTCTTGCCCACTCCGCCCAAATATAAGGTGTACTTAATGGTGCTGTACCCACATGCATTTGAACATGCTTTTGGTATTTTTGAATGGTTTCAAAAATGGCATCTAGTTCTGGTCGATTATCCGGATAATAACCTTGTTTCCAAGAATGAAACTTACAACCATTCATCTTGTAGTCGCCCAAACATTTTTCGACTTCATCGACTGCATCTTCATTTTTAGGATTAATAAAAGCATATCCTTCAATAAAATCCGGATATTCCTTCATTGCCTGATAAGTAATCTCATTTTGTGTTTGCGTATCATTACCTGATAAGCAACTAATCCCAACTTTTTCAATACCATACTGCTTTAGTTCATTCACCATCTCTGCTACAGGAACAGACTCACCAGAGCTTGTAGGTCCAAAATGGGAGTGAATATCATATTTTTTCATTCGATCCCTTCTTTCTTTAATAGTCATGACGTCATGATGTATTTTCATATTAGCATACCCACTTTACCTTTGCAACCGCTTTCTTAAAGGGAGTTTTCTTGCCTATTCTTAAATTATCGATTCTTTATATTGCGTTATATGAGTAAGAATGATTAAAATTATTGATTTTTTCCAACAAAAAAAACTCTTAAAATTAGAGAGAAGTGACCTATAAAAGCGAGATCCATCAAAAAAAAGACGAAAAAACAGACATTATCAGGAATATGTCCCGAAAAGGAACACCTGCTGATAATGCCTGTATAGAATCGTTTCATACCTCACTAAAATGCTTTAACTTCTATATTCTAACAAGTCTGATCTATCCTAACTACTTATTTTCCAATTTTTATTGAAATGATTCACTGGAAAATTTAAACCTTTAATGATTAACCAAAATGTAAAGGCGATTTCTCCAATTGTTAATTAGTCTTGCTTAATTATTTTTCAATTTTTTCTCCTTCACTTTCTTGATTATTTGTCCCATAAGAGAATACTTCTTCTAAAGGTAATCTAAACACTCTAGCAATTAAAAATGCTACTTCTAGTGATGGTGAATATTTTTCTTTCTCTATTGCAACAATCGTTTGTCTTGTAACGCCTACTTTTTCAGCTAATTGCTGCTGTGTCATTTCATCATGTAGAAACCGTAATTTCCGAATAGAATTATGCACGTTATTTTTTGACATATTATGCCTCTCTTTCATAAAAAAACACATATGAAGCTTCCAAAATTGTTCCAGCAATAATGAAAGAAAAAGCTAGAATAACGAACATCATATTGATTGATTGGTTCAATGCTAAAGCAGACATTGCAAGAAAGAAACCTATTGCAAATGTAAAGCAGAAATTTCTAACCGATTTCAATTCTATTAATTGATCACGTTCATCAACAATTTTGGGTTCACTTTCTCTTGTCATCATTGTATTGATGAGATTAAAAATAATCATGACGACAATCTTTACTACAATCTCTGCTAGTAAGAGATAGACAAAGAACATCCCCCATTGTTTTGCAACTGCAAGTGAATCTACTGATAATAATGCTGTTTTTCCAATTACATCAAGATAAAAGAAAATAAAAACAACAATTGAACTAATTCCTGACAAAATGGCTTTCTTTGAATAATAAGTCATATAAAAATCCCCTTTAAATATATAATTTTTTTTACACAAAGTAAAACTATATGTACAATATAACTTAACTCACAAACTATGTCAAACATTCTTTACACCGAATCAAATATTCTTTACTTAGGATAAATAAAAAAACACTTCCATGAGGAAATGTTTTTTTATCAACTTATTTTACATAACAGCAATTACAGCACATCATACTCCGCAATTTCACTAGAAATAATCATCGATGTTTCCTTTCCTTCATGCTCTTTTGGACGTTCTCTCTTATGCAGCTGTTTAAAACTATTGCTACTTACCCAAGCTTTTTGATGCGCTCTTGATTCCCAGTAACTTAAGACAACAATTTCACTAACAGCTGGATTTTTGCAGTTACTTCGGTTCAACAACTCAAATTTTTGAAAACCTGGAATTCCTTCCATAGCTTTTCCTGTGTGTCCACTCATAAACTGCTGAACGATTTTTTCCGCGTTCTCAGCTTGTGTTTTAATCGTATTTGTAACAACAAACATGCACTTTCCTCGATTTTATTTATTTTTGATAAAGTAATCATCAATAATTTCCCCTTGTTCAAAAGCTAAAATACGATGACAAGTTTTTTCTAAAAATTCTTGATCATGGGTAATCACTAATACTAAAATATTCTTTTGATGCAACCATTTAATCGTTTCACTGATTTCATGCATATGCACTAAGTCCAAACCGCTAGTTGGTTCATCAAAAATAATGATTTGTTTTCCTGATAATAAGGCAGTAGCAATAGCTACTCGTTGTTTTTCTCCACCAGATAGTGTTTGTGGATGTCGTTCAAGTAGATGAGATAGGTTCAACATCTCAACAACCTGTTCAAAATCTGCTACTTCCTTAGCATTTACAGTCATTTCCTTCTCAACAGTTTCAAAAAATAATTGTAAATTAACATCCTGCATCACAACATAGCTTTCAGCAATGAGTTGCTTAGGTGTTATTTTCTGTTGATTGAATAATAAATAACCTGCTTTAGGCTTCAGTAAGCCAGAGATTACTTTTGAAAACGTTGATTTACCAGCACCATTATGCCCAACAATTCCTGTAATATATTCATTGGTTAAAGTCAGTGAAGGAATAACCAGACTATTTTTTTGTTTACGATAATGAAACGTCATATCTTCACAGCTTAAAACAACTTTTTTCTCTTGCTGAAGTGAAAGGTCCGGCTGACTCATTTTTTCCAAAGTCGGTAATACTAACGTTCTAAGGCCTAACTGGTTGATTTCATCTGATGATTTTGCTAACATTTCTTTTGCAGTGTAACGCTCACGAATCATTCCTTCCTCCATCAAGAAATAATGATCAGCAACATCCGTTAAATAGTGCAAGCGATGCTCAGATAGAATAATCGTCATACCCTGCTCTTTTAATTGCAATAAATACGCTCTCAAATAACCAATTGTTGCTTCATCCAAATTACTTGATGGCTCATCTAAAATAAATAAACGATGTTGTAGCATACAAGCTGAAGCAAATGCCACCAGCTGCTTTTGACCACCAGATAAATGAAACATACTTTTTTCTAATAAATCAGTGAGTGAAAATTGCTCTGTAATTTCTTGGATGCGTTCAAGCATTTCTTGTCTTTCAACACCATAATTTTCTAATGAAAATGCTAATTCAGAATAAACATCATTGGTAAAGAATTGTGTTTTAGGATTTTGGAAAACAACCCCAATCTCTTTTACATAATCATAAAATTCCTTCTGAAAGAAATCATCATTAAAAACAATGCCAGCACCCGTCAAATCGCCTTCATATAGCTCTGGAATTAAACCATTTAAAATCCGTAATAAAGTCGATTTACCGCAACCACTTTTTCCGCATAAAACAATACACTCGCCAGCCTTCACCTGTAAATCTAGCTTCTTTAAAATAGGCGCTTCATCATATGCAAATTGAATATTTTTTAAATCAATCATTGTAGCCACCTACCTCCAATTAAAGCAAATATTAACACAGAAATTAATAAATAGTCCTGCACACGAAGCTTAATTTCATAAACACTTGTATGTTTTCCAGGATTTGCAATCCCTCTGACTAAGGCTGCAGCAGATAAATCTAAGGATGTATTTTCAGCGGACATTAAAATCGGAATAATGATATATTCCATGGTTTGCAATGGATGAATCAATAAATCTAGCGTTGTCACAGCAATGCCTCGATACTTCATTGCACTACGAATACTTTTAAAATCCTGAATAACAGTTGGGAAAAATCTAAATAGCACTGTCAAAGGAATAATGATTGCAAAAGGTAACCCCATTTTTTTTAACGCAGCAATCCATTCACTAATTTTCGTATGACTCATACCAAATGAAGCAGCCATGATTGTTGGTAACAATCTTCGATTTCCCACAAATAAAAAGGAAAGCAGGCTTAACCATGTATTTTGTACATATGGCAAAATAAAATAATCACCTAATACCAATAACCAAAAAATGATGTAGTAAATCAATCCTTTTTTTAAATCGCCATTTAATAGAAATAAGAAGAATAATAGTGTCACAAAGAAAATTTCAAGCGGAAAGGATAAATGAAGCATTAAGAGCACACTAGCAAATAAAATCGTACAGAGCTTACTTCTAGGATCAAACTTGATGCGCATTTTTTCCATGTCCTTTTCCCTTTACCTTACTAAAATGTTTGAGATAGAGCTTCTGACCAATCATGATACCAACCATACTAAACATGATAATCGCTAAAAAGCTAGCAATAAATGAGCCTGTTGTAATATGTGCAAAAACCCCATCAATATAAGCCGTATCTTTCCCTCTTGCGACTAACGAATCAATATAAGCATTTTTCATAAACCATAGGGGTAAAACAGGTCCAATTAAACCAAAGCTAAAGATGATATAACTTACTGAAGTGCGTAATTTCATTGAAATCGCTGTTTTATTTTGAAGCAAATCAGCTAAAACGGCACAAATAATATTTGGTAGAAATGACAATGGAAAATGTCCAGAAATTAGAAAAAAGATGCCCATTACTGAGCCCATAATTGTAATTGCACCAAATCTTGGAATCCGGTTTACAACTAATAGATAGACAATTCCAGCAAATAATGCTGTTAAAGCTGGGATAAAGATTGAACTATAACCAGGAATGGTAAATTGTAAAAGAATCATTGCAATACAAACAACGAGAAAGTAAATAGCGGTATAAATACCGATTAAAATATAGTCTTGAATTTTTAATTTTTTCATTCTAAGCTTGCTCCTCTAATTGGATTTTAAATAAGAATAACATCTCTCCATAAGTCGGACTCATCAGTTGTAATTGATAAAAACCTGGTCTTGAAAATTGATTGCAATCAAGCAGCAAAGCCTTTGCTGTAATGGTATAGTTTAGTTCGTTAGCATTTTGTTTCACTTTTTCTGGAGAAACAATTTCAAATTGACAGGTTTGTTCTGTTAGTTCCTGAAGGACACCTTGATCTATGGTTAAACTGAGTGTCTCTGTCATTAAGTAAATATTTTGAGAAAGCTGTGGTCTGATATTTTGTGGTTTTTTTAACTTCGTTTCAAAGGATACATCTTCAAAACCATCTGCCAAGATAGTCACTGTCACTGAATCATTCTCTTGCCAATACTCAAATGACTGATAACGTGGTGTACTTTCTGCCAAAACACCGAATTCTAAGTGATTCTCAGGTCGATGATACAAATAATCTGGCCAAACTAAAGGAATGGTCTCTCCTGATTTTGTGAGGGTTGCACTATAAATATATTGACCATAAGCTTCATGAAATTGCTCATAAGTATGGATTGCATATTCTGGTAAAAATCCAATCATTCCTGCATATTGATAATGTGCAAAGTCATATAATTCTCTCTCATACACTAATTGATTTTGGATGGTTTGAACATTGTTGCTATGCGTTACATCTAATAATGTTCGTTCAGAATACTGTCCATTTAGCAATAATTGTTTTCTTTTGTAAGTGTTTAATTGGATGATTTCTTCTTGCATGATTGGTTTTAAATTCTTAATTTTTGCGACTTCTAGAGACATTTCTGAGAACCGCTCAGGATGAATCAATGCTTGTACATAATCTTTTACTTCAATATAAATTGGTACTGCTTTGATGATATAAATAGCATCAGTTCCTAAAGTGAGACGAACCTGATTGGTATGTGGAAAACGCCGAATAATTTGCTGATACCCATCTGATAATACATAATCAGTCGCTGTTAATTGTGGACATGCTGCTTGATAAAATTGAGGCAAAGTCATATCACATTCACCAATTAAATATTTGGGTAATACTTTATCTTCTATATAAGTTGCTGAATCTATTTTAATTGGACAAGTTGTAGTTGGTTTTGTGTCATATTGGATAGAAAAAGATGCGATTTTCAATTGTTTTTTCAAAAGTATTCCCTCCTTGTTTGCTTAGTATATCACATGAAATTGATAATGAGAATCATTATCAATGATTAATTTTATGGATGATACAACAAAATATCCTGTAAAATAAAAAAATGCTTACGAAAAAATTTTCAATGTGCTACCATGGTAGACGTTACACAATTTTAGAATAAAGGATGTTTTACAAATGCCAACAAACAAAAAAGAGTCTATCCTCTTTACACTTACTATGTGCTTTCTCATGGTTTTAGGAATGAGTCTCTACAACACTATTTTAAGTAAAGGAATTGATAATCAATTATTCATCAATTTACTGACTGGTTTTATCCCTGCATTTATCGTTGCCCTCTTATTAGATATTTTTATTGTGGGACCTAATGCAAAGAAACTTGCATTTAAATTACCAATTAATAAAACAAAAAAAATACAAGTGGCATTATCGATTTCTTGCTGTATGGTACTTGGTATGGTCATGTTTATGTCAATTTTTGGTTTAATTTCACAAGGGAATTTCTCTGATAATCTATTTTTAGACTATTTAAAAACAGCTAGAAATAATGTAGTTTGTGCACTTCCCCTTCAATTATTAATTGTTGGCCCACTTGCTAGAAAGTTATTGGCAATTTATCAAGGAAAACAACAAGTTCAAGCGTAAAGCAAAAAAGAAGCATTTGACTAATAATTTTTATTAGTCAAATGCTTCTTTTAATGTCATCACTTTTTACAGCGGAAAATAGCTAGAATTATTTCAATCAATAGTCAAGTAATCGACCATTATCATGCCAGGAGCCATACATTTTTTGATTTTTTGTCTGCTCAATGAATTTTGCTAAGCGTCTTTCAAATAACTCCTCCTGTTTTTTATAGCTCTGAATCGTATCAATTCTGATTCGCTGATATAAAGGTGGAAAAGCTAAAAAATTTTCATATACGATCCTATCTTCTTCTAATCTCTTTTGAATAGCTTCATCTATTCTAAAAGAACTTTCAGTCATATTTGGAAGAACTTTTCTTCCAGCATCAGTCATTAGACCTAATTTTTCTAAACGACGTACACGCTCTTTATTCAATTCAGTCCATGAGCTTGTTTTAGCTCTAGGTGATAATCTTTGTGCTAATTCTGTCTCAGTTATCTTCTTCTTAACACCATCAATCCAGCCAAAACAAAGTGCTTCTTCAACTGCATCTAAATATTGAACTTTATCTACTTCAGGTTTCATACTCACAATAATCCAACAATATTTTTCAGTCCCAGCATTTTCAAGGAACCACTCTCGCAATGCAGTTCTATTTTTAATTGAAAATAAAACATCAAGCTCCATCCTCTTTCCCCCTCTTAGCCACGCTAAAACAGTATATATAATAAGAGGTTTGCTGTAAATACTTTATGATGATTTATTGTAAGAATTGTCTACTAGTAAAGATAAATAGGCATAAGAAATTATCCATTAAAAAGCTGATCGATTAAATATTTTCTCAAATTGCTTCTTTAATGGAAAATAGACAAGACTCACAATGATAATTGTGGTAAAAGTATTAATAATTGTTGGTAATAATTTTGAAATTGCACTAATAAATGCCACAGAAAAATCAGAACCTGTTAGCATAATTCCCACTGTATTTTTGAGCTGTGTCATGATAATTTTAGCAAAGCTTGATACAGCAGCAATCACAATTATTTTTTGTATAGAATCAATTTTCCGCTGAAAAGTCAAAACGGTTAATGCTGCGGCACCACCTACAATAAAACTTTCCAGAATAAAATAGGGTGCTTCAATGGCATAATCATTTAGCAAATCAAAAATAGCAAAACCTAAACCACCTGCTAGAGCACCTTTTTTATAACCAAGTAACAAAACCGCTAATAATAAAACTGCATTTCCTAAGTGTGCAAAAGCACCTGTTGGCATTGGTATTCTAATCATTGTACCTACAAAAGTTAAAGCAGCAAATAAAGCAATTAAAACAATCGATTGTGTATTTATTTTTTGAGTTGACATACAATCCTCCTAAATCTTAGACATGCGATTTTCAGCATGGTTATAAGCACCATGCCACACATGACCTAAATATGGATTAATTTTTTGTCCATTTTTAATAGCAGCTGCAACAAATTTTTTCGCCAAAGCTACAGCCTCTAATACTGAATCCCCCTTTGCTAATCCCGCTGTAATCGCAGCTGCAAAGGTACAGCCTGCACCATGATTAAAATCTGTTTGAAACAATTCTTCTTCAAAAATAGTCCATTCACTACCATCATACAAAACATCAATTGCTTGATGATTGTTTAAACGATGTCCACCTTTAATCACAACATTTGTTGGGCCTAAATCATAAATTCTTTTAGCTGCCTCTTTCATTTGTTCCACTGAGGTCAAATCCCCCATTTCAGATAATATCCCAGCTTCAATTAAATTAGGTGTGACAATCGTCGCTTTAGGCAATAGTAACTCACGCATAGCCATCACATTTTCTGGTTGCAGCAACTCAGTTGTTCCTTTACAAGCAATCACAGGATCAATCACGATAGCTGGCATATCAAATAAATCCAGATAATGCCTAGTCATTTCAATTGCTTCAACCGTACCCAGCATCCCTGTTTTCATTGCAGCCATTGCCCCTCCAGCAAAAATCGTCTTCAGCTGTTTCTCCACCAAATCAGGTGCAATTGGAGTAACCGTATGACTCCAGCCTTCATCAGGATCCATTGTTACAATACTCGTTAAGGCAGAAAACCCAAACGTACCATATTCTTCAAATGTTTTTAAATCAGCTTGAATCCCTGCTCCACCACTTGAATCTGACCCCGCGACTGTTAAAACTTTTTTAATCATCATTTTCCCCTCTTTCATTTATCTCATGCTCTGTATTATAAAGGATAGTCCATTTGACAAAAACAGCCAATTGGGTTATTTTTAGCTCATCCAATTGCTGCGAAACACAAAGAACGAAGTGATTTGATGTTGAGCAGTACAAGACGACCAAAGGGAGTGTTGATCCTTCGTTCTGAAACACAAAGAACAAAGTGATTTGATGTTGAGCTATCAGAAGTATTAATGTTTCATTCTTAATCACAAATAATGAAGTACATCAATATGCCCTTCTTCTATTCTCAAACCAAAAATACAGCTTTACCTTAAAATGCACCTATCAAACAGGAGGAATAACAAACATGTGGTCATTAAAAAAAGAAAAAGGTGTCCCCATCTACATCAGTATCATTGAATTAATTTTAGCTCATATAAAAACTGGCAAGCTCTTACCTGGAGATCGTTTGCCCTCTGAAAGAAAATTAGCCAGCTATTTTCAAGTTAATCGCTCAACTGTAGTCCACGCTTTAGACGAATTGGTTGCTTTAGGCTGGGTTGTTCGCAAACAAGGAAGTGGAACGATTGTCAACACTGGAAAATGGGGAATTCGGACGACACCAAGAACAGATTGGCGGCAATATTTAGAACAAAATGCTTTTCATAAAGTGGAGCCATTTACTGAGAAAGTTGAGCAGCTCCTTCAACAGGCGCCTAATAATTTAATAGATGGATATACAGGAGAATTACCACTAGATTTAGTGCCAACCTTTGAGTTTCCTCCCTTAACTTGGAAACATTTTTTAGAAGAAGAACAGCAAGATGATTTAGGCTATTTTCCTTTAAGACAATCGATTTGTCGTGATATTTCAGCACAATATGATTTTTCTTTATCATCAGAAAATATTTTGATTACATCTGGTGCTCAGCAAGCACTTTTTCTGATTCTTCAAGTTTTATTAAAACCCGGCGATAGTGTGGCAATAGAATCTCCTTCTTTTCTTTACTCGCTTCCTATTTTTCAGGCTGCTGGTATTCGTTTATATGGTGTAGAAATGGATGAGGAAGGCATTTGTGTAGATAGCCTTGAAAAAGTGGCACTAAAGCATCGCATTAAAATGGTCATGGTCAATCCTTCTTTCCAAAACCCTACTGGAAAAAGTATGTCTATGAAGCGACGACTAGACCTGATTGAATTCTGTCAAAGCTATCAAATGCCGATTGTAGAAGATGACGTATTTGGACAACTAAATTTTGAATCCTCTCCTCTTATTCAGCCTTTAAAGAAATTAGATCCGGAAAATGTTCTCTATATTGGCTCTCTTTCAAAAATACTTGGTTCGACTACCAAAATTGGCTGGTTAAGTGCACCACACTCTGTTATCAAACAATTGGCTGAAGCAAGAAAAATGATGGATTTTTCATTAAGTATTTTTCCACAGCTCTTAGCAAATATGGCGATGACTGATCCTCTTTATTTAACAAAAATTACCTTACTAAAAAAGGAGATAAAAAAAAGAGGTCAAGCAGTTTTTCAATTGCTAAATAGTATGAACGAATGGGAGGTCGAAATGCCTAAAGGTGGATTATATATATGGGCAAGGTGGAAAAAAGGGAATCTGAAACAAACAGATTGGTCGCTATTTTTACAAGAGCAACTCTTAATTGCACCAGGATTCTTTTTTAGTGAAAAGCAGGATTGTATCCGGATTAACTTTTCAAGAATTGATGAAACAAACTTTTTCAGCTTTAAAAAATCAATTGAAAAAATTACCTTAAAACTACTTTCTGAAAAAAATAAGATTGATTGACAAAAAATTTGATATAGAAAGTTTTTCATTTGGATCCAATCAAAAAAATGATTTGATTTTTCTATTTCAAAATGGTAAATTAACAGTATAGAAATATAAGGGGTGTAAAATGATGAAAAAATTATCAGCTTTTCTACTCGCTATGGTTGTAGTGGTTACATTAGTAGGATGCAATTCAAAAAAAGAAGCAACAGCGGATTATACAACAGCTGAGGCAGAGACAGCATTAAATGACGGAAAAGATCTTGTTGGTAAAACAGTAAAAGTGAAAGTAGACACATTTATTGAAGACGGTCCTCTTGGACATACGATTCAAGCTGGAGACCACTTAAACTTTATCTCTTCTAAAAATCCAAAAGTAAAAGATGGCGATGAACTAGTTGTGAAAATCACAAAAGTTGAAGATATGCTTGGTTCTTTTATTATTTCATATGACAAACAATAATTGATCAAGAAAGATGCTACCAAATTTAAATTTTTGGTAGCATTTTTTTGATGTTTATTTTAATATCAAACGCAAAATAAAAGAAAGACCAAACCAACCAATTAAACTAATCACAATCGCAAATACCCAACCTAGTACATTATGTTCAAATGGCAATGGCATATTCATGCCAAAAAATCCTGTAACAATTGTTGGAATCGTTAATAAAATAGAAAGTACAGTTAATAATTTCATCGTATCATTTAGATTGTTATTTAAAATATTATTATATGTTCCAGATAATTGCTGTAAAACTTGTGCTGTTAACTGCGCCATTTCGACTAATTGTTTTGCTTCAATTAAAGTATCTTCTAGCTGCTCTTTTTCAACTATATTTAATGACTGATAAATAATATTTGTTTTGATTTGTTCTAATAAAACGGTGTTTTGTTTTGTTGCAGATATAAAGTAGACAACACCTGTTTCAACAGCAGATAATGCCAATAAATTATTTTTAGTTGTTTTTTGTTTTAACATATCATTCATATGATTTCTTTCACGATTCATTTCCTCAATCATAGGGAAAAATTTATCCGTAATAATAAACAAACTTGCGAAAAGAAATTTAAAAACAGAATCATCTTGATTTTTTGCTAAATATTTTTCCATATATTGAATCACATAATGATTATCACTGTTGGTTATTGTTAATAATTGCTTATCTTTAATTAAAAATGTGATAGGAACCGCATCATAATGATTATCGTTTTTTTTCTTACGTGGAACATTATAAATCAAAATAAACGCTTCTAATTCATTATCATATTCAAAACGTGCACGTTCATTTTTGTCTAATGCATAAGAAATAATTTCACTATCAATTCCATATTGTTTATATAGTTCTGAATCCGTTGCAACATAATCTGAATGAATCGTAATCCAAATATTTTCTCCCTTACCAAATCGTTTTTCTGTCATCATATAAAAGCCTCCCACATTTATAAGGAACAAGATTTCCTTCTCTAATTTTCACTAAAACTTTTTTCAGCTTTTATTAGTATTTTTTTTAGCTGTTTTTTTTCTTCTATCGTTAAATCGTTACAAATTTTCTGATTCAACTGTTCAAAGATAAGATTGACTTGCTTAACTAATTGTTCTCCGTCAGATGTTAGAAAAATGTTTTTTTGCCGTTCATTATTTTTTGGAATTTCACGATAAATAATTTTTCGTTCTTCTAACCCTTTTAAAATATTCGTAATGGTTGCTTGTTGTTTTCCTAAATAAGTAGCAATATCCCTTTGTATGGTTCCAGGATAAAGAAAAATATAGGTAAGACTTCGAGCTTGTACACTATTCAATTGTAATTGCTTTAATTTATCTACTACATATTTTTGTTGTAATATACTAAGCATATAAATATGTTCAGCTATACTATCTCCTTTAGAAATCATACTGTTCACCTCTTCATAGATAGTTTAAACTAAAACACTTTAATTTACAACTGTTTATTATTAAAGTGTTTATGAATGGTTACCAAAAGTAAATAAACTCAAATAGTCGCAACTATCTGAGTTTATTTTTACTTATGTCATTTTCCCTCTTCACAACTCATTTTGAAACAATCTTAAGGCATAATCTTCCCAAACTGCAAGATATTCTTCTGTTTCTGAGGCTTCTCTTTTATTAAATAAGCTAGTAAATATGCTGCCAATTAGACCTGGATACATTTGAATACGCGAAATTTCACATCGCTTATCATCAATTTGAGAAACTGAGCAAGATAATCTTGAATTTAATAGAAAGAAATTGGCACCAATAGCTACTTTCATATGTTCAGAATCAATCATTTTCAGCTGACTTTTCATGCTAATTCCTTCTGGAGTATGTACATCATACATTTTTCCAACTTGAAAAAAAGGACTTGTCTCATCGTAACTGATGGTTGTAACTGTTTGTAACTTAGGCAACCAGAGATTCATTTGTGTCAGTGCTTGCCATGCATACTTTGCCTGAACTGGAATGATTTTTTCATGGGTATACGTTCTCATGTAACTCTCCTCCTTCTCATTGAGAATGGTTATCAACCAGAACAATACGCTTATTTTAATCAGGTGTCAATGGCCTTTAATAGTTCCCCATACAGCTAGGATTGCTCGTCAAAAAAAAATGCTGTGATAAAACGATTGTTCTAGTTTTATCACAGCAATCTATTTCAGTTTTGGATTTAAGCTTGTTTCGTTGGCAATATCGTCATTTCCGTAATCCCAACACTTTCAGGTTGAGAAATCGCAAATAAAACAGTTTGTGCGACAGCATCTGGGGTAATGGCGATTTGATAAAACTCCTCCATACCACTTTTTACTTCTGGAGTAGAAATCGTCTCTAATAATTCCGTTGCAATTGCCCCTGGATAAAGAGTAGTTGTACGAATGTTAGTACCTTCCATTGCAGATTCCATACGAAAACCATCCATAATCGCACGAACGGCATGTTTCGTTCCAGTATACACACTATTACCTGGAAAAACTTTCAGTCCAGCAATAGAACTTGTTGTGATCACATGTCCTGATTTTTGGGTAGTGAATTCTGGTAAAACAGCTGCGAGTGAGTTAAGCACTCCTTTAATGTTGATATCAACCATATCAGCCCACTCTTCTGTTTTCAATTCACTCATATTTGAAGCGGGCATGATCCCGGCATTCGCAAATAACACATCCACTTTACCAAATTTTTCTTTGGCCACTTGCACGAGGTTTTCTACCTCTTTCGCATGGCGAACATCCATCACAGCATAAGTACTATTTTCACCGAATTTTTTGACCAGTTCTTTTAAACGTTCTTCTCTTCTAGCCCCTAAAACTACTTTTGCACCGTTATCAATTAATAGTTGAGCTGTCGCTTCCCCTATACCAGATGAAGCACCTGTAATAACTACGACTTTATCTTTTAGATTGTTATTCATAAATAAGACTCCTTTAAATTTGTTTTTTTATTTATCCAGACCATATCGCAACCAAAGAGTATCTTCTTCAATAATCTCCACTGATTTCAATTTAAAACCAACTGGTGCTATTTCTGGCAGATTATCTGCTCGTTCAAATATCGTATTAGTATCTGTTCGTCCATCAGTTGACGGTGTCATCACAATACTGACTTCATCGATTAATCCCTCTTGTAAGAATGACCAATTGATATAGCCACCACCTGAAACCATCAATGTTTTAATGCCAAATAAAGCCAATAATTTTTCTGAAGCGAGTGTACAATCAATTAGGTCTTTTCCAGCAAAAATATAAGAAATCTGTTGTTCTCGAAGGTAAGCCACATACGCATCACTGGCTTTATCTGTTAAAATTTCAATAATGTGTGCTTCTGGACGATTTTCGTAGGTCACTGTATTTTTTGTCCAGCCAACTTTACCAGAAGGATCCGCTGAAACAATGTACATCTCAGCATTTGCTTGTGCAACATAATCTGTTCTAGGATAAGGTGTTGCGATTTCTTTCAACTCAGGTTTATGAAAATCAGTAAAATTCTTTTCCATTGTAACTCTACCGCATAGCCAAGCTTGACTATGGTAACTATCATTGGTAGTTTCATAGGCTTCACCGCCAACCACGGCATATTTTGACCCCATATATCCCCCACTAATTTTTCCATTGATAGATGTCAGCATGTGACAAATAATTTTTGGTCTGTTCATCATGTTGATTTCCCTCCATTGATTTTTTGTTTTTTCTTGATGATGCTGATTGTCGTGCCAAAAGCTAACAACAGCATGATGATTCCTTCTGCTATAAAAATATCAGTATTTTCTTTAGAAGGAAGGATATTTCCTAATATAGAAATTGAAATAGGTGCAAAAGCCGCGCCAATATTGAAACCGATTAACAGTAACGAGGTACTTTTTTCTGAATTTCCTTTTGTATCTTGATTGACCTCATTAAACAAATAAGGAATAAAGGTGCGAAAAGAAAAACCGCATAAAATTGCTGCGAATGAAACGGAAACTAAGTTTTGAGCAAAAGCAATCATAAACATTGAGATGCCTAAGACAAAAAAAGAAATCGGTAACGTCCGTTTTTTAGTTAAGGTAACGATTGACCCAAATAATGCACCTGCTGTCATGGCTCCTAAACCAACTAAGGCAAGGAAATTACTCCCATCTGTTGCATTGCCAAACCCTTTTTCAAGCAGTAACGAGGTAATTTTCACCGTCACTGACATATAGATGGTCACAACTAAAATCAATAAAGCGATATAGCCATAAGTTGAAGGATTAATTGTCTGCTTCTCTTGTTTGTTCTGCTTCGACTCCTTCTCAAGTGAAACATCTGGAACAAACCATGTGAACAGAAGAAAAATTTGTAAAGCTAGTAAATAAGCTAAAAATGAACTACGCCAATTCATTATCAGCAGTTGGCCTACTGTAAATGTAATGACCATACCACCAATTCCCTCAAATGCACTTTGAAAGCCAATCACAGATGAAAGTTCTTTCCCTTGATACAGTTTTCCCGCAAGCGAAAAGAGTAATGGATTAAATAAGCCAATGCCGATACCAAATAGGATTCTACTGAAAAAAAGAAGCCAAAAGGACTGTGCGAATACTGGGATAATCCCTGCGCCTAAAACAATGCCAATGCCAATCTGGACAGCTAACTTGTAACCAAATTTTCTAGCAAACCTATGACTGAATGGCACGGTTGAGATGATAAATAAAGAAGGGATTGTGGTAATTAATTCAACTAAAGTAGGATGAATAGTCGGATAAGCTATCATAATCGCTGGAATATTCCCAGCAATTGCCCCACCTGATACCACAAGTAGTGACACAGAAAGTAGCGAAAGTTTGGTTATTTTATTCACTGATTGGTCTCCTTTTAGATACGCTTAAAAGTGTTCTTATTTTTATTCACCAAAGATTTCTTTGGCTAGAGCAAAGGCTGACCATGCTTTGGGCCATCCTGTATAAAAAGCTAAATGAGTGATTAATTCCACCATTTCTTCTTTTGTCACACCGTTTTGTTTGGCGATGTTCATATGCGCTTCTAATTGCGGCACGCCTTGCGTTAATAAGCTTGAACAAGTAATCAAGCTACGGTCACGTGGTGAAAGTTGTTCTTCTCGCGACCAAACTTCCCCAAATAATACATCATCATTTAATTCTGCAAACTTTGGTGCAAATGCACCTAATTGATCTCTGCCAGCTGTTTGTTTTTTCATTAGGTAGGACTCCCATCTTTTATTTATTTTTATAATTGATTGTATAAGTCATCTGAAACAGGCTCTAACCATTCTGGTGTACCTGCTGTAATGGCTAAATGTTCAAACCAGCTCTCTTTTGCGGCACCATGCCAATGTTTCACACCATCATGGGTAACAATCACATCTCCAGCAGTTAAAAATTGCGCTGGTTTTCCCTCTTCTTGATACCAGCCTTCGCCACCTGTTACTAATAACAATTGAAACCCATCATGATGAATATGCCAATTATTACGACATCCAGGTTCAAATGTGACATTTCCTACCCCTACATTAACCTCGGGATCTGCAATTAAATTTTTTAAATAGCTTTGACCAATAAAATATTGCGCATAGGCATCATTTTTTTCTCCCACAGGAAAAATCACACCATTTTTTACTTCTTCAAATTTTGCCATCATTTATTCCTCCAACTATAGATTAGATTATATGACTTACTTATGACCAACAATAACATGAGGAACATAAGGTTCTTCTAAAAATTGTATGTCTTCTTCCGTCAAAATTAAATCCAATGCAGGAATCGCATTCGTCAAATGACTTTCTTTTGTTGCGCCAATAATCGGTGCGACAACTGGCCCTTTTTGAAGCAACCAAGCAAGTGCCACTTGGACACGTTCCACTCCACGTTTTTCCGCAATTTCAGCAACTCTTTCAACGATGATACGATCTTGATCTGCTGTTGTATCATATTTTGACCTCGCTGTTTTATCTGTTTCAAAACGTTTGGTTTGCGCGCTCCAATCACGGGTTAAGCGACCTGAGGCCAATGGACTATAAGGTGTCACCGCAATTTTTTGATCTTCACACAACGGTAGCATTTCTCTTTCTTCTTCACGATATAGCAAATTCAAATGATCTTGCATGGAAACGAATTTTGTCCAACCATTTTTTTCAGCTACTGCTTGGGCTTTAGCAAACTGCCACGCAAACATCGCAGAAGCACCAATATAACGGGCTTTTCCAGATTTCACGACATCATGTAAAGCTTCCATCGTCTCTTCAATTGGGGTGTTGTAATCCCAACGATGAATAATGTATAAATCAACATAATCCATCCCTAAACGTTCTAAACTCGCATCAATTTGATGGAAAATTTCTTTTCTTGAAAGTCCACCACTGTTTGGAACGTCTTTTTTCATGGTAGTAAATAATTTGGTCGCCACCACGATTTCATCACGATTCGCATATTCATTCAGTGCCTTACCAAGAATTCGTTCACTTGCACCATATGAATAAACATTGGCAGTATCAAAGAAATTAATCCCTAAATCTAACGCTTTTTTGATAACTTTTTTACTTTCTTCCTCTTCTAAAACCCACTCGTGAAAGCCACTATTCGGATCACCAAAGCCCATTGCCCCTAAACAAATTCTTGAAACTTCCATTCCTGTATTGCCAAATTTTACATACTCCATTGAAATTCCTCCTCTGTATTCATCACTAACCTCAGTTTAACTCTTAAAGTGCACTCGAAGTCAAGTTTTTTTAACAAATAAAAGAAGTGAAGCAAAACTTTAAAAGTCTTACCTCACTTCTTTATTACTATTCATATTAAAATCTCTTAATGTATTTTCAAATGGAATCATATGCTCATCATAATTAGCTAATTTAAACTCTAGCCGCTCAATAGCAGTATTTAACGCTGTGGCGTTTTCCTTTAATTGTGAAATTTGATTCGCAATGATTTCTTTACGAGCTGGAACCGTTTCATTTCCCACTTGAAATAAAGTCAAATATTCTACTAAAGACTCAATAGACAGACCTGCATTTCTCATTTGTCGGCTAAAAACAATCCATCGTAAATCTTCCTCATCAAAATCACGAATCCCAGTAGTACTACGTTTCACTGGTGGAATCAAGCCAATTCGTTCATAATACCTAATTGTATCTGCAGAAACACCACTTAATTCACTTGCTTTTTTTATATTCATCCCTTATACCTCCTCCACACCTTATTTAACAAGTATTTACCTTTTTATTATAAAGCAATTTTAACCCCTTTTACAAACTTTCCTATTGAGTAAAGTTCATTTTAAAATCAATTGATAAATTGATTGCGTATTTTTATAGTGTAGAAAAGTAAAAAAGATGGTGGCTAACTCTCTGATAAAGGGGTGATGCCTATGGTTCTTGGCTTTATCCCTAGAAAGAATAAGCATGTCCGTTTTTGAAGCACTGACACTAATGATTGCCTTTGCAACTTTAGTTGTGCTGATGATGGATTATAATAGACCAAAAAAATAACCATCTAACCTTTACTTTGGACAGTAATTAGATGGTATCAAGTATTTAATTATAGCCACCGTCTTTTGAACGGGTCTACAAGAGAGACAGGTTTCCCTGTCTCTTTTCATTTTTAATCCTAACATAATTTTTTTTGTTTGTCATTCTTTTTTCAGCCAAAATTAGAGCTAATCATCAAGTTTTATTTTTGACTAAAAAATCTAAATGAACAATGATTATTTAGTAAAAACTACATGATAAACACCAAATTTCAAATTGCTATCTAATCATTTAATTTTAAGAGTTTTTAAATCTGTAATATAAGCCTTATTCTCTTTTAAAGCAAGCCAAAATTTATCATGTCATCGTATAAACAAAAGGCACAACATCCCAATATTAGGATGTCATGCCTTGTAGTGATGTTACTCTAATTTTTTAATGTCATAAATTTTTCAGCTAAAACAATCAATAAGTAGAAGCATTAACTTCTTAATCCACGACCTCTATCTATCAAATACCAGCAAACAGAATAAAGTACCACAATAAAAAGAACCAAAATCCCCATTGATAACCCAATCGGTACATCTATCGTTCCAAGAAAACCATAGCGGAATCCTGAAATCATATAAACAATTGGATTGATTTTTGAAATAGCCTGCCAAACTGGTGGCAACATTGAAATTGCATAGAATACACCGCCAAGATAAGTTAATGGCTGTAAAACAAAGGTAGGTACAATAGAGACATCATCAAATGATTGAGCGAAAATACCATTTAGTAGCCCTGCTAGTGAAAATAAAATAGCGGTCATTAGAAGTGTGACGATGACAATGAACCATGAAAAAACATGAAGTGGCACAAAAAATAGTGAAATTAAGGTAACAAGTGTTCCCACTAAAATACTTCTACCAAGCCCTCCAATCACAAATCCCCAAATAATCACATGTGTTGGTACTGGTGCAATTAATAATTCTTCAATATTCTTCTGAAACTTTTGCGAGAAAAATGATGAAGCGACATTAGAATAAGAACTCGTAATCACAGACATCATAATAAGACCAGGTACAATAAATTCCATATAAGAGAAGCCGTCCATCTGTCCAATTCTTCCCCCAATTAAATTACCAAAAATGACAAAATATAAGGATGTGGTAATGACTGGTGGGACTAAAGTTTGAACCCAAATCCGTAAATAGCGATTGGTTTCTTTTACTGCCAAGCTTTTTAAAGCTGTAATATAAAGATTAAACATATTTCTCCTCCATCGTTGAGCTAAAGTATTGAGTTTTTATAAAAAATTGATACTTGTATAGCATTCCATTAAAAATCATTTTAACGTTTTTCTTCTGTAATTTTCAAGAATAGTTCTTCCAATCGATTCGATTTATTGCGCATTGAAAGGACCTGTATCCCTTGCGCCGAGAATTGTTCAAATAGATCATTAATTCCTTGATTCCGTTCAACCTCAACAGCTAATGTTAGCTGATCTTCAAAAATGCTTTGATAACCAGTAATTACTGGCTCTTTCTCATAAGGCGCTAAATCAAAAATAAATGTTTCAAATTGTAGCTTTGCTAACAGATTTTTCATACTCGTATTTTCAATCACTTCTCCAGTTTGAATGATTCCAATATTGCGACAAAGCATTTCTGCTTCCTCAAGGTAATGTGTTGTCAGAATAATCGTTGTCCCATTTTCATTCAATTTTCTTAAAAAGTCCCACATTTCGCGCCTTAGCTCAATATCCACTCCAGCTGTTGGTTCATCTAAAATTAGTAAACGAGGTTCATGCATTAACGCTCTAGCAATCATTAATCTACGTTTCATTCCGCCCGAAAGCATTCGTGCTCTGACATGACGTTTTTCCCAAAGATCTGATTGCTTCAAGTATTTTTCACTACGCTTTAACGCTTCTTTTCTTGGAACCCCGTAATAACCAGCTTGATTGACAACAATTTGCTCCACTGTTTCAAATGGATTAAAGTTAAATTCTTGAGGAACTAAACCAATTTGCTGTTTCGCTCGTACCAAATCTGTATCGATGTCATAACCAAAAACCTTTACTGTTCCTGATGTTTTATTGACAAGGGAGGTAATAATCCCAATAGTGGTTGATTTTCCAGCACCGTTTGGACCTAATAGTGCATAGAAATCGCCCGCCACTACAGTTAAATCAATGCCACGTAACGCTTCTACACCTGTTGCATATACTTTTTTTAAGTCTTTTATTTCGAGTGCATTTGTCATTAAATCACATTCTCCTTACTATCTGATTCCTTATTATATCATTTATTTATAACTGATAAAAAGTCATTAATGTTCATTTCAATCAAATCATCTATGATTTATTTGTTTCTATCACTTGATTAACATCAGAAAACCAAGATTTTGTTCCATTTGCAACCTTTACCAAAAATAGCATAACAGGTACTTCTACCAATACGCCAACTACGGTTGCTAAAGTAGCACCTGATTGCAGCCCAAATAATGAAATAGCTACAGCTACAGATAATTCAAAGAAATTACTAGCACCTACCATTCCTGCTGGTGCTGCAATTGAATGAGGTAGCTTCCACCACTTCGCCCAACCATAAGCAATAGCAAAAATCAATAACGTTTGAAGAACCAACGGGACAGCAATTAACACAATATGCAGTGGGTTACTTAAAATTCTTTCTCCTTGAAAAGAAAAAATCATCACTAAAGTTAATAATAAACCAATAATTGTTACTTTATCAAATTTCTTTAAAAAAATCGTTTCAAAATAATGGATTCCCTTACTTTTAATTATGAATAAACGTGTCACAATACCCAGTGTTAAAGGAATCACTACAAATAGAACGGTTGAAAGAATCAACGTCCCAATCGGAACCACAACATTTCCTATCCCTAATAACAATGCAACAATTGGAGCGTATAACACTAAAATAATTAAATCATTAATGGCCACTTGAACTAATGTATAAGCGGGATCCCCTTTTGTTAAATAACTCCACACAAAAACCATTGCTGTACAAGGTGCAGCCCCAAGTAATACTGCCCCAGCAAGATATTCTTTCGCTAAATCATTAGGAATCAATCCTTTGAATACAATAAATAAGAAAAAAGCAGAAATAGCATACATCGTAAAAGGTTTAATCAGCCAATTGACAGTACAGGTGACAATTAATCCTTTTGGCTTTTTAGCAGCACTTACAATACTTGTAAAATCAATTTTTAACATCATTGGATAAATCATTAACCAAATCAAAATGGCTGTTGGTACTGAAACTTGGTAATACTCAAATTGCCCCAAAGCTTGAGGAATCATTGGTAAATATTTTCCAATCAAAACACCTATCAACATACATAATATAACCCAAATTGTTAAATATCTTTCAAAAACGCCTAAGCCTTTTTGTTCTTCTTTATTCATCTTCATCCTTCTTCCTATAAAAGTTAATATAGACATACCTTAAAAAAAATCTATCAATATAAAATACATCCTTACGATACACAAATAGACAACCATCTATACATAAGTGATAAAAATAGGCTAACGAATCATCCAGCTTATGATTCTAATTTAAAAATTTGACTCATTAAATCTTGAAAGGTATCAATCTTTTCTACTACTAATGAATAATAATGCCATTTGCCTTCTTTACGAGCCGTTACAATCCCAGAATCAATTAACACTTTCATATGATGAGAAAGTGTTGGCTGTGTAAAATCAAAATGGTCTAAAATTTCACAAGCACATTTTTCACCTGAAGAAATCATATTTAAAATTTGTAATCGATTGGGTTCAGCTATTGCTTTCATCACTTTTGATAATGCTAAATAATTCATAGGTCTACCTCCAGATAGATATTCATCTATGCATAATATAGATGAATATCTATCCTTTGTCAACTACTTCGTCATTTTTTGATAGTACAACTCTCTTAGCTATCTATAAAAAATAGGACATAACTAGTTTTTTTCTAGTTATGTCCTATTTTTATTTTAATTATTTAAATCTAGCAACAAATTGACTGAATTTATTACCTGCATCAGCTAAAAATTCTTTTGTTCCTTCATTCGTTGGTTCAAGATTTTCATCAAATAATTTATCT
This sequence comes from Isobaculum melis, assembly GCF_900111355.1. Taxonomy (GTDB): domain Bacteria; phylum Bacillota; class Bacilli; order Lactobacillales; family Carnobacteriaceae; genus Isobaculum; species Isobaculum melis. The sequence goes on from NZ_FOHA01000010.1 coordinate 88,933, forward strand.
GATTGACCAATGTATAATTCTGGTTGTTGCATGGTTGGCATATCTAAGAATACCAATGATTGGCGTAAAACATGATGTGCTAAGACACCAGAAATACCTGAAATAGATTGAGAAGCAACCAATGCAGGTTTGCCTGCCCAAACATTTTGACCCCAAGGACGTGAAGCAACATCTAATGCATTTTTTAATGCTGCTGAGATACTTCTATTATGTTCAGGTGTCACAAAAATAATCGCATCTTGAGCTGAAACAGCATTTCTAAAAGCTGTATATACTTCTGGAGAATCTGCATCAAGATCTTGATTATACAATGGTAAATCTTTAATGTTTAAAAATGTAACCTCTGCATCTGCCGGTAAACCTTTTACAATCGCTTTTGCAACTGCCTCAGAATAAGAATTTTTTCTTGTTGAACCAATTACTACACCATATTTTGTCATTTAAAATACTTCCTCTCTATTTAACTTACTTTTAGTAAGCTTCTATATTTTTATATTATCACATGTAAAAATATAATGCAAGTTTAATGTATCTCATTCACAGACTCAAGCAAAATCATTCATTATTTCCAACGACTTTTAAATAGACAATTTTGTTATCCGGATTTAATACTGCATAATCTGTGCCTACTAATGTAAATATCTGGCGATTCTTAGCTCTCTTTCCCACCACTCCCCAATGAGCTTCTATATATTTTTCACCTTGCGTTATTTCCCATACATGTTTTAATTCACTATTGGTATGAAAGAAATCCTTAAAAAAGCTGCTAATTGCTTTAATTCCTACAAACTTAGACTGATTATTCGCTTCAAGAATTGCATCATCAGCAAACAAAGCAACAATTTTTTCAAAACTTTCTTCATCACTTCCTGCTAAATCTGATAAGCTAAAATATTTGATTAATGTGTCCATTAAAATTCCTCCTCTTATCTTTTAAATTTGCATCAAACTTTCTTAATTTTGATTCTATTATTCTTCTTTTTTGCTAGCAGTAATTGATGTCTTTTTAAAGATACCTGACATTTTATAGATAACTAATACCACTAAATAAGTTAGGATCGTAAAATAAGCAATCCCAAAGAAACCCGGAAATCTAGTAAATAATAGCCCACCAACAATCCCTCCAACTGTTGTTCCAGCGTACATTGCCGCATTTGATAATGAAGAGACGGTACTTCTTGCTGTAGTAGTTGTGCTTTGTAAAGTAGTCATAAATAGAGGAAAAATAAAACCATTTACTAAAAATACAACCGCTAAGCCAATTGTGGCAAATAAAGCTGAATGAGAAAATGGAATAACTAAATAGACAAAAATTAGGGTTATCAGCCCAATAAAGAGCGATTTTGGAATGCCCCATTTCTGAATCAATTTATTTCCAAATAATGTCCCAATTAAATTTCCAGTTCCTATTCCAATCATTGCTGTGCCAACACTAGATAGCCCTAGAGAAAAATCTCTTGTAAACCATGATCCGATAAATGTGATGACACAGAAATTGCCTGTTTGAAACATAAAGTACGCAACCAAATAAGATAAGGCTTTTTTATTCTTCAATATCTGACCATAAATATGTAAAAATGAACTATTACCTGTTTTTTGACTTGTACTATTTAAACTAGGTAATAAGAAATAAATAACTAAACCCACTAAAACTGATACAAGCGAAATAACAAAAAATGGCATTTGCCAAGAAACAGTTGCTAAATAACTTCCTATTGGAACGCCAACCAATTGTGATACAGCTAATCCAGCAGATGTATACCCCATTAATTTAACAATACCATTTTTAGGCGCTATAACTGGAATGGATCCCCAAACTTGTGGTGTCACAAAAGATGCACTGACACCTGCTAAAAAACGAAAGCTAATCATCAAAGTGAAATTGGTTGCAAACCCACATAAAAGGGTTGAAACTGCAAATCCTATAAAGCCATATAACATAATCCTTTTTTTATCTTTCCCATCAGAAATTGGCCCGCTAATAAGCGCAAAAAGTGCGTAACCTAAAGCATACGCACTGACCATCCAACCAGAAATATTAGAGGGAATATTGTACAATTCTGTTAAGGTCGGTAGTAGCGGTGAGATTAACAATGTATCTGTCCCTATTAAAAACATAATTAAAAAGAAAATTAATGCATATTTTTTCATTTACTTTCCTTCTTTCTCATTTCTATAATTCTAAACATATCGAACTAAAAGATGAAATAATACCTAGATTCCATTATAAAGAATCTAGGAAATTAGTAAAATACTGCTCAAACGTATCATAACGAAGTTTGACAAATTTTTCTCTGGCTTCTCTTCTTGTTGTTGTTAAGCCAGCTTCTCTTAGTGTTTTAAAATGATAGGAAATCGTTGATTTACTTAACGCAAGATTCTCTCCTATCTCTCCACAGCCCATTTCATCTCCTTTATCTCTTAAAACTCTAATGATTTCCAACCTAGCAGGATCAGCTAATGCCTTAAAAATTTGTACTCTGACTTCGTCATCTTTTAATTGTTTTATATTCATAAAAGTATCATATTCCTTTTTACTTCATATTTCAAGAAAAATAATTCGATAACTTTAAAACTATAAAATATTTTATGATGAAATCATTGATTATTAACAAATCACATGTTTTCGTTTAACACCAAGTCGGTTATTATCCTTCACTTTTTGAATTTTAACAATAGGATCTGGTAAACGACAGCCTTTTGTAGCAAGCTTTACTTCAACTGAACGAATCTCATCAGCAATTTCCAAAGCTGAATTTGTGAAATCAGGTAAATAAGTGCCTACATAAATAATAAATTGATTCATACTATATCTAATTGCATTAGGAGCTGTATGAATTTCTTTTTTTAAACGTTGTAACAGTGCCTGTACCTCAGCTTCAGAAACTTGGTCATTTGAGCAAATCGTTAGATATTTTCCAAAAGTTAGCCAGCCTACATTTTGTGCTTTGAAATCTGACATCGATAGCCATTGTCGTGCTAATTCTAGCGCAAAGGGACTTTCTGCTGCAACACCAGCAACAATTGAGTCATCAATCGCGGACCAATTACTTTGTTTTAACCATAGTTGTATGTCAGCTTTCGTCATTTTTTGAGGATTAATGCCAAGACCAGCCAAATATTGTGCATCAGTATTTCCTGTCGCAAAAAGAGCTAAACAAAGTTCTTGTTGATGTTTTACCTTTTTTAATAAATGCTTTTTTAAGTCGCCAATCTTAACACCATAACAATTACTAGGTGCACCATGCGTCATAAAAGTTTTACGTGTTTGAGCTGTGCCTAAGGCTTCCAACTCAATCATTATTTCAGCTAAAGTCATTGTTTGTTGCCTCCATATTTCATTTTATTGCTAGGATTTCGAACCAATTATCTAGATACATTTCATGAGGTTATCGGTGCTCGTAATAAGAATTTCCAGTGTAGCATGAACCTATTTTTCAGTCAATTTTGATGTACATATATTGCTTTGAAACAACTTCTATCATTTGTAATTGTGAGCACATTTTCTCTATTTATCTAAAGTAACAATACCTGTTTAAGTTTTAACGAAAAATTCTTTTATATTTAAAATTTTCTAAAAAAATTGGATTTTTATCTATAATAGATATATAATAATTGATATCAAAATATTGGAGGTTAATGATGAATAAATTTAATCGCGCATTTTTCTCTGCAATTCTATTGTTTCTTTTAAGTCAATTATTGCTTGTCAAATTTTCAGGAAGTTTAGTAGATTTTTTTTCAGGTTTAACAACAGGCCTATTGATTGTTGCCTCTCTTCATCGCATAACCCATAAAAGTTCTTCAAAAAGTTAAGCTTCATTTTGAAAATGGACATTCATACATAGGTAAGATTTTAATAGAAAAAATAGTCTCTGGCAAAATAATATATGCCAGAGATTTTTTGTTTTAGATTAAAAGTTATGCTAAATCCTTCTATAGAGATCAGTTATAGAAACGCGTCAGCCATCATTATAAATAGGTAGGCTAACTCAACTATAAACCAAATTTATCCCAATCAGATACATTTGTAATAATTGGAAGCCAACATTTAATTTCAAATTTTCCTGTTTTATAAGGTTCTGAATAACCATCAATAACAGCTATTCCCGTACATTCAATATGTGCTCTATCATTATCGATATCAAGGATTGTCAGTTGATACTTTTCCAATGGCTCATGCTCAAATACATAAAATGTATCCTCACGCTCATCAGCTTGTTCTATGTTCTCTACACTAAAGCTCTTTCCAACAAGTTCTTCTTTATTAACCGCATTTGTGAGAATTGGATTGATACACAGAGATGGCGCAATCTGTTGCCCATAAAATTCTTTTGAATCAAAGGAACAATCAACCGCATATTCTAAACCATCTTCAGTATCAAATATAAAAAAAACAGTATCCCTTGTTCTTGTATTTAGTTCAAATACAACATTTTCAAAATTCATAGACATATCTCGTCCTCCATACTCTTTTTATTATTCTAATTCTAACATAGAGAGAACAAGAATTTCAACCTACCTATCCAAACACACCATGAGAAGTAATCAAGCCCCTCCTTCCATTTCCTTATCTCTTCCTAAAGATTCATAATCAATATCATTCTGCAAATGAACTGTTACTTATTCGTTCTTACAAAATCCGTTTATTAAGCTAATGAGATACACAGTATTTTTCCACTTTTAATTATCCAGTTGACAAGCCTATTTTTTTCAGATACCATTCAACTATATAGTTGAATAGATTTTTTGAAAGAAGGAAGTATTGATGAAATATACTCAGACAAATAAAGAAATATTTGCTGAATACGCTAAAATTGGTAAAGCAATATCCAATAATAATCGTTTAGAAATTTTAGATAATCTCATGCAATCAAAAAAAACCGTTGAAGCACTTGCAAAAAACACCAAACTTTCGGTAGCAAATGTTTCAAAACACTTACAAGTCCTACTTCAAGCTCATTTAGTCTGCAATAAACGAGATAAAAATTATATTTACTATCAAATTGCAAATGAAGAGGTTGCTACCTTTTTAACAAATTTTTTTAACATTGGAGAAAAACAACTAAAAGAAATTCAAGAAGTTCGCAATCATTTTTTCGAAAAAACTGCAACAAATGACGCAATTACTTTACAGGAAATGGAAGCACGATTAGCAAAAAATGAAATCATCTTAATTGATGTCCGTCCTTTTGAAGAATATTGTATTGCTCATATTCCAGGAGCCACTTCCATTCCAATTGAAGAATTGGAGCATTATATCAAAGAATTACCGAAAAATGCAGAATATGTGGCATACTGTCGAGGACCTTATTGTCTCATGTCAGCAGAAGCCGTTGAAATTTTGCATAATAATGGCTTATCCGCTGTTCGAATGGCTGAAAGTGTAAAAGATTGGGAACAACAATATCATTAAAATTGGAGTGTAAATAGGATGAATTTTGGAATTATTATTGAAACAAAGGAACCAGAAAAAGCTTGGAATGGTTTTAGATTTGCCAGTGCTGCTATAAGAAAGAATCATCAAGTAAAAGTCTTTCTAATGGGTGAAGCTGTCGAGTGTGAGGATATCAAAAACAAGCAATTTGATGTTCCAAGTGAAATGACTAAATTTGAAGAACTCGGGGGTGAATTGCTTGCCTGCGGGACCTGTTTGAAATCAAGACAATTAGAAGAAACTACAGCTTGTCCCATTTCAACCATGTTTGATTGTGTCGATATGATTGAATGGGCAGATCGAACAATTACATTTTAGAAATTGGATAAAGAATGAGAGGTGTTCGTTATTAAGAATCAAGCAATCAGTATTTCAGAAGAAAATCGAAACTATTATTATAGAAAATCTTTAAGGATAGTAGTATTTTCTCAGATATTAGGAGGACTTGGCTTAGCTGCTGGTGTAACGGTCGGTGCACTCATTGCTCAAGATATGTTAGGAACAGACCAATACGCTGGTATTCCTTCCGCTCTGTTTACTTTAGGATCTGCAGGTGCTGCACTCCTTGTGGGACGTATTTCACAAAACTTCGGTAGACGTCATGGTCTTTCTTTGGGTTTTCTGATTGGTGGTTTAGGTGCACTGGGTGTGATTTGGGCAACGACGATTCAAAATATCGTTCTATTGTTTGCTTCACTACTCTTTTATGGTTTTGGCACGGCAACAAATTTACAGGCACGATATGCTGGGAGTGATTTAGCTTTACCACAAAAACGAGCTTCGGCGGTTAGCATTGCCATGGTCTCAACAACTATTGGTGCAGTTTTAGGTCCAAATATGACAAGTACGATGAGCAAAGTCGCCATAATGTTTCATCTACCACCATTAACTGGCGCTTTTATTTTATCAGCTACAGCTTACCTTTGCGCAAGCCTCGTCTTATTTCTTTTCTTAAGACCTGATCCTTTCATACTAGCAAAACAATTGGATAAAATAACAACTTCAAAAAAAGAAATGATTACACCGGAAAAGCAAACCTTAATGAAGCAAAATATCATAATTGGGGCCGTCATTATGATTGTTACACAAATAGTGATGTTGGCAATTATGACAATGACACCTATTCATATGCAACATAATGGTCACGGCATAGGTGCTGTTGGTTTGGTTATTGGAATCCATATTGGTTCTATGTATTTGCCTTCCTTAGTAACAGGAATATTGGTTAGTAAAATTGGGACAACCAATATGGGAATTTTATCAGGTTTCACATTGCTCAGCTCTGCAATTATCACTTTAATTTCACCTGGAACTTCTATTATTGGACTGAGCATTGCTTTAAGTTTATTAGGTATCGGATGGAATTTTGGTTTAATCAGCGGAACAACTATTATTATTAACGCAACACAAATTGATAATCGAGCAAAAGTTCAAGGGACAATTGATGTATTTATCGCACTGGGCGGTTCTCTTGGTGGTGTGATGTCAGGTATTATTGTGAATGCTTTTAGTTTTGGAACTTTAGCTCTATTTGGTGCTATTATTTCATTATTACTTGTTGTCTACACTTGGATTTTTATGCTTAAACAAAAAATATAAACTGAATATCAATAGTAAATTTCCTTTAATACCATATAAAGTAAAGAACTACTTTCAAAATTAAAATAGGTGCATATTTCTTGTTCCAATATTTTTTCAATTATAACTATTGATTTCATCTTGAGACACTCTCCTTACTAGATGCTAAATCCAGACAATATTTTATTTTTATCGGACATCATTTTCAAATAGCTGATTTGCTATAATTTCATTCATGTACGCATTATATTCAGAGTCCTTTTTTCTCTCCCTACCTGATTGTTAAGAGACATTTTAACAACTATAAACATTCATTTTAAACAACATAAAAACAGCTCCAACTACTGAATCAATCAATAGTTGGAGCTGTTTCTGATAACAAATGCTTAACGACGAACCTCTCTAATACGAGCAGCTTTACCGTGTAATGCACGTAAGTAGTACAATTTAGCACGACGAACTTTACCGAAGCGAACCACTTCAAGTTTAGCTACACGAGGTGTGTGGATTGGGAAAGTACGCTCAACACCAACACCGTTTGAAATTTTACGAACAGTGTAAGTTTCGCTGATTCCAGCTCCACGACGTTTGATAACAACGCCTTCAAATAACTGAATACGTTCACGAGTACCCTCAACAACGCGAGCGTGTACACGGACAGTATCACCAGGGCGGAACGCTGGGATATCAGTTCTTAATTGTTCTTTTGTAATCTCATCAATAATATGACTCATTTTCTTTTTTCTCCTTCCAACAAACACTCTTACACCCTTTCATTACAGGCGCAGCGGAATATCGTTATATCGGTAGTCTTCTACCACATAAAATTTTAACATAATTACTGCTAGCTGTAAAGGGCTTTTCCTTGATAACTTTGATGCCTTAAACAATTAGATTTAGTGCTAATGCACCGATTAATCCTACAATCGAAATAATCGATTCTAAAACTGTCCAAGTTGCAAAGGTTTCTTTAATTGATAAATTGAAATATTCTTTAAACATCCAAAAACCTGCATCATTTACATGGGATGCAATTAAGCTACCTGAGCCTGTTGCAATAACCATGAGAGCTGGATTGGTTCCTGTTGCTGCCATCAATGGTGCTGCCAAACCTGCTGCTGTTAATGCTGCAACTGTTGCTGACCCTAAACAAACACGAAGCACTGCTGCAATGAGCCATCCTAAAATCAAAGGAGATAAATTTGAATGAATAAAGAGGTTTGCCACATAATCACCTACCCCACCATCAATCAGTACTTGCTTAAAGGCACCGCCTCCACCAATAATTAACAGCATCATTGCAATCTGTTTAATCGATTCCTCAGCAGATTTCATAACTTGTGACATGGTTTGATGACGACGTATCCCCATTGTATAGATGGCAAATAATAATGATAATAACATCGCCATTCCTGGTGTCCCAATAAAAGCCACGGATTGATCAAATAGCGAGGATTGCTCTGTTATTTTTCCACCACTAAGTAACTCATAGCAAGTTGAAATGGCCATTAAAATAACTGGAAATAGTGAAGTCAACGTACTGATTCCAAAACTTGGTGTTTCCTCTAAAACAAAGTCTTTTTGTTCCCCTAAAGCTTGGATATTTCCTTTACGCTTAAATGCATCTGGGACAATTTTTTGAGCAAATTTCGTATATAAAGGCCCCGCAATAATGCTGGTTGGAACAGCAATGATAAAACCATATAATAACACCATCCCAATATTTGCATCATAAATACCAGAAATTGCTGTTGGCGCAGGATGTGGTGGTAAAAAGCCATGTGTAACAGATAGTGCAGCTGCCATTGGAATCCCTAAATATAAAATAGAAATGCCTAATTCACTTGCAATACTAAAGATAATTGGAATTAATAACACTAAGCCAACTTCAAAAAATAAAGCAATCCCAATAATAAATGACGCAACTAGTACCGCAATTTGAATCTTTTTACGTCCAAATTTGCGAATCAGCGTTGTTGAAATTCGATAAGCTCCTCCAGCATCTGCTACCAACTTCCCTAAAATAGCACCAAAGCCAAAAACTAAGGCTAAATGTCCTAATTGACCACCAATCCCATTTTCAATGGTTGTAATAATTTGAGTTAATGGCATCCCTAGTCCAATTGCAACCACTATTGAAACAATCACCAAAGAAACAAATGTATTGAGCTTTACTTTCATAATCAAGAATAATAAGACTAAAATGCCAAGACCAACAATGAGTAATTCCATCCTATCTTACCCCCTAATGCTTTATTTTACTGAACATATTTCCTTTGAAAATCTGAAATCGCTTGAAATTCTTGTTGTAATAATCTTGTAGTTCGAATAAAAATCGGTAATAATTCACGATAAACTGGAAAATGTGCTTCATTTGGAATATGCTGGTTCGTCACACCGATCATTTTTGACACTTCATCAATGCTCTGAATGAAGCCTAAGCTTTCCATACCAATAACAGCAGCTCCTAAACAAGAGCTTTCATAGCTTTCGGGAATAGAAACTTCTTGTTCAAAAATATCAGCCAATAATTGACGCCATAATGCTGAACGAGCAAATCCACCTGTTGCATGAATTCTTTTTGGTCTATCTACTAATTCTTCTAAAATCAATAACACTGAGTAGAGATTAAAGACAATCCCTTCCAAGGATGCGCGAACCATATGCGCTCTAGTATGTCTTGTGGTTAAACCAATATAGGAGCCTTTCGCATTTGCATCCCAAAGAGGTGCTCTTTCTCCACCTAAAAATGGATGAAAAATTAAGCCTTCTGATCCTGCTGGTATTTTCTCTGCAATTTGTGTCAGAATCTCATAGCTATCAACCTTCATTTGCTCAGCAGTTATTTTCTCTGGGGCAAAAAGCTGATCTCTCACCCAGCGGAAAACAATTCCTCCATTATTTACTGGACCACCAATGACCCATTTGTTTTCAGCTAAAGCGTAACAAAATGTTCTTCCTTTAGCATCTGTCACTGGCTTATCAGCTACCATTCTGACAGCACCACTTGTGCCAATTGTAATCGCTAGCGTCTCTCCATCAATCGCATTTACCCCAAGATTAGACAAGCAACCATCACTTGCCCCAACGATAAAAGGGACATCAATAGGTAAATCCATTACTTCTGCATAAGATTCATTTAAACCAATTACTTGTTCACTAGTTGGTACCAATTCAGAGAGTTGTTCCTTTGTAATCTCTAATAAATCTAAGACTTCTTGATCCCAATCTAATTGATGAATATTAAATAAGCCTGTTGCCGATGCAATTGAAATATCGACTTTAAATTGATGAAATAACTTATAAAAAATATATTCTTTAATCCCAATAAAATGTGCTGTTTTCTGATAGAGTTCAGGTTTTTCCTCTTTTAACCAAAGCATTTTATTTAATGGTGACATAGGATGAATTGGTGTCCCTGTTCGATGATAAATGGCAAGTCCTTGCTCACTTTCTTTAAGACGCTCTGCTTGATGATACGCACGATTATCGGCCCAAGTAATGCATCTAGTTAATAAGTGATTGTCTTGATCTAATAAAATTAAGCTATGCATGGCACTTGAAAAAGAAATGCCTGCAATTTTTTTAGCATCTGCGCCACTTTTTCGGATGACTTGGGTCAATACATCAATCACTGCTTCAAATATTTCATCTGGATCTTGCTCTGCCATATCGGGTATCTCTTGATAAAGAGGATACTCTTGATTTGCATAGCCTTTTACCTGACCCTTTGGATCATAAAGAACTGCTTTTGTACTGGTTGTTCCGATATCTACACCAATGACATATTTTTCCATTATTTTTTCACCTCTATTTTTTCGTTACCTCATGTCCGCCAAATTCATTTCGTAAAGCTGCAACGACTTTGCCACTAAAAGTATCAGGGTACAGTGAGCGATAACGCATCATTAATGACATGGTAATAATCGGCGTTGGAATTTGTAAATCTAAGGCTTCTTCAACGGTCCATTTCCCCTCACCCGAAGATTGCATGACACCTTGAATCCCTTCCAACTTCTCATCCTTTGCAAAAGCTGATTCAGTCAGCTCCATTAGCCATGAACGAATCACAGAACCATTGTTCCAAACTTTTGCTACTTTTTCATAATTAAAATCAAAAGGTCCATGCTCTAATACATCAAAGCCTTCAGCAATGGCCTGCATCATGCCATATTCAATCCCATTGTGAACCATTTTTAAATAATGTCCACTGCCTAAATCTCCTGCATAAAGATAGCCGTCCTTGACAGCGATTTTCTCAAAAATAGGTTCAATCCTTTGAAAGACCACTTCATTTCCGCCAATCATAAAACAAGCACCAGTTCTTGCGCCGTCTGTTCCCCCAGAAGTTCCCACATCAAAAAAATGAATGCCTTTTTCAGCCATTTGAGTCCCTCGTACAATTGAATCTTTATACTTTGAATTGCCTCCATCAATAAATAAATCATCTGCCTCAAGCAAGGTGAACAGCTCTTGAAAAACAGCTTCTGTTGCTTCACCACTTGGCACCATAGACCAGATAATTCTTGGCTTTGGTAAATTAGCTAACATTTCTTGAAAAGTCTCTACATAAGAAACCCTTGAATGTTTCTCCTTTAGTGATTCAGTTAAATACGGATCATAACCTGTAATATCAATTCCCGCATCTAAACAGTTTTCTGCTAAATTCATCCCCATTTTTCCTAATCCAATAATACCAATATGCATCTAACCACTCCCTCTTCTTTTTAAGACGTCATACGTCGTATGTCTAAACAAATGATAACGCTTTCCATTAGTGATGTCAATCATTTTATAAAAGAGAATAGGAATTTTATAAGCAAATAAAAATAGAACCTAAAAGGATAGCCTTTTAGATTCTATTTTTAGTAGTTTATGAATAGCTAATTGTTATAATTTTAATTCTTTTTTATTAAAGCCTAGATGTCTTTCCATGGCTTCTTTAGCTAGCTTCTCATCTTTATTTTTGATCGCTTCTACAATTTCACGATGTGTTTCAATTGTTTCCTCTTTTAAGCGACGATTGGTTAAATTAATAAATAAAGAAATCGCTGTTTGAATAATTGGAATCAAACTTGGAACCACAACATTCTTACTCGCTTTAGCAATTAAAGAATGTAATTCAATATCCTTACTTTCATGGTTTTTATTTTGATAAATCAGCTCTTCAATTTCATGACAAATAGACACCATTTCTTGAACCTCTTCCTCGGTTGCATGACGCGCAGCTAATTGACAAATTTCAGGTTCAATCATCATACGAACTGCCATTAAATCATGACTTAATCTCTGTTTATCCTCAATAAAATTGAGCCCTAATGGATCCTCTGTTAAGCCTGGTGTTTCAGAAACAAAAGTGCCTTTACCTCTTTGAATCCTTACAATATTACGCGCTGCTAATAATTTAATCGCTTCACGAATCGTGCCACGACCAACATTCAGCTCTGCTGCTAAATCAAACTCATTTGGTAATTGTTCACCAATTTTAAAAATTTGATTTTGAATCATCAACTCGATTTTATTAGCTACTTGCTGAGCGAGTGATTGTCCACCTCTTTGGTTATTTTGTAGCATTTTATTCACCTCAAATACATTGCTTTCCTATTCATTGTAAGCAACTTTCGCTAATGAAGCAACTCCGACTATTTTTACTAAACTTTATCCCTTTTATTCATCCTATTGTACTTATTTTTCCATTTCAAAATCTAAAAATTCTTGATAACGCAAATCAAGCACCTTTTTTACTTTTTGATAATTTTCATCGGAATAAATAACGCCATAAGCCGACGCTTCAATACCTTCCAGATAGTTTAGATCTAATTCTCCATAATCTTTTAAATAAAAAGCATACTTTTCAGCAAAAGGCGTTTCAGCCTCATAATATTGATTTGCAAAATTCATACCAGCAGTATTAAAATCTTCTTCAAGTAACACACCATCATTAAATTCAAATAATAAATCAAGCGCACTATATTTTCCGTTTTTAACTAATTCGACTTCTTCCAACATGTCTTCCAGTAAATCTTCACCAGCAAATCCCTGTTCTAGCATCCAACGGTAAAAGAAGGCAATATGCACACCGCCTTGTTCAATGTCAATTTCTTTTGGGAAATCTTCAGCATCAAAATGCCATTTAGCCTTATCATAAGCCATATAAATTCATCCTTTCTTCAATCATAAAATCTATGTATCTTATATTTATCATATCAATATTCTTGCTCTGAAACAATAAAAAAGCTGTGGAAGACATTTATTCCGACAGCTTCAATATCACATTATTTCATTTCATCCAACCATTTCTGTTGTTGCTCTGTTAACTCAATTTTCTCCAGCATATCTGGTCTACGCTCTAAGGTCCTTCTTAAAGACTCTTTTTGCTGCCACTCATCGATTAGTTTATGATTTCCATTCGTTAGTACCTCAGGAACCTTCATGCCCCTAAAATCGGCAGGACGTGTGTATTGAGGATGCTCCAATAAACCAGTCGAATGAGAATCGGTTTGGGCAGATAATTGATTTCCTAAAACATCTGGTAACAAACGAACAGTTGCATCAATCATCACCATGGCACCTAATTCGCCGCCTGTTAACACATAATCCCCTAAAGAAATTTCATCAGTCACTAAACTACGAATGCGTTCATCATAGCCTTCATAATGGCCACAAATAAATACTAAATGCTCTTCCTGTGACAATTCCTCAGCAACACTTTGATTAAATGGCTTCCCAGCAGGATCAAGCAAAATCACCCGCTTCTTGGTTTCAGGGGTCGCTGCATTAATCTCAGCAATCCCATCAAAAATGGGCTGTGCCATTAACAGCATTCCTGCTCCTCCGCCATAAGGATAATCATCCACATTTTGATGCTTATTATCAGAAAAATCGCGAAAATTATGCACATTAATTTGTAGCAGCTCTTTTTCAACCGCTTTGCCTAAAATCGACTCAGTTAATGGACCCTCAAACATTCTAGGAAATAAGGTTAAAACATCCATTCTCATTAGTCAATCAATCCTTCCAATAAATGAATCGTCACCATTTGATGCTCAAGATCGACTTTTTTCACAACTGGCTCAATATAAGGAATCAATAAATCCTTTTGCTTAGGACGTTGAATCACCCAAACATCATTTGCACCAGGAGACAAGACCTCTTTAATCTTCCCAAGTAACTCCCCATCCTCAGATTGAACAGACAAACCAACAATCTCATGTAAATAAAATTCATTTTCTGGCAAATCTTGTAATTGATCTGCAGTTATTTTTAAAATACCCTCTCTAAATTTCTCTACATCATTGATTGAAGACATTCCTTCAAAAGAAAGAATATCAAAATTTTTGTGTTTACGATGGCTAGCAACAATTAACTCAATGGGTGCTTTACCTTCTTGAATTAATAACAAACTCGCCCCTTTTTTATAGCGTTCATCAGGAAAGTCTGTCCGAGAAATGACACGTACCTCTCCTTTTAACCCTTGTGTATTGACAATTTTACCTACATTATATAATTCGCTCACAATCAACCCTCATTTTCCATTAGTTTTCCTGTCTATGATTGTATCATAATAAACAAAAAAATAGTATCAGCACTTACAGTAAAGTAGGCACTGATACTATCAATTTATGGATTGTTACTCTACAATATTCAAACGTACTTTCTTAGGTCCGTTAACACGAACACTATAAACGATTGTACGAATGGCTTTTGCAACACGGCCTTGTTTCCCAATTACACGCCCAATATCATCTGTATGGACTGTTAATTGATACTCAAGGTAATCATTTGATTCCTCAATTTCAATCTTCAAACTTTCCGGATGATTGACAAGAGGACGAACAATGGTAAGAATTAATTCTTTGATTTCAGCCATTAGATAACATCCTTTTTTTATTTAGCATTTTTTGATTCGTGGAATTTTTTCATAACGCCTTCGTTTGAAAGGATGTTACGAACTGTATCAGAAGGTTGAGCACCATTTCCTAACCATTCAAGCACTGAATCTTCGTCTAATTTTACCTCTGCTGGATTTAATAACGGATTATATGTTCCAACAACTTTGATGTAACGACCATCACGTGGAGAACGTGAATCAGCTACGACAATACGGTAAAAAGGTTTCTTTTTAGAACCCATACGTTTTAAGCGAATTTTTACTGACATCTTTTACTACACCTCCATTTAAATATGATAGAAACGAATTTGTTCCTAATCTATCTCACATCTACGTATATTACCAGTATTTCTCCCCCTTGTAAAGTGTTTTTTCTTTACAGGTGATTTTTTTTGATAAATTTAACGTTTTTTGTTCTTTTTACGCATTTTTTTCTTATTTTTACGAATCATTGAGTTCATGGCCATTTTACCAATCTTCCCACCAATACCATTTCCAAATAAGCCATCCATGCCTTCAAAGTTCCCTTTATTCATTTTACTCATCATTTTTTTAGACTCATTGAATTGTTTGATCATACGATTCACTTCTGCAATGGGTCTTGCTGAACCACGCGCAATTCTTCTTCTACGACTTTGTGAAAGCATATCAGGATTTTCACGTTCTTGTGGCGTCATTGATAAAACAATAGCTTTCATGCGCCCCATATCTTTTGGATCAATTTTCATCTGATCTAAGCCTGGTGCATTGCTCATTCCAGGAATCATTTTTAAAATATCTTCCAAAGGGCCCATATTTTGTAGCTGATCCATTTGCTCAATAAAATCATTAAAGTCAAAGCTATTTTCTTTGAGTTTTTGCGTCATTTCAGCTGCTTTTTTCTCATCAAAATCTTGTTGTGCTTTTTCGATTAATGTCAGCATATCTCCCATGCCAAGGATACGGCTAGCCATACGATCTGGATAGAATGGTTCTAAATCTTCTAATTTTTCTCCTTGACCAGTAAACTTAATGGGTTTACCTGTAACCGCTCTAATAGATAGTGCAGCACCACCGCGAGTGTCCCCATCTAATTTAGTTAAAATGACACCCGTAACATCTAACTGCTCATTAAAGCTATCTGCAACCGTCACTGCATCTTGCCCGGTCATGGCATCAACAACTAAGAAAATTTCTGATGGATTAGAAACTTCTTTTACATCTCGTAACTCAGTCATTAAGGTTTCATCAATATGCAAACGACCTGCTGTATCAATTAATACATAATCTAAATGCTCATCTTTTGCTTTTTGAATCGCTTGCTTCGCAATTTCAACTGGACTCACTTGGTCTCCTAAAGAAAAAACAGGAATGTCTAATTGTTTTCCTAAGGTTTCTAATTGTTGAATCGCAGCTGGACGATAAATATCAGCAGCCACCAATAACGGTTTACGATTTTGTTTTTTCTTTAATAATAAAGCTAGTTTACCAGCAGTGGTTGTTTTACCTGCACCTTGCAAACCAACCATCATAATCACAGTTGGAGATTTTGGTGCAACCGCAATTTGTGATTGCTCCCCACCCATTAATGCGGTTAATTCTTCATTAACAATTTTAATCACTTGTTGTGCCGGAGATAAGCTTTCTAAAACTTCTGCACCAACAGCACGATCACTCACTGTTTTAACAAAGTCTTTGACAACTTTAAAGTTGACATCGGCTTCTAGTAAGGCTAATCTCACCTCACGCATCATTTCTTTTACATCAGCTTCACTAATTTTCCCTTTTTTACGCAACTTCGCCATTGCGTTTTGGAGACGTTCTGATAATCCTTCAAATGCCATTTTTTCTCACCTTTTCTTTATCTATTCATCTTCTTCTGCTAATTCTTCTTGTAATACTTTGACAAGAGACAACAACTGGCTATCTTCTTGATAATGAGCTGTAACATAGTCCATTATTTTTTCTATTGCATCATTTTGCTGTTGGAAATGCTCTAATAAATGCAATTTTGCTTCATAAGATTCTAAAATGTGTGCGGTACGTTTAATATTGTCATAAACTGCTTGACGACTCACTTCAAACTCTTCAGCAATCTCGCCTAAAGAATAGTCATCCCCATAATAAAGTTGCATATAATTTTGTTGTTTCTCAGTCAATAAGGCTTCATAGAACTCAAAAAGAGCATTCATTCGATTCGTTTTTGCTAATTCCATTTTGTCCCTACTTTCTCTTAAAAGAAAACTGTCAAGTAAATTTCCTTTCATACTTGTCTAGAGTACCGATTTCTGAGGAAATAGTCAATAGTTAAGATAAGAAAAGATGAAATCAATCTACAAAAAAATGCTCAAGACAAAACTCAAAAGTTTCATCTCGAACACATAAATGGTCACCAAAATTCAGGTTCCTATTAAAAGTAATGATTGCTTGCTATTTTTTAAATAATTATTTTTTTGTGTAATAAATGCGATCTAGAGCAATTGCTGTTAATAAGAAGGCTAGTTGATCTTGATTCTCCTCAACTTCAACATGGTATTCATCGCCACCCATTGTTAACTTTCTTTTATCAATATCACAAAGTGTTTGACCATTTAAAGTAAATTGCTGACTTCCTGTTTGCGAATAACCAAACTCAAGGGCTCCAATTGAAGAATCAATATTAAACTTGTAGCTAAAAATATTCATCGAACGTGCCATTGAAATCACTTTTTTCTCACCATTTGTTGTAATATGGTATTTTTTGAAGTTGTATCTTAAAAATGAACCAATCATACTTAAAATATTCACATCTGTTGAACATTTTGCCAAAGTTTGTCCTGTTAAATCAGTAATTTCAAAGTGCTCACGTCCTAAAAAGCTTCCTTTTACTTTATACAAACTTCTATTTGCACCATCTAAAATTTCATAAGTTGGTTTTAGTGCAACAATTTTTTGCTTGATAATGTATTTCATAATAATATCTCCTTATGTAAAAATATTTTTTTTAACAGGTATAATCATAGCAATATTTAACAAACCACACAATACTTCAACACCAAAAGGAAACAAATTAGCTAAAACCAATCAGATTGAACTTTTGCAAGAAAAGTTAACCTAATAGCGCATTAGAAATATTTGTATTCCATCATACGATTTCTATCATTCAATTATCATAATCAAAACCACCCGTGTGAACGGGTGGTTTGCTCTTTGGCTGAAAGCCAATGTTACTGACCTTAGCCTAAAGGCTTACGAATAAGTCCGCCAACTGTACTACATTCACGCGCAAATCCTCAAGGATTTGTTTTATTTTATCATCTCTTCGTTTCTTTCCCAGTAAAGGGATCTACATACTCCATCAAACTTAACTGTTCTGCTACTACGTCTTCTTGTATCTGGTTTCTTATATACTCTGCTATCGCTTTTTTATTTCTGCCTACTGTATCCACATAGAATCCTTTACACCAAAATTTTCTATTGCCATATTTATATTTTAAATTGGCATGTCTATCAA
>NZ_FOHA01000009.1 GCF_900111355.1 Isobaculum melis
TTAACTGCAGGTGTGAGTCGTATCACATTTGTATTATCTAAATATTTCTCGCAACTGTTAACTGTGATACTTGGTACAATGCTTTATCTTGGTTCAACCTTTGTGTTCTCTTTCATCAAATATGGAATGGATAATCTTCAAGTGGGTACGTTACTGCAAGATATTGTATTTGCGACATTATCTATCTCGTTCTGTATTAGTGTCATCTTAAGTTTGGCAACGATTCTATTAATTAGCTTTAACAGCAGTATCTTAGCCACTATCTTTATTGCAATTTATCCAATGCTGATTCAAATTATTGCATTAATTACAAAATGGTCTGAACTAAAATACTTTGACTTCTTCAGTTTAGCACAAAATATGGCTTTAAATGGCCTAACTGGTAAAGCCTTGATTCCTTATATACTGATTAGTTTAGGACTGATTGCTTGTTCGATTGTTATCAATGCTCAAGTCATCAAACGAAAAGAGTTTTAAAAAAACATCTTGGTGAAATTCAGAACAATGAACTGAAGCTCGCCAAGATATTTTTTTGTTTCGTCCTTTTAATCACAACAAGAAGAGCTGTTTTTGTGCGCATAAAATAAAAAAAGAGTGGGAGAATTGAGCAGTTTCCAAACTGACTATTCCCCTACTCTTTTTTCATTTTTAAGACTAATTCATCAATGCTTGTGCAGATGTAATAATCGCTAATTTATAAACGTCTTCTTCATTACTACCACGAGATAAATCTGAAATAGGTTTATTTAAGCCTTGTAAAATCGGACCAATTGCTTCAAAGTTACCAAAGCGTTGGGCAATTTTATAGCCAATGTTTCCTGATTGTAATTCTGGGAAAACAAAAACAGTTGCTTGGCCAGCTACTTTTGAGTCTGGTGCTTTTTGTTGGCCAACTGAAGCGACATAGGCAGCGTCAAATTGTAATTCACCATCAATTTCATATTCAGGCGCTAATTCTTGGGCAATTTTCGTTGCTTCTTCTACTTTTGTTGCTTCTTCTGCTTTAGCAGAACCTTTGGTTGAAAAGCTTAACATTGCAACTTTAGGCTCAATATCAAATAATTCAGCTGTTTTTGCACTTTCTACAGCAATTTCAGCTAATTCTTGGGCATTTGGATTGACATTAATCGCACAGTCTGAGAATAAATATTTTTCATTGTCACGACCACGTAGCATAATGAAAGCACCACTTGTACGGCTCACACCTGGTTTTGTTTTGATAATTTGTAAAGCAGGACGAACTGTATCACCTGTTGAGTGAACAGCACCACTGACCATGCCATCTGTTAAGCCCATATAAGTTAACATTGTGCCAAAGTAGTTCACATCTTTTAAAATAGTGCGCGCTTGCTCTTCTGTTGCTTTTCCTTTACGACGCGCTACAAAAGCTGTCACCATTGCATCAAACTCTGAATAAGTTTCTGGGTTAATCACTTCAAGATTATCCACAGAGAAACCACGTTGTGCTGCTACTTCTTTAATTTCTGCTTCATTCCCTAATAAAACGGGTACTAATAAGCCTTCTGCTGCTAATCTTACTGCGGCACCAATAATTCTTGGTTCGTTACCTTCTGGAAAAACAATACGTGTATCTTTCCCTGTAATTTTTGCTTTTAAGCTATCAAATAATTCCACAATGTTAACCTCCGTTAATTGTTTTTTAAAATTCATCCTCTTTATCATACTATTTTCTACGATAAAATAACAGTTATTTTCATCTGTTTCTTTATTTTTTATGATAATAACCCTAACTTATACTTACGATAACTTTTGTTTATAATACAGATTTAGCAAAGATAGCCTGCTGTATTACTTTTGTGGTGGAATACGCCAATCAATTGGTTCCATTCCTGCTTGTTGTAAATATGTATTTGTTCTTGAAAAAGGTTTAGAGCCAAAAAATCCATAGTCAGCAGAATAGGGGCTAGGATGTGAGGAGCAAATGATAAAATGTTTCCCTGTATCCAAGAAAGTGGCTTTCTCCTTTGCAGCTTTTCCCCAAAGAATAAAGACAATTGGCTCAGTTCGCTCATTTAAGCGTTCAATGACATACTGGGTAAAGTTTTCCCACCCTTTGCCTTTATGAGAATGTGCTTGATTGCGTCTAACAGTGAGCACATTATTTAATAAGAGTACCCCTTGTGTTGCCCAGGCAGTTAGATGACCATGAGATGCTGGTGGAATTCCAAGATCACTTTCTAATTCTTGATAAATATTTTGTAAGGAAGGTGGAATCGCAACTTGTGGTTGAACAGAAAAACTCATCCCATGGGCTTGCTGAGGTCCATGGTAAGGATCCTGACCAATAATAACCACTTTGACCTTTTCATAAGGTGTTTGTTGTAAAGCTTCATAGATATGGTACATATCAGGATAAATCGTTTGGGTTTGATATTCTTGTTTTAAAAAGGTTCTTAAATGCTGATAGGCATCTGTTTCAAAATAAGGTTGTAAAATGTCTTGCCAGCTATTTTGGATGATTTTTTTCATGAGGTTTCCTTCTTTCTAGGTCAGTTTGTTTCAAAAAACAAGTTGTCAGCTGTTTCATTTTTGGCATTTAATGGTAGACTATAGTTGAATAACTTTTAGGAGGACGTCAAATGGTTCGATTAATTGCATCAGATATGGATGGGACTTTATTAAATGAAAAAATGGTGATTTCAGACATCAACGCCGCAGCCATCAAAGAAGCGGAAAGACACGGGATTAAGTTTATGATTGCGACAGGTAGAGGCTACTCAGAAGCTTGGCCACTGCTGCAGGAAGCAGGGATTAATTGTCCTTTAATTACGTTAAATGGGGCACAAACAATTGATGGTGAAGGGAAAATTATCGAGACAATTGGGCTTGAAAAGAAAACGGTGCATGAGATTCTTGCCATTTTCAAAAAGCACAATCTTTATGCTGAATTGGTCACTTCAAAAGGGATTTATTCAAATGATCAAGCGAAACGAATTGAATCTGTTGCGGCTTTGATTACGCGTTTAAATTCGGATGTTTCGTACAAAATGGGTGTAGCCTTAGCTGCTGCTCGTCCAGAAATTATTAATATTAACTATATAGATGATTATAACGCAATCGTGGATGATCCTGCAATTGAGGTCTTGAAATTGTTGGCATTTAGTACAACACCGGATAAATTAACTGGTGCCAAAGCTGAATTAGCAGACATGGAACATTTAGCGATTACAGCTTCTTCTCAAACCAATATTGAAATCAATCATGTCAAAGCACAAAAAGGCATTGCGTTAACAAAAGTGGCACATAAGCTTGATATCCCAATGTCTGAAGTAATGGCAATCGGGGATAATTTTAATGATGTTTCGATGTTACTGGCAGCAGATGTTAGTTTTGCCATGGGAAATGCTGAGGAAGAAGTGAAAAAAAAAGCAAGATATGTTACTTCTGATAATAATGATAATGGGGTTGCAGAAGCCATTTTCCGTGTCATTAATGAAAAGCTTTAAAATGTTGTTGTTGATAAATAAAACAAGTGAGAATAAAGCAAATCATGAAGCTATTTAAAGGGGGAATTTTTTTGAATAAAGTATTAAAAACATTAACAGTTGCAGGTAGTGATTCCAGTGGTGGCGCTGGTTTACAAGCTGACCTTAAAACGTTTGAAGAATACAATACATTTGGCTTTAGTGCCTTAACAACGATTGTGACAATGGATCCCGATAATGGCTGGCATCATCATGTCCATCCAGTAGCAGCTAGCTTAGTTGCTGAGCAATTAAAAACAATTTTAGCTGGTGGTCCAATGGATGCAATGAAAACTGGCATGCTCGGTAGTGTTGAGATTATTCAGGTTGTTGAAAAAATGATTCAAGAAAATCAGCAACAAAATGTGGTGATTGATCCTGTGATGGTGTGTAAAGGGGAAGATGAAGTCTTAAATCCTGAAAGTGCAGATGCTTTAAGAGATTTATTGATTCCTTTAGCAACTGTGACAACACCTAATTTATTTGAAGCAGGTGTTTTATCTGGTTTGGGTAAGCTATCAACCATTGAAGAGATGAAAGTTGCTGCTAAAAAAATCCATGCGCTTGGTGCGCAAAATGTGGTGATTAAAGGTGGTAAAGCGTTAGATGGTAGCAAAGCGATTGATTTATTGTTCGATGGCAATGACTATCTGATTTTAGAAACTGACAAAATTAATCCAGCTTATCATCATGGTGCTGGTTGTACGTTTGCAGCTGCGATCACTGGTGGTTTAGCAAATGGGCTTTCTGTTAAGGAGGCTGTGTTAAAAGCGAAAGATTTTGTGACGGAAGCGATTAAAGCTGGATATCAATTTAATGAATATGTTGGACCTGTTTTCCATGCAGGGTATCGTTTGAGTAAAGCATAGAATAAAAAATAGCACATAAAGTAAAGATTTCCCTTTACTTTATGTGCTATTTTTATTGTTCTCCCTGCCAAGCAAAGCCTTTATTTTCTAGTGTGACAATTTTTTCAAGATGGTCTTTTGCAAAAGTCACGCCATGTAAGACGCCTCCATAAACGGCACCGCCATCTATCCCAATTTTTCCATCACTTTGCCAAATACTAAAATCTTTCGTTGCTTGATGTAAGGTATTTGTTACGGTATGCCCAAAAACGATCGTCTTGCCTGTTTGATTCTTTCCTTGATGGAATGGCTCACGAATCCACATCAGCTCTCTAGTAGGTGTTTCTTTCCAATCAGCAAGTGTTAAATCAACGCCAGCATGAACAAAAATAAAATCGCCCCATTCTTGATATAAGGGTAGTGTTTCAAAAAAGGTGAATAAGGATGCACACTTCTCTTGCAATCGATCTCTGACTTGTGTGGCACTTTCTTCTGAACCAATCGTTTCCCCTAGCAAACTTTCAATCGTTGCAACCCCACCATTTCTTACATAGTTTTCATAGCGTTCTTCTGGGGTTGCCATAAAGTTTAAGAGCAAATCTTCATGATTTCCTTTTAAGTAAATTGCTTGCTTTTCTTTCACTAATTTCATTCCTAGCTCGAAGCAAGCTTTAGGGTTTTCTCCACGGTCCCCTAAATCTCCCATTAAAACAAGTTGCTCCTCAGCCTCATTCCAATATGTAAGCATCTCTTCAAAAAGTTGAATCTGGCCATGAATGTCTCCTATTGCAAACACTTTATTTTTCATTTTAGCACTCACTCCTCATTTGTATTATACACGGTTTATGCAGAATCCAGCTACTTTTTTTTCTTTTTAGTGCATCTTTTCTTCATTAGGTTGGACTTCTCAGCTTAAAACGAATAGACTGTTACTAATCAATGAAAGAAGTGAATGATTCATTACATTTTCTCTATTTTTTGATATGATTTATTAGGTAGAAAACGAATTTGAAAGGATGAGTAAAATGAACATCAAAAAAATACTAGGAATTGTTGTAGCACTAGCAATTGTTGCCTTTATTGGCTTTAATGTGTTTGGCAATCAAAAACCAGAAACAATTGATACTGTTAAAACTGGAACTGTAACTGAAGAAAATATTTCTGAGGTGCTTTCCTTAACTGGGACACTTGTTCCAAATGAAACCAAAGATGTTTACGGTCAAGGTATCGTCAATGAAGTAAAATTCAGTGTTGGAGATGCTGTCAATCAAGATGATGTTGTGCTGACTTACAAGGACGGTACAGAAATAAAAGCACCTTTTAATGGAAAAATTATTGCCTTAAATGTCAAAAATGATGAGGTAGATACAGGTGCACAATCTGGTAAACCTGCTGTTAGCTTTGCTAATTTGGAAACACTTAAAGTTGAGGTAAATCTCTCGAAATCTGAAGCAAGTAAAATCAAAAAAGATCAAGTGGTAGTCTTAACGAATGCAGGTGAAAAATATGCAGGTCATGTGACTGAAGTCAATCCAGTTGCTGTAACTTCACAAAGTGCTACTGGTAGTGTAACGGCCTTACCCGCTGTGATTTCTTTTGATCAAGCGCCAACTGATTTAATTGCAGGCTTCACGATAGATGCCACGGTAACCACAAATACTGTTGAAAATGTGTTGGCAATTCCAGTTGAAGCCATTCTTTACGACAAAGACAACCAGCCTTATGTTTATATCGCTTCTGAAAATAAAGATAAAAAGGCTGTTGCTAAGAAAGTAACCATTGAAACTGGTCTACAATCAGATACTAAAATTGAAGTGAAAACTGGGTTAGAAAAGGGACAAAAGGTTGTTCTTTCTCCTGATGAAAAACTATCAGATGGCGCATTAATCAAAGAAAAGTAAAGGACCGGTGAAGCAGATGATTGACTTAAAAAATGTGAAAAAAATCTATCATACTGGTGGCGAAGAGCTCATTGCTTTAAACGATGTCTCTTTACAAATTAAAAAAGGGGAATTCACTTCCATTATGGGACCAAGTGGTTCGGGGAAATCGACCATGATGAATATTTTAGGTTTGCTGGATCGCTTTGATGAAGGAAGCTATATTTTAAATGGACAAAATGTTTCTAGTTTAACAGATAATGAAAGTGCTCATGTTAGAAATAAGGAAATTGGCTTTGTTTTTCAATCCTTTAATTTAATGCCTCGAATGAGTATTTTAGAAAATGTTGAGTTGCCGATGGTTTATGCTAAGGTTTCTGCTAAGGAACGTCATGAACGTGCCATGATTGCTCTTGAAAAGGTTGGCTTAGCAAATCGTGTGAAGCATAAACCAAACGAAATTTCTGGTGGGCAAAAGCAGCGTGTGGCGATTGCTAGAGCGATTGTGAATCAGCCAGCTGTTTTAATGGCTGATGAACCTACTGGAAACTTAGATTCAAAAACAACACTTGAAATTATGAAAATTTTCCAGGATTTAAATGCTGATGGGACGACGGTTGTGATGGTCACCCATGAACCGGATGTTGCTCAATATACCAAACGGATTGTTTCGTTTAAAGATGGACGTTTAATGGATGATCAATTAGTAGAAAATCCGATAATCTTATAGACGGGAGGAAAGCAATAATGAAAGCAAACTTTAAAATGGCGTTAGATAGTATTTTTGCGAATAAAATGCGTTCCTTTCTAACCATGTTAGGAATTATTATTGGGATTACAGCTGTGATTGCGATTTTAGCAGTGGGAAATGGTGCAACAAGCCAAATTACAGGTACATTTAATGATTTAGGTGCTTCAACAATTTCCTTATCGGTTAGTGACAAGGCTATCAAAGCGGATTACATCACAAAAGCTGATCTTCAAACGAT
This sequence comes from Isobaculum melis, assembly GCF_900111355.1. Lineage (GTDB taxonomy): Bacteria > Bacillota > Bacilli > Lactobacillales > Carnobacteriaceae > Isobaculum > Isobaculum melis. The sequence goes on from NZ_FOHA01000009.1 coordinate 7,203, forward strand.
GAAAGACAGTATTCAAAAGCTTGATTATATTTCCCCTGATGCACGACTAGCTGGCACAATCACATCTGATTTTTCTGATAAATCGGTTATTGCCTATGGTGGCACAACTGACTTGCAGTTTACGAATCAAACGATGAAAAATAATCTTGTTTATGGACGCTACTTTAATCAAAATGAATATGATGATGCGAAAAATGTTGCTGTGATTTCAGAGGATGGCGCAACGGTTTTATTTAATGGGCGTAAAGATGTTGTTGGTGAAAAAATCAATATAAGTTATCGGGGAACAGCCCTTAGCTTAAAAATTATTGGCGTAACTGCTAGTAGCCAAGAATCAACTGTTGGCTTCTTTGATGCTGAAAATATGCCTGTCTTTATTGCTACGCCCTTAACCACCCTTGAAACACTGAATCCTGAATTAGGTAATCTTGATAGTGTTACGGTTAAAGTTAGCTCCAAGGATGATATTGACAGTGTTTCTAAGCAGATGGTGCGCTTACTCGAAACCAGACATGAAAAAGTCGGCGATGATTTATATAGTGCAACCAACTTCTTGCAATCACTGGATCAAATCGATTCGGTTTTAGGCTTGTTTATTAATTTTATTGCTGCTGTGGCGGCGATTGCTTTAGTTGTTGGTGGGATTGGCGTTATGAATATTATGCTAGTTTCTGTGACTGAAAGAACAAGAGAAATTGGTACTAGAAAAGCTTTAGGTGCCACAACCAATACGATTCTCTTCCAATTTTTAATGGAGTCTGTGATTCTTTCATTGATTGGTGGTATCATTGGATTGGTTTTAGGTATTCTACTTGCAAATGGTGTAGCAAGTGCACTAGATATTGTACCTAGTATTACGCCAGGTGCTGTTATTCTTGTCCTGCTATTTTCAAGTGCAGTTGGAATTTTCTTTGGGATTTATCCTGCTAGAAAAGCTGCGAAGCTTGATCCAATTGAAGCATTGCGTTATGAATAAAGCTTGATTGAATATTTCATGTTATTCTAGTAAAAAAAATGACCTCATACTCTATCATCAGAGTGTCAGGTCATTTTTTCTTTATTATTTTCAATCTCACTCAAAGCAGTTAACAGGAAAACAAACTTCCGTTACCCATTGGTCAGAATCTATCTCTTCTCCAGGAGAAACATGATAAATATTAAACATTGGTCCATCTAATTGATAATCATTTTCTTCTATCCATTGGGCAACCGTCTCGGTAATTGCAGTTACCTGTTCATAGCTGCCATTCATCATGACACTCGCTACCTTAACTACAGGTGCCTCAAAACATTTTACTTGTGCCTCTTCTTTAAATTGTCCTTCAATTGCCATTTGGATTTCCACATCTATCTCAGTCTCTTGGTATTCTTGGTCATGAAAAATCGCCATTGTATAAGGATTCGAGGAAAATTTCACTTGTTGTTTGGTTGCCTCAGCTGCTAAAATCGTCCAAAGCTTGCCTTCAGATTCAAAATTAGGAATTTGCTGTCTGACACTAATCACTTTTCTTGCAGGAAGTTCTTTTAATTGTACATGATAATTCATTTTAAAGGTATTTTCTTTGAGCTGTTTTAGAGCGCTTTCCAGCATGTTATTTTGTTGATTTAATGCCGTTAATTCTGCTTTTAGCTCGGCTTCTCTTTGGGCAAAATATTTTTTTAGTATGTCAACATCTGCATTGGTCTCTATAATTTCTTTAATAATACCTAGGCTAAAGCCCATGTCTCTTAATGTTTTTATTTGATTGATTGTCTGTAATTGTTGAGCAGAATAATAGCGATAGCCTGAATCTGCATCTACTACTTCTGGGATCAACAGCTCGATTTTATTGTAATGTCTGAGCATCCGGACACTGATGCTGGCTAATTTTGAAAAGTCGCCAATTTTAAACATGTTCCTTACCTCCATTAAGTTGGGAAAGCTTTCATTTATTGTAGCATAAAAACAGCCCACCATTCTACAAGGGAATTATGAGCTGTTCTTGTTAAGCGATATGCTGTTTTAAATCAAATATTTTGCTTTTAATTGTTCGATTTCTTCATGAGTCACGCCAAGTCCTTCTTTTACAAAGGTCAAAAAGTCGCCATAGCTCGCCTCAATTTGTTCAAAGGAGGCATTTAAATAGCTTGCTTCTGTTGATGTAAGAGCTTTTAAATTTTCTAGCAAAACAACATCATCTGTGTATTCCTGATATTGCTTCATTCGTGAAGCAATGTGCTTGGCTCTGTATTGGTCAGAAAGTAAAAAATCTGCCATGACCGTTTCCTTTGGCACACCTAATAAGTGTAAGAGTAGCGCTGAACCAAAGCCTGTCCGATCTTTTCCACCTTTACAATGTTGAACGATAGGAACCAGTTCATCTGTTAAGTGTGCTTTGATCACTTCACGATAGACCTTTCTTGAGGTTTCGCTTAAAATAAAATCACGGTATTGCTGAATGAGTTTGTCTTTTAGGCCACGAATCATTTCTGTCTCTTTTTGTTGCTGTAATCTTTCTACAAATGAGAGATGATAGGTATGCTTAGGCTGACCTGTTTCAGATGCTAGCTCAGCCATCACTGCATTGGGATCTAATAAAAGTACATTCACATTTTCCCACAGTCTATCTGGTTCTTTTGCTCGTTCTTGTTCACTACGATAATCGATAATCCCATGTATATTTAAGTTCTCTTGCAGATAGATTAAATCCTGAGCGGTTAATTGGTTGAGGGCATCTGAACGATAAAGCTGACCATAAACAACTTGTCTGCCATCCTTGGTTTGATAACCACCAAGATCTCTAAAATTATTTGTACCTGTTAAATCAACTAGGCGCTCGGCTTCGATTTTTTCAGTACCATCTTGAAAGTTGATTCGAAAATAATATCGTGGTGCTTCGATCGGTAAAGTTGCTGTTAGCTGGTCTTGATTTAGCAAAAGATCTGTTGCTAATGCCTTTAATTGTGTACCATATTGGATTGTCGCAATCGGTTTTGTTGGATTCACTTGGATGTGTAATAAACCGTTTTCTCTATTGATTGTTAGAATAGACATGAAATCAAACCTTTCTGATTCATACTTTTCTTTAAGTATACAATAAATGACCATTATTTGTATCAATTTGAGTCATTTTCAATCATCACTCTTATAGTGAGAGGTGTCAGTCTTTTTCTATTGGGATCACTACTTTTGATGGATATTGTTGGTTATGATAAATCGTTTGCTCTGCAACAAGATTGATGCCACTATTAAAGCCTTCTGCTGTATTGCTATTTGGGAAAATATAGTTTGCAGCACTGGATGTGATACTGACTCTTAAGGCATGACCTGCTTGTATTTCGGCTGAAATTCTAGCGGTTTCAATTTCATATAAGTAAACCTGATTTGGTGTTAATAGGCTTGGTTCTGTAAAGCTTTCTCTAAAAGTTGCACCTAAAAAGCCATCTGCTAATTTAATTGATTTTCCTTCTGGTGTGACTTCACATAATCTCACAACCCAGTCTGTATCGACAGCAGTAGAGCTAGCATAAAAGGAAATTGTAGCACTTCCTGTCACTGTTTTGGCAGTAGCAAATGGTGCTGTTGTGTAGGTCAAGACATCTGGTCGTAATTCTACCGTAGCATAATCATCTGGACAAGATAGCTCATTTTCAGATAAATCGATTAGATGTGGTGTTGGATTTTCTGGATCATATAAATAATGATCGACTTCATTTGTGTCACTTTGTTGTGTCACTAATTGCCCTGCTTGTATGTCTGAGTTTGCCTGGCCATTCGATTGAAAGTAAAGGGTTTCTAACTGAATATTGGTAGGTGGCCAAGTTTCAGCTTGTTTCCATTCCCCTGCACCTATTGTATAATAATCGACACTTTTTTCTGCTGTAATGCCATTTTCTTCCCCCATTAAAAAGTGATTCAGCCATTTGATATATTGTAAATCTAAATCGTGTCTAATTGCTTTATCGCCCATAGAAATGCCACATATATCACGGTTTGTATTGCCATTATGTAGCCATGGTCCTAAAATAATTTTACATTTATCTCGTGGATAATCTGCTACAACATCTAAGGCTTCGGTTGTCCCACCATAGTTGTCATCATACCAGCCTGAGACAACCATCGCTGGTGCTTGAATCTGCTCTTTTTTGGCATGCCAATTGGCTTTTCCCCAAAAAGTATCATAGGCTGGATGCTGCAATTGTTCCTCAACAAATGGAATACGGAAGCCCAGTCCCTTAACAGGAATGTCTTGAATTGGACGAATCTTAATCAATTCATCCCAATCATCTCTCATCAGTTTTGTACGGTCGAACTTTTTAGAGGCTAAACCAAAATTAAGGGCAATTCCACCTGAAGTAAAGGTTCCGCCTTTTCTTGGTAAATCAACAAAAGGACTGCCTGCGGTTACAATACTAACCATTGCTTTAAGATGTGGATTACCACTTGCAGCTGCCGCCCACTGGACATAGCCACCATAAGAAGCCCCTATCATCCCTATTTCACCATTACACCATTCTTGTGCAGCAATCCAATTTAAGGTATCATCGCCATCTGGTTGATCATAGATTTTTGGGATATATGGATCTCCTTCTGATAGGTTTCGACCACGTACATCTTGTAAGACAACTGCATAGCCAAGCTGAACATAAGGATAGTGCGCAATCATGGCCTCTTCTTTCCCATATGGGGTGCGCATAAAGATAACAGGAAAGTGCGTTCCTTTACTTGGCAACATCACACAGGTTGATAAATGGACACCATCCCGCATTGGTACTAGCTCACTTTGTTGAAATTGAATCCCATAAGGATGCTCTTTGATGATTTTGGGAACACTCTTCTCCCATTCTGCTAGTAAAGGATGCTGTGGATAGCCTACTTCCATTAGAAAAGATATTTTTTGTGAATTAGGCAAAATAACTCCTCTAAACTGCTGATTGACCGTCCAAATATCCATTGGAAATTTTTTCTCTCTTTCTACCCAGAGCTGTTCATCTAAACGATGGTAGACTCCTTGCCAATCTGTTGTCAGCTTTTGCTCCGTTGGGGAAAAAGGATAAGACTGTAGCTGCGCCATCCTTTCTAATAAATCAGCCAAAGGATATTTTAGACTGGTTGTAAAGTAATGCGCATCTGCTTCGGTAATGAATCGGTAATCACCAAGCTGCCCGGTTTCAACTGTTAACATTTTTATTTGTGTTTTCTGTCCTTTTTGAATCTTAAAATAGGCTTGAATGACACCAAATTGAATCAATTGATATTCTGCCATTGATAAAACCTCCTTCACATGTTCTATTTAGGTAAATGCTGCATGAAATTTTGAGCTGCAAAGCCCGCGATGGCTTCTGTTGTATAATTTTTTTCTAAGTAGGTTAATAAGTTAGGGATTTCGCCTGAGTGGGTTAGTCCTTCGATATGGCTACTAATCCCATCAAAATCGGAGCCAAAGCCAATATTTTTGATGCCTCCAAGATCGACGATATGCTGAATATGCTTCACAAAGTCTGCAATTGTTGCAGTTCCTTCATCGACTGTAAACGGAGGATTAAAAATCACATGGATCATACAATCCTTTTCAATCATTTTAAGAATTTGCGCATCGGTTAAATTGCGAACATGACGGCAAATTGCACGGGCATTTGAATGGGAGGCAATTGGATAGTGTGCGGCTTCCATTACATCCCAAAAGCCTTGTTCGCTCAAGTGAGAAACATCAGTTAAGACCTTGCGTTCATTTAAAATTGTGACAATGTCATAGCCCAATTTGGATAAGCCAGCACCTCGTGGCTCCATAATGCCATCTGCTGCTAAATTGGCAGGATTCCAAGTTAAGCCAACGGAAAGTACGCCTAAATCCAATAATTGATGGAGCTTTGTTAAATCATTGCCAATTGGCTCGACACCTTCTAGGGTTAAAAATGACCCAATTTCTCCTGGAGCTAAGTGATGGATTTCTTCCCAGCTTTTGATTTGCTTCATTTCAGGATGCTTCGCTAATACTTCTTCTTGATAATAGTGAATTTGTTCTAAAGCATGGTCAAATTTATCTTCTACTAAAACTTCTGGTGCAATATAAATTGCAAAGGCTTGGACTTTAACGCCTCCTTGTTTTAAACGTTCTAAGTTGACATCTAGTTCTTTACTAGTTGAAAAAGAAAGCTGGCCCTTTCCTAATTGAAGCTTTAATAATGCATCACAATGTAAATCAATTGTCTCCATTTGAATCCCTACCTTCTTTTTTAGCTTATAAGCCTTTTGTACATTATAATTTTCTTCTGGTAGAATTACTAGTATTTATTGAAAATTCTGACATTGACACTGAAATTCTCTTATGATAGGGTGGAAAAGTACGTAAATACATATTCCAAAGGATTCTTATTATGAAAAAACAGCATTTAATAAAAGAGATGAATCAGTTCACTTATCCCTTAATTTTCACACAATTATGTAGCATGGCAATTAGTCAAATTGCCAAAATTTTAGCAGGTCGAACTTCCTTAGAGGCATTAGGTTCACTGGCTGCAATTGATGGTTTACTTTATGCCATTGCAGGTATTTTTAGTGTGTTTTCTGTCTCCTTTAATATTTTTGGTGCAAAGGCTTTAGGCGAAAAAAATAGAGTATCCTTTTATCATCTACTCTCATCCTCAATGACACTCAATTTTAGTATTGGTTTGTGTATTTCCATGATTATTTTATTGTTTAGAAAAGCTATTTTACAGGCTTTATATGGTTTCCAGGGAGAATTACTTGAAACTGCTGAAAATTACTTAGGAATCATGGCGTTTTATTTACTATTTACCATCCTCAACTTCACCTTTACCAATCTGATTAAAATTGAGAAAAAAACAACTTCTATTTTTACAATCACAATGATAAGCTCACTTATTCAGGTAGGATTCAGTTTTCTTTTGATTAATGGTTTTAGCTTCATCCCTGCTCTAGGACTTTATGGTGCAGGAATCGCATCCATGATTTCACTCTTCTTTACAAGTTGCCTTTATTTATTCATCTTAAGAAAGCCTCTAAAAAAAGCTAGAGAGTTTAAACCAAACAGAATAGGGTTTCTTTTCAAAAAAAGTTTGCCTCTTGATAGGGCAAGAAATTTTAGAAGGCTCTTTATTTATTATTGCTTTAGAGTCCTTGATTGCGAGACTTGGCTTATTGACCTTAGCATCTTATGCTGTTGCTAGTCAATTAACCCACTATGCCTTGTTGCCCGCTTATATGTATTGTAACGCTGTGATGATTATGTGTGGTGAAAGCTTTGGGAGAAAATCTATGAATGAGCTTGTCCAGATTCCTAAATTAGCGATTGGGTTTTCGACAATATTTTATGCTGTAATTGGTGGTGTTTTTATCTTTTTTGCAGAACAAATTATTCCTCTGTTTCAATCAAATGCGCAAATTATTCCTACGAGTATTCAACTACTAGGGATTCTTTTGGTAGCTAATTTGTTTGTTATTTTATATGAAGTACAAAAATATACATTACAATCTTTAGATGAAAGTCGCTTTGTTCTCGGTGTAACAGCTTGTATTAATTTACTGGCCTTTTTGATATTAATTGGCTCCACTTTCTTTTTCCAACTGACTGTTTATTCTATTTTTACAGTTTTTGCTGGTAATTACTTTTTCCTAGCAACTGTTTTTTATTTAAAATATCAACAAAAGCTTAAAACAATTTAAAGGAGGTTTTCTCATGCCGTTTAAAGATATTTCATTTTTAAAAAATATGAAGCAAGCAAAATTAATCAATGTTGGATTTTCCAAGGATGAAAAATGGGTGATTGATGATACTTATTTATTGCGTATCTCACCTCAAAAATCAGCTGATTTGATTGTATTTCAAGAAAAATACCTTCGTAAAATCAATGAAGAAACGAGCTTTGTTCCTAAAGTATATGATGCAGGAAGCTTTCAAGGTAAAGCTTATTTGGTTCTTGATTATATGACGGGGTCTGATATGGAAGTCGCTCTGCCTCATTTTCCTTTGGCTAAGCAATATGCTTTAGGTAAATCTGTTGGAGCATGTTATCGTGTCATTCATCAAATTCCTGTTGATCAAGAGGATCAATACAATTGGAAAGAACGGATGCTAAAAAAATATGTCAATCTTAAAGGAAGACTGCAAGCGATTGTTGGTGAAGATTTGCAGTATTTAAATTTGCTAAGCTTCATTGAATCACAATTTGATTTGCTTGAAAATCGTTCTGTTGCTATTTGTCATCATGATTTGCATCCTCGAAATGTCTTGATTCATCAAGAAGCTTTTGCTGGCTTAATTGATTGGGAAAAATTAACCCTAGAGGATCCGTATACTGATTTTCAAAAAACTGAATTTTTCACTGTTCCAATTAGTAAATGCTATGCTCGTGGTTTGTTTGATGGTTATTTTTTAGGGCAGGAGATTCCAACAGAATTTTGGCTGTTACACCGTTTTTATGTTGCAATGCTCTTGATTTCTTCAAAGGTTTGGGCACATGAAGCTTGTCCTAGTGAAATCGCCTTTTTTGATGAGCGAATTAAAGATGTGCTGGTGCAGTGGGATGATTTCACTTTAGCTTGTCCAAAATGGTATGATGTAAGTAAATCTGCATCACACTTTTAGGAGGGGAAATTTAATGAAATTAGATATGGTTGGGCTTGTTGTAAGTGATATGGAAGCCGCTTGTTTATTCTATGAACGTTTAGGGTTAAAGGTTGCTGGTGAAATGGATGAGAATTATACGGAATTAGAAAATGATGGTGTTCGAATTTCTTTAAATTCTAAGAAAATGGTTGCTGGGATTTATGGCTTTGAACCAAATAAAATTGGCCATCAAATTGAATTAGCTTTTCTTCTTGAGTCACCACAGGCAGTGGATACACTTTGCGAAAAAATGCGTGACTTTGGCTATTCTTTGTTTAAAGAGCCTTGGGATGCTTTTTGGGGTCAACGTTATGCGATTATTCATGATTGTGAAGGAAATTTAATTAGTTTGTTTGCTGCTTTAACCTAAAAAGAACATCACTTAGTGGTGTTCTTTTTAGGTTAGGAAACTTTATTCAGTTTGGTCTTGCGCTTTTTCCATTTGGCGATAAAGGGTAATTTTATCATCTAGTAGAGAAAGATTTTCTTTGACTTTTTCATATGCTAATAATACCTGTTCACGGTGTTTAAGGAGCAGTTCTTTTCTTTCTGTAATGGTCTCATCCCCTATTTCTCTTAAATAGGCATAGCGTTTCATTTCTTTTAGGGAAATTCCTGTGCGTTTTAATTTATTAATAAAATGAATCCAGTCATAATCTTTTTCTGAGTATAATCGGTAATTGTGTTCATCTCTAATTGGTTTTAAGAGGCCTTCTTTTTCATAATATCTTAATGTGTGTTCACTAATTTGTGTGTTTTTGGAAAATTCACTAATTGTATCTGCCATGATGTCCTATTTCTCCTTTATTTTTATTTTTCCTTGCCTTAGAGTCGCCTCTAAGGGATACACTGCTATTGTAACATCTAACATTATTGATAGGAGGAATTGATTCATGAAATATACAGTCATTACAGGTGCTAGCTCAGGAATTGGTTTGGAAACAGCAAAAGCTTTTGCAAAGGAAGGCAAGAATCTGATTCTAGTTGCAAGGCGAGAACAAAGGCTACAAGTGTTAAAAGAAGAAATTTTGAAAGAGCATCCGACATTAAAGGTTGTTTTAATGATCAAAGATTTATCAGTTAGAAATCAGGTCTTAGCTTTTTATCAGGAAACAAAAGTGTATCAGGTTGAAACTTGGATTAATAATGCAGGGCTTGGCTATTATGGTGCTGTTGGTGAACAAAGTATGGAAAAAATTCAGCAGCTTATTCAATTAAATATTGAAGCTTTAACGATTTTATCTACTTGTTATATTGCCGATTACGAAATGATTGAAGGCACTCAGTTAATCAATGTCTCCTCAACAGGTGGCTATAAAAATGTGCCGAACGCAGTCACTTATTGTGCAACGAAGTTTTATGTCAGTGCCTTTACAGAAGGGCTAGCACTCGAATTGAAGGTAAAAAAAGCGCCCTTACAAGCAAAAATTTTAGCACCGGCAGCTACGGAAACTGAATTTGCACAAGTAGCAAATCATTCAGCATCCTATGACTATCAAAAAGGCTTTAAACAGTTTCATTCCAGCAAGGAGATGGCACAATTTCTTTTGGATCTATACCATAGCAATCAAGTGGTTGGTTTAGTCAATCGAGATACTTTTGAATTTAAGCTATCTGAACCACTTTTTGATCATTATGAGGGAGCTATGAAAAATATGTAGTTTTTCCTGTTATTCATTAAGCTTTACGATAAACTGCTAAGCAGATAAAGACAATCAGAAGTACGGCTCCTACTATAGCATAGCGATATTTTTTTTCTTTGAATGTTCCTATCAGGTAGATGCCAAGTTCTAATGCAGCTTCAAATAAAGTTTCAACAAAAATGAGCATGATTTCTCCCATTTACAACACTTTCCTTTTATGTATTTTATTTAATGATAACAAAATGAAACATAAAAAAAAATACTTCTTAGGTATGAAATCTCGTTTGATGCAAAAGAAAGCGAGAACATGCTATAATGGAGTCTGAAAATTCAAGTGTTGGGAGATTTTAATGTGCAAGCAGATGACCGTAAACAAATGGAACAAAATCATTTAAATCAGATGTATCAAAAATTAGTCACTTATCAAACAACTCTGGAGCAAACCCTTAGTAAGCTAAAAGCAGAGGATTTCCAAACAGAGAAAATCGCCTATCATGCTGGTGCAGAGGATGCTTTTGATAATTTATCTGAAATTCAGCAGCAAAATAATGACTTACGTGCAAGGGATATGCGTCTCTCTCAATTAGAAGATAGCCTCCAAAAAACAACAGACTTACTTCATCATGCTTATTTTGGAAAAATTGAGATGACAGAGCAGGATACAACTGAGGTGGAATCCATTTATATCGGAAATGCGACCTTTTTTGATGAGCAGCAAAATATCTTAATTTATGATTGGCGTGCGCCTATTTGTAGCTTATATTATGAAAAAGCTGTTGGTCAGGCTTTTTATCAAACACCAAATGGTCCTGTAGAAGCGACTTTACTATTAAAGCGCAATATCAATGTGAAAGAGGACAAGGTGCTCTCTATTTATGATATTGATGAAGATTTGGAACAGTTAAAAGCTGTCTTAGATCATCAGCCGGCGCAATATATGCGTCCTATTATCGCTACCATTCAAAAGGAACAAAATGAGATTATTCGTGATTTGAAGCATCCTTTTATTTTGGTACAGGGTTGTGCGGGTAGTGGTAAAACGGCCATTATTTTACAGCGCATTGCTTTCTTACTTTATCAAAATAAAAATGCCTTAAAAAATGACGATATTCTATTGTTTTCACCCAATGATTTCTTTAGTCAGTATATCTCACAGGTACTTCCTTCATTAGGGGAAAGTGAGTTGCAACAAATGACTTATCGTAAATTTGTTAGACAGCAACTGAAACGATATAAGATTACAAGAAATAGTGCCTTAGATATTCAGCAACAGCCAGCTGTATTAGCTAGTTTAGCGCCTTATGTTGAAGCCTTAACTGCTGATCAAATCATCTTTAAACCGATTTTAATTGGAGAGGCGACACTTTTCTCAAAAAATGATTTAAAAATGATTTTTGATACGACTTCTAAAGAGTTGACGATTTATCAAAGATTTATTCATTTTAAAGAGCTGCTATATAAAAAATCTGAGCATAAAATTCGAAAAATCATGCGCTCGCCTTTGATGGAAAGTGAAATTCAAATGTTGTCTCATCAAACATATAAGCAAATTGCCGGCCATAAAGAATTTAAGTCTTATAATGAAGAAAAAGAATTTCTAGCGCGCTTTTTAAAACGCAAAGAAATTAAGCAAGCCATGCAAGCAATTGAACAAGCAGATTTTATTGATTTTGGGACACAATATCTCAATTATTTGGCGGAAAATTTCCCAGCTTGCTTAGCAGAAAAACAAGCACAATTTGCCGCACAGTTGATTGCTGAAACAGATGCTACTTTTACACTCTATTTAAAAGTTTTAATGACAGGTATTGAGTTGCCTAAAAACTATCAACATATTTTTATTGATGAGGTGCAAGACCTTTCTGTATCACAGATGTGTTTATTATTCGCCATTTTTAAACGCAGTAAATTTACCTTAGTTGGGGACAAAAACCAGGCAATTCATCAGCTTGAAAATCATATTTTCTTCCATCAGGAAATTTTACCTCAAGGGGAGAAATTTAAAGAATATCAGTTAAATATTAGTTATCGTTCAACAAAGCAGATTACAAATTTCACAAAATACTTGTTGCAAAATCCTACAGCTGTTACCCCTTTTGAAAGAGAAGGTTCATTACCTAAGGTCCAGCAGTATCAAGCAGAGGATTCATGGAAACAGGTATTACTAGCCACACTAACCAAGCAAATGGAAACCCATAGTTCCATTGCTTTGATTGCCAAAACAAAAGCTGAAGCTCAAGCTTTATTTGATGCGTTAGCAACAACTTCTTTAAAAGATGAAATCGAGCAAGTGAAGAAAAAGCAAAAAATGTTTGAAAAACCGATTACAATTTTATCCATTATTCAAGCAAAAGGATTAGAGTTTGATGCTGTAGTAGTAGCAAACGCGTCTGAGGCTGATTATCACAATGAAAAGGATCGTCTCTTACTTTATACGGCTTGCTCTAGAGCTAGGCAGCAATTGACACTTTTCATCTGTGGAAAGGAAACGACTTTTTTACAACAGGTTCCTGAGCAGTATTTTCAATTGGTAGAAGAGTAAAAAAGGAGCACCCTCATCAAGGTGCTCCTTTTTTATTTATTCCGCTTTTAATTTTTGATAAACCGTTAATTGCTTTTCTGATGCTGAGATCAGCTTGAAGCCTTGCTTCAATAGTAACTGTTGAGATGCTCTATTTTCTTGCTCAACTTCAGCAATTATTTCTTTTAGCTGTAACTGGTTAAACGCAATCTCAGATAAGGTTTTAAGCATTTCAGTACCAAACCCTTGGCGGAAACAGGTTTGAGCTAATTCATAGCCTATTTCTGTTGTGCCTGTTTCCCAATTGATTTCATTAAAACCACAGCTACCAATCATTTGCCCTTGATAAAAAACACCATATCGAACAGCTTCATTTCGTTGAAGGCTTGCTTCAAAAAAGGCAATCATTGCTTCGGCCTGAGTTATTTCCTTAAAAGGTTCAATATTCATAAATTTTGTGACAAGAGGATCTGACCAGATTTGATAAGCTGCGACTGCATCCTTTTGTTGTAAAGCAGTAAAAGTTAAGCGGTCTGAATGTCTATTGTTAGGAATCATGTGTTTGCTCCTTTTTCATTTCTTTAAAGATTTTCTTTAAGGCTTTTTTCGAGCCTCTTTCAATATCATGCGTTAATTTTCTTTCTGTATAGCTGGTAAATAATGTCTCTAAGTCATAATCTATTGGATAGAGTGTTGTTGCTGGTAGCAAGCGCTTCAATCGTTTAGGAAGAATTTCATGCATCTCTCCATTACAGAAGACGGTAATGGTTTGCTTTAAAGGATGCTGCTCATAAACAAGTCCTTCTTCTTGGGCATCTAAAAGGAGCACCTTATCTCCTTTTTGATAATTGACTTGTTTTGTAGATGATTCCTCCCTCTGCTGTGGCTGACTTTTTTTGCTTGAAAAGTTTTTTTTCGTTAAATCATAGTCTTTATTGGCAATATAAGCCTGCGCTTTTTCAATAACAGCTGGTTTTAAAGCCATTTTTTTAGCAATCCATAAAGCATTGCTATCTCCAGATTTGCCAATAATCAGCTGATAAAGTGGTGTCAGTGTTTCTTGATTAAAGGCCATCGCTGCATTCATAAAGTCTGGATGCTGTTCTGAATAGCGTTTAATCTCTCCATAATGGGTTGTGGCTACAATCAGACAGCCTTTTTGGTAAAATTCTTCTAGGATTGCAATGGCTAAGCCTGCCCCTTCGTTAGGCTCTGTTCCGCTCCCAATCTCATCAAAGAGAACAAGACTATTTTTGGTTGCTTTTTGCATCATTAAGGCAATATTTTGAATATGGGAGGAGAAGGTACTTAAAGCATTTTCTAAGCTTTGACTATCTCCAATATCAATTAAAATCTGGTCAAATAACGCGATTTCTGAACCTTGTGCTACAGGTAATTGGATACCATACATACTCATCATTGCGAGTAAGCCAACGGTTTTTAAGACAACTGTTTTTCCTCCTGCATTTGGGCCAGTAATAATCAGACCACGATAAGCTGTACCTATAGAAAAGTTAAGCGGTACCGCTGCTTTTCCTAGTAATGGATGCTTGGCTTGAATGAGTTTGATGCGACCCTCACGATTTAATTTTGGTGTAACCCCTTGAATACTTCTGCTATATTTTGCCCTTGCAAAAATCATATCATATTCTGCAATGACTTCAATATTTAACTTTATTTGAGTTAAACACTCTAATAGCATCCCTGATAATGTTGCTAGAATCTGATAAATTTCAGTGCTTTCTTCCATTTGTAACAGGTAGCGTTCATCATTCAGCTTCGTCACACTTGTTGGTTCCATAAAAACGGTGGTTCCTTTTGTTGAGGTTTCAATGATTGTTCCTTCTATTTGATTTTTATAAGAGGCTTTAATTGGAATCGTAAAGCGCTGATTTTTTTGACTCACAAAAAATTCTTGAATTTTTGGTTGATTGGTCTTATTTTTTAGAAATTTATTTAATCGCTCTTCTATTTTCGTTTCATTTTCGTTAATGAGTCTGCGTACTTTCCCTAGATTACGACTGGCCTCTGATGCTACTTGTCCATTTTTAATGGCTTGATAAATAGCGTCTTCAATGTTGATAAACTCATTGATTGAGCGGGCATATAACGCAAGACTTGGTGCAATGTCCTCATGTTTTTCCATAAATCGTCTAATCATCCGGCCACTTCTAAGGAAATCAGCACATTCTACTAAATCCCCCGCCTCTAAAATCATCCCTTTTTCTAGTTGTGAAAATAGATGATCAATCGTCGTTAAACCCATAAATGGCATCGTTAATTTGGCTTCTAAAATAGTTCTCGCCTCTTTGGTTTCTTGGTAACGATGTGAGACCACTTTGACATTGCTACTAGCGGTTAATCGATCAAAGCGATTTTTACCTAAGCTGCTTACACAATAGCTTTTTACGATTTCTTTGACTTCTTTTAATTGCATTTTTTCATTTACTTCAGTTATCATTTTTTTTGCTCCCTGTTTTTTTAATTGACAGAAAACCCAACATCCATTAGCGTAATGGACAAAAGAATATTAAAAAAAGCTGCAGGAATACTCCTACAGCTTAAACAGTCACTTTTTCAAAATTGAATAATAGCTACTTATCTACATAGCTATCTTGGAAGTGTTTTGTCATGTCGGAATTTTCATAGGTACACGAAATAAACTACCCTAAAGGTATCCTTATTTCACTGTATTTAGTTGCCTATTAAACGCCGATTTCACTCACAAAATGCACCCCTATTGTTAAGTCGTCCATATAGAACGCTAATTCACTATTAGATTAACGAATTTTATTTGATTTGTCAATAAAGTGGCTTTTTTATCACTTTTCAGATAAGTTTGCTAGAAATTTCTGACGTTTTATTTGTGTGATTCCTTTTACATTTCCAACATGTAGCCATTTCATTTTTTTGATGCCCATATCTTTAAGTGTCCCTTTCATTAGGATATTTTTGACATAATTTCCTTTAAAATAGCGTAAATACCATTTTGGAGAAGTTGCAGTTGTGATAATAGTGGCTTTTTTTATTTGAGTCAGTTGACCAACTAAACCTAATTTTCCTTCTTCATATGAAAAATGATTGAGCATGACTTTATCAAAAAAACCTTTTAATATGGCTGGTATTTCATACCACCAAATAGGGAATAAAATAATTAACTCTGTTGTTTCAGTTAGTATCTGTTGGTATTTTTGAACCAATGGATCTTTCCCTTCTCCTTTTGCATAGACTGCTAATTCATGTTTTGCTAGGACTGGATTAAACTCATCCTCATATAAATCAATGACAGTATAGTCTTTCCCTTGCTTTGTTAAGTCTATTTTTATCTTATCTAAAATCGCGTGATTGTAACTTCCTTCCCACGGATGTGCATAAATAATAGTTGTTTGCACGATTTTTCATTCTCCTTTTTGGCTGATTTCTGTATAAATGGTTGCAATTTTTTGGTTTATTTTTGGACGCTGTTGTTCATCATTCGTGGCCATAAGCTGCGGTTTCATAGAAGTCATTAAATCTAAAACTAGTGTTAACTGTTTGATTTTCTCATGGATTGCTTTTTCTTTATGTCCAAGTAGTCCATCCATTTCAGCAATACAAGCTGCTTCAAGTGGTGTTTCGTCTAATTGTAGTAATCGTTTGATTTCTTCAATAGTGAAGCCAATATATTTCATGACTTTGATATATTTTATTTTTAAAACATCTGCTTCAGTAAAATAGCGGTAATGATTTTCTCCTCTTTGTGGTACCAACAAGCCTACACGTTCATAATAACGAATGGTGGAGACAGGGAGTGCTACTTTTTGCGCTAGCTTTTTAATTGTATACATTTTAGTTATTTCCTTTCTCTCGTCGACAAACAAAGTATAACATTGCACTTGAGTGTAAGGTCAAGGCAATTAAAAAGATACATTTACTTTTCTTGTTTATTTTCAGAACATTTCAATATCTTTCATTCTCAAAAAATATTATACTGTATCTATCAAAATAAGATAAAAGAAATGAGGAATTGCTACTATGACACAAGATTTTTGGCTAAAAAATGTCCGCACTGAAATTGGCTTCCATCAAAATGAAGCCTATGTTGACAGAACGGATACAAAAATGATTCATTTGCATATTAAGGATGGCGTTTTTTCTGAAATGATTGAAGATGCTACTCTCATTCCAAAAAATAGTCAACAAATAGATGGTGGGGGGCAACTTTTAACGCCTGCTCTTGTTGAAAAGCATTGTCACTTAGATAAAAGTAAATTGGGTGTTCCTTGGGAACCTATCATGCCTGCTAAAAATATTGTTGAACGTTTTGAGTCTGAAATTGTTGCATTAAATCAACTCGCTTTACCATTAAAGCAACGTGCAAAGAATTTATTAAATTTGGAAGTACAACATGGTGTGACCTTTTTCCGCTCGCATATTGATATTCACCCTAAGGTCGGGCTCTCTTATTTAGAACAAGTAATGGATACATTAAATGATTATGATAAAAAGATTGGCTATGAACTTGTCGCCTTTCCACAACATGGTTTATTACGCACACACAGTCAACAACTGATGAAGGATGCTTTACGGAATGGTGCAACCTTTGTCGGCGGTGTTGATCCAGCAACTGTAGATGATGATTTAGAAGGTTCTTTAATGACCACTTTTGATCTTGCGACCGAGTTTAATGCACCGATTGATATTCATCTGCATAACCGGGATGATGCAGGTAGAGAAACCATTCGTCGGATCATTCAGCTAACTGAAGCAAGTCAATTAGAAGGCAAGGTTTTTATGAGTCATGCTTTTGGTTTAAATGATTTTCAAGGCGAAGAACGCCAAGAGGTATTTACTGCTTTAGCACGTCAAAATATCGGGATTGTTTCAAGTGTGCCTCTTACACCAAATACGATGCCACCATTAATGGAACTGAAAAGTTATGGGGTCAAGGTGCATTTAGGCTGTGACAATATTTATGATTCTTGGTCGCCTTATGGTACAGGTAATCTTTCAGATAAGTTGGCTAGATTTGGTGAAATGAGTGGGCTTACTTCTCAAACTCAATTAACACAGGCTTTAGGACTTGTTACGAATCACCAAACAGCTCTTGATGAACAAGGGAATATTAGCTGGCCTAAAGTTGGCGATGATGCTACTTTCTTATTAACAACTGCTAGCTGTTCTGCCGAATTTGTAGCGAGACAGATACCTGTCACCTTGTCTTATCATAAAGGGAATCAGATTTTATAATATTTCCCAGGAAATGACAAAAGGGATAACAATGTGGATTGTTATCCCTTTATTTTTTATTAATTCATCATTTCACGATGAATTAATAAAAAATCTTCTTGCGGAATCTCAAAATGACCAAATCTAAACTGATAGCCATATTTACTTTTATCAGTGATAAAGCTTAGCTCCTCTAACACTTCCTTGATTGGTAGAAAGGAAGTATTGGGTAAAAAGACCATGTTTCTTCTAAATGGAATAAAATCTGGCGTCATTTGAAATGGATAAACCTCTTCGTCAACCACTTCTCCAATTGCTGTAAAAGCACGTAAAGGCTCTTTACCAGAAAAAGCAACTTTAGGGCTATAATAAACCATCCAGTCTCCTTTTTTCATCCGTTTTAAAGGTATTGATTTCCCATGACAAACCTGACAGAAATTTCCATCCATTCCTTTTTGAATATGATCATATGAAGCAACTCCAACCCAATATTTTGTCATTATTTTTCACCAAATGAATAGGCCGCTAGCTGTCTTAAATTGGTTTTAAAGCTTTCTTGTTCTGCCTCTAAACAAGCAAAATAGTGTGCATCAATTGTTTCAACTATTGGTAAAGCTTTTGTTAACATATGATGACCTTCAGTTGTTAATTCAATCGCTTTTGCCCTCGTATCCGTCGCATGTGTTCTACGGATAATCCACCCTTTTTTATCTAATAAAGTTAAAATTTGTGAAGTTGTCATAACATCCATCTCAGCTAAAGTTGCAATCATCACTTGTGTGACTTCTTCATCATGCTGACTTAGATAGCCTAAAGAAGCCATCACAACAAATTGTGGATGCGTTAAATCAATTTTTTTCAACTGTTTCTTGATTTCCGTATGCCAATTATTGTAGGCTTTGATAAATAATAACCCTGGTGATTCTGTTGCATTTAACTGATTTTTTGATGGAAAATTCATGCAATCCCAACCTTTTCTTTTAATAAATAAACAGCATGAGGCACATCTGAAAAGATCTGACTCAAGACATCAATCGTTTTTGTATTTTCTGGCGCATTAAATAATCTAACAGTATGCTGAATAAAAAGCTTTCCTTCTTCTTCTAACATTTCGTGTCCAAAAGTGATACTTCCTAATCCAGGAATATCTGTTTGATTCCAAAATTCTTGATAAGGAATAACAGAAGTTAGTCTGAAAGCCATTTCTGGCTGTCCCACAAGTTTCATTTTACCATAAGTTCCTGTTTCAAATGCACCATCAATTGAAATATTTTCTAAATTTTCTTCCCAAAAAAACCACTTTTCTACCTCACTGTAATATGACCAAAGTGTTTCCTTCGTGCCTGCTACTTCCATTTTAAAACGACATTCCATTTTCATCACCCTTTTCGTAAGTATACTTATAATATATATGCTTATATTTTAAAAATCAAGTATTAAAATCATAAAATGTTATAATAATAAAAAAACAAGAAATGAGGCTGGTTATGAGACTCGAAAGATTGATGCAAATTGTGTTTATTTTATTGAATCGTAGAAAAGTAACAGCAACTGAATTAGCACAGCATTTTCAAGTTTCAGCACGAACTATTTATCGGGATATTGATGCCCTCTCCTTAGCAGGATTTCCTGTTTTTGCAATTCAAGGAACAAATGGTGGCTATCAATTAATTGATAATTATGGGATGGATTTGAATTTTTTCAAACCTGATGATTTTCAAGTAATGATGCAGATGTCCGCTAGCATGGCTACACTTTATCAAGATCAAGAGGCTCAAGAAATGATGGACAAAATGGCCGTTGTGAATCCTCAAAAAACAGAACAAATTGCAGATTTTTCTTATTTAGATGCACGAAATAAAGAAAAACGATTTTTATTACAACAAAGTATTCTTCAACATCAAGTAGTTTGCTTTTCCTATGCAAAGAAGGAATGTGCGGAGGAGAGAATAGTCAAGCCACTACAGTTGTTTTTTCATCATCTTTACTGGTATGTATATGGATTTTGTACAGAGAAAAATGATTACCGAGTCTTTAAATTAGCTCGGATTTTTAATTTAGAGATTACGGATGAAGTCTTTACAGATGATTTTACTCAAACTGCTGGTAATAAGCAGTTTAATCAATGGTTAATCAATATGGGGGACAACCGGACTTATCATGAGCTGAGATTATTATTTCCAAAAGAAAAATTTCAAGAAGTCTATGATCATTTTCCCGATACAGCTATTTCAAGAACGACTGATGGCAAGATTTTAGTAGAAATGAACTATCCTGATGAAGCATGGGTTCATAAAATGATACTTGGTTTTGAAGATCAAGTTGAAGTGCTTGCACCTCTTTCTCTAAAGAAGACACTGGCAAATAAAGTAAAAAAGATGTATCTGCATTATTATTCTGAACCTGACAACTAGTTGTCAGGTTTTATGGGATATACTGATCGTATCAAGTCAAAGGAGTGAAGCAAATGAAATTATATGTCATTAATCGTGTGAGAACAAATAACTTTAACGATGCAAAGATTGGTGAAAAAATTAGGGGCTTATGGCAAGAAATTGCAATGATGCCTGAGCTAGCAAATGAAACAAAATATGGTATTTATTCAGATTATGAAAGCAATTATGAAGGTGACTATACTTGTTCGATTGCTACAGAGAAAGAAGTTTCAACAGCTGTTATATTTGATACAGATGGGCAACATTATCAAAAATTTCCAGTTACGGACAATGATGTGACTGGGACTTGGGCCATGATTTGGCAGCTGGAAAGTAAGGGACAATTAAATCGCACCTATACATTTGACTTTGAACGCTATACAGTAGATGGTCAAATTGAGATTTGGATTGCAGTTAATGTTAAGTAAAGAAAGCAAAGAAAAAGCGCTGATTTTAATCAATCAACGCTTTTTTCTAAATGTAAAATAGGAAATGGGCGACCTGCATCATCAGTTTCTGAGCGAGATACTACCTCAAATCCTTTATATAAGTAAAATTCCTTCGCTTGTTGGTTGTCTTCATTGACATCAATCAAGCAAATATGATATTGCTGTACCATTTTAGCGAACAACTGACCACCATAGCCTTTTCCAATCGCATTGTCCGCGATAAACAGCATTTCTAATTTTTTTTGTTGTTCTCCTGCAAAACCAATGATTTGATTATTAACAATTGCAACAACAACATGGATTGCATCAAAATAACTAGGTAATACTGCTTTAATTTCCATAATATCTGCTTCTGATAAAAAATGATGTGTTTTCCGAACAGAACCTTCCCAAAGCTGAATGAGTGTTGGATAATCTTCTCTTATCTTATCTCTTATTTCCATGTAAATCCCCCATATTACTTTGATAACAATTTTTTGACGCTTATTTAAATAACAAGCATGTCCCCTGTATGAAGTGCCGAAAGCTTTGCTCCTAGCACTTCTTCAGCCACTGATACCCTTTATCTCCTGTGCAATGACACGAATAAATTTTATCAATTGGCATCTCTTGTAAGTCAGTTGCTATTTGATGAATTTCTTCCTGTGATTTTGAAACAGTATTGATAATTGGTATTTTAATCAAGTGAAAGCCACCAATTAAAGCTTTTATTCTTTGATTTGGAAACTGCTCAAGCACCATCGATGCAATGTTTACAATGCCATTATGGCTACACCCACTGACCACAACCAGCCCACCTTTTTCTTCAATAATTAAAACCATTTCATGCTGAAAGTCATCTAATACTTTTTGCTCGCCTTTAAACAAATTCCCAGGATTTTCTTGGCTTGATCCTTCTAATGAAAGTAACCAGACATGAGGAAGTAATTGCTTTAATTGCTGCACATATCGAAATCGCTCAGCATAGGCTGCAGCAATTTCTTTTTTCATCCCAACAAAATGAAAATGCCCAGCCACCTTTAACCAATGCTTCTCCATCGCTTTTTCATTCAAATAAATAGGGGTATTCTGGTTTACCTCTGCTAAATATTTCAAGCCACCAATATGATCTGAATGACCATGAGATAAGATAATTGCTTCTAGACTTCCAAAAGAAAGCCCCATTTTTTCTGCATTATTGAGATAAGCTTTTGAAGGGCCTACATCAAATAATAACTTCCCCTCATTTGTTTCAAGTAAAATCGATAAACCATGCCTTGCTTGTAAGCTTGCATCAGATTTTTTATTTTCTAGTAACATATGTAATTGCATCGCATAAACCTCCTCAGCTAGCTTTGCTTCTTTATAGGTAGCTTACCATAATTTCTCAAAAAAATAAGAAATATTTTAGACATTATTTTTTTATCATCCCCTTAATTTTTATTTACTGCTTGTTTCTTTATGCTAACAGTCTCAATAAATAAACGAATCTAAATTTCTTAGCTAGATTTTAAATTAGAAAAGAGCTCAATCGTATCTATTTTCTTGCTTAATTTTGATTAAATGGTCTTAAATATTACTCGATATTTTTTACCCATATCCACATTTAATATTTGTTAATATCTTTACCTTTCGACCCAAATTTTTATATTCTTCTAAACCCAGGAGAATCTATTCACAAAAAAAAGATTGACAAACATTTTAAAAAAAGCACAGAAATATGAAACCCAAAAAAACAAAAAACATCTCCGTTCTTTCTTGTTGAATCTAAATATTATCATGATATAATTAAAAAGAATAGAAAAGGAGTGTAAAAAATGAAAAGATTAAAACAAAAAGAAAGACAATCTGACGATCAACATAAAATGATCATCAAACGCTTGTCAACAATATTTGTCTGTGGTATTTTACTGACAAACTTGCTTACTACGACATCATTTGCACAAAATCAAACAGAAGAGACTACCTCTATAAATCAAACAGCTGATTCATCCAACGTTGAAGTTCCGAATGTAGAAGCTAAAAATCCAGTTGTAGCCAATAAGCTTTCAACAGAAGAAAATCAATCTCAGTTACAAACAGATTCTCTTAGTACAGTAAATGTTTTATCAACTAATAGTGAGGAGACGGACATTACCACTGGAGACGATACAGCACAATCTGACCCCATAGTCGTTGGACAGACTTTTGATTGGGATGGCTTAACCCTCACTTTAACAGAAGACGGCGTATTACATATCCCAGGCGGTTCAATTACAGATCCTACACCCCTTCATACAGTTGATCTAGCCTTTCCTAGAAAAGTGCAGACGATTCAATTTGAAGGTGACTTAACCATTAATGGAGATGCTACCTTTCTTTTTGGCAGTCTCAGTGAATTGACTCAGTTTGTTAATTTATCAAAGCTGAATACCTCTAATGTGACAAGTATGCGTCACATGTTTCGTGAATTGAGAAAAATGACTACACTAGATCTTAGTAGTTTCGATACCTCTAATGTGACGACGATGTCCTCTATGTTTGATTATGATGATGCTTTAACGAGCTTAAATGTTAGCAGTTTTGATACCTCTAATGTGACAAATATGGGCTTTATGTTTTCAGGGACTGACAATTTATCGCAGCTCGATTTATCAAATTTTAATACAAATAATGTGACTTATATGAGTGCAATGTTTCAATTCTCTGGTATAGAAGAGCTAGATATTAGCCACTTTAATACTGACAAAGTGACAACAATGGACTTTATGTTTTCAAATACGCGTCATTTAAAGAGCTTAGACTTAAAAAACTTTGATACAGCAAAAGTATATGATATGTCTTATATGTTTCAATCTTCTAGTATAAAAAGTTTAGATATCAACAACTTTGATAACGCTTACGCTACAAGTGGTGCACATATTGAAGGTATGTTTACAAATTGTTTTGAATTAGCGACAATAAAAGTTGGTCAAAACTTTAAGTTTGATGCTCTGATGGAACTTCCATTTATCTCTGCCACTGACCGCTATACAGGAAAATGGCAAAATGTAGGGGTCGGAACCGAAGCAATGCCTGAAGGAAAGCAAATATGGTCTTCTAGTGAATTGATGGAAAACTATCATCAATTAACGGATGCAGATACCTATGTTTGGCAAATGAATAGAGCGAAAGATTTGACGGTCAGCTATCAAGATGTGGATGGCAATGACATTGCAGATGCCACAATTGTTCCTGGGAATATCCAAGATACGTATGATGTTTCAACGGATGTCTATCAATTAGCGATTGATGGCTACACATTTAAAGAAATACAAGGTGCAACTCAAGGTCAATTCTCTGATGTTGAACAAGTGGTTACCTTTGTTTATACTAAAGACCCTGTTTCAATTAAAATAGGGACACTTACGATTCAATATCTTGATGCGACTACTGGATTAGAACTACAAGCACCTCTCAGCCAATCAGGCAATGTTGGTACTACCTACACAATTTCTCCAGTAGCAATTAATGGCTATACATTTGCCACAGCACTTTCTGATCCATTAACTGGTCAATACGCTGATGGTGAAACAACAATAACTCTACGTTATCAAGCAAATGATGTCGTAGAAAAAAATGATCCAATAAAAGAAAGCAATGTCGTAGAGTCAGCCAAGCAAGAACAATTAACAAACCCAGAACCAGTAACTAAACCAACTAGCTCAGATCCAAAAGGTACAGATCAGCTTCCTCAAACAGGTGAGTCTGTGACTAGCTGGTTTACAATTGCTGGCTTTGGCCTAATTGCTGTAGCAGTGCTAGCTTGGTTTTACAAACGAAAACAACATACGGAAAAATAAGAAGCACCTATTTCATTCTATATGCTAATCAATTAAATAAAAAATAAAGGGGTTGAGACAAATGTTTAGCTTTGTCTCAACCCCTAAATCATAGCTTTTTTTCAGCTATTTCTTCTATTAATGACCCCTATAATGACGATTCAATCACTGCATTTGCATCATGTAACTTATCTTCATCTAATTCACCAATTCGTTTACTAGTTACCACACCAGCTAACATACTATCACTCACATTGACAGCTGTACGGCCCATATCAATTAATGGTTCAACTGAAATCACTAAACCAACAATCGTTACAGGTAGATTTAGTGCACCAAGTACAATTAATGAAGCAAAGGTCGCACCGCCGCCAACACCAGCAACACCAAATGAACTAATGGTGACCACAGCAATAACAGTTAATACATACAATGGATCAAAAACATTAATCCCCATCGTTGGTGCAACAATCATGGCTAGCATCGCTGGATAAACACCCGCACAGCCATTTTGACCAATGGATAAGCCAAAGCTAGCTGAGAAATTGGCCGTTCCTTCATCCACACCAAGTGCTTGTGTTTGTGTTTCAATATTCATTGGTAACGCACCCGCACTTGAACGAGAAGTAAAGGCAAAGCTTAACACTGGAAATGATTTTTTGAAAAATTGAATAGGATTAATTTTATTGAGCATTAAAATACCTGCATGCATGAGTAAGACTAGAATTAAAGCTGCATAGGATGCCATCACAAATTTTCCTAAATTCAAGATTGCTTGGAAATCACTTGTTGCTGTCACTCTTGTCATTAACGCTAAAATACCAAATGGTGTTAAGCGTAACACTAAAGTTACAATACGCATGACAATTTTATATAATGTATCAATTAATGTGGCAAAGAATTCACCTGTTTTAGGGTCTTTTTTATTGACGCCTAGATAAGCCATTCCAACAAATGCAGAGAAAATCACAACTGCAATCGTACTAGTTGGACGTGTGCCAGATAAATCAGCAAAAATATTCGTTGGTAAGAAGCTTAAAATTTGATCTTGAATGCTCATACTTGCAACTGTTTCTTGACGAGTTGCAAGTTCTGCAATACGCGCAGTTTCTTTTGCCCCTTCAGTAAAGCTGGCACCATCTAAATTGAATACCCAAACCATCAGAATCCCAATGAAAGCTGCAATCGCAGTTGTTGCTAATAATGTTACCAAAACATTTAAGCTAATCTTTCCTAGTTTTTCGGATATTTTCAATTTTGTAAAAGCCCCTACAATAGAAACAAAAACAAGTGGCATAATCAACATTTGTAGTAATTTAACATACCCATCTCCTACAATGCCAATCCATGCAATACTATCTGTAACAACTGCATTTTGGCTACCAAAAATCAGCTGTAACACTGCCCCAAATACAATCCCTACACCAAGAGCGATAAACACCCTGGTTGAAAATTTAACATGCTTTTGTTGCATTTTGATAAAGCCAAAAATAAGTGCACTAAATATCACTAACACAACGAGCATTTTAATTACTTCGACTGTCATAAAACTCCTCCTTTTTGACTCCCTATGACATGGAGTTTTTAACCATTAAGAGTAAAGGTCTTAAGGATGGTTCTATCATACAAGATTAATCTTGAGTTGTCTACTCAAGTATACTGAAAAAATGATTTTATTAAAAAAAAGAGCACAGACAAATTTCATCTGTACGCCCTCTTCTTATTTCATTCAATAAATGATAAATTTTAATCTATGCTTATGCTAAATTTAAAATCCGCTTCACAGCACCCATATCCGTTTCATAATACTCATCCACACCATGACGTTTTTGATAAGCATCTGCTCCTTTACCCGCCAAAATCACAACATCGCCAGGTTGAGCAATCGTTAAAGCCTGTTCAATTCCTTTAGAGCGATTTAAAATAATTTCATAAGGCGTATCAAAACTTTCCACATAAGAAGCAATTTCCAAACAAATTTTCATTGGATCTTCCCCTTGAGGATCATCTTCGGTAATAATAATTTGATCAGCAAACTCCCCTGCTACGCGCCCTAAATCTTTTCTTCTAGAAATCCCTTTTTCTCCTGTACTACCAAAAAGAACAATTTTATTCCCTAAAGGAAAATCTTCTTTAATGGTTGTCAGTAAATTGTACATACTTACATAATTATGGGCATAATCAATCACAATTGTGATATCATTGACCTTCATTAAATTCATACGACCAGGAATACTGGTTTCAGCAATTCCTCTTGCACAAATCGCTCGATCACAGCCATACTCTTTTGCTGCAATCATCGCTGATAAAGCATTTTCTACATTAAAAGCCCCTAGCATATTCATTTCATAGGAACCATTAAGCAGTGGACCGGTTTGATTCTCTACCGTATCTCCTGCAATTTCAAATGACAGTACACCATCATGATTCATTAAATGATCAAAATAGTAATCCTTTGCTGCATGATTGGTTGCATTCCCAAATAAAACCACACGCTCTGCATGTGCTCTAGCCGTTTGATAAATTCTTTCAAACTCACGCGTTTCAGCATTAATCACAGCTAAGCGACTGTTTTTTACTAATTGAAGCTTACAATTTAAATAATCTTCAAAATCAGGATGTTCAATTGGGCTAATATGATCTTCAGAAATATTTAAGAAAATCCCAATATCAAAGGTTAGACCATATACCCGATTTGTTTTATAGGATTGGGATGAAACTTCCATGACTAAATCCGTTAAGCCATTTTCAACTGCTTGATGCATATTTCGATAGAGCTCAAGAGCTTCTGGTGTGGTTAAAGCTGATTTTTCATATGCGCCACCTGTATAAGTCACAATGGTTGAAAAAAGCGCTGTTCTACCATGATTTTGTTGATCCAAAATATGTTTTAAAAAATAAACAGAGCTTGTTTTCCCTTTTGTTCCAGTATAAGCCGTAATCTTTAATTTATTTTGTGGATAATCATAATAAGCCATTGCCAAAACAGCCATCGCTTTTCGAATATCAGTCACAATAATTGCTGGTACATCTGTGATAGACTCATAGGCACTCTCCGCTAGATAAGCTGTTGCCCCTGCTTGAATGGCACTGGTTAAGTAACTCGGCTTAAAATTCGCCCCTTTACAAAAAAAGAGAGTATTTGCTTTGATTGCTTGAGAATCATAGCTAATATGCTCAAAGCTTAGTTGAGCAGGGAATTCTCCAATGACTTGATCAAAAATTTGATGTTCCTTTAACAGCTCAAGAGCCTCTTCTAATTTCAATATACAACCTGACATGTTCATCGCTCCAATATCATCTATTCTTTATTTTCATGAAAATTCTTTTTTATTTTATACTTCTCATTATAACAAACTTTTTTTAAATATTCTTTAATGAATTCTTATCATTTACCAGGTCAATTTTACTATATAAAAATTGACTTTTGAAAATAAAAGCGTAAAATGATAGTGATGTATAATGATAGTGTTTTCGTTTTTTTCATATCATTAATTGGAATGACTGTTTTTGCAAATGTGTGACACCCTACACCCTTGCCATTCCATCATACTTAGGAGGATTTTCACTTGACTATTTTAAAAAAATTAAAAACATTTTTAGATATGAGATTAGGCTTTTTTACACTTTTAACCTTTCTCTTTTGGTTAAAAACCTATCTCTCTTATCAACTTGATTTTTCACTTGGTGTTGTTGGGCCTGCTCAACAGTTTATCCTTGCCATTAATCCAATTGCAACAACCATTTTTATTTTTGGTATTGCCCTTTATATGAAGAATACCAAAGCATCCTATATTTGGATGATGATTCTTTATATTTTAAACACGATTTTATTATACGCCAATATTATGTATTATCGTGAGTTTACTGATTTCTTAACAGTCAATACGATGCTAGGCGTTAAAAGTGTTTCTGCTGGTTTAAACACAAGTGGCTTAGCTTTAGCAAAACCACATGATGTGATTTATTTATTAGATATTGCGATTCTGATTGGCTTACTTGCTTTTAAAGTCATTAAAATGGATCCTAAACCACTTAAAAAGCGGGTTGCCTTTGCTTTTTCTGCAATTGCACTCTTAATTTTTTCAATTAATTTAGGATTAGCAGAAGCCAATCGTCCAGAGCTATTAAAACGGACATTTGACCGTAATTATATTGTCAAATATTTAGGGATTAATGTTTTCACCATTCATGATGGCATTTCCACCGCTCAAAAAAATCAAATTAGAGCGCAGGCAAGTGAATCTGATATGGATGAAGTACTGGAGTATATGAAGGAAAATGAAGCCCCACCAAAGGATGCACTGTTTGGTGTTGCTAAAGGAAAAAATGTGATTTATATCCATTTAGAAAGTTTCCAACAATTCCTACTTGATTATCAATTAGAAGGACAAACTGTGACACCGTTCTTAAATAGTATTTACCATGACGCTTCTACTTTTAGTTTCCCTAATTTCTTCCACCAGGTAGGACAAGGGAAAACAAGTGATGCTGAAACAATGCTTGAAACCTCATTATTTGGGATTCAACAAGGTTCTGTTTTCACACAGTATGGCACTGAAAATACTTTCCAAGCTGCACCAGCTATCCTAAAAGAAGAAGGTTACACAAGCGCTTCTTTCCATGGTAATGGTGGTTCATTCTGGAACCGAGATAATACGTATCGTTCATTAGGCTATGATTATTTCTTTGATTCAAGTTATTATTCAAATGAAAAAAATATGTTAGCAGAATATGGTTTGAAGGATAAAATCTTCCTTAAAGAATCTGTGAAATATTTAGAACAATTACAGCAACCGTTTTATTCAAAATTCATTACTGTTTCTAACCATTTCCCTTATCCAGAAGATGAGTTAAATGCTGATTTTCCAAGAGGAAAAACTGGGGATTCTAGTATTGATGGCTATTTCCAAACCGCTCATTATTTAGATGAAGCGGTGCAAGAATTCTTTAAATATTTAAAGGATTCCGGCTTATATGACAATTCAATTATTGTGCTTTATGGGGATCATTATGGTATTTCTACTTCAAGAAACCCAACGCTTGCTCCGCTTTTAGGGAAAGATGAAGACGAGTGGAATAGTTATAATAATGCGATGATGCAGCGTGTACCATTTATGGTGCATATCCCAGGTCAAACTGGCGGCATGTTTGAGCAGTATGGCGGACAAACAGATGTCCTTCCAACCTTACTACACTTATTGGGTATTTCAACAACAGATTATGTTCAATTTGGGACAGATTTATTCTCTGAAAAACACAATCAAGTCGTGGCCTTTAGAAATGGAGACTTTGTTACACCTAAATATACAAAAATGGGCGCTACTGTTTATGATACAGCCACAGGTAATGTGCTTGAAGATTTAACACCTGCCCAACAAGAGGAAATTGACCAAGCGGAGCAAAGTGTTGATACACGCTTAGGCTTATCTGATAAAGTGATTAATGGCGATTTACTACGCTACTATACACCAGCGAATTTCTCACCTGTTGATAAAGCTGCCTATAACTACCATAAACAAATGGAACAATTAGAAGAGATTAGAAATGAACTTGGTGATCAATCAACTAGTCTTTATAGTAAGAATGGGAATAAATCAACTGAGGACTTGTATCAGACAAATGCACCTGAGTTAAAAGATAAAGAATGATTTAAAAACTTCTTGTAACTTTGGTTGCAGGAAGTTTTTTACAGTTATATGTAGTAATATTTGATTAAGGGATAACTTAATATTTAACAAATAATTAGGAGTGGAGCACATGAGAAAAGGAATTAAATTTGGTTTAGTGGTTATTTTAGGACTATTTGTATTAAGTGGTTGTGGTAATAAAGAAAATAAAGCTGATAAAAAGGAAAATTCTGACGCAACTGCTTCATCAGAAAAAAAAGTGGCCAAAGTGATTTTAGAAATTGAAGATCATTATCAAACAAATGAAAAAGGAGAATTTATCATTAAAGGAAAAGCAACTGAAGGAGCAAGTATTGCTTTTGACATTGCCTATGGAGAAGGAACAAAAGCTGATAAAAATGGTGATTTTGAACTACTTTGTACTGTTCCCTCAACAGAACAAACAGAATACAAAATATCCGCTTTTAGAGATGGAGTTATTACAGAAAAAGTAATTTCTGTAGCATTAAATAGTGATTACATTACTTCTAAAAATAAGGAAGAAGAAGAAAAAAATGCTGAGATTGAAAAACAAAAACAAGTTGCTAAGGAAAAAGAAGAGAAGAAAAATCAAGAAGAACGCGAGAAACGAGACAAAGAATTAGCAAATAAAAGCAATCCAAAAGAATCGCAAGCACCATCTTCTAACTCATCTGAATCTTCTGTATCTGAATCTGAAGCAAGAATGATCCAAGCTACCGCTCAAATAGCAATAAAAAGAAATGGATATGAAGATGATACAAGTTCTCAATTAAAAGATTGGACTATTAATAAAATGAAGTATGAGGATACCTATCGTTGGACTGCTGTAACTCAATCCTCCAACAATGGAAGAGTCAAAGTCATCTTCGATTGGACTGGAAAAGATGAGAATGATTTAATCATCAAATATTTATTGATTGGCGGAAACGAGATACTAAATAATTTAAGACAATAAAAAACGCTCCATCTTAACAGCATAAGGAGCGCTTATCAAAAACAATTTATCATTAGAAAAGTAAACCTTCCTACTAAACCATACCTCATAAAAAAGGTATTCAAAAGGGTATTCAATTTTTGAATACCCTTTTTGAAACGTCTATAAAACTTATGCGGCCGAGAAGACTCGAACTTCCACCGGGGTAACCCCGACCAGCCCCTCAAGCTGGCGCGTAGGGTAACTATAGTATGGTAGGCTTGCATATTATACAAAAACTTCATCTATAATATCAATATCATAGATGAAGCTCAATTATCTATTTCTAAAATTTTTCTCCAGTTTGAAGGGAAGCCTACTGCCTTTAAGTCAATACAATCCTGATACATTTCAACCAAGATATTTAGATTTTTTTTGAACATTTCATAATAAAGAGTATCCAAGCATATTTTCTTGCAAATATATATTGTTGCAAATATTCGTCTTCTATTTATGTTAAAATCTTCCTTGTGCCATTTGGCATCAATAGCCAATTCTCTATCATATACTCTACCATTATGGGCACAGACATTTCTTGTAATAGAGAGCACATATATCCAGTTTGCTAAATAATCCCCTGAAATATTATAATAGCCTTTAGATATTTTATTCTTTAATTTTGAATCTAGATTCTTATAAAATCTCGATATTGAACCAAAGTCAGAAATCTCTGTAGCAACCCAAACTGGAAATGTACTTTGATAATTAGTTATGTAATGTTCCGTATAAAGTTCTCTTCTTTTTGAAGACTGAGAAACTAATTGTTCAAATCTATTCATCCAATTAACATGGTAATCTGTATTGTTAAAATTCGAACTTTCATAATGTCCCAAAGGTCCATTCTGCATTGCAAATTCACCTGAAATCACAGACTTTAACTCTACTTCAACGTGTTCAATTATTTGAAAAGTTAACAACCTTAGTCTTTCATCAAACCTATAATTCTTATGGATTTGTTCAAAAGTTATTTCCTGCTTAAATAAATCTTTTTCATAATAATAAGGTAAACAATAACCTTTAAATCTAAAATATCCTATTTGTTGTAGAGCCTTTAAAGCAAAGTTATCATTCATAACTTTCAAGCCCCTACTTTTTAAAATATTTAATTGTTCTTCTACTGTTGTTGCGCATCTGTTGTATGACAATTTTACACCTCTATATAAAAAAATGTCCCCTCATGGGCCACATCGTAGAGAGGTGTGAGGGGTTCTATTAATGTTAGTATATGGCATAGAATTTATTCTGTCAAACTTAAAAAATATAACTTTACAGTGTGATATTACTACATATAGTGTTAAATTTTAAATAATTTCCATAAAAAAACCATATGATACAATATGTAGTATTATATGTTTTTTTCAATATTATTTTTATTTCTATATGCGAGAGATGGGACTCGAACCCACACGAGCGCAATGCTCACAAAGCCCTCAACCTTGCGTGTCTGCCAATTCCACCACTCTCGCCTTGCATATATCGCATATATCGTGCTATCTACTAACTGATAGCATCCGGTCTGCCATTCCGCCACGACCGCAACATGAACCTCTTCATTTTAAAGCTAAAAAAGAGGCCTGTCAATATCTGAATTGCTTATTTAGGGTTCAAATCCACTAAATTGTTTGCTATCACCATTAAAAACACTGACAGGAAATTCTTTTTTAGCGCCACCCTTTAACTTTTCTTCTGTATCATACTCCCAATAAGTCCACTTCAAATCAGGCTGACTTGTTTGACCATATAGCCAAATTGGCTGATTAGGAAAGTAGTCTTCAATATAAAGATGATAAATTTTTTCTGAAACATAAAAGATGACTTGCTGACCATATTGTTCTTCTAAGCTCGTCTTTAACTGTGTCAGATTTGCGACAACTTCTTCTTCATTAGGTGGATTTTTGTCTTTACCATTATAAAATTCAATCATAATAGCAGGGCCTAAACGTCCTTGCTCAACTGGCACATTATTGATAAAATTACTCGCTTGTGTTTCTCCTGAGCTATCAAAACTAAAATAGTGATAAGCACCTGTCCTTAAAGCTGTTGCTTTACTATTGGTCCAATTGTTATCAAAGCGATCATCTTCATAGCTGCTACCCTCTGTTGCTTTCATATAGGCAAAGGCTAAGTTTTTATTACTACTTGCTAAGTCCTGCCAATCAATATAGCCTTGCTCGCTGGAAACAATTGTCCCTTGGACTTGATAGCCTTTTGGTATGGTTGTTCCAAATGAGAAATAGCCACTTTTCCAACAGAAAAATAATACCGCTATGAGCAGTACCAAAATAGGGCCTACAATGGCAACAATTTTTTCTTTATTTAAAGGTTTTCTTACTTTTATTTTTTTCCTAGCCATACAAAAGCAGACTTCCTTTCCTAGAGATACTCCTATTTACTTAAGCTAAATATTCTTCTAAGGAGCCTTGAAATTCCATTGTTAAGGTGGGTGCCTCAATGAAATCATATGGTTTGATTGTATAAACGGGTTTTCCTGACACCTCAATATTCAGTGTCTTCAACATATCTGCTACAAAGGTTGAACAGATATAGCCATTTTCTCCCTCTGTAAAATTCTTTGAAAACATCACACTTACTACACTACGAATACTATAATAATAGTTTTCTTTTTGATGAAACATATGTTGCATGCGATTTTCTAAAGATTGATATTGTGCCTCTGTAACTTCTACGCTCATAATAGCTGTGACTGAATTTTTGAAAAAGGGATTATTTCTTAATTGTTCTTGTACAAATCCTGCTTTAAATGGATTGGTTGGGTTCTTTCTACCAAAGCTAAAAACCATCTCTAAATCACTATCTAAACTAATGGAGGCATGATTATAAGGTCTTTTTGTATAACATCTAATCAACCTACCAAATTGCGAATTCGTTTTAGTGAGTACTATGTATATCTTTTTCAAAAGATACACTCCTTTACTATTCTATCATTTTCAGTTGCATTTCTTCCATTCTTACATATTTTCTGACTTTTGAAAAGGTTTTTTCGTCTTTATGCTTTTTATCTACGCTTTTCTTCTCAGAAATGATATCATACAAGCAAATAACTTAAAGGGGCTTTTTTATTTTGATGAATCAACAGCTAAAGGATTATTTTTATAAAGTATCTCAAGGAATTGCAGCTGCTATTGTGGTCACATTAGGAATTGGCTTATTGCTTCAGAATCTAGGCGCTTTATTGCAGATAGATTTTTTGATTCCCATAGGCAATGTTGCTAAGCTCTTAATGATTCCAGCTCTCGGTGCTGGGATTGCCTATTATCTAAGAGTAAATATTTTAACCGCTCTAAGTGCGATGGTAACTGGCGTAATTGGTGGACAAGCTTATCTTTTAAATGATGCTGGTACCTTTACTTTAACAAATGGTGAACCAATTGGCGCTTTGGTTGCCATTATTTTAACGATTGAAGTAGGGTCTTTTTTGTTTGGTAAAACACCGTTTGATATGATGCTGGTGCCGTTATTTTCAATTGCTATAGGTGGCGGATTTGGCTATTTACTTTCTCAACCGATTCAAAATGGACTCCAGATAAGCGCTCATTTCATCACAGAAGCAACAAGCGGCTTTCCTTTACTTTCAACAGTTGTGATTGGACTCCTCTTTACTTTTTTGATTTTATCTCCTGCTTCTTCCGCTGCCCTTGCGATTGCTCTGCAGCTTGAAGGATCAGCTGCTGCTGCCGCATTGATTGGTTGTAGCATGCCATTTATTGTTTTTGCTGTGCTGAGTCGTCATGAAAATGATGCAGGTACTTTTTTTGCACAATGTCTGATTACCCCTAAATTACAAACGGGTAATTTAATTCAAAAGCCTACTTTAGTGCTGATTCCTATGCTCTTTACTGTATTGCTAGCGCCATTTGGTGTCTTAGTCTGTCAGTTAGAAGCCTCTTCTCAAATTGCCGGGATGGGGCTTTGTGCACTGGTTGCACCACTTGAAATTCTTCGGATTCAAGGAGGCGCCTCTTTATTGCAATATTTACTTGTTGTGTTGGTAATTCCAGGGATTGGTTGTGCTCTCTTGAAGCCACTTCTTTTTAAATTAGGTTGGCTACAGCCTGGTGATTTGAAAATTAAGCTTGAAGTGGATAGATAAAACAAAAAAGACATGTAGATGTCTTTTTTGTTTGTCGCTTATTTATTCAGTTTTTTTGCTTTTTCTGATGAAAAATACAAATGCAGCGATAATCGCTGTTCCACCAAGTAGATTAAACCAGATAGAATGCGTTATTTCTCCTGTGCTTGGTAGTTTTGCTTGCTCAGAAGTTGTTTTTTCTGACTCTTTTTCACTTGTAGCAGACTTGTCTTTCTCTTCATCTTTGACCACAGTTACTGTAATATCCGTTTTAAGAATACTTTCATTGCTTGGTTCAGCATTTCTAGTTTGCGGTTGACTTGGTTGTGGTGTATGTGAAATTGTCACTTGGTATTTACCTGGTTCGCTACTCTCAGCTAATGCTTTCATATCTATATCAATTGGTTCAAGTTGCTCCCCTGTTTCATCATTCCAAGCTTTTGCCTGACTACGTGCTAGAATTTCTGATGCTAACGTTTGATCTTGTTTTAATTGATCCACTTCTTTTGTTGTAAAGCGTAAATCATCTGCTTGAATTTTCCAAATCTCTTCTGCAATTAAGTCTTTCCAGACTGCTTTAAGAGTAAGCCCACCAGCCGGCATTGGAATTTCTCCACTCAGGATAATTGTACCATCAGACCAGCCCATAAATTGGAAACCTGGACGTGTTGGTGCTGTTACTGAATTTAAATCAACCGTACTATCTGTTGGTGCAATAATATCTGTTGGTTGGCTAGTTGATTCTCCTCCATCAATATCAAAAGTGATTGTTTGATCGTCTGCTGTCCATTGTGCAATCAACATTGCACCTCCAGCAGGAACTTTGAAGCTTTCACCAACTGCTATTGTTTCAATTGTCCAGCCTGTGAAGCTATAACCAGCTCGTGTAGGATTGGTAACAGTTGTCATATCTACATCACTATCTGTCAGAGCTTTAATTGTTTCTGGTTGGCTATCCATATCTCCACCATTTACATCAAAGTGGATTTCTTGTTCTTCTGCTTGCCATTGTGCATCTAAGATGAAACCACCTGCTGGCATTTTAATCTTACCACTGATAGCTGTATCTTGATGTTTCCAGCCTTTAAAGGTATAACCTGGACGTGTTGTTGTGATTTCATCCAAATCAATTTCACTATCTGTTTTTGCTGTAAGAGAGGCTACGCCACCGCCACCATTGGTATTAAAATGAATCACTTGGTCATCTGCTGTCCATTTCGCTTTTAATTCCAAGCCACCTGCTGGCATTTTAATCGTGCCACTGACTTGTTTTGCTTCATTAAACCAGCCGACAAAAGTGTAACCTGCCTTAGTTGGCTTCGCAACTTGATCCAGATTGACATTGCTATCTGTTACTTGGACAATATCAGCTGGCTGAGTGCTCATATCGCCGCTATTCACATCAAAAGTGATCGTTTGGTTTTCTGCTTTAAAGGTTGCAACTAATGTCATATCTTTAGCTGGTTGTTGATCCGTTGTAAAGTTCCATTTTGTTTGGGTTGGTGATACTACCCAACCATCAAAACGATAACCTGCTTTGGTAGGTGCTGTTGGTTCTGTGATTAATTCTCCAAATTTTGATTGTATATCAGTTAATGTTCCTTGATTGTCAAAGGTTACTGTATATTGATTGACCGTGTATCTCGCATAAAGATTCACTTCATTTGCTGGCATTTTATTTTTAGTAAAGTCCCATTTAATGCCCGCTGTTTCCGCTGTATACCAGCCAGTAAAAGTGTACCCAACTTTGGTTGGCTCAGCTGGTTCATTGGTTAATTGATCATAAGTAACAGGAGTTGTACTGATTAACTGACTATCTACATAATAATTTATTTGATATTGATTAATCTTAAATCTTGCATATAGTTTCATCTCTTTAGCTGGCATTTTTCCAGTTGTAAAATCCCATTTGTTACCATCTTTAGCCGCATCATACCAACCGTCAAAAGTATATCCTGTTTTTGTTGGGATGGTTGGTTCTGTCAACACGCTATCAAAATCGACTTTCGCTGTTTCTTGTGTGCTTCCTTCGACATCGTAAGTCACTTGATATTGATTCACTTCATATTGTGCATAAAGTGTCGTATCAGCTGTTCCAGCAGTATAAGGGAAACTAACTTTATTCCCATTTGTAGCAGCTGTATACCAACCTTTTAAAGAATGACCTGTTAGAACTGCTTCTGGCTCTTCTTTGATGGTATCATTCGGATATTTTGAAATGATTGGATTTGCTGTACTACCAATACCTGGGTTAAGAGTAATCTTAATTGGTGTAATAAATCCAGCATTGATTTTATCGAAATTGGTGCTACTTGGTTCTAAATTAGTTGTTGTTGCTTGCGTATGATCTTTGTTTGCTGTTGGTGTTGAACCATTGGTTGTAACAGGAGCAAAGTGTATACTATCATCATTGGTTGGATTGACAAAAACAATATCTACTTTTTGTTTTTTATCTAGTCCAATAAATTCATACGAACCAGCAATTCCATTTATTTGGGCTGTAGTTGTAGTTGTGATTAACTCTTTCGTTCCTGCTTTGTATGCCAGTACGGTTACACCATTTCTACCTAATTCCCCAGCATCTTGTATACCATTTCGATTTTTATCATCAAAAACTAATCCTTTTACTGCACCTGTTTGCAAACGAATCGCAATCGGTTCACTTGGCTTATAACCCGTTGTCCCTGGCAATTCACGATAAATTCTCGCTGAATAAATATTGATGTTGCCAGCATTTTTATCTGCATCTTCATCTGTAAGAGCTAATGGGAATGAGATATTATCTGTCTGTCCATCTGCAATATTGTCTGGGGTTTCAATTTTCACCATTCGTATGTCTTCTTTAGTTGCAATTTCATTCCATGCTTTGAATTTAGGTGAGTCTTTATCTGTTTCATAAGTTGTTGCGTAGGTGATTTTATAACTTAATAAACCAGTTGCTGATACTGGTGATAGGATAGATGCAGTCCAACTAAAGGCCTCTTTCTGTAAATGCTCAGATGGATCAAATTCATCTACTGTTTTAGGCGTTAAATTTGTTTTTTCGCCATCCTTTGGAATTGGAATCAGTGCCGTATAGCCTTTAATCGTATTTCCTGAATTGTTTGCGACTGTTAGTTGATACTTCGTATTACCGCTTGGGTTTAGATCAAGTATTTCCTTATCCGTCTCATAGTCATAACTTACCCAAGGACCATCATTAATGTTTGCAGCTGATGTTACTGTAAAATCTTGTTGTGCTTTGATGCTCAACGCTGTATTTGTATTTAATACACCAATTAATTTATTGGTATCACCACTACCATCAACATTAAATTTATTTTTATCTGTATTATACGCTCTACCATAAGCTGTAGATAAAATATCCTTATTTATTGGCTGGAATAAAACCAATTCACCAGTGGGGATACTAATTGTTGGTGCATTTGTTTTAATTTTAGCTTTATAGTTAATTTGAATATTAGGTTGATTAGCGCCTTCTGCTGCCCCGTAACCTAATAACACATCTGGTAATAACAATTTATAGACTTTATTCCCTTGATTATCTTTTGATTCAGAGATAAGTAAACTGCCATCAGATGCACGATACTCCTTTTTCCCCCATTTGACAACAATGTCATTCTTACTAATTTGTAAATAGTCGCCCTCTCGTAGATAGACTTCAAAACCTTTTACCAAGTAACTACTATTTGTCCCAGTTTCCACATAACCTGAATGATAAAAAGTAGCAGATAAGTCGATTTCAGAACCAGCAAAATGACTAGATTTAGAGAAATTATGGGATGTTTGATAACCAAATCTCCCACCATCTTTTATTGTGGTATGAGAGATTGCTTTTACTGCATTTTCACTATCAAAGTCTCCATCAGCTTTGTCTACAATTGAGACTTTTGCTGAAAACACATGATTTTCTGGCTCTTTTAAAATACGTCCATAATACGCAAGATGTGTATAACCTAAAAACCATCCATTCGATGTTTTATAACCTGAAGGAAGAGAAGGAATATCGTAGGTAAGCTCTGAAATAAATTCATCAGGATCCGTCACATCTAGAGTTGCTAAAGAAATATATGCTCTAGCAGCATTTCCTTCTCCAGCTGGAACACCATTTCTTGATGCAATCGTTTTGATATTTCCTTTCGTCGTTTTAATGCGAATATTCTCCGCTTTCCCTCCTATTGCGGTTGGGATATGAACAGATTTAACCCCAATATGAGAATCATCAAAAGTCAAGCGCAAGGATTGATTTGTCACTTCTCTAGGTTGTTGATTGGCTAAAACAAAATTCCCTAAAAATGCATAATCGGTCACTTCATTACTATTTAATTTTGAAAAGTTAATATCTTGTCCGGAAACGGTTAACTTGTTCTCAAAGTCACCAACAATACGTATCATTTGGCTTGAGAATCCACCAGGATAAGCTGTATCAACTCCATACGGTTGACTTGTGCCAGTTCCGCTAATTGTAAGTGTAGTATCAGGATTAGCTTCCTCATTCACTGTAACTTCTACATCAAATCTCATATTTAAACCGATAGAAAATTCTTTAAGTGTTAGTATCACTAATGTATTGTTTGGATCAGTCGTTTTATCAATCGTGTAGGCTAATTGCTCTAGCTTTAAATTAGTTCCAGAAGGTAGCTTAATTTTTTCAAAAGTTAATCCTTTAGGAATTTTAATTGTATACTTAGCTTCCTTAACAAGTTGCCTAGAAACTTCAAAGCCACTACCTCTAGCCAACATTTTGTATGCAAAAGTCAAGCTGTCTCCATTCATCGCTGTAACTTCTTTTGACTCAATATAAGCCGATACAGTTGTTTTATTGCCATCAATTGTTAATTTTTCTAAGGATTCCTTATCCGCAATATGTTCTTGACCAGCTTCTTCATAGGTGGATTGCACTTCAATTGCTTGATTAAAATCTCTTGATTTTTCAAACAATGAAAAGCCAAGATCAAGTTTAATTGGAATCTCAAATTGAACCGAAGTAGTTCCTTGTGCAATCTCATACTCTAAAACACCACTATTGATAGATTTCCCATAAATAGGGGCATCTACTTGATAACGACCATTTATTAAAACGCCTTGTAACTGTGTTGGTAAAGTACTGCTATCAAAAGTCCAATCAGTTACCGAACCTTTATTTACTAATCCTGGAGCTGAGGTAATTGCTAAACCTTCACCAATTTTAATGCGAACTTTTCGGTTTGTAACAGTTCCTGAACTGCTAAATTTTGTGTCTACTTTTAAAATCCTTGGTACACCTGATAAAGAAACAAAATTAAATTTTAAATTTGTTTGACCAAATAAATCAGTTCCATCAAATGAGGCAAAGCCTGCTGCATATGGGACAACTGAATTGTTAATAATTGGTTGTTCTTCATCTTTTGTTAGAGGAAGTGATTCACTTATTTTTGGTTGTTCAAGGATAGGTAACTCACGATTATCTGTAGGCTCTTCTTGCTGATCAACGCTGTCTTCCTCTACATGATTGACTTCTTCCTCAGTTAATTTTTCCTCTTTAGGTTTTTCTTCCTTCATTTCTGATTCTGGAAGAATATCAACTACTTCTCCCTCTATCTGTTCTTCATTCTCATTAGCATATGTAAGTATTCCTGTCTGTGTGCATACCATTGAAACAATGGCAGTAATCATCAATAGTTTTCCAAATATATTTTTCTTCACTAGTTTACGCTCCTTCTTACATTTAATAACTATATCTTACAAACAGTACTGTTATCATTCAAACTGTTTTAAAAATACTTTTGTGTAATTTTGTGTATTCCAGGATAAACTATGGCTTCATAACAAGATGTACAACTTGCTTCACTAATTTAGAGGTCATCAAATATTGAATAACGAGACAAAGTAACGGTAAGAAAAGGAGCAATAATAAGGTTATTTGTATCAGAACTACTGCTTGGGTTTCAAAATGTGACCAAGTAATCGCTCCTTTATCAGCATAAGTTTCTGACCAATCTCCTATATTTTTCTGATAAAAATGTTGCATTTTGATTTTGGTAGTAT
The DNA here is from genome assembly GCF_900111355.1 of Isobaculum melis. Lineage (GTDB taxonomy): Bacteria > Bacillota > Bacilli > Lactobacillales > Carnobacteriaceae > Isobaculum > Isobaculum melis. The sequence continues at coordinate 48,588 of NZ_FOHA01000009.1, forward strand.
CTAGTACTTCTACGTTGACTTCTGTAACAAGTCCATCAATGGCTTCAATTGTTAAAGCATAATTTCCTGGTTGCGCTTGAATTTCCTGTTCATGAACGCGAAGGATTGGCGCCGAATCCCCTGTTCGAATATTCCAAGCATACGCATTGGTTAGAGCCAGCCATTCTTTTAAAGTTAAATGGCCAACTTGATTTGGTGTAATTTGAGTTGCATCAGCATTGATTGCATACTGTCCTTTTTCTTTCGTATTTTCACCAATCACTGTACATCGTATTTCTTTTTCAATTACCTGATTGTTTTGTTTAAATTTAATGCTTACTGGATAGGTTCCTGGCTTCGTTTGCTGTGCCACTAGTTTGGTTGTTTCTTCTACTTTTGCTTGTTCTTCTGATGGATAAATGGTTTCCGCTAGCACGATTTTTGTTGAAGAAAATATAAAAAAGAAAAAGAGGAAGAGGACAAAGCGACTAATGATTGGTTTCATTTTTTACACCTACCATTTCAAAAGGAATGGTCAATTTTAGCAACACGCCTTTATCTTTTGGTTCAAAGCTATATGTGCCACGATACTGATCAATCATACTTTTAATCGTATACATTCCCACTCCCGTACTAAAGCTGTTGGTTTCATTTTTAGTAAAGTAAAATAAATCAAATACTTTAGGAAAATCAATCTTCGAAGTATCTTGCTTATCATTGTATGCCTCAATATATAGTTGGTTTTCCATTTCATAAATACTTAAAGAAAAATCTCCACCTTCATCTGTATATTGGCAAACATTTGACAGAATATTATGCATCAGTTGTTTAAATTCTATGGAACTCATTGAAATAATTAAATCTGAAGGAATATCAATTAAATAATGAATCTTTTGTTTTTCAAAAGTTTTAGAAAAACGTTGTAAGCTTTCTCGAACAATTGTTAAAACATTGAATGCACTCTTTTGACGATCTAAACTGTCATATTTTGTATGCATAAAGTGTAACAGCTCTTTAATTTCAGAAAATAGCTTACGGTCATCAAGCAATACTTGATCTAATTGCTCTACCAAAAATGAATCATGTAAATAACTATTTCTAATGCTTTCAATTTGCAAAGCACTTGCACTAAGTGGTGTTTTTAAATCGTGAACCAAGCTACTAATCATTTGCTCTTTATAGATTGAATATTCTTTTTGTGCTTGTAATTCTTTTTCTAAGCTTGAATATTTCACACCAATTGTATCCATTTTTTCTTGTAAATCACCTGTAAACAGGATTAATTCGTTTGAAATAGCATCATATTCTGTGTCACGATTATTCTGATTCTGATGTATTTCTGACAATTTGAAATCTTTTAATTTAAACAAGTTATCCCTGAGACGTTTAATCGGTGTGACTAAATTACGGAACATCGTCATCACTAAAATTGTGATAATCACAAATAAAATCATAATACCAATCGCTAAGAATAGGACGATTTTATGAAAAAGGGTTTGAGGATCCATTCGATAAATTGCCAGCCAAACTTGATAGGTTTGATTTTTTCCTTTTAATTCATAAGCACTATAGTATGTAAAATTCTTGTCACCCGCCCATTGATTGAGTAAATCAAAATCATAAATTGGCAGTGTGCCATAATGCTCTCCTTGTTCACCAATTGTTACAAGTTCAATTTCTTCATTTTTTCTAAATTCATTTAAAGCCTCATTTATCTGAGGCTCTTCTTCAGTGGTGACAATTGTTGCAACCTGTTCCTGAATCATTTCAATTCTCTTATCTTCCATTGCCTGATAAACAGCAGGAACATTATACACAACCAGACTTAATAAAATAATTGTGACAAAGTAAATAACACTAACTAAATAAAAGGATTTCCGCCATAAATAGACTTTTCTTTTTTTATTCGAACCATTCATAACCAACACCTCTAATTGAATAAATACTGGAAAGTTTTAGCTTGGTTCGTAAATTTTTAATGTGATTATCTACATTTCTTGAATCAACATATTTAGGATTTGTTTGCCAAATCTCTTTAATGATTTGTTCTCTAGGCAACACTATATTCTTATTTTTCAGGAAAAACAGTAAGAGTTCATATTCCTTTAGCGTTAACTCTATTAACTGATTGTCTCGGTAAACATGTCGTTCTCTCAAGTTCACTTTTATATTTTCTTTATTTGAATACACCATTTCTTGTTGTACAGTACTTTCTTCTGATAAAACTTTTTTAATTCTCTGCAATAACACACTTAAAGAAGCAGATTTTTTTATGTAGTCACTGGCATTTAATGTCAGTCCTTTGACTTCATCATCGTCATTATCTGAGCCTGTTAAAATGATGACCTTTGCACGCTCATCTATTTTTTTGATGAGTGATAGAAATTGAAGACCATCAATAGACACCATTTTCAAATCACTGATAATCAGTTGAAAGGGTATGCGATTAAATAAGCCCAATCCTTCGGCTGCATCATTAGCTAAAAAAACTTCATAGCCTTCAGACTCAAGAAGATTTTTAATGACTATTTGATAGCGTGAATCATCATCAACAAATAAAATTTTTATCATTTTCCTTTTTCTCCTTCGTTCTTTGTTATTAAGTTCCATTATTTTTTAGTTTTCTTATCAAATGATTTTTTCTATTTACTTATTCAAAATATCATATTTCTCCTAAAAAATAAACTTTAAATCTCATTTTTATTATTTCATTGTAGTTTTACCCTGATTAATCTCCAAATAAAAACGCATCTAACTCTACTGATATACTGTTTTTCTAGAGAGTAAAAAAAAAAATAAGCTGATAAAATAACATTTGTAATTTGTCATTTTACCAGCTTTTACTTTTTTATTATTTTTTTCAAAACTAAGTATTAAAAATTAATTTTCACTATATCTATCTCTTTTATTTAAATCCGCTAATATAATTCATTGTTTCCTTATCACAATAATGATGCACAATATGGTGTAAATCAACAAATGATGGTTTAATTCCAATATCATGTTCAGCGCTATCTAAAATTTCTCCAATTGAAAAATCTGCATGTTTCATTTGTCCCGTAATCTTGTCAATAAATTCTTCTCCAGCTGCTGTTAATGCCACATTGGTCACACGAGAATCTTGTTGGTCTTTCATTAATTTCACTAAACCATCTTTTTCTAGTGACTTACAGTTATTCATTGCAGATGAAATATGCATCAACCCTAATTGGGCAATTTCTGAAACACTACATGTCTGTTTTTGCTTTAAAACGGTTAAGACATCATAAATTTTTGATGTAATACCATTCTCATGACAAATTTCTTCAAAATCTGTTTCTAAGATACGACCAAAAACTTTGCTTAAATAATATAAATAATGAAAATGACTAACCTCACGGCTATCTCTTTTTGCTGTATACTCCATTTTAGCGGCCTCCAATATTTTCTAATTCAGTATTTTTTCTGATTTCTTTATTTGTATATATTGATTTTACAAAGTTTCAAGTGAATATACAAAGTTTTTTCGGGCTACTTTTGTGTCTTTTTGTGTGATTTGTTACAAGAAAAACATATTTCAACTTTTTTCTAAGGTGACTTTAAAATATTTGGCTATACTTTCTATCAAAATAGTATCTAACTATTAAAAATAATTGGAGGCAATAAGGGGACGAGACAAAACTCAAAAAGTTTTATCTCGTCCCCTTAATTGCTTCTAAAAAGGCATAAGTTGCCTCCGTAAACGGTGGACAAAAGGCAGGTTCGGTCTGCAATTGCCAAGAATCACTACAAACGTAAGTGAGTAGATGTTGATTGGTACCTACTACGCTACGCTTCGATCACAACAAATTCTACGCATGAAACATGCTAGATTTGCTAAGAATCACGGAGAACAAAGTGATTCGATGATGAATAGTACCTACTTGGTGAAGGATTTGGTTCACAAAACATTGGATAAGGAAAGTATAAAGGTTCAGAGTCAAACGGTGTTTGATCTGTATCATGTCTCTAAGGATTAAAAATCCTAAGAGGCATGACAAGAGTCATGACAAGAGGCATGACAATTGTTCGTCTTTTGCTCCAATTGCTTTGATTCACAACGAAGTATGAGTTGATGTAGAAAAGTACCTACCCGGTGCTCAAACCTAAACGCCTTTTTATCTCATCCTCTTTTAAAATAATGGAAACCTGCTGCTTTCTCTAAGCGGTTCATTACAGCTTCTCCAAATCCCTTTTTGCTAAAGGCTTCAGCTAATATAAGGGTAGCAGGTGTTTCTGAAAAATAGCGTAAGCCCCCATATAATTTTCGGCCAGCGGTTTCAATATCTCCTGCTTGACCTAAATCATAGCTTGCAACTATTTGATTTTCATAAAGAGATACAATGGATTGATTGGCAAGTAAACCAATTTTTTCTCCTTTAGCTTGATAATAGTCAATTGCTGCTTGCCAATCTTCTGCTTGCTTGATTAGGATCACAGGCTCATTTGGTGAATAGTGCTGATACTTCATTCCAGGCGCCTTAGGCTGAGCCTCTTGATTAACTAAGTATTGATCCATATTCATGATAATCCCCAGTGTTTGCTCAATCTCTTCTTGGCTAATGGCTCCTGGTCTTAATATCACCAATTTGTCTGGATTGGTCACATCTACAACTGTTGACTCAAGTCCGACACCTGTTTCACCATCATCTAAAATCCCAGCAATTTTCCCTGCTAAATCGTGGTAAACATGAGTAGCGGAAGTGGGACTTGGCTTTCCTGATGTATTGGCACTAGGACCAACAAGTGGGACACCACAGGCTCGGATGAAATCACGTGTGATTTGGTTATCAGGAATACGAATGGCCACGCTATCTAATCCAGCTGTGACAAGCGGCGCAAGTGCTGCTTTATTCGCTTTAAAAATGAGGGTTAATGGACCTGGCCAGAAATGTGCCATTAATTTTTCTGCAATAGCTGGGATTTCAGTAACATATTTTGCCACTTCCGTTTGTTGTGCTAAATGAACAATTAAAGGATTATCACTTGGACGTCCTTTGGCTAAGTAAACCTGGCTAACTGCCTCGTTATTTGTGGCATCTGCTCCTAAGCCATAAACGGTCTCTGTTGGGAATGATACCAATTCTCCTGCCTTAATTACAGCTGCTGCATCATTTAAATCTTCTTTACTCCAAATTTTAGTTATCAACAGGTTTTCCTCCATTTCTTTTGATCTTTTCCTTTATTTTAAGGATATTCACTTGAGTTGTCCACATTTTGTGGATAACTCATCTGTCAATAGGGGATAACTCCTGTGGAAAGTGTGAATTCCTTATAAATCTTATGATTTAGGGAATATTAGAACTTTTCTATTATTTAATAAAATTTTTTATCCACAAAGCTTGTGGATAACTTTGTTATAACTGAATCAATAGCATCCGATCATTTCCAGCTAAGTCTTTTTCATACCAGACATGAGCAGTAGGTAATGCTTGCTGAAACAACGCTTTAACACGTTGTCCTTGATTAAAGCCGATTTCAAAGGCTGCAAAGCCCGGTGTCTTTAAATATGTGGATAACTCCTGTGCAAATCTTTGATAAATGGCCAAACCATCGTTTTCAGCAAATAAAGCTAAGTGTGGTTCATGCTCAAGCACAACATCCTCCATTAACTGCTTATCTATTTCAGGAATATAAGGTGGATTCGACACAATCACATCAAATTTTTCTTTGGTTACAGGAGCAAATAAATCCCCTGCTAAATAGCGTACAGCAAGCTGATGCTGCTTGCCATTTTCTTTGGCTACAGCCAATGCTTCGCTTGAAATATCTGTGAGCGTCACTGCTGCATCAGGTCGCTCTGCTTTTAATGTTAGACCAATGATACCTGAGCCTGTTCCTACATCTAAGATTTTAGGTGCTTGAAGAGAGTCAATTTCTGCCAACACTCGGGCAACCACTTCTTCTGTTTCAGGTCTGGGAATTAAGGTATCCGCTGTAACTTTAAACGGACGATCAAAAAAATATTCAAAGCCTGTTAAATATTGAATAGGCATTCCTGTGGCATGCGCTTTAATCGCTGCTTGATAGCGTTGCTTAATTGCTTCGGGTATTTCAGCCTGTAAAGACTGAATCAATTTGGTTTTATCCCAGCCTAATAAATCTAGCAGAAGGCGCTCTGCTGCATATTCTTCTCTTTTATGATGTGCTAAAAAAGAAGAAGCCCATTGCAGGACTTCTAGGTAGGTAGCATTAGTTGCCATTTTGCATTTGCTCCAGTTTTTCTGTTTGATCATAAAGCACCAATGCATCCACAATTTCATCTAGTTTGCCTGATAAAATTTGATCTAATTTTTGAATGGTTAAACCAATACGATGGTCTGTTACCCGGTTTTGTGGGAAGTTATATGTGCGAATCCGTTCAGAACGATCGCCTGTTCCTACGGCTGATTTACGATTGGCATCATATTCACTTTGGGCTTCTTGTTGTAACATATCATAGACTCTAGCGCGTAATATTTTCATCGCTTTTTCTCTATTTTTAATTTGTGAACGTTCATCCTGCATCGCAACTGCAATTCCAGTTGGTAAATGTGTTAAACGTACGGCTGATGCTGTTTTATTGACATGCTGTCCACCAGCACCACTTGCATGATAGATATCTGTACGAATATCTTTTTCAGCAATATCCACTTCAACTTCTTCTGCTTCAGGCATCACAACAACTGTCGCAGTTGAGGTATGAATACGGCCTTGTGATTCAGTTGTTGGGACACGTTGCACACGATGGGCACCATTTTCATATTTTAATTTTGAAAAGACATTGTTTCCTGTAATCATGAAGATAATTTCTTTATAGCCACCAATGCCGGTAATATTGGCTTCTAAGACTTCTGTTTTCCAGCCTTGTGATTCTGCATATTTTTGGTACATGGTAAATAAATCACCAGCAAATAACTGGGCTTCATCTCCACCTGCGGCACCACGAATTTCCATGATAATATTTTTATCATCATTGGCGTCTTTTGGTAAAAGTAAGACTTTCATTTGTTCTTCTAAATCAGCTTTTTCCTTTTTTAAGGTGCTTAATTCTTCTTTTGCCATTTCAGCCATTTCAGCATCTAGGTTTTCCCCTAAAAGCTCTTCTGTTTCATTCAATTGTGACATGGTTTTCTTATAGTTACGGTAGACAGCTACTGTTTCTCTGATACTAGCTTCCTCTTTGGTTAAGCTCATTAAACGCTTTGTATCTGAGATGACTTCTGGGTCACTTAATAGCTCGCCTAATTCTTCATAACGATCCTCTACTGATTGTAATTTATCATACATGGTTTCTATTCCCTCAATTCTTTTTCTGTGTCAATGGATTATTTGTTCTGTTCTTCTAGTACTGGCTGATGATAATGTTGTCTACAAACTGGGAAATAACTTTCATTGCCACCAATTTGGATTTGTTCACCTGTATAGACAGGTTGTCCATCTGCAACACGCAAATTCATAATGGCTTTTTTATGGCAGAACCAGCAAATGGTTTTCATTTCTTCTATTTTATCTGCATATAATAGAAGATATTCCGATCCTTCAAATAGTTCATTTCTAAAATCATTTTTTAAACCAAAGGCCATCACTGGTATATTCAATTGATCCACAATATCTGCTAATTGGCAAACATGCTCTTTTTTTAGAAATTGTGATTCATCAATCAGAATACAATAAGGTGTGACAGCTAAGTCCTTAATTGTTTCATAAACATTGGTTTCATCAAAAATTGGAATTGCATCACGCTTTAAGCCAATTCTACTTGAAACAAGCCCAACTGCCTCACGATCATCTATCCCACTTGTCATAATAACAACAGGTTTATTTTGCTCTTCATAGTTATGTGCAACCTTTAGAATTTCAATTGTTTTACCACTATTCATTGCCCCATATTTAAAGAAAAGTTGTGCCATTTTTATTTCCCTCACTTGTTCTCAAAGTTCTCCAATATGAATTATACGTTATTTTCCCTCTATTGAGTAGTATAAATACATTTTTTAAAGAATTTTTGATTGAGAATGCTTAGAAATCAGTTACCTTAAGATTTCTTTAAATAAAAAAGATGCCACAAGACGTTATTTTTTTGGCGAAATGTGCTATTATTGGGAATGGAAACTTTTAAAAAAAGCACAGCTAAGAATAGGACCCGTTTAAAATTTACTATGGCATTCAATTTTCTAGTGATGTTAATGGCAAGCTAACAAGAACGTCCAGCTGATGTAATCCAGCCATTAGATAAGCAGCGCAAAAAGAGTGGTTGCTATAATTTGCAAATAGGTCCTAAGTTAATAATAAATAAAAATGATGGTGAGGGAATAAATATGGGATTTAAAAGTAGTCTAGCCATTACAGCTGGTAAAACGACACAATGGTTTTTACGTACTTTTTCAAAAGGAAGCGGTGCAAGTATGCCTGGACGAATGGCTACTAAGTTTGACCCCGCAATTTTAGCAACATTGTCTGAAGGCTATGATGTTATTTTAGTAACAGGTACAAATGGAAAAACCTTAACAACTGCCCTCACATATAAAGTCTTAAAACAAAAATATGACCATGTGATTACAAACCCTACTGGTGCAAATATGGTTCAAGGCGTGACTGCTACCTTTTTAGAGCATTATAAACGTAGTAAAAAACAGGTGAAAAAATTGGCAGTAATTGAGGTTGATGAAGCCAGTATGGTTCATGTGACAAAGCAGCTTCATCCAAAAGCCATTGTTTTTACAAATGTTTTTAGAGATCAAATGGATCGTTATGGAGAAATTTATACCACTTATCGTAAAATGCTTGATGGCGCGAAGCAATCACCGAATGCGACATTGGTTGTCAATGGTGATGCACCGATTTTCAACTCCGTAAAGGTGGCCAATCCTGTGACTTATTTTGGCTTTGATAACCAGCCTGATGGAGAAATGTTGGCGCATCATAATACAGATGGCATCCTTTGCCCACATTGTCAGCATATTTTACATTATAAATTTATTACCTATACAAATTTAGGTAAATATTATTGCCCACATTGTGATTTTAAACGACCAGAGCTAACCTATCGTTTAACTGAGATGACTTCATTAACCAATCAGTCTTCTGATTTTACCATTGATGGTCATCCTTTCCATATGGGGATTGGTGGTCTTTATAATATCTATAATGCTTTAGCTGCCTACTCTGTCGGTCGAATGTTTGATGTTTCTCCTGAGCAAATTGCAAAAGGTTTACAGCTAGATGGTCAAGTTTTTGGTCGTCAAGAAGTTATCCAAATCGGAGATAAAAAAGTCACCATTGTGCTGGTAAAAAACCCAGTTGGCTTAAACCAAGTCATTGATATGATTGCCTTAGATCCTGAACCATTTTCACTTTCAACCATTCTCAATGCACAATATGCTGATGGAATTGATGTGAGCTGGATTTGGGATGCACAATTTGAAACACTGCCTACATTAAATATTGCACAATATACCGTCAGCGGTGAACGCTATCAAGATTTAAAACTACGTTTAGAGGTTGCTGGTATTCCTGAAGATGAGCTCATCATTAAAGAGGATTTAGAAGCATTGGTTGCTAGCTTTAAAGATGCCCCAACTAAAAATATTTATGTCTTGGCTACTTATACAGCAGTCATCAACTTACGTAAGGTTTTAACAGAACAAGGCTTCTTGAAAGGAGGACAAGCTGAATGATCACATTAAATGTTTGCCATCTTTATGGAAATCTCTTGAACACTTATGGTGACAATGGGAATTTACTGATTCTTGAATATTATGGAAAAAAAATGGGCATTCAATTTAAAACAGATATTATCAGTTTAGATGATGCTTTTGATGCAGATAAATATGATTTGGTTTTTGTTGGTGGTGGACAAGATTATGAGCAAATGATTATTTCAAAAGATATCCAGCAAAAGAAAGTGGCACTGACGCAGCATATTGAAGCAGGGAAAGCTGTTTTAGCCATTTGTGGTGGCTACCAATTATTAGGTCATTACTATCTTGATGCAACTGGAGAAAGAATTGAAGGAATTGGCGCGTTAAATCACTATACGTTAAATCAACAAGAAGATAATCGTTATATTGGCAACACGATTATTAAAAATGAAACCTTTAATGAAACCTATCAAGGCTTTGAAAATCATGGGGGATGCACATTTCTAGGTGATGGTGTCTTACCTCTTGGAAAAGTGGTTCAAGGCTTTGGCAATAATGGCCAGGATCAAACGGAAGGTGCTCTTTATAAGGGAACTTATTGTTCTTATTTTCATGGTCCTTTACTAGCAAAAAATGAGCAGCTTGCTTATCGGATCTTAGCAACAGCTTTACAAGCAAGATATCCTGAAAAAGCAGCTGAAATTAAGCTATAAAAAATAAGCGCGTCCTTTAATCTGAGATAAAGGGCTCGCTTATTTTTTATTGACTCCATTTTTCCCCTTGTTCCGTTAGAAAAATAGAGAGCATTTTTTCAATTGTTTCATCAAAAGAATACATCACCGCTTCATTGGGTGATTTATTAGGATAAAAGAGTTCAAACCCTTGCATACTGACCACGCGATAAAGCAAATCTGCATAAAAATCTACATTGGGTGAAACATCTCCACGATCTGCTAGTTGCTTTAAGCCATATTGATAATATTGAAAAAAGGTAAAGCTAGATAGCTCATTCATTTTACCTGGGTAAACATATTGAATGCGAAAGACGACATGAAAACATTTTTGAGCTAAAATACGTTCTTCTTCTGATTCTAAATAAACCATTTTCCTTAAAATCTCAATTGGATTCTTATAACGAATCATTAAGTCATCTATTCGATTAAAATGAAGTAGCTCCTCAAGCACCTCAGCATAATAACAAATAATGGCTGTTAATAATTCCTCTTTTGAAGCAAAATAATTATAAATGGAAGCTGGTTTTACACCAGCATTTGCAGCAATTTCTTTCATAGATACACGATCATAAGTACCATCTGAAAAAAGATTGGTTGCAGCCATTAGGATTTTTTCTTTTGTTTCTTGCCCTTTATTACTTTTCTTTTTTTCCATTTTTGTCACCTCGACAAGTGCTTACCCTTTTCCTTGGATAGAGGCAATCATTTGTAGATTTCCTTGGAATGTCCAGCTTTTAATTTCATTTGGTAAGATAAAATGACTCCCCTTTTTAATAGAATAAGTTTGTCCATTTGGTATAGCTAAGGTTCCTTCCCCGTCTAGTACACTCACTAAAGTGTAAGGACCTGTTGCTTCAATCGTTGCTGTTCCTCTGACGAACCATTCATATACAGTAAAATAATCATTTGAAACAAAGGTTGTCACTTCAGCACCCGTTTGGTTCTTTGTCTCAATGGCTAAGCTTGGGTCAACATGAGGGACAGTTGTCACTTCCACAGATTGCGTAATATGCAACTCTCTTTGCTGACCTTGATCATCTAAACGGTCATAATCATAGACGCGATAAGTGGTATCACTACTTTGTTGTGTCTCTAAAATCATAATACCAGAACCAATTGCATGAATCGTTCCACTAGGTACATGGAAGAAATCACCTTTTTTGACCTTGATTCGTCTTAATAAATCATCCCATTTTCCTGCTTCAATCATTTCTCTAAGCTCTTCTTTTGTTTTTGCATGGTGTCCATAAATAATTTCTGCCCCTTCATCTGCATCAATCACATACCAGCATTCTGTTTTGCCTAGCTCGCCTTCATGGGCCAAACCATATTGATCATCTGGATGGACTTGGACAGATAGATCATCTTGCGCATCCAAAATTTTGGTTAATAATGGAAAAACATCCCCTTTAGCATGACCAAATACTTCAGGTGCTTGTGTCCATAAATCTGCAAGTGATGTACCTTGATAGGTTCCGTTACTAATCACACTTGGACCATTTGGATGTGCACTAATTGCCCAAAATTCCCCTGTTTTTTCACTAGGCAATGAATAACCAAACACATCTCTCAGCTTGGTTCCCCCCCAAATTTTTTCTTGTAAAACAGAGTCTAAAAATAATGGTTCATTCATCGAATTCCCTCTTCTCAATTTCTTTAATTCACTTCTGTTATCATACCATCCTTTGCCTTGCATGATAACCCAGAAATTGCTTTTTATGCATCATTTACAAGCAACCAACAGAAACCGTCTTAGATTCGTCTCTTTTCATTGATAAAAGCTTCGCTTAAAAAAAGTCGTGTCTTTTCAAAATCCAAACTGTAATACCTGTTAAAAAGAAAATCAATGCCATCACTAACCAAAAAGCATCTGCACGATCTGCGTTTGGAATCGGGACATTCATCCCATAAATCCCCCCAATAATTGTTGGGATGGTTAAAACAATGGTTAAGGAGGTCAGCACCTTCATAATGATATTTAAATTATTTGATACAACAGATGAAAATAAGGTACCTAAATCAGATAAAATTTGTGTATAAATTTTGGTGGTTTTAATGGCTTGATTATTTTCCACCAGGACATCATTAATTTCTGAAGCAAGCAAAGGATCCTCCACAAAGCGCTGACTTTGTTGAACCTTAGCTAAAACATCATGATTTGAAGAGAGTGCCACTGAAAAATGCGTTAAACTTTTTTGTAAGCCTAATAAGGCAAATAATTGCTCATTTTTGGTTGATTCCTTTAATTGTGCTTCTAACTTATTGGTTTCATGATCAATGATTTTTAAGAATTTCAAATAGGAAGCAGAGATTGACCATAAAATACGCGCCATAAAATGAGCTGCTGCTTCTGTTTTAAATTTCATTTTTACATTGCCAAGCATCATCTCTTCAATAAAATGTGGCTTTGATTTACTCACAGTTAAAATCGTGTCCTGTAATAAAATAATCGCCAGCGGAAAGGAATCATACATCGGATAGCCTGCACTACTTGGCACAATATGGGGATATTGAATCAGCACTAAGGTTGCTTCTTTATCTTCCCGTGCATATTGCTCTATCCGAGAAACCTCATCCTCATCTAGGACATCGGTTAAATAGTCTCTAGGCATGTTAAATTGTGTTAATAATTGTTGAATCTCTGCTTCATTTGGATCACTAACATTGATCCAACACCCCTTTTGATAAGCTGTCATTTGCTCAATTTCAGCCTCTTCAGTTGTCTTAAAATATTGAATCATTTAAAATAGCCCCTTTACCCTCTAATCATTTCTCTCTCTAGTCTAAGCGTTTCAAATCAGAAAAGCAATTTCTCAGCATCCATTTTTTTCTTGCGTGATGGATACAAAATAGGATAAGCTATTAAATGACACATTGAAAGAATTGAGAGGAGACATTTATGCAAAAAATTGTAGATTTTATTTTTGGTATGGTAATTGGTGTTGCCAATATTATTCCAGGTGTGAGTGGTGGGACAATGATGGTAATGTTAAATTTATATGATCGTATTATTGAAGCCGTGGCCAATTGGCGCAAAGATTTTAAGGGGGCTGTTATTTTTCTCACACCTGTTTTACTTGGTGCAGTCTCTGGCGTTTTGATTTTTAGTAAGCTCATTAAATATTGTTTAGAGTATTTTCCAATTGCAACGAATTTATTCTTTATGGGTTTAATTTTAGGAAGTATTCCTATGATTGCAAAAAACGCCGTATCAAAGGGATTTAATAAATCAGCTTTGATTCCCTTCCTTGTGACTTTTGCCTTGATGTTTGCTTTAAATTTTATGTCTCCAGATAAAACCGGAGAAGCACTGACTGTTTTAACGACACCCGTCTTTATTCGTTTGCTCCTATTAACAGCTGTCGCAGCCATTGCGATGATTATTCCTGGTTTAAGTGGTTCATTTGTGATGATTTTATTGGGAACTTACCCAACCTTTATCGCCGCACTTTCTAGTTTTAATATCCCAATGATGGTACCTATCGGTTTAGGCGTTATTTTAGGGATTATTGGTGGCGCAAAGCTGATTCATATTTTATTAAATAAGTGGCATCAATGGACTTATTTTGCCATTTTAGGTTTCGTATTTGGCTCATTAATGACCATCTTCCCTGGCTTTAGCTTTAATCTTGAAGGTTTTGCAGGGATCGCACTTTTTGTAATTGGTGTAGGGATTGCCCTTTGGTTTGGTAGTGAAAAATTACAAGAGAAGATTCAAGCTAAAAAAGAGCAAGCGTCATAAAAAAATGAGGTATCCAACCGATTGGATACCTCATTTTTTATTGGTGTTTTAACGCTTCTTTAACGGCTAATGGGGTTAGCTTTGCTTGATGTGCTGCAACAAAATTGATGACCCATGTCGCATCGGTTTTGGCGTACTCTCTAAGTGCCCAGCCAATGCCTTTTTGAATAAAAAAGGTTGGATTTTCTTCATTTTGTACAATCGTTTTACTTAACCAGTCAAGATCTGTTTCTTCTTTCCACTGTAGCTGTAAGGTAATCGCTACGCGTCTATCCCACATATTTTCTGAGGCCATCAGCCAGTTCATTACTTCTGCTAATGGGCTTTTTTGATGGTGTTTAACCCATAAACTAATCGGCTTTCTTAACGCATCGACACTATCCCACCAAGCTTTTTCTTGAATAAATGCGAGATAAGGTAGTATCGCAGTCATGTCATTTGGGATGCGTTTGATGTTTCTTTCTAACAGGTCAATTGCTGCATAGTGGTATTCTCTTGCTTCTTGTTGGTATAAGGCTTCAAATACTTGAAAAAGTTCAGCTAGCTCTAGGTTCTTTGAAGCTTTCATTTGCTCCTTGATCAGGGTTCTTCTGTCTTTGGCTGAAATCCCCAAAAAGGAAAAATGATTTTTCATATAAGCTGCCATCCCAACTGCTCTGACTGGATCTTGGTTTGCTGTGTAAATTGCGATGATTTCTTTCGTTAAGAGATGCATTTAGTGTTGCTCCTTTTCTTTTAAATAGGTTTGGACTAATTCAGAACGATTTTCTAAATAACGCTGGTTATTTGCGCTTGGATGGACACGATTAGATAAGAAGATAAAGGCTTCTTGCTTCAAAATATCCAAAACAATGAAGGTACCTGTATAGCCTGTATGCATTAAAGTTGGATAGGCTGTACCATATGTGCTCGCAGGTAAATAAATCCAGCCCAATGATCGATGATTTGTTCCTGTCGGGGTAAAATCATGTACTAAGCCTTCAATGGTGGCACGTTTTAGTAGTGTGGGCTCAATGGCAAAAAAGACTTGTTGGATAAAGACTTCAATATCATCTAAGGTGGTAAATAAACCTGCACTGCCACAATGTTCTTTTAAAGTATAGGCTTTTGGATCATGCACCACACCTCTAATTAGCCCTCTTTTGGCATGGTTTTCTGTAGGAATGCACTGCTGTTGCTCTTTTGGCTGAAAGGTACTCTCTTCCATATGAAGTGGCTTGAGCACATGTTTTTCAGCATTCTCCCACACGGTTTCTCCTGTTAGCTCCTCAATGATAAAGCCTAAGAGGATAAATCCGGTATCTGTATACTTCATTTTTTCGCCAACAGCGGTTCCACCTTTTAAGGCTAAGATGGCTTGCTTTAATTCTTGAGCCGTTAGCTGGTCTCGATTGGGAATGAAGCCATCAATATCAGAAGTGTGTGTCAGTAGATGTCTAATGGTAATTCTTGGATCTTGGAAAGTGGTTAAAATTTGGTTAATGGGGGTATCTAATTGAATTTTTTGGGCTTCCCATAATTGTAGTATCCGCGTCGTGGTGCAAATGACTTTAGTTAAGGAGGCCACATCATATTGCATCTTTGGTTTTAAGGGTTCTTTATTGGGATAAAGGCTGGCCCATCCATGATGAAATTGCTGGCTTTCTTTGCCTTTAATAAAGCTGAAGCTCACACCTGGAATCGTCTGTTCTGCTAGCATTCGATTGATGATTTGTTCTGTTTTAGGATACATCGACTGTCTCCTTTGCTGTTCATTTTTTCTTTATTATAGCATTAAAAAAGAAACGAAAACATCCTCTGGATATTTTCGTTTCTGGTAATTTAAATTTGAATAATGCCACTAATTAAACCGATTACTGCTACAGCTGCGCCGGTAAAAATAAAAATTACTGCAACCCATTCAATTTTATTAAAAATCGATTTGTTGATTCCTTGTTCTTTTCTTGCCCGAATATAAACGAAGACGCCTGGCACAAAAAGTAAGGTTAATAATAGAATATATTTAACGCCTGCACTCATCACTGCAAAGATTTGAAAAGCTGTTGCAAGGTATCCAATCCAAAGTTGCACGGTTCTTTCACGGCCTTTAGGCTGCGTTTTCATATATTTTATTTGATACATGGTCACAAAGAGGTAGGAAACTAATACCACACTTGCGACTAAAGAGGTTACAAATTGGTAGGCTTGTGCTGAAATCAAAAAGGTAAACATAAAGAGCTGAATGGATAAGCTCGTAATAAATAATGCTTTTGCAGGTGCACCATGTTGATTTAAAGCACCAAATACCTTTGGAAACAGCCCTTGCTTGGCTGCAATCATGGCTGTTTCACCTGGTAGAATAGTCCAAGAGAGCCAAACACCTAAAATTGAAATGGATAGGCCTCCACAGATAAAGGCTGCACCCCAGCTCCCTACTATTTTTTCAAGGACAAAGGCCATCCCTGGTTTTGGTAGTTGTGCTAATTCAGCCTGTGACATGACACCAAAAGATAGTAAGGTAACAAAAATATAGACAATTAAAACAGCTGTTACCCCAATGACTGTTGCACGTCCAACATCTTTTTTGCGACGCGCTCTGGCAGATAAGATTGTTGCGCCTTCAATCCCAACAAATGAGAAAATCGATATCAGCATTGTTGATTTTACTTGCCCCATAACATCACCAAATTCAAACTGATGTGAGAGTGTGCCCCAGAAGTTCATGGTGAAAATATTCGCCTTAAAGGCAAGAAAGGCACAGACAATAAAAATAAAAATGGGCACTAACTTACAAACTGTGACCACAAAATTAATGACTGCTGCATTTTCTACCCCTTTGGTCACTAAATAATTCAAGACCCATAATAAAATACTTGCTGCAAGTATTGAGGGTAAATTTTGACCATCCTCAAAGATAGGAAAGAAATAACTTAAACTGCTCATTAACATCGTTGCAAAAGCGACATTGCCTAACCAAATCGATAACCAATAGCCCCAAGCACTGGCAAAACCAGCAAATTCTCCATAGCCTTCTTCCGCATAACGAAAAATACCCGCATCATAATCAGGTAGCTTATTAGATAAATTTTGAAAACATAAGGCTAATGTTCCTATTCCAACACCTGTAATGAGCCAAGCAATCATCACCGCTCCAGGAGCTGCGCCCATTGCCATATCTTTCATTAAATTAAAGATTCCAGCACCTATCGTAGAACCAATTACAATGGTAATTAATGGAAATAATCCTACTTTTGGCTGTTTCTTTTCTTGATTCCCCATACATTCGTCTCCCGACTTTTAATTGTTATACATCGCTTCACATTTTACCATAGTTCCCCTAATTGGTCATTCCCCAACCTTTGAAATAACGCACAATCTATTCTAAGTGTTGGTTTTTTAAAGATGTCATCATTTATTTGTAAATAATAAGACAACACCATTTACTTACTTTAAGTTAGATGCTATACTAACGTATGTTAAGAACAAAAAAAGGGGATTAAACAAATATGACAAACTTTATCGATCACTTAAAAAAAAGACGCTCAATCTACTCAATCGGGGCTGAATTACCCATCTCAGAAGCTGAAGTAGAAGCATTAATTAAAGAGGCAGTCAAAGAAAGTCCTTCTTCATTTAACTCACAAACCTCTCGTGTTGTGATTTTATTTGATCAAGCACATAAAAACTTATGGAATATTGTAGAAAATACCTTACGTCCATTAACACCTGCTGAAAACTTTCCAGCTACTCAAGGAAAATTAGCAAGCTTTGCTGCTGGTAAAGGAACAATTTTATTCTTTGAAGACACAGATGTTGTGAAAGCTTTACAAGAACAATTTGAATTATATGCAGATAACTTCCCAGTTTGGTCTGAACAAGCTAGCGGGATTGCACAACATTCCGTATGGGTTGCTTTAGCTGAAAAAAAAATTGGCGCAAGCTTACAACATTACAACCCAATTATTGATGCTGAGGTTGCTGCAACATGGGATATCCCAGCACACTGGAAATTAAGAGGTCAAATGCCATTTGGTAATATCTTAGCTGAAGCTGGCGAAAAAGAATATATGGATGATGCAGCTCGTTTCCGTACAATTCGTTAATTAAAAATTTTGAATAAAAACTTCTAAAAAGTTAACATACCAACTTTTTAGAAGTTTTTTTGAAGTCTAGATTTAAAAACAGCTCTAAATTTGTGTTTACATAAAATATCTATTTACATATAAGACAACATTTAAACCATTGACATTACAGTTAACTATAATGTTATGATTCATTCAGAAGGAGGGATACGATGACACACTATTCCATTCAAAAAATGGCTACTTTATTAAATATCAGCAAACAAACGCTCCGCTATTATGACACACTTGGTTTAGTCTCACCTATGCGGAAGGAAAATAATTATCGCTACTACACTGAGCAGGATAAAGATGATTTAACCTGTATTTTATTATTAAAAATTGGTGGGTTTACTTTAGAAGAAACCGCTCTGATTCTAAAAAACCGACGCAACATCGCTTCCCCAGAAAAATCGTTAGAGAATTCAAAACAGCTTTTACATCATAAAAAGCATGAATTATCCCGGAAAATTTCAAGTCTGCAAGGAATTGTTGCACTGATGGAGACAATCATGGTGTCATTGGATCAGCAAGATAATTGTAGTGAAATAAATGCTTTAGTCAATCAGCTTTATACAAGTATTCTCGAAAATGGAAAGGAATTATGATGAAAAAAAATATATTAATTGTTTTTGCACACCCAAATCATACCAGCTTAAATTATGAATTATTATTAAAAACTAAAAATGGCTTTATTGATGAAGGACATGCTGTCACGGTGCTTGATTTATATGAAGAAAAGTTTGACCCTGTTCTTTATTTTGATGAACAGCATCGTAGACGTGATTTGCAGTATTTAGATGAAACCAAAAAATATCGGGAGCAAATTTCCTGGGCAGATCATCTGGTCTTTATCTTTCCAATTTGGTGGGGAGCGATGCCGGCAATCATGAAGGGCTATTTTGATAAGGTCTTTACAACTGGCTTTTGTTACAACTTTAAAGGCTTATTTCCTGAAGGAAAGTTAAAAGGAAAAACGGCTTCGATTATCACAACGGATGATACGTTATCACTCTTTAGAGTCGTTGCGTTACAAGACTATGGGAATGTCTTAAAAAGACAAATTTTAAGTATCATGACTGGGGTAAAAGTGGTGAAGCATTTTCGCTTTTCTTATGTAAAAGGTAGAGATCAACAGAAAATCAATAAATGGCTGAATCAATGTTACCAGCATGCTCAACATATTAAATTTATAAATCAAGCCATTTAAATAGTACATAAAGAAAAACGCAAGATTGGTTCAGTTTCCAATCTTGCGTTTATTTTTAAGACAACTATTCAAACACAAACTGACTACGATATAATTCTGCATAAAAGCCATCTTCATCTAATAAGTCAGCATGTGAACCAGATTCAATGACTTCGCCATTTTTCAAGACCACAATTCGATCTGCATTTAAAATGGTTTTCAAACGATGAGCAATTACAAAGCTGGTTCGGCCACTAATCACATTATCCATTGCCTTTTGAATCTTGCTCTCTGTTACAGTGTCCACATTACTAGTTGCTTCATCCAGAATCAATAATGAAGGATTGGTAATAATCGTACGCGCAATACTAATCAATTGTTTTTGACCCGTACTGAAAATATTATTTTCATCGCTAACCTCAGTCTCATATTGCTGCTCTAATTCCATAATAAAGTCATGAATATGAGCTTGTTTCGCTGCAGCCATTACTTCATCCATTGTCGCTTCTGGCTTACCAAAAGCAATATTGTCTCTAATCGTACCAGAAAAAAGAACAGAATCCTGTAAGACAATCCCAACATGCTCTCTTAAAGAGGCTAAGGTTAAATGACGGATATCTGTTCCATCAAAGGAGATATTGCCCTTATCCACATCATAGAAACGATTGAGTAAATTCATTACGGTTGTTTTCCCAGAACCAGTTGGCCCTACTAAAGCGACCATTTCGCCTTTTTTCACTTGAATAGAAACATCTTTTAGAATCGGTGTCCCTTCATTGTAAGAAAAGGAAACATGATCTAATAATACTTCCTCACTAATTCCTTTAAAGGTGCTACCACCTACAGCATCTGGTTCTTCTGTTTCATCAAAGACATCCATCAAACGACGGGCACCTGTCACAGCAAGTTGCAACATGCTATATTGTGATGAAATTTGTGTTAATGGCATATAGAATTGTTGTGAATATTGCACAAACATCACAATTAAGCCTAAGGCAACACTTCTATCTAAGCTCCCATTTAACGCAAACCAGCCACCAAAGAAAATCACAATTGCAGTGTTTACTAGGGACATTCCTTGCATCACTGGGAATAATAAACCAGAGTATACTTGTCCTTTATACGTTGCTTTTTTAACCGCCTCATTATGTCCAAGAAAGCCTGCAACAGTCTCTTCCTCTAAACCATTGGTAATGATAATTTTTTGACCAGAAATTTTCTCATCCATATAACCATTTAATTCACCAATTGAGTCTTGTTGTAAATCAACATATTTTGCTGCTTTTTGAATAATCACAGTTGCAATAATAATCGCAAAAGGAACAGAAGCAATGGTTACCCAAGCAAGCTGTGCATTTGCTCTAAACATCATAATCAAGACACCAATCATCAATGCCACATTGGACATGACCTGAATTAATGCTTGATTTAAAGTATTCGAAATATTATCTAAGTCACTAGTAAAACGACTTAAGATTTCACCATCATTGTGACTATCAAAGAAACGAATGGTTAATTTCTCAAGTTTGCTAAACAAACCAATACGCATTCTATTCGTTGCTTTTCCTGTTACTTGCGTCATTAACATGCTTTGGATAAAGGTAGCAATTGAAGATAGCACATAGAAGAGGATCAATAATAGAATGATATGGACAAAAGTGCTCATATCATCAATTTTTCCACCGGAAGCATTCAATTTACCAAGGTAATTCACTAATTCTTGAATCGCGTCTCCAATATATTGGGGTGCTTTTACTTGTAAATAAGTGGCTACAACAATTGATACAATAATGAAGAAAAACTGTAATTTGTACTGTTTTAAATACATATGGAAAAATTTCATACTTTTTACGAGCTCTTTCATTGTTACGCCTCCTTACCTTTTTGAGTTTCATAAATTTCTTGATAAACAGGGCTTTCCTTCAATAGGGTTCGATGATCCCCCACATTGACTAAATGACCGTCATCTAGCACTAAAATACGGTCTGCTTTGACCACTGAAGAAATTTTTTGTGCAATAATAATCGTTGTTGTATCATTTAATTCTTTATTTAAAGCTTCTTTGACTAATTTTTCAGAATTGGCATCCAGTGCGCTGGTACTATCATCTAAAATTAAAACTTTAGGATCACCAATGACACCACGTGAAATCGATAAGCGTTGTTTCTGACCACCGGAGTAGTTGCTACTTCTTTCAGCAACCGGAGCATCAAAAATTTCCGCTCTTTTTTCAATAAATTCTTTTGCCTGTGCAATCCCAGTGGCGCGTTCCATATCTGTTTGGGTCGCATCTTTTTTACCTTGTTTCAAGTTATCGGCAATGGTTCCAGAAAAGAGAATCGCACGTTGTAAAACTAAAGCCACTGATTCGCGTAAATTCTTTTTATTCATTTTTTTCAAATCAATCTCTCCAACAAGGACTTCTCCTTCTGTTGGATCATATAAACGTGGAATCAGCTGTGCTAAGGTTGATTTACCTGCCCCTGTTGCCCCAACAATCCCAATCATTTCACCTGGTTCAATTTTAAAGGAAATATCTTTTAAGGTTGGTACCTCATCCCCTGGATAAGTGAAGGTCACATGTTTAAATTCAACACTTCCTGGTAAATCAACCATTGGTGCATTTTCATCATAAGTGATATCTGGCTCTGTAGACATAATTTCTTGCAGTCGGCCTAATGAAATAAAAGCTCTAGAAGACATCATCATCAGCATACCGCCAATAATAATCGACATCATAATTTGCATCAAATAATTCATAAAGGACGCAATCGCCCCAATCACTGCTGGATCTGCTTTAACCATTGTGCCAGCAAAATAAATTGCTGCAACAGTTGCCATATTCGCCACAAACATGAAGGACGGAATCATAATAGAAAATAAGGTCCCCACAGTGATTGTATGCTTGGTTAAATCATCGCTAACCGCGCTAAAACGTTTTTCCTCATTCTCTTCTTGAACAAATGATTTTACAACGCGAATCCCTAAAAGATTTTCTTTAGCTAAACCGTTTACTCGATCTAATAATTTTTGAATGATCCCAAAATGCTTACCCATTGAGCCAAAAGTAAATTTCACAATCAAAAAGACCAGCACCACTAAGACAATAATAATCCACCATAATTTTGGAATCGTCATTAGCGCTAAGATAAAGCTCCCAATAAAGAGGATGGGAATTCGAATCAGTGATTGTAAAGAGAGCATCACTAAGTTTTGCACCTGTGTAATATCATTGGTTAATCTAACTACCAAGTTCCCTGCTGAAAATTTTTCAATATTCGAAAAAGAAAAGGTTTGAATTTTTCTAAACGCACTTTCCCTAATATCTGCACTTGCACCCTGTGCTACTTTCGCCGCAGTGATTGTATTCAGTATCCCCGCAATTAACCCGATAGCTGCAATCCCAATTAAATAAATACCTGTTTGTTGCATTTTTTCAGAATCATCATTTAAAATAGCTTCTAAAACATTTTGTAAAAGCTTAGGCTGCCAAAGCTGTGAAGCAACCATTATGACCACTAAAAAAATAGAAAAAAAAGCTTCTTTTTTATATTTCTTTAAATGTTGTATTAAAATCCCCATTTAATTTATTTCCTCCATTTCATTACTCATTTTGTACACTAGTATTTTTAAGCGTTCATGATATAATAGCCTTAATATTTAACACTGTTAAATAGTGCTTTCTTAATTTAGCATTTTCACTTATAAAAAGCAAGAAAAAAAGCTAACCGTAAGGAGAGATAAAATGAGTAAACATAAGCTTTCTAGGGAAATGATTATCGAATCCGCTTTCAACTATTTACAGACCACAAAAGATCTAAAAAAGCTCTCCATGCGAAAGCTTGCAGCTGAATTAAATGTTCAAGCTCCTGCCCTTTATTGGTATTTTAAAAATAAAAATGAGCTGCTTCAGGCTCTAGCTGAAACGATTGCCGAAGCACTACCATTTCCAGATAAAAAGCAGCCTTGGCAGAGACAAATTGAAGCAGCCTGTACCAATATTTTTGATATTTATCATCAATTTCCTTGTAGTCCTGAAATAATGATGATGACGATTCCCTATACAACTGCTCGGATGCGTGCTATCAATCATTTTTTAGAGTTACTAATCGCCTCAGGCTTCTCTCTTGAATTTACCTCTCATTGTGTGGTCTCATTTAATAGTTATATTATGGGAGCCATGATGGACTTAGCAGAGGAAAAGAAGTTGCATGCAGAAGTGATTAAGCAGGATGAGCATTTTGAACAAATTTTAAAGGCCTTTAAGCAGCAATTTGAAGCAAATGATTTTTCTTATATGGAAAAGAGTTTTTCAATCAGAAAAAAGATTTCTGAAAAAGAGTCCTTTATGACAGGGATTCATTTATTGATTGCTGGTATGGAAGAGCATTTAAGCAAAGAAAAACAAGCAAAGCAGTCGTAAATTACGCCAGCTTTGCTTGTTTTATTTGTGATCAAATCGTAATTGGATACCATTTGGATCTGTTACAATAACCTGTTGTCCATGCTGTTCAAAGGGATATTGATGGTTGGTTAGTCTATTGACTAAACTTGTTAAAGCTGCTAGATCAGGTAAGACAATCGTATAGTAGAATAAACCAATTTGATGGTCTTTGATTGGGACTAAGTGCTGGCCTCCACCCCAAATATTTGCCCCAATATGATGATGATAGCCATTTGCAGCCATAAAAATAGCACCTGGCAATTCTGCTTTGACTGCCATTCCCACAACTTGCTCATAAAACCACTTCGTTTTTGCCAAATCTGAAACCTTCAAATGCACATGCCCCATGACTGTTCCAGCAACCATTCCTGTCCATTTTCTAGTTGCTGCATGAATCACACCTTCTACATCCATTTCAATCGTAATTCCATCAATGCGACCATCTGGATGAATCGTCCATTCTTCTTTTGGTTTGTCACGGTAAATTTCAATGCCATTGCCTTCAGGATCACTTAAATACAAAGCTTCACTATAGCCATGATCACTTGCGCCTTGGAGCGGATACTTCACTTGTAGTAAATGAAGCAGCATATCTCCTAAATCTGCTCTTTTAGGTAGTAAAAAGGCCATATGATACAGGCCTGTTGCTTGAGCTGATGATTCCATATTTTCAGCCGTTTGCTCAGTTAAAATGAGTAAAGTTTTTGCAGCATTTCTTGCGCCAAGTACAACTTGATTTTCATCTTGGCTTTTTATTTCAAGTCCTAATGTTGTAACATAGAAATCAACCATCTTTTCTAAGTCTTTTACTTTTAAAACAACATATCCTATCTGTGTTTGTGGTGAAATTTTTTCATTCATTACTGACCACTTCCCATTCTTTAGTCTCACTTATTTATACTCTGTTTTCAAATGAAGCGCAACGAATATGCTTACAAAAAGTAAGCTGTTTTTTAGTGAAGAAAAAAAGCACTCTCCATTTTGGAAAATGCTTTTAAACTAGCCAGTTAAATAAAGAATCTTGCATATGAATTTTTCTTATCGGTTTGCTGAAAAATAAGCTTATTAGCATCTTCAGCGATTTTATCAATCAAGGTTAAAAACATTTTCATTTTTTTAAAGTCGCCATTTATATTTAGATCTGCGACAATCACATACTTTTCGCTTTGGGCACTGAGATACTCTTCTCTTGAATAGTGATAGATACTGATTTTTTCTGACTCATGATTCAAAGAGAAGTAAACGGAAACTTCATTTTTTTCTCCTACACGCAAATGATGATAATTGTTACTTGCTTGATTTAAATACTGTTGAATTGGAAATTCTTTAAAAGCAAAGCCTTCCTCTATTTCAATCACATCCAATTTTGGCAAGCGCTCATCATAATCATAAGCGGTTAAAAAAATATTTTTTAACGAGGAGACATGCTCCGATTCGCTTAAGGTTTCATCTGCAAAATAAATCGGTTGATAATGGATATTTAAGTTTTTTCCATATTCAATACATAAATAATAGTCATAATCTGGATTTTCCATCACTTCTAACTCATATAATACTTTGGTTTCTATTTTTTCGATATATTCACTAAAATAGGCTTGTAAATTGAATTTGAGCTGCTGGGTACTTAAACGGCCATCTAAAGCAATAATCGCCAACTTTAGTTTTTTCTGTTCTAATTTAATCCGATTAATTGTTCCTAAAATAACCCCAAAAATTAAGTATTGTTCTCTAATAGAAAAAGTATAGTGATAGTGTTCAGCAAAGCTAACCGTTAATTTTTGGATGAAATAATAAATAACTGGACGCTTCATCATGCCTTTTTCATAATCATGAATACCTAAATCGATATCATCTGAGATGGACAATTTTACTTTTAAGCTGATTGGAATCATGATTTTCAGCAAGTCCTTCATCGTGGTAAAATCATCAAAAAAATTACTATTTAAATCCGCTGAAAATAGGCTCAGAATCCAATTCCTAGTTTCTTCTGCTAAGCCTACTAAAGTGCCATATCTTTCCTCTGTACAATCTGAAAAGCGATATAAATCTGTACTCATGACTGAAAGATAGGTAAAGAACTGCAACACATCATTAGGAAAATCAAAGCCTGTTAGCTGTGTTCTTAACTTATGAGTTAATTCATAAACAAAAGCATATTCCTGGGTTTGCTCAAACGCAAAATCAATGGTCGGAAAGGTTAAGGTGGGTAAGGTCTGTTGCAAGACTTGATTTCTAAAAAAGATTAAGAATAAAACAAAGCGTTCGACATATAAGTCTGAAAAAACAATTTTAGAAGTAGCTAAGGTGCTAAAGGTAATCTCTCGCATTTTTTGATAGCTTTCTTCATCACATTGAAATTGTTGATCAAAATCAGCTACGGCAAATGGGGTCTGACTGCCATCATGGAAATATTTATAAATCCGCACCATGCACAGCATCCGACCAAAAGCTTCCCCTTCAACCCAAATCCCATGATGAGCCTTTCTCATCAGCTTTAATTGATATTTACTCAACAGGTTTTCTACTTCTTTTAATTCAGCTGTCAAAGCTTCTTGAGAGGATAAATAAAGTTCAGCTAACAAATCCTCGATTTTTAAAGGGACTTTACTGGTTAATAACCTTTTAGCCAGATAGCTGACACGTAAGTCTTTATCTGTATTTAATTTTGAGGGCTGATACAATTGAAATAAGGCTTTAATTTCACTTAATAAAGCCTCTTCTTCAAATGCTAAATAATAGCCTGTTCCTCTTTTAGAACAAAGCGAAATACCAGTATCTTGTAACGTCTGCTTCATATTTTTCAAATCATTTTTAATCGTTCTAGATGTCACATGTAACTCTTCAGCAAGATACTCACTTGTTTTCGGCTCATCCGCTCGCAACAGCAACAAAAATAAGGCTTTATATCTAGCATGGTTGTCTAAAAAATACATGAGGTTTTCCTTAGTAAAAGTTGCCATTCTTTGCTTCTCTCCTATCTGATAAAAATGGGTTAAGGAATCCCTCAACCCATTCTCGCTATTTATTCTAAGTATAGCATTTTCATGTTTGCGATATCAACATCTGTCAGCCCAAGTTCCGTCGTTGCATAATGGCTCATTGTGCCATATTCTTTGATAATTTTGTCATATGAGGTTTCAATAAATTCTGCTCTTGTTTCAATTAAAGAATACAAGTAATTTAAAACGTCCTCATCTTGTGTTAGCTTTTTATAGAGCGCCATTTTTGTCTCATTACGCTTCACACGGTTTTGATAGGTTAACATATAATCTGCTACAATTTCTTCTTTAGAAACACCTAAGACACCTAAAACTAGCATAGCCCCAAAGCCTGTTCGATCTTTCCCGCCACGACAGTGTTGATCAATTGGTGCTGCTTCTGGATTCGCTACCACTTTCAGCATTTTTCCAAAGGCTGCTTTTGATTTTTCTTTTGAAACAAAGTTGTTATATTGCTCCATCACAATATCATAACGATCAACTAATGCCCCTTTATTTTTTTGTTCAATAATTGAAGCAATCAAGTTTTTATCTTCATCCTCTTTCGAGGCTTGAAATTGTGCAGACAACTCTGCTGCATGCGCATTTGGATCTAAATGATAGGTTGTTACAGCTGGATTAATTGTTGGATTTGGATATTTTTCAATTTCATCCAGGCTGCGATAATCAATAATTGTGCGAATGCCTAATTGATTTAATGCCTTTAAACCGGCATCATTTGCATTACAGATTTGGTCAGAGCGATAAAGCATGCCCCATTTAATATGTTGACCACTTTCAGTTGCATAGCCACCCATATCTCTAAAGTTATTCATATGAGGAACATCAACATTTCTTGTTGCAATCACATAGCTTTCTGCTCCCTGTTCGATAATAAAATAGGGGCGCTCAGAAATTGCTTCTAATGTGAGTGTGAATGTTGACGCTGTTGTTACAATCAGTTGTTTTTTTTGAGCTGCTTTCACATCATTGCTAGTTGTTAAAAAGACTGTAACTGTTTCGTCTTGCTTTTTTTCAGTTGTAAATATATATTCATTTTGTTCATTTTTTTCTACCTTAAACCGTTCAACCAATCCACTCGCCCCTTTTCTAGCCAATGACATGTAACATCGTTAAAGCAATTGAAATAACCATGATACCTAAAATTAGCAATGCTGCATGTTTTCCTCGTGTCTTTTGTAAAATTTTATAAACAACAAGTGTTACCAATAATGAAAGTAAGCTTGGCATGACTTTATCTAGCATGTCTTGTAATAAAATGGTGTTTTCTCCTGCAGAAATTTCGGCAACCAGGTTGACCTTCACAACAGAAGCAATCAATGAACCAATAACCATTAGACCAACAACGTTTGCCATATTAGAAACACGTTGCATCACATTATTTCCTGCACTGCCATTAATGACTTCTACACCTTTTTTATAGCCCCAATGGATACCATAATATTTAGATGCCACATTGACGATATTATATAGAAGGAACATTAAGATTGGGCCAATCACATTACCAGTAAAAGCTAGTGAAGCACCAATACTGCCACAGATTGGTAACCAAGTAAATTTCAGTAAACTATCACCAATTCCGGCAAGTGGTCCCATTAAACCTGTTTTAATTGAAACAACTGTTTCTTTTTCCTCTTCAGTTGTCGTTTCTTCAATGGCTGCTGTAATCCCTAAAATCAAGGCATCCGCATTCACATGACTGTTGAAGAACTGAAGATGGCGCTCCATGGCTGCAACCTTTTCTGCTTCTGGTTTATCTACGTATAATCTTTCTAAAACGGGGATAAAGCTTGATAAGAAACCAATTGCTTGCATGGATTCAAAGTTATTGGTAATATTTAAAACTTGCATTCTCCAAAATACTTTATTTAAATCTGATTTTGTGACTTTATTTGTATTTTCCATTACAGATCATAACCTCCATCTTCATCCATTTCGTCAACCTCTGTTGTATTCGCTACAACTACTTTTTCTCTTGATGCCATATCATAAATTAAAGCAAATGGTAAGGCAATAAATGTAATTGGTAATACAGATAAATCTAAGTAGATTGCGAGTATAAAGCCAACTAATAGAAAGACCCATAATTCAGCTTTTTTAAGCATCATTTGCATTAATAACGCAATCCCTACAGCTGGAATAATTTTTCCTGCAACGCTTAAACCATTCATAATTCCTTCTGGTAAAGCCTTAACAGCAGTTTCAATCACATCAGCGCCAAAATAAATCGCTAAGAAAGTTGGTAATGCACGAATTAAGAAAACAAAAATCATTGGAATCGCATTGATCTTAAAGATTTTACTGAAGTCACCTGTTGCTGCCCATTTTTTTGCAATTGGGTTTAAAGCAACAATACTTGAACGGTATAAAATTAATAATTGCTGTGCTAATAATGATGTTGGTACGGCTAAAGCAACAGCTGTTGCAGTTCCGCCTCCTGATAAAATTCCTAATGCCGTTCCGATGGCTGTTCCAGAAATAATGTCTGGCGCTGAGTAAGCTCCCACATTTCCAATGCCCATCCACATCACTTCTAATGTTGCTCCAATAATTAAACCACTTTGCAGGTCTCCCATTAATAGGCCAACAACAGTTGCTATCAATAGTGGACGACGAATCATTTGGGTAGACATATCATCAATTCCACAAATTCCTGCCCAAAGTGCTACAGATATCGCTGTAAACATTTAGATCACCTCTCCTAATTTGATTTTTTCATCTTTAGGTACCATTTGAATTTGAATATCGACCCCTAAGTCTAATAATTTTTTGAAAGATGCTTTTTCATCTGGTGTGACTGCGACTGTTTTAGTCAATCTTTCTCTACCTTCTTGGTAACGCATCCCACCAACGTTTAAGGCATCGATTTTTAAACCGCTTTCAATCAATTTCAATACATCATTACTTGTAGTAAATAACAACATTGTTCTACGAGTAATTGGATTATTCGCCGCAATTTCTGCAAATTTCGCTACGCCAAAAGCACGAACATTAATCCCTTGTGGTGCAGACATTTTTAAAATATTTTGTTGCATTTTGTCTCCTGCAATTTTATCGTTTAAAATAATAATTTGTTCAATCTGATAAGTATTTACCCATGTTGTTACAACTTGACCATGTATTAATCGGTCATCTATTCTACAAAATTGAATCATCTTCATCCTCTTCCTCTCTAAAACTTTCACTTGTGCGAATGGTTTGTCCTGCTTGATAGGCTTGTTGCATTAATGGAACAAGTTCTGCTGTTTCTTTCGTGCGATTAAGTAATAATTCTAATAATAGAGGTAAGCTTAACCCTGATGAAATGACTAGATTTTCTTGACCAATTAAGGCACCTGCTAAATTCATTGGTGTCCCACCAATAATATCTGTGACAACCACTAATCCTTTTGTTGTATCTAACTGCTTCACTTTTTCAAGCATTTCTTCTCTTAGTGCATCTACTTGATCTTCTAAATGGACACCAAGTGTTGCCATATTTGCTTGTTTACCAATGATTAACTCTGCACTTTTCATCGCCTCTTTTGCAAAATTACCATGACTCATTAGTAAAACTGCTACTTCACTTTCCATTGTTTAGCACCTCTCTTTTCACTTGTTTCTTACAAATTAACTATATATCGAATCTTAAAAGATTGAAAGAGAATGTTTTTCACTTTATATAGTGAAACCAAAACAGAATATGTATAGAGCTAAAAAAAGTGAGGCAAACACTCTTTATATTTGATTTTTTTCAATAAAAAAACCTTACTCATCATGTCTCAGTAAGGTTTTATTGGATATATTTAGCAGCATACTACTACTCTATACCGCTAGTTTCTTCCTAAATTAGGACGGATTCTTTGTACTACCATATAATGTCACACCATTTTCACTTTGCTCAAATCCATTTTTACGATAGAAATACTCAGCAGGATACCCCATATCTGTATCAAGAACAATGCTTGGAATATTTTTTTGACAAAGTGCCTTTTTGATTGCATTCAAAAATACTGTGCCTACACCTTTCCCTTGATAATCAGAAGCCATATAAAAAGAATCTAAGTGGTATTCAATCCCTTTATACCATGGTCTGATAAATCCTACTGATACAGCAAGTAAGGCACCAGATTCAGATAAAGCGATATAGCCCTCAAAGGTATTCATATGTAATAAGCGTTCAAAATAGCTAGTAATATCATCATAAGTAATATCATCATTCCAAGGATCTTTTGTAAAAACATCAAGATAAAGTTGAATGGCTTCATCTAAATAGTGATTGTTCCAAGTCGTGCAGGTTATTTTTTCCATCTGCTTCAATCTCCTTTATGTTTTAAAATAGCATGACATAACTAACAAGAAAAGCTTACTGATGCTATCTTTGAATCATTACCAGTAAGCTTTCTCTTCTTTATTTAAAAGTAATCATATAATTCAGGTTTTCCTTTAGGCAGCACTGTTGCAAGTAACGCTAAAGCTTCCTCTGAAGCTAGAACGCGCCCAAACTGTTGTAAGGTTGCAGCATCACGGTAGTTGAAGAATAATTGCGTAAAGCTTTGAATGCTTCCTTCAATCATTTTTTCTTTTGGTGCAATGCCTTCAAACTTCGTTAAGCTTCCTTTGCCATTTTTCACAGCTAATTTCCAAAGACCTTCATTCCAAGGTGCAGTTTGGTCACTGACTGAAAGATAAAGATTATTTTCTAAATCTGCAGCAAAAGGATAGGCTTGAATAAAAGGAACGAAGTCAACAATTCTTCCCATCATATCTGCTTTTATTTCCTGTTTGATGGTGTTTTCATCAAGTAAATAAGCAATATTTTGTTCAGGTGTTGTGATATATTGGAATTGCTTAAAGCTCATGCCATGTCCTCTAACAAAATCCCATAAATCATAAAAAGCATCTTGTTCAAGTGTTATCAATTCTTTGATGATAAAAGTCTCGCCCTCCATTTGATAAACAAGATAGCCTGTTGCTTCATTCTGTTCATTATAGTAAATTGCAAATTGACGATTTGGTGTACGCGCTTGAGTGGCTAAATAGCGCATTTCATCACGCATGAGTAACCCATGATGGGCTTTAGCGTAGGTTTCATAAACGTTTGAAATATCTGTCATTCCTTGCGCCAAATTAAGACGTCTAATCTTGCCCTTTCCTTGGCCTTTAAACTTAGGCAATTCACCTGGTTCAAAAGTTAAAATTAATTGATCAAATAACTGCTCATAACCATATTTACGATAATAACGATAAGAGAACGGCGCAAGATATGAAATGGTGATGCCATTTTCCTTCATGGTTTTTAATGCGAGCTTCATCAGATTCCCTGCATCCCCGCCACCACGATATTCTGGATAGCTGGCAACCTCACCAATTCCACCCATCTTGTAAGGAACACCAAAAACAGAAGCAATATAGTGATAAACCACCACTTGGCTAGTTAAAATGCCGTCTTGAAAAGCACCTAAAGGATAACCTCTTTTTTTCATTTCAAGATTGAGCTTTGTTCGTTCTTCACTTAATGTTTTATTAAAAGCATAACTAGCCAATGTCATTGTATCAGGATAGTAGGCCTCATCTATGATTTTATATTCAGTCATTTTTTCACTCCTTACTTTTTCAGTACTACTTTCCTATTATATCAGAAAAATGGCTCAACTTGCTTTTTTTACACTAAATACGCCATTACGTTTAATAGGTAATAACCCGTTCAGAAAGTTCGTTTTGCTCATTTAAATAAGTAATTTCCACTGCTTTTTCATCCGTTAAGAAGTGTACTTCTTTGATACTGAAACTCACATCAGCAACATGTGCAAAGTCTAATTGCTCACGCTTGATTTCTTTCCCACTAAATATTTCTTGAATCACAACATCATAGCGCAGCGCTTTATAATCACTATCCATTGTCATGACATATTCTGTTGTATAACCATAAGGGTTCCCATATCTTTTAGATGCTAGGCTATTGATTGGATCAAAAAAGGTTCGAAAGAAAACACCTGTACCGCCACCTTCATGCACCACCAAAAGTGATTCAAATTTTTCAATATTAGGGAGTCCACCGCCTAGACTCCGATCAATATCATGCCCTAGCACTTCCCCTTTTTGATCAAAAATATACCATTGATACCGCATGAACTCTTCTTCATACTTACTAATATCATAGATTTCATAAAATTCTTCTTTTACAACAGGAGAAGCATCCTGACAAGCTACATCCTCTTGTTTAGGCTTAGCTTGCTGTTCAGCAGGTTTTGAGCACCCAACTAATAAGCAAAGTAAACCACATAAAATAAGCTGGTTTTTCTTCACAATAGACCTCCGTTCATTCTTTTTATTCTATCTCTATCATACCCAAAATCAACTACCTTTCCCAGCATAAAAATAACACTGCATACAATAAACTGTATGCAGTGTTATTTTTTATATTGCTACAAATCGATTCAATTAAATCGCGATTTCTTCAGAAAATTGACTATTATATAAATCAGCATAAAAACCGTTTTTCGCCATTAACTCATCATGTGTTCCTGTTTCAACAACTGAACCATGGTTCATCACAATAATATTATCTGCGTCTCTAATGGTTGATAATCTATGAGCAACCACGAAGCTTGTACGTCCTTCAAGTAATTTACGCATCGCTTTTTGAATCAAGATTTCCGTACGCGTATCGACACTTGATGTTGCTTCATCTAAAATCAACACATCTGGATCTGCTAAGAAGGCACGAGCAATGGTTAATAATTGTCGCTGACCTTGAGAAATGTTACTTGCATCCTCATTTAAAACTGTATCATAGCCATGCGGTAATTTACGCACAAAGTCATCAACATGGGCAGCTGTTGCAGCTTCAAGAATATGATCTTCTCCTGCTTTGGTTTCATTCCCATATTTAATATTGTCATGAATGGTTCCATTAAACAGCCACGTATCTTGTAGCACCATGCCAAAGTGTTGACGAAGTTCTTCTCTGGTCATATCGCGGGTATCCACACCCTCATATTTAATGCTACCACCACTCACATCATAGAAGCGCATTAAGAGATTAATTAAAGTCGTTTTACCGGCGCCAGTTGGCCCAACAATTGCAACCATTTGACCTTTTTTGACTTCTAAATTAAAGTCAGTCATCAATAAATCTGCACCACGGTCTCCATAACCAAATTGGACATGTTCAAAAGAAACCTTAGATGGACTATTCAAAACGGCTGGAATATTGGAAGGCTCATCATTCATTTCTGCTTCATCTAACACTTCAAAAACACGTTCTGCTGAAGCAACAGTTGATTGAATCGTATTCATCAAGTTAGCAAGCTGAGTAATTGGTTGTGAAAATTGGCTTGTATATTGCAAGAAAGCTTGGACATTACCAATTGTCATTGTCCCATTTGCTACCGCAACTCCACCTAATACAGCGACAAAAACATACCCTACATTTTTAATAAAATTCATTAATGGCATGATTAAGCCTGAAATAAATTGTGCTTTCCAAGAAACATTTAACAGCTTTTCATTTTCTTTTTCAAATACATCAATTGATGCTTGTTCACGATTGAAAGCTTTCACGACTACGTGACCGCTATACGTTTCTTCTACTTGGTTATTCAGCAAACCTAATGTTTTTTGCTGACTGGCAAATAATTTTTGTGATTTTGGTGCCACAATGCCAACAACAATTAAGCTAAGAGGCACTGTCGCGAGTGCTACTAAGGTTAATTTCCCACTAATTGTAAGCATCATATAGAGTACCCCAAAGAACATCACAAGACTTGTAACCATTTGAGTTAAACTTTGTTGTAGGGTATTGGCAATATTATCCATATCATTGACTGCACGAGATAAAATATCCCCATTTGTATGGGTATCATAATATTTCATTGGCACTTTATTCATTTTATCTTTTAAGTCTCTACGTAAATCAAACACCGTTCTTTGAGACACACGTGTCATAATAAATTGTTGTAGGAAACTAAAGATGGCTGAGCCAATATAAAGCAATGCTACTGTAAACAGAATCGTTTTAACCGCATCAAAATCAATAGTGATTGGTGCATCTGCTACACCGCTCATTCTTAATTTCATGGCTGTTGCAAAGCCTTCAAAAATTTTCGTAGTGGCTTCCCCTAAGACTTTTGGAGATTGAATTTGGAAAACCGTTGCTGCAATCGCTAAAACGAATACCACTAAAATGGCAATTGAACGACCAGACATATATTTTAATAAACGTTTGACTGTTGGCCAAAAGTTTTTTGCTTTTTCTGCTGGCATTCTAGCACCAGGACCACCGCCGCCAGGACCTTTCCCAGTTTTTGGTGCTGTTTTTACGTTATTTTTTGTTTCACTCATGCAATTTCCTCCTCTCTAAGTTGAGAGCTAATAATCTCTTGATAGGTCACATTTGTTTCTTTTAATTCTTGATGTGTTCCAATTCCAGCAACCTGTCCTTCATCTAACACAATAATAATATCCGCATCCACTACTGTACTAATGCGTTGTGCAACAAGGACAACAATTGCTTCTTTTATTTCTGGTTTTAATGCTTTTCTTAGTGCTGCATCCGTCTTAAAGTCTAAAGCTGAAAAAGAATCATCGAAAACATACACATCTGGTTGTTTTACTAGTGCTCTAGCAATCGCCAAACGTTGTTTTTGTCCACCAGAGAAGTTGCCTCCTCCTTGTTCTACAAAGGTATCTAAGCCATCAGGCAACTCTGAAACAAAATCTTTAGATTGTGCAATTTCCAACGCTTTCCAAATTTCTTCATCTGTTGCATCTTTTTTACCATATTGTAGATTATCACGAATACTTCCTGTAAAAAGGACTGCTTTTTGAGGAACAAATCCTACACGGTTACGCAAATCATGTTGTTTCATTTCCCTAATATCGATCCCATCAATTTTAATTTCTCCAGATTCGACATCATAAAAGCGCGGAATTAAATTTGAGAGAGAAGATTTACCTGAACCTGTTCCACCAATAATGGCCACTACCTGACCATTTTTCGCATGAAAATCAATCTCTTTAAGAGCTAGATTTTCTGCACCTTGATAGCGGAAATCCACATGATTAAAGTCTAGCGTTCCTTGTTTAGTTGTCGGTAATTGAGCTGGTGTTTTAGGATCATTAATCTTACTTTCCATATCTAATACTTCATTAATACGCGCTGCTGAAGCCTGTCCACGTGGGACAAA
This sequence comes from Isobaculum melis, assembly GCF_900111355.1. Lineage (GTDB taxonomy): Bacteria > Bacillota > Bacilli > Lactobacillales > Carnobacteriaceae > Isobaculum > Isobaculum melis. The sequence goes on from NZ_FOHA01000009.1 coordinate 84,586, forward strand.
TACAAAGACCATTGAAAGCATCATAAAACTCATTAAAATTTGCATCGCATAGGTCATAAAGGAAATTAAGTTCCCCACTTCAAGTGTGCCATCTGCAATATAATGTCCACCATTCCAAATAATCGCAATATTGGTTGCACTCATGATAAAGGTCATCACAGGTAGCATAAAGCTCATAATGGTATTCACTTTAATCGCTGTATTGGTATAATCCTGGTTGGCTTCTTTAAAACGATCTGCTTCATAGTTTGACCGATTAAAGGCTCGAATCACACGAATCCCCGTTAAGCCCTCACGGAAAACTAAGTTTAATTTATCTGTTTTCTTTTGAATTGATTTAAACAAAGGGACTGCAAATACCATCACAAGCCCAATAAAAATCGCTAGGACTGGTAAAACAATAATGAAGATTTTGGTTAATTGCGCATCTTTACTATATGCAAGGAAGCTTGCACCAATTAACATAATCGGTGCCATAATCATCATTCTTAAAAACATCATCACGACATTTTGAATTTGTACCACATCATTGGTAGTACGTGTAATCAGTGATGCTGTACCTACTTGATCAAATTCATCATTTGAAAAGTTGCTGACTTTTTTATAAATATCAGAACGCAGCGTTTTCCCTAATTTTTGTGATTCTCTTGATGCTAATAAAACATTTCCTGTAGCTGCTGCAATACTAATTAATGAAAAGCCTAGCATTTTAAAGCCGACTTGCCAAATATAATCCGTATCTCCTTTTGCTACACCATTGTTAATAATATCCGCAGTTAATGTTGGTAAGTATAAATCACTGATTACTTGAATAATCATGAAAAAGACTGCACCTAACACAACCCATAGGGACATTCGTTTTGCTAATTTCATCATATTTGTGTTTCCCCCTCTATCTTCAAAATGGTGCTTACTTATTTACGATAAACCCCATTTTTTATCCACTTCATTTTTAAATTAAAATTTTGAATGATTTGCTCTTTAGATAAATCCGCTGAAAAACCATCCCCAATTGTTTGAAACATAATCGTCATTAAGAGGCGCATCAGCATTTCAGATTCTTCCTCATTCTCAATATTTAATAACTCCATATCAATCAATTGAATGAATTTTTTTTGCATATCTGCATGCTTTTCTTGACGACTTTTAATAAGATCGGGTGTTATTTTTCTTGAAGCACGATAATCCATTCTTAAAAACATATTTTTAAAAAATTGCTGATTCTTTTCTTCTAACAACAAATCCACAGTTTGTACAAAGTAGTCTTCAAAAGCAGAAATAAAATCACCATCATGAACTTTAATCGCATTTAAAAACATTTTTTTATTGTCCTTTTTAATACAACTAAAATAGTAGTAAAACAAATCCTCTTTATCTTCAAAATATTGATAAAAGCTGCCTCTTGGTATTTCCGCATGCTTGACGATATTTGCGATTGATGCTTCGCTAAGGGATGTTCTGGAAAATTCTATTCGTGCGGCCTCCAATAAACGTGCTTGCTTATCTTTTGGTAAATTAAAAAATGTTTTAGTTGGCATTGACTTTCCCTCCTGACTCAGCTAATTTATGACACGGTGTCATTTACGTTTTCTTATTATATATGACAGCGTGTCACATTGCAAGAAAAAGATATTCAGCTTTTTTTAATGAAGCGTTTTCTTATTAAATGTTCTTAAAAAAACCAGTCCTAGCTGATTTTATACCACTTATTAAGTTTTTATTTAGCTGCTCTAATGAACGTTTTTTTGAATGACATACTGAAAGTCGAAAGAAATTTTTAGCTAAGTAGCAACTATTTTATAAAGCTACATATTTAAATGAATACAAGAAAAAATGACATGAGGGCGAGACAAAACGTTAACGTTTTGTCTCGCCCTTTAAATTACTTTTAAAAAACCATAAATTACCTCTATAGACGGTGGCCAAAAGACAGGTTCGGTCTGCAATTGTCAAGAATCACTGTAAACCTAGTGAACAGATGCTAATGCTAATTGATACCTACTACGCTTCGATCACAACAACTTGAATAGGGTTCAGAGTCAAACTGCGTTTAATCTGTATCATGTTTCTAAGGATTAAAATCCTAAGAAGCATGACAACTTATCCAACTCAATTTGCTGAATCGCATGATTGATTTTTTTACTAAACGCATCAACATTTGAAGACTTAGAAGTTGTGGTAACAGCATCTACATCAGCAGGCTGCTTTGTCCAATTTCCAGAATCTGCTGTTACAAATAATTGAACTTTATCAAAATCAGCTTCCTCTTTAATAAATCTTACAGCTTTTTCTGGTAAGTCATTACTTTGGACAGTGGTGACTAACAATATGCCATCCCATTCACTTTGTTTCACTTGACTGATTGTGGAAATATCTTGTATTTGAATCAAAATATCCTTTCCTTTAAATTGCTTTTCCACCTCTTCCATCACTGCATCTTTAAAACTACTTTGTTGTGTTAAAATCAGCACTTTTGTATCGGACTTTTCTTCTTTATTAATCGTCTGACTTTCTGCAATACCTTGCGTTCTCATGTAACGATAAGTGAACGCTCCTCCTAAAAAAAGGAAGATACACGCACTGATTGTGATAACCCCAACTTTGGTTGATTTTCTCATTGTTGTTCCTCTTTTCTTTGATTGTTTATTTTTGAATCATCTGATTTCAGGATGTTAACGATAGCCTAACACCAAATAAGTAACAGCACCCCCGATAGCCATTAAAAGACAGGCAGCAATTATGATGAAACAGATTTTTTTTAATAGTTGCATTCTTTTCCCTCTATTCTTTAGTTGATTCGAAAAGTTGAACATTTCTTCGCTTTTATACCAAAAACTAATAGACATACACCAGTCGCAATCAAGCTCAATTTTGTTATTTTCTTCATTTTTTTACCTCGCTTTCTTCTTACTCATAGCGCAATGCTTCAGTTGGATCTAATTTTGCCCCTCTACTAGCTGGGTAAAGTGCAAATAGAATACCTAATACTAGCGTAATACCTAGTGTCACTAGCATATTTAAGACACTCATTTGAATCACCTGACTAAACCCAATTTGCGTTTGAATAATGGGATTTGCAATGGTACTGAGCCCTAATGCAATGCCTATTGATAAGATATTCGATGTCAACATGATATAAAGGGCTTCACTGATGAATAAATAGCGAATATGTTTCTTTTTATAACCAATTGCACGCAATACACCGATTTCCTTCGTACGCTCTACAACACCGATATAAAGGACAACTGCAATCATGACCCCTGCAACAATCAATGATAAACCTGCAATAAATGAAATTAAGTACACAATAATCGTTGTAAATTGTGTAATCATCTCAAGAAAAGCGACACCGTTTGTAATTTGATAGTTTTCAAAATCAGGATGATTTTTATATTTCTCAATAATTGGCTCTACCTCGTCTGGTGTGTTTGCAAACCCATCAACGCTATAAATATCTTTTGTTAATCCTCCTGCTGTTAGGAGTTGCTCATAGCTGACTTGACTCATTAGAAAGCCTTGTACAAAACCTTCTTCTTCTGGATTTAGGACACCACTGATAATTGTCTCAGTTTTACTCATTCCTACCTCAGAGGTTCTGACTGAGGTAACAATCGTTATTTTTTTCCCAACTAATCCTTCGGTATTTTCTTTTGTTAAATCATCCACACTTTCCAAATTCAACATATTTTTAGCAACCTCTGAAGGGAGTAAGATGCCTTCCTCTTTTGTTGTAAACATCTTTCCAACTAATAAATAGCCTTCTTCAACTGAATATTGTTCATAACGCGCATCTGATAATACGGCTTCTTGTGCATCTGCTGGTGGAACCTCTGCTAACAGTTCTCCTTCATATTCAAATCTCACACCCAAAACATGTGATGTTTGATAGGTTTCTGTTACATTTTCTGTTTGATACATTTTTTCCAATTTTTTTATTTCTTCATCTGTTAATGGCGCGGATGCTCTTGGCGGTCCACCAGCTCCTTCTTCTCGGTAAAATGCGGTAATCTGATTAGGAGAATAAGCTGTATTAAACAAATCAGCCACAACACGATTAATGCCATTTCCTAATCCTAATGCTAATAGAATTGCAATGATTCCAATTGAAGTACCTAATGCGACAAGAACATTTCTTAATTTCCGATTCATAAAGTTTTTAAAACCTAATTTTAAAATTGAGAGTGGTGATAACGTTGATTTTGATTTCTTTTCTTCAAAAAAGACAGGTGTTTTCTTCTTTTTTATTGTTATCTTAGTTGCTTTCGCATCTAGCACACCATCTTTCAAACGTAGTACTTTTGTCGCTTCATTGATATAGGCTTCCTCATGAGTTACGACAACAATGGTTTTACCTTCAGCGGCTAAAGATTTTAAAATATTCATGATTTCAGTCGCTGTTTTTGAATCAAGGGCACCTGTTGGCTCATCTGCAAAAATAATATCTGGATTATTTGCTAATGATCTAGCAATCGCCACACGTTGTTTTTGTCCACCAGATAATTGATTGGGTTTCTTTTTACTAAATTCACCTAACCCAACTTTTTCTAGCAATTCTTGTGCCCGTTGATTGCGGGCTTCATTGGATAAATGTTTATCTAAATAAAGAGGCATTTTGACATTTTCTAAAATACTCATATGCCCTACTAAGTTAAAACTTTGAAAAATAAAGCCAATTGTATTTTTATGGTAATCATCTAAGCCCTTCTTAGAAAGAGGCTTTCCAGAGAGGATGACCTCTCCTTCATAAGAAGTATCTAGTCCACTAATAATGTTCAATAAAGTTGATTTCCCACTGCCACTTGGCCCTAAAATAACCGCAAAATCTCCTGCTTCAAAAGTAAAATTAATATCTTTTAAAACGGATTCTGTTAACCCTTTTGCTTGTGGGTATGATTTACTAATATGCTTCATTTCTAACATGTCATTCACTCCTCCTTCTTTCTTCTTAACGTTTTTTAATCAAAAGATATTCTTTAAACTGTGTATCAATAAAGATTGCAAATGCCGAAAAGAAGAGATTCCAGAGAATGGATTCCAGACTAACACTTAAATAGCCATTTGGAAAAACAGTGAAATCTGTCGCAAGTTCAAAAGTTAAAAATTGTGTTCGAATCAAGAGACAAATACTAAATACAATCAATACCAACGCAACACTCCCCAGCTTAGCCATTCGTTTATTCTGAATAAGATGATTCATCCAGTAAAAGGGCATTAATAAGTAACTACTAAACATTGTTGCAAGTAAACAGACAAAGGCTAATACCTGTGGTAGATACAATATATTTTGCCAATCAAAGGTACCATTTAAGAGCTGAAACAGAAGAAGAAATAGCCCTTGAATAACTATCAATAGCGTTACCCAACCATATAATGTTAAAAACTTAATGATTGTTTTTTTGCCCTCACCTAAAGCAGAAAATGAAACCAAGGTTTTAGTTTTCTGACTAGTATCTAGCTTCATTATCTGTGTGGCACTATAAATAACACTACCTATTGTGAATATAATAGGGATGAACCAGCCACGTTCTATCCCCCTTGACTCATTTCCTAGTAGCAATAAACTTAATCCGATTAGATTCAGACATACTTGAATGAGTAAAACCGTCAGTACTTTCTGCTTCAATAACTGATAATAAAACATCACACTTGCTTTCATTTTCTCAACTCCTCTTGATAAAATTCAATCAGCGACTGCTGCGATTTTTCACGGATATCGTCTATTTCAATATGCGCTCTAATGGTGCCATCTTTCATCATTAATGCTTCATCACAAATTTGTTCAAATTCACCAATTAAATGTGTGGCAATGATGAAGCTCGCATCTGGTGACGTCTCAGAAATAATTAAGCGGACTAAATCTAAGCGTGTTTCTAAATCTAAATTGGTAAAAGGCTCATCTAATAAATAGAGTGGAACTTCTCTTGCCAAAATAAAACTCAGCTTTACTTTCATTTGTTGCCCTAAAGAAAGACTTTGATAAGATTGATTATGACCTAATTGAAAAGTCAAAATAAATCTTTTAAAAGAGTCCTCATTAAAATCTGGAAAAAGTGCACCGCCATATTTTCCAATTTCACTAATCAGCCAATGTGTTGGGAAGGTTAAATCAGCTGATAAGTAGGCTGTTCTTCTTCGTAGAATCTCATTTGTTTCAAGATGATTTTCTGCAATTAAATGGTTTTCTAATTGAACAGCTCCCTGTAGCACCTTACTTTGACCACCTATTATATTCAATAAAGTTGTTTTTCCAGCGCCATTTGACCCAATTAAAAGAACCAATTTGCCTTTGTTCACTTTGAAACTAATATCTTTTAAGACTTCATTTGACCCAATATTTTTCTTCATATGCTCCACAATTAATAGCTCATTTCCATTACTCATTTTCTTCCCCTCTTTCCTTTTCATTGATAAAAAGTGTGACTTCTTCATAGATTTGGTCATCTGAATAATCTAATTCCTGCATCTCTTTAAAAAAAAGACTCACATGATGATTGGCTAATTGCTTTCTTAATTTTTCAAGTAAATGCTCATCATCCGTTACAAAATTACCCTTTCCTCGCTTACTCATTAATAAATCTCCCTCTTCCAAAACCCGATAGGCTCGCTGCACAGTATTAGGTGTAACACCTAATTCAACGGATAACACTCTAACTGATGGAACTTGCTTGCCTATTGACCATTGACTGGTCACAATCTTTATTTTTACCCAATCTACAATTTGTAAATAAATGGCTCGTTGATGATCAAATTTCATTTTATTGCTCCTTCCTGTTTGACTGTATGAGTGTGGTCATACGCTTATCCATAATATAAAGCCAAACAAAAAAGCCATTTATGTTAAAAACATAAATGGCTTTCATTTTCCCCTATCATTTAAACATATCATTCGCTAAAATCCCTTACGGCTCTAAGTGTTCACATTTGTCACAATTTCAACGGATATTTTTGAATATCAGGGGTTTTTTGCTATTTTTTATGAATCCTTCTTCCTGTAAACGTTTAAATTCCTTGGAGATATTTCCTTGTGAGGTTCTACAAAACTTAGCCAATATCCCTTGAGACAGAAAGGTTGGTAAGAGAATATTCTCTCCCTTTTTTTCACCTAGCTCCTCACCTAAAAAAAGCAACGCCTCTTTTAATCGCTCTGTTGGTTTTTTTGCAACAATGTTCATGATGGCATAATGTCTTTGAAATATTTCTGCAATAATTCCTAATAAGATATCATTCAATGTGGGGTGCATAGAGAGTGCTGTTAATAGAAATTCCTTATCTATCACTAAGATTTCTGCATCCGTTAAAGCATTAATGATCACTTCTTTCCCATCATCATGATGAACTTCTTTTGAAAAGGCATGAATACCGACAAAGTCAGCAGGTGTGACAAAAGTTGTGATTTGATTTTTTTCTCCTTCTTGATGCACCTCAACCGCTAAATACCCCGTCAACATCACAAAAACGGTTTTCTTTTTGCTCTCTTGTCTGAATAGGCTGGTATTTTTTTTAATTGAACGATATTGTATGTAGTCCTCATAGGAAGGTACTTGTTTAAGAAAAGTAATAATCGCTTCAACATTAGCTTTTTTTGAGTGAGAAATATCCATGGTAAATGTTCTCCTTACATTGATTAATAATTTTATTATAGCAGAAAAAACAAGTTTTTTTAACTTTGCATTGGTCACTAACTTATAGTAAGATAGTATTTGTTCTTAAAATTATAAAAATTAGAAAGAGGTACATGTTTTATGTCTAAAGTATTAGTAGTTAAAGCACATCCATTAACAGGAGAAGCTTCAAATTCTATTCGCGTTGCAGATGCATTTATCACAGCATATAAAGAAACCAATCATTTTGATCATATTGAAGAATTAAGTCTATATACAAGCTTTATCCCTGAAATTGATGAAGAAATTTTAATGGCTTGGGGAATGCTAGCAAATGGCGAAAGCTTTGAAAAACTATCACAGTCTCAACAAGATAAAGTTTCTCGCTTCAATGAATTAACAGAAAAATTCTTAGATGCAGATAAAATTGTGATTGCAAACCCATTATGGAATCTAAGTATTCCAACTCGTCTAAAAGCATGGATTGATACAGTAGTTGTTTCAGGAACCTCCTTTAAATATACTGCTGAAGGTCCCGTTGGTTTGATTAAAGGCAAAAAATTACTACACATTCAATCTAATGGTGGTATATATAAAGAACAAGATCCTGCAAGTCAATATATTAAAACAATTTTCGGATTTATTGGTGTAGTAGATCAACAACAAGTTTTCCTAGAAGGGGTTAATTATGACCCTTCTCAAACAGAAAGTATCGTATTAGAAGGTATTCAAAAAGCAGTGAAAATTGCTCAAACATTCTAATTTTCAACGGATAAAATCAAATAATTTAATGAAGGCAATAGAAAAAAAATTTCTATTGAGGGCGAGACAAAACGTTAACGTTTTGTCTCGCCCTCTTAAATTGCTTCTGAAAAACCATATATTACCTCTATAGACGGTGGCCAAAAGGCAGGTTCGGTCTGCAATTGTCAAGAACCACTGTAAACGCAGTGAACAGATGCTGATTGATACCTACTACGCTACGCTTCGATCACAACAACTTTATAAGGTTCAGAGTCAAACTGCGTTTGATCTGTATCATGTTTCTAAGGATTAAAATCCTAAGAAGCATGACAATGCTAGAGTTGCTAAGAATCACGGAGAACAAAGTGATTCGATGATGAATAGTACCTACTTGGTGCTCGAACCTAAACGCCTTTTGTCTCAACTGCACTACTAAAGCGTTCTAATACTCTTTCAAAATACGAAATCCTCACTATCCATCCAAGAGTAAAAACAATAAAAAATCTTCTATTTGTTGTCCACCCTATCATCCAATCATTTCAAAACAAATAGAACCGTTCATTTTTTGCTATCTAAGAATATTTGTTTTTCTGTCAAAACCCTCTTGTTTTATCCTATAAAAATAGCATATAATAAATAAAGAAATACAATTAAAGTATAATGATAACGATTCATAAGCAATAAATGAAAGGGGAATCCAAATGCATAAAATACTATTTGTAGATGACAATCAGCATTATCTTTCCTTTTTGAAAGAAGCACTCTCATTAGAAGGATATCAAATTAAAACAGCTACTCATGCAATGGCGGGTATTGAATTATTTAAAAAAGAAACATTTGATTTGGTGATTAGTGACTTAAAAATGGATGTTGTCGATGGCATTAGTTTTTTACACCTTTTGCGTAAAATAAATGAAAATACCAAAGTCATTATCCTAACTAGCTCAGAAAGTGAAGAAGATGAAATTAAAGGACTAGAATCAAACGTTAATGCTTACATACAGAAAGACACCTCTATCAAAATACTCTTAAAACGCATCGAACACACGCTTAACCAGACTTGGGTAGGAGAGACACATTCTTTATCCTCTAAAAATGATTGCATCCGGATTGATACAAATGCTAGAAGAGTTTTTAAAGATGAACAAGAAGTTTTACTAACCTTTAAAGAATATGAAATGTTGGTGCTATTTCTAAAAAATCGGAATATCGTCTTACCAAGAGAGCAAATTATCGCAACGGTTTGGGGCGAATACAAAGATTTTTTTGATACACGGATTGTGGATACCCATGTTAAAAAAATTCGCGCAAAATTACGTATATCTAGACTCTATACAGTAAGGGGAATTGGCTATGAGTGGGTTGAATAAACAGAAAAAATCTAAAAAATATATTTGGAGAAAATCATTTTATCTTTTAACATGCATTTATCTATCAATTGTAGTCGTTCTAGCATTAGGTGCCTATAAATTACCAAGCATTTACGAAGCTGTCGATAGCAAAAGAACTGAACAGATTAAAGAAAACATAGAACAAGTACTTCAAAACAAAGATCGTACCGCCCAGGAAAAGCAACTACATAGAATCGCAACTGATCATCATATTGATTTAGTCATTTTAACAGATGATGGCTTTGAATTTAAAACCACAAAGACCTCTGATTTCGAAGTACTACAGACAGATATCAATACCAAACTATTAAGCTATCAATCTTCCTATCATTTAAAATTAAATGATGTAAACTACCGCATTTGGCTTGCAGTTTATCAAATGGAACCTCAAGCTTTTTTTGAGGTGGTCATTTCACTACTCGTTTTTTCTGTCCTTCTATTATTCACCTTACTATCTTCACTTATTTTTATCATGTTTAAGAAATTAATTGAACCAATTAATCGCTTGAAGAACAATATTTTAAAATTAAAACACTTTCAATTTGAAGATGTTTCTAATGATAGTAAACGAACTGAATATGATGCCATTTCTGAAGAGCTAAGCGAATTCACAGATGATTTACAAGGGAAAATAGACAATTTTGGCATCAACTATACCCTATTAGAAAAAGAACTACAGGCCGAAAAAGAAAAATTAATCTATAAAAACCAATCACTTGGTACCATGGTACATCATTTAAAAACACCAAATGCGCTCATCGCTTTATACGCACAACAAGCACTCATGCAAACTGAAGATGAAGCAACAAAAGCAATCATCCAAAAGATGCAAGAACAAAACCAATTGTTATTAACTGAAATTAAAGAAATCGTGAAGCTCAGTCATGAAACAGCCACTGAGAAACAACCAGAAAATATGGATGTGATTACAGTGGCAAGAGAAGTGTTACAGCGTTTTGAAGACCTGCTACGAAGTAAAGATATCCTTTATAATCTAGATGCGCCAAGACATTTGGCCTTCACAATGGATCTAACCGAACTGAAGCAACTGCTCTATAATATGATGTCAAATGCTGCCCAATATACACCTGTTGGCGGAAATATTGAATTAACGATTTATCAGAAAAATCAGCAATTGCATATTGAAGCATTTAATGACATTGAACAAGACCATGGTATTGATTTTGAACAAGTTTTCAATTTATTTTATTCAAATCAAGGAGAAAAAAATGGCTTTGGAACCGGTATTGGGCTGTATACCATTAAAAATACCGTTGAAAAAAATCATGGTAGCTGTACGTTCACACCAGTTGAAGCAGGCGTTCGATTAGAGATTATCCTACCTTTTGGAGATGAAAATGATGAAGAAATATAACTATTTATGGTGCTTCATTCCATTCTTTTTCCTGATAAATAGTGCTATGCTAGTTTTTGCAGAAACGCCACAAGAAGAAATTTATTCAAGTAAAGAAGAAGCGGTTAAAGCAAAAACAGCTAGCCTACAAAGTAAGCCTGGTACCTACTTGGTTTTTCTACGCTATCATGATGATGATCAAACCATTGAAGAAAACGTTTATGTGACGGTCTTTGGTGAAGAAACTACTGTCAAAGATCCAATTGCAATTGATGCACATTCTATTGTCGTACCTAAAGATAGTATCGAAAAATTATCTTTAGCTGATTGGATCCAACTAACAGATGCTCGCGCTTGGCGCACGGATACAGCTGAACAAATTTCGGTTACCAGTGTAGATACTTCTAAAGTAAGCACAGAATTAGGCACCTATCCAATTACTTTTTTTACCGTCAATCAAGTACAGACAACGATTCAAGTGCAAGTTGTTTTAGATAAAGAAACCCAAGAAATTATCAATAGTTATCATCAGAATGACACGTTAGGCAATTTTGAAGAACTGGCTCCGGAAGAAAAAATTAGCTGGCTTAATTTTGAAAATGCCCTAACCGTTGTTTTACAATTTACCTTTATCCTTCTATTATTTGTGCCTATTATCGCCTTACTACTGCAATATGGCTTCACACAAAAGCTTGTCATGCAAGTCATTCGACTGGTTATTAAATAACACAAAAAGGACACAAAAAAAAAATAAATAACATTGAGTTAACTAACAAAACATTTTAATATTAAAATATACCAAATAGAAAAATAGCACACAACTCATAGGAGGAAATACATTGAAACAAAGAAATTGGGTAAAAACAATCATCACTATTGCGATGATTGTACTATTAACACTTTCTCAAACAAACATCTACGCTCTTGCAAATGTTTTAGATGAAAGTAAAGACACAGATAATGATTTAAGTACAATTGTTGATAGTAGTCAACAATTCGAGCAAGAAGAACAGCTGGAGATTGAACCGGAACAACTACCACTTGAAAATAATCCAGTACCAGAAATTAAAGAAGACGTTCCCCTACCAGAAGTTCCTACAATCGAAAGTCAACCTAAATCGACTACTCCTTTTGCAGTATTTGGTGGCATTGCAGGAAGTGGAGGAAGTGATTTAGCTGGGCAGACAGCATTGGAATACGATATTAGCAGTGCATTGCTTCATGCAAGAAGTTTAGATATCAGTGCTAAATTTGGTAGCGATCATGCCACAACAAATCGTAAAATAATCATTCATTTAAACAATGGTCTAGGAATCGCACAAGCTCCTGGTATGATTGCTACTTCGAAAGACAATAATGACTGGATCTTTTCCAGCACAGCACTAGAATCACAGTATCAGGGCGTCATCACGAATGCTACATATACACCTAATGAATCTATTTATGGTTACAATCCAAAAGGTGGAACGCTTATTTATGAAATCTCCCATGGAACTGCCAATATTGACTTTTCCTTATTACTTACCTTTGACTTAGGTTTTGGTGCAAATGATGGCCGCCGCAGTTTTGAAAATATTCTTGAAGTTTCTTCTTCTGCTGAGCTATCAGGTATTCCAACCATTATTTCTGATGAAAAAATTGAATCTTACACAGTTACTGGAAAGCTTGAACCTTGGTTTTATAGAAGAGCCCTCGAACAAATCATTACTCCTGGTGATGAAGTTGTTGTCCCTTACCGTCTTAGTACCGCGGGTAGCAGCTTTACTAACAGTCGAGATGAACAAGTACTATACGATGAGTATGTCCAAACATTTTATTTTAAGAAAGAATTAGGGTTTCAAAAACTGGATAATCCAAATAATTTTATGGAAGAATCGCAACTTAGTTATTCTGTTGACTCTGTCAGTGACCCTGATCATGATATTGTCACGTTGACTATTCAAAATTTTGCAACCAGTGATCGTCAACTCATTTCATTTTATTTTTCAACTGCAGCAAATATTGAACCAGGGAATTACACCATTCAAGCCACAGAATCCCGTGCAACGCCTTACCAATCACCCACTTCCTTAGAACTAGGTAAATGTGATGCACAAATCATCAAAGTTGCAGCAATTTTTGAAAACAAACTGATACCTAAACCTACTACTGGTAGAGTTTTTAACACCCCCAGCGTTTTGGAGGCAACAAACTATCCTTTAGGTGTCTATCATTTTTCTAATTCATTTGCTGAAAATGTGACAGATCAAAAAATCCGTTTAACCTTTGATGATCCAGCAATTGGTGTGACTTATGTGCAATTAGTAACTGGACAAAACCAAGATGCAACAAATGTGACAATAAAAACCAATAAAGACCAGTACACCATTGAGCGTATACCATTTTCAAAAAACTTTAAACTAACTGGAGTAGCAAACTTAGATTTAACTGATTACACAAGTGACCCTGAGGAATTTATTAAAGAAATCATCTATGAGTCAACAGAATTCTTACCTGGTTCTGGGACAAATGGAACGCCTTCTGTTTCTTATAGTCTATGGTCATCTACACCTGGCGTATTTTACGGAAAATTCTTTTATGCACCAGAGTCTAAATTATTCGAGTCTACTTTATCTACAGTTGCAGTGAGTGATGGAGATTTAGATGGCCCTGAAGCTAATCACAGCATCATGACAACGACCGTTTCTAACAACACTCATATGACTTTTAGACATAATAATCTGTTGTCTTCACTAGACCATAAAGCTGGCGATGTTACTACGCTAAGATCTTCTTTAACAATTTCTAAAGAAGAATTAAATGGTGCATTTGTCAAAAAAGGGTTTGATCTCTACTTAAGAGAAGGAGACTATTTACAAATTAATCCAGAATCAATCGTTGTCAAACAAGGGACTACATTCTATCGTGTTGAAGATGGGACCATTACACCGATTGAAACCGTTGATAATACAGGAAATAGAGTCATTAAGTTTACCTTAAACGATGTCACTTTAGGCGTTAAAAACGGGACAGAGGCTCATCCTCCAATTGAATTATCTTATGATGTGAAAATAAAAAATGAAACACCTGCTACCACTATTAATACTGCCGATTTACTAGCAATCATTCCTAGTAACGGTGATACAGTCACTGTTGTTGGAAACACGGCATACTTTAATACAAAAAATAAATTTGATATAGATGGCAGTGGCGATACAAACAAACTTGTTGGTACACTCAACAAAGATACTACCCTAAAAATTAGTGCACAAAAAGAGTTTTCAGTTAGTACAGCTGCCAATTTAAATGACGGTCCTTGGACAAGTTATGACTATTATACAGGTAAAACGATTATTGATTTAAATCCAAAAGGAAGAACAAATTATCAATTAACGGTTGCGAATAATACTGGTAAAGAAATTGACGGTTACACTGCTTTAATTCCTGTTCCAAAAGCAGGTGAACAAACCGATTTAACACCGGATACCCCTGCTGAATTTAACCAAAATGATCATTTACAAAAAGAAGCATTTGGTTGGACAACCTCCATTTTAGACGAGATTGTTCCAGTTGGAAATTTAAACTATGAAGTCTTGTATGCCACAACTTATGAAATTGAAAAAGATTCACCTCAATTTAAAGCATGGAATGAGATTGAAAATAAAGAAGAGATTCGAATGGTAAAAATTTCAACAACTGATACTATTCCGAATCAATTTACTGAAGCGATTTGCTTTCCATTAAATCTAGATGATCCTAAAGCTGAAATCAATGCTGGAAAAGCAAATATTTATTCTGCACGTATTTATAGAGCCATTCCAGGTGCTGTTTCTGGTTATAAACCAAGCGATCCCATTGCGATTCGCTTAAAAACAGGTGTCATCAAAGGACAAGTGTTCAATGATACAAACCGTAATGGCATTAAAGATGCTGAAGAAAATGGTCGTAGTGGTGTAACCGTTAGAGCTTATGAAACCGGTACAAACAAAGAAATCTACGCAGTAACAACAGATAAAGATGGTTATTACGAATTCTTAGGTTTAGACAAAAATAAAAAGGTGGATATTCTCTTTATAAATCCGACGACTAATGATGAGACACGCTTCTCCCCTCCTACAAGTGGTGGAAGCACACCAACAGAATCAGGCGATCATCTTCAAGCCATAGCCAGCAATCTTGTTCCAAGTGCAACAAATTTTGATCAAATTGATGCTGGGATTATTGAACCAACAAAGATTACCTTAAACCCTGTAGGTGGCACAACAGCCAATACAATCATCAAAAGATATCCAGGTGACACCATCGTAGCTGAGCCATCAGCGATTTATCCAGGAACTGATTTTACAGGCTGGTATGATAGCATTCTAGGTGGCACAAAAATTACCTTTCCATATACAGTTGGTACAGAGGATACAACATTATTTGCACAATATAAAGCCAAAGAATACCAAATAACCTATCAGATAGAAGGTACGCTAACAAATGATACTGCGTTCTTCGATACCCTATTAACCAAACCAAACGATCCAACAAAATATGGTCATGACTTTACTGGTTGGTATAATGCAGCTACAGGTGGAAATAAATGGCATTTTACAACAGATAAAATGCCACCTAACAACTTAACACTGTATGCACAATTTACTGCAACAAAATATAATGTCCTGTTTAACGATGAAGGAACTGAAACAACAGTACCAACAACATATGATACTTTAGTAACAGAACCAGCTCTCCCAACTAAAGAGGGGCATACTTTCGTAGGTTGGTATGATGCAACTACAGACGGAAATAAATGGAACTTTGCAACAGATAAAATGCCTGCAAATGAGCTAACATTATATGCTCGTTATACAGTCAATGACTACCAAATAACCTTTAATGATCAAGGAACTGAAACACAGCTTTCAGCAAGTTACGATACATTATTAACAGAACCAACAACACCACAAAAAACGGGTTATACCTTCATTGGTTGGTATGACACTGCATCAGATGGTGGGAATAAATGGGACTTTGAAACCGATAAAGTACCTAGCAACGACTTAACCCTGTACGCTCGCTTTGCAGCTGGAGAATATAAATTAACCTTGAATAATGAAGGAACAACTTCTGATCAAATGGTAACCTATGATGCTTTACTAACAGAACCAGCGCCTCCTACTAAAATTGGCCATACCTTCATAGGCTGGTATGATGCAGCTACAGGTGGAAATAAATGGAACTTTGCAACAGATAAAATGCCTGCATATGAATTAACCTTATATACACAATATACAATTAATCATTACCAAGTAACCTTTAATGATCAAGGAACAGAAAGTACACTTTCAGCAACTTTTGATACCTTATTAACAGAGCCAGTAGCCCCGACTAAAGCAGGTTATACTTTTATGGGCTGGAAAGAGCAACTATCTGGAAATGAATGGCACTTCGCAACTGATAAAGTGCCTGCACGAGAGTTAACCTTAGTGGCTCAATTCAAAGCAGATAACCAAACCATTACCTTTGATGTCACATCAGGCGATCTAGCAAGTAAACCAGCTGATTTGATTGCGCCAACAGATAGCAATATCAATATTGATGCCATCAAGAAACCAACCAAACCAGGCTATACCTTTACTGGCTGGTATAATGATACAACACAAATTAGTGGGACGATTCAAATGCCTGTTGGCGGCTTAAACTTAAAAGCTAGATGGACTGAAGCTGACCAAGTCATTCACTTTGATACAGCTGGTGGAACGGGTGTTGCATCCATTACAGCTAAAACACATGAATCAGTAGATATTGATGCTCAAATCACAACGAAGGCAGGCTATACCTTTGAAGGCTGGTACGATGGCGATACACAAGTTAGTGGGGTCATTACAATGCCAGCAGGTGGGTTAAATCTTACTGCGAAATGGTTTGCAGAAGATCAACTCATTACATTTGATGTTAATGGTGGTGATTCTACAACACAACCAGAAGACATGATACTAGCCACTGGTGAAACTTTAGATTTAGACACTTTAACAGAACCAACTAGAACAGCCTATGAATTTGCTGGTTGGTATGATGGTACAACTAAATACAGCGGAAAAATCACAATTCCTGCAGGTGGCTTAAATCTAAAAGCTGAATGGATTGATTTAATTGCATCTGGTTCATGGAAAATTCAGGCTGAAAACTTCTCTATTTCAGTTGCTGAATTGGAAGCATTAAAAGCCAATGGTACACTTCAATCAGAAATTTTAAAACGTAGTCAGGCAAAAGCTTGGGTCGAGAAAACAAAAGATTCATTAGATCCTATTGAAGTAGATGATACAAATCTAATAGCTGCTGTTGGAACTTATCAAGTGACCCTTTCTTATGATCCAGCAACTCAAATAAGTAGCGACACAGACACAAATGATACAAAAGTTCTAGCAACAGATATCCAAATTGAAGTGACGGATGAGGAAAATCTACCTGATAATGAAGATGAAGAAAAAGAAGAAATAGAAGATACAGAAGAAGATAAAGCTGAGTTACCAAGTACAGGTGAAAAAGTATCTTACAATATACTGTTAGCTCCTATCATTGCACTTGTAGGTATCTACACTTTCCTAAAAAAGAAAAGAGGTTCTCTAAATGACTAGTCAAACATCAACTCCTACTACTATTGGAAACAAGGAGCAATATTATCGACAATATATTTATCATTTAAGCAAAGCATTCTGGAAAGCAATTGAAGATGATTGGGATAATTTATTAAAATATACGAACCTAAGCATCCATGAATACACCATTCTTACTTTTCTAAATGCAAACGGAAATCTAACGATTTCAGCATTAGCACAGCTTGGTTTAATGCATATTTCAACTGCACAAAACGCTTCGCATAAATTACAAAAAGCAAATTATCTGACGTTACAGAAAAGTACGATTGATAAAAGAACAACCTATGCAACCATTACTGATAAAGGCCGAAAAATCCTTGGAGATATTGAACAAAAATGGGATAAGACAGATAGCACACTATTTGAAAAAACAACAAATATGTCTCAATTTTTTGGACAAGAGCCTGACTTCCGAGAAGTGGCCATTTTGCTTAAATCCTACTATGGAGAATCACTGTTTTCACAAATGATTCTTGAAGAAGAGTCTTTAGCAACAGGTGCCTAATTTATTCTCCCCCCTTCCTCGCTGATCAAACTAAATCAGTGAGGGAGTTTTTTTCAATGAATGTCTGTAAATATTTTTTCCTATTGACAAAGGCTCCCATTATCTGTTAAACTTTGAAGCAAGTTGATAAAACTTTATAAAACGCATTGATGAGAAGAGTACGTTTAAACAGAAACTTTTTAGAGAGCTTGGGTAGCTGAAAACAAGCAGTGGATGTTGAACAGAAGATGGTCTCTGAGTGGAATGACTGAGTCTAACTAAGATAAGGTGATTACGGGCACACCCGTTACAGTGTAACAGTATACGAATTGCAATGGATTCAAGTACTGATAGAGGCTAATACTGTGAAGTATGAGCAAAACAAGGTGGTAACACGAAGCAATAAACGCTTTCGTCCTTGAACAAAAGATAACTTATCTTATGTTCAGTGACGGAAGCTTTTTTATTTGAATAAAGAAATGCTAAGACAAGGAAAGTACTAAAAAGAAAGTCCCACAGAGAACCTGTAGATGCTGAGAGCAGGTGGCGGAATTTTTAAGAAAATGGCCTTCGAGCAAGGGTACCGAGTATAGAGACTTCTATATAAGGCTATCATGGGCGCACCCATTACAGTGCTAGCGTATCAACCAACTGGTTTGTACGCAAAAAGGTGGTATTCGTGAGAATATCATAAACAAAGGTGGTAACGCGACATTTATGCTCGTCCTTTTAGTCAAAACAATAATTGGCTAAAAGGATGAGCTTTTTATTTTAAAAAAAAATTGGAGGCAGAAACACATGATTGAATTAAAAGATATTAACGTGACGTTTACACAAAAAAAACAAACAATTGACGCTGTTAAAGAGGTCAATTTATCTGTAGATAAAGGTGATGTTTATGGTATCGTTGGCTTTAGTGGTGCAGGAAAAAGCACCTTGGTTAGAACCATTAACCTCTTACAGCCCCCTACTACAGGCGAAGTATTTGTAGGTAAAAAACCGCTGCAATTATTATCTCCCTCAGAACTGAGAGAAGAAAGAAAAAAAATTGGGATGATTTTTCAGCATTTTAACTTAATGAATACTCTTACGATTCATGAAAATGTGGCTTTCCCTTTAAAAGGTAGCGCATTAAGCAAGGCAGAGAAAAAGCAAAAAGTCACTGAACTATTGGAGCTTGTTGGTCTTTCAGATAAAAGTAAGGCTTACCCTTCTCAATTATCTGGTGGACAAAAACAAAGAGTTGCGATTGCCCGTGCTCTAGCTAATGATCCAAAAGTATTATTATGTGATGAGGCAACAAGTGCACTTGATCCACAAACAACCTTATCTATTCTAAAACTATTGAAGGAACTCAATCAAAAGCTCTCATTAACCATTGTTTTAATCACTCATGAGATGCAAGTAGTCAAAGAAATTTGTAACAAAGTAGCCGTAATGGAAAATGGGAGAATCGTTGAAAAAGGAAATATTGTAGATATCTTTAGCAAACCACAATCTCCTGTTACCCAAAACTTTATCAATACAGCCACCCATATTGATCAAGCTTTAGAAACGATTTTATCGCATAAGAGTGTGGTGCATATTGGCCCTCAAGATTTCCTAGCTAAAATCACTTATCTTGGAGATACAACCAGTGAACCGCTTGTTGCGCATTTATATAGTCAATTTCATATTACAACCAATATTCTCTCTGGGAATATTGAAATTTTACAGGATACACCAATTGGAAACCTAATTGTGACCTTTTCAGGAGAACAAGAAAACCTAGCACAAGCTTTAGCCTATTTAGAGGAAAAGCAAATTCAAGTCACACCGATTACTAAAGACATTACGAATTAAAGGAGAGAATCATCATGCAACAATTTTTTGACACTTATTTACCTCATGTTGCTCCACTAAAAGAGGAGTTTATTACAAGCACTTGGCAAACCTTATATATGGTTGGTGTAACCGCACTAATCGCTGGGATTTTAGGGATTTTATTAGGCGTGATTTTACTCGTTACAGATAAAAATGGCATTATGGCAAACCCCTTTATCTTTCATATTTTAGATAAATTTGTGAATATCTTTCGCTCTATTCCATTTATCATTATGATGGCAATGATTGTCTCCTTCACAAGATGGGTTGTTGGGACATCGATTGGAACAACTGCTGCAATTGTTCCGCTTGTGGTTGGAACGACCCCTTTCTTTGCAAGACAGATTCAAAATGCTTTGGTTGAAGTAGACCCTGGTGTGATTGAAGCAGCTCAAGCAATGGGGACAAGTCCTCTAGGGATTATCTTCCGTGTTTATTTAAAAGAGGGCTTAGCAGGAATCATTAGAGCAGCGTCCATCACCATTGTCAACCTCATTGGTTTAACAGCTATGGCAGGTGCGATTGGTGGCGGTGGTTTGGGAAATCTAGCCATTGCTCGCGGCTATAATCGCTTCTTTAACGATATTACCTTAGTTGCAACACTGATTATCTTAGCAATGGTTTTTATCAGTCAATTTATTGGCAATCTATTGATCAAAAAAGTGAGCCACTAGATAGAACATATTTGAAAAAAGAAACGGGGAAATAGAAATGAAAAAATGGACAGTTGGTTTAGTACTTGCCACAATTTTAGTCTTATTTGTAGGTTGTGGAAACAGTAAAAAGGATGATAACACAAATAAAGTAAAAATTGGACTTGTTGGTCAAAATAATGAAGTCTGGGATTATGTCAAAGAGGAACTAAAAAAAGATGGTATTGATTTAGAGTTAGTTGTTTTTGATGACTATAACCAACCGAACGCCGCGTTAGCTGAAGGTGAGCTGGATCTTAACTCCTTTCAACATCAAAGCTTTTTAGATAGCTATAATCAAGACCATGGGACGAAATTGGTTGCGATTGGTAAAACATATATTGCACCACTTGGGATTTATTCAGAAAAAGTGAAAGACATTAGTGAGATTAAAGAAGGCGCTAAAATTGCCATTCCAAATGATACAACAAATGGTGGACGTGCGATTTTACTCTTACAAACAGCTGGCTTAATCAAAGTCGATAAGGATGCTGGTTTAATGCCAACAGTAAATGATATTACTGAAAATAAATTAAACCTTAAAATTGAAGAATTAGATGCGGCTCAAACAGCACGTGCACTGCCAGATGTAACAGCTTCAATTGTTAATGGAAATATGGCTGTGGATGCTGGACTAAATCCACTAAGAGAAGCGATTTATTTAGAGCCAATTGATGAGACATCTGATCCTTATATCAATATGATTGTAGCCAATGAAAAAGATAAGGATAAAGAAATCTTCCAAAAAATTATCAAAGCTTATCAAACAAAAGAAGCGGCTAAAATTATTGAAGAAACAACCAACGGCTCCGCTATGCCGGCTTGGGAAGAAAGCAAATAATCAATGATTGATTAAATAAAAACTAGAAGAGAAAATGGAGGAATGAAAAATGAAAAAATGGTCAATAAGCTTTTTAATTATCGCAATACTCGGTTTTGTCGTAGGCTGTGGTAACAAAAAAGAAGAGAGTGCTGAAAAAGTTGAAAAAGTAAAAATCGGCGTTGTTGGAGAAAACAATGAAGTTTGGGATTATGTGAAAGAACAATTAAAAGAAGAAAATATTGAGATTGAGTTAGTCAAATTTACAGACTATACACAGCCAAATGCTGCTTTAGCTGAAGGCGAAATTGACTTAAATTCATTCCAACATCAAATCTTTTTAGATAATTACAATAAAGATCATGACACAGATTTAGTCTCTATTGCTGATACACAAATTGCCTCATTAGGGATTTATTCAAATAAAATTAAAGATGTAAAAGAGTTAAAGGAAGGCGCTAAAATTGCGATTCCCAATGATTTAACCAATGGTGGGCGTGCTTTATTACTTTTACAAACAGCCGGTTTGATTAAACTAGATAAAACAGCTGCTCAAACCCCTACTGTAAAAGATATCACTGAAAATAAATTAAATCTTAAAATTGAAGAATTAGATGCAGCCCAAACAGCTCGTGCACTACCAGATGTTGATGCTTCGTTAATTAACAGCGGCATGGCTGTCGATGCTGGCTTTGTACCAACTGAGGATGCAATCTTCTTAGAACCAATTGATGAGACATCAAAGCCTTATATCAATATTATTGTGGCAAATGGGAAGGATAAAGATAAAGAAGTCTTCAAAAAAATTATAAAAGCTTATCAATCTGATGGCACAGCTAAGCTGATTGAAGAAATTTCAAAAGGTTCTTCTACTCCTGCTTGGACACAAGATAAATAACAAAAAAACAATCTACTTTTCTAGGGTAGATTGTTTTTTTATTTTCAGTTTGTTCACTGATACTTATCTTTTTCTTTTAAAGATGATGTAAAAGGCAAGCATTAACAGCATCCCACCAAGGGCACTTAACAGAATATAAAGCCATGTGTAGTCTTCACGAATGGTTACATCCGATTTGTTTAACTCTTTGGCTTCATCTGCATCGATGGTAAACTCTTGTTCAAAATGCCACGTATTTTCACCTGATGTAGCCTCCATACTTAGTAGGTAAGTTCCTGCTGCTAACTTCTCTCCTTCTAACATCGTTGGAAAGTCAAAGTTAGAATTTGGTGCCATTTGCATCGCTTCCTTTGTGGTGCTATAAAGCACATCTTGGCTGCCTTTTTTACGAATTTCTGTGGAGATTTTCAATTGATTGACAAAGGTTGGTGTTGTATTTTGGACATTTGCTTTGATGGCATTTCTAGCATTGACTTGATCTGCTACCACTTGATTTAAAACAAGCTCTGGCTTAACTGCCTCATCTGATTCACTGAGCACAATCCCAACGACATAGGCATATTCATTTTTAAT
>NZ_FOHA01000028.1 GCF_900111355.1 Isobaculum melis
GTCAAAACAATTTCCTTTTCGAGACATACTTTGAAAGATATGGTGACGAGCTAATTGTTTTTTGTACTGCTTCATTTGATACCCCAACCTTGGTCGGAATGAAAGGTGCGTCGATAAGGACAATCTTGCGTTTTATCAATTGCTTCTTTTTGTGCGTCAAGAATTGCTTTTGCATTCGGCTGTTTAGAAATACGGTAAGACAAGATTTCACCATTAAATAAATCAAGAAAAGGATCCAAATAGAGTTTTTTAATTTGGATATTCCCTCTCTGATCACGTTCATAATACTTAAATTCAGACGTGTCTGTCGTGAGTTTTTGATGAGGGACAGAAGTGTAAAAACGGCGATGTAGACGATTTTTCACTAACGGACCAACGGTCCCTTTATACGAATTGTATTTTCGTGATTTACGAATAAATTTTGTACCTTTTAAGCCAAGCTTACACATAATACGACGAATTCTTTTCTGGTTTACATTTAAGCCCTTTTCTTTTAATGTAAGTTGAATACGACGATAACCATAGTTTCCTTTGTGTTCGTCAAAAATTTTTTTAATCAGGGTTTCTAATTTTTGGTTGGGATTTTTTCGCTCAAACCGTTTTTGCCAATACATATATGTCGCTTTAGGAAATTTTGTTGCTTCAAGTAAGATTGTTAATCGGAATTTTTTTCGGAGTTCGTGGATGATTCGGGCATCTCGTTCTTGAGTCGTTCCGGGATATTCATTCCTAAAGCACGGAGCTTTTTTATGAAGGCTAGTTCTGCCCGCAATAGTTCATTCTCATGTTCTAATTCTTGTTCACGTGTTTGTATTTTTTTCGCCTGAATCGGTTTCTTTTTCTTTGACATAGAAGGTCTTCCTTTCGGTTTTGGTGAAAGACCCTGTATGCCTGTTTGTAGAAATTTCTGGTGCCAAGCCAGGACTAAGGCATCATTTGGCAGACCATATTTCAACGCGACAGTCAGATAAGAGTCACCACTAGTTAAATAATAGTGTATGACATCCTGCTTGAATTTGGAAGAGTAATGTTGGTAATTTCTCCTTCGACGAAGTGCTTTAAATCCAAATTTTTCTACTGTTTTGACCCATTTGTGAACAGTAGAAAACGAAGAGATATTAAATTGCTTCGCCAGCGTTGGATAACCTCCTGCTCCATTTTGATAAGCTTCTACTACTTTTTTCTTGAATGCATAATCATATTTTGCCAATTTAAATACGCCCCCAAAGATAGATTTTTTGGTCTAACTTTGGGGGCGCACTACAATGATGCCTGATTTGATTTTCTTTTTTTATATTACTGTTATTTAGCATCAGCAATGACAACCTTCATTAAACCTTCGTAATGTGCCTTTAATGCTTCAGGTATCTGACTATCTGTAATCAGCGTCGCTGTATTTGGTAACTCATAATACTGATAAAAATCATCACGATCTAGCTTATAGTGATCCACAACAACAAATAAAGCTTTAGCTTGCTGCAAGATAATCGTATGTGTATAGCCTTCCTCCGCATCAGCTGTATAAAGCTGATAATCTTTCATCCCATTGGCACTGACAAACACCTTATCAAAAGAAAGCTTGCTTAATGCCTCATTTGCGATACTTCCGATAAATACTCCTGTATGCCTACGATACTTTCCACCAATTAAAATCAGCTCATGCTGTTCGTTAAATTGCTGTAAACTCTCAAAAACAGGCAAACTATTGGTAATAATCCTGAGATGCTTCACACTGAGAAAATCGGCAAGCATTTCTAAAGTCGTACCCGTACCAAGAAAAATCGTATCATTTTCCTGAATAAAGGTCGCCATTTTCTGTGCAATTTCTTTTTTTTCAGCTACATGAATGGTTTTTTTCTGTGTATGAGATAATTCACTTTTTTTATTATGTTGTAAACTTTGGGCACCACCATGAATCCGAATCAACTTACCTTGTTGATCAAGCTCCTCTAAATCCCTTCGAATGGTCATATCTGAAACCTGAAGCGCATGAATCATTTCTCCCACAGTAATAATCCCGCTTTTATTGGTCATTTGAATCATCTTTAAATGTCGTTCTTTTTTATGCACCTGTTTCACCACCAAGTTTTAATAATCTAAATATAGCATTTGTTCAGGTTCAACGTCAATTATGGTTGGAAATTAGAGCAATCTAGTGCAAGTTTATGAAGAAAATTGCAACAAAGTTTCTGATTTATGCAAGAAAGTAGCCCGTTTATCTACAAAGCTGAAAAAAAGAGATAAGCTAGTGTCATCAAGAACAAGAGGAGCGAATCAAACATGGAAATGATAAAAGTAAAAGACCTACATAAAAATTATGGTGCCAAGCAGGTTTTAAAAGGAATTGAATTTCAAGCAAAAGAAGGAGAAATCATTGGTATCATTGGAAGAAATGGTGTTGGAAAATCAACCTTCTTAGAAATTTTAATGCTGTTAAAGAAATACAAAGATGGCGATGTACAATTATTTGGAAAAGACATTCAAAACTTATCCATTACAGATGAAAAAGTGATGAAGAAAAAAATATCCGCAGTTTTACAGCCCACACAATTTTATAAGAAGTTAAGAGTGAAGGAATTGTTAGAACTATTTGCGAAGTATTATCAATGTTCAGAAAATGTCGCAGAAGTTAT
Source organism: Isobaculum melis (assembly GCF_900111355.1). Classification (GTDB taxonomy): domain Bacteria; phylum Bacillota; class Bacilli; order Lactobacillales; family Carnobacteriaceae; genus Isobaculum; species Isobaculum melis. The sequence continues at coordinate 2,634 of NZ_FOHA01000028.1, forward strand.
CGAAAACTTTGAGCTAGAGGAACAGTTAAAAACGTTTTTTGATAACTTATCTGGTGGCTGGAAACAAAGAGTCAGCTTAGCAATTGCTTTTCTATCACGACCAAAATTAGTGATTTTAGATGAACCCACCACAGGGTTAGATCCACATATGAAAGAAGTTCTATGGGACAATATCCGTGGCTACAGCGAGCGTTATCAAACAACTGTTATTTTATCTACCCATTCAATGGAAGAAGTTGAATTATATTGTGACAAAGTGATGCTCATTGAAGACGGACAATCAGTGTTTTTTGATACACCACAAAATATCTTAGCAACAGGCTATGAAAATATGAATCAATTTTACTTACAAAATACAAAAAAAGGCGGTAAATAAAATGTTAATGACACAATTAAAAATGGATTTAAAAATGTTTTTCAGAGAGACTTTCTATATCATTTCTATTATCATTCCACCAGTTTCTTATCTATTAATGGGGCAAATGTATGGTGATCTGACCTATGCAGGTGGATTAAGCTATGCGCAATTATATACACCGACGTTTATTATCTTAATTAGTTTTGTCACGATTCTATTCTCTTTTGGTTTTGATCAAGTGAGTAACCGTAGTAATGGAACGGAAAAAAGAATCCAGTTATCACCAGTCTCTTCTTCTTTACTCCTAGTTTCAGGTATTTTAAAAGCCACTATCATTACTGGTCTTGGATTTGTCTTCATTACAACACTTGGCGTTTTCGTTTATGATTTGCAGGTAACACCAGTTCAAATGTTCCTTTCTTTCCTAGGTTTAATTTTACTAGATGCAGTGATGTTACTGCTCTCTTCAGCCATTTATTCTATTTTTAAAAGTGAAAAAAGTGCTTTAGGAATGTCGATTGTTTTATTCCAAGTCGTTTTACTCACGGGTGGCTTTACGATTCCTTTAGCAGTTGCACCTAAAGTATTACAAGTTATTGGTCATGTGAATCCAATGAATTATGTAAATCAATTTTATACACATATCTGGAATGGTACTTTAGCATTTAGTGGTGAGCAATTAAATGGCTGGATTTATTTAGCTGTATTGTCAGTTTTAGCTTACGCTTTCATTATTTTCCAAGGCAAACGCAAAAAATAATAGGGCACCAAAAATGTTTATGTTATGATAGTTAAAACAAGACATTTTTGGAGGTATTATGGAACTCGTACATAAAATCAATAATCAGCTAGACCGCATCTTTATTACGGTAGAAACGACAACAGAAGCAGAACAGCAATATGAAAAAATTGCACAGCACCTTTCTGAATTAAACAAAAAAACAACTGTCATTAATGGTAAAAATAACAGAGAGCTACAACTACCTATTCGTGACATTGTTTTAATTGAAGCAGAAGGAACTGTTTGTAATCTTGTCACAAGAGATGGACAGTACTATTTGTTGAATAAACGCTTAAAAGATGCGGAACAGCTGTTAAATGAAGAAACTTATTTTGTGAAAATTAATAAAACAACAATGATTAATCTATATGATGTAAAAGAATTTGAAATGATTGATCACTTCAAAATCCAAATTGAAACCAAAAACGGGTATCAACAAGTAGTGAATCGTAGCTTTACCAAACTCTTTAAATCAAGAATGGAGGCCTTGTTAAAATGAAAAAATATCTTTCAGCCTTTTTTCAAACCTTTACAGTGACCATTTTTTTAGAAGGAATCTTTCTACTTATATTTATTCCAACTACAGTTGAAGGAAGTTACACTGTCTTTCTATTTAGAATGATTGGCATTGCAGTGTTATATGCTTTGTTTTACGGAGTAGGCTATCCGTTTGTGTGGGAACACCTTGTGATGAGTCGTATAAAATTTGTGATTGTTGCAGCAGTCTCATCCGTTTGTTTCTTCTTTCCAATTATTTTCTTAATTTATATGGGCATTCCTTCCTTTATGACACCACAAATTTTGTCTATCATGTTTATTGTAACGATTATATTACATGGAGTTGTTTTAGAAATGATGTCAATGATTGATAATCGTAAACAAGTGAAGGAATTGAATCAATTAGTGTTGGAGGCAGAAAAAGAAATATTGTAAATAAATTAGAAAATATTTTTATATCCAATTAAACGATATGTTAATAACTAATTTGTTTGATATGGTTTTTTTATTCCTTGTTTTTATTATTAATTGAAAGTTAAACGCCGGTGTTGCAGCTTTTGATGCTGTTGACAACTGTATGGAAAATAGTGTAGTCTGACATTGAAGACTACGTTTAATGTTGCAAGTAACATTTGTTTTATGCAAAACATAATAACGATACATAAAACCCAAAACAAAAAAAGCTCAAAAAGATTGATATAGACATCTTTTTAAGCTTAATCTGTTAAAGGTATAGGGTTATTTTAAGAATAGAATAAAACTCGTGCATAAAACAAATGTTTTATACAATTGAATAAGATCTACACAATTAAATTTGAAAGAGTGGGTATAAATGTGGAATAAAATTAGGAAGAAGGGCTTATTTGTGTTGGGCTGCTTGATGCTTTTCTTAATGCTTGCACAAAGAGGCAGTGCAGTTGAACAATCAGATATAGAAGCCAAAGCAGTTTCGACACAACCGATTACGTTTCAGGTGAAGAGAGATGGCCAAAAATATGTGTTAGAAAATGTAAATGTTGAAAAAAATTTTGGGAATATCGGATCTGTTGAAATTGAGATGCCAGTAGGTGTAAAGCTAAATATGGAAGTACCATCAAGCTGGTCATCATCAAATGATCCAAATAGTCCTGTCATCAGCTATCAAATTGATCCCAAAAATACACCTCAAGAAGTAGAGAACGTATTAAAAGGAATGAATTTTTCGATTCAAAAAGAAGATGAAACACAAGGAGAAATTACAATAACTTTAAGTGTAGAAACCATCTCTTCTTGGCAAGATCCGGCTCCAGGTGGTGTGAAGCATTACTATAAATTTGTTCCAAAAATTGTTTCATGGTTAGATGCGTATAATGAAGTCAAAGGCTTACAACATAAAGGTCTGACAGGTTATTTAGCTACGATTACAAGTAAAGAAGAGCATGAATTTATTTTTAGCTCAATAGCCAAAAATCCTGGTTGGTTAGGTGGTACCAGATTAGTTAGAAATAATCTGACTACCATTTCAGATGAGGATGAAATATCAAATAAATTAACTGACTATAAGACAGATAAAGATAATTGGTATTGGGCGAATGGTCCAGAAGCGGGAGAGATTTTCTTTGTCGGAAAGAAAAGTAACGGTACAACGCCCGCGAACCAATATAGCGGATGGAGTAAAAATGAACCTAATAATGGCTGGGTAGTTGCAAATGGAATTGAATATACTCTGCAATTTGCAAAAGATGGTAAAAAAGAATGGAATGATTTACCGAATGTTGTTGAACCACAGCATACACAGCGTTTTCTTCAAGGCTATTACGTTGAATTTAGTGCTTATGGCAATCAAGTAGAAATCGATGACAAAGGATCTTATTCAGCACCTTTACCACAAAGTATTAAAGTACAATATCTTGATCAAGATAGTTTGCAACCATTAGCACCCGAAGTTACAACTGGAAGTGTCTTTTCTATTGGCGATGTTTATACTACAGTGCAACAAAATATCGATGGTTATGATGTAACTGTTCCTTCAAATGCGAGTGGCGTATATAGTGAAAATCCAATAACGGTTACTTACTATTATTCAAAGCAAACCTTAACTTTTTATTTGCAACAGGTTGTTGTTGATCCAGAAAATCAAATTGTTATCCCAATTCAGAGTTACACTGAAATAAGAAATGTAGATGCGTTGCAACCAGCAGATATCACATTAATAAATGAAAAATTAAACGTGCTAACTAATTCTCTTGTTGGAGATGGGTTAGATTATACTGCTGCAAGTGTTTATAGAAATACAATAGGTAGGTATTATCAAGTTGAAGCAGCAATTCCAGAATATTATCAATATATGGGCTATGTTTTAACAGAGACAAATGAGCCTCATTTGTTTGCGAATAAGCAAGAGGGTATTCCAATAATAGATGGAAATGGACCAAAAGAATATTGGATTACCTTTTATGTAAAACCGACAACAATTGGTCCATTACCGTATAGCTGGTTTTACTCAAACACGCTATTTGGCAACATAAATTAAAAGAAAAATAGCACTTTAAGAGGTATGGCATCGCCACTACTCTTGAAGTGCTATTTCTTATGCTTTATTTTCTAATTTTATTAATTTCATCTGCAACGAATTGTACTTCAGTACCAACGATAACTTGAATGCTGTTTTTACCAACAATATTAATTCCTGGAACACCAGTAGCTTTAATGGCATTTTGATCAACGGTATCCATATCTTTTACCTCGATACGTAAACGAGTTGTACAATTGTCTACAGAAGTAACGTTTTCGTCTCCACCAAGACCAGCATAAATTTTAGTTGCCATTGGTGTGAATTTATTACCACCTTCAGGGATAGTTGTATCAATGTCTTCATCCGTTTCGTCATTACCTTCTTCACGACCAGGAGTCATTAAGTTAAATTTCTTAATCATAAAGGTGAAGATTGTGTAATAAAGAACCGCAACAACTAATCCTTGAACGATTAACATAAATGGATGGTTTGCTAATGGTAAACGAGAACTTAAGACGAAATCTACAAGTCCAGCGCTGAATGAGAAACCAGCAGTCCAATGCATGAATGCTGCAAAGAATAATGATAAACCAGTTAAAGCAGCATGTACAACATAAAGTGCAGGAGCAACAAACATGAATGAGAATTCAAGCGGTTCAGTTACCCCAGTGAAGAAGGCTGCAAAGCCAGCTGCGATAAATAATGAAGCAACCATTTTTTTCTTTTCAGGACGTGCTTGACGGTACATTGCGTACGCACCAGCAGGTAAACCAAACATCATAACAGGGAAGAATCCACCTTGATACATACCAGTGATTCCTTTTGTTCCTGTACTTGCCCAGAAGTTACCGATGTCATTGATATTGGCAACATCAAACCAAAATACAGAGTTTAATGCGTGGTGTAAACCAGTTGGAATCAATAAACGGTTAAAGAATCCGTATAGACCAGCACCTACAGGACCTAATGTAGAGATAGCTTTACCAAAACTTACAAGTCCAGAGAATACTGGTGGCCATACAAAGAATAAAATAGCAGAAACAATTAACATTGCAACAGCCGACATAATTGGTGCCAAGCGTTTACCACTGAAGAAAGCCAAAGCTTGCGGTAATTGAACATGGCTAAAGCGATTGTACATAGAAGCCCCAACTAGACCAGAGATAATCCCAATGAAGGCATTTCCGATTTTAGCAAATGAAGGATCTACAGCTTCTGGTGCAATACCTTGTAATGCAGCAACAGTAGTTGTTGATAAAAGTGTTGTAACAATTAAGAAAGAAACAAGTCCACTCAATGCGGCTGCTCCATCTTTATCCTTAGACATTCCTAGTGATAGTCCAACAGCAAATAGAATTGGTAAGTTATCAACAATTGCGCCACCAGCTTTTACTAAGAAAACAGCAATCGCGTTAGGATCTCCTCCTTGCATAATTTGTGGATCAATCCAATAACCAATCCCCATTAGGACAGCTGCTGCAGGTAATACAGCTACAGGAAGCATTAACGAGCGACCCATACGTTGAAAATATTTCATCATTTTCTTTTTCCCCCTAAATAAATTTATATAAAAATAAAAATTGCACACAAGTTTGTTAGAATAACTTTTTTGGGGGTGATACCCCTTTCATTTATATACCATCATGTTCTTGCTTCTTTATTTGAGAATTTAAACGCTCTACATGAATCACGATGTAACCCAACTCATCTTCTGGTAGATCAATGCGATAATCTCGCTTTAACATTTCAGCGACTTTTTGAACAACACGATGACTGTCTACATATTTGCGTTTAACAAGCGCTAACACTTCTTGATCCATGGTATGGTATTTTTCTTTTTGGAAACGATCAAGGACGAAACGTAAATGTGTCACAAGACGTGCATAAGTCAGCTCCATACCAAGTTCAGTAAAATTAATCTTTAATTCCTCAGCAATAACAGCGACCATTTCAGAAATCATCGTAATTTCTCGAATACTTTTATTATTCCCAATTTGCCCCATTCTTGAACTATGAAGATGGATGGCAATATAAGCTGCTTCATCAATAGGAAAGAGCAAATGAAATTGTTGATGCAAATATTCAATCGCCCATTCAGCAATCATAAATTCTTCAGGGTGTAAAATTTCAATTTCTTTACACAGCTTATTTTGAATAATAATCCCATCCTGTAACCGTTCAACTGCAAATGCAATATGATCAGCCAGTGCAATATGAATATGCTCATTTAACTTTTCTTTTAGGAAACGTTCAGCATATTCAATGATTTGTTCAGAAGCAAAAAAGTAGGCTTCATCAATTTGAGATAACAGCTGCTGTAGCTTTTCTTGTTCTTTTTCCACAACAAACATTTGCTCAATATCATGTTCATGAATCAAATCATTTTTCTTTTTATTAAAACCAATACCTTTTCCGATGGCGACTTTTTCATTCGTACCATCAATGAGTAAGACAGCGTTTTGGTTGAGCACTTTTTTTATTTTCATCATTTCACTCCTTTCCTATTGTTATGAAGCACAAGCTTGATTAGGCTTTCGTAACGCGTAAAGCAACAGTTTCCCCAGCAACAGTAGCTGTTGGCTGAATGATTTCATACGCATAATTTTCAATATTTCCATTTGTCACAATGACAGGAATGGTTGTGCTTGGTGCATGTTCTGCTAAATAAGCCAGATCAATTTTTGCTAAAGGTGTACCGGCAACAACTTTATCGCCCATTTTCACTTGTGCCTCAAAGCCTTCTCCTTTTAAAGCAACTGTATCTAAGCCAATATGAACAAGGACTTCAACACCCTCTTCAGATTGAATGCCATAAGCATGTAAGGTATCTGCTACTTGAATGATTTCACCAGCGATTGGTGCAACCACAACATTACCAGTTGGTTCAACAGCAAACCCTTCTCCCATCATTTTTTGTGCAAATACTGGATCAGGTACATCTGCTAAAGCAATTAATTGACCATCAGCAACAGCAACCAATTCAGTTTTAGGTGCTTCTTTTTTCTTATTAAAAAATAAACCCATGATATTTCCTCCTTTAAAATAGTTGACATCCTATTCAAGCAACAAAAAAAAGCACGATAAAGAATGAGCTGATGAGGAAGAAACTTCTCTCAGGAGCCATAACTTTATCATGCCTAATATGATTTAGTCACATGAAAACGATATTTAAACATTATTGTTCTTACTATCAGACTATATAATATCTGCTTTGTCATAAAAAATCAACTAGTTTCCCTTAAATATTAAAAAAAACTAAACCTGTTATCATTTTATTAGCTCATCATACGGAAAAAATCAGATTATCTGAAGGTTATAAATAATATTTAAAGGAAGAACAGGAAAAAGATGATATAATGAAAAACGACAGTAGATAAAGAGGAGGAAGGGGAACCCCCGTATATATGATAGGAATTAATTTTATTCTCATTGCATTATTAATTATTGCAACCGCATTATTTGTTGCAGCAGAGTTTTCACTTGTTAAAATTAGGTCGAGCCGATTGGATCAATTAGCAGCAGAAGGTGTAAAAAATGCCAAGCTAGCAAAGGATGTGCATCATCATTTAGATGCTTATTTATCCGCTTGTCAGCTAGGCATCACACTCACTTCACTTGCTTTAGGGTGGATTGGAGAATCAACAGTCGAAGCTGCGATTCATCCCATTTTTGAATGGCTCCACATCCCGGCCAGCATTGCTGTGCTCATTTCATTTATTTTAGCTTTTGCCATTGTGACATTCTTGCACGTGGTTGTTGGGGAATTAGTCCCTAAATCTTTTGCCATTGCAAAAACCGAAAAAGTCGTCCTATTTATTGTGAAACCCTTATATGTGTTTTATAAAATCATGTATCCATTCATTTGGATCTTAAACCATTCAGCCGCAGCCGTTGCTAAGATGTTTGGCTTCGAATTTACTGGAGAAGGTGACGAGTCTCATACTGAGGAAGAATTACGTTTAATTGCCTCAGAGAGTTTTAACCACGGGGATATTAACCAATCAGAATTAGCCTATTTAAACCGTATTTTTGAGTTTGATAATCGTTTAGCAAAAGAAATTATGGTACCAAGACAAGAAATGCTGGTGATTTCTGAGGATGCAACATTAGATGAAGCCATTAAGTTCTCTTTAGAGCATCCTTATACACGTTATCCTGTTATTAAAGAATCCAAAGATGACATTATTGGGACTATTCATTTAAAAGAACTTGTGACAGCTTACTTCCAGCACAAATTAAAAGCGGATGAGCCGATTCAGTCACTTGTAAAGCCTGTAATTCAATTAATCGAGACCATTCCAGTGAATGAGTTGTTGGAAAAAATGCAACGTGAGCATCAAATGATTGCCATTTTACTAGATGAATATGGTGGCACTGAAGGGATGGTCACTGTAGAAGATATCCTTGAAGAATTAGTTGGGGAATTACGTGACGAATATGATGTCCATGAAATTCCTGATATTCGCAAAATAAATGACCATCATTACTTGCTTTCAGGAAAAGTGTTACTAGAAACCATTGAGCAAATGACTGGCTTTGAATTAGAAGAAGAAGAAGGTATTAGTACCATTGGCGGCTGGATTTTAAGTCAGAGTACAGAAATCAATAAAGGGGATACCTTTGAAGAGAATGGTCTAGTCTTTATTGTGAAATCATTGAAGAACCAAACGATTCAAGAGGTGGATATGCAGTTGAAAGCCCCAGTGGAAGATGAAGTAGTAGAGGAATAAATTGAATGTTAGCCACAAGGAAGAGCCTTTCTTTGTGGCTATTTCCATACATACATAAAGAATGTAAAATAAAAAGAGAGGGAAAATAACATCACTGTTAGAAAAAATTCCAATAGACAGAGATGCTATGATAAAATGAACAGGTAGAGTATGTAGAAAAGTTATGACGGTGGCGACTTCTGAATGGGGGTGGTGCTTATGAAAATAGGTACTAAATCTAGGAAAGGAGCAAGCCTTTTGTCTGCATTAGAAACAATCCAGTTGATGATAAGTTTTGGTTTATTTACCATTGCTTTGATTAAATTGGTTGTGGACTTGCTAAAAAATGACAAAAAAAAGTAACCAGTCATAAACTTTAGCAGGTTTACTGGTTACAATTTGTAATGAATCTTGCTACCGTCTTAAACGGTTTTATTAGGACGTATTGACGTACGTCCTCTCTACACTTTTATTATAGAACAAGCAACTCAAAAATACAATCTTGAAGAATTATTTTTCTTGAAAAAGAGATTCAGTATAAATTTTAGACTTCATTTTTCATTAAAAGAAGAAAAGATTTGAAAGGATATCAAATAGTAGGAACTGAAATAAATAAAGTCTATAATGAAGCATCAACCAAGAACGAAGCAAGTTGTTGGTTGATGGAATATTTTCATGGACGAGTGATAGGATATTATAAAGGCTATGTTGATGCAGACCGACGAGAATCATTTCCAGAACTTTTATGAATCAATAAAGTTAATGATTAGTGATAACTCAGAATCATGTTGCTTCAAAAAATGAACGAAACATATATTTATTGAAATAATAGCGAGCTACCTTATATAGAAAATGGTGAGAACATGAAATACACCTCCCTCTAGTCGTAGACGGTAGGATTGAGGCGATACTTCATTAGCACTGATTTTAATTGTTCCGAGAATATTACTTTAAGATGAATGAAAATTTTACATATTATTAGCCAAGGAGGAAGAATAATGCCAGCATTATCTGAGTATTCAAATGTTCATAATACAGTATTTAATATTATTTCTGAGAAAGGTTTTCGAATTTGGTATGATAGAGAACTAGGCCGTGTCTGAAAAAGAGGGCTGGGATTTAATGGCAGATACCCCCTGTTCGTTACTAGGCTTAGTGACTGTATATGAGTTTAAAAATCTTAAAGCGTATCATGAATATTGGTGGAAAGAAGAAAAAATTGATTTTAGAGGAAAGCTTAGCGAGGAAAAACCTTTGTATACTTCTGTGATAAGTCAATAAAAGATTCATTCAAAAACAATCACCTATTAAAAATTAAAGGAGAGAAAAGCGATGACAATTGTTAAGTTACCAAAAAAATTCCGTGATATTTGTGAAGATATTAGAAATGGAAAAGAAGAAGCAATTGAAGAACTCAATCATTATAAACCTGACCATTTCATGAACCAGAAACTAGCAGTATTAGCAGAAGTAGATTATTTTAACGGTCGCTTTGCTGAGGGCTTAGAAAAGGATATCAAACTTTTAGATTACTGGGATGAATGGCCCCATAGCAATGTTTACACAGAGCATGTTGCAGCGATGGGCTTTGCAGCGGTTAAATTGAAGCGACAGGATGAAATAAAAAAAATCCTGCTTGAAAAGATACATATGATTGAAACCAATGATGATAGACCACAGCATCTCAAAAAATCTATGATTGGGTATTATCAATTAATCAATGCTTACCTTGAGACTGGCATTAAAGGTCATCGTGAGAATGGTGTGCTGATACATAAAAATTCTGAGGAATACTGTCCACCAGAAACACCTTCTTCCTTGTCACTTTTAAAAGAACAAGCAAATAGAAATGATGGGAAGTTATTATACTTAGCTTTCACTAAAGGGGAAATGGAGGATTTTATTTCTGTATATCAATCTTCTTCGGATAGCCCAATGTGGCATTATAAGGCACTCTCTGTATTTTATTATATGCAGGAGGAAGAGGCGGCACTAGCCTGTATTAAGAAAATTGCCAAACAAAGACTATGGTTTGTTTCTTCTGCAACTCAAGTGAGACCAATGTCATTATTTGAGCACCAATTAACCTATCCCTTTTTATCAAATGAAGAGCAGTTACAAGAAATATTATTCGCAGCAATTGAACAGTAATTGACATAATTTTTAAATATGGAGGTTTTTAGATGCAACGTCACATCATGTCTTTAGATCTAACAGCTCAAACTTTTTCAAAGCAGCATGATACACAAATTAAACCACTCTCATTCCCAGTTGATTTACAGACACTTGGCGAGTTGTTTTATGAAAGTTATACCGGCAGCATAGATAGCAAAAATGAAAGCTTACTAGATTGGAAAGTTGAGCTCTACAAAACCCTTGAAGGAGAATATGGCGCAGTCATTCAACCAGGGACGGTTATTTATCAAGGCAACGATGAGTTGGCAGGCTGTGTCATTGTTTCTTTTTATAAAGCCGTTCCTTTAATCGCTTATGTTGTAGTTGCTCCTAAATATAGAGGCCAGCAGCTGGCAAAGAAAATGATCCGGTATGCAGCAGAAAAATTAGCTGAAGCAGGCTATAAACAAGTTTGTTTAGCCGTAACCGTTGGCAATCTAGCCGCAGAAAAAACCTATCAAGCTTTGGGTTTTAACGTAATAGAAGGTGGCTGGGCAACTATTTTAAAAGAAAAATGAGTGGTTTTATCCAAGTGATAAAACTACTCATTTTTGATATCTTGGACACATTTAAATTTTTGTCCGTTCCAAAGAAAGCGGTTACAGTTTATAGTAAGGGTGTAGAGAAAATAGTGAAAGGCGGAAGTATTTATGAAAAAAATAATCAATCAGCCAGAAGAAGTTGTAAATGACATGCTAGAAGGGTTCGTTTATGCTCATTCTGATTTAATAGAACGGATTCCTGAAACCGGTGTCATTATTAGAAAACAAGAAACACCTCATAAGGTCGCACTCATTAGTGGTGGTGGTAGCGGACATGAACCAGCTCATGCAGGATTTGTTGGTGCTGGGATGTTATCAGCAGCAGTATGTGGGCCAGTTTTCACCTCTCCAACTCCGGATCAAATTTTAGAAGCCATTCAAAAAGCTGACAATGGTGCTGGCGTCTTTATGGTCATTAAAAATTATTCTGGTGATGTCATGAACTTTGATATGGCCAAAGAATTAGCAGAAATGGAAGATATTGCAGTTGATTTTATCATTGTAGATGATGATATTGCTGTTGAAGATAGTACCTATACAGCTGGTAAACGAGGCGTTGCAGGAACTGTCTTTGTGCATAAGATTTTAGGCGCAGCAGCTGAAAATGGTGCGTCACTCACAGAAATAAAAGCACTTGCAGAAAAAATCGTACCTAATATTAAAACATTAGGGGTCGCTCTAAGTGGTGCAACAGCTCCAGAAGTAGGCAAACCTGGTTTTACTTTAGCTGAGGATGAAATTGAATTTGGAGTGGGGATCCATGGTGAGCCTGGTTATCGAAGAGAAAAAATTGCCCCTTCCAAAGCTTTAGCCCAAGAAATTGTCTCAAAACTAAAAGAAGCTTTCCAATTTAAACCAGATGAACATTATGGTTTATTAGTCAATGGGCTAGGAAGTACACCCTTAATGGAACAATATATTTTTACGAACGATGTCGGTTCTTTACTGGCAGCAGAAGGATTAAACGTTGATTTCAAAAAAGTTGGAGATTTCATGACGTCGATTGATATGGCAGGTTTATCCTTAACCTTAATTCGATTAGAAGAGAACAAATGGCTAGACTATTTAAATGTACCAACAAAAACAATTGCATGGTAGGAGGAAAAAAGATGAATGTAGAAGCAGTCAAAAAATGGATGATCCTTTTTACAGAGAAAGTAAATCAGAATAAAGCTTATTTAAGTGAGTTAGACCGTGCAATTGGTGACGGCGACCATGGCATGAACATGGCACGTGGTACAACAGAAGTAATGGCTGCGCTAGAAGCAAAAAATCCAGCGACAGTTGCAGACGTGTTTAAACTAACTGGCATGACTTTAGTTAGCAAAGTTGGTGGTGCATCAGGACCTTTATACGGCTCAGCTTTTATTAGCATGGCAAAAGAAGCAGGTACAACCGATTCGCTCCTTGCAATTTTACAAGCAGGCCTCAACGGTATTGAAAAAAGAGGTCAAGCAGTTCCTGGAGAAAAGACCATGATTGATACATGGCAGCCAGTGATTAAAGCTTTAGCTGCAGGCAATTTAAGCGAACAAACAATTGCAGATGCTGTCGCACACACCAAAGAAATCAAAGCCACTAAGGGCCGTGCATCATACCTTGGCGAACGCTCAATTGGCCATTTAGACCCAGGTGCCGTTTCCAGTGGCTACCTATTCGAAACCATGCTAGAGGCAGGTGTCACTAATGACTAAACTAGGCGTTGTTGTTGTCTCACATGTCCCAGAAATTGCGGCAGGTGTTGTCAAATTAATGCGTGAAGTTGCAAAAGACGTAGCGATTACTTTTTCAGGTGGTACGGATGAAAATGAAATTGGGACTAGCTTTGAAAAAATTCAAGCAGCCTTTGAGGAAAATGAGGGAGAGACCATCCTCGCCTTTTATGACCTAGGTAGTGCCAAAATGAATTTAGAAATGGTGATGGAACTGACAGAAAAGGAAGTCCGTTTATATGATACTGCCTTCATTGAAAGCAGTTATACCGCAGTAGCTTTAATTCAAGCAGGGGCAGATTTAGCAGCTATAGAAGAACAGTTAGCACCATTGAAAATCAAATAATTAGGAGGAATGTAACATGAATCAAGAAAGAATGATTGCGTCATTTGATGGAACAAAATTATTTAGCCGTAAGGATATGCCAGAAAAAGCAAAGGCGGTTGTTTTAATTGTTCATGGATTAGCGGAGCATTTGAATCGTTATGATGCCTTAACTGAAAGGCTATTACAAGCAGGTTATGGTGTCTATCGCTATGATCAAAGAGGCCATGCCCGTTCAGAAGGACCACGAACATTTTTCAAAGATTTTAATGAATTACCAGATGATTGTAAAACGATGGTCGATTTAGTCAAAGCGGAAAATCCTGATTTACCCGTTTATTTAATTGGTCATAGTATGGGCGGCTTTACAGTAGCAAGCTTTGGTACAAAATATCCAGGTTCAGTAGCAGGAATTGTCACATCAGGTGCCTTAACGCGTTATAGCAAACCAACCTTTGGCGTTTTACCAGTAGAAGCACCAGCTGATATGTATGTAGAAAATTCCTTAGGAGAAGGTGTATGTAGTGACCCTGAAGTTGTCAAAGACTATCAAAATGATCCATTAGTAGAAAAAGAAATTTCAATTGGGCTGATGAATGCACTTTATGATGGTATTACTTGGTTAAAAGCAAATCCAACAAATTTTGTAGAACCAACCTTGATTTTACATGGGGCCAATGATGGCCTTGTTGCAGAACAAGATTCACGTGATTTTTATGGAGAGATTGCTTCAGAAGATAAAACCTTAAAAATTTATGCCAAATTATGTCATGAAATCTTTAATGAACCAAGTAAACAAGCAATTTATACAGAAGTTATCACTTGGTTAGATGAACAATTAGCCAATTAAAAGAATCGGAGGAAATCGGTCATGAGAAAAGCATTTATTTCACCAGCAAAATATGTTCAAGGGGAAAATGAATTATTAAACTTAGGTTACTTTGTTAAAACCTTTGGCAAATCAGCATTACTGATTGCACATAAGGATGATATTGCCCGTGTACAAGGACAATTAGACGAAACAGCTGCAACCTTTGGCGTTGAAATTTTCGCGAGTAATTTTAATGGAGAATGCTCAAGAGAAGAAGTCGCTCGTTTACAAGAAGTGGCAAAAGCCCATCATTCAGATTGTATTATTGGGTTAGGTGGCGGAAAAGCAATTGATACTGCGAAATGTGTGGCACAAGGTGAGGCTTTAATTATTGTCCCAACCATTGCAGCAACAGATGCACCAACCAGTCATTCAGCGGTACTTTATACACCTGCAGGCGAATTTGATGACTATGCTTACTTTAAACAAAGTCCAAGTGTCGTATTAGTGGATACTAAAATTATTGCCAATGCACCAACTCGCTTTTTAGTTGCAGGCATGGGGGATGCGCTATCTACTTACTTTGAAGCCCGTGCGACACAAAATTCATTCTCCAATGTCAATGCTGGACTCCCTTGTGGTGTGCGCACCGGTGAATGCCCACCAGCCAAAGGCACAATCGCAGCTTATACTTTAGCTCAAGTGTGCTATACAACCTTATTAGAAAATGGCTTAAATGCGAAGATCGCGTGTGACAATAATTTAGTCACACCTGCGCTAGAAAATATCGTCGAAACCAATATTTTATTATCTGGTTTAGGCTTTGAAAGTAGTGGCCTAGCTGCAATTCATGCTATTCATGATGGCTTGACCATGCTTGAGGGCACTCATCATTATTTCCATGGCGAAAAAGTGGCCTTTAGTGCTATTGCACAGCTAGTCTTAGAAAATGCAGCCATAGAAGAGCTGTATGAAGTATTAGACTTCTCCTTATCGATTGGCTTACCTGTTTGCTTAGCGGATATTGGTGTGGAAAGTATCACCATGGCAGAAGCGATGGAAGTAGCAGAAAAAGCTTGTATTCTTGAAGAATCGATTCATTCAATGCCATTCCCAATCACAGTTGAAGCGGTTGCTTCAGCGATTATGGCAGCGGATAAAATTGGGAAAGCTTATAAGGAAAGTCATTTAGTTAAATAGCAAAAATCAAGCTTATCAGTGAAGTCGGGGGGACTTTGCTGATAAGCTTTCTTTATTAGAAAAATTAAATGAATGAGCTGGAGAAAATCAATTTGATAGCCAATAAATTAGCAAAAAGGACAATACCTTATGCTATAATAAATGTGTAGAGAGTTTAAAGTGGTGGCTAATTTCTGATTAAAGAGGTGATGCCTATGTATAAAATTTTTGCTATTAGGCTAAAACCTGGAAAGGAATAGCTTTGAGTATTTATGAAGCACTGATGTTTGCAATTGCTTTTGCAATGTTAGTGCTCAAAATCTCTGGAAATAACAAAAAAAAATAACCACTTCATAACTTTGACAGGTTAGTGGTTATTTTTGACCAAATCAGTCACCGCTTTTGACGGTTCTACGGGTATTAAGAAAGCATGTTCGCGCATGTCTTTCTTTTCACCTTTTATTTTATCATAAATTTAATCATTTAGCGAATGACTTGTGTGATAAATACGAAAAGTAGAATTGAGGATTGCTATGAAAAAAATCATGAATCATCCAGCTCAAATTGTCAGCCAAATGCTGAGTGGGCTTTTATATGCAAATGAAGAAAGATTAGCCGGTATCCAAGATACAGGCGTTGTTTACCGTAAAAAAAATAGCCCAGGAAAAGTGGCGATTGTCAGCGGTGGCGGTAGTGGACATGAGCCTGCCCATACAGGATTTGTCGGAGAGGGGATGCTAGCTGCCTGTATTTGTGGTCCGATTTTTGTACCACCTACTCCAGAAGAAATTCTGCAAGGTATCCAAATTGCAGATCAAGGTGCAGGTGTCTTCCTTGTGATTAAAAATTTTGAAAAAGATGTGTCCAATTTTTTAGCAGCAAAAGAACAAGCACTGGAAGCAGGTTATCAAGTCGAGCATGTCATTGTCAATGATGATTGCTCCATTGAAGAGCATACCTTTAAAAAACGCCGTAGAGGCGTAGCAGGCACTGTTTTTGTTCAAAAAATACTCGCTGCTGCTGCTGAAGCAGGCTATTCCTTATCTAAATTAAAAGAGCTTGGACAAAAAGTTGTGATGGCAACCAATACATTAGGCGTCGCCTTATCTCCATCTGTTGTACCGGGAGAAAATACACTGCGCTTTCAATTAGCAGAAAATGAAATTTCTTTTGGAATCGGCATCCATGGTGAACCTGGTTATCGTACAGAGCCGCTCCACTCATCAGAACGCTTAGCCATTGAATTAGTCAATAAATTAAAAAGCCAATTTAACTGGCAAAAAGGCGATCAATTTGCGATGATGGTCAATGGTTTAGGTGGCACACCACTGATGGAATTATTTGTCTTTAGCAATGATGTTAGACGTTTATTGGCACTAGAAGGCATTAATATTTCATTTAAAAAAGTCGGGAATTTTATGACATCAAATGATATGGCAGGCCTTTCCTTAACCTTCTTAAAAATAGCAGAACCAGAATGGTTAGATTGGTTAAAAGCACCAGCAGATACCTATGCTTGGTAAAAAGAATAAAGAAAAACACGCAGGAAGTTCGGCAACAACCTGCGTGCTTTTTTTATGATTGCTATTGCTAGATGTTCAGAAAATTGTCTGACGTTGCATAGCTTCTAAGATGTCTTAACCACAATATAGCACAATTCATTTGAAAAGAACCAAAATGTGTAATATATTCACACATTTATTTTAATCCTTCTAGTAATGAAAGCTTTAATGTCTTTTCAATATTTTGAGAAAGCTCTGCAACAGGCAGCTGACACTTTGTTAGTAACCAAGCTTTCGTCATCCCCACAAAAGCATGACTATGATAACTACAGAAAAAAGTTAAATAATCTGATGAGATTGATACAGCTTCTTCTTTTAATAAATCAGAAGCAATCGTCAAAATCAAAGATTGAATATGCTCAAAAAAATAATGATCAAAAGAATTTTGCTCTGTCACTTCCAAAGCATTTACATAAAAAACTTGATTCTCTTTTAAATAAGTAAAAAGCCTTACAATGACTTTACTCCAGTGCTCATAATCCAAATAATCCTCAATATTTTCAGAAGCCTCTTGCTGATAAATCCAAGCCAACAATTCATATTTATCTTGAAAATGATCATAAAAAGTTTGACGACGAATTTCTGCATGGCCCATAATATCACGAATGGAGATCTTTTGAAAAGGCGTCGATTGCATCAATTCTTTTAGCGAATGCGCAATGACTTTTTTAGTAATCAACGAATTGTGCATAATCAACCTCCGTTCAGTCTAGCGCTAACCTTTTAAAAGCAAAGTATATAAAGCTGGATCAGTTAATAAATCAGCATGATGAGTAATGATAGCAGTTGGTTGAACAGGATGCTTAGAAAAATCATGTTCACGATGATTTAACCAAATCGACTGCCAACCTGCTGCATCAGCTCCTACAATATCATTTTGATAAGAATCTCCAATATAAATCGCTTGATCAGCAGAAACACCAGTCCGTTCCTCAATTCGTTTAAAAATCGCTGGATCAGGTTTAGCAAGACCCTCAATACCAGAAATGAATATATTTTCAGCAGGAATCCATTTTGTTAATTGAAGCTGGTTCACTTTTTTTTGTTGATGTTCGCCAGGTCCATTTGTTAAAATTCCGATTTGTACATCTTCCTGCTGTAGCTTTGTAAGTAACTGTGCCATTTCAGGAACTAAAGTAATCTGCTGTTGTGCTTCTAGATAGCCTTGCTGAAAGAGCTCTGCAACTTCATCAGAAACCGTTATGCCAAAATCCTCTAACGCCATTTGAATCCGTAAACGACGCATCTCACTCAGTTCTAATTTTCCTTGTACACAATCATCAAAAAGTGCATCACTGTGCTTTCTTAAAGCTTTATAAACAGCAAAATTATCTAGCTTATATTGACCAAAATATTTTTGGAAAGAAGTTGTAAATGGTTCTGTTTGGTCATATAAAGTATCATCCACATCAAAAAAAATTGCACGCATTGTCTTAAATTCCTCTCTGAAACCAATTTGTATAACTTTATCATACCATAATTGAAAATTTCAAAAAAGACTAGTGTTACTTTTAGCAGAATGAGGAATAACTCATGAATCTAATGCTTTAGCGAATAGTGGTAAAAATTTCTTGAAAAGAAATTTGGCTGATTTTTGAAAGAATTGAGCTCAAAAATCAAGCTATAATGTATGTATATCCACTATAAAAAAGTATATATTGTGTACTAAAAAAGTTGACATTGTATATCAATAGTTATATAGTAGATGTACAGAAGGGCGATATGCCTAGGAGTTAGAGCCTCTACACATTTATTGATGTGTAAGAGGCTCTTTTCCTTTATAGAAACTTAACTACTAAGAGGAGCAAAAAAAATGTGTGATGAAAAAATTTTTTTATCTTTTGATGATCAGCTAGATAGACTAGAAGAAAGAAAACTATACATTGGTACAGGGAAAGAAAGAGAAAATGCAAAGTTTACTCTTCAAAATGTATCATATTATGTATTAGTTAATGGATATAAAGATATTTTTATTGAGCAAAACACTGTGACAGATAATTATCAAAATGCAACTTTTGTTGATTTAAGAGATACTTTTGATTTTGATAAAAATTTAGCAAATATCATCTTTCAATATTTGTTAAAAATTGAAGATACATTTAAAACAGTTTTAGCTCATTTTACTGCACAAAAATTTGGACACAAAGAAGAAGATTATTTAAATATTTCTCACTATAGGCGTGGCAAGCGCATAAAAGATACATATGAATCAGGTAAAATGATAGAAAAATTAACTAGAACATGCTTAGTTAGTTGTGAACCTCAAATTGAGCACAATAGAGATGCATATGATAATATTCCACCTTGGGTATTAACAAGTGCTTTAAGTTTAGATACTTTACTGTTTTGGTATAAACTTTCTGATTCTTCAATAAAAATTAAAATAGTGGATTCATTTTTTTATACAATAAGAGATCATGAAGAAGTATATTTAGAGGATAGCGAGAGGCTAGAGCTTTTTTTAAACTGTATGATGCTGATTAAAGAGTATAGAAATAGAGCTGCTCATGGTAGCAGAGTAATGAATCATGTGACAAGGCATAATCTTAAGAAACACTTAATTCCACTTTATGTCAAAAATAACAAAATTCTAGATAAATTGTTTAATTCTGGATATGGAAATAGCGATATATTTGCTGTATTTATCGTGATAACTATCATGTTATCAAAGAGAGAGACTGTACGCTCGAAATTTATCGAAGATGTAAGCGCCCATTTTAGTGGATTAGAAAAAGAAAATAAGATTTTATATTTAAACATCATTGATAAAATTAATTTGCCAATTGACTTTAAAAATATTTTGGGAAATATGATATAAAAGTTGGTAGGATATTTGGTATAAATTTTTGTTTCCAATTTTATTATTTTTTTGGTTATTATGTAATAGATTGAAAAACTGATATGTAGATAAGATTTTAATGCTATTTTTGAATTATTCACAAATCTTTATTGCATATTCTGAAACATTTATTTATACTTAAGGTTGTAGGATAGAATTTAAAGAACGTCAAAATAAATAAAAAATTGGCACTCCGAAGTTTGGCGGGAACCGAACTTTCGAAGCCTTGTAGAGACAGCATAACCTGCCCAACAAGTTGCCAATAATCACTAACAATTACTTGTTAGCTTTTTAATAGTGTACTCAATGATGGATTGGTTTTCTAGTGGAACTGTTGTTCATTCTTTGGGTATATTTTTATTAAGCTATGGTTTTTGTATAGCGGTTATTGATGATGGTATTGGGGAAACTTTCTCAATGCTTTTTTTATTTTCTATCCTGCGTTTTGTTATATTTTGAAGTCGCAGGATAGAAGTAAAAAACAGCATAAAAAAATGGCACTTCATAGCTTGGCGGGAACCAAATCTATGAAGCCCTGTATAAACAGCATAACCTGCCTATACAAGTTGCCAATAGCCAGCACCGAAGCACTAGCTTCTTTATTGTACCTAATTTATTGGATTTTTTCAATGAGGATTCTTTGGTGTAGCTATTGAAAACGGTATTGGTGTAGGTTGCCATTATCGTTTTTTATTTTGTGAATGCGCAAAAATGAGAGGAGGAATTCATTTGGAAAAGAATGGTGCAAGAATTATTGAATTATCAAGGAAAGTGATTGATGATAGCTATACCGTAGTGGATTATTTGGAAGAAGGGTTAGACCGAGAGGCACACGAATACTTAGCGTTAGCAAAAGAAGGCATGGATCAGCTGTGGTATGAGATTGGTGTGGCTGAGGGAACGGCGGATTCAGGAAGAGATGTGAGTGAGTTGATGTATTTGATGCAGTATATTTATATGGCGAGTACTGGTCTGACAATGGTGAAAGGACAAGTTAAATGTTAAGATGTCAATAGTTTAGTGGTTATTAGGATATAAGGAACCGAAAATAACTATTTTAAGAATAAAAAATAAGGGGACGAGATAAAACTTTTGAGTTTTATCTCGTCCCCTTAATTGCTTCTAAAAAGACATAAGTTGCCGCCATAAACGGTGGCCAAAAGGCAGGTTCTTCGGCAATTGTCAAGAATCACTGTAAACGCAGTGAACAGATGCTGATTGATACCTAATTGGTTCACAAAACATTTAATAAGGAACAAAGTCGAACTTTGTTCGATTTGTATCATGTTTCTAAGGATTAAAAATCCTAAGAAGCATGACAATTGTTCGTCTTTTGCTCCAATT
>NZ_FOHA01000002.1 GCF_900111355.1 Isobaculum melis
GCAATCCCTAGCATTGGCTCAAGCTCCGACTTCTCTTGCCAAGCCACCTTATAATCTACCGTATCCAACTCAGGTAAATACACACGCTCTGCAAGTGGTGGCAACCATGGTCTTGGTAATGGTGCAATCCCTGCTTCTTCAGTAATCGCATGAATGCCATCAATCACCGCATCCAATTCAGTTGGCACCGTTTTGACTTCTTTGCCATCGGATAAGCCACTTAAATCTTCACTTAAAATTTCATATTGACCTAAGTCATTAATCGCATAAATTGTATTATCCACTTCTTCTTGATCAGACTGATCTGGAAGGTAATCTGCCCCACTCCAAGCACTTTGGAACAGCTCATAAATTTCATTGTTCCCAACTTGTAAATAAGCACGTCCTGGTTGGGTAATTTCCGCCGCATCTGGGGTTTTGAGCATTTCCATTGAATCTGATTTATCCGCTACTTTTAAGGCCAATTTGAACTTTGAGTTACTCCAAATTTGGTCATCTACGACACCACTTGGTTTTTGAGTTGCTAAAATCAAGTGAATACCTAGTGAACGTCCAATACGAGCCGTTGAAACGAGCTCTTTCATAAATTCTGGTTGCTCAGATTTTAACTCCGCAAACTCATCACTAATCAAGAATAAATGTGGCATTGGTTCACTCACATCGCCATCTTTATAAAGCTTTTGATATTGGTTAATGTGATTCACATTGTTTTCTGAGAATAAGCGCTGGCGACGCTTTAATTCGGCATTAATCGAAATTAAGGCACGCATACTTTGAGCACCATCTAAGTTGGTAATACTACCTAATAAATGAGGCAGGTTTCTAAAGAGATTCGCCATTCCTCCACCTTTGTAGTCAATCAAGAGGAACGCGACTTCATATGGATGGAAATTGACTGCTAGGCTTAAGATATAGCTTTGGACAATCTCTGATTTCCCTGAACCTGTTGTTCCCGCTACTAAGCCATGTGGACCATGGGCTTTTTCATGGAGGTTTAAGTAAACAATATCCTCTTTTCCTCGTACTCCTAATGGAACAGCTAAGCTTTTATGTGGTGAATGGGCGGCCCATCTTTGTTGGACATTTAAGTCTTCAAACTTATCTACCTCATACATTTCTAAGAAGGTAATCGCTTCTGGTATGCTGTTTTTCAGGTTTTGTAAATGATTCAGTGGTGCTAAGATTCTTGGCAGCTTTTCTTTGTCGAAATCGGCTGGGAAATGGTCCAATTCAAAGCGAATGTTTTTTAATTCATTTTTTTCTAAGACCATCATGCCTGTTTTGCTATCTCTAACATCAATAATGGTTTGGATATTTTCTGGTAAGCTACTCATCACATCTTGTACAAAGATGATGCTACAGCCTAGGTTACTTGGATCTTCATTGAAAAATTCCATAATGGCATGGTCTAATATCAGTTTTTCATCTGTAATCATCACCACATAGTGTGGGGTAAAAATGGTATTTTCGCCACCTCGGCCTTTTTCATCTAAGGCGTTTTTACGATTTTTCAAGATTTGCGTTAAGCTGTTTAAGACTTGATCGCGGCTACGTTGATGGTAGACAAAGCCTCGCACATTCATTTCTTGTAATTTGGCATGTGGTAAAAAGCGCATCCAGTTCCATTGTGGTAATTCATCCTCTGGGAAAATGGAAATCATTTGTAAATCATGGTAGCTATGGAAAAATGAAAGCTGATTCACAAGTAAATGCAGCTGTTCAATCACTAATTTACGTGGGCCAATATAGCCAAGTGGTCCTGAAATTAAATCTGTGGTTACTGGGACATTGCTGACCTTTTGGGTATCACGCCATAAATTCATTCCTTCTTGTTCGATTTCATCTAATTTCTTTTGGCCTTCACTTCCTGAATAAGATACTTCAGAGGATAGTTTGACATCCCCTAAACCTAATCGATAGGTTAAAAAGTCATGATGTAAGGCTGTTTTTTCATAGATACGATGATTAAATTTTGCCCCTAATTCGGCTAGCTCTTCCATGCTTGGATAATGATAGAGTCTTCCTTGGCGCTGTTCTAAGGCTAGGCTATAGATTTCTTTTGATTTCTCTGTTAGATATTCTTCATAAATGCGTTTACGATCAATCACATCTTGTTTAAACTTTTTATTTTGCTTGAAATAATTGGTCACTGAAAAAACCAAGGTCATCACAGTTGTTGCGGCCGTTATTAAGACATATGGTCCTCTTGGTTGGATAAAGTTCATCGCAATGGTCATTCCCAACATTAATAATGGCGGTAAAATGGTTTTCAGTAATTGCTGATTGTTTTTACTTGGTGCGCTATCTGGTGGCGCTAATGTGATTTTTTCTTCTGGATCACGGTAAATTAAGCGTGGTGAACGATGGTAATCAGGATAGTCTTCATAAAAGGTATAGGCTGAAAGTGCCAACGCTGGTAATTGAACCGTCATCTTATCACTTATTGCCACATGAATCTCATCTTCATAGATGGTATAGGTCTGATGGGCAATGGTCAGCTGATCACCACTGGTTAAGTGAACGCTCCCTGTTGCTAATTGAAAGTTTACATAAATTGGGGCATTGGCAATCATTAATTGCCAGCCCATTTTTTGCTTTTCAAATAATAGTGCAGTATCCGCTTCATCTGCTAAAGTAATCATCGCTCCTGCATCTTGACCAATGCGCCATGTGGTTAAGCCAAGCAAACTATAAGCCTGCTTGGGTAAGTCTTCGCTTAAAAAGAATTCAAGCGCGCCTTCATTAAAAGGAATGGTCATTGCTTGTGTCATCAGTAAAGTTTGCTCATCTGCGCACCAAAGCTGCTTGTCCTCATCAAAATGAATGGTTATGACTTGTTCGCCACTTTCTGGTAAGACAATACTATTTTTCTCTGATTGACCAATGGTATAGCTTTTGTTTGAATCTAGCATCAATTGATGTTGTTGTGCTTCATGCGTAATCAATAAAATCAGTTGCTTCATTTATGTTTTCGCTCCTCTATTTGCTGTCACTTTCAGTTTTCTCTTGTGGTGCTTCTTCCTCTAAAAGCGAGCCTTCTTTTTCTTCTTCTTTGCTGTATTTTTCTTCAATGGCATCATATTTTTGTTGGTATTTTTCTTGCTCTTCTTGTTTTGTTTGACCAGAAAGGGCTGGGTCATTTTTAATTTGTTCCATTTTTTGCATATAGGCATAAAGAAGTAAATGTGGCTCCTCTAGTTTTTGGGCAATATCAATGGCTTCATCTAGGTTTCCACGGCCATTTTCAATCCAATAGGTTAAATAATCGTCTGCTGATTTTAAGCTAAGATTTTTCATAATGGTCGCTTTTTGGGCATCGGTTAAGTCTTTTCCTTGTAAGTAAGAATAGGCTAAAATATATTTTTGGGTTTTATCAATATTCTTAGTTTCAATTGGTTTTAATTGTGTAATAACCCCTTCATAATCCGCTTTTAGGAAGTCACTATCTGCTGCTAATAAACGGTTTTGATGTGGCATTGAGAAAATCGTTAAGTAGCCTAACGGAATCGCTAATAATAAGACCACAACGGTGAGCCAAATGGTCAGCTGTTTATAGAGCATAAATTTTCGTTTAGGAACAACCTTCATTTTTTGCTGCGCTTCTTTTTTGGCTTTCTCATACTGTGTTTCAATATAGCTGACAATCTCTGCAACACTTTTTTTGGCAATGACTTCTTTGACAAAGGCATTTTCTTTTGTGCGTTCTAGGTTGCCATTATATAAATCTGCAAAGGTTAATTTTTTAGAGAAAAGTGTCACTACGATTGATTGGTATTGACGTAGAAATTTCTCTTCGGTCACTTCTGCTGGTGGTAAGCCAGCTGTTAAGCCACGATACGCTAATTGTGGTAATAAGTTTTGATCAAATTGTAAGTTAGCTGGATCTAAGAAGAAGGTATAGCATTGGCCAACCAAGCTTTCATATTTAGCTAAATTCATTGCAACTCTTAAGCGTTCTAGTGAAGACAGCTGCTTCACTTCGTCAAAGCTTTGACCTTGGCGAATGGGGGTATAGACAAATTGCACGTCATCTTCCTGCCAAGTCATTGAAACGGGCATAAATAAATCCTTTTGATCCAGTAATAAATTTAATTCTGCTTCTTTTTTTAAACGGATATCAGATTTTTTAATTTGCACCGTCCAGCTTTCTGGTGTTTTTTCAATCGTATAGGTTTGTTGTTCAAATTGAATATTCTCTTTGGTTGACATGTTGTCCTCTCCCTTTATCTTCATTAATAGATTTCGATTTGATCCCCAGTTGTGATGGGGTAATCATTCATTTTTTGGTTATCGGTTAAAACCAAGCCTTTATTTAAAACTTTTAATTGGTAAATGCCCTTTGCTTGGCTTTTTCTGGTTACATGTAAGGTGTTATCCATTTCATCAATAAAGTATTTGACTGTTTGATGAATGGGCACACGTAGGTCATATTGCTGTGCTGGATTTTCTCGATAATATAAGGTGATATTGATATGATTTTCTGCGCTCACTGGGATTAATCTCCTTTTTTGTAATTTAAAACGGAAGCAATTGCACCACCAACGACTGTCACAAAGCTACCACCTGTTAATAACAAGGTATTGGTATGATTCACTGGTGCTTCAGTTGTTGTTTTAGTTGTTTGACTGATTGGCTGAGCATTTTCTGGTTCATTGAATAGTCCTGAGGGATCATAAAGTGTCGCATCCTTCATTTCTTGAATGAAAATTTTTTCTGCTTTAGCGGCTTTTTCTGCTGCTTCTTTTTCCATTTTTTCTGATAGTTCATTCATGATTGTTTCATCAAATAGGGTTTCGTTATTTCCCCCTTGAATTTCTTTTTCTCCGGTTTTTGCTTCAATTCGGTTGGTCTTCATATCTAGCTGGTTATCTTTTAGTTCGGTTGTAGCGAAAGCGGTTGTTTTAGGGTAGAGCAAAATGGCTAGTAGAACAATCATCGGAGTGATTCTCTTCATTAATTTCATTCCACTGCCTCCTCACGTTTTTTCGTTGTTATTTTTTTAGTGGGTGTCCACACAACGAGATTTAAAATCAATAAAGCCACTGACATAAATAGGAAGATAAAGATCAAATCCCATTGTTCATTGCCAATTGTGAGATAGTTATTGAGCAGCTGTTCTCCTTGATAAAGCGGTAAGGCTGTACGGAGTTTATCCAATGAAGAGGTGCTGTCTAAGACTTTGCCTACTGCATCTGTTAAGAAAATATACATCGTAAAGATGCTTAAATTAATAAATAATCCCACTACTTGAAGCTGTCTCATGAGATAGGTTGCAAGTAAGACAAATAGAATTTGTAAGAGGAGGATTCTGAGCATCCAGCCTAATTCCATTTGTGGGGTAATGCCTGGTAAATTGGTACTAAAGAAGCTGATAATCACGCCTTCGACTAAGCCAAATGAAAAGGCCATTGAAGTAGTGAATAGGTTTCTAATGACTAAGGGTTCTGCTCCTTTAAAGACGTTTTGTGCTTTTTCTTGGAAGGTTGCAGTGTTTAAGACAATTCCTGTAAAAATCGCAGTGATTGCTAAGACAATCACAATCAGATAAGGGTAATAGGTATCGCCACTCGCTATTCTTCCTTGATCATCGCCTTTAACTGGTGAGGAAAGGAATTTCACTAAATCATCATTAATGACACCATCTTTTTGGCTGTTGGCTAAGACTTGGTTAAAGACAGCGCTGAAATCCTCATTGTTTGTAACTTCATCTGCAAAGTGTGTCATCAGCTTATCTGTATTCTTGGTTAGTGTTTGACCACTCACTAAAATATCATCTGCCTTTTGGTTAAACTCTGAAAAGATTTTTAGGATACGATCCGCAGCTTCAATATTCATTTCAGCATTTTTTTTCAAGCTTTCTGATTGTAATAGTAAGCCTTTCATTGAGTCACTCATTGATAGCATCGTTTGATGCTCGCCTTCTGTTAGTGAGACGGTCTTTTGTTCATCTCTTTCAATTGTTGCAAGCTCTTTGCGCCAAGCGGCTAGGTTGTCAAATTGATTTTGGACTTCTTCATCTAGTAAAAGGGTGTTGTTTACCACTTCTTCCATGCGATTGGTCAAATCAATTGAGGCGATTTCCATTGCTAAGGCAGCTTCTGTATAGTTGTTATATTTCATTTGATAGTCTTCAAATGAGGCTTTTAACGGGGTCAGCATTAAATCTGACATGGATTCATAAATTTTTTGATCCTTTAGTGATTGATAAAACTGGCTACTCATCTTTGGTTTTAAGGAAACAAAATAGGTGCTGCCTGTTGTCTCATCTTCTTTTTCAATATAATAAGGTTCAGGTTCGTCAGCTGGATAGTCGCCAAATAATTCTTTCACTAGTTTGAGATTGTTCTGATAAGCTTCAATTAAACGAAGCTCTCGTTCTTGATAGGTTGTTTTGGCTTCTGCATATTGTTTTAAATGGTCAGGTATCGCTAATTTAATTGGATCTAAAGTCTCCACTTCAACTGGAACTCCTGTCTTCACAAGATGCCATTGGATGGTAATTTCAGAATTTTCATTTAAAGCCAGTTGATTTGCTATTTGATAACGAATAACGATTTTTGTTGAGGCTTGGAATGGACCAATTAATGCCGTCAATTCCTCAAGTGTTACCCCATTCATCTCAGACATTTTCTGAAGCCATACTGGATCGCTTATTTCCTGAGCATCATTAAAAATAATGTTGGTTATTTGAACTGGCTGATTAGCTGGCAGGATGATGCGTAGCCTTGATTCTGGCTCATAAAGGGTTAAGTTTTTCGGTAATATCCGAAATGGCAGTTCAAAAGTTAAGGCTTGGCCTGATGCCACAATTGCCTGATAGGTTTCATTAATGGCTGGATCAGGAATTTGAGAAACAATGGTCCCGCCACTTGTATTTTCTGGATAGCTTGGATAATAGTGTTGCAGGGTTTCCAGCATTTCCATTAGTTCTTGCTTAGTTGCTACACTCAGTGATTGTTCATTTTCTAATACTTCTAGTGATTGAAAAGGTAAATTCATAAGTGCTTGATAGCTTAAATCAAGATGGTTTGCTTCAATATTTTGTAAGGCTTGCAAGCGTTCACTTAAATTAATTTGCGCTCCTTGATTTCTTAAGAAGTCCTCAATCGTTAATTCACCGATTGGTTTCCCCGCATGATTGGTATATTTTTCTTCTAATAAGGTTTTAATTTGTTCCTTTAATGTTTCTGAATCATTTTCTAGTAAGGCTTCAATATTGATGCGTTCATTTTCAATGGTTGTTTGAACATTTTCAGTATAGGCTTGCATTTGTTCTATTTGATTTTTAAACATGAAATCTTCATCTGTAAATTCTTTGGAAAGCTGTTGATTAACAGCCAGTAATGAAGCATATAAAGCTTCAGTATCTTCTCCCTGAAATTGTGCATTAACTTCTTTAATATTTTCCATTACTAAATCATATTGCAGCTTATTTTCTTGTTGCTTTTCAGTAAATTTAGTCTGTCCATCTTGAAACTTCTGTTGGCTTTCTTGATAATTGCTATAAGAATCTAAGTAGCTATGTAAGGTGTCTTTCATGCTATTCATGCCATCTGTAGACGTATCTGCCGATTTTTTTGCAACATCAAATTGATTGGTATAACCTGAAACGGGTTGGTGAACTTTGTCTTTATAAGTGCTAATGCTTTCTTTATTATTACCAACTAAGATTTCAACATTTTTTTGTGCGGTATATAAGTTATCAACAATCGTTGCAAAGTAAACATCAATTAAATCTTTATCTAGCTCTGAAATAATTTGCTTCGCTAATTTGCTACTTTCTATCTCGACATCCTTATTTCCATTGGCATTAATTTTATAGCGAATCGTTGCTTTTTCAGGTGCTACTTCATTAATCGCAAAAACACGTTGTGAAAAATCACTAGGAATCACAATCATCAAGTTATAGCTATTATTATTTAAACCACTTTCTGCTACCCCTCGACTGACAACATACCAGTTTTGTGTTTTATCTTGCTCAATTTTTTTGATATAGCCAGCTCCGATATTATAGTCTTTCTCTCCAAAGGTAACACCCGCATCTTCATTCACAATCGCAATGGTCATTTTATCTACTTCTTGAGATTGCTGCTCACTTTGGTTGTTTTGTCCAAGCCCTAAATAGGTCAAACCTGAACCCAATGTCACAGCCAATACCAACAACATCGCAGCTACGATTAATTTCTTTTTCATTTTGTTACTCCTTTTCTATGATGTTCATCTATCTGAAAGCCAATGAATTGGCGGAATTCGTTTTAGAAAAAAAGCGAGAGGAAAGACCCTCTCGACTTCGTTTGTTCTATAAGCCACCGATTTTGCTTGCAATCTCAGCATCCGTATTTCTAACAATATCTGCAACAGAATCCATTTGTTGTTTGATTTGATCTAATAAATCAGCAAATTGCTCTACTTTTTTAGATAAATCATCAAATTGCTCTTCAAACTTAGTGAAGGCATTACCTTCCCAGTTATCATGAATAATCCCTTGTTCTGCTTTCAAATTTTGCAAGACGTTTCGGACTTCACCAGCTCCTTCAGCATATTTTTTTGCTGAATTTTCTAACTCATCTGGCGTTAATTTAATTCTTCCCATTCTCTTACACCTCCTCTTAGTTGTAATTGTTGACCTGTATTCGATGTAACAAGCCTGTATTCATTTTATAATAGTTCCAATTAAATGAGTATTCTGTACAGAATATATTTGTGACATTTTTGTGAATTATTCAATAGATATTGCTTTTTTTCATTTATTTTAGTTGCCTTTTAGTGAATAAAAAAATCTAGCAGAATATTTTTCTAAAACAGAAAAAACGTATGAAATCAATTTTCGATTCCATACGTTTTTTTACAGTTACTTTACCCAACTTTTATTTCGTTGATTTTAAGTAAAAAATCAATGAGATACTGTTTCAGCTTACTTGAAAGTCACACAACATGACCTATTTTTATTGTGGTAATGTAATGAGAATTTCTTGGTATTTTGTCAATGAAGCCATATCTTCACTCTTAGGTTTCATATCGATAATAAAGTCTTTCTCTTTCCAAATTTTTTCATATTGTTCTTTATCTAAAATGTAGACTTGTAACCAGTGTTCTTCTTTTTCTCCTGGTGCAAGTATGTCTTTTGTTAAGCGATTTAATAGTGTTCCTTGACTCATTAATTTTTGTGATTCATCGTTGACTAATAATAATGAACTTGATGAACTCAACTCGATACCGCTCGCTGAATTATTAGTTAAGCTTAAATCTACAGTTAATAGAACGATACCATTTTTAAAATCTTCAAAGGTTCTTGCTTCATCTGCACTTGGTGTAAATTCAGCGAATTGATAACCATTTAAAGTATAATCAACCTCTTTAAAAGTGACGGTTTCATTAATGTCTTTTTTCTCTTTAAGCAGTGTTTTTTCGCCCCAATTTTCAGTTGTGGGTTTGTCTTGGTAAAAGCTACCTTTTTTCTCTAATACCTCTACACCATTCTTAGTCACTGCTAGTTTTACTTTTTCATCTTCACCAATGCGTTCCTTCATATTTAAGCTATCATTAGGATACGCAGCTGGGATAGATAAATCAATAAAACCTTCCTCTTTCATTTTATCTAAAGCTTCTTTATTAATAGAGTAGACTGTGAATCCAGTGATTTTTTCTTTCCCTTTCACTAAATTTTTATTTTGTACAAAAATACTATTAATTGCATCTACATCATTAGGCATCATATTTTTTTTCCAACCATATGGTTTTTTATCGCTTCCAATTGTAAAGTCTAATGTTGGGGAATAATAAAGATCCTCTTCGCCTTCATTCTCAACACTAAATTTGGCAATCATGACACCACCTTCATCAGTATTATCTTTATACTGAATCGCATAGTCATTGCTAAAATCTTTTACTTCTAATAGTTCATAGCCTTCAAGAGTGACTTTTATATTTCCTTTTTGAAAGTCTTTTGATTCAAAATCGTTATAAATCGAAGTCATTTCTTTCGCTTTCATTTTCTTCTGTACATCATCTGCAAATTCTTTGAATTCCTTAGAATCCTCATTTTTGGACTCTTTTTTTGTTTCTTTTTTCTCTACTGAACTACTGGTTGCTTCCGAAGATGCCTCTTCTTTCTTTTTGTCATTCCCACCACAGGCAACTAATGCCACACTAAGTAAGGTTGTAGATGCTAGTAGTGCAATTTTCTTATAATTCATTTTTGTCCTCCAAGTATGTATGATTTTGTTAAAGCAATTAAACTATAGCATAAAATAGAATACAAATGATTTATTGAGTAAATTATTTTATTCTAAAACAGAAAATTATGAACGTTTTTTGAACATCAGATTAGAATGATTCTTTCTTTTCTCATAAAACTAAGTATTTAAGCAATAAAAGGGATTGGGACAAAACTAAAAAGTTTTATCCCAACCCCTTAATTACTTCTAAAAAAGCATAAATTGCCTCCGTAAACGGTGGCCAAAAGGCAGGTTCGGTCTGCAATTGTCAAGAACCACTGTAAACGCAGTGAACAGATGCTGATTGATACCTACTACGCTACGCTTCGATCACAACAACTTCTACGCATGAAACATGCTAGAGTTGCTAAGAATCACGGAGAACAAAGTGATTCGATGATGAATAGTACCTACTTGGTGAAGGACTTGGTTCACAAAACATTTGATAAGGAACAAAGTCGAACGCTGTTCGATTTGTATCATGTCTCTAAGGAAAGAAAATAAGGATCAGAGTCGAACAAGTTCGATCTGTATCATGTCTCTAAGGATTAAAAATCCTAAGAGGCATGACAAGAGGCATGACAATTGTTCATCTTTTGCTCCAATTGCTTTGATTCACAACGAAGTATGAGTTGATGTAGAAAAGTACCTACCCGGTGCTCGAACCTAAGCGCCTTTTGGCTCAGCCTCTTTACCTTAAATTAAATTCAGCTTCTTCAAAGCAAGAAAGATGCCATCCTCATCTACTGAAGTAGTAACATGTTTTGCATGTTTTTTCACTTCATCTGTTGCATTTCCCATTGCAACACTATGATGAACTTGTGACAACATTTCGACATCATTTAAGCCATCTCCAAAAGCATAGATATTTTCTGGCTGAATCCCTAATTTCTCAGTTAATTCCATAATTGTTTTGGCTTTTGAGCCACCATGTGGTAGCACATCTACTGAGCCTGGATGCCAACGAACAAATTTCAATAAAGGAAATTGTCCGTCATCTTCATAATGATGTTGATCAGCTTCTGGATAAAAATGTAAACATTGTACAACTTCATGATTTAAATGAAAGGCTTTATCGACTGGTGGTGGCGTTGCGCCGACTGTTGCTAAAGCTTCCTCAACAATTGGTGCATACTCTTCATCACGTCTTCTAAGGAGCGCATCAGATTCAACAATCATTTGATGTCCTAATTCATCTGCTGTTGCTAGTAGCTTCAATAAAGAAGCTTTATCTATTGGGTGATGGCAAACTCTTTCATGATGATAGTAACCAGCTGCCCCATTACAAATTACATAATTTTTAAAACCTAATAAATCAATTACAGGCTGTGCTAAACTTAAATTTCGACCTGTTGCAATCGCAATTTCATGACCATTCTTTTCTAGCTCAATCAATGCTTGCTTTGTACTTTCAGGTACTTCATTTTGCCCATTAACCAATGTCCCATCAATATCAAAAAAAATCATTTTCTTCTGCATATGTTCCATCCTTACTATGGTTTATTTCTTATCTCCATTCTACCTGTTCAAGGATGAAAGCGCAATGTCATGGCTCTTAGGATTTTCAATTCTTAGAGACATGATACAGATTGAACACAGTTCAACTCTGAACCTTAGCTCTTACCTTTAGCCGTCATTTATTAGCAGATATTTTATGAATGGATTTCCGTAAAATGTCTAATAGATCTTAACATATCTGATTTCATTTAGTTATTAAAGGATGAGATAAAAAATCAGACTAAACTTTAATTCATTCCTGTTAATTGATAATTCCAAGTATAAGGTCTAAAAGAAGTTGAGTTCGGTTGAATGTATAGTGTCAGCCAATATTCAGATTTTTCTAAGCTATTCATAACAGGTATTCCCAGCTGTTTCTGACTAACATCATGGATAGCCTCAACATCTGTCAACACATACCCCATATTTTGATAATATTCTGGCAGCATCAGTATTACTTGATAAAAGTTATTCGTCTTATTTTTAACAACTTGATAGTTCCCTGCTTCTTCTTGGTCAGCTAATCTAGATGGAAGAGATAAATTGATTTCTTCATAAATTGAGTGAACTTCCGTAGGATTTTCATTGTCTACATTTTTAAGTGTAGCATAACCTTTTGTTGGTATCACTAAATCAGGAGAAGTATTTAACACTACTTGCTTGATATGTAATGTTAAATATTTCCGCTTATAAGTATAAATTAAGGTTATCGGCTCATTTTTATAGTTCCCGTTTTCTGTTGGTATCCCAACAAGTTCATAATCAGTAATTTCTTTTCTAAAACTTGTAGTATCATATGCATCGCCAATACAAAAGTTTTTACTGATAATGACCTCCTCAGCTAACTTTTCTTTATCTTGTTGATCTTGATAAACAACTTTGACTAGCTGTGGTACATCTGCTGAGTAAGAATTTTCTTCTATTTCTTTTTGTCCTCCGTATTCACTAAATTCAACATAATATCCCCTATTATTTGGCGTATCTCCTAAATTTTCTAAATCATTCCAATCTTTCACGCCACCTTGCGCAAATTGTAAAAACGCTTCTGATCCGCCATGATTATTTGGTTCAGTTGGTGTCCAACCATTATATTTATCCTCAGGTTTCATACCGGGTTTCTTCTTTCCTATAAAGAATACCTCACCTGCTTCTGGTCCAGATGCCCAGTACCAGTCATCTTTACTAAGATTATAATTGCTGAGAACAGGGCTAATAGATGCTACATCGGAAATTTTTGTCCCATTCTTATTCACTGCCCTAGTTCCGCCAAGCATTCCTGTATCTTTTGCAACTGACTCATAAATATAAGTATGCTCCTCAGGACTTGTAATTGTAGCCAAATATCCAGTTAAGCCTTTATATCTTTCTTTTTTAGCCGCACTATAAGCCTCTAACCATGGTAAGCTATTCTTGACATATTTATAGTAGTGCGTCTTTCCATTAGGATCTGTCCATGCAGAGATGTCTTCTTCACTAATAGAAATTGAAATTTTCCCTTTGGTTAATTCTTCCTTCTCAATATTAAAAGCTAATTGCTGTAGCGTATTTTGCACAATTTGAGGAGAATTATTTTGTGTCAATAAATAGTTTATCACATCAGAACCAGGTTCGTTATATGTAGTCCAACCAGTTGGTAAAGAGA
This sequence comes from Isobaculum melis, assembly GCF_900111355.1. Classification (GTDB taxonomy): domain Bacteria; phylum Bacillota; class Bacilli; order Lactobacillales; family Carnobacteriaceae; genus Isobaculum; species Isobaculum melis. Next base: position 13,357 of record NZ_FOHA01000002.1, read on the forward strand.
AAGAAGTAGCATCTAAATTAAGTCCTTTAGGCATTTTAATCGTAACAGAAGCAATCGTTCCAAAATTTTCTTGAATCAATAAATCTTCCAACTGATACTGTTCAGCTACTCTTTTCACTTTAAAATTTACAGCACTGCTTTTTTCAGCGCGACTTGCTGGATCTTCTTGTTCTTCAGCTTGATCCTCAAATTCAATTGTTTCAGCTTGTGTTTTTATTGCAGCAGCGGATAGCAACCAAATGGCACTAATCGTAATAAATGACAATAAACCTCTTTTGATCATACTCTTTTTCTCACTCATTTTAATTCTCCCTCTCAATTGATTCTAAAATCACGAAAAATGCTAAAAAATTTTGTAAATAACATCTGTTTTATGCATTTTTAAGCCTAAAATGCAAAAAGACTTCAAAATGCTGTTTATCCAACATTCTGAAGCCTTTAAATACACATTTTCAGTATAGAGATTTGTTGCTGCAATTAACAGATGTTACTTGCAATGCAATCATATCGAAGCATTGATTTATTGTCAATACGCATTTTTACTCACTTTTCTATCCATCTGCAAACATAATATTAACATATAACAAGAAATCTAATTGATATCATTTTAAATCAAAATTTAAAATAAACTAATAATAATATACAGGTAATTTATGTAAAAAAAAATCATCCAACAGTTAACTGTTGCATGCTTTTGGAACGGCCTATTTTTCTAATATTTTTGTGACAATTCCATAAATGCTATTCCTAGTCACCCAACCATTTACATGTCGATGATTATTAGAAATTTGATATTGTTTACCTCTCACTTTACTAATTTTATGTGTATAAAAGTTTCCTCTTACCTTACAAAAAACAATATCACCAACTTTTAACTCAACATCCTGAATTGGTTCAAGTGTCACTGGTTGCATTGAACGAATCAGTGGTAACATAGAGTTGCCCGCTTCACGATAGCGAAAAATAGTTTCCCCTGCTCGTAAACGATTCATTGCTTCAATACTGCGCATTCTTCCTTCACCTCCTTTTCAAAAGGTTCCTCTTTACTTTAACATCTATTCAGTCAAATTGGCAAGTAAAAAAAACAACCTATGCTAATACACACATAGGTTATTCCTTGTTATTCTACTTCTTCACTAAATTGACTCTTATAAAGTTTTTCATAAAAACCGCCATCAGCTAATAAGCTATCATGGGTTCCTTGCTCAATAATTTCTCCTTGGTTCATCACCAAAATCAAATCAGCATCACGAATGGTTGAGAGACGATGTGCAATCACAAAGCTAGTTCGTCCTTCCATCACACGTTTCATAGCTTTTTGAATCAATGCTTCTAGCCTTGTATCAACTGAACTGGTTGCTTCATCTAAAATCAAAATTTTAGGATCCGATATCACAGCTCTAGCAATGGTTAATAATTGTTTTTGACCAAGTGAAATATTGGAAGCTTCTTGATTGAGTTTCATTTCATAACCATCAGGTAACGTACGAATGAAATGATGCACATTTGCTGTTTTGGCAGCATCAACTACTTCATATTCTGTTGCATCTAGTTTACCAAAACGAATGTTTTCTGAAACCGTATCATGATAAAGCCAAGCATCCTGGAGCACCATTCCAAACAGTGAACGCACATCAGAGCGTTTCATATCTTTGGTACTAATCCCATCAATTTTAATGGCACCACCATCAATATCATAAAAGCGCATCAATAAATTGATTAAGGTTGTTTTACCCGCACCAGTTGGTCCAACAATCGCAACTGTTTGACCACTTTTCACTTCAAAGCTTAAATCTTTGATTAATGGTTTCTCTTCATTATAACCAAAGCGTACATGCTCAAAGCTCACATGTCCTTCAATGTTTTCTGGTAAAGGTAGCTCTACTAAATCAGGCACTTCTTCTGCTTCATCTAAGATTTCAAAAACACGAGTAGCTGAAGCCATTGCACTTTGTAGCATTCCTGAAATTTGTGTCATTTGAGAAACGGGTTGGTTAATTTGCCAAATATATTGACTAAAAGCTTGTAATTGACCAATTGTTAAAATTCCTTGAATGGCCAAATAACAGCCTAGTACTGCCACACCACCATAGGCTACATAGGTAACCAATCCAACTAATGGCATCATCAAGCCTGAAATGAAGGCCGCTCTGAAACCAAAACGAGATAAACGATGGTTAATTTTTTTGAAATCTCTTACTGTATCTGCTTCTTTTCCATAAAGTTTAATCACAGAAAAGCCAGAATAGCTTTCTTGAACATTCCCATTTAAATCACCTAAGGCATTTTGCATCCCTGCAAAGGAATCCTGAGATTTTTTAACAAGAAATTTTGACATTAAAATAGAGCCAGGAATAATAAAAATGGCAATCGCTGTTAACATCGGTGAAATGACCAACATCATCACAACCGCAAAGGTAATCCCTAAAACAGCAGTAACAATTTGAATCAGCCCTTGTTGCATCGCAACAGAAATCGCATCCACATCATTAGTTACACGTCCTAAAATATTTCCTTGTTGATTACGATCAAAATAAGAAACAGGTAAACGATTGATTTTTTCTTCTAAAGTTTTACGTAAATCAAACATGGTGTTTTGCACAACTTCTGTCATCACATACATAGATAAATATTGTGTCAATTGATAAACTGCGGCAACGATCAAGGTAATGACAATAATCTTACCAATATAAGGAAAGTCCATTTTTGCTCCTGGAACTTTCTTCATAATATCAATTGAATTTTCTGTAATTCTTGTAATGGCAAAGCCCATAATAAAAGGAGACAAGGCATTTGCTAAAACTGAGATAAACGTCAGTACCATCGATAGAATAAAGCCTGCTTGATAAGGCTTCACAAATCTAGCTAAACGTTTTATTTGTCCGAATCCTTTCATGCTAACTCCTCCTTCGATAACTGAGAAGCCGCAATATCATAGTAGACATCACTTGTTTTCAACAGTTCTTTATGTGTGCCCTCTGCAACAACGACACCTTCATTTAAAACCAAAATCTTATCTGCATCCATAATTGTTCCAACACGTTGTGCAACAATTAAAACAGTTGAATTGCCTGTTTCTCTCTTTAAGCGTGCACGTAATTTTGCATCAGTTTGATAATCTAGTGCAGAAAATGAGTCATCAAAGATATAAACATCTGGACGTTTCACTACTGCTCTGGCAATGGATAAGCGTTGCTTTTGGCCACCAGACATATTACTTCCGCCTTCAGATAAATGCTCCTCAAACTTTTCTGGCTTCAGCTGAATAAACTCACTTGCTTGTGCAATTTCTGAAGCAGTATCTAGTTCGTCTTTAGTTGCATCATGTTTTCCATAACGGATATTTTCTGCAATGGTACCCGTGAAAAGTAAAGCTTTTTGTGGAATAAAGCCAATTTTTTTACGTAAGGCACTTAAACGGTAATCTCGTACATCTACCCCATCGACTAAGACACGACCACGACTAACATCATAGAAACGTGGAATCAATTGAATCAGGGTTGATTTACCACTTCCTGTACTGCCGATAAAAGCCACTGTTTCTCCAGGTGCTGCTTTAAAACTCACATCACGAATAATTGGCTCTTCAGTATTTCCAGGATAAGCAAAGGTCACATTTTCAAATTCAACATAACCATGAGTTTCTGTTTCTGTTACCCCATCTTCTTCATGAATACTAGGCTCTTGTTCTAAGACCTCTTGGATACGACCAGCAGAAATAGCTGCTCTTGGGTACATCATAAATAGACCTGCAAACATCATAAATGAAAACAATGCATGGAACATATATTCAACAAATGCTACCAAATTCCCAACCTGTAAATCTCCTGCATTAATTTGAACGGCACCAAACCAAATAACCGCAACAAAAATCAAATTAAAGATAATTGAAAATCCTGGTTGTGCTAAAGCCATTAATTTAAATAATTTCTTAGAGATGTTAGTATAGGCTGTATTGACTTTATTAAAACGACTTTCTTGAAATTTTTCATTTACAAATGCACGAATCACACGTAAGCCTGTTAAATTTTCTCGTAAATTTAAATTGATACTATCTAAATTCTTTTGTTGTTCATCTGATAAAGGTTCAGATTTGCCCCCAACAACCACAACACCTAATAATAGGATAGGAACTGCAATTAAAACACTCCAAGCTAAAGATGGACTTGTTCTGACAATCATCACTAAACTTGAAATAAACATCAATGGGGTCATCATACCCATTCTTAAAAACATTTGTAGAAATTGCATCACTTGAAACGCATCATTCGTTGTTCTCGTTACTAATGAAGGAACGCCAAGTTTATCAAATTCTGCATGGGAATATTCTTGTACTTTCTCAACCATATCGTCACGCATATCGCGCACAATTCCAGTTGTAATTTTACTTCCAAAGTAAGAAAGTAGAATTAATCCTAGTAAGCCAATGGCAACGATTCCAATCATCCACAGGCCATATTTTTGGACAACACCAAAATCATTTTGTGCCACACCATCGTCTATCATCATTGCTAGTAAAGTCGGCAACCCTAGTTCAATAATAATAAAACCAAAGACACACAAAAAATTTAGGAAGACATATCCCTTATACCTTTTCAGGTAGGTCAACATTAATTTCACCCTTATTCCACTCCTTTTCTACTCATCATTTTGCTACTATAACCAAACTTTAATCATTCTATTTTGTCATTAAATGGTTTAAGGCTAATGCTTTCACTTTAACACAAATAAAAATGGATGTAAACAAGTCAAATCAATGTTTTCCGCTCTTTTTTCCCACTTCATTTTATTAGAAAAAAAGATTTTTTAAAGCTTCCTTTCTATACTTCATCGCCAAAATATGTTAAACTATGATTACATGTTGTGCTCTCACACAACCACAAGTTCGGGAAAGTGAATATTTACTTGTCTTACATTTATTTAAGATGCAAATGTAACAAGTTGCGTGTGGTTTCATTTAATAAAGGAGAAGTCTGTCCTTTATTTGTTAAATCGTGTGAAGAAATGTTGGTCAAGCTTAGGTACAAGATTTTGTTTTCAACGCCTTTTAAGAACGAATCATTCTAAAAGTCGAGATAAAATAAGCATAAAAATTAAGATTTGAATGGTATCAATTTGAGGCCTGTCCTTAGGGAAAATCAGCTTCAACGTTGAAAAATTCAATCTATCCCCTGTCTCATTAAGAAACAGGACACTATTAAAGGAGAGATAAAGATGATTTATAAAGTACAATATCAAGAAACAAAAGTAAGAAATCCAAAACGTGAGGATACAAGAGCTTTATTTATTGAAGCTGAAAATGATGTAGAAGCACGTTCAATATTAGAAAAAAATACCCCTTACAATATTGAATATGTTCAAGTTATCGAAGGTAAACACCTTGCCTATGAACAACAAAACCCAGAATTTACTTTGGTGGAGTTTTAATTCATGAAACTTTCGATTAAAAATAATGAAGCGGCTGTCTTCGGTATTGGTGGTTTAGGGGAAATCGGAAAAAACACTTATGGTGTACAATTCCAAGATGAAATTATCATTGTGGATGCTGGTGTTAAATTTCCAGAAGATGAGTTATTAGGAATCGACTATGTGATTCCTGATTACAGCTATATTATTCAAAACATTCATAAAGTCAAAGGGTTAATTATCACCCATGGTCATGAAGATCATATTGGTGGAATTCCTTTCTTATTAAAACAAGCAAATATTCCAATTTATGCTGGACCTCTTGCACTAGCATTGATTCGCAATAAATTAGATGAGCATGGTTTATTACGTGATGCAGTCTTACATCAAATTGGTGAAGAGGATGTCATTAAGTTCAGAAAAACAAGTATTAGCTTTTTTAGAACAACCCATAGTATTCCAGATGCTTTAGGTGTAGTTGTTAAAACACCACCTGGTAATATTGTCTTAACTGGTGACTTTAAATTTGATTTTACACCTGTTGGCGAACCAGCTAATTTACACAAAATGGCACGAATTGGTGAGGAAGGCGTTCTTGCTCTCTTATCTGATAGTACCAATGCACAGGTTCCTAACTTTACAAAATCAGAGCGTTTGGTTGGCGAAACGATTACAAGTATTCTCCAAAAAGTTGAAGGTCGTATTATTTTTGCTACCTTTGCTTCTAACATGTTCCGTTTAGAACAAGTGGCAAATGCTGCAGTGAAAACAGGTAGAAAAATTGCAGTCTTTGGTCGTAGTATGGAAACAGCTATGGTGACTGGTCGTGAATTAGGCTATATCACAGCACCTAAGGAAACCTTTGTAGAACCGCAGGAAATCAATCAATTTCCTGCAAATGAAGTGATTATTTTATGTACTGGCTCACAAGGCGAACCAATGGCTGCCCTTTCACGGATTGCCAATGGTACACATCGACAAATTTCAATTCAGCCAGATGATACTGTGATTTTCTCAAGTTCACCGATTCCTGGAAACACAACGAGTGTCAATAAAGTGATTAACCTCCTTTCTGAAGCTGGTGCTGAAGTGATTCATGGGAAGGTCAACAATATCCATACTTCTGGTCATGGTGGCCAACAAGAACAAAAATTGATGTTACGTTTAATGAAGCCTAAATATTTTATTCCCGTTCATGGGGAGTTTCGTATGCAAAAAGTTCATGCTGGTTTAGCAGAACAAGTTGGTGTACCAAAAGAAAATTGCTTTATTTTAGGCAATGGTGATGTAGTCGCTTTAACTGCTGATTCTGCTAGATTTGCTGGTCATTTTAATGCTGGTGATGTTTATGTAGATGGTAAAGGAATTGGGGATATCGGCAATGTGGTCTTAAGAGATCGTCGTACCCTTTCTGAAGAAGGTTTAGTTGTTGTGGTTGTAACAGTTGATATGAAACGCAAAGAAATATTAGCTGGTCCAGACCTCCTTTCTCGTGGCTTTATCTATATGCGTGAATCAGGTGATTTAATCAAAGAAGGACAACATGTACTATTCCATCACTTGAAAAAAGCTTTAGCAGCGGATGAAGTTTCTGAACAAACATTAAAAACTGCGATTATTGATGCTTTACAGCCTTTCCTATATGAGAAAACAGAACGTAAACCAATGATTTTACCAATTATTATGCCCGTTTAAAACAAAATAGGTTAAGATAAACTCTAATGGAGTGTTATCTTAACCTATTTTTTATTGTGTTTCAGCTAAAGCTGATAGCTTATTTAAAGATTGGAATCATTTAATATTTCTCGACCTTTACTGGTCAAGCCTTTAATAATTTGAAAATCAGTTTGCGAATGACTTGGAACTGTAATCACATAACCCGCTTCAACTAATGCCACAATCAGAGGCTGCGCATCCTCCCCAGTACTTAGCTTAAGCCCCGTTGTACTTTCATGTAATAATCTACCATGTTTAATATCATTAAGTATTTCAATATGCCCGTTATCCATCATCATTTTCTTCACCTCTTTCATACCCTACCTACTTAGTATAACAGATATTAGAAAAAAAGTTTTGAGGAAGAGAGAATACCTCTAGTTTCCCACTTTTATTTATGATAGAATAAGAACAATTTATCATACGAGGAGTGATAGGAGATGAAATTACTAGAAACAGAAAGATTATTTTTACGACCTTGGCAAAAAACGGATGTCGCTGATTTATACGATTATGCAAAATTGCCTAATGTTGGCCCTCAAGCTGGTTGGGCACCACATCAAAATCTAGCGGAAAGCCAAAAGATATTGGAGATGTTTATTGCTGAAGATGATACTTGGGCTGTCGTGTTAAAAGAAGAGAACAAGGTCATTGGTGCAGTTGGCCTACATGATAGAAAACCAAAAGAAGAGCTAGCTCATTTACCACAAAGAGAAATTGGTTATGTGCTTCATCCCGATTATTGGGGCAATGGTTATATGCCAGAAGCTGTCAAAAAAGTGATTGATTTTAGTTTTAATGAATTAAAGCTAGCCTTATTATGGTGTGGACATTATGACTTCAATGAAAAGTCTAGACGGGTTGTTCAAAAAGTTGGCTTTCAATTTGAATTTGAAAAAGAAACCATATTGACTAGATTAGACCATTCTAAAGTGATAGAGCTTTTCTATAGCCTATCTGCTTCTGATAACGAGATTAACGAGTAGATACTCAAAGCTAAAAAGAAGCCCTATAATTTATCATTCAAAAAAATGAGGCTGAGACAAAAGGCGTTTAGGTTCGAGCAATTGGAGCAAAAGACGAACAATTGTCATGCCTCTTGTCATGCCTCTTAGGATTTTTAATCCTTAGAGACATGATACAGATCGAACTTGTTCGACTCTGATCCTTATTTTCTTTCCTTAGAGACATGATACAAATCGAACAGCGTTCGACTTTGTTCCTTATTCAATGTTTTGTGAACCAAGTAGGTATCAATCAGCATCTGTTCACTGCGTTTACAGTGGTTCTTGACAATTGCCGAAGAACCTGCCTTTTGGCCACCGTTTATGGAGGCAACTTATGTCTTTTTAGAAGCAATTAAGGGGACGAGATAAAACTTTTGAGTTTTGTCTCGTCCCCAAATTCTATGCTGCGCTTATTTAGTATGTATCTCATCTAGGTTGTCTGAAAGTAAATAAGCATTCTTAGGTGTAACTCAACTATACCATAAAATGATTCTAACAAAGAAAAATGTATCATATATTCACACAATTAGTTTCTTGTGTTAAAAATACTATTTAACAGTTTTCTTGATTAATAAACGTGTGGTCAACCAAGCCGTAATTGGAATAATCAAAATCGCACCTAAGCCCACACATAAAACAGAAATTACCTCTGAGCTAAAAACTTTTGTATTCACAAGCGTACCTAATGAATAATTTAAATCCTTTACCCAAATAATCAAAGCTAAATAACCACCAACAAAAGCAAAAAATAAGGTATTGGTTGTTGTCCCTAAAATATCCCCACCAATTGACATTCCTGAACAAAATAACGCTTTACGACTGATTGCTGGATGATGGAAGAAGACTTCATTCATAGATGAAGCAATGGCAATGGAAGTATCTGTTACTGCACCAATCATCCCCATAATCATCATTGACATCGCAATTTTTTCAAAATTCACACCAATTTGTAACGAAAACATCCCCAGCTCTTCCACCTCTTCTTCACCAAATCCTTGAGTCATTGAAAAATGAACCACAACAAAAATAACGGCTAATAAGATGCCAAGAGTTAAGAGTGTTGCATAAAAAGCTGCTTTCGTTTTCTGGGTAATCTCATTGATATAAAACAGATTGATTAAACTAATTAATATGCAAGCTACTAATGTAATGCTAATAGCTGCATCACGATAAGTTAGTAAAATAATGGTCACAAACGTAATAGCAAAATTTAAAAACAAAGCAATAAAAGAACGGATGCCTTTCCCTCGACCAATCCAATACATTAAACCAAATAGGATGATTGCAAGCACAACTAAAACATTCATTTTTTCTCACTTCCTTTTTGAATAAACAAAATAGAAATCCATAAGCCGAGTGGAATCGTTAATACAATGCCAATACTTCCAGCTAAAGCCCTAGCCAATTCCAAAGAAAGATTCATTGCAGTTGTATAGCCGATAGCTGCACCATTTCTTAAATAAAGAATCATCATTGGAATAGCGCCACTCACATAAGCAAAAAATAAAACATTCGCCATCGTTCCCATGACATCTTTTCCTATTTCCATACCGGATTTCAATAACGCTTTAGATTCAATCGCTGGATTTTTAGCATATAACTCATAGACTGCTGCTGACATGGTGATTGCAATATCCATTACCGCTCCTAAAGAACCTACTAAAATACTAGCTAAAAAGACTTCTCTAGGCGAACGCGTTAGAAACTGCATTTCTTCAAATCTCAGCCCTCTTTCTCCTGTTAGCTTCATCACAGCATAAGCAATCCCAACCGCTATAAAAGTACCTGCCAATGTGGTTAAAATAGCTGCATACGCTTTACCATTACAACCACTCACAAGTAAAAGCGAGGTCACAGTGAAGAAAACAACTGTTAAGCTCATCACTAAAAATAAATTAGCACCTTGAGAATCTGTATATTGACTTAGAGCCACAGATAAAATCACAACATTCAGCCCCAAGCTAATCGCAGATAAAAGACCTTTCTTTTTGCCAATAATGACTAAAACAAAAAGAAATAACCAGCCTAGACAAACGAGGGTAGTGTCTCTTTTAACACCTTTAATTGAGGCAACAGATGTGCCATTACTTTGCTGATTAACCGTTACAAAAAGTTTATTGCCTATCCGATAATTTTGATCATATGCTTTAGAAACAGCATATTCATTTTTTAATACCACGGTCTCTCCTTGCTGGTCGCCATTTGTGAGCCTTGCTGTGATTTTTTGAGAGATTATTTGATCTTTATTCTGATTTAAATCAATGACCTCTTGTGGTGTACTCTCTTCCACCGCAGTAACTTGAGCGATTGTTGCTTGATAATATCGATCATTATTGAACACCAGTAAGATTGACACGACACAAGGAATAATGAATAGAAACCAAAGCCAATTTTTCTGGATTATTTTTTTCAATTTAAACACCTCATGATCCGATTTCTAACGATTTTCTTTATCCTACATTTTAACATTTTTTTATCAAAATAGGCAGGTCATGATGATAGAATAAAAAATTCTTAATGATTTTCAGTTATGCTGAATCTCACTAAGAATTTTATTCATTGACTATTAGACAAGATGTTTTTTCTTATTATATAAGTTAAACAAAGTTGGGCGAATCGGTAAATAAAAATCTCCAACCAATTCTTCTGCAACAGCATTGAATCCACGCTTAAAGGTGAATACACCATAATCTGAAGCATCCTGATTAAAGTTACCACTTGTACCATAAAAATTATAACGCGCATATTGATGCTCAATCCCATAATTCATCATATACCATTGAATCGCATATGGTCCATTGAATTTATTATATTCTGCATAGGAACCACCAGCTAAATAAAGCACTTCATCACCATATTGAATAAAGAAGGCAGTTGATAATGTCAATTGATCTCCATAACTAGCTTGCAGTGTCTTAGCTTCTTCAATTCTTTCTTGATTTAATGCAACTAATTCCTCTGCAGCTTTTATGTTTTTTTCAATTTTTTCATTTGGTTTCTTCTCAAGTTGAGTCGTTAATTTAGCTATTTTTTGTGCTTCTTTTTCTTTTATTTCTTCTAAAGATTTCAAGTACATTGGTAAATCAAGGTAAGCCAATGGTACTTTTACTCGATCACTACCAAAGCCTTCATATAAAGAAGTATAATAGGCTAATTCGCGATTATAAAACCCTTTGCGTTCGCTAGTTTGATTGACAATATTGGCAAATAATTCCAGCTCTTCAAGCGGTAGCTCGCGAACTTTTACATACCCTTTATCTATTTTTTTAATCATTCTTTTACGTAGCTGATCCATTCCTTGCATTAAATCATCAGGCGTTTTCTCTTTTAAATCCAGTACCATCATCCAACGAACCTGAGATAAATCATTGAAGCCAGTTGTAAAACCACCATGGAGACAGCCTGCTTGTGTTAGGTTTGTTACAACCTGTTTGTTTTCAAAGCCATCCACCACAATGTCACCATTTTTATCATGCTCTTGGTATCGCACATAAGGATCAAATTTTAAATAAAGCGCCTTTTTAGCCTTTAAAAATTGCTTTAACTCTTTCATAAAAAAAGTAACAAGCTCCTGATTTTCATAATCCATTAAAATGCCTCGTTGTGCATAAAAATAACGGAAAATTTTCAACACACTGGTGCCAACTAAAAAGCTAGCAGCAATCACTTCATTATTTTCTTTTGCTCCAACAATATAGCATTCATAGCCAGCCTTCTTTTTCATTTCATACTGCGGTAAGCTTTGCAGAAAATTTGCTTGTGGGTGATTCTTTGCAAAAAGATCATACTCTTCTGGCGTTAATTCTAAAAATTCCATAGTTCCTCCATCTTATCCTTTAATTAAACGATTTTATTGGTTAGCAGATCATTTTTCCTACACATCATCAATAAACAATATTTAAAAAATGTGTCTTATTTTTATCTGTCCATTCATTTAAACCTTGTTAACTCATTCGTATACGACTATTTTCCAATTACTATGATAGCATAACCACTCAAGAAATCAACTAAGTTTCTAGTAGCCATTCATAAGATACATAAAAAAATACACTATTTCTAAGCATTCCGGTTTAAAATAAAAAAGACAGTCAATTTCAAATTAAACTGCTTTGAAATTGACTGTCTATTCACTTAATCAATAGGATGATAATTTAATTTCCACTGCACACCAAATCGATCTGTTAATTGTGCATAAGTTGCACCCCATGGAGCTTTTCCAAGCGGTATATGGATTGTGCTATTTTCTGTCATTCGTTGATAAGCTACTTGAATTGTCTCTTCATCTTGAAATTGAAAAGATAAATTCACTAATGTTCCAGTGGTTGTTTGTTCTCCTAATGTATCTTCAAAATAGAGCAAATCCTCTCCATTTAAAGCTAATCGACCATGAGAAACCTTTCCTATAACTGCTGGATCATTTTGATATTGTGGCATCTCGCTATAAACCTCAAACCATGATTGCTCCATATTAAACACATACCCATAATAATCCATTGCTTCTTTTGCTTCGCCATTAAAAATCAAATATGGAATTGTAATTGCCACTTTGTTGTCCCCCTTTATTTCTTCTATCATAACAAGTGAGCACCATAGATTCAATCTTAATATTGCAGAGTAGGGAGCTGTTCATAAGGAACCGTCACTTCTATAATCCCACTACTATAAGGTCCCAGGGCATAAGGATAATGGAAGAATGTAATTCCTTCAGGGGTTAAATAAAAATTTTGACTCTCTTTTGTTTCCCTGCGAACCCACTCCTTTGCATCAGGAAAAAATCTTGTTTGATCTTCTTCAATCAATTGATCAAAAGCTTGGTAACAGCTTGTAATGACCGTATCCACTTCATCACCAAATAAATCACTTAATCGCAGTTCAACGCCGTTTTTCCGGTCAAAGACATGACTATTCCAGATAGGCATGCCATGGGCTCCCCCTTTATAGATATAACCATTATAGACAATATTTGTTAATTGATAATCAGAATAGGTAACATCATATCCCCGAACAAAACTACTTTTTAACGCAATTTGTTCTAGTGAACCTTTTTCTGAGAAGTAGGCATCCTGATAGAACTTCTCCTCAGATGTAAGATCACTTGATACCATTTGGTTAATGAGTCGATTCAGTCTGATTGCTGCAGGAGATGAGTCATTAAACTGTGGAATTTTAAAATCAATGCGCTGTACCTTCTCGCCAAGTTGATTGGTATTTTCTCTTTTATATTCATAGTAGCTTAAAAATGCATAGTCCTGATCTTGTTCTAAAAGCAAAGGAGCGATATTGGTAATCGCTAAGCCTGTACGACGCCAAGTCTGTAACCAAACATCTTCTATTTCTTTTTGTGCGGTTTTAGAAGTCCCTTCTGAGGCCAGGACTTGATGCGTTTTTTCTAATGAACAACCGATTAATATTGTGAATAGTATCATTATCATTACTAGTCTATGTAATGACTCTTTATGCTTCATTTCATCCTTCTCCACTCTGTTGACTATTTTTTTATTTGCTTATAATAGACAAGCTATTTTCTGGCATTATTTTTGTAATATTATAAAGTATAAACTGATTATTCCACTTATAAAATCATTTTACCCTAAAAGAATAATGAATACAAATGACCTATCTAATTGATTATTTAGCGCTCAAATAACGAGTAGTCTTTTGGTAATAAAATAGCAAGAAAGAAGCTAATGGATTCCTGTTTAATAGTAGGTCATTTTTTAAAAACAACAATAAAGATCTCAATTTTTCAATCATAGGGGCTTCATTTACAACATTAAATACCTGATTATTTTAACGTTAACAACTTAACTTCCATTAATTAAAGTCAGCATAACTTTGTCACAAATTTATCGCTGTCCTATAACAAATCAAAAAAAAGTGATAGCTGTTACGCAATCACTTTTCCTATAAAGTTGAACTACTAAGCGTCAAAGAGGCTAGTTGGTAGCCAATGATTGATACTTTTTGCTCGTCAGTTCCTACTCATTTTTCATAGAGCTATTTATGCAAAAAAGCTTAAAGGATTGGCTTCAATTGCTTTTAAATCTAGATAGGGATTTTCTTTTATACTTTCTTGACTAATATAGTCCTTTATCTGTTGTTCATTCTCTAATCTATCCCAAACATAATCTTGATCAAAATAAAATTGTGGTGAGACTAGTTGATCCATTTTTTCGTCATATATCACACTTTCACTATAAATAGTTGCTTGCGTTTGATAACAATAGGGTTTTGCTCGCTCTAATACATCTAATACCCATTTTTCAAAGATTATTTGATATTTCTTAGGCAGGCCTGCTCTTATAATCGCATAAACTTCTGTTGTACTTTGACCAATAAATCTTGCACTACTACGACTGATGTGAAAACGATACATATTATAGAGTTGGAAATCAATTTTTGATAAATAGTCTAATTTACTCGCTTCTTTTGCATCTTGACAAATTGTTGCGATTTTTTCTGAAAAACCTCCATACCAATCAAAATTATCACTTACATAATCAAATCTAAAACTGCCTACATAAAGAGATTGAATTCTTTGCTGAAAAGAATGGGTATTTAGATACGTTTCAGTCACATCTTTAATCCGATAAAATGCCCATTTAGTCATAGATGCAATCAGTCCTAATAGAAATCTATTTTCATAGTGTGACATCCTGTCCAGCATTTCTTTTTGATAGGTTTCTACATAATAGGTGTTTGTTGTATAGTTGTACATACTTGGAATTTTTCCAATCTTATTTTTCAATGAGAGCATACCACTTTCTTCAATAATTGATGGTATGGATTCTTCTATTGGATGAAGCGTTTGTTTTTTTGATAAAAGCGGATTGATGATTTCCGTAAGCTGTCCATCAATCGCTAGGTAGCCTAAATCCGTTTTAAAACTAAGTTTGTCTCTTTTTATCTCTAGCGCGTGAATATTTGAATAAGTACTTTCATGTAAGAATGTTCGATAGTCATTTGCGGAAATAGGGACATATCGTTCAGATAATACTGCATAAGTCCAAAATATACCTACCTCATTTTTACTGCCAATATAATCAAATATATTTTCTGAGATAGCTCCCTGTTTTGATAGAAGTGTGCATTTTGAATCTTTTCTACCAACACAATATCCTGGTGCTAAAAAACCAATATTATCATAGATAAAATCAGTAGCTTCTGTTCCATCCTCCGTTATAATACCCCAATACTTGCCTTTTCTTGCAAAGCCAATCCCACCCAATAAGGTAGATGAAATCTGATCATATACTGGGTTAACAATTGTCTTACCAACCTTATCTATCAATCCTTTCTTCTTATTAAAGGATACTTCTAAGCCCTCACCAAGAAATGGAAAAGCTTCATCTACCGTATGAAGAGGGGCTTTATTACCATTTTTATCATAGTAAAAAAATGTTTCCCCATCATCTTGGGTTATTAGCTGATAACGATTATTTTTGATATCTACCCAACCATCCTCATTTCCAAGTAGATAAATAAAACCACCATGATGATGATTGGACAATGCATCATATATGATTGGTAAAATTTCATGCCCTTGTGTATCAAAAGCACCCCATTTATTATTTTTCTTCACAATTCCATATCCTTCATGAAAATCATGAATGGCGTCATATGCTAAAGGAATAATGAGATTTCCTTTTGTATCAATTACACCATATTTATCATCTTGATACACAACCGCTAAGCCATCCTTTGAAAAGCTTTCTCCTCCATCATAGTATGCTTTGGTGATGATTTTACCTTCTGCATCTATATAGCCTAGATGTCTATTATCTTCCTCATCATATACATTAACCTGCAGATAGCCATTTGAATAGCGTGAACCAAAATTTACTGTAACCTCATTATTTATCATCTCAAATTTTTTATTAAATAATTGACTGAGATACTGGCCATCCTGTTTGATTAGCTTACAAAAATAGCCATCATTTAACTCATTAATAGTCTCTTTCATTTGCTTACCAGTATAGTAGTAATAATCCTGTGTATAACGATCAATAGATGCCTCATAAAAAAACTTACCAGTTGTTTCAATTTCTGAATATTTAGGCTTAACGATGACTTGACCACTAGTGGATATTCTACCAAATCCTTTTTCACTTTGAATATAATAGCCATCCTCTAATACATAGTCAATGTAATGACTCACAATAATATGTAAATATTTTGCTTCTGCAATGATATGACCTTGTGCATCAATAATGCCATAACGTGCATTCTTTTTTATGATAAATTGATGATATATTTTCACGTATAAGATATCTTCATAGATGCATGATACAATTTCTTTCCCCGCCTCATCTTTTATTCCCTGTAAGCCAGTTGAAGAATCATAAACAATCCTTAATGCTTCATTTACTTTTTTACTTTTCTCACTCATCTTGTATGAGGCCTCCTTTATGAATAGTTTCTACATTTTTATCATACAGTATAAGCCTACACCTTGTCTATATAAAGAATATATTTCTTACAGTTATTGTCATTTTCACGCACAAAAATAAGCATTCCATGATAGAATACTTATTTTTGTGCTATTTAAGTTTTCATATTTAACGTTTTTCCAACAATGTCACAGACTCCACATGATGTGTTTGTGGGAACATGTCGACTGGTTGAATTTCTTTCACATCATACCCGCCTTCAGCTAATAAAGCTAAATCTCTTGCTAAGGTTGCTGGGTTACAGCTGACATAAACCACTTTTTTAGGCGCAATGTCAATAATCGCTTCCACTAATTCTTTTTCTAAGCCTTTTCTTGGTGGATCTACTACTAAAACATCAGCTTTAATCCCATTTTCAGCTAATTGTGGCAACCATTCTTCAGCAGTTCCTAATTCAAATGTCACATTATCGATATTGTTTAATGTAGCATTTGCTTTTGCATTTTTCACAGCATCCTCAATGATTTCAACTGCATACACATGTTTGGCATGCTTCGCCATGGTTAATGAAATCGTACCAATACCAGCATAAAGGTCAATCACTGTTTCATTACCAGTTAAAGCTGCATAGTCTAATACTTTTTGATATAAGACTTCTGTTTGTTGTGGATTCACTTGGTAGAATGATTTTGATGAAATTTCAAATTGGTTATCAAAAATTGTATCAACAATTTTATCTTCGCCATGAAGCACAATATTCTCTTCACCTAAAATCACATTGGTGTGTTTTGGATTCACATTTTGCACAATACTTTTAACTTCTGGTAAAGCTTCTAAAATATCAGGAATAATCTTGCTCGTTGGAAATAATTTAGCTGTACGTGTGACTAAGACAATCATGATTTCCCCAGTATGATAGCCACGACGAACCATGATATGGCGCAAATTACCAGTATGTTGTTGCTCATTATAGGGTTTTACACTATAAGTGCGCATAATATTTCTAACGGTTAAAATCGCTTCATCAATTTTAGGATCTTGAATATAAAAGTTTTCCATTGGAATCACATCATGACTATTTTTACGGAAAAATCCTGTCACTAATTTTTCATTTTGTTTTCTAACAGGAACTTGGGCTTTATTGCGATAGCCCCAAGGATTTTTCATCCCTAAAGTTTGTTTTACAGGAACTTCTGGCATTTTGGCAATACGCTGCATGACATTTTTTACTTGATCTTGTTTAAAACTTAATTGTTTACTATAAGATAGATGTTGAAGCGGGCTAATCCCAACTTTTCCAAGATGTTCATCTTTGATTTCTACGCGATCTTTGCTTGAAGTTAAAAATTTCATCGCTTTACCATAACCAAAGCTCTTACCTGTTTTATGAATCTTTACTTCAATTTTTTCCCCTGGTAAAGCATTATCAATAAAGATTGGGTAGCCTTTTATTTTAGCTACACCCATTCCTTCATGTGTTAAATCTTCAATTGTAACAATATGTTTCTCATTTTTAGAAACAGGTACTGTGTGCTGTGTTTTCATTTTTTTCTCTCCCACTTCTTGTTTCCAAGATTGACTTCATAAAAATTTGCTGCTCTTTCAAGAAAAAACTTCTTTTAGAACAGCAAAATTCTATTGTTTATTATTTTTTGGATGAATAGACTTTGCCATCTCCATCAATATCTTCATCTGTTAATTCTTCTACTTCACGAATGAAGGCATTTTCAACCTCTAGCAATTCACCCGTTACTGCACTATCTGGAATCGAATCTACATCTGCATACATTTCAATATGTTGCTTCAAATTCCTGAATTCCATTGGTGCATCACCACCGTATTCGCCATCTAAGTTAATCATCATTTGTTTATCATCTAAGGGCTCTGCTTTTAGATATTTTGTTTTGGTATAAATTAATTTTGGATGGGTAATATGTCGCCCACCATTAAGCATTAATGCAACCATATGCAGCATTTCTGTTAAGCTAGCTTTTTTAACAATAATTAAAGAGAATTCTCCATCATCTAAATGCGCATCAGGTGCGATCTGCTCAAAGCCACCAATTGAATTGGTTAACCCAACTAAGAACATATTCGCTTCCCCTTCA
The DNA here is from genome assembly GCF_900111355.1 of Isobaculum melis. Taxonomy (GTDB): domain Bacteria; phylum Bacillota; class Bacilli; order Lactobacillales; family Carnobacteriaceae; genus Isobaculum; species Isobaculum melis. Next base: position 31,984 of record NZ_FOHA01000002.1, read on the forward strand.
TAAACATCATCATCATAAGTTAAACGCATATTCATTGGTTTAATTCCTGGCAGCTTCTCTGCACCTTTCACAAGATAGGCAAGATAACCAAAAATGGTTTTTAGTTGTGATGGCACTTCATAAGTGAGCTCTGTTAAAGAACCACCACCTGCGATATTAATGAAATAGGTATCATTTGCTTGACCGACATCCATTTTAATCATTTGTTTTTTTAGCACAACTTTAGCAGCTGCAACCACATCATTTCGCGGAATATGAAGTGCTCGTGCATAGTCATTCGTTGTACCAGCAGGAATCACAGCCATTTTAGGGCGTTTTTCTAAGTCTGCAATCCCATTAACCACTTCATTAATGGTCCCATCTCCACCTGCTGCGACAATTAAATCAAAGTCTGCTAAAGCAACTCTTCTTGCTTCATTTTTAGCTGAATCAGGTTCTGGAGTCGTCGCATAGGCACTGGTTTCATAACCAGCTTCTTCAAATACTTGTAAAATATCTACAAGATTTTTTTTGATAATTTCTCTTCCAGAGGTAGGGTTATATATTATTCTAGCTTTCAACTTAAATCCTCCTACTACTTTGAATTCTAAAAAATGGATAGCTTAACGCTTGCTTAATTCTTGATTTAACAATTTATTCACAACACCTGGATTTGCTTGTCCTTTGGTTGCTTTCATTAATTGTCCAACTAGGAAGCCGACTGCGCGATCTTTTCCATTCTTAAAGTCTTCAATCGATTGAGGATTGTTATCCAATACTTCATTAATAATTGGTAAGAGTTGTGCTGGATCAGATAGTTGTACTAAGCCTTTAGCTTCTACTACTTTTCTTGCATCGCCGCCATTTTCAGCTAATTCACGGAAGACTTTTTTAGCCATCTTAGAACTAATAGTACCATCTTCAATCAGACCAATCATTCCTGCTAGATTTTCTGGTGTTAAGCCAATTTCATGCAAGTCTTTTTGTTCACTATTCAGGTAAGCTGAAACTTCGCCCATTAACCAGTTAGAAGCTTGTTTTGGTGTAGCTCCTGCAGCAAGGGTTGCTTCAAAGAAATCTGACATTTCTGGTGTTAAGGTTAAGACCATTGCATCATATTCTGGTAAGTCTAATGAAGAAACATAACGCAGGCGTCTTTCTTTAGGCATCTCAGGAATAGATTCTCTAACACGTTCAACCCAGCTATCATCAATGACTAGGTTTGGAATATCAGGCTCGGGGAAGTAACGATAGTCACTTGAACCTTCTTTGACACGCATTAAAATGGTTTCGCCAGTTGTTTCATCAAAACGGCGAGTTTCTTGTTGAATAATGCCACCAGAAAGTAAAACTTTTTCTTGACGAATTTCTTCATGAGCAAGTCCACGTTTAACAAAGTTAAATGAGTTTAAGTTTTTCAATTCTGCTTTTGTACCAAAAGCAACTTGCCCAATTGGACGTAAAGAAATGTTGGCATCACAGCGCATTGAACCTTCTTCCATTTTTACATCACTAACGCCTGTATATTGAATAATTTGTTTCAAGGCTTCAAGATAAGCATAGGCTTCTTCTGGTGAGCGCATATCCGCTTCAGAAACAATCTCAATTAATGGGGTACCTTGACGGTTTAAATCTACATAAGAATAGCCATCTGTCCCATGATTATTTTTCCCTGCATCTTCTTCTAAATGGACACGTTCAATTCGGATTTTTTTCTTTTCACCCTCTACTTCAATCTCAATCCAGCCATCATAACCAATCGGTTGATCAAATTGTGAAATTTGATAAGCTTTTGGATTATCTGGATAAAAGTAGTTTTTACGGTCAAATTTTGTATGCTGTGCAATCTTACAATTTAAAGCCATGGCAGCTCTCATACCAAATGAAACGGCTTCTTTATTGACAACGGGTAAAACACCTGGATAACCCCAGTCAATGACATTCGTATTTGTATTTGGTTCTGCACCAAAATGGGCTGGAGCTGGTGAGAACATTTTTGATGCTGTTTTTAATTCTACATGGACCTCAAGTCCTATTACTGTTTCAAAATTCATTCTGTTCGTCTCCTCCCCTTACAAATTTGGTCTTTCTTGATGGAATGTTGTTGCTTGTTCAAATGCATCTGCTGCTTGATAAATTGTTGCTTCATCAAAATGCTTCCCAATTAATTGTAACCCAATTGGTAATCCTTCTTGATCAAAGCCACAAGGAATCGAAATCCCTGGGTTACCAGCTAAGTTTACTGGAATTGTTAAAATATCATTTAAATACATGGTTAATGGATTGTCTAATTTTTCACCAATACCATAGGCTGTTGTTGGTGCTGCAGGTCCTAAGATTAAATCATAGCTTTCAAAAACTTTTTCAAAATCTTGTTTAATCAATGTGCGAACTTGACCAGCTTTTTTGAAATAAGCATCATAATAACCTGAGCTTAAGGCAAATGTCCCCAGCATAATGCGACGTTTTACTTCCATCCCAAAGCCTTCAGAACGAGAGTTAATATAAACATCTTCTAAGTTTGTAACATTTTCAGAACGATAACCATAACGAATCCCATCAAAGCGGGATAAGTTTGAGCTGGCTTCACTTGAAGCAATGATATAATAAACCGCTACACCATATTGTGAATGTGGTAAGCTGACTTCTTCCACAGTTGCGCCTAGTTCTTTATACGTTTCAATAGCTTTTAAAACGGCCTCTTTTACTTCTGGTTGAAGACCATCAGCCAAGTATTCTTTAGGAACACCAATTTTCAGGCCTTTAATATCGCCAGTTAATTTTGCTGTAAAGTCCGGTACAGAGACACCTGCACTGGTACCATCTTTGGCATCATAACCACTAATCGCATTTAATACATAAGCATTATCGCGAACGGTTCTTGTTAATGGACCAATTTGATCTAAGCTAGAGGCAAAGGCAATCAAACCATAGCGAGAAACACGACCATAAGTAGGCTTCAATCCAACAATCCCTGTAAATGAAGCAGGCTGACGAATACTCCCACCTGTATCACTACCTAAAGACATCAGTACTTGACCAGATGCCACTGCAGCTGCTGAACCACCTGATGAACCACCTGGTACTTTTTCTAAATTCCAAGGATTTTTTGTTTTCTTAAAATAAGAAGTTTCAGTACTACCACCCATAGCAAACTCATCCATATTTAGCTTACCAACAGGAATCATATCAGCTTGATAAATTTTTTCCATCACGGTTGCATCATAAATTGGTACAAAGTTTTCTAGCATTCGGCTTGCTGCTGTTGTTTTTAAACCATTTGTGACAATATTATCTTTGATCCCAATTGGTAAACCAGCTAAGACATTATCCGTTGTAATCCCTTTAGCATCAATATTTTTAGCTAATTCCATTGCATGCTCTTCATCTAATGTAATGAATGAACCAACCTGCTCTTCTGTTTCACGAATACGGTCAAAAGTAGCTTTTGTCACATCAACAGAAGTAATTTCTTTTGAGACAAGAAGGTTGTGTAATTCGCTTAAATCTTTCTCTAATAAACTCATGCTCCAGCCTCCCCATTGTCCATAATTGCAGGTACTTTGATAAATCCATCCTGAGAAGTGGGTACATTTTTCATCAGTTGGTCACGATCAGTTCCTTCTTCTGCTTGATCTTCTCTAAATGCATTGACTGTATCTAATACGTGAGTTGTGATTGGAACACCTGTTGTATCAACTTGTTCCAAGGTTTCAACCATCTGAATAATTTGATCCAATTTCTCTGTAAATTGTGAAATTTCTTCTTCTTTAAAAGAAAGTTTTGCAAGTTTTGCAACATGCTTGACTTGTTCTTCATTAATTGCCATTTGATTCCCTTCTTTCTGCTGCTATTTTAGCCTAAGCTTCTTCTCTATTTTAGCATAAAGAGCGTATGTCTACTAGCTTGTGTCTAAAAACGATGGCGACAGCTTTAAAATAGTTGCCACTGGCATTTTCAGACACCTGCTCAGCCTTTAGCTAATTAAATACATGATTGACCATTGTTTCCCCACCAGCATCTCGGCTCACAAACGATTCCATGCCATTGACTGAAATCATGCGAACTTCAATGGCAGCTGAATTAGGTAAAAATTTTCCAACTGAATCTGCCACATGTTGTGTAAAACTAATGATTTCTGCCTCTCCATAAAATTGAATGTTAACAGTAATGGTCAATTTTGATAACACATTATCAACATATTTTGCATTACCAACAACACCATTTAAATTAGGAAAATAATCTTGAATCGCTGTTTGAAAGTTTGCAAAAGAGGTTAAATCATCATTATGCTCTTCTTTCGCTTCATCAGAAGGCATAACCATATTTTTTTCATTCACATTTTTCCAATCAGTGACATTTGTTGCGCCATTTTGACTGACTGCATAAGCAAGATAATTTCCTGGTGATAAGCTATCTTGGCTAGATTGTTCATAAATGGCAATGGTAATTGGAATTTGGCTTAAGCCTTCCATTTCTCTTAAACGACTAATCACTTGATCGGCCATTTCTTTTCCTTTTGCCAATGTATCTTCAGAAGAAATCTCCGTTTTAAAGATATCGCCATAAGCAACTTTACGATAATAATCAATTGAATTCATCGCTAGTCCAATAGTGATGCCACCTAAGGAAATATCATCACCATTTTGAACCATATAATCTTGTTCAAGTACTTGTGCTAAATACATTGGATTACGTCCAGTTGGCTCAACATTCCCATTATCTTCTGGATTCAATCCATTTGGGTTTTCCTCTGATTTTCTTCCCAACCATTCAGTAACCATTTCACGATCTAAGTGTTGCCCTTCCTCAAAAATAAACTGATCTGTTGGGAATACTTTTTGTGAAATCCCTAATAAGCCAGTTTCAAATTCCTTCACATTATAGCTTGAGTTTAAATTTTCAACAGTCACACCTCTTGCTGTACTCACTTTATAGGGGACTAAGGTGCGATAATATTCATTTGAAAGCTGATGATTCGTGACTGTTTTTTTATCTCCATCACTTTCTTTTTTGTCACCTGTCATATTTTCTCCACCAATTCCAGCTGAACAGCCAGATAGCACAAGGATGATGGCACTTAAGGTCACTAATAGCTTCTGTTTCATTTCTCTTCCTCCTCTAGCGCTTCTAATAATTGGGTCTCATTCCAAACAGTTATACCTAAATTCTCCGCTTTGGTTAATTTGCTACCAGCTTCACTACCTGCCACCACAACATCTGTTTTTTTGGAAACACTCCCCGTGACTTTTCCACCAAGATTTTCAATTCTTTCCTTAGCTTCATCACGAGTAAAATGGGTTAATTTTCCTGTTAATACCCAAGTTTTCCCATTAAAGGCAGTTTCTTGCGTAGACTGCTCACTTTTTTTCTTCCCCAGATAAGTCATATTGACACCGACTTCTCTTAATTCTCTTAATAATTCATGCACTTCTTCATTATCAAAATAAGTGCGGACACTTTCACCAATAATTTCCCCAATTGAAGGAATGGCTGCAATCTCCTCTGGTGTTGCTTTAGCTAATGCTTCCATTGTTTCAAAATGCTCCGCTAGTAACTTACCTGCTTTGGCACCTACATGACGAATTCCTAAGCCAAATAATAAGCGCTCCAAAGAATTTCCTTTGCTACTCGCAATGGCTGTTAATAAATTATTTGCTGATTTGTCTTTGATTTTATCTAAGGTTAGCATCTCATAATAAGTTAATTGATATAGATCAGCTACATCATGAACCAAGTCTTTTTCAAACATTTGTGTTAACACTCGGATACCTAAACCATCTATATTCATGGCATTTCTAGAAACAAAGTGAGATAAGCCCTCAACAATTTGGGCTGGACACTTTGGATTAATACAGCGCAAAGCCACCTCTTCTTCTAAGTGTACCAATTCAGATTGACAAGCTGGACATTGCTCAGGAATTTGATAAGGCTCACTATCTGTCTCACGTTCACTTAATTTCACTCTTGTTACCTCTGGGATAATATCTCCTGCTTTATGCACAAAAACATGATCACCAATGCGAATATCTCGTTCTTGAATTAAATCTTGATTATGCAAACTAGCTCTTGCTACAGTTGTCCCAGCTAAATGAACAGGATCCATCATAGCGGTTGGTGTCACAACACCTGTTCTACCAACTGTCCATTCAATATCTCGCACAATGGTGACAGCTTCTTCTGCTGGAAATTTATAAGCAATCGCCCAACGAGGTGCTTTTACCGTATAGCCAATCTCTTCTTGTTGCTTAAATTGATTGACTTTAATCACAATCCCATCAATTTCATAAGGAAGCTCACTACGTCTTTCACCAAAATCACGAATATATTGGATGACTTCTTCAATATCTTGACAAACGGCACGCTCATGATTGGTTTTTAAGCCTAGACGATCTAATGCTTCTAAAGCTTCTTCTTGTCCTGAGGCTGTGATGCTCCCAAAATCTGCAACGGTATAAAGAAAAGAATCTAAATTTCTTTCTGCTGCAATTTTAGGATCTAATTGACGTAAGCTGCCTGCTGCTGCATTTCTTGGATTCGCAAAGAAATCTTCGCCTGCTGCTTCTCTTTTTTCATTTAGTGCCACAAAGGATTTTTTAGGCATAAAGCATTCGCCACGGACTTCAATTGAAACGGGCTGTTTTAATTTTAATGGTACCGATTTTACCGTTCTTAGATTTTGTGTAATATCTTCGCCAACCGTTCCATCTCCACGAGTTGCCCCTTGCACAAACTGTCCATCTACATATTTTAAGGAAATCGCCAAGCCATCAATTTTTAATTCACAAATATAGGCCACATCTGCTTCAATGATTTTTTTGATGCGTTGGTCAAAATCTCGTAAATCCTCTTCATTAAAGGCATTTCCTAAGCTTAACATTGGAATCTCATGTACAATTTTGGTAAAGCCTGGTAAAATCGTGCCACCCACTCTTTGTGTTGGAGAATCTGCTGTAATTAAGTCTGGATAAGCTTCTTCTATTCCAACTAATTCATGATAGATTTGGTCATATTCAGCATCTGTGACAGCTGGTGCATCCTTCACATAATAGGCATAACTCATTTCGTTTAATTGCTCTCTCAACACTTCAACATGTTTTTTTGCTTCTTCAAACGACATGTAAAAGCCTCCTTTTTAAACTTTAGTAATTGGTGCAAATGCTGCGAGTAAACGCTTGATGCCTTGCTCTGGAAATGCAATATCTAATTCTAAACTATTTTCGTCGCCACTGACTTTAACCACTGTTCCAACGCCCCATTTTTTATGCATGGCCTTATCTCCAACACTCCATGATAATTGGTCTGCACCACTTTCAGTCAGTGATTTTGTTGCTGGTTTTTGATAGGTTGTACTGGTTGCACGAGTGACTTGATTGTTTTGATAACGCTGCATACTCATGCTTGGGTTACTCATACTTGGTTTATTCCCAAATGGTGTACTCATTTGACTCGTACTATTCCCCATTTCTAATACCTCATCGCTTAATTCATTCATAAAGCGAGAGGCTGGGTTGGCTTGTGTTCGCCCATAAAGCATTCTTGAAAAGGCATTGGTTAAATAAAGCTTACGTTCTGCGCGCGTGATACCTACATAAGCTAAACGACGCTCCTCTTCTAGATCAGCTTCATCAATTGCTGCCCTAGAAAGTGGAAAGACGCCTTCCTCCATCCCAATTAAAAAGACAATGGGGAATTCTAGCCCTTTAGCAGCATGTAAGGTCATTAATGTAACCGTCGATTGCTGTTCTTCCATATCTAGGTTATCAATTTCAGCAACTAAAGCTAAATCATCTAAAAAGCTGCCTAGACTTTGCTCTTCCTCTTCCGCGGTTTCTTCAAATTGTTGTGTCACCGTTAGAAACTCCTGAATATTTTCAATTCTTGTTTGAGATTCTAAGGTATTCTCTGCTTTTAAGTTTTTTAAATAGCCTGTTTTTTCTAGCATTTCTTCCACAATTTCTGTGACAGATAAGGTTTCTAATTTACCTCTTAAATCTCTCATCATCATTGCAAATTTTTCAAGCTCAGTTGCTGCTTTACCAGAAATAGTAGAAATTTGAATATTTAATGCCGCTTCAAGTAATGACCAATCATATAAATCAGCAAAATCACGCAATTTATCAATTGTTCCTGGTCCAATTCCTCTTTTAGGTACATTGACCACACGCTGGAAGCTAATTGAGTCCACTGGATTGACTAATAAACGGAGATAAGCTAGTAGGTCTTTAATTTCTTTACGATCATAGAATTTATGTCCACCAATCATGGTATAAGGAATATTTGATTTTAATAAATTTTCCTCCATCACACGGGACTGGGCATTGGTACGATAAAGAACAGCAAAATCTCCATACTTCAAATCTTTTTCGCGCATCTCTTCTTGCATTTTCGCTACAACATAACGCGCTTCATCATGTTCACTTTGACCACGATAATAAGTAATCATATCTCCTGCTTGATTCTCAGTCCATAACGCTTTCGGTCTACGGTTTGTATTATTTTCAATGACCTCATTTGCAGCTTGTAAAATGGTTTTAGTTGAACGATAATTTTGTTCTAATAGCACCACTTTTGCATTAGGATAATCCTTTTCAAAATCTAAAATATTTTGCATATCTGCCCCACGCCAGCCATAAATACTTTGGTCACCATCCCCAACAACACAAAGATTCTTAAAGCGTTCAGCTAATAAGTTAACCAAAGTATATTGCGCATGGTTGGTATCTTGGTACTCATCTACATGAATATATTGGAACTTTCTTTGATAATATTGTAAGGTATCTGGGCTTTCTGTAAATAAGCGAATGGTTAACATAATCAAATCATCAAAGTCAACGGCTTCACTTCTTCTTAAAGTTCGTTCATATTGCTCATAAACCTCAGCCGTTTTTTGCTCTATATAATCACCAGCCTGTAAGCTATAAGCTTTTGCTGTTAATAAATCATTTTTGGCATTACTAATTCTAGAAAGAATTGCTCTTGGTTCATGCTTTTTAGGGTCCATATTTTTATCTTTTAAAATTTGCTTGATGACTGTTTGCTGATCACCTGGATCTAAAATCACAAAATTCTTATTGTATCCAATTTGGTCAATATCACGTCTTAGGATACGAACACACATTGAGTGAAAGGTAGATACCCAAACACCATCACCAGTTGGACCTAATAATTTTTCCACACGTTCCTTCATTTCTTTTGCGGCTTTATTTGTAAACGTAATGGCTAAAATATTCCATGGATTTACCTGTTTTTCTTCAATTAAATAAGCAATTCTATGAGTTAACACACGTGTTTTCCCACTACCTGCACCTGCCATAATTAAAAGCGGGCCATCAGTATGAATAACTGCTTCTTTTTGTCTAGGGTTCATCCCTTTTATAATATCTTCTTTTGAAACCATTTACGCCATCCTCTCTTTCAATCAATCGCTCTTTATTATACCAAAAAAAAGATAGAACTTCTTTAAAAATCCACTAAGAGTCTAAACAAAAAAGAAATTTCTCATTTTTGGTCGTTTTCTGACACAACCTAGAGAAATTTCCTTCTTTTTTAGCGAATAGCTGATAATAATAAATGATTAATGGTTGTTCGCACCTGTTTTCTAGCTTGCATAAAGTGCTGGTTATCCATTGAACGCATCACTTCCATTAATCTTGGAATCATTTGTGCAGTATTGCGTTCCATGACACCTTTAATATCCTCATTACATCGTGACACTAAATCAATATGTGTCTGACTCACAAGCTCTGTCATATAATCATTTTGTGCCAGTGCAACAAACTCAACAATAAACGTACGCTCAATGGCAAAAAAGTAATGATAATCTTTTTTTTCTAAATAGTCATTCATTAAGACTAGTTTATTAGAAAAATGCTGGATATCTAATGGAATTGATTTGGCTTCCACATGATTAATCACATGAATAAAAATAAGTTCGATGAATTCTACTCGTTGGATGTATTTTTCTCTATCAATAAAAGGTGGATTCACAACTGCTCCTTTGTTTGATTCAATTGTGACAAAATTGTTTTGCTCTAATTTTTGAATGGCTCTTCTAACTGGTGTACGGCTCATGTTTAATTCTTCCGCAATGGTTAATTCAATAATTCGCTCAAATGGTAAAATTTCTTTTAATTTGATTTTATTTTGTAAATACATATAAGCATGCTCTTCGAGGTTCTTATATTTTTTTTCACCTATATTCGCCAACATCCTTATTTCTCGCTCCTTTTTCAATCAACATCATTTATCATTTTACAATAGTTTTATAGGGTATGTCTAGTGGTTGAAATAAATCCGATTATTTTATTAAATCAAAAGATTTCTGCACTTAAAATAATGCCTCAAAGAATCTAAAGCTATCACAAACAACCTTATAGTGATTCTTTTAACGACGATTCTCTTTGCATTTTTTGACAGTCTTGATTTTCGTTTGAGAAAGTTTCAACTTGCTTGCATAAGGTTTCAAGTAAGTCCACTTGAATACTTTGAACTTCAAGTAATCGTTGCCATTGTGTTGTCATCATATGGTCCATTTTTTCATGTAATAACCGAATTTCTATTTCTGATTTTAAATTGACCTTATAATCATTTGTAGATTGCTCTCGATCTCTTGCTTCTTGTCTATTTTGACTCATCATAATCACAGGTGCTTGAATAGCTGCCAAACAGGATAAGACAAGATTTAGTAAAATAAAGGGATAAGGGTCAAAAGGTTTCACAAAAATAGCAATTGAATTAATGATAATCCAAGTTAATAACACAGCTATAAATGCAAAAATAAAAATCCAGCTACCACCAAATTTAGCTAATCTATCTGCTACTCTTTGCCCAAGTGTGCGTTGATTATCTACTGCTTTATTTGGTTCTTGCACAATCATTTCATCCTTAGCAATACTTTCAAGTACTTGTTGATGCAAAAGGCTCATTTCACTTTGATCAAGTCCAATTGTAGCTCGTACGTATGCAATACGCTCTTGAATCAAATCAGCTTCACAAATAAAATAATCCTCTGCTACGTCCCCATACTTAGCTTTCAGATAAAGCTTGAATGTTTCTGGTAGCTCTTTTACATAGGTGCCTTCATTTGTAGAATAGACTTGCTGACACATCAAACAGGTTGTTTTTTCAGTAGTCATCGCTTTTCCCCCTCAAACTCATGATATTTCAGTCATTATAGCATAACCAGAGAAAAAAGAGGGATTTAACCTACTGCAATAACCTTTCATTATCCTCCCCATTGAATAGGTTTCTGATTAGCTTCTGTTAAATAATGATTGATTTGACTAAAAGGCTTACTCCCAAAAAAGCCGCGATGTGCTGATAAAGGACTAGGATGAACACATTCAATTATTTTATGCTGTGAATTGGTTAATAGAGGGACTTTTTTTCGTGCATCTGCTCCCCAAAGGACAAAAATAATGGGTTCAGCACGAAGATTTAAGGCTTGAATGATACAATCTGTTAAAATTTCCCATCCTTGATTTCGATGAGAGGCGGCTTTTCCTGCTTCAACTGTTAACACAGTATTTAATAACAGTACTCCTTGTTCTGCCCAATCTGTCAAATTTTTATTGGTACGTTCAATGCCGACATCAGTCGCTAATTCTTTAAAAATATTTCTTAATGAAGGTGGAAATTTTGCTTCTTCAGAAGCAATTGAAAAGCTTAACCCATGTGCTTGATGTGGTCCATGATAAGGATCCTGTCCTAATATCACAACCTTAACTTGTTGATAAGGCGTTAGCTTTAATGCCTGATAAATGTTTTCTTCCGCTGGATAAACTATTGTTTCAGCATAAGCGGTGTCCACAAAGGTTTGTAAGCTTTCAAAATAAGGCTTTTTTTGTTCCTTAGCTAATAAATTTTCCCAGTAAATATCCATGTTTTACCTGCTTTCTCTTTCTTTTGATGCTTCACTTTTTAAAAAGCCCTCAACTTTTATTATAGTTGGGGGCTTTTGGGTTTCCTATAAGCCAACACGCTCAAAGATTGTATCGACATTTTTTAAGTGGTATTGATAATCAAAAGCATCATCAATTTCAGCTTGTGTTAAAACGGTTGTAATTCTTGCATCATTTTCTAATAAAGGTTTAAATTGGACTTGATTGTCCCAAGCTTCAGCTGTTTTAGGCTGTACCAAATCATAAGCTTCTTCACGGCTCATCCCTTTATCAATTAGCTTTAGAAGCACTCTTTGTGAATAAATCAAACCAAAAGTAGCATCCATATTACGTTTCATATTTTCAGGAAAGACGGTTAGATTTTTAACAATATTTCCAAAACGATTGAGCATATAATTTAATAGAATGGTGCTATCAGGTAAAATAATGCGTTCTGCTGATGAATGAGAAATATCTCTTTCATGCCATAAGGTCACATTTTCAAAGGCTGTCACAACATGTCCACGAATCACACGAGCTAGACCTGACATATTTTCTGAACCAATTGGATTACGTTTATGCGGCATTGCAGAGGAACCTTTTTGACCTTTTGCAAAGAATTCTTCCACTTCTCTTGTTTCTGATTTTTGTAAGCTACGAATTTCAGTTGCAAATTTTTCAATACTCGTTGCAATCAGCGCAATCGTACTCACATATTCCGCATGAAGGTCACGAGGTAAAACTTGGGTTGAAATTTCTTGCGCACGAATGCCTAATTTTTCACAGACAAAAGCTTCTACAAATGGTGAGATATTTGCGAAAGTCCCAACTGCACCACTAATTTTACCAGCTTCAACACCTTTGGCTGCATGTTCAAAGCGTTCAATATTACGTTTCATCTCAGAATACCATAGTGCTAATTTCAAACCAAATGTGGTTGGTTCTGCATGGACACCATGTGTTCGCCCCATCATCACAGTATATTTATATTCTTTGGCTTTCTCACTAATAATGGTTAAAAAGTTTTGTAAATCTTGACGTAAAATATCATTCACTTGCTTTAATTGATAACCATATGCCGTGTCGACTACATCTGTACTTGTTAAACCATAATGAACCCATTTACGCTCTTCCCCTAAAGTTTCTGAAACAGCTCTTGTAAAAGCGACTACATCGTGACGTGTTTCTTGCTCAATTTCCAAAATACGGGCAACATCAAAGCCTGCATTTTCGCGAATTTTGATCACATCTTCTTTTGGAATATCACCTAGCTCAGCCCAAGCTTCATCTGCTAAAATTTCTACTTCTAGCCAACATTTATAACGATTTTCATCTGTCCAAATGGCAGCCATTTCTGGTCTTGTATAGCGTTCTATCATGTTCTCATGCTCCTCATTGATTCTAAATTTAATCCCAAATTTCTGAATATTTGATAGCTTGCAAGGCCTGCTCTGTTTGATTTGCTAAAACAGTGACATGTCCCATTTGCTTAATGGCACCTATGCTATCTTCACCATAAAAATGAAAATGCCAATCTGGCTGTAGCGCGATTTGTGCATAAACATCCTCTAAATAACTACCTAAGATATTAACCGTTACAGCAGGCTGTAATAATTGAACTTCTGGTAATGGCCAGCCACAAATCCCACGAATATGCAGTTCAAATTGAGAAAAATCACACGCCTCAATTGAATAGTAGCCAGCATGATGGGGATGAGGAATCAGCTCATTCACATAAATTGTACCTGAGGATGTCATCAGCATCTCAATCCCTAATACACCAACTAATTGCATTCCCTCAGCAATTTGTTTTCCTAAGCGTTGCGCCTCTTCATAAACATCCCCATCAATTCTTGCTGGAACAATTGATTGATGTAAGATATTTAAGCGATGATTGTTTTCCGAAACTGGTAAAATACTAACTTGTCCCTGTTGATTTCTTGCAATTGTCACAGCTAGTTCACGCTCAAAAGGAATCCATGCTTCTAGTACGCCAACCCCTCTTTTCAGGATTTCTTGACATAAATGAATATCTTCCTCTTCATACATTACCACTTGATCTCTACCCTCATGGCTATTTCTAGCTGTTTTTAAGACACAAGGAAAACCAATGCTTTCAACCGCTTTTTCGATATCTAAGGTATCAATCACTACTGCATAGGGCGCAATATTGATTTTATTGGCCTCTAAAAAAGCTTTTTCCAAAGAACGATCCTGTGTGATGGTTAACACTTCTAGCCCTTGAGGAATACGTACTTTATTTTCAACAGAAGCTAATAAATCGATATCTACTTCTTTAAATTCATAGGTTAATACATCACATTTTTCCGCCATATGTCTGATTGCTTCTGGATTGTTACATGAAGCTTGAATTTGCCAATCTGCAACCTGCGCTGCTGATCCATTCAATTTTGCATCTAAGACACCTACTGAAAAGCCTAATTTTTTAGCAGCTAAAGCCAACATTCTACCATGCTGTCCGCCACCTATAATGCCAATTGTTTGTCCAGGTAAAACCATTTTAGTTGAGTTCATCGCTACTCCCCGTTACTTTATTTAGCTTCATCTTTTTCTTTAAATGAGCCATTTGAAATGACACGTTCTTATTCATTCTATCAAGCAACAGAATGCCTGTCAAACCTATCATTCTAGGAAATAACAGCTTTTTTATTCCACAAGTATCTTATAAAAAATAATAGACAAGTACAACAAGCACAAGTCCGACAATCCCATAAAGAATATCAATCCATTGAAAGGCTACTTGATGACTATATAAATAATAGCTTTCAGACAAAATTTGGCAAAAGCTTGTAAAAATCGCACAACTGCCAATCCATTTTAAGCTCGCTGCTTTTTTTTGGAGATAGGTAGACAAGAAAACGAGTGCCGGCGCCATCATCATGCTTGTTCCTAAATTAGGTGCACTGCCAAAATAGATTGGAAAGACAACTAATAGGTCTGGATAGGCCATTCGCACCCATAAGGTACTTCCCCAAATTGCAGATCCCAAAATCAGGAGGAAAATAGATGCATATCTTTGTTGCTTAATCATAGGCGATACCTGGTTTTTGATAACCTGTTTCCTCATAGAAAGCTTCTAAAAAGGATAACATCCTCTCATGTCTTTGCTGTGCCTCTGCTTGTGCTGCCTTTGTTTGCATCAGCTCTTTAATTTTTAATAATTTTTCATAAAAATGATTGATACAAGTTGAGGGCATGTTCCGATAAGCTTCATTTGTCATTGCCTCACGAATCAAGATTGTTTCATCATATAATGCTTGCCCAGTAGCACCAGAATAAAGCAATGTTCTAGCAATCCCAATTGCGCCAATTGCATCTAAGCGATCTGCATCTTGCACAATTTTTGCCTCAAGTGTTTTTGGTTTTCGACCATTGCCACCTTTAAAACCAACACTATCAATGATTTGTTGAATTTCCTTAATAGCGGTTTGTGAGACATTGATGCTTTGTAGCCATTCGTGTAAATCAAGGGTTACTTGAGCTGGATCTGCTACTAATTTTTCATCAGCCACATCATGTAAGAGTGCGGCCATCTCAATCAAAAAGGCATCTCCACCTTCTATTTTTTGCAACTTTTGTGCATTTAGCCACACTCTTTGTGTATGATCAAAGCCATGACCAGTCCCTTCATCTTTAAAAAAATGACGGACATATTGTTCTGTTTGTTGAATGATTTCCTCTTGATGAGACATTATTTCACACTCCTTATCAATTAGAACACTTAATGAAAGAAGCAAGCGTCATCCTAAGATACGTTTGCTTCATTGCTATTATTCTTCCACAAATACGACTTGGTTGTCCTTAAAGCTTGCAATACGTGCTAAAGATTCAATCTTAATCTGTTGTTCTTCAACCAGTGCTCTTCCTTTTTGGAAGGATTTTTCAATGACAATCCCAACACCAGAAATATGGGCACCTGCTTGTTTACAAATATCAATTAAACCAACTGCAGCTTGTCCATTTGCTAAAAAGTCATCAATCAGTAAAACATGATCGTCTTGTGATAAAAATTGTTTGGAGACAGCAATTTCATTGCTCACTTTTTTGGTAAATGAATAAACGGTTGAGCTATATAAATTATCTGTTAAAGTTAAGCTTTTATGTTTTCTGGCAAAAATAACTGGAATCCCCATTTCTAAGCCTGCAAAGACTGCAGGCGCAATCCCAGAAGATTCTATTGTAATGATTTTATTAATGCCTAACCCCTCAAATAGTCGGGCAAATTCTTTCCCTATTGCTTGCATTAAAACAGGATCAATTTGGTGATTTAAAAAATGATCGACTTTCAATACTTCATTTCCAATGACTGTACCTTCTTTTAAAATACGTTCTTCCAATAACTTCATGCCTTATTTCCCCCTATCAATGTTTCCAAAGCTCTATAATGTTACATATCATACCATATTTTCCTTTATTCAGATAGTTCTTTTTGTCTCTTCCTCTGTTTGATATTTCATGGCCTCTTCTTCACGATATTGTTCCATTTTCTTTTTAAATAGCATCCCATTTGTTGGCGGTGTATACGTAATCGCATTGGCACCTGCTGCAATGGTTTCTTGAATCGCAGCTTCTGTAGGTCCACCTGTTGCAATAATGGGTAGCTGAGGATATTGTGCTCTGATTTGTCTCACAATCTGAGCTGTTTTAGCACCACCACTTACATTAAAAATACTCACACCTGCTTTAATTTTCTCATCAATATCAGTAAATTCCGAAACAATCGTCCCAACAATTGGAATATCAACTGTTTCTGCAACTGCTTGAATGGTTTCTAATGGGGTTGGCGCATTTAAAACAACTGCTATTGCACCTTCCGCCTCAGCAAATAAACTAATATTTACAGAACGTTTGCCTTGGGTTAAGCCGCCTCCTACACCTGCAAAAACAGGGATATCTGCGACTGAGGTAATCCCTTGAATAATCGCTGGATGAGGGGTGAAAGGATACACAGCAATGACCGCATCTGCATTGGTATTTTTGATAATCGCAATATCTGTACTAAATAAAATAGACTGAATGGTTTTCCCAAAAATTCGAATCCCACTTGCTTGTTTAATGATTTCAGGCACTGTGACAATGTCCTTTTTTAAATAGGTGGTAATTTCTGGAATAAATTGTTTTTCGTCTGTCAAATGAAGCCCTCCTTGAAAATTACTTTTCTATAGTTTAGTTGATTTTCTAAAAAAATACTACTGATCTTATTTTAAAAAGGAAAACAATGATGGTCAAAGCCAGTCATTGTTTCCCTTTCCTTACGATTATCGATCATACTCATCTAGCTGATACTGCTGAATCAGCTCAATTAATTTTTGGGCATAAGCAGGATCTGTTGCATATCCTGCTTCTTGTAGTGCATTTGCGGCCTGCTGATAAGAAGTCGCATTTCTGACTGCCAAATATTGATCTGGATTCCAAGTTGTTCCTACTAAAAATAAGTTTGCATGATCATCTATGGATTCTTTCCATGAATCATATTTTCTAAAACGCGCCTCTACTTCAATCCATTCATCATTGACAAATTCTGCGGTTTTCATCAGTACGGTTTGCTGCTGTTCAGTCCCTTTAATTCCAAAAAAATTATTATTCTCTTTTGAGAGTTCACTTTCTCCCCAATCAGATTCCAAGATTGCTTGTGCAATGGTAATACTTGGCAAGATTTGATAGGCCACTTGCTGCTGCTTTGCATAAGGTCCAATTTTTTGAATAAATTTTTCTTCTTTTGATAATTCTTGAGGTCGTTCAACAGCAACTTCTTCCTGTGATAATAAAAATGAACAAAATAAAATCAAGATAAAAGCCACAACAAAGAATAAGCTAGCACGAATCGTACGGCCTTGCTTGGTTGGACTTTTTAATTTTCTGATCCATTGATTGATTTTTTTCTTCACTTATTCATCACCACACCTGTCTCTTTACTTCTTGTTGTTTTGAACCGTATCGTCAACTAATTTTAGATATTCTTCTAGGGTTAAACCTTCTTCATAAATTTGTGTCGCATGATCAATCCCTACATAACGATAATGCCAGCCTTCATGAGCATAGCCTGTAATGTCTTCTTTTCCTGTTGGATAACGCATCACAAAACCATATTTATGGGCATTTTCTTTTAACCAAACTGCGCCATCATAGGCATCAAAGCGATCATCCAGCTCCCCAACATCATGATTATATTGTGGTGTCACAATATCTAATGCTAGACCTGTTTGATGCTCACTGGTACCTGGGTAAGCAATATAATCTAAGGTTAGCTTTTTGGCTTCTTCTTCTGAATAACCTTGATTCAAGTAAGTTGCTATACTTTGATCATAAATCCCTTGTTGTGCTTCTACTGAGCGATATCCAGAAATAAGTAAAAACTCAATGCCATCAGCTTGTGCTGCCTGCTTCATACTTTCATAAGCCGGAAAAATACGTTGATCCATGCTTTGATTGTTATCTGCATTCTGAATTTCTAAACCTGCCACTTCATTTACTGGAAATTCTTTATTGGCTAAAATCAACTGCCAGTCAGTTTTATCAATCATGACACCTTTATAGTCAATACTATGTTCTGTGATTGGTTTCAGCACTTCATTTTCAGGTGCTACTGTTGATTCATCAGATACTTGGCTTTCACTTGTTGATTCTTTTGCTGATTGTGCTTCTTTTTTCTCTTGGCAACCACTTAATAAGAATAAGACGCCCATTGCCACTGCCATTGCTTTTACTTTTTTTTGTTTACTCACTTTAAAGCCCCCATTTTAACATATCATTACTTTATTTGGTTTATTTTGGATGATCAAAAATAAAAGCATATGTGACAGATAAGACTTCTCTCACTGTACTTTTAATGCGATATCCCTCATTGGTTTGCGCGGATAGTCCACTTGCATCAATTCCTACCCGTTTGGCTAACAGCAAGGAACGAAAGAGATGATAATCACTTGTCACAATGACTGCTTTTTGAACACCAAATTTTTCTTTTGCATACATCAAATTTTCAATTGTTCGTGTCGATTGATTTTCTACTTGAATTCGCTCACTTGCAATCCCCAATTCGATTAAATACTCTTTCATTGTATCCGCCTCAGTTGCCGTTTCATCTGCTCCCTGTCCCCCAGTGACAATCACCGAAACGATTGGATGTTCCTTTAAATAAGCAGCTGCAGTTGTGAGTCGACTTTTTAAAACCGTCCCCGGCTCAGCAGGATTTCCAACAACTTTTGCGCCTAAAATAATCATTGTATCAGCAGAAGTATCTGGCTGTGTTTGAGAACCATGATACATCAATGCCACAATGAAACAAAAATAGCCTACGATCAAAATAACGAGCATTTTCACAATCCTTCTGATTTTCCTCATGGCTTCCACCCCTCTAGCAACCACTTATTCTACTAGAAAAAATGTAAGCTTTCATTAAAAAAAATCCTATTAATAATAAAGATGATTGACTTTTTCAACTGTAAATTGCTGATTTTCATAATTTAAAATGGTTGCTGATGCATTTTCAACGATATCAATATTCATCTCAAATAAATGATTTAACAGCATGCGAATCACATTCCCATGAAGAACAATCAAAATATTTCCTTCTTCTCCTTGATGTGCTTCTACAACAGCCTTTAGACCCGCTTCCAATCTTGTAATCACCTCTAAATAGCTTTCAGCATGCCCAGCTGGATCTAATAATTTCACTGTATCTTGGATTTCTGCTGAGTTAGAGCCTGCAATTAAATCTTCAAAATTCTCATAGCCTAATTTTTCAATAATTAAATCCCAGACAACTTGATTGAATTCTCCTTCAAACGAGCCAAAAAAAGTTTCTCTAAACTCAGGCATTGGCTGAACCGTTGTCTCCTGTAATGAGTGATTGTGTTCAATAATCAGATTGGCGGTTACAACTGTTCTTCTTAAATCACTTGAATAGGCTTGCAGAAATGGAATCTCTTTTGTATTTTTGGCAAAAACCAAAAGATCCTGTTCCCCTTTTTCTGTTAAGGGTGTATCAGACCAGCCTTGCACACGGTCATAATGATTCATAAAAGTTTCTCCATGTCTCACTAGAAATAATGACAATTTTTTGCTCATATTCATTAACCTCATTTACCATTGTATTTAGAATGCTTCTATTATACCATTAATCTACTAAAAAAATATTTTATTTTTGACTACTTTTACTTTTTCTTGCTAAAAAAGCTTGCTTATTTGGACAAAAAAAGCGAGAATAGATACAATATTCTTAGAAAATAAAGGAAGTGACAGCAATGATGAAAGTAACCAAATTTGGTGGTAGCTCATTAGCTTCTGCCTCTCAACTAGAAAAAGTACTACATATTATGAGAGAAGATGCGACACGTAAGTTTATGATTGTTTCAGCACCTGGTAAACGGTTTGCCGAAGATGAAAAAGTAACGGATTTACTGATAGAACTGGGGGAAGCAGTATTAGCCGGAACAGATACAACTGGCTTTCAAACAAAAATTATGCAACGTTATCAACAAATTGCGGATGATTTAAAACTAACGGACGCTATCATGGAAGAGATTAAAGCACAGCTTGAAAAATTGCTCACACTTGATGTAACTTCTCCAGAAGCCTATCTTGATGCGGTAAAATCAAGCGGTGAAGATAACCACGCTCGACTGATTGCAGCTTATTTCAATCAAGCTGGTTTAAAAGCCCACTATGTCAATCCCTTACAAGCAGGGATGATTGTTACAAATGAACCAGGTAATGCTCAAATCTTACCTCAATCTTACACAAAAATTGCAACTTTAAGACAATTAAATGACATTATTGTCATTCCCGGCTTCTTTGGTTATACTGAAACAGGTAGGATTTGTACTTTTTCAAGAGGTGGATCTGATATTACAGGTTCGATTATTGCAAATGGTGTACAGGCGTCACTTTATGAGAATTTTACAGATGTTGATGCGATTTATGCCGCAAATCCTCATATTGTTTCACAGCCAAAAGAAATTGCTGCACTCACTTATCGAGAAATGCGAGAACTATCTTATGCTGGCTTTTCCGTTTTTCATGATGAAGCACTGATTCCAGCCTTTAAAGCAGGAATTCCTGTTCAAGTTAAAAATACAAATAATCCAACTGCACCAGGAACAACTATTACAACAAAGAGACAAGCTATTGATACCCCTGTCGTTGGCATCGCTAGTGATAGTGGCTTCTGTGGAATCTATATTCGTAAATATTTGATGAATAGAGAAATTGGATTTGGACGTCATGTTTTAGAAATCTTAGAAGATTGCCAGTTAAATTTTGAGCATATGCCCTCTGGGATTGATGAATTAACCATCATTCTCCGAGAAGACCAACTAACTGAAGCAGTAAAAGCAACTGTTTTAAATCGTTTAAAACAAGAATTAGCTGTCGATGAGGTTAAAATTCAGCATCATCTTGCCTTAATCATGGTGGTTGGAGAAGGGATGAATCACAATGTTGGGATCACAGCTAAAGCTGCTACTAGTTTAGCGAATGCGGCTATTAACATTGAAATGATTAATCAAGGCTCTTCTGAGGTTAGTATTATGTTTGGTGTTAAAGAAGCGGATGAAAAAAAAGCTTTACAAGTAATCTACCAAGCCTTTTTTGATTAGAAAGATATATGTTTAGGGGGATTTAAATGAAAAGAAGAGCACTATGGGTAACGTTGTTTATCGTTTTACTGATTGCAGGATTTGGGATCAGCTATTTATTAGGTGCACATAATCAATATCGCGATATTGCAGGGACTTGGGAAGTTCAGCTGAATAATCCACAGCAGCAATATATTGAAGCAGTAAACCTTCAAACAGAATTAGGGGAACCAACCACTTTAACCATTAAAGGAGATGGCTCTGCTGTTTTCAAAACAAACACTTTTGGTTTAACAACCTTCAAAGTGAGTTATGAGCTTCCTAGAGAACGTTTAAGAAGCTCAGATAGTTATGAAATGTCTGTCAAAAAAGCTGAAATCACACAATCTATTTATGCGAATGAAATGACTCAAAAATTAAGTACATTATACTCAGAAAATGCATCTCCCGCAGAAGCTAGTGAAGAATTGATTAGATTGCTTGATGAACTAAAAGCTGATACCAGCCATCAAGCAGATATCAGAGATGAAGCACAGGAACATATCTATGCTCAAAATTATTTTGATATCATCTCAGAAAATGAAACTTCATTTAAATTAACCTATCAATTTCCTAAAAAAGAAACGCTTTATATCAGAGTGGTTTCTAAGGATAAACTGGAAAGTGTGGATACCAAGACCAATCAAGTACTTGCCACATTTACTAGAAAAAAATAACCAGTAAAAGGCTAGAAAAATCAGTTTCTCTAGCCTTTTCTATTCCATTCTAAATAGTCAACAAAAAAGAACGTAAAGAATAGTCCCCACTATCCATTACGTTCTTTTTCATTGCTTATTTTTTAGGTCTTATATTCAATCACTCATAAGTATTTGTTACAATATTCAGCAATCCCCATTGCCTATCCCCAAAATATATTTACTGATTTCATGATGTTTTTTCGCTTCTCCCCAGAAGCCTATTTTTATTAAAATTATTATATCACTAAAAAAAATCCCCAGTGGTTACTCAGTAACATTCACGTTGACATGCTCATTATTATGTTAGATAATTATACTGAACAATCAAAATAAAAAGGAGTTTTAACCTTGGCCTTTAAAAATTTGGATGAATTCAAAAAAATGAACCAACAAAAAAATAAAGTTTTTTTTGAAACCATTCTTGCTAAAAAACTAAACCTAACAAAAACTTTTTATAAAAAAGGAACACTTCTACCCATGCAAGATGGCTTAGAGCCTTTTGTCATGATTTTAGATGGCTTTGTTATCCAAACAGCCCCCGATACTGTTAGTGGAAGTAAAGCCCTGACTTTTTTAACAAAATATGAGTTTACAGGTCTTGCTTCTTTGTATAATGATTTTTATTTTCCAAATGAATATGTTGCACTAACAGATATTACAGTTGTTCATTTGACACCGCAAATGATTACTCAAAATATTGCGGATTATCCTTTATTTTTATACACTAATTTACAATGTGAAATTCTCGTCTATTCTTTAAATTTAGTAGGCACTTCGTTATCAGGAAGTGAACGGATTATCTTCACTCTAGTTGAGCTTGCTAAACAAATCCCACAGGAAAATGATAGTAGTCAGATGCTGATTCCTTCCTTTATTACCCAAAAAACAATTGCTAGCTTCTCTTCCGTCTCAAGAGTGTATGTTACCCGTGTTTTAACGGATCTTGAGAAAAAGGGAATTATTCATCGGGTTGAAAAAAAAGGGATAGCCATTCCAAATTTAGAACAGTTGATTCTTTTATCACCTCCTCATCATGAGGCCATCTTCTAAAAAAGTCAAAAAAGATGCTTCCAATTTTTTAACTGGAAGCATCTTTTTTATTTTTGTGTTAAATCCCAAACACTATGTCTTTCAATCATGCTTGGCTGTAGCACTTTACTTTCTGGCTTTTCTTTAGGGTCAGTAATCATTGATTCTAATAAATAAACAGCTTCTTGTCCCATTTGATAAGTCGGCTGAGCAATGGTGGTTAATTGCGGGTCAATATAATTGGTTAAGGGAATATTATCATAGCCAACAATTGACATATCCTGAGGTACTTGCAGCCCTTTATCCAAGACACCACGAGCGATTCCAATTCCCATTAAATCATTACAGGTAAAAACAGCAGTAATCTCGCCTTTTGCGAGTAAATCATTTGTTAACTGATAGCCACCTTCAATTGTTAAATCGGCTTGAAATAACTCATAATTATGATCCAAACCCGCTTCTGCTAAGGCTTTTAAATACCCTTTAACCCGTTCATCCATAATATATAAATGCTCTTTTGAGGTTACACAAGCAATCCGCTGATGTCCTTTTTCAATTAAATATTTTGTTGCAAGATAGCCACCTGTTAAGCCATCAACATGCACATATGGATAATGATGATCTGGTGTATAGCGGTCCATTGCAACAATTGGAAAATGTGCTTGTTGAATGACCTCTTGATATTGTGCACTTTCAAGACTATTAACAGAAGTTAATAAGATTCCAGAAACTAAATGCTGATTAAGCGTCCGAATATGCTCGATTTCTCTAGACATATCATTATAGGAATTACATAAAAATAAATGATAGCCTAATTGATTGAGTGTATCTCCAACGCCTTGTGCAATTTCAGCAAAAAAAGGATTGGTAATATCTGGAATAATTAAGCCAACTGAATTGGTTTTGGATGTCACTAAACTTCTGGCTGCTTGATTAGGATGATACCCTAACTCATCAACAGCTTCTTGCACTTTACGTTTGGTTCGCTCACTAAACCTGGTGCCTTTATGATTCAGTATCTGGGAAACAGTTGTAATAGATACACCAGATTTTTTTGCAATATCTTTAATTGTTACAGCCATTCATCTTCCCTCATCTCTTTTTCTCTCTTTATCATACAAAATAAAACCTTTTTTTGCTACTGATAAATCAATTTTCATGAGTGGCACCCATAGAAAAAAAGCACTGACTCAGTCAGTGCTTTCTCCGGTAGTATTTATTTTCATAAACAGACTCCATGAATTCCACAATACAGAGGGAATCAAACAACTACATCTCGTAGTGTACACTCACCAAGGTGGCGTACCATGCCCTACCTAATTGTCCCAATCACTATGTTGCCGCAGCAAGATAACCGAAGTTACCTGATTGGTGTCAACTCATCGCATAGGAATACTCTATCATGAACTTGTCTTAAGCACAAGTAAAAGATTCATTTCATGCTTGATTATCATAATATTTTGCTTTTAGTTAGCAAGATGATAAAATGAATAGGAGATTTATTAAATTATATTGTAAGGGTGTCTACTCATATGTCATTAAAACAAATCAATCAGCTACATTTCTTTATTACTGGATTTGGGCTCATCTTTTTTGGTGTTTTTATTTTAGTTGCACAGCTTAAAGTACTTTCTATGATGGCGATTTTAATTATTTTAGCTTTTCTATTAGATGGCCTTTCTCAATGGTTTCAATTTTTCATTCAAAAGAAACAAGAAAAACGCTTATTATTAGATGGGCTCATTAAAATCATACTTGGTACCATTTCCTATTATAACTCGGATTTGCCAATTGATATTTTATTTATGGCCTTTGGTGGTTATACTTTTGTTAAAGGCTTTGCTAAGTTAATGAATTATACATCTTATCGTGATAATCAGATTCCCATGCGTTTGCCAATACTGATTACTAGTTTATTTTTGATGTTGGCTGGGATTAGTTTACTGTTTTCACCAATGTTGTCTAATCAACAAATGATGTTGATTTTCAGTTTATATTTTATTTTTTATGGGCTTGGAAATCTTGGTAGTGGCATTGCAAGCTTATTTACAAGTCCAACTGCAGATCGCTTCAAGCGGAAAATTAGGATTACACTCCCTGTTTTTATTGAAGCTTTTATTCCTAGAATGGTCTTACATGAGACCAATGAGCTCTTAAAACCTCAAGATAAACAAGAGGAAGAATTTCCTTTAATGCAACAAAAAATAGAAGAACAGCCTGATCTTGAGATTTTTATTCATGTCACAGAAAAAGGTTTTGGCTCTGTTGGGCATATGGACCTTTATTTTGAGGGTGAATTAATTTCTTATGGAAATTATGATGAATCCTCTTATCACTTTTTTGATAGCATGGGTGATGGTGTATTAGTAGCCGCTGATAAAGAACAATATATCCCATTTTGTATTGCCCATAATAAAAAAACATTATTTGGCTTTGGCCTTAAGCTAACAGAAGAACAAATTTTAGGGATTAGAGAGAAGGTTCAAGCACTAAAGCAAACCTGTTACCCTTGGAAATCTGCACTTCAACTTGCGGAGGAACAGCATTTACCTATTGATTTAGCCGAATATCCTGATTATGCCAGTTGCCTTTATCATGCCACAGGCTGTGACTTATTTAAATTTAAGCAAGGTCGCTTTAAATCTTACTTTGTTTTAACAACCAATTGTGTTTTGCTAGCAGATCATTTGATTGGTCCATCAGGGATTGATTTACTAACGATTAACGGAATTTTAACACCTGGCACCTATTTGAACTTCTTAAGACGTGAGTTTAAGCGTGAAGATAGCAATGTCATTAGTTATCATATTTACAATTAATAAAGACTGCCCCAGCGGGCAGTCTTTATTGGTTGGTTATTAATTTTTCAATTGGAGCAACAAGTGCTTCTGGTTTTACTTTTGACTCAAAGCGTTCTATGAGATTGCCTTGCTGATCAATTAAGAACTTGGTAAAATTCCAACCGATTTTTTTACCGCCCGTTTCAGCAACTAAATACTGATATAAAGGATGTTGTTGCTTACCTTTGACATCAATTTTAGCAAACATTGGAAAAGATACCCCATAGTTTAATTGGCAAAAGGACAGGATTTCTTCATTACTTCCTGGATCTTGTCTTAAAAATTGATTACATGGAAAGCCTAAAATAACCAAACCTTGCTTTTGATAGGTTTGATATAAAGCTTCTAAGCCTTCAAATTGAGGGGTAAAGCCACATTTGCTAGCAGTATTTACAATCAATACTACTTTTCCTTGATAATCTTTTAAGGATACTTCTTTACCTGCTATCGTCTCGACAGCAAAATCATAAATGGTTGTCATTGTAAATCCTCTCCTTTTTTCTCTTAAGCTTAGTTTATCAGAAAAGCAGGGAAATAAAGAATGATTGCACTCAAAAGGGACGAGACAAAACTCAAAAGTTTTATCTCGTCCCCTTAATTGCTTCTAAAAAGACATAAGTTGCCTCCATAATCGGTGGCCAAAAGGCAGATTCTTCGGCAATTGCCAAGAATCACTGTGAACGTAAGTGAATAGATGATAATTGGTACCTACTACGCTACGCTTCGATCACAACAAATTCTACGCATGAAACATGCTAGCTTTGAAGGATTTGGTTCACAAGACTTTTAATAAGGAGAGTAAAAAGGTTCAGAGTCGAACAAGTTCGATCTGTATCATGCCTCTAAGGATTAAAAATCCTAAGAGGCATGACAATTGTTCGTCTTTTGCTCCAATTGCTTTGATTCACAACGAAGTATGAGTTGATGTAGAAAAGTACCTACCCGGTGCTCGAACCTAAGCGCCTTTTGCCTCAGCCTCCTTCTTAACGTTCTCTTAAATCTCGATCCATTTGACGCTTCATATCTTTACGCTTCAAATCTTCTCGTTTATCATAATTTTTCTTCCCTTTAGCTAAACCAATTAAAACTTTAGCAAAACCATCTTTAATATAAACCTTTAAAGGAATCAATGTGTAACCAGATGTTTTCGTTTCAGCTAGTAATTTATTAATTTGTTTTTTACGCATTAATAATTTTCTGACTCTTAGTGGGTCATGATTAAATTGGTTCCCTTGTTCATAGGGACTAATATGCACATTATGCAAGAAAATCTCACCATTTTGAATTTTAGCATAGCCATCCTTTAAGTTAATTCTAGCATTTCTAATGGATTTAATTTCTGTTCCTTGGAGCACAATACCAGCTTCAATCGCCTCAACAATACTATAATCATGTCTTGCTTTTCTGTTTTGTGCAACTAATTTTCCTTCACCTTTTGGCACGGGTCACTTCGCCTCCCATTGCTTGGTCTATTGACCACTTCATTCATTTATTTTACTTCTTCTTTTTCTTTTTGGCTACCCCTTTATAAAAAGGTTTCTTGCCTTTTTTCTTTTTACCTTTTGCAAATTTATCATCATTTTTAAAGGAACGCTCTTGCTTACGTCCTGTTGATGGACTATTTTTTCCTCGTCCTTGCTCACGATTACCTGTATTCTTTTTCTGCTTGCTTGTTTTCTTTTTCAAAGCAACTTCATTTTTACTAGCAAATCTTTGTTTACTTTCATCTGGAACAATTGCAAAGTCAATTTCTTTGGTTTCAATATCCGCTTTAACAACTTCAATTTTGACAGGTTGACCAATTCGGTAAGAAATACCTGTTCGTTCACCAATTAACATCATATGATTTTCAATATAATCAAAATAATCTTCTTTCATATTTGAAATATGAATCAAGCCTTCAACTGTATTGGGTAATTCAACAAAAATCCCAAATTTTGTTACAGAGCTTACCACACCCTCATAGATTTCACCCACTTTATCTTGCATATAAGCGGCTTTTTTAAGGGCATCTGTTTCACGCTCTGCTTCAACTGCTCGACGTTCCATTTTTGAGCTTTGCTCACTAATATCTGGTAAGAGCCCTTCCCATTTGGCTTGCTCTTTTACGCCAGTTCCGTTGGTTGCATAAGCTCTAATCAAGCGATGCACAATCAAATCAGGATAACGACGAATTGGAGAAGTAAAATGCGTATAATATTCAGCAGCCAATCCAAAGTGTCCTAATGGCTCTACATCATATTTGGCTTGTTTCATACTACGTAATAGCATGGTCGCAATAATTGGCTCTTCTGGTTCACCTTGAATACTGGCTAATACATTTTGTAGCGCTTTAGGTTCAATCTTGTCATTTGTTCCTTTTAATAGCACCCCAAAATTGGTAATAAATTCAGCAAATCGTTGCATTTTTTCACTATCAGGCTGCTCATGAATCCGGTAAATAAAAGGCACATTTAATGTTGCAAAATGCTCTGCTACGGTTTCATTAGCGGCTAGCATAAAGGACTCAATTAAGCGTTCTCCTAAACCACGTTCACGCAATTCAATATCAATTGGTTGTCCTGTTTCATCTACAATAATTTGGGCTTCTGGTGCTTCAAAATCAATCGCACCTCTTTGTTTCCGTTTATTTTCAAGAATTTGGTGTAATTCTCCCATCAGCTCAAACATGGGTACCAGTTCCTGATAAGTTTCACGAACGGTTTCATCTTTTTCCATTAATATTTGGTTCACAGCAGTATAGGTCATTCGCGCAGTTGTTTGAATCACACTTGGGAAAATACGATGGCTTACCACATTACCAGCTTGATCAATTTCCATTTCACAGCTCATTGTTAATCTTGGAACAGCAGGATTTAAGGAACAAATCCCATTAGATAAACGATGCGGAATCATTGGAATCACACGGTCTGTTAAATAAACACTGGTGCCACGTTCAAAAGCTTCCTGATCAAGCGGGCTATCCTCTGTTACATAATAAGAAACATCGGCAATATGCACCCCTAAATGATAACGACCATTTTCGAGTTTTCTAACGGTTACCGCATCATCTAAATCTTTTGCGTCTTCCCCATCGATTGTCACAATTGTTTCTTGACGCAAGTCAATGCGGTCCTTTAAATCTGACTCTGCAATTGTATCTGAAACTGCTTCTGCTTGTTTTAATGTACTTTCTTCAAATTCTGTTGGAATCCCAAATTTGTAGACAATTGAAAGAATATCAATTCCAGGATCATTGATATGACCAATTGTTTTCTTCACAATCCCTTGCATACTTGTTGGAAATTCTGCATCAGGGTAGTAAGTAAGCTCAACGAGCACAATACTGCCTTCTACTGGTTGAATCCCTGTGGCTTCAATATAAACACGATAAGTCGCCATTTTTTTGTCTTTTGGCACCACATATCCATAAAGCTCTGTTTCTGCCACTTCAGCTTCTGGATAAGGAATAAATTCACCCACTAATTGTGTAAAGCGACGCTCTTCAATGCCTACAACACGTCCTTCAGCCCCCTTATCTTGCCAAGGTGCAGCTTCTCTTGTAATTTCCACAGCAACCTGATCGCCATCTAAAGCATAGCCTGTTGCGCCTTGTGGAATATAAATATCATCCTGATCATCTTCTGTAATGACAAAGCCAAAGCCTCGATCATTACCACGGAAAAGACCTTTAACCAAGGTTTGTTCCATTGAAAGCATAAACCGATTCTTTTTATTTAAATTTAGCTGCCCTTCTCGCTCTAATTGTGCTAAAGTTCCCACTAATTTTTTAAAATCATTCGCTGAAGTATAGCCTAAGCCTTCACTTAATTCATCTACTGAAAATGATTTTTTCTGACTTTGTTTCATAAAGAGGAGGATTTCCTCAATTAATTTCATATTTTTCATTTTGTTTCCTCATTCCATTGTAGTCCGTTTAAAAAGGCTAAGATATCCTCTTGTAAGACATGTCTATCTTCACCAATTGTTATCACATGACCACTATTTTTATACCAATGAAACGATGTTTGACTGTTTTCAAGTGCCTCTTCAAGTAAATAAGCATTATTTGCATCAATTAATTCATCTTTACCTGATTGGCAAATCAGTGTAGGAATGCGAATTTCCTTTAACTGCTCTTGGATAACCGGTAAAAAGTGGCTGATTGCTAGCAACTGTTGGGTTAATAATTGCTCAATCTGTGGCATTTCTGCTTCAATCACTTCTGGTGCAATACCTGCGTATGTTTTTACCTCTTTCACATACTGTAAAAAGCCTTTCTGAATCGCTGAGTTATCTGATAAAAACAACGGTGAGCACAATGTTCCTACCCCGACTAAAGGAAAGTGTTCTGCTGCTTTCATGGTAAACATACCACCTAGTGAAAAACCAATAATTGCAATCTTTTCATACCCTTTTTCTTTCAAAAAGTGAAGCGCTTCTTGTGTATCACGCCACCAATCTTCTGGTGTATGGGCTAAAATATCTTCTGGATGAGCTGTTGCATGTCCACTAAAATGTGGTGCATAAACCGTATAATCATGCCTTTCCAAAAAACGTCCTAGCATCCGAAAATCATTCGAGGTTCCAGTATAACTATGGAGCAATAAGATTGCGCGCTTTCCTTTTTCAAAGAAAAAAGGTTTTGGTAGTTGAAGTGTTTTCATTTGATTTCCCCCTAAGTCATCAAGCTTGATAGATTCATTTTAACCTAAATCATGTTTGATAAAAAGCTTATTCTCTTATGACCTGTCTAAAAACTACAGTAGTATCTGATTTTTTTGAGACAGGTCCTATATTTTAAAAGATTTAAGCCTTTCATTGCTTTAAATTTTTTGATTCAAACTAGCTTACAAAAGCTTTAAGAGCTTAAAAACACAAAATACTTTTCAGTTCAAAGTCAAGCTTGTGCTTGATTTGTTTCATGTTTCTAAGAGGCAAAGCCTAACAACTTTAAAAGCCTTTTCGGTTCAAAGTCAAGCTCGCGCTTGATTTGTTTCATGTTTCTAAGAGGCAAAGCCTCTAAGAACCATGAAAAAAAAAAAACCACCCGAATAAACAGGTGGCAAGTTATTTTTTGTTAGTTTGCTGACAAATATGCAAGCGCTAATGCTAAACCAAAGAAAATAATTCCTAAAACTGTTGTCACACGAATTAATACTGCTTCAAAACCGCGTGCTTTTTGTTTTCCAAATAGTTGCTCCGCTCCGCCAGTAAGGGCGCTGGTAGCGCTATTGGTTTTTGTTGGTTGCATTGTGATTACTATAATTAAAATAACAGATATTACTAACATAGCAATGAAAAGTGGTTTATACAAATCTATTGCCCTCCCGTCAAAAATCGTTTCATAACACTACCACTTTATCATATTTAGCAGGAGAATGCTAGAAATAATTTATTCCGCTATGTCCATGATTGTTTGTAGTCTTGGTTTTAGTTACTGCATTTTTAAGTATCGCAACTATTTTGTATCTAAAAGCTTTTAATTATCTGCTATTTCTTGGCTCGTTAAAAATGAAGCTGCTAGGCCTCTTCTCCCAGTACTTTGAAATAAGTAAAGGCTGTAATCAAATGAATGATGACAGCCTAACTTTGATTAATCTAATTCTATTTGACCTGTATATAATTTATAATACATGCCTTTTTTCTGAATCAACTCTTCATGATTGCCACGCTCTACAATTTCGCCATGGTCTAAGACCATTATCACATCTGCATTTCGAATCGTTGATAAGCGATGGGCAATGACAAAGGAAGTTCTCCCTGTCATCAGCTGATCCATTCCTGTTGTAATGAGTTGTTCTGTATGTGAGTCAATCGAACTTGTGGCTTCATCTAAGATTAAAACATTTGGATTGGCAACAGCTGCACGAGCTATCGCTAATAATTGTCGTTGTCCTTGACTTAAGTTTCCACCATCACCAGATAAAATCGTATCATAGCCTCTTGGCAAACGTTTAATAAAGTCATGGGCATTGGCAAGTTTTGCTGCTTCAATGACCTCTACATTGGATGCATCTAAACGGCCATAACGAATATTTTCCATCACACTTCCTGTAAATAAATGGGTATCTTGTAGCACAATTGACATAGTACTTCTTAAATCTGCTTTTTTAATCGTTGTAATCGGCAAGCCATCATAGAGAATCTCACCTGTATCGATTTCATAAAAACGATTAATTAAGTTGGTAATGGTTGTTTTACCTGCACCTGTTGCACCAACAAAAGCCACTTTTAAACCTGGCTTTGCCCAGACATTAATGTGTTTTAAGACGGGCTCTTCTGGCGTATAGCCAAATGAAACATCTTTTAGCTCAATATTTCCTACAACTGGAATGCGTTGATTTTCTGTAAGCCAAAAATTACCTGTCTCTGTTCTTTCCAAAGTCACAGTTCCATCATCTACTTCTGATGAAATCTCCATAATTGCAAAAATCCGTTCTGCTCCTGCTAAAGCTGCTAATAACGTATTGGTTTGTTGTGAAACTTGCGAAAGTGGCTGTGAAAAGGTTCTGGAATACTGTAAAAATGATCCCAGTGAACCAATATCAAGCATTCCTCTAACAACCATTAAACCACCTAAGCTAGCTGTTAAAGCATAGCTGACAAAACTGGTATTTCCAAGAATCGGCATCATCGCATTAGATAAGGTTTGTGCTTTTTGTGATGCACCTTGTAAGGCTTCATTACGCACATCAAAACCAGCCATTACCTCATCTTCATGATTAAATACCTTTACAACTTTTTGGCCTTCTACATATTCTTCAATATAACTATTTGTATTCCCTAAAAATTGTTGCTGTTGACCAAAATAATATGAACTTTTTCCACCAATCACTTTAATAATCAAAATCATCACTAAGACCATGACCACAATCACAATGGTTAAAATAGGACTGATAATCAGCATCATCACAAAGGTTCCTGTAATTGTTAGGAAAGCCGCTAAAATTTGCGTAACACTATTGTTTAAAGCTTCCTGAATATTATCAACATCATTGGTAAAACGACTCATAATATCTCCATTATTGGTACGATCAAAGAAACCAATCGGTAAATCTTGTAAATGATCAAATAAATCTTGTCTTAACTTCTGAATCGTATTTTGCGAAATTTGAATCATGATTCGGTTATAGCCATAGGTTGCAAGGACACCAAACAAATAAATAACCCCAACAACCATTAAAATACGAGCTAATCCACCTAAATCCCCAGGTAAAATATAATCATTAATAATCGGACGAATAAAGTAAGTCCCTGCAATCCCCGCACCTGTGCTTAAAATAATACAAATCACAACACTGAATAAAGCTAATTTATTCATCATCAGATAAGAGAGTAGCTGCTGCAAAGTTTTAGCCAAATGCTGCGGTTTACGCTTCATTGATTTCTGTTTTGCCATTAAACTTCAGCTCCTCTCTCTTGTGTTTCATAAATATCTGTATAAATCGCATTCGTACCCAGTAATTCCTCATGTGTACCTAGCCCATTTATTTCGCCTTCATTCAGTACCATAATTTGATCAGCACCTGCAATTGAAGAAATACGTTGCGCAATAATAATGACAGTAGTATCTGGTAAATGATGGAAGAACGCCTCTCTAATTTTCCCATCTGTCTCCGTATCCACAGCAGAGGTTGAATCATCTAGTATTAAAATCTTAGGTTGTTTTAAAATAGCCCTGGCAATACATAACCGTTGTTTTTGCCCCCCAGATAAATTGCCTCCACCTTGTTCTAATACGGTTTGATAACCATCTGGAAAGTCCATAATAAAATCATGTGCTTGTGCATATTGAGCGGCCTGCATGATTTCCTCATCCGTTGCATGCTCATTTCCCCACATTAAATTCTCACGAATTGTACCAGAAAATAAGGTGTTTTTTTGTAGCACCATCGCTACACTATCACGTAATGTTTTGATTTTATATTGACGAATGTTTTTTCCTCCAACATAAATTTCACCATCATCAATATCATATAATCTTGGAATCAGCTGAACTAAGGAAGATTTTCCTGAACCAGTTGGTCCAATAATCCCCAAAATATGCCCACTTTCAATGGAGAAATTAAGCTGCTTTAAGATCTCATCATCAGAGTTTCCACCATAAGAAAAGTCCACATCTTTAAAGGTAATTGCGCCATTTGCAACAGGAATATCAATAACTACATCATCGTCATTGATTTCAGATTTAGTCTCTAAGACCTCGACAACACGCTGAACACTTGCTTTCGTTCTAGTGATCATAATAAAAACAAAGGAAAGCATCATTAAGGACATTAAAATTTGCGAAATATACGCAATAAAGCTTAATAATTCACCAGCGCCAATCACATTGGTATTGACCAAATTCCCACCAAACCAAAGGACAGCAATCATACAGCTATAAACGGTCAACTGCATCGTTGGCATATTAAACATAATCACTTTCATTGCATGTAAGGCTGATTTTTTATAATTGGCGTTTTCAGCAGCAAATTTGGCTTTCTCTTCTTTGCCTCGAACAAAAGATTTAACCACACGAATTCCGATAAAGTTTTCTTGTAATACACGATTTAAACGGTCAATCGCTCGTTGTAATGAGAAAAATCTTGGAAATGCTGTGCGAACGATGAAGAATAAGGTGATGCCTAAAAAAGGCGTCGCAACAAGGAAGATTAGGGATAATTCCTGATTGATTTGAAAAGCTAAAATAATAGCAAATACGAGCATAAGTGGTGCTCTCACAAGTAAACGTAGCATCGCAATGAGGGTCATTTGAATATTATTGGTATCATTTGTCATTCTTGTAATCAAAGAAGAGGTAGAAAAACGATCCACATTACTAAATGAAAAATTTTGAATGGCTTTCATTTCTGCCTGTCTAATTTCAGCACCTACACCTGTTCCAGCAGTTGCCGCAAAATAAGCACCTAGTGCACCTGCAATCATGGCAATAATCGCTAAAACAACCATAATCATGCCATGGAAAAAAATATAATCTAGGTCTTTATTGGCAATCCCATTATCAATAATGAGGGCCATCATAATGGGTTGAACAACATCACAAATGACTTCAATTGCAATGAAAAACAAACAATATAATGGATATTTTTTAAATTTACTTGCATATGGGGTTAAACTTTTTATCATTCAAACAACTCCTATTTTGATTTTTTGATATTTTTAGAAATTTGATTTACAAATTGAAATAATAAATCTTTATCAGCTTGACTGAAGCCAACAAACAAACCATCTTCCATGGCATGCAACATATCAAAGGTATCTTCACGAAGCTGTTTACCAGTAGCTGTTAAATGAATCCGATTATAACGCATATCATTTTCTTGTGGCACTTTCTCTAATTGACCTGCTGTTACCATTTTTTTAATGGCCATGGCAATATGTGGGGGTGATACATTCAATCGATTGGAAATTTCTACTTGGCTTAAATAGGAATCCTCTCCAAAGCTATGCAAAATTCTTAGCTGTGAAAGATGAATGCCCTTCTTTTCTAGTTTTTCATCTGTAAAAGAACGATGACAACGCTCCATTTTCCGTAAAGCAAAAGCCAATTCTTTATTTGTCACTGCCATTTTTAAGTCTCCTTTCCACTTAGTTAACGACTTAATAGTTAAGTACTTAACTATTAGTCTAGCATGATACCAAATAAAAAACAATTGATTCTCATCATCAGAACCAATTGTTTTACTATTCATTATTCACTGAGTTGATGGTAGCATTAAATGAGTTATTTTATACCTTATTTAAAACCATTCTTCGCGCTCAATTAAAGGGGTTTGATATTCATGTCTAATCCCTAACACATGCTCTGCTATATGGGCGGCATGGTCACTGACACGCTCTAAATTTGAAGCAATATCTACAAATAGAATTCCATCAGATGGACGTCCTGTACCATCATTTAGCATTCTTGTATATTTTTTACGCAATAAACGTTCCATTGCATTAATTTGTTCTTCTCGTTTCATGATTTTCTGAGCTAACTCTGTATCCCCCGATTCATAAGCTTGAATCGCATCATGAATATTTTTGCCTACCTTATTAAACATATTCACCATATCATCATCAAATAAGACTTTGCCTTCACGTGATGATTTCTTGCCTTCTTTTTTGTCTTTAGCCAATTGTTTTTTCTCAACCCGAACAGCTTCTTGGATATTCTCCATAATGTTTTCACAATGGTCGCCCATTCGTTCAAAATCTTTGGTCATTTCCATCATTGAAGTTTGCTCTTCATTTTCATTATTGGTTAAATTCACAGTAGAGAGCTTCATTAAATATTCTGTTAACCTGCGATCAAAATTATCCACTGCCTCTTCTAATTGTAACGCATTGGTTTGATCCCCATCTTTTTGCTTTTCATAGTAATTAAAGGTTGCTTTAAATTCCTCTTCAACAAAATGGCCCATTTGAATCAGCTCTTGTTTCGCTTGATTTAATGCCATACTAGGGGCTGTTTGCATAATTCGCGTATCTAAATGTGAATTATATTGAATAATTGATTCTTTTCCTGGTACCAATTTTGTGACCAAGTAAGCAATTTGATTAATAAACCAAAATTGAATCAATAAATTAGAGAGATTAAAAATACCATGAGCAAAAGCAATCTGCATTTCTGGGTTTAAGCCTAAGTAGCCACTCAGGTTCGTAATTACATAAGTAAAGGGTTGTAATAGAACCGTGAAAATAACGGCGCCAACCAAATTAAAAATCACATGAGAGCCAGCTGTTCTTCTTGCTGCAACACTAGCACCTAAAGCTGCTAAAACGGCAGTAATGGTTGTCCCAATATTGTCTCCAAATAAAATAGGTAAGGCTGCTTGTAGTGTCACACTGCCCTGTGCATAGAGCTGTTGTAAAATCCCAACAGTTGCACTAGAGCTTTGTAGTACCATTGTTAAAAGCGTTCCAATTCCAACTCCTAAAATTGGCTGATCCGCTACCTTTAGCATTAAATCTGCAAAGACAGGTGACTCTTGTAAAGGTGCCATTCCCTTGCCCATTAATTCAAGTCCATAGAATAATGCACCAAAACCAAAAGCAATTTGCCCAAAATTATTAATGAACTGACGTTTTGAGAAAAATAAACAAAAAGCACCAACTGCAATAATTGGTAAAGCATATGCCCCTAAGTTAATCCCTATAATAAAGGCTGTGACAGTGGTTCCAACATTTGCACCCATAATGACACCAATGGCTTGCTTAAGCGTCATAAAGCCTGCGCTAACAAGTCCTACAGCGAGCACAGTCGTACCAGAACTACTTTGAATTAAAGCTGTGACTACAATTCCAGCAAGCACTGAACGCAGTGGTGTTGAAGTAAAACGATTCAGTATTTCCCTAAGATTATCTCCGGCTGATTGTTGCAAGCCATCTCCCATATACTTAATACCAAACAGGAAAATACCTAAGCCTCCAGCAAATTGAAATAGCATTTCTTGAATCTCCACAATGGTTCCTCCTAATGTTTTTATTACCAAAATGATTAATCTATTGTTGCAGAAAAAAATAAAAACAAACTCAATTCCATAGTACTAGACAAAACCCATCATTGTAAACCATAATTTGAAAAACCTTGCATCTTTTTTTAAATAAAAAAGAAGAGAATTGCTAGATTGCCAATCTCTTCCTTACTAAATCATTTTAATCTTCTAAACTAATATCAGCAAAATCTTCCACACCTAATAATGTCGCAATAAAAATCACACTAATTTCCTTCATTGCAGCGTCATCAACTGTCCATTTATTCTGTTCCTTTTCCAAGGTTAATGAAACAATTACAGGTTCATCTGTTGCTTCTGCATTTTCAATTGCAGTAGTGAAAGACTTTAACATCATTTCCAATGCTTCAGCTTGATCAAGATCTGGATGCTTCATTGCTTGTTTTTGGAGATCAGCGCCATATGCCTTTAAGACAGCCGTAAAATCAAGTCCTGTTACTGCAACTTCTAGTTCAACCGAATCTTTATCTTTGCTCACTTCTTTAATTTTATAACTGGCTTTTTCTTTGACACTTCCCATAAAGCTCTCAAAAAGTTGATCTGTATCCTCATCTGTTAGTCCCATGTTACCAGCTGCTGAAGTTAAAAAACCTTCTGTAAAGGCATCTTTAATATCATTTGCTTGTTTTTCAAGTTCTTTTGCATTTGAAAAAGTCGTTTTGAATGCTTTACTCTCTTTATCATAAACAAAGCGATCAATTAATAAACTTCCTGCTTTCTCTGCTGAAACACTTTTATTTCCACAGCCAGCAATCACTAATATGACTAATAATAAACTGGTCATTAAAGCCATCATTTTTTTCTTGGTCATTATGTAATCCTCCAATATTTTAATTCGCAACATGCTCATCGTAACATAGATAATTTGGAAAAAATAGGCATATTTTTTAGAAATATCTTTTTAAAAAGTAAGCTTTTGAATCGCTACTTTAAGTCTTTATCTGACAAAATTAATGCAGGATAACGTATAATAAAAGCAAAATTCATTTTGGAGGTTTATTGATGACAATCATTGAAGCGTATATTAGGAATGCTCCCCAAGAAAAACAGCAACTATTAACTGAACTCTATCAACTCATTAAAGCAACCGTTCCTGAAGCCAGTGAAAAGATTTCTTATGGCATGCCTACTTTTTATTTAAATGGAAATCTTGTTCATTTTGCAGCAGCTAAGCAGCATCTTGGTTTTTATCCTGCCCCCTCTGCTATTAGACAATTTAGTACTGAATTAACAGCATATAGAACCTCTAAAGGGGCTGTTCAATTTCCTTATGACCAAAAGCTACCAACTGATTTAATTCAACAAATGGTTTTGTTTAGGGTTCAGGAGAATTTAGCAAAATAAATTAATTCAGCTAAAAGCCAGTTCCATTATTTTATCTAATGGAACTGGCTTTTATTTGTCTCCCTTTCTCTTCTATCTCATTGATTTGTTCTTAACAAAACTTGCGTTGTGCAATAGAAAGAACAATCAAAAAATCTAGATATTTGATAATCCAAAGTTTCAACTTTTATATGATGACCTTCTAATTACTCAATAAGCTGCGTAAAAGAAGCATCTATTTACGTAAGATAAAATACATAATTGATTACAACCACATAGCAAAAAATTAAAAATTTATTTAAAAATAATAAACTTACTCAAATATTCTTCTCTGTAACGTAATTCTACTCTTAAATATTTCAAATTTTTCAGCATTTAATATTTTTCCAAGCACTTTATTTATTATTTTATCGTTGATAAATTTTACTGTCGTTATAATTTATTACGATAATATTTTTCTCTATTTCATCAATTATTAGAGCGCCTTTTTATTTGTTTTGTTGTAGAAATGCTTCTAAAATTATCCTTACAGGTAAACTTGCATTTTTTAGTAAGTTTTCTGCTTTATCCATTATTCTCTTATCAGATATAATCAATTTTTTATAAGGTTCTTTATTGAATGAACGCAATGAATCTATAGCATATTCGGCTACTTCGTCATTTTCATCAAGTAATTCTAATAATAAATTAAATCCATTCATACCTGTGTCTTCCTCAACAGAATAAGCTAATCTAATTTTGTATTTATCGTCTTTCATTTTTATAGTATTCATTATTTTTTTCCAATCACTATCAGTGAAGTTTTCTAATAATTCCTCAGCATAAATGCACCCATCATCATACCAAGAATCTTCTGAGCTATCTTCTGATAGCATTTGATCTAATTTATCAAACATAATTCAACACTCCTTATTTACTAAATCCTACTGGTGGAGGACCATTAACGGTTCCCGTAGGATAAGCACTAATTATTTCGTTTCCTCGCTTAATGACATCAATTTCTACACCATCGATAATACTTCTATGCCAAGTAGCTCCATCAATGCTTCTTACATTTATAGGGGTACTGTTGCCAATACTTTTTGAACTTTCAAGTATCTTACTCTCACTCCATCCCTCTGGAAATACTGTACTGGTTTTAATTTTAGATAACTTCCCATCAGGAAATTGAGTTGTATATTTCAATTTTTTTGTTCCATCAGTATTTAATATTATATCTTCTACAGCGTAATTTGGATGGTTATTACTAATCCCTGGAGAATGCCCACCAATAATTTTATTTTTGTTTGGATTTGTTCTCTGCCCCCAAAGAATTTTCTCTTCTATTTCTGGCGTTATTACCGAATCAGCCCACTGATTTTCTTAGTTTTAGAAGACTTATTCAATTTATTCATTGACC
Source organism: Isobaculum melis (assembly GCF_900111355.1). Taxonomy (GTDB): domain Bacteria; phylum Bacillota; class Bacilli; order Lactobacillales; family Carnobacteriaceae; genus Isobaculum; species Isobaculum melis. The sequence continues at coordinate 72,252 of NZ_FOHA01000002.1, forward strand.
AAGCCAAATATGCTTGAATGCCCAACACACCTATTAAATATTCAGGACCTTTATGTTCATAAATATCTGATGTATCTTGTGCAATCCCTTCAATAATAATAAATGGATTATGATAAATCATTTTTAAGCCATTTACTGTACCATCCACTGTCTGAGTAGAAAAAGGATGTGGATGATAACCAAATCTTTTAGCAAGTATCACATCTGTTACAGAACCTGTTAGATTAACGGCCGATTCTGCTGTACTCGTTACAGTTTTGGTAACCCATTCCGAGGCACCGTCTAACGCTTTGATTGGTGCGCTTTTGACTTTTTTAGATACGTAAGCTTTTTTCTCATCGCGTGAACCATATTTATCTTGTAGCTTTCTTGCCTGACTTGCAAAATCATCATCTGTATCTTCATAAGGTATTACATGATTTTCATGAATGGCTTTCATACCGTCAACAATTTCATTTAATTTCTTCTGATAACTTGGCATACAACTCGTTTTAATCTCATCCATTTGCCTGGCATTATAACGTTCTTTTTCTGCCTCGTCTTTGTCTAGTGTAATCAATCCACCCCAGTCTATTTCAAATTTATCAATGGTCAATGATTTTATATTCAGATTATGCTTATCTTCCAGTGTGAACAAATTCCAATACATATCGTTTCGACTGACTCTCGTCATACCGTGTAGTTGAAGCGGCTGGATGTGACGATTCATTTCTTCTTTATATTGAGAAAACAAGTTGAATAAATCCGTGACTTCTTCTTGTTGCTTATTTATTTGTCTTACAAGAAGTGCTTTCTCTGCTTCAAGTGCAATAATCCCTTTTCCTGAATTATGCGTTGAAATATTATGTTGAATACTTTCTATACTATATTTGTCTAATTCTAAGCTATCTTTATATTGATACAACTTCGTACAGATATCATCAATGATACCATAGTTGATTTGTATATCTCGTTTCATAGTTGCTACCTCTCTGCCGACTTATTTAAAATAATAGGATCTTAAATCTTCTTGAAAATTACGACAAATGACTAAATAATCGTTCAAATAGATTTCCATTTGCTCACGTTGTACCACATTATCAAAATCCATATCTGATACTTCTTTCGAGACAGAAATCATTGCATCATCAATCATACCGCACCATTTACCTACCATGCTTGTACAGAAATCATAAGTATGTCCCATTTATGTCATCTCCTCTGCCATTGTCTCATCAGCGCTTATAAAAGTTTCTTTTAAATCGCTGATATGTTGTTCATATTGTTTCATCTTTTTAATCAGGTCTTCTGCTGTTGTATCTTCCATAAATGCTAGTAAAGTATCTGCTTGAGATGCAAAATCACTATTAAAAGAAGACATATCCGACCGAACTTCTTGAATAAATTTTTTTCCATATGTAGAAAAGTTATTGATCGTTCGTTCTAGTTGCTTTAAATCAGCATTCATTTCATCGATATTTACTTTGATTGGTTCCATGCTGTTCTTCCTCTAGGTTGTTTTTCGTTAAATAAATGACTCTATTCCTATATTTCTTATTTAGAAAACACTAAAATCAGTATTTACTTTTAAAGTATATAGGATAAATCACAGGTAATAAAGCACAATTTTAATAATAGGTTAACAAAAAAAGGCTCCATTCTGTTTGAATTAAACAGAATGGAGCCTTTCACCTATTACTTAAAATGATTTATTTTTTTAAGTTGTAGAAAGATTTCAAACCTTTGTAGACAGCTGTATCGCCTAGTTGGTCTTCAATTCTTAATAATTGGTTGTATTTAGCAATACGGTCTGTACGGCTTAATGAACCAGTTTTGATTTGGCCAGCGTTTGTTGCAACAGAGATATCAGAAATAGTTGAATCTTCTGTTTCACCTGAACGGTGAGAAACAACAGCAGTGTAGCCAGCTTCTTTAGCCATTTCGATAGCTTCAAATGTTTCAGTTAAAGTACCAATTTGGTTCACTTTGATTAGGATTGAGTTACTTACACCCATATCAATTCCTTTAGACAAAATCTCAGTGTTTGTTACGAATAAATCGTCACCAACTAATTGAACTTTAGAACCTAAACGGTCAGTTAATTCTTTCCAACCATCCCAGTCATTTTCATCCATACCATCTTCAATTGAGAGGATTGGGTATTTGTTTACTAATTCTTCTAAATAGTCAACTTGTTGAGATGAAGTACGTTTAGCGCCGCCTTCGCCTTCAAATTTAGCATAGTCGTAGATTCCGTCTTCAAAGAATTCAGAAGCAGCACAGTCAAAACCTAAGAATACATCTTTACCTGGCTCTAAACCAGCAGCTTTGATTGCTTCTAAAATTGTTTCAACGCCATCTTCAGTTCCTTCAAAACGAGGAGCGAAGCCACCTTCATCACCTACTGAAGTTTCAAGACCACGAGATTTTAAGATTTTAGCTAAGTTATGGAATACTTCAGTACCCCAACGTAAAGCTTCTTTGAAAGTTGGCGCGCCAACTGGTAAAATCATGAATTCTTGGAAAGCAATCGGTGCATCAGAGTGAGAGCCACCATTAACAATATTCATCATTGGTGTTGGTAATACTTTTGTATTAAATCCACCTAAATAGTGATATAAAGGAACTTCTAAGAAATCTGCTGCTGCACGAGCAACTGCGATAGAAACACCAAGAATAGCGTTTGCACCTAATTTACCTTTGTTAGGTGTTCCGTCTAATTCGATCATTGCTTTATCAATTGCCATTTGTTCAGTTACATCATAACCAATGATTTCTTGAGCAATAATGTTGTTTACATTGTCAACTGCTTTAAGAACGCCTTTACCCATGTAACGAGATTTGTCGCCGTCACGTAATTCTACTGCTTCGTGTTCACCAGTAGATGCTCCTGATGGAACCATTCCGCGACCAAAAGCACCGCTTTCTGTGTAAACTTCAACTTCAATTGTTGGGTTACCTCTTGAATCCAGTACTTCGCGTGCATAAATATCTGTAATAATTGACATTTGTTTTTCTCTCCTTTGAGTTCTTTTTATGATGAAGGATGTAATCCCTATCTACTATTTTAGTGAACTTTCACTGAAGTTGCAATGAAAGTCTGTTTTTTTTTGCTTATTTTTTTATTAAGCTTTCCCCAGTCATTTCTGCTGGTTTCGCAACGCCTAATAAATCAAGCATTGTTGGTGCTACATCAGCTAAGCGTCCGCCTTCGCGCAATGTGACACCTTGTTTTGTGACAATCACTGGGACTGGCACAGTTGTATGCGCAGTATGCGGATTGCCTTCTGGTGTTGTCATGGTTTCAGAGTTTCCGTGATCCGCAAAGATAATCGCTGAACCACCTTTTGCTAAAATGGCATCCACTACACGTCCTAAGTTTTCATCTACCGCTTCAATCGCCTTGATTGTTGGCTCAACCATACCTGAGTGTCCAACCATATCAGGGTTTGCAAAGTTTAAGATAATCGCATCATGTTTGTCTGCTTCAATATCTGCTACTAAAGCATCCGTCACTTCATAAGCGCTCATTTCAGGTTGTAAATCGTAGGTTTCAACTTTTGGTGAGTTGATTAAAATACGGCTTTCTCCTGGGAACTCTTCGTTACGACCACCATTCATAAAGAAGGTAACATGTGGATATTTCTCTGTTTCTGCAATACGTAATTGTGCAAGCCCTTCATTTGAAAGCACTTCTCCAATTACATTTTTCATTTCGATTGGTGCAAAAGCAACTTCTGCTTCAATGCTTGGATTGTAAAGTGTCATTGTGACAAATTTTACATTTTCAGCACGAGCACCGCGGTCAAAGAATGTCCATTCTTTATCTGTGAAAGCATTTGATAATTGAATGGCACGGTCCGGACGGAAGTTGAAGAAGATGACTGCATCATTGTCTTCAATTTTCCCAACAGGTTTGCCATCGTTACCAATGACTGCAGGTACAACGAATTCATCCATTTTGCTTGCTGCATATGAATCTTCAATCACTGCTTCTGCTGAATCGAACATTTTACCAGTTCCGTGTGCAATTGCGTTATAGGCTTGTTCTACACGTTCCCAACGTTTGTCGCGATCCATTGCATAGAAACGACCTGAAACAGTTGCAATTTCGCCATAGCTTAAGTCATTCATTGCTTTTTGTAATGTCTCGATATAACCTTTAGCTGAATCAGGTGCAACGTCACGGCCATCTAAGAAAGCATGAACATAAACATTCTTTACACCTTTTGCTTTTGCTGTTTCGATTAATGAAATCAAATGCTTGATATGACTATGCACACCACCATCAGATAATAAACCAAACAAATGCAAGCTTGAGTTATTTTCTTTTGTATGATGAAACGCATTGTTGATGGCTTCATTCTCTTGGAATTCACCGTCAGTAATGGCTTTATCAATACGCGTTAAACTTTGGTAAACGATACGGCCAGCACCAATGTTGGTATGACCTACTTCAGAATTACCCATTTGACCTTCTGGAAGACCTACATCTAAGCCAGCAGCTTTTAGCTGACCATGTGGGAATTCTGCCCAATAACGGTCAAAATTTGGTTTATTTGCTAATGCAACAGCATTCCCTACAGTTTCGTCACGTAAACCGAAACCATCAAGAATGATGATTGCTACTGGAGATTTACTCATTATTTCACACCTTCTAATAAGGCTAAGAATGAAGCAGGCTCTAAGCTTGCGCCTCCAACTAATGCACCATCAACATTTTCTTTAGCCATGTATTCTGCAATGTTTTCTGGTTTAACAGAACCACCATATTGAATACGTACACGATCAGAAACTTCTTTACCGTATAATTTTGCAACCGTATTACGAACAACACCACAGATTTCATCTGCAATTGTAGCATCTGCAGATTTACCAGTACCAATTGCCCAAATTGGTTCATATGCAATGACCATTGAAGCAACTTGTTCATTTGATAAACCAACAAGTCCTGCAGTAATTTGATTTTCAATCCATTCAGCAGTTTGTCCTGCTTCATAAGTTTCTAATGTTTCACCACAACAGAAAATTGGTGTCATACCATTTGCAAAAATAGCATGTGCTTTTTTATTAATGTCAGCATCTGATTCATGGAAATATTCACGACGCTCTGAGTGACCAATAATCACATATTGTACGCCTAAATCAGCTAAAGCTGCTGGTGAAGTTTCACCTGTGAAGGCACCTGCATTTTCTGAGTAGCAGTTTTGAGCTGCAATTTTTAATTCTGTTCCTTTTGAACTTGCCATTAATTCTTGTAAGAATAATGCTGGTGACCCAATAACTGAATCTACTTGAGTATTTGAAGGAATGTTATTTTTAACTGCTTCTGCAAAAGCTTTTGCTTCACTCGCAGTTTTATTCATTTTCCAGTTTCCTGCAATAATTGGTTTACGCATAATTAATTTGCTCCTCTAAATTCATATTTTAACTACATTGGCATTATGCTTGATCTGAAATCGAAGCCACACCAGGTAATACTTTGCCTTCTAGATATTCTAGTGAAGCACCGCCACCTGTTGAGATATGAGTGAATTTGTCAGCAAACCCTAATTGCATTGCTGCTGCTGCTGAATCGCCTCCACCAATAATTGTTGTTGCATCTTTTAAGTTCGCAATCGCTTCACATACACCAATTGTACCTTTAGCAAAGTTGCTCATTTCAAAGACACCCATTGGGCCATTCCAAATCACTGTTTTGGCACCTTGTAATTCTTTTGTAAATAATTCAACAGTTGCTGGACCTACATCAAGGCTCATCATATCTGCTGGAATTGTTGTATGGATTTCAGTTGGTAAGTCATTGCTGAATTCTTTCACACAAACTGAATCAACAGGTAAAATTAATTTGCCGTTTGCTTTTTCTAATAAAGATTTAGCTAAATCAATTTTGTCTGTTTCAACTAATGAACTACCAATTTCTCTTCCTTGTGCTGCGAAGAATGTATAAGTCATTCCACCACCAACAAGAACTTTATCTGCAACTTTTAATAAGTTTTCAATGACACCAATTTTATCAGATACTTTAGCGCCACCTAAGATAGCAACTAATGGGCGTTCTGGATTTTCTACAACGCCACCGATAAATTTGATTTCTTTTTCCATTAGGAAGCCTGCTGCTGATTCAATATTTGTTGCCACCCCAACGTTTGAAGCATGGGCACGGTGAGCTGTTCCAAATGCATCATTAACAAATACATCGCCAAGTGAAGCCCAGTATTTGCCTAATTCAGAATCATTACCACTTTCTTTTTTGCCATCAATATCTTCAAAACGAGTGTTTTCAAATACAACTACATCGCCATCTTTCATTGCTGCAATGGCATCTTCTAATTCTTTACCACGAGTTACTGGTACAAAAGTTACTGGTTTGCCAAGTAATTCACTTAAACGTTCAGCAACTGGACGTAAAGATTTGCCCGCTTTGTCTTCTTCTGTTTTCACTTTACCTAAGTGAGAGAAAAGAATCACTTTACCATTTTGTGAGGTAATATATTCAATAGTAGGTAATGCTGCAACAATACGATTGTCGTTTGTAATCACGCCGTCTTTCATTGGCACGTTAAAGTCAGCACGTACTAATACTTTTTTATGATTTAATACTAAATCTGTTACGCTTTTTTTAGCCATGTTATTTGTCTCCTCTTCGTTTGTGATTCCTAAATGGTTTGCTTTTAAAAACAAAGATAGGCAAGGAGGCGCGATGCCTCCCCGCCTATACTAAACTATCTAGACTCTTTTAGAAATTAAGAATTAACCTAATTTTGCAAAGTATTCTAAAGTACGGATTAATTGTGCAGTGTATGACATTTCGTTATCATACCAAGCAACAGTTTTCACTAATTGTTTGTCGCCAACTGTCATTACTTTAGTTTGAGTTTCGTCAAATAATGAACCGAAAGTCATACCAACGATATCTGAAGAAACGATTGCATCAGTATTGTAACCGAATGATTCGTTTGCAGCAGCTTTCATTGCAGCATTTACTTCTTCAACAGTAACTGTTTTATCTAAAATAGTTACTAATTCAGTTAATGAACCAGTTGCAACAGGAACACGTTGAGCAGCTCCGTCTAATTTACCTTGTAATGAAGGTAATACTAAACCGATTGCTTTAGCAGCACCAGTTGTGTTAGGAACGATGTTTTCTGCAGCAGCACGTGCACGACGGAAATCTCCACCTGGGTGAGGACCATCAAGAGTCATTTGGTCACCTGTGTAAGCATGGATTGTAGTCATAAGACCTTCAATAACACCAAATTTTTCTTCTAATACTTGTGCCATTGGAGCTAGACAGTTAGTTGTACATGAAGCACCTGAGATAACTGTTTCAGAACCATCTAAAATATCATGGTTTACATTGTAAACGACTGTTTTCATGTCACCTGATGCAGGAGCAGAGATAACAACACGTTTAGCGCCAGCTTTTAAGTGTAATTCAGCTTTTTCTTGAGTTGTAAAGAAACCAGTACATTCAAGAACGATATCTACACCTAGTTCGCCCCATGGTAATTCTTCTGGGTTACGGTTAGCTAAAACTTTAACTTCTTTACCGTTTACGTTGAAAGAACCTTCATGAACTTCAACAGTACCATCAAAACGTCCTTGTGTTGTATCATATTTTAACAAGTGTGCTAACATTTTAGCATCTGTTAAATCATTGATTGCTACTACTTCAATACCCTCTACTGCTTGAATACGACGGAAAGCTAAACGTCCAATACGTCCAAAACCGTTAATACCTACTTTAACTGTCATTACAAATTTCCTCCTTTAGGAATCTTGAAAAGTATATTTATTTCAAAAGGTTTCCCCTTTTAAAATCTCGTTTGCTGCTCCTTCATCCGTGATTAGCCACGTTTGTTTGGGAGCATTTTTCATATAGGACTCAATGGCTTTAGCTTTAGAATGTCCACCAGCAACTGCTAGCACACATGGAGTCTTTGCTAAATCCTTTAATTGCAAGCCAATGCGTGGTATTTTATAAACCACTTCGCCTTGTTCATTAAAGAAGTAACCAAATGCTTCGCCAACTGCTTCTTTCTCTTTTAGTAAAGAAAGAACCTCTGCAGACATATTTCTACGCTCTGCCATATGGGTTGCGACGCCTATACTGTGTAAAACTGCGTTTGACTGCTCTACCATTTCTAAAATATCTCGAACGGCAGGCTCCTGTAGTAAGCTTGCATAGGTTTCCATGCTCACATGCTCTGGCACATATAACACACGATGCTCGCCATGAGTATGCTGCGCCATTTTTGCACAAATGGCATTGGCTTGAATCTCAATGGATTCTCCTATTCCACCTCTTGCAGGGACAAATATGAGTTTTCTTTCTTCTGATAAAGTGGGTGTTAACATTTCTGCTAAATGAGCCATTGTAGTCCCACCCATTACAGCGATGATATTTTCCCCTTTAGGAAGTAAGAAACTTAATGTTTCTGTTGCACTTCGCCCAAAATCTTCTGAAACCTTTGCAGTGATATCACTATCACCTGATGCAATGGTACAATGCTCAATTTGAAAATGCGCAGCGAGTTGTTTTTCTTTTTCTCGCATACCAAGCAACTGTCCCATCACTTCATCTAGTTCACGATACAATGCTAAACCAGATTTCGTTAGTTCCATGCCAATTTTTGAGGTAGTAAGCAACCCTTGTGCTTTTAGAAAGTCCGCCTCTGTTCGCAAAGTTCGCTCGGTTAAACCAAGTTTCTCTGCCAGTAAGCGTCTTCCAACTGGTCCCATTAAATAGATATTGCGCATGATTCGATATCTACCATGTAATGTTTCAATGAAATCTGGCGCCACTTTTTCAATGATAGACAACATATCTTGCATCGCGCATCCTCATTTCTTTAGTGGGTCTATTTATGACCACGTTAGTCGTTTAACGACCCTTATTGCTTAAAAAAACACGAGACAACTGGCAACAAGCAGTATAAAATATACATTAATGTTGTGATGTCTCTGTGACTTCAACCAGCCACATTTATCTTACACAATCATTTTAACAGTTTCAAACTTATCTTTCAACCATAAAGAGTTATATTTTTTAAAGTCATTCATTCCATCTAATAAATAGCTTCATTATTTCATTCTTTGTGTATTTACGAACAAACGAATGCTTCTTTCATTAAAGAAAAAGATGCAAAACCAACGAATGATTTAGCATCTTTTTTCACAAACTTTTATTTTTATTAAAATCGTTTACGCTTGGTCGAAGAAGGAATATTTAGCGCATCACGGTATTTAGCAATCGTTCTTCTCGAAACTTCAATCCCTTCCTCTGCGAGCATCTCCACTATTTTTTGATCTGATAAAGGTTTCGCTTTATCTTCATTTTTAACAAAATCAGTCAACTTACGTTTCACATCTGCTCCTGAAGCATCTTCTCCAGACTCATTATTAGAGGACACCAAAGCACTAGTAAAGAAAGTTTTTAATTCAAAAATACCAAAGCTCGTTTCTAAATATTTGCCATTCACTGACCTACTGACGGTTGATTCATGAATCAATAATTCTTCAGCAATTTCTTTTAAGGTAAGTGGTTTGATTGGATGATTTGGTTTCAAAAAGAAATCTTTTTGGGCAGAGACAATTGCTGTTCCAACCTTAACAATGGTTTCTCCACGCTGTGCCACGCTGCGTTTTAACCACTCATATTCGCTAAATTTTTCTTTCATAAATTTCTGAACATCTTTTTCTTTGAATTGTTGCATCTCTTGATAGTAGTCATTTTGAAAATGGAGCACTGGCAAGCCTGTTTTAGCAGACAATACCTTTAACTTGTTCTCTTCAACTCTCACGACAATATCTGGTTTAATATATTGTTCTGGCATTCCTTCATAGATGGCTCCTGGGGCTGGTGTTAGGGTTTGAACGAAATCCCAGACCTCTTGTATTTCTGATAAGGTGATATCAAAGTCTTTTGCAATCTTTTTCCATTTTTTCTCAGCAAACTCTTCAAAACGCTCTTCTAGAATTAAATAGGCCATATTGGGTGCAAGGTCATCTCGTTCAACCTGTAGCATCAAACATTCTCTTAAATCTCGTGCACCCACCCCTGCTGGATCTAATTGTTGTAATAAAGTTAAGGCATCTAGCAACTGAATTTCTGTTGCATTCGTAATTGCTCCTGCTTCCTCTAAGGTAATATTTAAATAACCATTCTTATCAATATATTCTAATAAAAAAAGCATCAGTTCTCTTAAGTAAGTTTCACGCATCATATGAACTTGCTCTAATAAATATTCAAATAGTGAAATTTTATTATCTGGCACTTGATTCATATAATTATTTTCTTGATCATCATCCCTTGAAATCGAAGAGGGTTTACTTCTATACAAATCCAAATCAGCAGTATCATCTCGATCAACACTTACTTCAATTAAAGGATTTTCTAAGGCGCGCTGCTCTAGAAAGCTCGTCAATTCTTCAACATTGAATTGTAGCATTTGAATAGATTGCTGCAATTGTTGTGTCATCGCTAATTTTTGAACTTGCTTTTGTTGTTGTGTAAATCGTTGTTCAAAATTCATCTGATTTCCCCTTTTCAACCATGTTTTCCAACTATCTATCTTGTGAAATTTTTGTGCATTCTTCTTCTCTATCATATCATAATTTAGCTAGAATCATAACCATTATCTAGTAGATGAACAAACGATTTAAGGAATTTACTCTTGTCATCTGCTATGATTTCATATAAAATAGTGCGTGGTGCAACAACTGTCCCCCTAGTGTAATGGATATCACGTAAGATTCCGGTTCTTAAAATGGGGGTTCGATTCCCTCGGGGGGCATTAGAAATGAAATATGCCAATTATTTTCTCAATAAAACAGACCTTAGAATAAATTTTTCTAAGGTCTGTTTTTATTTACTAACACTAGTCCCAATACCCCTCATGTACTTTAGCAGCTTGGACTTCCAAATGAGGAAAAGGTCCAATGATTTCAATATTTTTTTGACCACGTGCAATAATTTCTTTACTTGGTAAATCAAATGTTGGGTTTTGATCATTGGAACCTGTTAACGCCAACAAACGTTTTTCAGTCATAGCAAAGACTATTTTTCCAATATTGCTCCAATAAATTGTTCCTGTGCACATCGCACATGGTTCTGCAGTTGTATAAAGTGTACATTTCGCTAAAAAATCTTTTTCATATAAATGTGAAGCTTTCGCTGCCAAAGAAGTCTCAGCATGACCGGTACAAATTTTCTCTGTTATTTCAATATTCTCTTGTTCTAAAAGAATGGTCCCTTTTTCATCAATTAAAAGTGCACCAAAAGGCGTATTCCCATGTTCCCTTGCCTCTTTAGAAATTTCAATACAACGCATTAAATAATCTTCATGTGTTTTCATTTTTTCCATCCCTTCACCTGCTATTATTTGGATTTTCCCGACCTTGAAGTAGCGCCTCTTGATTCATGATAAGCCAATTTTTCGCTTCATTTAACACCTTTACATAGCCTTGACCTAAGCTAGTTACTTCATAGCTCACTGGAAAACCTGTCGATGCTTCTCCATACTTAATAATCAATCCAGATGCTTGTAAATGGTTTAAGTTTTCTGTTAATACCTTCCTGGAAATCCCTTCAATTGCCCGCTCTAATTGGGCAAAGCTACTGGCATCTTTTGCTAAATGAAGCAAAATAAAAGGGACCCATTTTCCTAGTAAGGGTGTGGCTATTGCTCTTAAATGCTGATTTTGACTACAATCATTATTTGTCATACCTCAAGGTAACTCCTTTTTTCAAATGAATTCTTTCTTTATACTGATTATACCACGAAAGAAAGTAGGGAAAATATATGACATCACACTTTTTTAAAACTTTTGAATTTGAATTCGAAGCCACTCGTTTAATGTGGATTGCGCCAAGTGGCGGTTCTGATTTTGCAGAAGTCGCTGCTGTTACGGAAAAAATTAAGGATGGCCATTATCAGTCTTGGCATCTGGAATGGAAAAACTTTGCACAAAAGCTTGAAAATCGCGCACAGGGTTTTCTTTCAACAACCAATAAAGCCAATGCTTTGATGCGTGCTAGTCGCTATTATCAAGCAGCAGAATTCTTTCTTGACCCCTCTGATACTGCAAAATTAGAGATGTATCAAAAATCAGTTTCGTTATTTTATCAAGCTTTGGCACTCACTAATGTCCAATATTCAGCACATACTATTCAATACCAAGAAACACCACTGCGCACACTCTATTTTAAAACGCACAAACAAAGCAAAGGAACATTCTTTGTGTGTGGCGGCTTTGATGCCTTACTAGAAGAGCTTTATTTCACAAGTGCGATTCCTGCCTTAAACAATGGCTATGATGTCGTTCTTTATGAAGGTCCCGGTCAATCTGATATGATTCGTTATCATCAATTATCCTTTGAAAAAAATTGGCAGCTTGTAGTCAAAGAAGTGATTGATTTTTATCAGCATCATTACCAACTACGAATGCCCAAAATTGGTATTGGCATTTCTTTAGGTGGACTATTAACCGCTAGAGCGGCCAGCTTAGATGCTTCATTATTTGATCGCATTGTTTTATATAATTATTTCCCCTCAATGATTGCTTCCTTTAAAAAATCATTGCCGTTTTTTTTACATCGCTACTTAGACACACAATTTCCGACTTGGTTAGAAAAAATAGCTTCTACTTATATCGCTCATAAAAAGTTTTTAAATTGGCAAGTCGAACATGCTAAATGGACTTTTGCAGCTACCTCGTTAAATGATTTAATTCAGAAGTGTCGTGATTTTAATGAAGAAATTGCCTTATCACAGCTTCACACAGACTGTTTAACCTTCGTTGCAAAAAATGATAACTACTATGATTATCATTTAGGTCTTTATTTTCATCAAGCCATTCCAGCTAAAAATAAGAAGCTGATTCTTTTTGATAAAGAAAATTATTCAACAGACCTTCATTGTCAAAATGGCTCCTTCTATGATTGCAATGACCAATTGTATGAATGGTTACTAGCAAAATAAAAAAGAAAGACAAATGCAGATCATTGTGCTTTGTCTTTCTTCTATTCTATATTAAAGCTATTTTACTGAAACGCGTTTTCCCCTCATAAAGACAACACTAACAATAATCAGTAAACTTCCTAAAAAAAAGAAAGAGGGACTATCTTGACTTGATGTTTTAGGTAATACTTTTCCACGACTTTCTTGATTGGTTGTTTCAGCCAATCCTTTGTTATCATTTATTTGCGCCTCTGTTTTAGCTAATATTTCCTTATCATCTTTTTGTCCTACAAGATTGTTTGAGGCTGTATCTTGATTTGGTTGATTAGGTGTACTTGGTTTATCTAAATCAGGTAAAATTGGTTCTAGCTCCACATTTTCAGGACCAACAGTCACAGTTAATTGAAGCTTTTGCGATGCAACACCATCTTCATCTGTTGCATAAACTGTCACTATATAATCCCCCTCTTGATCTAGCTTTACTACCTGCTCAAAATCAGTTGTTATCGTTGCTTCTCTATCTGATACAATTTTAGCATCTTCTAAATAGTCTGCTTCTGTTTTTTGGACATTTCGCTCATAATAAACAGCTTTACCTTGAACAACTGGTGGTGGATTATTACTCTTAACGGTTACTTCAAATGATAGTTGGTTATTTGAAGGTAATTTATAAGTAATAACTGCTGTCCCTACACGATTATGACTGAGTAAAGATAATTGTTTAGCTGTACTTGTTGGATTAACAGAAACAACCTCTGGATTTGAACTAGTTATTTCAGCTTGAAATAACTCTGAATTTGTTAATAAATCCATCCCCATGTATGTCATAAACCCAATAAATAATGAGTTATCAGAAATCGTTAAAGGAACAGTCACTTCTAATGTTTCATTCTTTAGTATCTCTTTCGTTTCAATAGCGCCTAATTTATTTTGATCCTCTCCTTCATACCAATTGTTTCCACTTGGTACGCCACCAGACCCCCATTGCATCAAAGGTGTTAATTCTTCTGGATAAGAGCTAACAAATGTATCAAATAAAAATAGCTCGTTGAGTTGAGGCAGTCGAACAAAAGAATCAATATCAGTAAGTGGTAAAGAAGCTAATACTAATTGTTGGACGTTATTCATATGTGTTGAGAAAACTGAAGCATCTGACAAGTTTGTATGGATAATGCTAACTGTTTGAATATTTGGAAGAGTAAAAGAAATAGTTGGTGGTGTTAATCCAATCCTTTGATTTGAACCAGATATTTTCAATTCATTTAAATGAGACATATTAGCCAACATATTTAACTCTAAATTAGATTCCGTTTCAATTTCTAACATTTCTAATTGATTCAATTGACTAATAGCAGCTAATTCATTTCCTGATAAATTTGGCTTTGTTAAGCTCAATACAGTTAAATTTCCAACTTGTTCAAGCAGGCTAATATCTTCTATCTCGGTTCCACGAATGATGAGGTATACCCCTGTTTTTGGTTGTAAATATTGAAGACCTTCTAGAGTTTTTGTTGGCGTATCATCCAAGTTAATGAAAATACTAGCTGGTCCCTCATATTGATTGAGTAAATCAAATTTTTCTTGTGTGATGTCTATGTATGTTGGCCAAAAACTAACCTTTGATTTTCCCCATTGATTCAACTGCTTTGTTAATTCAACATCTGGAACTAAATTGACTCGACTACGGCTACTTACTTCTGGTATATCTCCTATATAATCTGCCAATACTTCTTGACTGTTAAATAAGCCACCTATTCCAATGAAAGCAATTAGTAAATATATCATCTTTTTGATTTTATCACCCATAAATTCCCTCCCCTTTTCTTTTACCTATTTTAATATAACAAAAAAGCAAAAAGAAATCTATACTTTTCAGCAATTGTCCTTCTATTAATCTAAATAATTGAAAGATAGAGTGAGTGGATTAAACTGATAAAATATTCATTAAAAAGAAATAGTCTAAATGAAACGGTTATATGATTTTCTCCCATCAGCTGAACGAAATAACTATTTCAAAATATTTAAATCACGCTAAAATCATAATAAATGGTTTATTTAAATCACAAAAAAACTTTTCCACTAGTCATAAAAGAGAGTGAAACATCTTTCCATCTAACAATTTTGTAAGCTGATTGTAAGCTACTTCCCTTTAAGATTTAACTCATTTGTTCTAAGCTTTCTTTATGGAGGTGATTTAACATGGATGCACATTTATTATTTACAAGCACCATTATTTTATTTATTATCGGAATTGCCTTTCTTGCGCTAGCTACCTTAAGCTTTCGCTTTAGAGCCATTTCAGGAAAAAATGCTTGGGGCGGAAAAACCAAAACATTCATTTGTATTGGACTACCAATTACCATCATTGCACTAGGCCTTATTTACTTATTTTATCCTTATAAATAATGTTTAAAAACCTTTTATTAGATGCTATAATCTAAGAAAAAGGAGGGATTTTTTTTGAAACAAGCAACTGAAGAAAAAGCGTATCAAGTACTAAGTGAATTGACTATTCCCTATCATCGTGTAGATCACGAACCCATCTTTTCAGTGAAAGAATATGAGGTAGAATTGCCTGGACCACAAGTAAAAAACTTATTACTCAAAGCAAAAAAAGGCAAGCAGTATTATCTTGTATTGATTCATGAAGAAAAACAAGTTGATTTAAAAAAATTAGCAGAAGAATTAGGGGTTAATCGACTTTCATTTGCCTCTTCCGATGAACTTCGAATGTTATTAGGTTTACAATCAGGGATGCTTAATCCGCTGGCACTGACTTATGATGAAGAGCACCTCATTAAAGTTGTGATTGACCGTGCAATTGATCATTCAGATACAATTGGTGTTCATCCTAATATCAATACAACCACTTTAATGATTCAGTTTTCTGACTTTAAACGGTTCTTACAAGCTTATGAGTATGAACCCATTTATCTTACATTATCTTAAAACCATGTCTGAAGGATATGGTTTTTTCTAATCTCAAAGCACAAATATTTCAGTCTAGCCTAAGCAACATCAGCTTTACCATTACTTACCACTTCTTTTCACTAAATAATGATTGACAAAAAAGAACAAACGTTCTATAGTGTAATCAAATGATATATGAGGTGAGCAAATATGAGTAAAGACCTTTACAACTATGACCGCACAGCCTTAGAGGATTATAAAAAAAGAGATAGGAGGATGATGAAATATCAAGGCTTCTTTTTATCTGAACACAATGAAGAGCTACAACAATTTTTAACTAATGAACAACAATTAGCGCATCAGGTAAAAAAGGAACAGCAATCTGAAATAGACATTGCAAAGCACCTTGAACTACTTTGGAAAACACAAGAATCAGCTATTTTCCAGGTCAATGAAGCCAATCTAGACAAGAATCTTTCTATCATAACAGGTAAACTACTTGGATTTTCTGATGACATCATTTTTATTCAAACACAGCATTCAGTTGAATCTCTTGCAATAGATTTACTTCGTCATATTGAACCTCTCAAGCATTTGAAGTGGTTTCAATGATTTATTTTGACTATAGGCAATTACCTAAAAGAGATATTTTATGTATTGATGTAAAAAGTTTCTTTGCATCTGTTGAATCTGTTAAGAGAGGCATTCATCCTTTAGATTCCTATATTGTTGTGATGAGTAATCAAGAAAGTAGCGGTGGACTTGTTCTGGCAGCCGCTCCCCGTGTCAAACAAGAATATGGCATCAAAACCGGTTCTAGACGCTTTGAGATTCCTAAAAATAGCCCCATTCAGATTGTTGCGCCTCGCATGAGCTTATACCTTAAAGTCAATGCGCTTATTCAAGAGATTTTTAGAAAGTATGTTGCAGATGAGGATTGGTATCCTTATTCAATTGATGAGGGTTTTCTTGATGTAACGGCTTCTCATCAATTATTTGGTACCACTGAAGAGATTGCTAGAAAAATTCAGTTAGAGATTTGGCAAAAGCTCAAATTAGTGGTTACGATTGGGATTGGGGATAATCCTCTTTTATCAAAGCTAGCTTTGGATAATGCAGCAAAAGATGCAGTAAATGGCATGGCTAGTTGGCGTTATGAAACCATTCCTGAAACGATTTGGAAAATTCCCAAGCTTACTGATTTTTGGGGTATTGGTTATCGGACAGCAAATTCTTTAGAAAAAATTGGGATTCATACCATTTATCAGCTTGCACAAACAGATATCAGCAAATTAAAAAAAACATTCGGGATTATTGGAGAGCAGCTTTTTTATCATGCCCATGGAATTGATTTTACAAGGCTATCAGAACGTCATATTCCCCAAGAAAGAAATTTCTGTAAAAGCCAAATACTAAAGCAGGACTATACTAAACAATATGAAATAGAGATTGTCATCAGAGAAATGGCAGATCAATTAGCTGCAAGGCTACGCACCCATCACTTAGAAGCAGGTGTGCTCTCACTATCTATTGGTTTAAGTAAATATGCAACAACGAAAGGTTTTCAAATACAACGAAAAATCAATCCTACAGACCACTCAAAAGAAATTGTTGCTACTTTCATTGACCTTTTTAGAGCAAAATATCAAGGAGAAGCTGTGAGAAGTATTTTTGTTTCTTGTGCCCACTTAAAAGAAAAAGAAACCTTTCAGTTAAATCTTTTTGAGGATATTGAAAGTGTCAAAACAACAGAAGCCATTGATCAAACAATCGATTTAATTAGACATCGGTTTGGTTATCCTTCTATTGTGAAAGCAAACAGCTTAATGCATGGTGCCACTGCCATTGAACGAACCAAATTAGTTGGTGGACATCAAGGTTAACATGCTGAAAAGACAGCTATTGCTTTTTTCAAAATGGCGACTGAGTTCTTAGCAAAAAACATGTGGTAAGTCAGAATTCCTTCTGCTCTTACCACATGTTTCCTTACATTGTTTTCACAACTAAATTTACAGCTTCACTCACTGCTTGATCTCTTTCTTCATCTGTTCCAGTTGCATATTCAGCTGTTTGTAATAGATTTTCTGCAACCATCAAGCCCATCACTTTATCAATACTAGAACGAACAGCAGATAACTGTATAATAATATCCTGACAGTCTTTGCCTTCCTCCATCATTTTTAAAATACCACGCATTTGACCTTCTGAACGTTTTAAACGATTGCGTATTTTTTGATTACATTCCATAAACGGTTTCTCCTCTCCAAGAGGACATGCCTCCCATGACATTGGTTACTTGATAGCCTTGCTCTGCAAGAAAATTACAGGCAGAAGCTGAACGCATCCCTGAGTGGCAAACGACATAATAGGCTTGCTCCTTATTTAATGCGGCTAAATTAGTAGGTATGGTATTTAAAGGGATGAATTGTACCCCTTCGATATGTCCCATTTCATATTCATTTTGCTCTCTCACATCTAAAATTGCAAGCTTTTCATTTTTAACTAATTGTTCAAATTCTGGCATTGAGATTGTTTGATACATTCTTTACATTACCTCCTCGGGTCTCACTGTTTCATATAAGCTAAAAGCACCATCTAAATTTTTTACTTGATAGCCATTTTGCTTTAACATCCGCTCTGCTAAATAGCTTCTTAAGCCACTTTGACAGCTCACAATAATGGTTTGATTTTTTGGTACCTCTGCCATCCGCTCACGTAAGCTATCTAAGGGAATATTCATGGCTTTTTCAAAGCGACCATTTGCTACCTCGCCAGGATTGCGCACATCTAATAAAAATGCACCATTCACTAAATATTGATTCAGTTCATGCCATTGAATACTTTCAGAAATGCCTTCCATCAGATTTAAGGCTGCATACCCTGCCATATTCACTGGATCTTTAGCTGAACCAAAAGGAGGTGCATAAGTAAATTCTAATTCAGGCAAATCTTGCACGGTTAATCTTCCTTTGATTGCTGTTGCAATGCTATCGATTCTTTTATCAACGCCTTCTTCACCTACTGCTTGAGCACCATAAATTTCTCCTGTTTTAGGATTAAAAATTAATTTTAACACAATCATTGTAGCATTTGGATAGTATCCTGCATGATTTTTCCCTTGAACATGTACGACTTGATAGTTTGTGCCTTCTAATTGTAATTGGCGTTCATTTAAGCCGGTTGAAGCGATGGTTTTATTAAAAACTCTGACAATAGCCGTTCCTAAGCTGCCTAGATTTTTTCTTGCTAAGCCTGATAAAACATCCGCTACTTGACGTCCTTGGCGGTTTGCAGGAGAAGCGAGAGAGATTAAAGTATCTTGTTGTGTGCTAAACTGCTTCACTAAGATTGCATCTCCAACAGCATAGATATCCTTTACACTTGTTTCATAGCGCTCATCAACCATGATTCCACCTCTTAAACCGGTTTGAATCCCTGCATCTATCGCAAGACTATTTTCTGGTTGGACACCTACTGATAATAAAATAAAATCTGTATCAATATGTTGTCCGTTTTCTAAGACAACCGTTTTCCCTGCATCTTCAATTGCTGTTGCTGAAACCCCTGTAATAACTTCTACTTGATTTCTTTTGAGTTCTTTTGTAATATAAGCAGCCATCTCTTCATCTAAAGTTGGCAAGACATGGGGGGCCTTTTCCACAACAGTCACTGCAATACCTCTATGCGCTAAGCTTTCAGCCATTTCTAAGCCAATAAAGCCTGCACCGATTACCATTGCCTTTTTAGGCGCTTCTTTTGTCACAAATTGCATGATTTGATCAACATCTGGAACATTTCTCAAGGTAAAGACATTTTTTGCAGCTGCTAGCCCATCAATTGGTGGAATGAATGGTTTCGCTCCTGGAGAGAGCAACAACTGATCATACGCTACTGTGTAGGTTTCACCATTTGACAGCACCTCAACGGTTTTAGCAACTGGATCAATTTTAGTGGCTTCACTATTTGGACGCACATCTAGTTTAAATCTTGCTTTTAATTGTTCTGGTGTTTGTACCAATAAATCTGAGCGTTCTTCAATCTCACCAGCTACATAATATGGCAAGCCACAATTAGCAAATGAAACATAGGGACCTTTCTCTAAAACAATGATTTCTGCCTCTTCATTTAATCTTCTTAAACGAGTAGCTGCTGACATGCCACCAGCAACTCCACCAATAATCACAATTTTCATTAGTATTTTCCTCCTCTAGTTGCCCCACTATAGCGCAGCATACCGCCTTTGATGTTAACTGCATCAAAGCCATTTTGAATCAATTCTTTTGTGGCACGTTTACTACGCATTCCTGACTGGCAAATGACATAGATTTTTCCTTTTGGCTGATAATTTCTCACTTTATTTAAAGGGACATTTTTTGCTCCTGGAATGTGACCATTCACAAATTCATGTGGTTCTCTCACATCAATAATGGTGACCTTTTCTGCTAATTTACGTTCTATTTCATTGGTAGAAATAGACGGAATTTTTTTAAATAAAAACATTTTATTCCCTCTTTCTTGACTTTTTTAGGCTAGCTGAGCTGCTTTATTTTTTAGATATTCTGACAAAACTTCTTTTGGATGATAACCCGCTATTTTTTCAACTGGTTTGCCATCTTTAAATAAAATCATTGTTGGAATACTCATCACATTAAAGTAATGCGTCATTTGTGGATTTTCTTCGATATTTAATTTCGCAAGTTGAATAGCTGTTGTTTTTTCTGTATCCAGTTCCTGCAAAACTGCTCCTAACATTTGACAAGGTGCACACCATTCTGCCCAAAAATCAACTAATACTAAGCCTTCATTAACTGACGCTTTAAAATTTTGATCTGTTACTTTTATCATCTAAATCCCCTTCCTTTGCTTTTTTTAATGTAAAATAATCTGGTACAGCATCATTTCCTCCCTTAACAAAAGGATTACATCTGATAATTCTAGAAATCCCCATGATACTCCCTTTGACTACCCCATGTTTTTCAATGGCTTTGACTGCATAATGAGAACAAGATGGCGCATAACGACAGCTTGGTGGAAATAATGGTGAGATAAATTTTTGATAACCTCTAATTGGTAGAATAAATAACCTTTTCATTTATACCCCCCTCGGTAAAAGCAATTATACCTATAGGGGTATAAAAAGTAAAGTATTTAAATCAAAAATAACGCAAATCGTTCTAGCACATAAAGTTTTAGCTACAAATAGAATCATTGAATAAACTGAGAATATTATGTTATGATAGGTATGAGCCAATCGATGTAATAAGAAGGCTACATAATTTTTTTATAGATGGATTTACTTAGGAGGATTCAATCATGAACCAAAAGAAACATTTGATTACTATTGCTGGCTTACTTATTCTTTCTAGTGCTATTTTAAGCGGATGTAATGCTAATCCCAAAGTAGCAGACTTAGAAAATAAAATTGAAGAATTAGAGAAAAAAAATGATAAGTTAAATGAGCAAGTTGTAGACTTAACAGAAGATGATATCGATATTGATTTTGAAACAGACTATGAAGAAGTAGATGGTGTTACATCAGCTACTACTGGTGCTTCAGAACATTATTCTGAAGAGAAGAAAAAAATTGTTGATCAGATTATCGCCCTAAAGAAACAGTTAAAAGGTTCTTTAACAAAAACTGAACGTTTAGAAATTATCAATCAAATCAAAGCGTTATCAAAACAAATCGGTGAAGTCTATCAAGACTAAGAAAACCAGCCATGATGATATGGCTGGTTTTCTTCTTATTCTAATTCTTTTAAGGCTTTTTCAGGTACTTCATTTTTTGGGACCTCTTCCCATGAGACCACACCTTTACCACCATTAACTTTTAGCTTTAAGTAGGCCTCTTCCCTTAAAGGGACTTCTTTATTCCCATAAAAAGATAGTTTTTTTTCTTTCCCATCTTTATTAAATCCTGGCAACTCATATAAATAATCAACAATTTTTTCCCCTCTATCAGTTGTCTTTATTTCTTTTTCACCCACAATGGTAATTTTTGTATAATAGTCATCCTCAGTCAGCATTTTATAAGTGAAGTAACCACCAACCACAATCACAACAATTGCTATTAGCCATCCTATTTTTTTCATTTTTAATTTCCCCCTTTAATGAAGCTATCCTAATGATAACCTAAATCCTTTTTCATTGTCTCAGTCTAGCGCTCGATTTTTTTCTCCATCTTCAAAAGTATCACTAGTCAATTGGACTTTTTTTCTAGTATAATAGACTTTGTCAATAAATTTAAGCTTTTGAAGATAAAAAAATTGACCTATTTTGACCTTTGGAGTATGATAGTTTCATAAGACATGATAAGCAACTCATGTTACAATAGTAAAGAGCAGTTTAAGGAGGAAATTAAAAATGAATTTAGTACCTACAGTTATTGAACAATCATCTCGCGGTGAACGTGCCTATGATATTTATTCAAGATTATTAAAAGACCGTATTATTATGCTAAGTGGCCCAATTGATGATAATGTGGCAAACACAGTCATTGCACAATTATTATTTCTAGATGCACAAGATTCTGAAAAAGATATTTATATCTATATTAATTCACCAGGAGGCAGTGTTTCGGCTGGATTGGCTATATTTGATACCATGAACTTCATTAAGGCTGATGTGCAAACTATTGCTATGGGAATGGCGGCTTCAATGGGAAGCTTCTTATTAACAGCTGGCGCAAAGGGAAAACGTTTTGCTTTGCCTAACTCAGAAATCATGATTCATCAACCACTTGGTGGTGCGCAAGGACAAGCAACTGAAATTGAAATTGCTGCAAAACATATTTTAAACACTCGTGAGCGTTTAAATAGAATTCTTGCTGAAAGAACTGGGCAACCAATTGAAGTGATTGAAAAAGATACAGATCGTGATAATTTCATGAGCGCTGAAGATGCAAAAGCATATGGGCTAATCGATGAAATTATGGTGAATAACAATTTGAAATAAGTTTGATAAAACCTTATCTACCTTAAAGTAGGCAGATAAGGTTTTTTATTTATTTTTTAACCTGTTAAGCAATTTTGATTCTTTTATTGTCAGAATAGCGTATAATAATAGCGAAGAGCGAATGATTCACAGTCGAATAGCGTTCGATTTGTCTTATGTTTCTAAAATGAAGGAGGATATAAAAGATGGATATTAGTGTAATTGATGGAACTAAAGTAACAACAAATGGTGGACTTCATATTGGCGAAGCAACTGCACCTGTTAAAATCATTGAATTTGTAAATGTCAGATGCCCTTTTTGCCGCAAATGGTTTGAGCAATCAAAGGATTTATTAGATACTTATGTAAAGGCTGGAAAAGTGGAGCGTATTATTAAGTTTTTTGATAAAGAAAAGCCTTCTTTACAAAGAGGAAATGTCTTTCATCACTATCTTGATTATCATGATGCTACAGGCGCTTATACAGCCCTTCAAAAAATTTATGAAACACAAGATACTTGGGGCAATTTAGAGCTGGATCAAGTGGCTGATTTCGCTGAAAATGAATTACACTTAACTAAACAAGATAACCAAGCTGAAGCTGAGCAAGTGATTCAAGAAGCTCTTGCTGCAAATATTACCCTTGTTCCAACAGTGATTTTAAATGAACATATCTTTGATGAGCATATGACAAATGAAGAACTAAAAAATATCATTGAAAATGCATAAGAAATCCCCCTACAAATTGAATCATTTGTAGGGGGATTTTTTCTGTTATCTAGTTGTTTTCTTTTTTCTTTCATATAAGAAGAAACCAATTCCTGCCACAATTAAGGTCATCCCAATCACTAGACTATTTTGTTGATTTTTACTTCCTGTCATAGGTAAGGCTTGATCGTCCGTTTTTTTAGTTTCTGCTGCATCATCAGCTGTTGGATTTACTGTTGCATCCTCAACTGCTGTGGTTTCTTCTGTTTGAGTCAATGTCAATTGAATCTCAGTAACTAATTGACTCACTTGCTCTTCTGTCTCCTCTGCTCTTGTTCGTTTGCTAGGTAATGAATAAGAAATGGTTACAGGATACGAGCCTTTAACTGCTTGATTTTCGAAATTCCCGATATTAACCGCTAACGGTGTTAAGACTTCATTTGTTTCATCATCCCAAGCTTTTGCATGACTGCGGGTTAAAATTTCTTGATTTAAGTCCCCATCTTCTTGTAATGCTAAGAATTCATCCACTGTCATTTCAATATTTTCAGCTTCAATTTTCCAAACACCTGTAGCGATTAAATCAATCCACTCTGCTTTAAGAGCTAAACCATCAGCTGGCATAGCAAAGGAATCACTCATTTTATTTCCTTGCTCATCAAACCAGCCAGCAAATTTAAAGCCAAATCTAGTTGGATCTTCTACTTCAGAGAGTTGAATCATTGTATCTGTTGGTGCAATCATATCTGCTGGTTTTGTAGCAGTATCCCCACCATTGATATCAAAGGTAATGGTTTGGTCATCTGCATGCCACTTAGCTGTTAATGTCATACCACCAGCTGGGACAAGATAATTTCCTGTTACCAAGGTGTCATCTGCATCATACCAGCCTTTAAAAGTATAGCCTGCTCTAGTTGTCATTTGTGCAGCTAAATCAATTGTACTATCTGTTGGTGCCACAATTGATGAAACGCCTGTCCCACCATTTGTATCAAAATGCACGACTTGATTTTCTGCAGTCCAATGAGCAGTTAAAGCTAAGCCTCCTACTGGCATCGTGGTGGTTCCACTGACTTGCGTATCACTATCAAACCAACCTATAAATTGATAACCTGGTTTTGTTGCGATAAGACCATTTAAGTCAATCTTACTATCTGTTGGTGCGACAATATCAGCTGGTTTTGATGCTTCATCGCCACCATTTACATTGAATGTAATGGTTTGGTTGTCTGCTTCAAATTGTGAAATAAGGGTAATATCAGAAGCTGGAACCTTATCAACTGCAAAATTCCAAAGCTTACCACTTACCATTTCTTTCCAACCTGTAAAATGATAACCAGGTTTTGTTGGCTCAGTCGGTGCAGTTAATAACTGATCAAATGCTCCACTTTCTGTTGTCATGGTTCCTTGGTTGTTAAAGGTAATTGTATAATGATTAACTGTATATTGGGCATATAAAGTGACATCTTTAGCAGGCATTTTATTGCTTGAAAAGTCCCATTTATTACCAGCTGTTGCTGCATCATACCAACCTATAAAGGTATAGCCCTCTTTAGTTGGTGCTGTTGGTTCTGTTGCTAGTGTATCAAAGGTGACTGTTTGTACTGTTGTAACACCCTCATTATCTAAGGTTAACGTATAATCATTAACTGTATATTGGGCATATAAAGTGACATCCTTAGCAGGCATTTTATTGTTTGCAAAATCCCACTTATTGCCGGCTGTTGCTGCATCATACCAACCTGTAAAAGTATAGCCTTCTTTAGTTGGTGCTGTTGGTTCTGTTGCTAGTGTATCAAAGGTGACTGTTTGTGCTGTTGTAACACCCTCATTGTCTAAGGTTAACGTATAATCATTAACTGTATATTGGGCATATAAAGTGACATCTTTAGCAGGCATTTTATTGCTTGCAAAGTCCCATTTATTGCCGGCTGTTACTGCATCATACCAACCTGTAAAGGTATAGCCTTCTTTAGTTGGTGCTGTTGGTTCTGTTGCTAACGTATCAAAGGTAACTGTTTCTGTTGTTGTAGCCCCTTCATTATCTAAGGTTAACGTATAATCATTGACTGTATATTGTGCATATAACGTCATATCTTTTGTACCAACGGCATAAGGGAAAGTTACTTTTGTACCATTTGTTGCTTGATCATACCATCCTTTTAAGGTATGTCCAGTCAAAACAGCATCTGGTTCATCTGTAAGGGTTTCACCAGGATATTTCTTCACTGTTTGTTGTGCTGTACTTCCTTTTCCAGCATTAAATGTCATGGTAATTGGTGTAATGATACCAACATGAACTTGATCAAACTGCGTTGCACTTGGTGTTAAATCACTAGTTGTTGCTTTACTATAATCTGCTGTAGCAGTTGCTGTACTTCCACCAGTTGTCACAGGTGAAAAACGTGTTGAACCATTTGTATTTGGATTCATAAAGACAATATCGACTTTTTGATTTTTATCTAAACCTAAGAATTCATAACTACCATCAATTCCATTGATTTTTTGTGTCGTTGTTGTTTCAATGAGGTTTGTAGTTCCTGCCTCATAGGCTAAAACTGAAACACCATTTCGTCCTTTTTCAGTTGCTTCTTTTAAGCCATTACGGTTGCTATCATCAAAAGCTTGTCCTTTAATGACGCCTGTGCGTAAACGAATTGCGATTGGTTCACTTGGCTTATAGCCTGCTGTTCCCATAATTGAGCGATAGACACGAGCAGAATAAATATTTATTTTTCCTGCATTTGTATCTGCATTCGGATCTGTTAAGGAAAGCTTAAAGTCAATTGCTTCACTAAAACCATCTGTAATGTCATCATTTGTGACAATTTTGACCATTCGAATGTCCTCTTTATTTGTAATGGCATTCCATGGTTTAAAATTAGCAGAATCTTTATCGGTTTCATAAGTTGTTGCATAAAGTACTTGATAGCTTAAGCTACCTGTTGGTGTCACTGGGTTTAACAAGGAAGCTGTCCAATTAAAGGCTTCTTTTTGAATATGCACACTTGCATCAAAATCACTAGGACTTGCTGGCGTTAAATCTGTTTTTTCACCAGCTTTTGGGATAGGAACAAGTGCTGTATAGCCATTAATGGTTGTCCCTGAATTATTCGCAACTGTTAATTGGTATTTCGCATCACCACTTGGGTTTAAGTCAATAATTGAGCTATTACTATCATAATCATAGCTGACCCAAGGGCCATTATTTAAATTAGCTGCTGTTGTTACTGAAAAATCCTTTTGTGCTTGGATATTGAATGCTTGAGTGCTTGGTAAAACACCTAATGGTTGATTTGTGTTACCACTCCCTGTTACATCAAAAGTATTTTTCCCTTGATAAGCAAATGCTGAGCCACTACCGTATGCTAAAATATTGGTATCTGACGCTTCAATTTGAGCTAAGTCGCTAGTATTAATTGAAATCGTTGGTGCACTATTTTTAATTTTTATTTCATAATTAACTACAAAACCTGGAAATAGTATAGCTTTATCATTCCCATAGCCTAAAGTAACATCTGGCAACGATAATTTATAAACTTTGCTACCCGTATTATCTACTGTCGTTGTTACCAATAAAGTACCATCTGATACACTATAGGTCTTACCCTTCCATGTAGTGCTAATTTTAGCTTCATTAATACTAAGATATTCTGTTTCACGCAAATAGACATTAAATCCTTTTACACGAAGAGGAGAATAATCTGAGTATTTATAATTATAAAAATTAAAGCTTGCTCTTGCTTCAAATGTTGTACCACTTACTTTTGTCGTATTTAAATTACTTGAACTAGCATAAGTAAATTTATCTGGTTCTGTAATTCTAATGACTTCAGTTGTTTTTTCAGCACTTGGATCAGTTAAGCCTTTTTCAGTTTGGACAACTGAAATAGTAGCTTTATATTCTTTTGATGCAGGAACTTGGAGCAATTTACCAAAATATTTAACAGGAATATTATTTACACTATTAAACGGTAAAGTAAGAGAAGTAGAATTCCAATTAGGTGGAATAGTTCCTACATAATCCCAAGACATATTTTCGATGTATTCATCTTCATCAAGAATACCTAGATCTTTGGCTGAAATACTTGTAGCTCCCGTACTTTGTAACTGATATTTATTGCCTTTTGTTGACAACACTTCAATATTTTGAACTTGGACATCTGTGATTTGTGGAATAACAACTAATGTCACGCCAACTGTTGAAGCAGCTTGACTGAAGTCAAGTTGTACAGTTTGATTACTAATAGCATCTGGACTTTTACTAAACAGTCTAAAACCACCTAATAAGTTTGTTTCCATCTTTTGTGACTCAGTAAAACTTAATGTAGGTGGTCCACCATATTTATCTGTGCTTAACACATCATGTGCAGTAGCAACTATTGTTATCTTAGCTGATGGTGCCCCAAGAATCTGCTCTTTTGTTTCAAAAATTTTATCGTCCACTGTTGTAATTTCAGCTGGAAATGCACTTGTTATTTGCATAGGAATAAATGCTGCTGCATCTTGTGCATCATCTGGAATTTTATAGTCAAATGTGATTTGTGAAGCACCGCCATTTGTATATTCTTTCAACTCAACTGTAACAAAATTATAGTCAGAATCGCTAGTTGAATCAATCGCGGTAATCTCAGCTGAACCTATTCCCACCGTTTCTTTAATGCCTAAAAGCTCAATTCTTTTATCTATTTTTAGTACATATGTACTTGCTTTGATCAGTGCAAGTTCATTACCATTTGCCGCAGTATTAAGATATCCGGAACCTACTAATTTTAATGTACCCATTTCACCTGGCTTTTGAAATCTTGAAAAATTCCCTATTAACCAACGAGAATGTATACCAGTACGTGCTTGTAATTTAATTTCCTCAATCGTTTCAGTATCACTGATAATCTCAGTACCAGCTTGATAATAAGTTGCTGTTACAATAATTGGGTTTAAAGATGAACTTGTAGCCGATTCAGTTAATCCATAGGTTGGATTGAGATAAACACTAAAGTCAAGAATGGCACTTTCTGTTCCTGGTGAAAATTCATAAATGATTTTTCCTGCACCTGTGTTTTTACCTGCGATTTTTTCTGCTGGAATAAAGGTGGCATTAATCACCACACCTTGTAGTTGAGTTGTTAACTGACTCGCATCAAATTTCCAGAGATTGTCAGTATCAGCTACCATTCCTGGCGCATTTTTAATTTGTAAAAGGTTATTCAATTGAATTTCTACTTTACGATTTGTAGTTGCTGTATCTGTTGGAAAGTGAGCATTCACACTTAGTGTTCTAGCTGTTGAATATAAATCGTCTCCTCTATATTCAAACACTTTATTTGTTGTGATATCTTTCCCATCAAAAATTAAAAATCCAGCCTTATAAGGAGCTATTCTTGCTGTATTTTCATCAGCATTAGGGAGGGCTATTTTTTCTTGTTCCTCTTCTTCTACTTTAGTCGGTAATTGAGGTTGTTGAGGTAACTCTAAAGTCTCTGCCTGAGGTAATTCTTCAATTACTTCTGGCTCAGTTACTTCCTCTTCCTCCACTACAGCTTCTTCTTCTGTATTTTCTGTTACAGTTTCTGTTTCATTCTCTGTTGTAGCATTCGTTTGTGTCATCATTGCATAACCAACTAAGTTTGTTTGACTCATTATCATCAACAGGACTAAGCTGATAAACATTAATTTTCTCGTTATTTTCTTCATTTCAATTCTCCTTCGCCCAAATAAAATACTATCCATAAAAAACAAAAACACTATCAACAACTTCATTTTAGGTAGAATCAACTTTTAATACAAAGTTCTATTGCGTAACTTTTGTGTTTTTTGTGAACAAGCAAGATAAATCATTTAAGCATGTAACATCAAGACAATAAAAATGGATTAGAATAGGTCTAATCCATTTTTTTATCTGTTGCAACAAATATTGATTGAATGGTTTTCTTGACCAGCTTATTCGTAGCCAAATATTGTAGGATGAAAAGAAGACAAGGTAAAACGAGCATCAGAAATAAAACTATTTGTAGAAATAGACCATACCATTTTTCAAATAATTGCCAGCCCACTTTATTTTGCTGTAAATAATTTTCATAGCCCGGTTGCTCTTTATTTTTTTGATAAGCATTTGGTACTGCTTTTTTTTGAACCGTTACAACCGCCTTGGTTTGGACATTCTCTTCTGTATAAAAAAGTAAGGTATATTGACCAGCTTGGCTTTTGACATTTTGGCTATCTACTCTAATTGGGAATGTCGTTTGTGGATTTACTGTTGACCAAGCCTTGGCATGTGTTCGAGCAATCCACTCAGCCTCGCTTAATTGTGCAACCTCTGCTTCAGTGACAGAAATATCTTGCACATCAATCGCAATGTTTCCCTGAATGATGGTATTTTTTTCTTTTAAGGTTAAATAAATGAGCTTCTCCATGACTTGCTGAGAATGTTGAAATCGAATATAAATCGGATAAGTACCCACAGCGACACCTTTGTCTACTAATTCTTTAAATTTTTCTTCCTTTGCTTCCTGCTCAGATGAATAAATCACCTCTTCTGCGTTTACCTGCTGGGGCAAGATCAAAACAGATAGCATCAAAAGGAGACAGCTAACAATCAACTTCTTTTTCATGAGGCATCATCATCCTTTGTGATGAGTGGCATTGTCAGATTTAATAGGACACCTTTTTCTGTTGGATAAAAATGACAGCTACCGTTTAAATGCTCCACTGTATTTTTAATCGTATACATCCCAATCCCACTACCAAATTTTGAATCAACACTATCCACATGATAAAACAAGTCAAATACATGTTCAAAATCAATTGAATCAACTTCTATTTTGTCATTATAGGCCTCAATATGGAGCGCCTGATTTTCCTCATAAATGGTTAAGATAAATTCTCCATTTTTATCTGCATACTGGCAAACATTAGAAATCATATTATGCAGTAGTTGTTTTAATTCAATAGGGGTAATCGTACTTTCAATTGTTTGGACCACATCAATGGTATAACGAATATTTTTTTCTTTAAATACTGGTAAAAATAAACGGATTGTATCTCTTACTGTTTTAATCAGGTCAATTGTCCGCACTTTTTGCTGCTGTTCAGCTGCTGATTCTGTATACATGAGCTTTAACATATCATTGATTTCTAACATTAATTTTGTTTGATTTTCTTCCAATCCAGTTAAATATTGCGCCATGTCAGCTTGACTCGACTTATTTTCTTTTAATTTTTCTATGTTTAGCAAGGAGATATTAAGAGGTGTCTTTAAGTCATGAACAAGTGAGGTTAATAATTGTTTCTCATAGATAGCCTTTTCTTGTCCAGCCTGTAATTGTCTTTCTAACATTGTATACTTTTGATCAATCGTATTTATTTTCCCTTTTAAATCATCTGTAAACTCACTTAATTCCTCAGAAAGTACATCATACTCTGTTTTGGTTTCCACTGTTTCAACTTCTGAAAGATGATAGGTTTTAAGCTTAGCAATATTTTCTTTTAAACGATTGATTGGTCGAATTAAATTTTTGAAAACAAGTACAATCATCACAATTAAGATGCCGCTTAAAATAAAGATGCCTATAAATAAAATACGCATCATGACTTCAAAAAATTGTTGATCGGGTAAATGGTAAATCGCTAAAAAGATGAGCATTTCACCTAAAGGTGTCTTTTTCTCATAAACACTTTGATAGCTTAAGGCTTCTGGCTTTATTGCTTCTGCTAACACTTCAAAGTCTGTTGTTTTTCTAGTAGAAAAAACCGTTTCTTCTGGTAGTAAAACAACTAAATCTAGTTGTTCATCCTGATTTAATTTGGTCAATGAAGCTTCTATATTTTCAATACTTGTCTCTTCTAAAATCGTATCAATTTCTTTTTTGACTTTCACAATATGCTCTTGCTCAAGCTCTTGATAAATCTTAGGCAAGTAGTGAATCAGTGTCATCATACCTAAAAAGACAAAAAAATAAATAACCGCAATAAAATATAAACTTTTCCGCCATTTTTTTCTTTTATCTAATTTTAGATCTACCTCATTCAATCCATTCATAGCCAACACCTCGAATAGAATAAATATTAGATAGATTCAATTTTGCCCTAATTTTTTTGATATGTGTATCAACCGTCCGTAAATCAACAAAGTTCTCACTCATATGCCAAACTTCTCGAATAATTTTTTCTCTTGTTAAGACAACATTTTTATTTTCTAATAAGAAGACTAATAACTCGTATTCTTTTAGTGTTACTTCAATAAAAGTCCCTTCTTGATAGACTTTTCTTTGTTTTAAATCAACTAAAATAGCTGAAGATTCACTCGTCAATTCCTGTTTAATTATCTGACGGTTTTCTCTGATTGCTTTCTCAATTCTTTTTAAGAGAACCTCCATTGAAACGGGTTTTTTTATGTAGTCATTCACATCTAAATTTAAACCATTAATTTCATCTTGATCTTCATTAGAACCTGTTAATAAGATGACTTTGACCATTGGATCTATTTTTCTGAGTAAAGTTAGAAATTGTAAACCATCAATAGAGGCCATTTTTAAATCACTAATCACCAAATCATAATAATTTTCTTTGAATAATACCAAACCTTGTGCAGCATGACTGGCCACTGTTACTTGATACCCTTCGAGTTCTAATAAATCTTTAATGACTAATTGATAGTTAGGATCATCGTCCACAAAAAGCAATTGTCCCACAGTTACCCCTCCTATATCAAAATACTATTCTGTTTTCTTCATTCTAACATATTCGTTTTACTAAATAAAGTTGTTCTTATTTCACTGCATGCGTTTTACTATTAAAAGAAAAAATAAATAAATAAAAAAGCATATAATAAAAGGAATAAAAGAGATTAAAACCAAAATATTTTGCAACTAAATAGTGATTTAATTTTCTTGAAAAAAATAAAAAAAGTAAACATTTTAAAAAAAAATTTAACCAATCAAAATAAACTCTCCAGATATAATATAAACCTTTACATAACTATTATTTTTATTTTTCTAGACAATCAAAATCACTCATGTGAACGGATAGTTGACAAATCAATCTAACTTTAGCATTTTGTGAGGTTTCTTCAAACTATGAGACTTCGTTTGAAACTCTAATGAAGTATGGCAGATACAAAAAGGTGGAACATCAGCTAGACTTTTCATCTAGTTACGTCCCACCAATATATATATCTTCTATCAAACGATAGCCAAAAGTCAGCCACTTCAACTATATTTCGTTACAATCACATGAATAACTAATCATGAAATGCGGTAGATTTGCGAAGAATTATGAAGAATACAGTGATTCATTGTTGCATAGTACTTACTTGTTCACAAAGTCATTTTAAAAGGTAAGGTTCAGAGTCGAACAAAGTTCGATCTGTATCATGTCTCTAAGGATTAAAACTCCTAAGAGGCATGACAATTCTAAAAGGCACGACGATTATTCAGTATGCTGTTTATTTTTGATGACTTGTTTTCCTGTTAGCATCACAAGTAGCATTCCTAAAAGAATGAAGCCATGATTTGTTTTTTCACTAGTTTGAGGTAATTGAGCTTTTTCCTTTTCAACTTTCTGTGGTGAATTTTGACCTGCTTCTTTATCCATTTTATCGTTTGGTAGTATAGGTTTTTCTGGTACTTCTTCCATTTTCCATTGTGCATAAAGCGTCATTGAACGGTCTGCATTAAATTCCGCTAACCATTCATTCACAGCAAAGCTAGCATTAGGTGCGAAAAATTTTCCAGTACCATCTGCTTTTGTATTCCAACCAGTAAATTGGTGGTTGCTATAGCTTAAGTTTCCCAAGTCCTGTATAGCAACTGTATCTTCGAGAAGATACTCTTTAGCATCAACTGGGTTGTCTCCTGTATTCGCACCATTTCCATCATAATAGACATGGTAAGTATCTACTTTTACATCTTCCCATTGACCATATAAAGTCAAATTTTCACTTGCTATTAAGCCATTAGCTGTATCTGCTGAATAGCTAGTTCCTGATCCATCAGCTTCTGTATTCCAGCCAACAAAAACTTTTTGCTCAGGCTCATTTGGCTTAACAAAGGTGGTTACTGCTTCATCTGTATTGTAGACCTGATATAACTCCATTGGATTTTCTGTTTCATAATAAGTTCTACCATCATAGTTAGATGGACGCGCTAAGCTCCAATCACTTCCTGTTAAATTTGTAACATATTTTACCCATTTGATTTCAATTGCACCAACATCTTGATTTGTAGTGCTACGTTTATGACCATTTTGATCGACACTTAAATCTGTCACACCAACATCATCAGCTAAGCCTTCTGGACGAATTGGTATCGTTTGAACAGGTACTGATCCAGCTTTTCCTGCTGTTTCTTGACCAAGTTGGAGCAAACCAAACGGTAAGACACCATAAACTGCTGTTGCTTCTTGATCAATAACATTAGCAGCTACTGAAACATTATTTTTTGAGCGTGTGTCTAAATAGAAATTCATCTCCTCAGTTACCGTAGCATCTGCGCGGTTCCCACTCATTAAATTATTTTCAACTCTACCAGCTCCATAAATATAAGAGACTGCTGCACCTTTGTTCCCTCTAGCACTCTTACCTTTTTCAGCAGTATTGTCATAGAAGGTGTTGCTGACAATGGTTGCATAACTTGTAATCGAGCTATTACCAGAAATTTCAATTGCACCTGCACCGTCAATACCATCTGCAGGCTGTAAGCCTTGTGATGTATTCCCAACAAAAGTTGAATTCTCAATTAAATTTTCTGGATTGTCAGACAATACAAATGAAACAGCACCACCTTCATCATATGCTGTATTTTGTTCAAATGTAGAATGAGTAATTTTTAAGGGACCTGCACCTCTATTTGCATAAAATGCCCCGCCATCAGATACTAATCCTGGGAAAAATCCTGTATCTTCTGGATTAGGCTCATGTACGCTATTTTCTTTAAAGACCGAATAATCAATTGTAATCGGACGACTACCTTGAGCAATGCCAATGGCCCCGCCACCAGCCATTATTTTCCCACCAGCTTTGTTTTGATTCTTAGCAAAATAACTATGCTGAATCGTTGCTGGATTGGTTCCACCTTTTAGGTAAATCGCACCCCCAGCAATATTGGATCCGCTAGATGCATTATTAATAAAAGAAGTATTGTTAATTTCTAAAATGGTATTCTCATTATTTCCTGAATCTAACCGAATAGCTGCACCACCCTCACCAGAAAAATTAGTTAAAAATAGACATTGTTCAAAGGTTGCTTTTTTTGCATTCACTTCAAAAGCACTTGCATTTCCTGTGTAACGAGCACTCTTATTTTGAGTAAAAGTAACATGGTCAAAATGAACTTCACCATTTATGTAGGTACCAACAACGCCACCACCATTTGTTGCATTAGTAATCGTTGCTAAATCTAATTGTTCAGTTGCTGCATAGCTATCTTCCATTGCACCCTTTAATGTCAAGTTTTTAAAAGTAAGGCTTGCTGCACCTGTACCATTTACTGTGAAATGTTTTTGTCCAGCTGCGGCTTGTAATACGACTGTTTCACTTGTTCCTTGAATGACCACATTTTTTTGATGATTCAATGTAATTGGAATAGCAGCATTTAATTGCATATTTGATGTAATTGTAATGACTTTTGTTTCTCCTGGAATATTATCTATATCTGCTAATTCCGCACGTAGCTCAGCTTCAGTTTGAACTGATACAATATCAGTGACACTTAGCTGTGACACTTCGTTTTTTTGCTGAACTGTAACTGGTATTTCCTCTACTGTAGGTTCAATTTTATGCTGTTGTACTACTTCTTTTTCCTGATATGTATTTTGCTCTTCTTCTTTTAAGCTTTCTGTTTCTTTTATTTTTTCATCATCCAGAGATGGTAAATTGACTTCTAGATTGTCAATTTCGTTTATTTCATTATCCTCAAGTATGACTCCTGATGATATCTCATCTTCACTCAATTGATCTGATATTTCCTCTGCTGCAATTGTTGGATAATTAAAAAAACAGGCTTGTGTTATTAATAGTGTTAATAGTAATAGACTACTTTTTCTTTTCATTTTCATTTTCGTATCCTCCATAGTCAGATTATGAAATTTTGACTTATGCCAATATAATATTATATCACAATAAAGAAATCCTATTATCAAAAAACATAAAACTTAAGGATTGTGTTTTTTTCAATAAAAAATCGTTCAAATCAATTTCTCTGAAAACTAAAAAGTCTCTTAAAATCAAAATAGGCATATCGAAACTAGATAAAAAATCTAGCTTATATTGCTACCACTTTAAAAAAATAAAACAAAAAAGACAATAGAGAAATCATCTCTATTGTCTTACAAATTTAACGCCAACCTCTTTGATAAGGAGTTGGGACTTCTAATTGATCTTCTGCATTTAACAATTTTGCTGATGTTTTAACCCAGTAAGGATCTCTTAAAAGTTCACGTCCAATAAACACCAAATCTGCTCGCTCATTTCTTAAAATTTCCTCTGCTTGGTTACCAGTTGTAATCATCCCAACTGCACCAGTCGCAATCCCAACTTTTTTACGAATCCTATCCGCATACTGTACTTGATAGCCAGGGTATACATCATAAGCTTCTAATGGAATCACACCACCTGTAGATACATCAATCAAGTCAACGCCTTGATCCCGCAGCCATCTGCTCATCATTAGATAATCCTCCAGATGAACCCCTTCTTGTGCATAGTCTTCAGCTGAAATTCTTACAAATAAAGGCTTAGTCCATTCGCTTCGAACTGCTTCAATAATTTCATTTAAAAACTGATAACGATTGCCAATTGGTCCACCATATTGATCTTCTCTCCTATTCACTAAAGGAGATAAGAATTGATTGACTAAATAACCATGAGCAGCATGAATTTCAATCACATCAAAACCAGCAGCTTCTGCTCGTTTGACAGCTTTTTGAAACGCACTTACAACTGTTTCAATTTGTGGAATTGTTAATGCTTCTGGTGTTTGATATTTCTCACTAAAAGCCAGTTTTGTTGCACTATAAATTGGACCAGGAACCTGCGCTTTTCTCCCTGCATGGGCTAATTGAATCCCAACTTTTGCACCACTTTTATGTAGATGCGCTACTAATTTTTTTAAGCCTGCAATCTGATCATCAGACCAAATACCTAAATCTTGCTCGGAAATACGACCTTCAGGTAAAACTGCAGTGGCTTCTAGCATGATTAAACCAACTTGTCCAACCGCTCGACTCCCATAATGTGTGAAATGAAAATCAGTGACGATTCCATCTTTTTTCTCAACAGCATACATACACATTGGCGACATTACCACACGATTCTTAAAGGTCATCTCTCTGATTTCATATGGTGCTAATAATTTTGATTGCATATTGAACACTCCTTTTCGTTTATCCCTGCTTCATTCGTAACTTATCGGCAAATTCATTGAGCTTTCGTAAACGATGATTAATGCCAGATTTGCTAATTGCACCACTAGGAATGATTTCTCCTAATTCTTTCAAACTAATATCAGGATGCTGCAAACGCATTAAAGCAATTTCTTGGAGCTTTTCAGGTAACTCAGCTAAGCCAACTGTTGCCTCAATATACTCAATATTTTCAATTTGCTTTCCAGCAGCATCAATGGTTTTATTCAAATTGGCTGTTTCACAATTTACCAGACGATTGACTGAATTTCTCATATCTCGAACAATTCGGACATCTTCAAATTTCAACATGCCATTGGTAGCACCAATCAATGCTAGGAAATCCGCAATTTTCTCTGCTTCTTTTAAATAAGTAATATAGCCATTTCTTCTTTCTAAAGTGCGGGCATTCAAGCCAAATTCATTCATCATCGTACAAATATCTTGATTATGAGTCTCATAAATCGAGTAGATTTCTAAATGATAACGGCTTGTTTCAGGATTATTCACTGAGCCACCTGCTAAAAAAGCACCTCTTAAATAAGAACGCATTTTTTGCTCATTTGTCATAATCTCTTCTGCGACATGACTATTAAAGGTTAAGCCATTCATAATGTCTAAATCAGCAAGTACCTTCTGTGTTCCCTGTTTTAAACGCACAATATAGACATTGTTTTTCTTTAATTTCATTTTTCTACGAACCAACAATTCACTTTCAACTGCATAATGATCTTTTAATAAGACATAAATCCTTCTCGCAATGGCTGCATTTTCAGTTTGAACACTTAAAATAAATTGCTTATTTGAGAGACTTACTGCACCATTCATTCTAATTAATGCTGCTAATTCAGCTTTTGCATGTTCAAAATGAACTTCTAATGTTGTTAATTCTTTTTTGACATCAGATGCATAAGACATCTTAGCCCCTCCTCTCCTTTAAGCGCCAAATACTAAGTGAAACAGCTCTGCAACCACTTGATCACCATCATGAAAAACACCTTGATCTCGTAATTTTAAAAAGTTAGCAGAAATCACACGACATTGCTCTTCTCTTAAGCCATTAAAATTATGACGCACTTGTAATAAATATTCATTGTATTTTTCTTTATCCATATAATTTTCTGGTACTGGTTCGGTATTCACAAGGACAGTATTGACAAAAGGCTGACCTAAGTGTTGATGTAGCACACGAATATGATCTGCATCTGAAAAATTCTCTGTTTCACCTAACTGGGTCATAATATTGCAAATATAAACCACTTCTGCTTTCGTTTCACAGACTGCTTTTCCAATATCCTCAACCATCAGATTAGGTAAAATACTTGTAAATAAGCTACCTGGTCCTAAGACAACCATATCAGCTTCCATAATAGCCTCAATCACTTTAGGAGATGCTTTTGGTTTTTCCTCATTTAAGGTTTCAACATGAACTTTTTTAATTGCTTTACGATCTAAAGCAATTTTAGATTCCCCTTTAACTGTTGTCCCATCCTCAAATTCAGCATGTAAAATTAAGGCTTCTTCCGCTGCTGGTAAAACCTGTCCATCTACATGCATTAACTCTGATAATACTTCAATTGCTTCAAAAATGCTTCCTTTCATCTCTGTTAATGCCGAAATAATTAAATTACCAATGGCATGACCAGATAGAAATTCATCATCACTATTAAAACGATATTGAAAAATACTCTCTAATGTTGGGCTTAAATCAGCTAAAGAAACAAGGACATTACGAATATCTCCTGGTGGAATAATATTAATCGTTTCTCTTAAGGTACCGCTACTGCCACCATCATCAGCAACTGTGACAATGGCTGTTAAATTTGCCTTTTGAGCACGTAATCCTCTTAAAATGACAGGTAATCCTGTGCCACCGCCAATCACCACAATGTTTGGTCTTCTACTTTTTTTGATCATGATCGATTTACCGTTTCTTTCCTTTTTTGAATATCTCGATGAGAAATATTAACTTTATAATCAGCTGATAATTTATGGCCAATTCGCTCGGTTAAAGCCACAGAACGATGTTGTCCACCTGTACAACCAATGGCAATTGTTACATTATTTTTACCTTCTTTTTTATAACCTGGCATCACATATTCCAGTAAGTCCATGAATTTAGTATAGAAAGCTTCTGTTTCAGGCTGTTGCATCACATATTCATAAACCGCTTCATCTTTCCCCGTTAAAGGGCGTAAAGAGTCAATATAGTGTGGATTAGGTAAAAAGCGCACATCCATCACGATATCTGCATCAATTGGTATTCCGTATTTAAAGCCGAAAGATAAAACTTCAATTCTAAATAAAGTCGTATCAGTTGTTTTAAAATCATCAATAATTTTCTCTCTTAACACACGAGGTGACAAACTAGTCGTATCAATAACAGATTGCGCACGGCCTTTAATTTCATTTAATAAAACACGTTCATTACGAATACCATCCATGACACGGCCATCTCTTGCAAGTGGATGGGCTCTTCTTGTTTCTTTATAACGAGAGACCAATTCCTCATCGCTGGCATCTAAAAATAGTATTTTAGTTGTGATAAAAGAAGTATTATCCATATCTCCAATGGCTGATAAAATTTCATCAAAAAAGGCACGTGATCGTAAATCGATAACTAATGCAATTTTTGTCACTTTACCTGATTCTTTCACCAGCTCCCAAAATTTCGGTAATAAGCTAGGAGGCATATTATCTACACAAAAGTACCCCATATCTTCAAAACTCTGCATGGCTACTGTTTTACCAGCACCACTCATTCCTGTAATAATTACTAACTGAAGACTTTCTGCCATTTGCACGTCTCCTCCTTTATTCAAGCTTTGATTCATCAGTTTAAATTATAACATACCGGGCGTATCATAGATAGTCATTCCTCTTTTTCCAAGAATAAATTTAAAACATGCAGCAAAAAACACTTTCCAAAAAAATTGAAAAGTGTTTCAATGTTTGTACAAGCATTCCTAATGGCTTAACCACGATTACCCATGTGCCTTAAAATAATGAATATCTGAAAATACAAACATTTTATGCTCATATTCAATTTTTTTCTCTTGTTTCAGCTTCTTAATCGTATGTCCTACTGTTTCTCTTGTTGTTCCACTCATTGTGGCAAGCTCCTTTAAAGTAATTGGATAAGGAATCTCAACAATATGAGGGGCAATGGCTTCTCCTAAATCTTTCATTAGGATGGCTAAAGCTTGTTCAATGCGTTCAGTAGCACTTGATGTTAAGCAACGCTGTAATCTTACTTCATGATTTTCTAAAATTTTAGATAGCTTATGAAAAACATAAATCAGCTGTTCTTGATTATTTTTCACCGTTTCCTCAAACAATTGCATTGGAATATAATATACTTCAATGTCTGTTACCGCATAAGCTGAATAATGGTAGTCCTCATCATGGAACATCCCACCATAAGGAAATAGTGTATGCTTTTTTACATAATCAAAATAACTAAATGTTGCACTTTCATCATAGCGTTCTAATCTAACTAAACCTTTTCGTAAGAAATAAACACGATCCCTTCGATCCCCTTCATCAAATAAAATTTGCCCTTTTTTATAATGCCTCATAAAGAGATTGCTTTGAATGATATCAAACTCTTCATCAGTAAAACCTACAAATAACTCTTCCCGCCGCAGCTTTTGAAGATAAGTTGGATCTCTTCTGACTTTTTCCATTGCTCATATCCCCCTATTGTGATTTACTTTTAAAGGTATTGAATTGGTTCGTTACTACATATAAATCATTTTTTATACATGATTTATTACTGAAGTTTCGCTATCATCTATTCTTTTTTGTAATAATATCAATGAATCAAGTATTTTTATACAATATACGCATCCCTCTGTATATATTATACTAGAATTTACTAAAAAAGAAAAACTAACACCCTCATTTTCATAAGTTTGCTAGTTTTTCTCCTTTTGGTTTATTTTGTTACAATTGTTCCTGCATCTTCATCTAGGATGTGTTCAATATTCTCTAATGATGTGATGATCGCTTTTCCAGCTGGATGATTCTCTACAAAAGCAATTGCTGCTTCAACTTTTGGTAACATACTTCCTGGTGCAAACTGATTTTGACTGATATATTCTTTTAATTCTGCTACTGTAACAGTTTCTAATTTCTTTTGATCTGGTTGGTTATAGTTCACAAAAACATTATCCACACCAGTTAAGACAATTAGTAAATCTGCTTCAACTAATTCAGCTAATTTTTGAGAAGCAAAATCTTTGTCAATGACAGCTTCAACACCATGTAATTCACCATTTTCTTCAATCACAGGGATACCACCGCCACCAACTGAAATAGTAACAACACCACTTTCAACCAGTTGATTTACAACACGATATTCTTTGATGCTAACAGGTTTTGGCGAAGCAACGACTTTACGCCAGCCACGTCCTGCATCTTCTTTAAAGGTAACTTGTGTTTGTTGCATTTCAAGCTCTGCTTCTTGCTCAGTTAAAAATGGACCAATTGGTTTGGTTGGATTTGCAAAAGCTGGATCTTCTTTATCAACAATAACTTGTGTCACTAATGAAACAACATCTTTATCAATGCCACGTTTTAACATTGATTTACCCATTGCATTTTGCATCCAGTAACCAATACTACCTTCTGTCATTGCAACACAAGTATCTAATGGCATTGCTGGATTTTTTTCAGAATGTGCAGCCGCTTGTTGTAATAAAAGGTTACCAACTTGAGGACCATTCCCATGAGAAATGATTAAATCATCGCCTCTTTCAATAAATTGAACAAGATACTCTGCTGTTTTTTCTAATGCTTCTTGCTGTGCTTTTGCACTCGCATCTGTTGATAAAATGGCATTTCCTCCAAGTGCTACAACAATTTTACGTTTTTTCATCTGACAACACCCTTCCTTTTTATAATGTGCTTAAATCAATTGCGCCTGTTGCAATTTGATAGATACAGAATAGGAACAAGCCAACAATAACAGCGGCACAAATAATTTCATTTTTTGTAAATAATTT
This sequence comes from Isobaculum melis, assembly GCF_900111355.1. GTDB lineage: Bacteria > Bacillota > Bacilli > Lactobacillales > Carnobacteriaceae > Isobaculum > Isobaculum melis. Next base: position 114,147 of record NZ_FOHA01000002.1, read on the forward strand.
TTCTTTATTTTCCTTTTGAACCCAAGCATAGATAAAGATACCTGGTGCAAAGAGTAGCATGGTTAATAAGAAGAAATCAATGCCTCCCGCATAGACTAACCAAACCCCATAAATACTAGCTAAAATACCAACAATAATATTTCTTGTCCGATTTGGTGTACCAGCTTTTTCTTGAATTGAATATTTCAATTGATAGAAGCCAGTAAACACATATGGAATTAAAATTGCTGATGAAGCGAGTGAAAAGGCAAATTTATAAGCTGCTGAGCTAATTAAGAAAGTAAATAAGAAAATTTGGATTAAAATATTTGTGAAAATTAAAGAGTTAACTGGTGCTCCATTTTTATTTTCTTTTGCAAATAATTTAGGGAAGCTACCTTGTTTTGCTGCTTGGAATGGTAATTCTGCAGCGAACATTGTCCATGCTAGCCAAGCACCTAAAACAGATACAATTACACCTGCATTAATTAAAATAGCGCCCCATTCGCCAACAACACTTTCTAATAAGTAAGCCATTGCTGGTTGTTTTAGTTCAGCTAATTCTGGACGAGTCATAACAGCCATTGATAAGACAGTTGTTAACATATAGATTGAAATAACAGTAATAAGACCTAAAATAGTGGCTTTACCAATATCGGATTTTTTCTTCGCACGACCTGAGAAAACAACCGCGCCTTCAATCCCTGTAAATACCCAAACCGTTACAAGCATGGTTCCCTTAACTTGGCCCATGATATCGCCTAATTCAAAATGACCAGATAAAGTACCCCAGAAATCAGCAGTAAAGACATCTAATTTAAAAGCAACAATCATTGTTACAAAGAAAATTGCAAGTGGAATCATTTTGGCAATTGTTACAATTGTATTAATAACAGAAGCCGTTTCTACCCCTTTTAGAATCAACGCATGCACTAACCAAAGCATAACAGATGCGCCAATCACAGATGCTAGGTTTTGACCATCTCCAAAAATAGAGAAGAAATAACCAACCGCACTAAATAATAACGTACCATAAGCAACGTTACCTAACCAAGCTGCTAACCAATAACCCCAAGCAGCATTAAAGCCCATATACTTACCAAAACCTTCACGTGCATAACTATAAATCCCAGCGTCTAAGTCTGGCCGCTTTGCAGTTAAATTTTGGAAAGAGAAAGCTAACATTGCCATCCCAAATCCAGCAACAAGCCAACCTATAATAATGCCCCCAAGAGAAGCCTCCTTAGACATATCGGCCATTAAGTTAAATACACCACCACCGACAATTGAGCCTACAACTAAGGCTACTAAAGGAACAAGACCTAATTTTTTTTCTTCCTCCATGATGATATCCTCCTATATGATTACTTATTTCCATAAAGAAAGCATAGAGGTACTAACCGTTCCCTCTATGCTCTAATGTCCAAACTTAAAGGTGCTACTTATACACGAGGAATAAATAAGTTACCAAGAGTAGCAGCCATAATCGCTTTAATTGAATGCATTCTATTTTCAGCTTGATCAAATTGACGACCATATTTGCTGCGGAATACTTCATCTGTAATTTCCATTGCAGTAATACCGAATTTTTCTTTTACATCTTGACCATATTCAGTTTCAGCATCATGGAAAGCTGGTAAACAGTGTAAAACGATTAAATCTTCATTACCAGTTTGTTTTACCATATCCATATTGATTTGATAAGGTGTTAATAATTCAATACGTTCAGCGAATTTATCTTCCTCACCCATTGATACCCAAACGTCAGTATAAAGCACATCAGCGCCTTTAACCGTTTCAGCCACATTATCAGAGATGACTAATTTGCTACCTGATTCTTTTGCAAAGCCTTCAGCCATATCCACTACTTCTTTTTCTGGGAATAAAGATTTAGGTGAGCAAATACGGATATTTACGCCTAAAATAGCACCAGTTACAAGTAAGCTATTCGCCATGTTATTACGGCCATCTCCCACATAAACTAATGTTACGCCTTCTAAACGTCCCAAGTTTTCTTTGACAGTTAAGAAGTCAGCAATCATTTGTGTTGGATGCCATTCATCTGTTAAACCATTCCAAACAGGAACGCCTGAGAATTCAGCTAATCCTTCGACAACTTTTTGGCTAAAGCCGCGGAATTCAATCCCATCAAACATACTACCTAAAACTTTAGCAGTATCTTCAACAGATTCTTTTTTACCTAATTGAATATCATTTTTACCTAAATATTCAGGATGTGCACCTAAATCAATTGCAGCTGTTGTAAAAGCAGCACGTGTACGAGTTGAAGTTTTTTCAAATAATAACGCAATATTTTTGCCTTCTAAATAGTGATGTGGAATGCCACGTTTTTTCAAATCTTTTAAATGTGCTGAGAAATCTACTAAATACTCTAATTCAGCACGTGTAAAATCTTTTTCTGCTAATAAGCTACGTCCTTGAAATACTTGTTTTGTCATAATGGTTCATCCTCTCGATTTGGGTTTTATTTTGGTAAATCTTCACGGACTAAAGGCATACTCATACAACGAGGGCCCCCACGACCACGAACTAATTCACTACCTGGCATCACGTGTAATTTCACGCCTGCTTCTTCTAATTTTTTATTTGTAATGGTATTACGGTCATAAACCACTACTTCACCTGGAGCAATTGTTAATGTATTTGAACCATCATTCCATTGTTCCCGGGCTGCAGCTGTTAAGTTTCCACCGCCACAACGGATTAAAGTAACTTGCTCAACACCTAAGTTTTTCGCTAAAATGTGTTCTAATGTGTCAGTCTCTGCAACGATATCTAAACCATTTTCACCTTCAGTGATTGAATAAACAGTCAAGCCGCCTTCAATTTCTGGATGAATTGAGAATTTATCGTAGTCAACCATCGTAAAGACCGTATCTAAGTGCATAAATTTACGATTGTTTGCAATTCCAAAAGCCAAGACTTTTTTAAAGCCTAATTTTTTATCAAAGATATTTTTTGCTAATTTTTCAATAGAAGCTGCATCGGTTCTTTGAGAAATACCAACTGCAACAATATCTTTAGAAAGAACTAACTCATCTCCACCTTCAATTCTAGTTGACTCTGTCCGGTCATAAACCATCGGGATATCAGCATCTTTAAATCTTGGGTGATAAGAGAAAATATATTTGCCATAAATTGTTTCACGATTTCTTGTTACTGAGTACATATGGTTTAATGAAACACCATTTCCCATTGTTGCAAATGGATCCCGTGTGAAGTATAAGTTTGGCATTGGATCAATTGCAAATGGATAATCAGATTCCACCATGTCAGACAAGTTTTTTGATTTTAATTCAGGTAATTCAGCTTTTTGAACACCAGCCATTGTTTTTTCAATCAGTTCTTTATTATCTTTAATTGAAAGTAATAGTTCACGTAATTGTGCTTTACGTTTTGAACCTTTAATAGAAGCTTCATTTAAATATTCATCTACAAATTGTTCACGAAGTTCATTGCTAGTTAACGCCTCAGCAGCTAAATCTTCTAAATAAACAACTTCAACATCATTTTCACGTAAGATATTTGCAAAATTATCATGCTCTTTTTGCGCTTGTTCTAAAAACGGAATATCATCGAACAATAATCTTTCTAAATAATCAGGTACTAAATTTTCTAGCTCTTTTCCTGGTCGATGTAACATTACTGTTTTTAATCGGCCAATTTCTGAAAAGACGTGAATTGGTTGTGTCATTTTGACGACCTCCTAATATTTTTTATCTCACTTACATCTCTTATGATAAGCCTTTATTTCCCCTAAGATTCGATTAAACCGACAAGCAAAATGTGATGAATTTCTCATTTATTTCTCCTTTTTTATAATTATTCATAAACCTGCAAAAACATGTTGAAAACGTTTTCTAAACCCATTGAACAACTTTCCTTTTTTTGATTTTATGCATAAATTTTTTTCAACTTTTTTTAATTTTTTCCGATTTTATGGCATTTCTATTAAAATTTCATACATTTTAGACATTTTATGCATTAAAAAATCTAGTTTAGCATCTGATTTCAGCTAAACTAGATTTTTTTATTTGACGTTATTTTGACGAAGTCTTTTACTTTCTTGAAGCACTGCGATGATTTTTTTAAAAGCAGCTCGATCAACTGGTTGCATTCGTTCATTTTGAGCTTGTCCAAACTCAATTGCTTCATATCTATTTAATAAGAATAAAAGAGGTTCGCTCAATTGTGGCTCCAATTCAATAAAATGTTTCCCATAATCACGAATTGTTTTGCCTGCTGCTTTCTTTTGATACGCTTCAAAAATAAGCAGGAGTTGAGCAAAGCTTCTACCAAATTCAGCCTGTTCTTTCTTTAAATACCTATTTAGCTTGTTGATTCTTAGTTTTAAACGGAAGCCATAACACAATCCACCTATTAATACGAAAAAGGCAATGACGAGTAGGATCAATTGATTTTTACTAAACAGACTCGTTGCATTTTGGTCTTGATAAAGATTGTTTTCCAGATTTCCAGAAGTTGAGTCTTTTGCTGTCTCTCCCTCTTCATTGGATTCTTGATTTTCTATTTGTGAATCCGTTTGTGCTAAACCAAAACCTGTTGTTGGATCAAAAGGAACCCAGCCAATCTCTGGAAAATAAATTTCTACCCATGAATGTGCCTCAGCATTTGTCACTTGATAAGAAACACTGGCTTCATTTGATTCCACTAAATTCCCTAAAGTAAATCCTTTCACCCAACGCGCTGGAATACCTAGGGTTCGACTTAAGACCACCATTGATGAAGCAAAATTATCACAATAGCCAATTTTTTCATCAAAAAGGAAATAGTCTACATAATCTTGATTTTTTGGTGTCTGCTTGGCTTTTTGTTGACTATACGAATAGGTACCACTATTCTTTAAATACTCTTCAATTGCAGCTACTTGATCATATGTTGTTGTTCTCCCCATCGTTAGTGTTTGGGCAAGCTCATAGACCCTTTGTGGCACAGACTCTGGTAATTGTGTATAGATCCTGTTGATGCCAGATGCTCTCTGGCTAAAGTCAGCATGCTGTAATTGTTCAATTGTATAAGCTGGTTCTTTATTGATGAGTGTATATTCTTGTACATTCCAGCTAGCATGAGGCATTACTTTCCCAGTACTTTTCTGTTCAACTATCGTCTCATTTCCCTGATGATTTGACAGAGAAAAATGATTTTCACCATAAGGTAACACAAAATAAGAGCTACTCTTTTGTGTTTGAATCGTGATTTTATGTGCTTCAGGAGACAAATAAGGGGTAGTTTGATTGAACCAGCTTCCAAGGTTTTCCTTATTTCCTTGATCACTAGAAGCTTGCCAGCCTTTACCTGTATAAACATCTTTTGCTTCAATCCGCCAATAAAAAGCTGTTTCTGGCTTGCCTTGATGAAAAGTTGCTTTAAAAACAGGTGTGTCATCTTGCTCCAATGGCCCTCCTAGTTCACTATCATTATCATCATATCCTGTTTTATTTTGAGGTTTTCCTTGATTAAATAATTGATAAAAATTTGTTTGACCCAATTCCTGCTGCACATAAGCTGTTGCTTGTGAGAGTGGCTGAGAAAGCTGTTGAGGGAATGCAAGACCACTTACTAAGCTAATGGCTAATAGGAAGAAAACCAAACCGGTTAGCTTCACTCGTTCTTGATGTTTCAATAGATTCCTTTGTTCTAAAAGAAAGGCTAAGACTAAACTAGCAAGTAAAAAGACGATTAATTCTTTAAAAATCACTGTTTGCTTCATAACCTGTGACAGGATCAGAAAAAAGAAAATAATGATAAATGATATTTTCCAATGGGCATAATCAAAAGCGAGATTTACCATACAAATAAAAATTGCAGTCGCAATGATTAATAGTTGTCCCTCTTGCTGGCTCAATAAAAAGCGAATACTTTGTAAAGGTTGCAGTCCTTGCTGAAAAACAGGAATAAAGAGGATATAATTCAAAACAATAAACGCCATTAGCTGACCGAAATAGCGCACAAACTTATCTTTGACCCATAATCCTAATAAAATGATGATGCCACTATAAACAGCTAAAGGGACAATAGAAGTTAAAGTGGTTAACTGTACTAAAATTTGCACAGGTGCCATCAAAAAGAGAAACAAGGTGCTTGCTATTAAATATTTTCGTAAATGTTCCACTATGTCCCTCCTCTTAGGTATTATTTTGCAGATTATTGGCCAAATCAAGCGTTATGATAGAACAGTTTAAATCTGAAACATCAAAGGTTGGCTGCTCTGGAAGAATGATAAAAATAGCTTCTTTTCCTGAATATTGTGTCACAAATTCTTTTAATGCTTGTGTAAATGAAGGCGTAAAAATCAATAAATGTTGCTGTTTAAAAGAACCCTCTTTTAAAGAAGGTATAAGTTGCTCCACATGCTTAGAAGGTTTAATTTTAGCAAATCCTGCTACTTCATAACTAATGGTTTCTTGACTATCAAATTGACCAAGCAAATATAAGGCTACTTTTTGCTTGGCTTGTAGCTGATCATAAACTGAATAACAAGCGGATAATAATCCTTCATAAGAACCATGAGACAGCCCATAAAAGATCACCGCATAGGAGGACTCATTTTTTTCTTGTTCATATTCTTTTGTATATAAATCCTGCTGTTTTGCACTAATCTTCCAATCAATTTGCTGAATGGGATCGCCTAGCTGATAAGGACGTATATTTTTCAGTTGAAAATCAGATAAATCATTTCTTTGAAATAAAGCCGGCTTTAAAACAATCATTTTTTTGATGATCTCTTCTTTAATAGTTGCTAAATAAGCTGGATAGACTAAAATCGCTTGTGTTAATTGCAATTTTTTATGCTTTACAATTAAACCAAAAGGATCTCCTGCTTCTATTAATAAAGCATTGTGTTGATAACAGCCTCGCTTTAAAACAACCTGCTGAAAATAAATTGCTTCTGTTTTTTTTAAAACAGGATAAATCATTTCTTCATAGCCTTCATCCGTTCCTTCAAAATCAATGCCGACTTTTAAGAAAGGATAACACCAATAATTTGCCTCATCTTTTGTTAGTAAAAAGGTTAAATCAAAAGGCTGTCCTTCCATAAAACGTTCCTCATCAGCTTGCATCAATTGGATTTCCCAAGGCTTTAAGCTAGGAAAAATGAACACTAAACTGATAAAAAGCAGCATACTCAAAAAGCAGACAAGAAACCAGCCTTCTGGTTGATTAAAAGCCAACGCATAAAACCAGCTCAGCAGATAGAAGAAGATAAATAACAAATTTTTTAAATGCAGCATAACCTTAGTAAACAGCATCTATTTCTCAAACCCTTTCACAGGAGCAGGTACTTTTTTCAAAAGGGTCTCAAGAATCTCTGCTACTGTTTCACTACGCTGAAAATCATTATTTTTTAAAACCAAGCGATGAGCAAAGACAGCTGGCATGATTGTTTGAATATCATTTGGGGTACAGAAATGACGTCCTTCAGTTAGTGCAAAAGCTTTAACTGCACTTAAAAAAGCTAGTGCGCCACGTGGGCTAATCCCTAATTGAATAGCGGAATGCTGACGTGTTTCTCGCACTAATGCCAATAAATAGGTTTGTAAAGATGGACTCATATAAACCTCCTGCACAGCATCTTTTAACAAATGGAAATCTTCTGGGAATAAAATCTGTTGCATGCTGGCTAAACTTTTTGCTTTATCACCATCTATTAATAATTGTAATTCTTCAGCTTGAGTTGGGTAACCAATATGTAACTGAAACAGAAAACGATCCAATTGTGCTTCTGGTAATGGATAAGTTCCTTCATGATCAATTGGGTTTTGGGTAGCAAGTACAAAAAAATCTGCTGGCAATAAATGACTGATGCCATCTATTGTGACTTGCTTTTCTGACATGGCTTCTAATAAGGCAGATTGCGTTCGTGGTGTGGCACGATTAATTTCATCTGCTAAAATAATGGATGAAAAAATCGGTCCTTTTTTAAACTCAAAGGTTTGAGTTTGATAATTAAAAATAGAAGTCCCTGTAATATCATTAGGTAATAAATCTGGGGTAAATTGAATCCTTTTAAAATCATGCTGAGTGGCTTTAGCAATCGCTTTAATCAGTAATGTTTTTCCTACACCTGGTGTATCTTCAAATAAAACGTGACCATCAACAAGCATGGCAACAAGTGTTAACTGAATCACTTTTCTTTTGCCAATGATGACTTTTTCTACTTCATTGATTAATTTCACGATTTTCCCATGTGATGCTTCTAGCCTATTTTCTATTATCATAAAACATTAACACTCCTTTCGAGTTTTAAAACCAGCGTTTTTATTATTAGCTAATATCTATTCCTTTTTGAAGTAAAGATTCATTACACTACTATCTTAACATTTGCCTATGTATCAAGCAATATCCGTTTTTTTAATGTATAAATATATAGAAAAAAGAAGTGTTCTCGGCCGAGAACACTTCTTTTTTAACCGGATGAAAGCATTAATTGTAGCTGTATTTGATCCATACACTGTCTACCCGCTTCAAAAATTGGCGCTGGATAATGGGTCATAAAATAATTCCTTACCACTGCCACTTGTTGAAATCCCAACTTCTGATAGAGATGTAAAGCAGGTAAACTTGTATCTGCTGTTGCAATCGTTAAAACTTTTGCTTTTTGCTTGCGAACAATCTGAATCACAGCTGACAATAACTTTTCCCCATATCCTTGATTTTGCTGATTTTTTGCAATTGCAAGATTCATGACCTCATAAGTGGTTGGCGATTGCTGTTTCACAACACAAGAACCAATGATTTGCTGATTTTCTTCTAAAACAAAAACTTCACTGACTGATAGATAAGTTAAAATTTTGGCCTCATCATCTGCCAGCTTCATTAAAGCCAGAGGTACCACTTCATTCTCTTGAAGCGTTCGAATCATTGATTTCACACCCCTAAGCACTTAATGCTTGAATTTTCTTCTCAAATGCTGTAATTTTTTCATCAACCTCAACAGCTGTTTGAGCAACAGCCCCAATATAAAATTTAATTTTAGGCTCAGTTCCAGATGGACGAATCGCAATCCAGCTACCATCAGCTAACGAATATTTCAAAACATCAGAGGCTGGCATCTCAATCTCCTCGACTTTGCCATCCATAAAACGACGTTGACTCACTGAAAAATCTTCAACAGCTTGAACTGCAACACCTCCAAATTCAGTTGGTGCTTCTGCTCTAAACTGCGCCATCAGTGCTTTAATTTTTTCAGTGCCTTCAATCCCTGCCATTGTGACAGAAATCGTTTTTTCTTTAAAATGACCATATGTTGCTAAAATATCTTGCAAGCCATCATAAAGTGTTTTTCCTTGTTTTTTATAATAAGCAGCCACTTCAGAAATTAAGACTAAAGCTTGAATCGCATCCTTATCACGAACAAACGGCTTAATTAAATAGCCATAGCTTTCTTCAAAACCAAACATAAAGGTTTGAGAATCATCCTCTTCATATTGTTTAATCTTTTCAGCAATAAATTTAAACCCAGTTAAAACATCAATCATTTTCACATCATAAGCTGCAGCAATGGCTGTCGCTAATTCACTTGAAACAATCGATTTAAGCGCTACTGCATTTGCTGGAAGTGTTCCTTGTTCTTTATGCGCCTCTAATAAATAGGAGAGCATTAAAGCAGCAATTTGATTTCCTGATAAGACTTCATATTGCCCATTAGGTAGTCTCACTGCTACCCCTAGTCTATCTGCATCGGGATCCGTTGCAATTAACACATCTGCCCCTTCTTTTTCGCCAAGGGCAATCGCCAGTTCAAAGGCACTATGCTCTTCTGGATTAGGTGATTTAACAGTTGGAAAGTCACCATCTGCAATCGCTTGTTCAGGAACAATCGAAACACTGTTAAAGCCAGCATTTTTTAAAGCACGCTCCCCTAACATTTGGCCAGTTCCATGAAGCGGTGTAAAAACTAGCTTCATTTGGCTGTCCATTTCTTTAATTAAATCAGGATTAACTGTTACTGATCTTAATTCCTCTAAATAAGGGGTGTCAATCTCTTCTCCAATGATTTTCAACAATCCTGAAGCTTTTAAATCTGCTTCATTTGCAACTTTAATCGCTAAATTATTTTCAATACTACGAACATAGGTTGTTAACGCATCTGCATCATGAGGTGGCATTTGTCCTCCATCTGCACCATAAACTTTATAGCCATTATAAGCAGCTGGATTGTGACTTGCTGTAATCATAATCCCAGCAAAAGCATTTAAATGACGTACAGCAAATGATAGCTCTGGGGTAGGACGTAAACTTTCAAAAACATAAGATTGAATCCCATGAGCACCTAGTGTTTTAGCCGCCTCGATTGCAAATTCAGGAGATTTATGACGCGAATCATAAGCAATTGCCACACCACGTTTTTTAACCGCTTCACCTAGACTATCCATGAACAATGCTAACCCTTCAGTTGCTTGTCTCACTGTATAGCTATTCATCCGATTAATTCCTGCGCCAATAACCCCTCTCATTCCTGCTGTTCCAAATTCTAAAGGTGTGTAAAAAGCATCTTTTAAAGCAGCTATGTCTTGTTCTTTTTCGATTAATTCTTCCATTAATTCAGGCTCTAACGAAGCATCATTTTTCCAGTTCTCATAAATTGTTTGCCAATTCATATTGATTTACCCCTCACTTTTTTTAACATATTTATTTCAGCTCAATTTAATTGATTGCATAGATTACAATGCTCATTATAGCATTTTATAAAATCCCTTTCATCCTTTGAATGAAAATATAATAAATTCTTATTGACTAACCAGAACGTACGTTTTATAATATCACCAACAGGAACATTCGTTCTAAAAAGGAGGAGTTCTGATGAACTACGCAAGTATCACAGGTACCATTACATCTGATATTAAAATTATCCATACTAAAAATAATCGTCCCTTTGCGAGATTTACACTAGAAAATGAGCATCAAACCTTTAATTGCTTGATAGCCAATCAAAAAGCCTACCCTTTTACTTTCTATGTGATAAAAGGAGCTGTTATCACAATTGATGCAAGTATCAATGAACGGATGCAGCTCGTTGTAATGGACTATTTTGTTCATCAGCAACCCAATACCATCATTCTTGGCCGTGTTTTTAACTATCAGAAAAAAATTTATGCAAAGCTGCCCACATTCTAATAAAAAAACTCAAAATCAGTTTTCCCAATTTTGAGTCATTCTTGCTTTATTTATAATCTGCTAGTTTATCCTGTTCATAGTGATGTGTTCGCTCTAAACCAGTAAACTGTTGTTGTCTTAGCGCTTCATAAATCACAATAGCTGCTGTATTGGATAAATTAAGGGAGCGGACATGTGTATCATCCATTGGAATTCTTAAACAGCGGGCTTCATTCTCCTTCATAAATGCTTCTGGTAGCCCAGTTGTTTCTTTTCCAAAAATAAAATAATGATTTTTTTGTGGATCTGAATAATCAACTTCACTATAAGTATGATTTGCAAACTTCGTAATTAAATGAATTTCATCTTCCCCTACATACGCTAAGAAAGCTGCTAAGTCTTGATGGTAATGAATATCAACATCATGCCAATAATCTAACCCCGCTCTTTTTAAATGCTTATCATCTGTTGAGAAACCTAAAGGTTCAATCAGATGTAAAGAGGTATTTGTACCTGCACAAGTACGCGCAATATTTCCAGTATTGGCAGGAATTTGAGGCTCAAATAATACAATATGATTTGTCACAACTTTACCTTCTTTCTTTACTACATCATCTCGAAAAAAAAAACGTAACACTCCGGTGTCTAGCACTGCGGAAAGTTACGTTAATGAATAAAGCAGTCTATTCATTAACTTTTATCAACATCTGATGGATTTCTGATAAAAACGAACGAACAATTGCTTTTATTTAATATAACACCACGATGGGATAGATGCAATACTTTCTGAACATTCTCTCTAATTATATGCTTTTTTTCGGTATTTTCTCATCCTATCCTCATAAATCATTTTTTGCCAATTAAAAGGACAACATCGACTGTAATGCTTTTTAGTGGTTGTTTTTTAGCCTGCTCCACAGCTTCTTTTGTTGCACCCCATTGCAAGGGTGTCATTTCTAGCAAGTCAAAAAAATCATTTTCTTTTAAATCAAAAGAATAAGTGACTTGTTTTACAGTCATTTTGGGAAAGTGTTCTTTAAACTTATCAACCACTTCTTGATTAGAATAAGACTGCTTATTTGACTGATCTTGATACAATAATTGACGTAGCTCTCCTAAATAATTTTCAGCAGGAACAACCTTGATCAGTTGTCCACCATCTGCGAGTAAACGTTTGAATTCTTGGTAATTCGATGGCGAAAAAATATTTAAAATGGTTTGATATTTTGCGGATGCAAAAGGAGATTTAGCTAAATCTGCGACACACCAAAAAGCTTGTTCAAAATGTGTAGCAGCTAACTGAACAGCATCCTTTGAAATATCAAAGCCAATCTTTGGCCCTTTTATCCCCTGATCTGCAAAAAAAGCCAACTGAGACCCTTCACCACATCCAACATCTAACAGCGCATCCTTCTTTTGATGCGCTGTTAGCTCTGGCATTATTGCCTTTAAGATGCCATTAAACAAACCAGCTTGTGCAATGCGATAACGGGATTGCAGCATTTCCTTGTCATACTCATTTTTAGAGGCTCCTATCAAAAAGTATAAATTCCCCTTTTTAGCCAAATCAAAACGATGCCCCTTCTGGCAACACAAGCTATGCTCTTCAACCCCAATAAAATCGCTTTGACAAACTGGACATTGAAATAATGAATAATTTTCTTCTAAAAATAATTTTCCTCGTGTAATTTTTTTCATTGATTGCTTCCTTCTCTTCATCTTAAACTATCTTTTATTTTATCATATTTTACAAATAATTGTTTTCATTCATTCACTTAACCTTCATTCAAATGCAAATCACTTGACGAAATAGGTCCCATTAATGGTAATATACTTTTTAAATAAGGAGGAAAAATAAAGATTAAAGCCATTTTATAAACCAATACACAGGAACGAAAACTTCTAAGAAGATAAAAATAAATAAAGGAGTTTCCAAATGAAATGTATCAATAATGAAACCACTTATCAACTCACAACTCTTCCAGGAATTTTTCCTGTAAATGTTTTTATCATTGAAGAAGCAAATAGCTTAACTTTAATTGACACGGGAATCGAAGAAAGTGCAGCTGATATTATCCATAGAATTGAACAATTTGAAAAAAAGTTAGAAACTATTATCATTACCCATTCACATAGTGATCATATTGGCTCTTTAGCCCAGCTTAAAAATAGCTATCCAGATGCCAAAGTAATGATGAGCAAAAAAGAATACCAAATGAGCTTAGCACCAATTGATGAACAGCAAGCAAAATATCAAACCACAGGAGCTCCTGTCTTACCACTTCCTGTTCAACTAGATCAACTAGTAGAAGATGGAGACCAAATAGGCTCTTTAACAGTGATTGAAACACCTGGTCATACGCCTGGTTCTATTTCATTATTAGATCATCGAACCAACCATCTTTTTGTTGGAGATTTATTTCAAACACATGGTGGCCACGGAATTGCAGGAGATATTCAACCACTCTTTCCTCTTCCTGGAAAATCTACTTGGGATTTTGAAGAAGCGATTAATTCAACTGAAAAAATTTGCACCTATCAAGCAACGATTGTTGCAACAGCCCATGGAGAATGGTTAACTGTTCCTAATGAGGAGCTAACTGCGATGATTGAAGTCGCTCAGCATAAATTAGCTAAAAAAAGAAAAGCCATTTAAGGCTTTTCTTTTTTTAACTGACTTAAAGGAAAACGAATACTAAATGTTGTTTTTTCATAAGGAATACTACTTAAAGTAATCGTCCCTTCCATCGCTTCGACTAACCGTTTGGTAATCGTCAGGCCTAGCCCACTCCCTTGATATTTTTTATTTCTAGAATCCTCTAGGGTATATAGCCGTTCAAATACTTTGTCCTGATGCGCCTCAACAATACCTTTTCCTTTATCCATAATATTTAACCAAACATAACTTCGATCAGAAAAAATTTGAATGCCCAAATATTTTCCATCAGTTGCATAAGCCAACACATTTTGTAACAAATTTTCAATGATTCTTTTTACAGCCAATGAGTCTCCATCAACTAAAATAGATGTCTCTGGAATGATAATTTCCACTGAAAACTGATTTTCATGAAATAATTGATAGAAGTTAAGCAATGTTTCTTTGGCCAAATTACCAATATCAAATGTTTCAGCCTTTAAATGAACATCACCTGACTCTAATTTCGCTAAGTCAAAAAAGGTATGCATCAATTCCAAGACTTCATAAATTTTTTGTTGGATTTTTATTAATTTATGTTTTCTTTCTTCATCAGTTATTTGCACTTCTTCATTCAAAGTCTCTATATAGCCTAAAATAACAGTTAAAGGTGTCTTTAAATCATGAGAAATATTAGCCAACATTTTTCTCATACTATCATCTGAAGCCATCGTTAGAGCTTTATTTTTTTGATTTAATGCAATCAATTGATTTAAACTGACTAACAACTTTTGAATTTCCTCATCAGAAGTAAATAACAATAGCTTCTCATCTGTTTCACTTGCTTGAATGCGCATTAACTCTTGGCGAATAACTAGAATATTTTTTGATTGCTCACGATACTTCAATAAGTAAATCACAAAAAAACTAAAAGAAATTACTGCTAAAGCACTTACTAATAACATCATAAATTGTCACCTAATTTATAACCGATTCCCCAAATAGTTTGAATATATACAGGTTTTGAGGGCTCATCTTCAATTTTTTCTCTCAAACGCCTCATATGGACATTAATGACATTTTCATCTCCATAATAAGACTCTGCCCAAACATGTTCATAGATTTGTGCTTTAGTGAAGACTTGCTTAGGTGAAGAAACGAGTAAATCTAATATATTAAATTCTTTACTGGTTAATTTTAAAGCCTCTCCATTTTTTTTCACAGAAAAACTTAATTTCTCAATTTCTAACGCACCAATCTTTATAACTTCTGCTTCTTTTTGAACCTGTTTGACTTCCCCAACTTGATATTGAGAAACTCTACGTAAAGTTGCTTGCACACGAGCCACCAACTCTAGCATTGAAAAGGGCTTGGTTAAATAATCATCTGCACCAAAACCCAAACCTAAGGCCTTATCAATCTCACTATCTTTAGCCGAAATAATCATCACAGGTGTCGTATGCTCCTTACGAATTTCTTGTAGAAATTGCATTCCATCAAGCTTTGGCATCATTAAGTCTAATAAAATAAAATGAATCGTCTGCTGATGAAACAATGTTAAAGCTTCTTCTCCATCATAGGCACAAAAAACTTGATAGCCTTCTTTTAATAGTCTTTCTTCAATCATTTGACTAATATCTACATCATCTTCTATAATTAAAATCGTTTCTTTTATCATATGTACCTACCTTTAGCTTATTCTTTCTTTTATTATACACTAATCTTTCTGTTTATAAAAAAAAGCTAACAAATTTTGTTAGCTAGTAAATTCTTTTTTATTTATTTAATTTTGATGCTATCCCAGCAAAAACTTGCTCATAATAAGCAATTTGGTGTGGCAGCATATCATCAATTGAAAAAGGCCATTGCTTTTCAATTCGTTGACCCGTTTCATCATAAATAAAACCAGAGCCTAAGATCACATTCTTTTGCTCAGACAATAAATCAGATAATTGTGAAAAGGGAACTTCTATCATCCCCTGACAATCTTGCTTTTGAATTTGATAGACATCCATTAATGACTGGTCTGTTACATATAAGTAGACATGGGCAAACTCTCGATTCAGGGTTGTTTCACTCATAATGTTATCTTGAATAATCCCTATAAATTGTAATTCCTTAAAGAAAAGATCTAAACCAAGCTGTGCTTCAATTTTCTTTACACCATCTTGCATTCTTTCAGTGGCTAACAGCTCTCCTGTTACCGCAACATCTAAAAAATTAGGGAAATCCTGTTTGCTCTGACTTCTGATTTGTAACTGAACAAACCACTCTTCCTCTCGTTTAGACACCATCCAACAATGAAAAGTCTCATGCCAAAGACCTTTTTTATGGATGTTTTCAAGCGTTTCATCTCCTAAATGATGATAATTTTCATCAAAATACTTTACTACTTCCATCGTTATCCCTCACTACCTTCATGTTTAATAGCCTTATTACTATCATAACAGAATAAAAGAAATAACGCATTTTTGTTATAACTCAATAACAACTTCTTCGAATTTACTGATTAGCTCCAAACACTTTTTATTTAACCAAGCGCTATCCACATCAATCTTCTCCTTATGAATAGTTGGGATAACTTCATTATCAAAATAAGATAATGGTAATAATTGATTATCAATTAGTTCGACCTTCATTTTAGGATGATAAGAAAAATCACCACAATATCCTGGAACCAAGCAGGCTATTTCATAGTGTGTTTGATCCAGCTTTTTGATTCGATAATAATGACCTGCATACTCTTTTTTCTCTTCATCAAAATGTTGTAGTAATTGACAAAATCTTGTACCTAATGTCATCTTTTTAACTGCTCCTCTCTTCTAAGTTTCGCTACTTTTATTATAGCTTACAACAAACACAATCGGTCAAGCAAATTTATCGTATTTTTCTTATTTCTTGTTATACTCAAAGTAATAAAAAGGGAGGTCTTTCTATGTATCAAAGGAAAACATCTATTTCAACTTTTCTAACATTTGGTGGAACTGCAGACGAAGCTGTCACATTTTATCTTTCCTTATTTCCAAATGAAAGTCACCTGTTATCCAAAACCACTTTTAAGGAAGGTCAGCCTGGAATTGCCGGATCAATCTTAAACCTGACCTTTGACATTCGTGGGCAATCCTTTATGGCAATGGATATGGAAGAAAAGTATCTTACCAATTTTTCTTGGGCAACCTCAATTCTTGTCCAGTGTACAGATGAAACAGAATTTGATCGTCTCTTTCAAGCTTTTTCAAAGCAAGGGCATGTGATGATGGGACCAGAGGCTATCATGGATTTAAATAAAGCTTGCTGGGTTACTGATCGCTTTGGTGTAACTTGGCAACTCATTTGGTCTGAATCATAAAAAAAGAAGGGAGTGGGACAAAACTAAAAAGTTTTATCCCACCCCCTTAATTACTTCTAAAAAAGCATAAATTGCCTCCGTAAACGGTGGCCAAAAGGCAGGTTCGGTCTACAATTGCCAAGAATCACTACAAACGTAAGTGAGTAGATGTTGATTGGTACCTACTACGCTACGCTTCGATCACAACAAATTCTACGCATGAAACATGCTAGATTTGCTAAGAATCACGGAGAACAAAGTGATTCGATGATGAATAGTACCTACTTGGTGAAGGATTTGGTTCACAAAACATTTGATAAGGAACAAAGTCGAACGCTGTTCGATTTGTATCATGTCTCTAAGGAAAGTATAAAGGTTCAGAGTCAAACGGTGTTTGATCTGTATCATGTCTCTAAGGATTAAAAATCCTAAGAGGCATGACAAGAGGCATGACAAGAGGCATGACAATTGTTCGTCTTTTGTTCCAATTGCTTTGATTCACAACGAAGTATGAGTTGATGTAGAAAAGTACCTACTTGGTGCTCGAACCTAAACGCCTTTTGGCTCAGCCTCTTCTTCAAAGTCTAATATAAAAGTGCAACCAACTCTTCTTCGGTTACATTTCCAAAATATTTTTTCACATCAATTTGATCAAAAGCTTGTTTAATCGCTTCTGGTGTATATTGAATCCCTGTTAATTTTTCCTCAACATCAGAAATTTCACCTAAACCAAAGAAATCACCATGTACTTTAATGTCTTTAATATAGCCTTTTTCTACGTTTAATTTGAATTCAATTGAACCAATTGGGAAACGCTCACGACGAACTGTTTCAAACTTCGGAGATTTTCCATAATTCCAGTCCCAATTGCCATAATATTCATCTGAAATTTCATGAATTTTTTTCCAATCTTCATCTGTTAAATGATATTCTTTCACTTCAGAACGATCCTTCACATCAAAAATACGTAATAACAATAAATCTCTAAATTCTTCAGTTGTTAAATCTTGATAATTTGCTGCTAAATAAGGTCTAATATTAGTAACACGACTTCTGACAGATTTAATCCCTTTAGAAGCAATCTTATCAGCACGCACTTTTAAAGCATCTACAACAGCATCAATATCATTATCAAGCATAATGGTACCATGAGCAAACATACGCCCACTAGTTGCATACATCGCATTTCCAGAGAATTTTTTATCATTAATGACTAAATCATTACGTCCTTTTAACTCCGCACCTTCAACACCTAATTGTTTTAATGAAGCAATTACAGGCTCAGTAAATTTGCCAAAGTCACGGAAAGAGTTGCCATCATCAGGCATAATAAAACTAAAATTCAAGTTGCCTAAATCATGATACACTGCCCCACCACCAGAAAGTCTGCGGACAACATGGATGTTATGATCTTCTACATATTGTGTATTAATTTCTTCAATTGTATTTTGATTACGTCCAATAATAATAGAAGGCTCATTGATATAAAATAATAAAATTGGTTCATCTAATGTTAAATTTTTCAATAAGTAGTGTTCAATTGCTAAATTAATCTTTGGATTTCTTGAATCTTTACTATCAACAAAATACATATACATAATCCCCTTTTTTTAAATCGTAATAATTTTATTTTTTTCCGCTCGTTCTACCACACAGTCACCAGCTTGTTCTTTTGCTTGTTCTAAGAGTGTATTTAATGAACCAGTTTGAGGTAAATGTGTTAAAATTAATTTTTTTACGGCTGCTTGGTGCGCAATTCTACCAACTTCCCCTGAAGTCATATGTACAGGGTGATTTTCCATACCATTAAAAAAGTTTGTATCAGCAAGTAGCACATCTGCATCTTTTGCAAATGGAATAAATTCTGCTAAATAACCAGAATCTGCAGTATAAACCAATACTTTTTGTGTACTCTTTTCAAGAATTCTCATTGCAAAGCAAGGGACCGGATGCTTGGTTCTCATAAAAGTAATTTCAAATGGACCAACATTACAAACACTGGATGCATCATATGAAATAGCCTCACTCACACCCTCCATCTGTAGACTTTCAAAGTTAACGAAGGATTCTTGATGTCCATAAATAGGGAGTATTTTCCGTGTTCCTTCTTCCGCAGAAACTTTTTTTAATAATCTGGAAAATTGCAAGACGCCAACATCTGCAATATGATCATGATGATAATGTGAAAGAATAACAGCATCTAATTCAACAGAATCAAGCTTTTCCTCCAAACTAATGAGTGAGGCACTTCCACAATCAATGAGTAAATGAAACCCAGCTGATTCAAGCAAATAAGCACTTGTTCCTTCACCTTGAAAAGGGTATCCGCCCCAATAACCTAAAATCGTTAATTTCATCCTCTAACCTCCATTCCCCTTAACAATACATGAAAAAATAAAAGAATGGAAAGAAAAAGCTCTAGAATATGTCTGAATTTTTTAGTCACATCCTAAATGTAAAACAATTAAAGCTGTTGGATGTATTCAATTAATGACTGTGCTAAGACCTCACCCTGTTCCACTGATGCACCAATTGAAGCACCAAACTCATTAATAAAAATACCAGGATATTTTTCTCTCAGCACTTGATGAACATGCATCCGTTCTTTTAAATACTTTGTAGGTGATAACGGAATAGAATGCTGCCACCTTGCAACAACAGAAAAATTAGGTTTGCCTTCAATCACAAGTAATTTTTTCAAATCCTCTAGTACAAGATACTCTAATTGACTATCGCTTAAAGATAAGATATCAATTTCACCATATCGACCAATAAAAGCACGAATCAATACTTCATCTTTACTCGTCACATGAGACCAAATATTGGTTAACCACATACTTGATGTAATATGGCTATCACTTTTGCTAGGCGTGACAAATCCACTCCCAACCAATTCAGATTTGATGGCTTCTTTTGGAAAACTTAAGGTAACTGTTCCCTGAGGGACACTTAGATGCTGACTAAAAAGTGATAATAATTCTTCATCAGGCAGTAAATATTTAAACTCTGTATTTGGAATGGCAATACAAACTTCTGCAGCCATTATTTCTTCATTTTCATTCACATTTAATACATATTGATGATCTAAACCTTTTTTAATGGCATAAACCTTTTTCCCATATTGAATATGTGGCTTCAAATAAGCTTTTAATTCCTCGATAATTGCCTCTAAGCCTGTCTCAAAAGTCAAATATTGAATGGTTTCACTTCTAGGTACATAATTCATTTGAGCTAAACCTTTGATTAGGCTGCCATATTGTTTTTCTAATTCTAATAGAAAACTAAATTCTCCTGTCACACCTACTTCTGAAATGTCTACAGATAGCAAGCTAGAGAGATAGGGTTCAATAATATGGTCCATCATCTCTGACCCAAAATGATTTTCTAAAAAATCATAAATCGTTGTTTCTGTTCTTTGCTGATTTTTTCTAAAGAATAAATCCTTATAAACACATAGCTTTCCTTTAAAGCTTAACATATCCGTTTTCCAAATATCATGAATTTTAAAAGGAATCCCCATAAAATTAGGGTATGGAAGATGATGTAATTTCCCAAATAATAAAACAGCTTGTTGTTTACTTTCGGCAGTCATGACTTGATGTTCCATCCCTAAAGCCTCAATAAGCTTCATCACATGAGGAATCTTCCCATTAATAAAAGACGCACCACGCTCAATATATTTGCCATCAATCTTAACGGTATTTATCTTTCCGCCTACCCTGGCGCTTGATTCTAAAATTTGTAAATCATAAGGTAATTCGTGTGTATCGATATATTGTTTGATATAATAGCCAGCAGTTAAGGCAGTAATTCCACCGCCAATAATCACAATTTTCCGAGCTTTTTTGACCACATGAAA
Source organism: Isobaculum melis (assembly GCF_900111355.1). Classification (GTDB taxonomy): domain Bacteria; phylum Bacillota; class Bacilli; order Lactobacillales; family Carnobacteriaceae; genus Isobaculum; species Isobaculum melis. The sequence goes on from NZ_FOHA01000002.1 coordinate 135,087, forward strand.
ACCTCCTTACTGATCACGTCTAGTCACTTACTTTTTGTCCATTATCAATATAACATTTTTTAAATGTCATTCGTAGAGGAACTCATTAATTGATATTCTCTTTTTTTATGAAAGTACACATTTCTGTCACAGTTCACTTTACCGCCTTAAAGCGCAAAAGAAGTTTTTATTTTTATTTCCTGACTATCTATATTATAATGAATTGACTGAATAAGGAGGCGATCCAATGGGGCTCTATTTATATTTAACAAGTGGGATAAAAGAAAATTTACTAACTTATATTGAAAACTATCCTCATCATGATTTTTTATTATTAGAAAACAATCAACAGCATATATTAATCAATGAATCAAATGAGTTACCTATTTTTGAACAGGTAACGCCTTATATCAACATCTTCCAATTTGGCACTAAAAAGAAATATGGACATGCTGTTTATCAAAAATTTTCATTACAGCAAGGGGATGAAAAAATCTTTTTACTCCAATTTGAAGCCTTAAAGAATCAGTTTGCTAAGCAATTAGGTCTTCATGGTTTTTATTTACTCAAAGAAGAAACCAACCTGCATTTTGCTTTTTTAAGTTTCTGGGACACCGAAACAGACTTTGATTCATGGAAAAAAACGCAGCTTTATCATCAAATCTTATCGCCTTTTTTAAATGAACAGACAGCAACTAGCTCTTATCTTATTCGTAAGTAAATAAAAATAGCGTATCATTGCTGATACGCTATTTTTTCATTCTATTTGGTACATAAAACAAGGCAAATAATAAGGCTACACATAAATTAACACCTAACAATAAGCCAGCCTGAACAAAGGTTAACGTAAAGAGACTTGCAACTGCAATGAATAACGCCTCAACTACTAATAAAATGAGCATTAAACGTTGTAATGCTTGACCTTTAAACTGCTCTGCTGTGGGATACAAATGAGTAAAAATCATATCTTCATGATGCTGACGCAAAGGTAATAATTGAAAGCCTGTTAAATAAATCAATAAAGCACTAATAAATAGTGTTAAATAAAACTGCTCATTAAAGTAGCTTACCAGCATGGCAATACCAGTCAATCTCACATAAAGACCACTATACTCATTCCCTCTAATAAAGGTACGTGCATAAAGATAGAGATAGGTTTGAGCATTTTTCACTTGAATCCATCCAAGTAATGGATCTAAGTATTTTCTGCGTTTTACTTTGCCTTTTAAAGCCGGAATATCTGTAAATAAGTTAATAAACTGATAAATACGATGCATCCGATGCTGCTCAGTAGTCACCATTTTTTCCCAGTTCAATAGCTCAAATTGCTTCGTTGTAGCAGTCATAAACCAGCTGACAAAAGCGAACAAAGCAAGTATCATTGGTAAACTAATCATGATAGGTGTGACAATTAATAAAATCACACTGCTTAAAAACAAACCCACACGCAATGCTTTTAATTGAATGTGACGCTCACTGGACAATTGTCTCAACTGTACAACTTGCAACATTAAATCCAAGACTTTAACTAGCAATAAGACCCCATAAAAATAAAAGAAGAAAACAAAAGGAATCCCTGCTGTTACAGCCAATAAAGGCATTATTAAAGCTGTTACAAAAGCCAATATCGCACCTGGTAACATCAAACTATGAAGGATTACCTTTTTCAGATAAGGGCTTATTTGCTTTTCTAAGGGCAATAAGAACACTGCATCAGGCGGTTCAATCAGAGTAGCCACTTTACCGATAAATAAACTCATAAAAAGCACCACCACAGCAAGCCATTTGCCTAACGAAAAGCTTTCCGAAAGACTTTTCACCCAATCAGCATAACCAAGTATCGCTGCGCCTAGTAAAATCACAACCACAAGCATAAAATGATCATTAAATACATACTTCAAATACCGCGCCATTTTCTTTTGATGAAGCGCTGCTCTTTCTTTCCAAATGCTACTCATATCCATTGCTTTGGTCCTCTTCCTTCGTTAATTGAATATATAATTCATCTAACGTTGCCTCTTCCATTCCAAAAGATGCGCGTAAGTTTTGTAACGTTCCTTCAGCACGAACCTCCCCATTATGAAGTAAAACAAAGCCATCACAATATCTTTCAGCCGTCGCTAAAATATGGGTAGACATTAAAATAGAAGCGCCTTGCTTTTTCATTTCCTCCATTAAATCTAATAATGCTTGAATCCCTAATGGGTCTAAGCCTAAGAATGGTTCATCAATAATATATAAGCTAGGTTCCACTAAGAATGCACAAACAATCATGACCTTTTGCTTCATGCCTTTTGAAAAATTCGCTGGAAACCAATCTAATTTATTTTGTAATCTAAATAGTGTTAATAAGCGTTCTACTCGCTGATGCGCCACCTCAATCGGAACATCATATGCCATTGCAGTTAACTCAATATGCTCTTTTAAGGTTAATTCTTCATATAAAACAGGCGTTTCTGGAATAAAGGCAAACTTTTTACGATAAGCCTCTGCATCCTCTTTAATTGTTAAACCATCTATTGTAATTTTCCCTTTTTGTAGTGGAAGCAACCCAATGATTTCTTTGATACTGGTACTCTTTCCTGCACCATTCAAACCAATTAAACCAATAAGCTCTCCTTTTTTTACAGAAAAAGAAATATCCTTTAAAACAGGTGTGACACCATAACCACCTGTCACATGAGAAACTTCTAAACTCAAGTCATTCACTCCTTTGTTGTGCTGTCTTTGAAATATTATAGCATAATTTTTAATTCCTCACCTAGAAAACTTTATTTCACTTTCTGAACCATTTATGATACATTTAAGGAGAAATATCATCTTTGAAAAGAGGCTTATGACAATGACAGATTGTATTTTTTGTAAAATTATTAACAAAGAAATCCCAAGCAGTGTTGTTTATGAAGATGAAAAAGTCTTAGCTTTCCTTGATATCACACAAACTACTAAAGGACATACCTTAGTCATCCCTAAAATTCATGTACAGGATATTTTTGAATTAAGTGAAGAAACAGCTGCCGATTTATTTAGCCGTATTCCCAAAATTGCGCGTGCAATTGAAAAATCAGACCCAGCAATTAAAGGCATGAACATTCTAAATAATAATCGTGAAGCTGCCTATCAGACTGTTTTTCATTCTCATGTCCATCTTATCCCAAGATATGATGACCAAGATGATTTTAGCGTGCATTTTGGCAACCATATGGCAGACTATACTGCTGAAGATTTACAGCAGATTGCCAATCAAATTAACAAACAAATGGAGGAATAAACAATGAGTAATTCATTTTTTAAAGGCTTTTTACTTGGTTCAGTAGTTGCTGGTGCAGTGACATTATTAACCACCCCACGTAGCGGAAAAGAAAATCGCGAACGATTATCAGATTATGTAGATGATACTGCGGGACTAGTTGGCGATGTAAAAGGGAATGTTTCAGCATTACAAGACGCTGTTTCCACTTTAAGCACAGAAGGTATTTCATTAGTTAAAGAAGTTTCAGAAGAAATTAGTACAACTTTAAAAGAATTCTCTCATGATATTGCGCCACATTTACGTCGTATCAAAGAAGATAGTGAACAGCTAACTGAAGACCTTGCACAATTTGAATCAGAAACAACCACAGAAGAAGGGTAACCCCCTTCTTTTTTTTACAGTTAAATATGATTTTTTTGTGAAGTTATTATGAAACTAATGGATAATCCTTTTTTTTCATAGGTAAAGTATGATATATTAATTGATGTGGAATCAAGTAATCATAACATGACAACATAACTATTAGAAATGGACGTGTAAAAAAAATGAAAAAGAAAAAATTAGTACTTTCACTTGTTACACTAATGACTGCAACAACATTAGCAGCTTGTTCAGGTGGTTCCAATGAAACCCTTGCAACAGTAAACGGTGAAAAAATTACAAAAGAAGAATTCTACGATGAAATGCGTACTACTTCAGGAAATGACACCATGCAACAATTAGTTGTCACAAAAATCCTAGAAGAAAAATATGGCAAAGATGTATCAGAGAAAGTCGTTGATGAGGAATTTGATACAATTGCTAAACAATATGGCGATGGATTTGATGATGCGCTTAGCCAAAGAGGTTTCACTAAAGATTCATATAAAAAAGGCATTCGCTCAAACTTATTATTAAAAGAAGCTGTCAAAGCTGATATTTCTGATGAAGATTATGAAAAAGCTTTTGATACTTACGTGACTGCTAGTCATATTTTAGTTGATGATGAAGATAAAGCCAAAGAAGTGATTACTAAATTAAATGATGGTGGAGACTTTGCTGAATTAGCAAAAGAATACAGTACAGATACTTCTTCAAAAAATGATGGTGGAACCTTAAGCTTTACTTCAGGTTCTATGGTACCAGAATTTGAAGATGCCACTTATAAATTAGAAGTTGGAAAATATACTACTGAACCTGTTAAAAGTAGCTATGGTTACCATGTCATCAAATTAGATGCATTCCCATCAAAAGAAGGCAAAAAATTAGCTGATGTGAAAGATGAATTAGCTGAAATGCTTGTTAAAACTAAAGTAACTGATCAAACAAATACTTCAGCAGTTTTAGCAAAATTAATTCAAGATAGTAAAGTAGAATTTAAAGATACAAGCTTTGATGGTTTACTAGATGCTTACCAAAAAACTAGCAGTGTTGGTGAAGATGCTAGCAAAGATAAAGACTCTAGCAAAGATAAAGACTCTAGCAAAGACAAAGACTCTAGCAAAGATAAAGATTCTAGCAAAGATAAAGACTCTAGTGAAGACAAAGATTCTAGCAAAAACTAATCTAAAGCAAAAGACAACTTTTACAATTTGTAAAAGTTGTCTTTTTTTACTACTCAGACATGGTTGGCTTATAAAATGAGCGATTATCTAAACCAAAAACACGTTCAGAAAAGCTTCCTGACTCCGTTCGACTTAAAACATCATTCATCATATTAATTGAAGCATCTAAATTATCAATTTGGTGTAATACCTCAGCTTCTCTAATACGTGGTCTAACTGGCGAACCATAGTCTAGTTGACCATGATGTGAAAGAACCAAATGTTTCAAAGTCAAAATGTCCTCTGTTTTATCATCAATTTTTAAAGCTAAACAAGCTTTTGTTATTTCTTCATCTACAATTACAATATGGCCAACTAAGTTACCCACTAATGTATACTCTGTTGCCAATGCTCCTGATAGCTCAAAAACTTTACCTAAGTCATGTAAAATCACACCTGCATATAATAACGCCTTGTCTAATTCTGGGTGCAACTCGCAGATGGCTTTTGCTAAACGTAGCATTGAAATTGTATGATGAGATAGCCCTCCTGCATAAGCATGATGATTTTTTTTAGCAGCCGGATGTTGAAAAAACTCTTGATGATATTGCGTGAGTAAATAACGTACAACACGTTGAATATTCGCATTATCAATATCAAATAAAGTTTGATTAATCTCTTCAACCATTTCTTCCTTTGATAAAGGAGCTCTCTCTAAATAGAGTTCAGGATTACTTGGCTCATTTTCTTTAGCTAGACGAATATGGAAAATTTTAACTTGTGGGTTTCCTTGATATAATTCTCTTTTCCCACCAATTCGTACAACTTTACCAGCTAAAAATTGCTGCGTATCTTCTTCTGAAGCATCCCAATACTTCCCATCAATTTGACCAGACGTATCTTGAAAAGTAAAAGCAATAAATTTTTTACCATTTTTAGCTATTCTAATATCTGCATTTTTTATCAACAAATAGAGATCAAAATTTTCATCTTTATTGTATTCAAAAATTTTCTTTTCCATTCTCTTATCACCTCTGATTTTTCATGTCGCTTTTCTTTCATTGTACCTAATCTTTTGATGTGTTGCCACAATAAACCATTTTTAGTCTGAAATAGATAAATGGATTTGATGCTCTTCCTTAAAGAATTGCTCATTTTCATTTTGACAACTAAAGTAAAAGATTTGATGTTTCTGACTCAGTTCAATCAATAACTCAAAAGCTGCTGCTTTTCGTTGCTGATCAAAATGAACAAAGGCATCATCAATCATGATTGGCAATTGAAGGGTATCACTTAAATTAATAATAAAAGCTAACCGTAAAGCCAAATACAATTGTTCTGAAGTGCCTTGTGATAGATCAACAGCTCGCCAATGATTACCTAAATTGTCTTGGATGACAAAGCGTTCTTCTTGAAATGACAGCTTTTGATACTTGCCATTGGTCAATTGGTGCAATATTTTTTCTGTTGTTCGCAAGGTCTTAGGCAATTGCTCTTCTTTACCAAATGCCAATGTCTGCTCAATCATATAGGTTGCTACTTGATAGCTAAGCCAAGTTTTAGCTTTCTCTCGGAATTGCTCTTTTTGATTCCCATACTGCTGCAACAAGTGTGTATAATGCTTTCCTTCCTCTAATTGCTCCAAAGCAACTTCAAGTTGGGCCTTTTCTGTTAAGTGATTATTTAGTTGTTGATTCGCTACTTTTATTTTTTGTTGAATCACTGTCATTTCTTCTTTCAAACTGGCTAAGCTTTGATAACTTACTAGTAAAGGCAATCTTGCTTCTAATTGTTGTGCTAATACCTGATAGTGAGTTGTTTGTTCTAATGTGATTGCCAAACGTTTTTGTTCATTAAAAAAGGCGGCTTCATTTTGAAGTTGGTGACTAACAAAGAAATCAGCTAACCATTGAGTCAATTGCTGTTGTTGCTCTTCTAACTCAGCTTTTTGTTTGCTGATTTGTTCCCGCTGTCTATTTTTTCCTACGCTAGCGAATTGTGTTTCTTTTTGTCGCTCTATTAAATAACGTAGCTTTTCAATACTAGCAGCTGGCTGAGACCAATCAAGTGTAAATGATGCAGTCATTATTTCACATTGATGTAACCACTGATTTACAACCTTTTCATTTTTTTGAAGCTGTGCTTTCAAGGTTACTTGTTCTAATATGAGTTGCTGTAAATGTAAAAGAATCGTCACTTTTTCCTCTAGCTCATCATTCGTTACAGCCTCAGGTAAAGCCAAGCTTACTTTCAATTGTGTAAGCTCCTTAGCAAGGACATCTTTTTTTTCATTCAATTCCATTAACTGAACATTAGTCACTTCAAGCGCTGCTTGTAACTCATCTAATTGACTGTTTAACTGCTGATAATGGGTGCGATCAGCAAGTTGTCGCTGATAAATTTCATGACTGGGTACACCATCGACGATAGTCTCTGATCTCGTTGCCTGCTTGCTTTTCAACAAAGATATGACACTGAGAGTTCCTGTTACCACAAAAATAAACAAACTGCCATATTTCATAGATCCTTTTAGCAATACAAAAGCCAACAATAAGAAAACAATTGATAGACCTATTCCTACATAACCAAGCTTTTGCTGATTTAATAATGGTTTGGCTTGTTGATGCCTCTTATTTTCTATCATACGCGATTTGGCTCGTTTATCATCTTTTTCAAATAACTCTTTTGCAATAGCCAATTGTTTTTTACTGACAAGCTGCGGTTCTAATCGTGTGATTTGTTCCTGAATGGTTGTGCTCTTTTCAAGATGTTGTTGTTGTTTTAAGAGAGAGAGCTCATATTCCTGCTGATACGCTTTTAATTGATTGTTGGTCAATCGAATATGTTTTAATAATTCAGGTGTTAAAGCCACCTCTAATCCTTCCCAATTAGGATTAAGATTGGCTTGATAAGCTTCTTTTGTCTTAACATTTTCTAACTGTCCTAATTTCTCACGAGCAAGCTTCATTTCTTCTTCTTTTTGGTGAATCATTGGCCATTCTTCTATTTTTCTTTGTAACAACTCCAATTGCGCTTGCTCCATGACTGGCTTACCATCAAATTTTTCACTCACCGCAATTTCTTGTTCCTTTAAGTGAGCTAGCTGTAGTGTGAGATTTTGTAATTGCTGCTGATAATGCTGATAATGAGCTACATCCTCTTCATCAACTAGCAAAGCCGCATGCTTATCCAATTCAGCCTTTAAATCAAGATATTCTTCATAAGTCGTCCAATACTCAGCTAAATCAGTCAATGTAACGAGCTGTTGATTCAGCTGCTGAAGCCCTTGCTGTTCCTTTAAAAGGCCTTCATTACTTGCTAATTTTTGTTTAAATAAAACCATATATTGCGCATTTTTTTCTTTTGCAATTTGAAGCTGTTGTTTCATCTTTTTCAATTGAAGTGCCTGCTGATTTAACTCAGGATTTCTACCTTTAGGTTTATATAGTTGCTCACCTTTTTTCAAAAAAGCATCTGCAACCTGCATTTCATTATCAGAACCTGTCATCCCAATGGATAAAAAATACCGATTCAAATCTTTTTCTAGCACCTGATGAACCTTTTGAATACCAAACAAATCAAATGAAAAAATACGAAGATACTGCTGCTGATCAATACCATTTAACAACTGATTTAACGCTTTTTCGCCAGCTTTTCGGCCATCATCAAAAAAGACCGTTAATTGCTGTCCACTACCTTGCTTGAAGCGTTCAATTTTAACCTTTCCTGCAACAGGATGTTCTATGATGAGAGAGCCTCCATAAACCTGTCCATTCATTGGTTCAAAAGATTTCCCATGCCCTTTATTAGATGGAAAACCAAATAAGATACTATGAATAAAAGCGATAATTGTTGATTTCCCAGCTTCATTCTCTCCATAAATAAACTGTAAATTGGATAAGTCTGTAAAATCTTTATTTTGCCATTTTCCAAATCCAGCAATATGAAGGCTACAAATCTTCACGTAGATCACCTCTTTTTTTCTTTGACAATTGCTGTAAGATAAGTTGCTTGCTATGGGCAATCACTTCATTTTTTTCCTCAATTGATAAAGCCTCTAAAAATGGCAGATGATTGGGATGATCAAATAGTGGCGCAGCTAACTGCTCAAATGTGGCTTCAGTGGTTAATTCCTTCAACATTTTTTCCCACTCCACTTGATAATAGGCTGTTCCAAACTCACTCAGCGCTTCTTGCTCCTCTATTTCTAATTGATACATCCAAATAAAAGGTTGCTTTAATTGCTGCCCATCTTGAAAGGCTGCCAATAGCTCCCCATTTTTAAGTGCCTTTAGCTCTTGGGGATCTGATAATTCAACATGTTTCAAAATCACTTTTAAAAGCTTATTTTTCCCCTCTTGCTCAAGCTTTTCTAGCGCTTCAGAAAGCATCAAATAAATTCCTTTTATCCCACTGATTTCTGCACAATCGATGGAAAGCTCCTGCCAAATGATGGGGGCTGTTGGATGAAACACAAGGCGACAATCATGAGGGCTTAATTCAACTAAATAACAGCCCTTTTCCCCAACTTCTTTTTTATTTCTTCCTTGAATATTTCCTGAATAAACAATAGCAGGTAATTCATGCAATACCTTTCGCTGATGAATATGCCCTAAAGCCCAGTAATCATATTTCTTTTCAAGTAGTTCAGCAATTGTAAAAGGTGCATAAGGACTATGACCAGACTGGCTGCCTTCAAGATTGCCATGTAACAAACCGATTTGATAATCTACCTGAGCATTTTTGACTGGATATTGTGTAATCATTCTTTCATGAACAGCTCGCTGGGCATAGCTAAAGCCTGTAAAGCAAGCTGTTTCGCCATTTTCAAAAGATAACTGGATGGTTTCAACTTCTGGACCTAATAAATAAACATTTTCTGGAAATGGCAAATTCAACCATTCACCAGCTAAATGATCATGATTGCCATGAATCATCACAACAGGGATTTGAGCATTCCCTAGCTGCTCTAGCTCTCTAATCAACCTTGCTTGTGCCTTCACACTACGGTCAGCACCATCATAAATATCTCCTGTTAAAATGACAACATCTACTTGCTGAGTGATGGCCAGCTGAACAATTTGATGGAAAGAATCAAAAGTCGATTCATAAACTTGTGTCCATAGATTTTCTGGAAAATATTTTAAACTTGTAAATGGACTATCTAAATGTAAATCTCCTGCGTGAAGCATACGAATCATGTCATTCACCTCTATTCCTCTTGATGATTCGTAAAAAAAGAGCTCACCTTTTAATGACAGATGAACTCTCTTTTTATATACCTATTATTCAGCCGCACCTTGATATAATTCTTGGATTGGTTTCATAATAATTTTATTTAAATCATTCACAATCACGCTCATTTGTTGTTCACAATTCATTAATGCATTAATTTTTTCATTAGCACTAACCACTGTTGTTAATTCCTGTGCTTCTTGAATTTCTTCATCAGAAATTTCTTGGCCAGTCATTTGTTTTTCTTGAAATGACATTTGGATACCTTGGAATTTTTTGAATAGCTCTCCTGCTTCACTATCTGCACTCACAACTTTATAGGCTTCTTTTAATGCGATATAAGCATCTGTTGCTCTTAAATCTTTTTCTACTTGATTGGCACTATCATAAACGTTTGTCATGTTTAGGCACGTCCTTTATTATTTATTATTTTGCTATTACTACTATAACATTTTTCGACTTATTTTTAAATCGCTATCACAGATTATTTAATTGTTAAAGAAATCAACAATGCCATCCCATAGATTTCCTGCTTTTTCTCCAGCACCATCTAGACCTTCTTTAAATTTGCCACCCCAATAGTCTAAGCCATTTTTCACATCATCCCATAGTCCACTATTTTTTTCTGATTCTTTTTTCTCCTCTGACAAGGTTGTTGCATCTAGTTCAGAAAATGGTGTTTGAGGTGAATAAGGCAGTGCCATTGCCATAACTGCTCTAAAGGTCACAGACACACCATCAATACTAATACCAGGAACAAAGTGGTTGGCATCAGTCTGATCAAATCCAAGCCATGTTGCAGTTACAACATCTGGTGTATAACCAACAACCCATTGATCTTTTGTCCCATATTGACTATCAAAAGTTAACTCAGTACTTCCTGTTTTTCCTGCTACCGTAAATTGTGAAGGTTTTGCACTATTGGCAATGCCATCATTAAATGAGCCAATTAAGATGCTAGTCATTTGATTAGCAGCTTTTTCTGAAATCGCACGATTTTGTTTTGGCTCATTATCAACAATAACAGCTCCCGTTGCATCCACAATTTTTGTAATTAAGAAGCCCTCTGAACGAATCCCACCATTAGCAAAAGCTGTATAAGCACTGGCCATATCCATTGGAGAGACACCTGTTGTCAAGCCTCCCAAAGCAAGTCCTAAATAATCATCCTCTTTTTCTAAAGGAATGCCGAATTTCTCAGCAGATTTGACCCCTTTATCTAAACCAATCTTATCTAATAACCAAACAGCTGGCGCATTCAAGCTTTGATAAACAGCTTCATATAGAGGCACCTCTCCTTGATATTCTTTGGTTGAATTTTCTGGTGTATAATGGTCAGATCCATAAGAAACGGCTTTATCTTGTAGCATTGAATCAATTTCATAATTATTTTCTAAGGCTGGTCCATAAACCGTAATCGGTTTTAAGGTCGAACCTGGTTGTACCTTCGTCTGAGTAGCGCGATTAAATCCTCTAAAAACATGCTCACCACGACCACCAACTAAAGCAGAAACACCACCTGTTTTAGGATCCATCATGACTGTTCCACTCTGAACGAGCACCCCATCTGCTGCATTTTCAGGGAAATTACCAGGGTTTTCATAAACAGCTTCCAACTGTTGTTGATAATCCTGATTTAAATTTGTATAAATCTTATACCCTTTATTTAAGATATCCTCTTCCTTAATGCCATATTTTTGAATCGCTTCATCAATGACTGCATCAAAGTAATAAGGATAGCGATAGCCATTTGTTTCTTGATAAGAATCTGCTAATAAAACAGGTGTATTCTTCCCTTCATTGGCTTGTTCTGCTGTGATTTTCCCATTGGTTTGCATGAGATCAAGCACAACACTTCTTCTCTCAATGGCATGCTCCAAATTATCAATTGGATTATAATAGCTTGGTGATTTCAACATGGAAGTAATCATTGCTGCTTCAGACAGATTGACCTCACTGGCTGATTTACCAAAATATTTTTTTGAGGCATCTTCCACACCCCAAACCCCATTACCAAAATAAGCATTATTGAGATACATTTCAAGAATCTCATCCTTTGTATACTTCTTCTCTATTTCAATCGCTAAAAATAACTCTTCAGCTTTACGAGAAATGGTTTGTTTTTGAGTTAAAAAGGCATTTTTTGCTAGTTGCTGGGTTAAGGTACTTCCGCCACCTGTAATGCCACCCTTTGTCAGATACCCAACCGCTGCACGACCAATTCCCATCACATCAAATCCGCTATGTTCATAAAAACGCTTATCTTCTGTAGAAACAACCGCATCTTTAATCAGTGGTGAGATTTGCTCTAACTTTACAAATTCACCCTTTTGGGCATAAAGTGTACCTGCTTCTTCACCCTTTTCATCATAAACCGTGGTACTTGTTTCTAAGGCCGCTTTAAGCGCAGAAACATTGGCTGTTTTTGCCAAAACTAATAAATAGATACTTAAAGCTAAAATTGCTGTTAAAACAGCTAAAGTAAATATTTTATGAATATGGTATTTTTTCCATGTTCTTTTTCGCCAGTGATGCAATTTTTTTAATTTTGGAAAAAGCCAATGACCAAATGTTTTGATCAATTGTTTTAAGCTTTCTAAAAAAGTTTTATCTTTCATTGGATATCATCCTTTAATTTATAATCTGTTGTCTGGTTACGCTTATTTTAAACTATCTCTATTCTATCAAAAAAATACCAAATAAGGAAATCGGTCTCTAGACTGGTATCAAGAAAAAACCTAGTGTTCTCTCTCTTTTTCTGCTAAAATAATGAGTAACCACCTTTAGCAGGTGAAGGAATAAATTTTATTAGAAACAAGTGAGGTGAAATCCTTTGGGGCAGAGCAAAGAACCTGGAAGTTAGCGGACCAAGAGAACCTTTTCAAAGAGTATCTTTTGGTCAACGAAACCATTCATAAAACATCGCTCCTAATAGGATGTAAATATAATTGATCAAACGCAGCTCTTTGATAGCATGTTCATTTTCTCTTAAGAAAATGCAGCGCCTTCCATTTAAGTTGGCTATGCAAATGTACAGTTAAAATCAAGGAGGTGAAGCTTGCGTTATTCGCAAGCACACATTTGTCATTAAATACAAGTTTAATCGTCTTTTTCGTTGTCTTGGCCATTGCAGCTATTTTTGTAATGTCTGAGTTCGTTTTAGTGCGAATCCGTATCTCTCGTTTAGATACATTAATCGAGAATGGTAATAAAAATGCCATTCTATTAAAAAATATGACCCAACATTTAGATTCCTATCTATCTGCTACTCAATTAGGTGTCAGTATTACCTCTCTTGTTTTAGGGTCACTAGGTGATACAACATTTAGAATGTTGTTTGATCCCCTATTTGTTAGATTTCCCTTATCACAATCTGTTACAACGGTGATTTCAGTAGCTGTTTCATTTACTGTTTTAACATTTGTACAGGTGATTATTGGCGAATTGGTTCCTAAAAACTTCGCGATTAACAAAACGGAGAAGATTGGTTTATCCATTGCTAGACCTTTGCAAATTTGGTACAAATTAATGTACCCAATTGTATTCGTCCTTAATGGTACAGCCAATATTATCACACGAATGTTTGGAATGAAAAGTGTCAATGAAGATGAAAGTGTTTCTGAAGAAGAAATTCGTATCATCATGAGTGAAAGCTTAAAAAGTGGTGAAATCAACCATGAAGAATATCAATTTGTTGAAAATGTCTTTGAATTTGATGATCGTATGAGTCGTGAAATTATGATTCCTAGAACTGAAATAGCGGTCGTTTCAATTGATATGACTTTACAAGAAATTGGTCAATTAGTAAAAGAACAGCGTTATACCCGCTACCCTGTGATTGATGGTGACAAAGATAATATTATTGGGGTCTTAAATACAAAAGAAATCTTTGCTGCTTATGTTGAATATGTGGATTCTGGTTTAGTTTCTCATTTTGATATGCAGGAATTTATTCGCCCAATTACATCCGTCATTGAAACCATTCCTATTAAGGAAATTCTGTTAAAAATGCAGAAAGAGCGTAACCAAATTTCTATTTTAGTGGATGAATATGGTGGTACAAGCGGATTAATTTCTATGGAAGATATTGTCGAAGAAATTGTTGGAGATATCTATGATGACTATGAAGTCAATGAACTTCCAGAAATCAATCAACTTGCTCCACATCATTATATGGTCAGCGCACGTGTTCTCATTGATGAAATTAATGATTTATTGGGATTAAAAATCGATGAAGAAAATGTTGATACAATTGGCGGCTGGATGATGAATGAGCAATATGATATTAGTGAAGGCGAACAGATTGAATATGAAGGTTATATCTTCACGGTTCAAAAAGCTGGAAAAAGCTCTTTAGATTATATTGATATCAAACAGGCACCGAAGAAAAAGGTGGCGCTATCAGAACCATCTGAAGAAGTAACTGAATAGAAAAAATTCCATTACAGTACACAATACTGTAATGGAATTTTTTTATTTAAGCTTCAGGTCTTACTGATGTCTTTGCTAAAAACTCTTGATCATCTGGACTTGTTGCATAACGTGTATTTGTATCTAATGTTGAAATACGTGCCATGTCTTCTGTTGTTAAAGCAAAATCAAAGATTGCTGCATTTTCAGCAATTCTACTTGGTGTTACAGATTTAGGAATCACAACGACGCCACGCTCAATATGCCATCTTAAAACAACTTGTGCAGGTGTTTTCCCGTATTTTTCACCAATTTCTTTTAAAACAGGCTGATTCAACAAATCATTTTTCCCTTGACCTAATGGTCCCCATGCCTCATGAATAATACCATGTTCTTGCATAAATTCATGTAACTCATTTTGTGGAAATTCAGGATGTGTTTCAATTTGATTAATCATTGGTTTAATTGTTGTATGTGCCATTAAATCTTCTAGATGATGAATTTGGAAGTTTGATACCCCAATGGCTTTAATTTTCCCAGCCTCATATAATTCTTCCATGGCTTTCCAGGTTTCAATATAATGAGGAGCAGCCCAGTGAATCAAGTATAAATCCAAATAATCTGTTCCTAAACGATCTAAAGTTGCTTGAAAGGCTGCTTTTGTTTCTTCATAGCCATGATCATAGTTCCAAACCTTAGAAGTAATAAATAAATCCTCACGAGGAATGCTACTATTCTTAACCACTTCACCAACAAAAGCTTCATTTTGATAAATCATCGCTGTATCAATATGACGATAGCCTACTTCTAAGGCTTTATTCAACGCTTTATCTAATTCTTCTCTTTCCTTCACTAAAAAAACACCAAATCCCAATTGAGGAATTTTTACACCATTACGAAACGTTTTACTTGGTTCTGAAATAACTGTCATGTTGTTTCCTCCTTAAAAGCTAGTCGTTTACGCTATTAGTGTAAACTTAATGGCTGCAGACTACAAGCATCTTGCCTCTTAATAGCTACGCTTCAGGAATCACAAGCTTCTCATGTGCTGCAAAAAATGGTTGTAACAAGTTCATCACTTGTGTAAAACCACCTGCTGTATCGACTTCAATATTCATTGGCATCACTGGCTCATGTAAACTCATTCTCAATAAGATAAAGCCACCACCTATCTCATCTGAAAGATTGACACGAACCCCTTCATGATTAACTGGTTCTAAAGCAAAATCAGCTGTATTTTTGACAAATGCACGAAAATCTTCTAAAGCATTTTGACCATATAATTTAAAGTCTGATGCATTAATTTGAATACGAATTTCTTCACTTTCAACTGGCTCTTTTAAAGAAGCAATTAAATCAGTTAATGACTGCCCTTTTTTCAATAAATGGGCATATTGAATCAATAATTTTGCCACTAAATAAGCCCCATCATCTAAGAAATAATTTTCTTTTAGGGCTGCATGGCCACTCACTTCAATCGCTATTTCAGACGAAATCCCTTTTTCATTTAACGCAATGGCTTCATTAATTACATTTCGATAACCACGTTTAAAACGATGCTGTTTGCCACCTAAATCATTGATAAAGGTTTCCAAATGATTAGAGGTTGTTGAGTCCGTCACAATTGTACTTCCAGGATACTCATCTAAAACAATTGCTGCGATCATTCCTATTAAGGCATTGCGATTAATGCTCTCTCCTTCTTTATCCATAATCGCTGAACGATCCACATCCGTATCAAAAATAATCCCAAGATCAGCTTGATTTTCTAACACAGCCTGTTTTAAACTTTCCATAGCCGCTTTGTTATCTGGATTTGGAATATGATTTGGAAAATGACCATCTGGATCTAAAAATTGGCTACCAGAAATATCTGCACCTAGTGGCTCCAATACTTCTGTCGCAAAGAAACCGCCTGCACCGTTTCCTGCATCAACCACAATATGTGCACCTTTAAGTGGCTGCTCATAATTAGTTTCATCCTGAATTCCCTCACGAATTTTACGCACTAAATCTTGACTATAATCTTTTAATAAATGACGTTTCGTCACAAAACCTTTCATATTTCCCCAATAAACATAGCCCCAATCAGCATGTTCTAGCATGTACTGAATATCTTCTTTTTCAGCGCCACCATCTTTTGTGAAAAACTTCAAACCATTATATTCAGATGGTAAATGACTGGCTGTAATCATAATTGCTGCATCACAATCATAAGCAGGAAACTGAGTAGCCATAAACATAGATGGGGTTGTGGCAAGTCCCACATCAATCACTTCAAAATTCGCATTGGTTAACCCTTCAATCAATACTTCTTTGATGCGATTTGCGGATAATCTACTATCATGTCCAACTGCTACACGAATTGGATAATGCGCATCATCAACTGCGAGCTTTTTAATATCCTTCAACCAAGCTGCAAAACCATAAGCAATTCTTTCAATCCGATCATTGGTTAAATTCATGACCTTTGTTTCTGTTTCAATGGCAATGCCTCTAATGTCAGATTCATTTTGTAACTCTGTTAGTACTGGAATGTTAGAAATATTCATTAATTTTGTGCCCTCCTAAGATTAAAAATTCTACTATCTTTATTATAGCAAAAAAAGGAAATAGAACATAGCTTAGGTAAGGAAATAGCTGGATTTAAAAAGAATTATCAAGAAAGGCTTGCATTATGAAATTTGAATTTGCTATAATGGGGACAAGTTCATAAAATTTCGTTGAAGAAGAGAGTACTTTTTAATGAGGTCTTAGCGAGTCTGGGAGGGTGAAAGCCAGATGACAATCGTAAAAAGGAAGCGCACTTTTGAAGAAAGTGATTTGAAGCAAATAGAATCACTCGGATACAGTCAATCCGTTATCATTGATTTAAGAGGTTTACATTTTTTGTAAACAATAAGAGTGGTACCGCGGGCATATTCTCGTCTCTTTCAATTTGTTTCTATTCAGAAGCTGATTGAAAGGGGCTTTTTTTACGTCAACAAACAATATATTAGGAGGAATGTAAAATGGATTACAAAACACTTGTTGCACAAACACTAGCAGAACAAATTGGTGATGTCTTATCTGAGGAGCAAATTTATCAATTGCTTGAAAAGCCAAAATCATCTGATCATGGTGATATTGCTTTCCCAGTCTTTTCACTGGCAAAAACTTACCGTAAAGCACCACAACAAATCGCAGCAGATTTAGGAGAAAAAATCAGCAACCCTGCATTTGAAAAGGTAGTCGTAGTTGGACCCTATTTAAACTTCTTTTTAAACAAAGAAATGGTCAGTGATGAAGTCTTAAAAGCCATCCTTAAAGAAGGCGCAGCATATGGTAATCAAACAGTGGGTCAAGGACGTAACATTCCAATTGATCTATCTTCACCAAATATTGCCAAACCAATTTCAATGGGACATTTACGTTCAACAGTCATTGGTAATGCGATTGCCAATATTGTCCAAAAAATTGGATACAATCCAATTAAAATTAATCATCTAGGTGACTGGGGCACACAATTTGGTAAATTAATCGTTGCCTATAAACTTTGGGGTGATGAAGAAAAAGTAAAAGCAGAGCCGATTCAAGAATTATTACGTTTATATGTTCAATTCCATGAAGTTGCAGAAGAAAAAACAGAGCTTGAAGATGAAGCACGTGCTTGGTTTAAAAAATTAGAAGATGGTGACACAGAAGCCACTGAATTATGGTCATGGTTCCGTGAAGAATCATTAAGTGAGTTTAACCATATTTATCAATTATTAGGAATTGAATTTGATTCTTACAATGGTGAAGCTTTCTATAATGATAAAATGGATGAAATCATTGAGATTATGGAAGAGAAACATTTACTTCAAGAAAATCGAGGCGCAGAAATTGTTGATTTAGAAAAATATAACTTAAACCCTGCTTTAATCCGTAAATCAGATGGTGCAACCCTTTATATTACTCGTGACTTAGCGGCTGCCCTTTACCGTAAACGTAACTATGACTTTGCACAATCTATTTATGTGGTTGGAAATGAACAAAGTAATCACTTCAAACAATTAAAAGCTGTTTTATTAGAAATGGGCTTTGATTGGTCGAATGATATGGTTCATACCCCATTTGGTTTAATTACCCAAGGTGGTAAAAAATTATCTACCCGTAAAGGAAAAATTGTCTTACTTGAAGAAGTATTAAATGAAGCAACTAAATTAGCTAAGGAACAAATCAGTGCGAAAAATCCTGATTTAGCAGATAAAGATGCGGTTGCAAAAGATGTTGGTGTGGGTGCGGTTGTCTTCCATGACTTGAAAAATGATCGTATGAATAACTTTGACTTTGTCCTTGAAGAAGTGGTTCGTTTTGAAGGTGAAACAGGTCCTTATGTTCAATATACACATGCACGTTCTAAGAGTATTTTACGTAAAGCTGGACAAACACCAAACCATGCAGCTTCACTTGCTTTAACAGATCCTTATAGCTGGGAAGTCATCAAGGTCTTAAAAGAATTCCCTGAAACGGTGATGAAATCTTATGAAAAATTAGAGCCTTCAGTGATTGCAAAACACAGTATTCAATTAGCACAATACTTTAACCGTTTCTATGCCAATGTTAAAGTCTTAGAAGACCATCCAGAAAAAGAAGGTCGTATTGCTTTAGTTGAAGCAGTATCTACTGTTCTAAAAGAAGATTTACGTTTACTTGGGCTAAATGCTCCTAATGAAATGTAAGCTATCAAAAAAAGGAATTGACAACATCGTCAATTCCTTTTTACTTTATTCAGCTATTTTTTCCTTTAAAGCTTCAACATAATTATAAACACCTTGTCCAGCAATACTACCGTCACCAACTGCTGTTGTAATTTGACGTAAACCCTTTTGTCTTACATCGCCAATAGCAAAGATTCCTGGCACTGCTGTTTCCATATTTTCATTTGTTAAAATCCAACCTTCTTCATCTGTAATCCCTAAATCTCTAAAAGCCTCAGACAGCGGTAAAATGCCAACATAAACAAAGACACCATCCGCAGCAATAGAACGCTCTTCACCTGTTTGAGTATCAACAATTTGAACATCTGTTACTTTTTGCTGATCTCCTAAAACCTCTTCTACAGTTGCATTCCAAATAAAATCTACCTTTTCATTTTTAAAAGCACGTTGTTGTAAAATAGGCTGTGCACGTAAAGCATCACGACGATGAACAATAGTCACCTTACTAGCAAATTGTGTCAGATAAGTTCCTTCTTCAACTGCTGAATCTCCACCACCAACAACAATTAATTCTTTATCTCTAAAGAAAGCACCATCACAAACGGCACAATAAGAAACACCGCGTCCTGTATAATCAGCTTCGCCATTAACACCAAGTTTACGATGATCTGCACCTGTTGCAATAATCACAGCACGTGCAAGGTATTCTTTATTATCTACAACCACTGTTTTATAGGTTTCATGATCAATAATTTGCTTCACATTTCCATAGGTATACTCTGCACCAAATTGTTTTGACCCCTCAAACATTTTTTGTGACAATTCAGGTCCCATAATACTATCAAAACCTGGATAGTTTTCTACATCAGCTGTATTCATCATTTGGCCACCTGGAACACCTCGATCAATCATTAAAGTTGAAAGATTAGCTCTTGATGCATAAAGTGCTGCAGTCATTCCTCCTGGCCCTGTTCCAATAATGATGACATCATATATTTTTTCTTGATTTTCCATTTCATTCCGTCTCCTTACTATTACAATCATTCAATCTATTTTAAACCTTTTAGGATAAGAGGTCTAATTTTCTGCTTTTTACTCATTTAATCCTCATTTAATTCATATAAAACCATATCTAGTAATTCTTCTGCTTCATTGATAAAATCTCCGTTAGGATCTTCTCTTAAATAGCGTTGAACAGCCTCTAAGGCTTTTTCAAAATCATTTAAAAAAGCATAATTATTCGCCAAAAAGTAATAGGCTTCTGGAAATTCCTTATCAATACTTTCAAGTAATGCTTCTAAAATTTGAATGGATTCTGCATATTCCCCTGTATGTTGATGACAAATGGCTAACTGGCAAAGTGTGTACGCTCTTTCATCATCAGTTTGACAAAAATCTGCTGCACGCAACAAATATTTTTTGGCTAATTGAATTTTATTTTTTTGAAAAGCAATAATCCCACGATTAAAATAAAACTCTGTATTTGGTATGAATTCAATAATTCGTGCAGTTTTATGCTCATCTTTTACCATACCAATCACCCCTTTTATAAATCTGACTCTCTTATATCATATCATACCATTTTCATTTGGAATATACCTTTTAAATTGTCTGATAAATTATTTTCAGAAAAAAAAGTGGTTGTGACAAAACTCAAAAGTTTTATCACAACCATGTATATTGCTTCCATAAACGCTAGCAAAATATCAGACTCTTCAAGTCACTCTATTCTGAATCTGATTCAAGCTCTTTCGCTAAATCAATAATATATTCTTTGACATGATCTTTTATTTCTGGATGCTTTAATCCATATTCAATACTCGTTGTAAGGAAGCCAAATTTATCACCAACATCATGACGTTCACCTTTAAACTGATGTGCAAATACGCGTTGCGTCTTATTTAAGGCATCAATGGCATCTGTTAATTGAATTTCACCACCAGCACCTGGCTCTTGCTTATCTAACATGCCAAAAATTTCAGGTGTTAATAAATAGCGTCCAATAATTGCTAAGTTACTAGGTGCATCTTCTGGTGATGGCTTTTCAACAAAGTTACGCACATTATATAATCCTTCACTGACTTCTCTTTCAGGATCAATAATCCCATATTTATAAGTTTCTTCATGTGGCACTTCCATTACAGCAATATTTGATGCATGTGTTTCTTCATAACGATCAATTAATTGCTTGGTTAAAGGCACTTCATCCTCCATGATATCATCCCCAAGTAAAACAACAAAAGGCTCATCTCCAACAAATGCTTTTGCTAAAGAAACTGCATGACCTAAGCCTTTAGGGTGTGATTGTCTAATAAAATGAATATTTAAGCCAGTTGTTTCTTCAACTGTTTTTAACATATCTACTTTATTTTTTTCTTTTAAATTAAATTCCAATTCTGGGTTTGAATCAAAATGATCTTCAATTGGACGCTTTCCTTTACCAGTTACAATTAAAATATCTTCAATTCCAGAATTTAATGCTTCCTCAACAATAAATTGAATCGTTGGCTTATCCACAATAGGCAACATTTCTTTTGCCATAGCTTTTGTTGCTGGTAAAAATCTGGTACCAAACCCTGCTGCTGGAATAATTGCTTTTCTTACTTTTTTCGCTGTCATCTTATCTCTTCCTCTCATTCTGATTTTCCATCTCTTGTCATTAAATGAAGAATGGCCTCTCTTGCTGTTACATCTTGATATAAAACATCATATATTGCATTTGTGATTGGCATATCAACACCTTTTTCAGCAGCTAGTTCATAGGCAGCCTTGGTGGTTGCAACACCTTCCACAATCATTCCCATACTTTCAAGTATTTCAGGTAATGCTTTTCCTTGACCAATCATATCTCCTGCACGCCAGTTTCTAGAATGGACACTCGTACAGGTCACAATTAAATCACCAACACCACTTAACCCAATAAAAGTTAAAGGATTTGCACCAAAAGAGACACCTAATCGACTGATTTCTGCAAGTCCTCGTGTCATAAGTGCTGCTTTTGCATTATCACCATAACCAAGTCCATGTAAAACCCCTGCACCAACCGCAATAATATTTTTTAAAGCAGCGCCCATCTCTACACCAATCACATCAGAATTCGTATAGATTCGGAAATAATCATTCATAAAAATATCTTGTACAAATTTAGCAGCCGCTTCATTCTCACTGGCTGAGGTAATGGTTGTAATATCTTTATTGGCTACTTCTTCTGCATGACTAGGTCCTGAAAGAACAACAATGGCTTCTCTTAATGCAACAGGAATCTCCTCTGCTAAGATTTCAGAAACTCTTTTATGCGTATCTTGCTCCAAGCCTTTACTTGCATGAACAATAATAGCAGGTTTTGTTAATAAGCTGCTGACTTGTTTTGCAACAGAACGAATAGCCTTTGTTGGCACAACAAATAAAATGACATCCACATCTTTAATGGCTTCAGCCAAATCAGTATAGCCTTTAATTCCTGCAGCTAATGTTACATCGGGTAAATAACGTTTATTGGTATGCGCTTCATTGATTTCTCGCATTTGTTCAACATGATTCCCCCATAAGCGTACATCATGTCCATTCTCTTCTAAAACAAGTGCTAAACTTGTTCCCCAAGAACCTGCACCTAATACTGCAATTGAGTGTTTCATTTTTTTCTTCCTCTCTCATAACCGTTCATTTTTTTGCGACAAAATCAATTAAATCATTCATTGAATCAATCACTAAATCGGGTTGATATTGCTTCATTACTGATACATCTTTTTCACACCAACCAACTAAAACTGCAGGTATTTCAGCATTTTTCCCTGCCATTATATCTTGTGGGCTGTCTCCAACCATGATGCAATTTTCAAGCTGGCTCCCAACTAATTCTGCAGCCAAACGTAATGGCTCTGGATGGGGTTTATGCTTGGTTGTCATTTCTTTACCAACAACCCCATCAAATAAATGCGTCATATTTAGCTGTTCCATGCCCTTTTTAACGATTTGACTTAATTTCATAGAGACAATCACTAATTTAAATCCTGCCAGCTTCAATTGCTCTAAGCCCTCTAAAACACCTGGAAAATGATCAATTAATTGATCATGATTTTCTAAATTATATTCTCTAAAAGTGGCAATCATTTCCTCTTTTTGAGCAGGATTAAGGGTACCATAGGTTTCTTCTAAAGAGGGTCCATTGAATGGAATCACATCTTTTTCAGTATATTGACCAGGATAATATTGATTTAAAACAGCTAAATGAGACTGTGTAATCAACTGATTAGTATTGGCAACAGTCCCATCAAAATCAAATAAAATGGTATCTATTTTCAAAATGATCGCCTCGCTTCACCTTTATTTTGTAATGGGTGCACCTTCCAAATAGTAACGATTCGTTGGATATTTTTTACGACGGTAGAACCATAAACCAATTGCCCCTACAAAAAGTACAATGGATAGAAGCTGTGAAACACGCATTGTATCAAACAGCATTAAGCTATCTGTTCTCATTCCTTCAATAAAGAAGCGACCAAATGCATACCAAATGATATAACTAAAAATAACTTCCCCCTGTTTTAAAAGCTGCTTTCTTTGTCTTAAAACAAGAATCAAAACAAAACCTAAAAGATTCCATAAAGATTCATATAAAAAGGTTGGTTGATAGTACACACCATTAATTTGCATATTATCAATAATAAAAGTAGGCAAGTGTAAGCCTTCTAAAAAGCTACGTGTTGTTTCAGCACCATGAGCTTCTTGATTCATAAAGTTACCCCAACGACCAATTGCTTGCGCAATAATCACACTTGGTGCAGCAATATCTAACATCAGCCAAAATGGTAAGCCTTTTTTCTTTGTAAACACATAAATGGTTGCACAACCTGCAATTAAACCACCATAAATAGCTAATCCACCATTCCAAATGGCAATGATCTCACTTGGGTGATCAACATAATATTGCCATTCAAAAGCAACATAATATAACCTTGCACCAATAATCGAAATTGGCAGTGCCCAAAGCATCATGTCAACAATATAATCGCCATTAATATGACGCTTTTCTGATTCTCTAATGGCTAAAATAATCGCTAGTAAAACACCTGTTGCGATAATAATACCATACCAAAATACTTCAATTTTTCCAATTGAAAAAGCAACTGGATTTAATGCCGCTAAAACTGCATTCATCATAACAAAACTCCATTCCACATGTTCATCTTTTTATTCATTATCTTCTGCTGTATTTAATTCAATTAAATTTTCTAAATTTTTCTCAAAGGTTGCGGTTGCATCATATCCCATACTTTTAGCACGGAAATTCATGGCAGCTACCTCAATAATAATCGCTAAGTTACGTCCTGTTTTAACAGGAATCGTTATTTTCGGTACATCAACATTTAAAACTCTGGTAAACTCCTCAGCACTACCTAAACGATCAAAGGCTTTGTCTTTTGACCAAAGAGATAGATGAACAATCACTTGAATTGGCATATTGCTTCTTACTGCACCAGCACCAAATAAATTCATCACATCAATAATCCCGATTCCTCGAATTTCAATTAAATGCTTCAAAATTTCTGGTGGTTCGCCAACAACTGTTGTTTCATCCTGTTGATAAATTTCAACACGATCATCTGCTATTAAACGATGGCCTCGTTTAATCAACTCTAATGCGGTTTCACTTTTCCCTACACCGCTATCTCCCATAATTAAGACACCTAGTCCATAAACATCTACCAACACGCCATGCATGGATATCCGCTTTGATAGCTTTCCTTCAAGAAAATTCGTCACATTACTTGATAGTCTTGTCGTTGTAAATCTTGATTGTAATAAAGGAATTCCAGACTCCTCTGTTGCTTGAATCATTTCTTTAGGAGGTACCATATCTCTAGAGATAATAAATGCAGGTGTATCAGGCTGACACATTCTACGCATCACAAGTAAACGCTCATCACTTGTCATTCTTTCTGTAAAAGAAATTTCGGTACGACCAAATAATTGCACGCGTTCACGTGGATAATAATTAAAGTATCCTGTCAATTCTAGCCCTGGTCTGGATACATCGCTTGTGATAATTGTCCGATTAATCCCTTCTTCACCTGAAAGTACTTTTAAATGTACGGCATCAATCAGGTCTTTTACTGTTACATGATTGCTCATTGGAACGCTCCTCTTTTAATTAAAATACAGAATCTTTCTTCATTTTAACATGTTATAGCATTGGTTAAAAGCCACTTCATAAAAGTCATGTAAATTTATGTACGCCCTTTTCTACTACATAAAAAAGCACAGGAGACGAAACCTGTGCCAAGATAAAAATTTGGAAGCTATTTAATATGTTTTTTTACGATCTCCTAATATTAAATTCGCAATAGACATCAAGATTGAAATCCAAAGCGCTGTGCCAAAACCAGCAAATTGAAAGCTAGGTCCAACAAAGAAGGAGGTTAACTGTAGCATCAAAGCATTGATTATAACACTAAATAATCCTAAGGTAATAATTGTAATAGGAAGTGATAAGATAATTAAGATTGGTTTAATCGACATATTTAGAATGGCTAGTACCAAACTAGCTGCTAACGCAATCCAAATACTTCCCACATAAAAGGTTTGTTGAAATAAGCCTGAAAGTGCTAAGAATAGCAAAGCATTAATCAAAATCCCTTGCCAAAATTTCATTAGAAATCACTCCAGTCATCTTCATCTATTTTTTCTGCTTCTTTACGTGTTGTTTGATTTTTACGATAATCTTGATAAGAGTGGTTGTCAGCGTAAGGATGCTCTCCTTTGTAAGCTGATGATTCTCTTGAAGTATATCTAGGTCCAGAATAATATCTTCGCTCTCTTCTTCTATTTTCTCTTCTGTCTCTTCGTCCATCTCTAGAAGCACTTGGCATCACAATGGCCAGTACAATATAAACAAAGATACCTGGAAAAGCTACTGTAAAGAATGATAAAAGAACAAATATAACACGGACAAGCGTAGGGTCAATCCCAATATATTCAGCAATACCACCTAAAACACCATCTAATACTCTATCATTTGATTTTGTTAGTCTCCTCATTATACTCACTTCCTATCTCATGAATGTTGTCTTTCAATTACGTACTATTTCTATTTCAAAATAGTACGCATCTGTTTATTTATCTGTTTGATCTTTTAATAAAATATTACCAGTTGTTGTGCTTAAAACTAAGTGTAAAGCTTCTGTTTCACCAGCACGTCTAAATAATAATTTTTTATTGGTACGATCTGTTTTTTCTTTTAAGACTTCCATTTCAGACAATCTACTTTGAATGTTGCCAAGATTAGTCTTTGCATCTCCTTCTAAACTTAAATGCTTAGGAACTGAGATTTTTACACTACCATTCACAGAGTTTGCATCAATTTTTTTTGCATCCTCAGCCTTTAAAGTGACCTTAACAGTCCCATTAACGGTTGAAAGATTGCCACTTTTTAGTTTGCTACTGACAGTTAACGTACCATTGATACTTTTCGCTAATAAATCACGAATGTCACTATCTGTTACTGTAATATTGCCATTCACACCTTCTGCTTCAATCATCGTTGCAGTGGTTGTGTTAAATAGCATATTCCCGTTGGTACTTTTCGCATAAATATCTTTACCTTCAAAACTATCAAATTGAATATTTCCATTTAATAATTTAATCGCAGTATGATCATAAGAGCGTTTTGGTAAATAGAAAACAAGATCTGCTCTAAGTCGTTTATTTGGTACATGGAAAGTTAACGTATCATCATTTTCATCAATTGTACTTCTTTCAAGAAAAGCTTCAAATGGATTGGTGATATCTGATTTACCATAAATTTTGATTTTAGCTTCAATTTTGATATCTGAAGAATCCCAATTTTTGAACACAACATCCCCATTTGCTACTTTAATGTCTAAAATAGAAGCTTCACTATTTGGATAGGTAAAGACATGATCAAATTTAGTTGAAGCCAGACCTGGAACACGAATATTGACTTCTTTCCAATCTACATTTTCCATAACAGAATGGAAGGTTTCTTTCATAAACTTACCGAACTGACTACCTGCTTCAGTCACTTTTTCGCCCACTTGGTTTAACGTATCAGAAGCTGTCTCTTTCCAATCTTCTGGTAAGTCAAAAATATCAGAAAAGCCTTTTTTATCCTCTTTACTCTCTTCTTGTTGCTCTTTAATCTCTTGTAGTTTTTCGATAATCTCTTCACGTTCTTCTTCTAAGACATCAATTTGATCTTCTAAATCCTCAATGATATCTTCAACCGTTTCAATTTGTGCTTCTTTATCTTCTGATAAAGTTTCAAGTTCTTCCATTGTTTCTAACATTGACAATTTTTCTTTCTGCACAGCTAATTGCCCACGTAAATCTGCAATTTCTTCATTTGTGACATCTAATTGTGCTGAGTATTTAGACGCTTCATTTGCTAATTCTTCTAATAAGGCTTCTAAGCGTTTCTTATCCGCTGCTTCTGCTTCTTTATAGGCTTGATTAAAATCTTGATCACGATCAACCTCTGGTGTAACTGGCTCTACAACCTGTTCACTTTCAGGAGTTACAACTGGACGTTTGATATTTTCTTGCTCAACTTGTGTTGCTTTTACCCCTTGATTGGCTGCAGCACTTTCTAATAATACAAGTGCTTCCTCAGTAGAAATCACACCTTGTCTGACTAATTCTAAAATTCTTTCTCTTTCTTTCATGATTTAAGCCCTCCTTAAAGGTTTATTCTCATTTTATCTTCTGACTAGTTTGTAACCAACAATTTGTTTTCTTTGTTTTCCATACTCTTATTATGCCTGTTGGCTCTCTTTTTGTCATAGGACTTAAGAATGATTTCTTTATGGTCATTGGGCTGAATCCTTACTAAAGCTTATTCTCTTTCCTATTAATAATAAAAAGTGGACAGGATAAAACACAATGGTTTTATCTCGTCCACATCATCTTGCTGCTAAGAACTGACTTCTACAGCTCACCAGTTATTTTCTAATCCTTTTCAAATCCATTTTTACGATATAAATAAGTAAAGATTACAATGGATAGTAAAATTTGTGATGCCATGACTGCAATTCCTTGTAAATCTAAATGATAGACTTCTCCATTTGAATAAGTAATCATCATTTCAGAAACAACACCTGTATAAAGAAAGCCAGAAATAGTAGCTAGCGTATCATTCATCACTGCCACACTTGGAAGCATTGAAAAAATCATAATAATTGGCATTGAAAGTGTATTACAAGAGACTTGATCCTTCGCCACAATACCAATTACCATTCCTAACACACAACTTGTAATGGTAGCAAGTGTTGTAATAAACAAGTACATTGGAATATTAACTAACTCAATAGGTAAGCCACTAGCTAATAAAATCGCAATATTTAAAACAACTGAATATAATAATGGTGGCAGGATACTTCCAAGGAAGAATTCAAAGCTATTAACAGATGAAGTTAATAAGGTTTGTAAGGTATTCTTTTCCTTTTCTTCAGCCAAACTACTACTAATTAAAATCATGCCACTTTGGGTCAGATTCATCATCAGACCAATATTTAATGCAAGAGCAAGCATCATTGGTGGTACTGGTTTTCCATCCATCATTGAGCTATAAAGAAATCTTAGCATGACAGTAATACCAATTGTACTAATTAGTGAGGTTGAAAGATTTTTTGTAGATAATAGTGTGCGCATTTTCATTTCAAAAATAACTGACATTTTTCGCATTGAAATATTCATTTAACGCAACTCCTTTCCAGTAACTTTTACAAAGACATGTTCAAGTGTTGGTTCACAAGTATGAATCGTTTCAAAGGTGTCATTCACAATCCATTCTTTGATTTGTTCTGCTGTAGCAGCATTAGCAGGTAAAGTTATTTCTTCCTGATTATTAAGTACCAATCGAAATTGCTTATCTTCGTTATAACGTAAACAAATTTCTTTAGGTGTACCAAATTCAACAATATTTCCCTCATTTAACAGTGCAACATGATCACATAGCTTGGTCGCTTCTTCCATATTATGGGTTGTTAAAAAGATAGCCATTCCATTTTCTTTTAATGAAATCAACAATTGATGAATAGCCATTGCAGTTGTTGGATCTAGTCCACTTGTTGGTTCATCTAAGAAAAGTACCTTTGGATTATGTAAAACAGCCCGTGCTAAAACTAAACGTTGTCCTTGCCCTTTTGATAATTTTTCAGCTGGCTTATCTTTATGCTCATAAAGACCCACAATTTTAAGCAGCTCATCAATTCGTTCTTTTTTAACTGCTAGGATCTTTGCAAAATAGCGCAAATTATCATAAACTGTTAATTTTTCATAAATCCCACTATTATCTGAAACAATCCCAATTTGTTCATAAACCAATTCATTAATCTCAGTTGATTTTTTACCAAGTACAAATGCCTCACCAGAAGTTGGCTTAAGCTGACCAGTAATAATTTTAATGGTTGTTGTTTTTCCTGAACCAGATGGTCCAAGAAAGCCTAATATTTCACCCTCATGAACTGAAATATTAATATCTTTTAATGCTTGATACGAGCCAAATGACTTCGCAATATGATCCAAACGGATTAAAACTTTTTTTTCTGTCATATTCCCATTCCTCCATTTAACTGTTTAGATGCTTGTTCTCTCACATCTTTTAACACCTACTACTATAGCAAACTTCTAAAAATGTGTCGGAAAAATTTCCTAAATGGTATTTTTTTAGTCCTGAATGGAGTTTTTCCTTTTTTTTCATGCTAAAATTAGGTAGACTGATAGTATAGAAAGGAGCAATCACAATGATTTTTTATTTTTGGGAGACTTTTATTCTTAACTGCGTCATTGCCATTCCAGTAACACTCATTTCATTTTTCTTCTTCTCCTGGATTTATGGAGCAAAGCCGCATTTATTGCAGTATATCTCTTATGTTGTGCTATCAATTTTAGCAAATGCCATTCTTGGTGCATTATTGCTAAACAATAAATCTGGTTTAAGTTTAATTGATATATTGATTTTAACTTCTATTTCTATTCTATTAGAGCTCTTTTTACTAAGAATAATGTTCCATTCTACTTGGACATTTACAATTGGTGTATCTAGTCTTTCCACCATTATTTCTACCACTGCAACAAGTCTTGGTGTTTTAATCAGTGACTTTTTGGAATATCTGCTACATTTAGATCGTTTTTTGAACAAATCAAATATGATTATCAGTCATCTATTCGCTTATCTACTCGTCATACCACTTGCTTTTCTACTGACTATCTATCTGTTGAAAAAAATTCATTTAAAACAAATTATACATACCATTCTCCATTCAAAAAAAAATGCTGTCTATTTGGCTATTTTCCTGTTGCTTTTTTCAATTGTTATTCAAGTCTCTGGAGAATTATTAGAGTCTTTTGGTATCCAGCGTAATAATACGAATTTGCTCAACTTATTATTCTTATTTATCTCTCTTTCATTTATCACACTATCTGGTCTCTATCAAACCAGTAAGGAGCAGAATAACATCCAAAAAACGTTTATTTTACAGCAGCAGTCCTATTTAGATTCTTTAGAAGAAATTCAACAAGATATTCGTAGCTTACATCATGATTATAAAAATATTCTTTCAGGATTATATATTCATGCTGATGAAGGGAATACCGAAGCTATTACTAAATATATGCAGGAAACCATGCAACTATTTGATGGTAACCTCAATGAAAAAATCAAACATACTTCACAGTTAAGTAATATTCATATTTTAGAGATGAAAGGTCTCATTTTAAGTAAAACTGCTGAAATGGAACAAAAAAATATTACCTTTAATTTAGAAGTGACCCAACCGATTGATAAAATCGAAATGTCTATTCACGATGTGATTCGTTGCTTAGGTATTCTGCTAGATAATGCAATTGAAGCTATTCAGCATTATGAATGCGATAAAAGAAAGATTACGCTTGCACTCAATCAAGAAGCAGATAGTTTATTATTATTGGTAAAAAATCCACTTGAAGAAAAAATTGATATGCAGCATATTTGGCAAGCTGGTTTCTCAACCAAAGGAAAGAATCGTGGCTTAGGCTTGCATAATTATAAAAATATTACAGATTCCTATGCAAATATTATGAGGCACACCATTTGTAATAAAGATGAATTTTTACAAATTTTAGAAATTGCAAATAGATAGGAGTATATCATGATTCCAATATATATATGTGATGATGAACAAAAGCATCGTGATTTTATTTCAAATGAAATTAGTAACTATTGTTCCATTAAAGGTTATGATATGAAAATCGTAGCCATTCATTCAGATCCAACCCTTCTTTTAGAAGAAATCGATGATTATTCTCAAGCAGGTATTTATTTTTTAGATGTAAACTTAAATCATGAAGAATTAAATGGTTTCCAATTAGGAAGAGAGATCAGAAAAAAAGATACAAGAGGATTTATTATTTATATTACAACACATAGTGAATTATCATTTGAAACATTTAAGTATCGCATTGAAGCAATGGATTATATTTTAAAAGATGAATTTGTGGCGATTCCAACCAGAATTAGACAATGCATAGATAGTGTCCAAGAGCGGATTCAGAATAATCAATCTGATAATCAAGAATACTTTGTTGCAAAAACCTTAGGTGAGTTGCACCATATTCCAATTGATGATATTTTATTTTTTGAAACTTCAGGGAATAAACATCGTATTATTCTCCATACTGAAAATCAAGAGCTAGAGTTTTTTGGTAAGCTTGATGAGACTTCAGAAAAATTAGGCAATCTTTTTGTGCGCTCCCATCGGTCTTACCTTGTTAACAAAAAAAATATTCAAACTGTGGATTTAAAAAATAACGTGATTATTTTATTAAATGGGCAACAATGTTTATTATCTAGAAAAATGAAAAAATATTTTAAAGAATAATTACTGAATTGAGGGAATAGTCATATGATAATCAATATTTATGGCATGTGCTTAATGCTCATCATAATGATTCCTAATATCATTTATGCTATTAGAAAAAAACATATTGATGGCGATTATCACAACAAAGGATTGGAAATTGTCGAGCAAATTGGGCGATTTGGTTCAATGTTTTTTATGATTTTTTATGTGAGGATATTAGATTTTGGTAATTGGCTTGTTGATGGAAAATATATTTATATGAGCATGGTAGCTATCCTAGCCCTCTTATATTGCTTTGTTTGGGTGCTATACTTTAGAAAAGTAACTTTTTCTAGTGCGATGTTACTCGCTATCCTGCCAACACTTATTTTTCTGATAAGTAGTGTCTTTCGACAAAATGTTTTATTCATTCTGATGTCACTACTTTTTGGAATCGGACATCTGACCATTACCTATCAGAATAATAAAAGAACAAATAAAGAGGACTGACACTGTCAGTCCTCTTTATTGTCGCTATTTCATAGCTTTTGTTCGCTCAGTATCACGCGCTAAAATTGGTGCTAAATACTTTCCTGTATAGCTTTCTTTTACTTCTACAACCTGTTCAGGTGTACCAGTAGCAACAATCATTCCGCCACCTTCGCCACCCTCTGGGCCTAAATCAATCAAGTAATCAGCTGTTTTAATGACATCAAGATTATGCTCAATTACTAAAACAGTGTTACCAGCTTCAACCAATCTATTTAACACGACTAACAAGCGGGCAATATCATCTGTGTGCAATCCAGTAGTTGGCTCATCCAAGATATAGAAGCTCTTACCACTTGATTTCTTATGAAGCTCACTAGCTAGCTTCATTCTTTGGGCTTCCCCACCAGATAAGGTTGTTGCAGGTTGGCCTAAAGTCACATAACCTAATCCAACATCTAAAATCGTTTGAAGCTTACGATGAATTTTGGGAATGTGTTCAAAGAATTGAACTGCTTCTTCAACGGTTAAATCTAAAATATCTGCAATGGTTTTGCCTTTATAATAGACTTCTAAGGTTTCGGAATTATAACGTTTGCCATGACAAACTTCACAAGGAACATAGACATCAGGTAAAAAGTGCATTTCAATTTTAATAATCCCATCACCTTTACAAGCCTCACAACGTCCACCTTTGACATTAAAGCTAAAGCGGCCTTTTTTATAGCCTCTGATTTTTGCTTCATTGGTTTTAGCAAATAAATCACGCACATCATCAAAGACACTGGTATAGGTAGCTGGATTACTTCTTGGTGTACGACCAATTGGACTTTGATCAATATCAATGACTTTTTCCAAGCCTTTATAACCAGTTAATTTTTTAAATTTTCCAGGCTTCGCTTGTGTACGAGTTAATTCCTTTGATAAGGCTTTTTTCAAGATTTCATTAATTAAGGTACTCTTACCTGAACCAGATACACCTGTCACAGCAGTGAAGGTTCCTAATGGGAAAGAGACATCTATATTTTTTAAGTTATGCTCTGAAGCACCTGTTAGTTTAATCTTTTTGCCTGTTACTTTACGGCGTTTTAAAGGAACTGGGATAAATTTTCTGCCAGATAAATAGGCACCTGTTAAAGAATCCTTATTTTTTTCAACTTCCTTTGGTGTACCAGCAGCAATGATTTCGCCACCTTTTTCACCAGCTCCTGGACCAATATCAATTAAATAATCCGCAGCTTTCATGGTATCTTCATCATGCTCAACCACAATCAGGGTATTCCCTAAATCGCGCATTTTTCTTAAAGAACCAATTAAACGATCATTATCTCGTTGATGCAAACCAATAGATGGCTCATCTAAAATATAGAGGACACCAGATAAATTAGAACCAATTTGTGTCGCTAAACGAATCCGTTGTGCTTCTCCACCAGATAAAGTACCAGCAGTTCGACTCAAAGTTAAATATTCTAATCCGACATTTTGTAAAAAGTTTAATCTTGAATGGACTTCTTTCAAGATAGGCTGTGCAATCATTGTTTCTTGTTCAGATAAGGTTAAGTGATCAAAGAAGTGGAGTGCATTGCCAATTGCATATTCACTGACTTCTCCAATACTTTTACCATTTACCTTAACAGACATAGCTTGTGGATTTAGACGGAATCCATGACAAGCTTTACAAGGTAAGGCTGTCATATAGCTTCTCATTTGATCTCTGGTAAAATCACTATTGGTTTCTTTATAGCGACGAGAAATATTTTGTAGGATACCTTCAAATGGAATGGTCACATCTCTGATACCACCAAAATCATTTTCATAATGGAAGTCAAAGGTTTGATCCCCAGAACCATTTAAAATGATTTCTTGTTGGGCTTCAGAAAGCTTCTCAAAAGGTTTATTCATATCAATCTTAAAGGCCTTACAGGCTTGTTCTAACATTTGTGGGTAGTAATTAGAGCTGATTGGATTCCAAGGCATAATCGCCCCTTCAGCTAATGTTTTACTACTGTCTGGAATCACTAAGTCCATATCGACTTCTAGCTTCACACCTAAACCATCACATTCTGGACAAGCGCCAAATGGTGCATTAAATGAAAATAATCTAGGCTCAAGCTCACCAACTGTAAAACCACAATAAGGGCAAGAATGATGCTCACTAAATAAAATTTCTTCTTTATCAATCACATCAACAACAGCGTAACCATCAGATAATCTTACAGCTGCTTCAACGGAATCAAATAATCTTGAACGGATGCCTTCTTTTACCACAATTCGGTCAATCACGATTTCAATAGAATGCTTTTTATTTTTGTCTAACTCAATATCTTCTGATAAATCTAACATTTCTTTATCAACACGAACGCGAACATAGCCATCTTTTTTGATTTTTTCAAAGACTTTTTTATGCTGGCCTTTCTTTTCAACAACAACAGGTGCTAAGATTTGAATCTTCGTTTTTTCAGGAAGCTCCAAAATCTTGTCCACCATTTGCTCAACAGATTGACGCGTAATTTCTGTCCCATCATTTGGGCAAATGGGGTGTCCTACTCTAGCAAAAAGTAAGCGTAAATAATCATTGATTTCAGTTACTGTACCAACTGTTGATCGAGGATTACGGCTGGTTGTTTTTTGATCAATCGAAATTGCCGGGCTAAGACCATCAATACTATCAACATCCGGCTTATCCATTTGACCTAAAAATTGTCTCGCATAAGCAGAAAGACTTTCTACATACCGACGTTGCCCTTCTGCATAAAGGGTATCAAAAGCAAGTGAGCTCTTACCTGAACCAGAAAGTCCCGTTACAACGACTAATTGGTCTCTAGGGATGGTTACATCAATATTTTTTAAATTATGGGCGCGGGCGCCGTGGATTACTATTTTATCATTTGCCATGTACTTTGCTCCTTTAATCTTCAGCTTGTAATTCCAATATGGTGTCTCGTAAATTTGCAGCTGTTTCAAAGTCTAACTCTTTAGCGGCTGCTTGCATTTCCATTTCCATTTTAATGATTAATTCTTTACGTTCGGCTTTGGTTAATTTTGTGACCATTCCAGCAGCAGTATCGTAATCTTCTGTATCTTCTGCTACTTTTGTAATCGAAATTAAATCACGAATCTTCTTAATAATGGTTGTTGGCACAATGCCATGCTTTTCATTATACGCTTCTTGAATACTGCGTCGACGTGTTGTTTCGCTCATCGCAGCGCGCATTGAATCGGTCTCTTTGTCAGCATACATAATGACTTTACCATTTGAATTTCTGGCAGCACGACCGATTGTTTGAACAAGAGAACGTTCACTACGTAGGAAACCTTCCTTATCTGCATCTAAAATCGCTACTAAAGAAACCTCAGGTACATCAATTCCTTCTCTTAAAAGGTTGATTCCCACCAGCACATCAAATTTCCCTAAACGGAGATCGCGAATAATTTCTGTTCGTTCAAGTGTTTTAATATCGCTATGCAAATATTTGACTTTAATGCCAACTTCTTTCAAGTAATCGGTTAAGTCTTCTGACATTTTTTTAGTTAAGGTTGTGACAAAGACACGTTCATTTTTCTCAGTACGTGCATTAATCTCTCCAATTAAATCATCAATTTGTCCATGAATTGGACGAACTTCAATGACTGGATCTAATAAACCAGTTGGTCGGATAATTTGTTCAACAACTTCTGGGGTTTGCTCCATCTCATAGGGACCAGGTGTTGCAGAAACATACACAATTTGATTCACATGTTCTTCAAACTCTTCTAATTTTAATGGTCGGTTATCTAAAGCACTTGGTAAACGGAAGCCATAATCGACTAACATTTTTTTCCTTGCTTGGTCTCCATTGTACATGCCTCGAATTTGCGGCAAGGTAACATGTGATTCATCTGCTACAATCATAAAATCTTCTGGAAAGAAGTCCATTAAGGTATAAGGTGCTTCACCAGGCTGACGGCCATCCATATGTCTTGAATAGTTTTCAATTCCTGAGCAATAGCCCATTTCACGCATCATTTCAATATCGTAATTGGTTCGTTGCTCTAAACGCTGTGCCTCTAATAACTGTTCATTATCTCTTAATTCTTTTAAACGAATGGCTAATTCTTCTTGAATTTGTGTAATGGCTTTTTCTAAGCTTTCTTCATTGGTCACAAAGTGGGTTGCTGGGAAAATCGCTACATGATCTCGATCAGCGACAATTTCTCCCGTTAATGCATCTACTTCACGAATGCGTTCAATTTCATCACCAAAAAATTCTACTCTTAACGCATGCTGATCTCTTGAGGCTGGGAAAATTTCCACAACATCTCCTCTTACACGAAAACGGCCACGTTGGAAATCAATATCATTTCTTTCAAATTGAATCGTCACTAATTTTCTTAATAATTCATTTCGATCCATTTCAGTCCCAATCCGTAAAGAAAGCACTTGGTCTTTATATTCTTTTGGATCCCCTAAACCATAAATACAAGAAACTGAAGCCACCACAATGGTATCTCTTCTTTCTAATAGAGAGCTTGTTGCAGAGTGGCGTAATTTATCTATTTCATCATTGACACTTGAATCTTTTTCAATATAGGTGTCACTAGATGGTACATAAGCTTCTGGCTGATAATAGTCATAGTAACTGACAAAATACTCTACGGCATTGTTAGGAAAAAATTCTTTAAATTCTCCATAAAGCTGTCCAGCTAACGTTTTATTGTGAGCAATCACAAGAGTGGGCTTATTTACTTTTTGAATTAAGTTTGAAATCGTAAAAGTTTTCCCTGTTCCTGTTGCACCTAATAATGTTTGTGCTTTTTTACCAGCTAAGATTCCTTCTGTTAACTGCTCAATTGCTGCTGGTTGGTCTCCATTAGGTTCATATTGGGAAACTAAATCAAATAATTTTTCTTCCATTTAATTCACTCCTTTTAACTGCCTGCTGCTGTCCTTTTTCTCTTTTATTTCTTCAAAAAACAGAAAATCAAGAGCTCTCCCAAATATTCTATCATACCGAACATATTTTCGCCACCATTTATATCTGAGAAATAAATATTATTCGAACAAGTGCTCGTTTTAAATTGATAACTATACAAATAAATTGATTTTAGCTTGATGTTTCATACTAAACCAACCACCTTTTGATACGAAAGTGCGTTCGTATCAAAAAAATGACGCTCTTTTTTTCAAAAGAATCGTCATTCATCTCTATTCTCTAATTTGTCCTTCACCAAAAATAATATATTTCGTTGAGGTTAACTCATTTAAACCAATTGGGCCACGTACATGGAGCTTTTGTGTGCTAATACCAATCTCTGCACCAAAGCCAAATTCAAAACCATCAGTAAAGCGTGTCGAAGCATTCACATAAACAGCTGCTGCATCCACTTGGCGATGAAATTTTCTGCTTTCTCCATAATCTTTTGTCACAATGGCTTCAGAGTGTTTGGTCCCATATTGATGAATATGGGCTATGGCTTCATCAGAATCTGCAACTACTTTAATCGCAATAATCGGCCCCAAATATTCTGTCTGCCAATCTTCTTCTGTTGCTAATTTTCCTTGTTGAAGGTAGGTTAATGCTCGCTCATCCCCACGAATTTCAACCTGCTCTTGTTGTAAACTTTTTTCTAACAAAGGCAGAAAATCTTTGGCAATTTTTTCATGAACCAACACTTTTTCTGTCGCATTGCAAACGGAAGGTCTAGAGCATTTTCCATTGATAATGATTTTTTCTGCCATTTCTAAATCTGCATGCTGATCAACATAAACATGACAGTTTCCTGTTCCTGTTTCAATCACTGGAACGGTTGCATGGTTTAAAACCGATTGAATTAATTGTGCACCTCCACGTGGAATCAAAACATCTAAATAGCGATTGAGCTTCATTAAAGCAAGGACTGTCTCACGAGAGGTATCTTCAATTAGCTGAACACAGCCAATAGGAAATTGATAGGCTTTTAAGGTTGCTTGAACTAATTTTGTCAGCGCAAGATTAGAATAAAAGGCATCGCTACCACCTCTTAAAATCACCGCATTGCCTGATTTTAAACAAAGTGCTGCTGCATCTATGGTGACATTAGGACGTGCTTCATAAATCATACCGATCACACCTAAGGGCACACGTTGTTTCCCAATTTGTAAGCCCACTTCATTTTTCCACATCTGTAATACTTCACCGATTGGATCAGGTAACTGACTGGTTTGTCTCACACCTTCAGCAATGGCTTCAATTCTTGCAGGTGTAAGGCGCAGGCGATCTAATAAGTTTGCATTCATTCCTTTGGCTTTTGCAATTTGGATATCTTTTTCATTTTCAGTTAAAATTTCAGGAATTTTTTCTAAGAGTGCAGCACTTAAACCAAGTAAAAAACGATTTTTTTCGGTCGTTTCCACAAAAGACAAAAAGTGAGCAGCTTCTTTAGCTAATTTTCCTTTTTGAATCAATTCTTCTGTCATACTTTACTCTCCTTTTTGGCAGTAGAAAATAAGGTCCCTACTTTTTTCCCCTCTAAGATATCAAAAATAATTTTAGGATTTTTACCATTTGCTAAAATCATTTTTTGCTGACAGTGGAGCAAATAATCTGCTGCTGATAATTTTGTTAACATGCCTCCAGTGCCAAACGCGGAGCCTTTGCCACCTGCTAAAGCTTCTAATTCAGGTGTCACTTGAGCAATTTCATCAA
Organism: Isobaculum melis; assembly: GCF_900111355.1. Classification (GTDB taxonomy): domain Bacteria; phylum Bacillota; class Bacilli; order Lactobacillales; family Carnobacteriaceae; genus Isobaculum; species Isobaculum melis. The sequence goes on from NZ_FOHA01000002.1 coordinate 174,159, forward strand.
ACATTTGAGCTGCTTCATTTTGATTTGGGTCACTATCATAGAAACCATCAATATCAGATAGGACGACTAATAAGTCAGCCTGGGTTACCTCAGCAACAATTGCTGATAAACGGTCATTATCACCAAATTTAGTAGAATGCTCTAATTCTTCAACTGCAACGGTATCATTTTCATTTACAATTGGGATAATCCCTTTCTTCAGTAAGGTTTCAAAAGTATTCACAACATTTTCTTTACTTACAGGGAAGTCAACAACATCTCTTGTTAGGAGCATTTGTGCAACGGTATGACCATAATGAATAAATGAACGACTATAGATACTCATTAATTCACTTTGCCCCACCGCTGCTACTGCTTGTTGTTCTGGGATGGTCGTAGGACGATCCGTCATTTTTAATTTATGACAGCCGACACCAACTGCACCAGAGGAAACTAAAATGACTTCTTTGCCTTCGCTACGTAAAGAGGATAGTACATAAGCAAGCTGTTCAATTCTCGGGAAATGAATAAAGCCACTCTCATTAATCAGTGTACTGGTTCCCACTTTTATGACAATTCTTTGACAATTTGCTAGCTCTGTTCTCATATACCATCCATCCTTCTTTTTTAAATCTTGACACCTATTGTACACCATATTGCTATTTTTATCAGCCTTTTGGACTATTTTTTTCTTTTATCATGAAGTAGATTATTCACTTGATAGCCCCTAAGCTTTTGCGATTAAATCTGCTGTAATTTTTTGTAGTGCTCCTTGGTTTGTAAAGGTCTCATTTAATAATTCTGGCAAGACTTTTTCTAGAAAATATTGCACACTAGCTAGATGCTTAAAGGCCAGAATGGTTGTTAAGGACTCTTCATAAATCTCAGTAAAAACACTTTCTGGGTTTCCTTTTTGAATTTCACCAAATGATTCGTATAGTAAATCGACTTTATCAGAAACAGATAAGATTTGACCTTCAAGGGTTTCATCTTTTCCTTCTTTTAACCGTTCTAAATAAATTGCTTGAAAAGGTGCCGGAATTTCTTTATGCACAAAGTTTTCTGTCATAGACTCCTCAACATCTGCTAGCATTGCTCTTAAAGTTGGTGTCGCATATTTAACAGGTGTTTTAATGTCACCGATAAATAGCTCTGTATAATCATGGTTTAAAGCTTTCTCGTAAAGTGAACGCCAATCAATTTTTTCTCCAGCTTGTTCTTCTACTGTGCCTAAAAATTGGGCAATTTGAGTGACTTTAAATGAATGTGAAGCCACTGAATGTTCTTGGTATTTAAACTTTCCAGGACAACGATAAATATTTTCTAAATCAGATAAACTTTTAATATATTGATGCATTCCCATGTTTACCAGCTCCTTTTATTTTAACGCATAATTTTTACTATCCTAACATAAATAAACCAAAAAGCAAAGAACTGTTTGTTCTTTGCTTTATGGCTGACAATTTTGATGTAATGTATGTTCAATTGCTTGTTCTAGTAAGCCCCATACATGGGAGTCATCTTGGCTATAATAGACGGTTTTTCCTGCTCTTCTTGACTTTACCAATTGCATATTTTTTAAGGTTTTTAATTGATGTGAGACAGCGGACTGCTCCATCTCTAATTCCTTTGCAATATTTCCAACACTTAATTCTCTTTCCTTTAATAAGTATAGTATCGAAATTCTAGTTGGATCACCTAGTACTTTAAACATTTGACTAATATGTTGCAGGGTTTCTTGACCTAGTTGCTCCATCATTTCATTCCTCCCCCGAAAATGTATGTTTATCTGCTCATATGTCCATTTATCATACCGCAGATTGATTTGTTAGGCAATCACAAATGGAAGGGACAAAACTAAAAGCCGTTTTGTCCCTTCCATTCTATCCAAATAAATGTTCAGTCAAGAGTCAGACACTTGCTCGTCTACTCATCTAAATTGCTATTTAATTCAGAAATTTTACCTGTATCAAGATAAACAATCCACTCACAAATATTTGTTACATAGTCTCCAACACGTTCTAGATAACTCGCTACCATCATATAATCTGTAGCCCCTTCAACGATATCTGTATCATTTTTCATTTCTTCAACACATTGGCTATAGATTTTTTTAAAATGTTGATCTACTTCATCATCCGTAAAAGCAATTTTTTTAGCTTTAGCAGAATCATTTTTAAGATAGGCATCTAAAACATCATCGGACATTGTCTTCACAATGTTCGCCATTTCTGCAATTTGTTCTTCAATTTCTGGTACACGCTTATTGCCTTTAACACGAATGGTTGATTTCGCAATACTAACAGCATGGTCCCCCATTCTTTCTAAATCAGAGCTGGCTTTTAAGACTGTCACAATGATTCTTAAATCTGTTGAAACAGGTTGCTGTAAGGCAATTAATTCAAAACTTTTTTTCTCAAGCTTTAGCTCATATTCATTAATCAAGTGGTCATGATCGATGACTTCTTGTGCAAGTACTTTATCATGATTCACAAAAGCTTTAACAGATTTTAAAATGGCTTCATTAACCATCATGCCCATTTCAGAAAAGCGTGCATGTAATTCTTGTAATTCTTCTTCAAACATTTTTCTCATCTATTTTATAACTCCCTTCCTAATTTTAACCAAAACGCCCAGAAATATAATCTTCTGTAGCTTGCTCTTTTGGATTTGTAAAAATTTTTCTCGTCTGTCCCATTTCAATTAAATCCCCTTGTAAGAAAAAGGCGGTTTTATCTGAAATACGAGAAGCTTGTTGCATATTATGTGTCACAATAACAATGGTATAACGCTCTTTTAATTCAACTAGCATGCTCTCAATTTTAGCACTCGAAATTGGATCTAAGGCACTTGTTGGCTCATCAAGTAAAATCACTTCTGGTTCAACAGCCAATACTCTAGCGATACAAACACGCTGTTGCTGACCACCTGATAAAGAGAGCGCACTTTTGTTTAGCTTGTCTTTGACATCATCCCAAACAGCTGCACGACGTAAGCTTTTTTCGACAATCTCATCCATTTTTTGCTTATCTTTCATTCCTGAAATATTTAAACCATAAGCCACATTATCATAAATTGAAAAAGGAAAAGGATTCGGTTGTTGGAAAACCATGCCAACTTCTTTTCTTAAAGCTACAGTATCCATTTTGGGACTATAAATATCTTTCCCGTTTAATTTAATCGTCCCAGTAACTGTGACATCTGGAATTAAGTCATTCATACGGTTAAGTGTTCTGAGATAAGTTGACTTGCCACAACCACTTGGGCCGATTAAAGCGGTAATTTCTTTTGGCATAAAATCTAGAGAGACGCCTTTTAAAGCTTCTTTCTTACCATAATACAGGTGAACGTCTTTTGATTCAATAATAAAGTTTTGTTCTGTCATGAATTTCTCTCCTAACCAAAGTGACCTGATACATAGTCTTCTGTTTGCTGGATTTTTGGACGTGTGAAAATTTTTCGCGTTTGATCATACTCAATCACATTGCCCATATAAAAGAAAGCAGTGTAATCGCTAATTCTAGCTGCTTGTTGCATATTATGTGTCACGATGATAATCGTATACTTTTCTTTCAAATTAATCAAGGTTTCTTCTACTTTACTAGTAGAAATTGGGTCTAAGGCACTTGCTGGTTCATCTAATAATAAAATATCTGGCTCCATCGCAATCGCTCTAGCAATACATAAGCGTTGTTGCTGACCACCTGATAAGGCCAAAGCACTTTTATGCAAATCATCCTTAACTTGGTCCCATAAAGCGGCTTGTTTTAAGCTTGTTTCAACAATTTCATCTAATTTTGCTTTATCTTTTAGGCCATGTCTTTTTAATGGAAAAGCAATATTTTCATAAATGGATTTACTAAATGGATTTGGTCTTTGGAAAACCATTCCGATATTTTTTCTCATTTCATAAACATCTATTTCTGGTGCATTAATATCAATGTCACGATAGAAAATTTTTCCTGTGATTTTGGTATTGGCAATTTCATCATTCATTCGGTTTAATGAACGAAGATAAGTTGATTTACCACAACCACTTGGACCAATTAATGAGGTAATTTTATTTTTTTCAAAAGCCAAGGAAACACCTTTAATGGCTTCATTTTGACCATAATAAACATGAATATCTTCTGTATATAAGGCTAATTTCTTTTCTTTTTTATCTAATTGAATAATATGGCTATCTTGCACTTGATTCTCTACCATTTGGTTCACTCCTTTATTTGCTTCTTTTTCTTACGCTGAGGTTGATTTTTTGTAAATCACTCGACCAAGGTAGCGTGCAAGAAGATTAAATAATAATACGGTAATAATCAAAACAGCGGATGCACCTGCTGAAACGGCTGCTGCATCTGGCATAATGCCTTCTCCATTAATTTTCCAAATATGAACGGCTAATGTTTCTGCTGGTCTAAATGGATTTAAGGGACTGGCAATATGCATCGGATTCCAATCTGCAAAGTTTAAGGCTGGCGCACTTTGGCCTGCTGTGTAAATTAAGGCTGCGGCTTCACCAAAGACACGTCCAGCAGCTAAAATCACTCCGGTTAAAATACCTGGAAGAGCTGCAGGAACGACTATTTTAGTGACTGTTTCCCATCTTGATAAGCCTAATGCTAAGCCAGCTTCTCTTTGAGTGGCTGGAATCGCTCTTAAGGAATCTTCAACGGTTCTGGTTAAGAGAGGAAGATTAAAGAGCGTTAAAGCTAACGCACCGGAAATAATAGAAAATCCCCAGCCCATTTGAATCACAAAGATTAGGAAGCCAAAAAGACCGACAACGATTGAAGGTAATGAACTTAAGACTTCAATGGCTGTTCTCACAAGATCTGTGACCCAGTTTTTCTTGGCATATTCTGATAAGTAAATACCAGCTCCTAATGAGATTGGTACACTAAATAACATTGTTAAAATTAATAGATAAAAGGAATTAAATAATTGAGGACCAATGCCACCACCTGTTTTAAAGGTTTGGGAACGATTGGTTAAGAAATTCCAAGAAATATGAGGAACTCCGCGCACAAGAATGAAGGCTAATAAACTGAATAGAATCAGTACAATCACTCCTGCAATCGCATATAAGGTGCCTGTTGCAATTTTATCTGCTTTTTTTGCATTCATCTTATTTCATCGCTCCTTTCTTCCCGATTAATCTTGTCATAATATTGAAAACAAGTGACATCACAAGCAGAATTAAAGCGAGTGACCAGAGCACATTATTTTGTAATGATCCCATGACTGTATTTCCCATTCCCATGGTTAAAATACTGGTTAAGGTAGAGGCTGGCGAAACTAAGTTACCAGGCATCAAGGCTGCATTTCCAATCACCATTTGTACAGCTAGCGCTTCACCAAAAGCACGAGCCATCCCAAAGACAACAGCAGTTAAAATCCCAGGAATCGCTGAACGCAAGACTACCTTATAAACTGTTTGCCATCTTGTTGCACCTAAAGCTAAAGAAGCTTCACGGTAATGTCTAGGAACTGTATTTAGCGCATCAATCGTCATACTGGTAACAGTTGGTAAAATCATCACAAATAAGACAAATGTCCCTGCTAAAATCCCAAAACCACTCCCACCAAAAACGTTTCTGACAGCTGGTACAACCACTGTTAAACCAATAAAGCCATAAACAACAGAAGGAATACCAACTAATAATTCAATAACTGGCTGTAAGATTTTCTTCCCCATTTTTGGCGAAATTTCCGTCATAAAGACTGCAGCACCAATGGCAAAAGGTGTTGCCACAATGGCTGATAAAAAAGTCACTAGGAATGAACCTGTAATCATTGGCAGTGCCCCAACTAGTGGCTGACCATCTGCCCCTTTTCCAGAAGGATTCCAATCTGTTCCACCTAAAAAAGAACCAATCGAAACGCCATTTTGAGTGAATGTTGCAATGCCTTTACTTGCAACAAAATATAAAATTGAAATAACTACCAAAACAATAAATGCAATACAAATGAAACTCAAACTCTTTCCAAATGTTTCTAATTTAGCCTTTTTAGATTTTTTTGTTAATCTTTCTTCAATACTACTTTGCAAGAAAATTCCTCCTCTTATTTCAGTTAAAAAGCGACTGCCTTTGATAAACAGTCGCTTCAAAAGTTTCTAGGAATTTTTCTTATTTGATGGTGCCATCAACATCACGTTCTACCTTCATTGCTGTAATTGGTAGGTAACCCATTTTGCTGACAAGCTCATCTTGTACCGCTGCACTCATCATGTAAGCTAAAAATGATTGGGTTAACCCTGTGGCTTCCCCTTTTGTATACATGTGTTCATAAGACCAAATTTTCCAATCATTGGTTGCCACATTTGCTTCTGTGGGTTTCACTTGGTCAATTGAGAGTGTCTTGGTTTGATCATCAATATAAGAAAAAGCTAAATAACTAATAGCACCAGGTGTTTCATTAATGATTTTACGCACTGCACCAGATGAGTCTTGTTCTTGGCTTTGAATGGATTTTGCACCACCCAGCCCCCATTTCTCAAATGAAGCACGTGTGCCACTGCCTGCTGCACGATTGACTACGACGATTTCTTGATTATTGCCACCGACTTCTTTCCAATTGGTTATTTTACCAGTAAAAATGTCGATTAATTGTTCTTTTGTAAGATTGGTTACACCTGTATCTTTATGAATAACGGGTGTAATCCCAACAACTGCCACACGGTGATCCACTAATGCTTTCGCATCCACACCTTCTTTTTCTTCTGCAAAGACATCTGAGTTACCTATTTCAACTGCTTCAGTTGCAACTTGGCTAAGACCTGTGCCACTTCCGCCACCTTGAACATTGATGGTACTACCAGCATGGTTTTCTTGATATTTTTCTGCTGCTGCTTCCACTAATGGTTGTAAGGCTGTTGACCCTACCGCGGTTATGCTGCCAGTTGTTATTTCTTCATTTTTTTCAGTTGCTTCTTTACTTGCTGATGTGCTTCCATCTTTATTGCCACAAGCTGCTAATGAAAAAGCAACACCTGCGATTAAACCTGCTTGAATCAATCTTTTTACACCCATGTGATTCCCACCTTTGTTTGATTTTTTGGATTGCTTTGTGCTACTCCTTTATCCTAATCAAACAATATAAAGTGGTGATTGAATTTGTGTAAAGTTTCTGTATATGTTTGTAAATCATTGATTAATTTTGTGAAGATACTTTTGTAAGGTTACCGAATGCATCCTTTTCAACTTTCATTTGTGTCACTGAAATATACCCTAATTGTGGTACAATCGTTGACTGCACTTCATCTGAAAGCACATAGTCAATAAAGTCCTTCGTTAAACCTGTTGGCTTACCTTTTGTATACATATGTTCATAGGACCAGATTGTCCATTCATTAGTTGTCACATGCTCATCTGTTGGTTTAACACCATCAATTGATAAGGTTTGTAAATCATCAGTAACATAAGAAAAAGCTACATAACTAATGGCGCCTGGGGTATCAGCAACAATTTGTCGCACCATCCCTGTAGAATCTTGCTCTTGTGAACGCACACTTTCTGCACCATCTAAAGCGGTTGCTTCAAAGGTTGAGCGTGTCCCACTTCCAGTTGCACGATTTAAGACAATAATTGGAAGATCTTTGCCACCAACTTCTTTCCAGTTTGTTACTTTTCCGGTAAAAATTAGTTTAAGATCTTCTTTTGAGATATCTGTCACACCAACCCCTTTATGAACAATCGGTGTAATCCCAACAACAGCTACTTTATGATCAACTAAAGCAGATGCATCAATGCCTTCTTTTTCTTCTGCAAAAACATCTGAATTGCCAATCTCAACAGCACCCTCAGAAATCTGACTTAAACCTGTGCCGCTTCCACCACCTTGAACATTGACAAACTTTCCAAGATTGGTTGCGCCATATTCTTCACCTGCTGCCTCTACTAAAGGCTGTAAAGCGGATGATCCAACTGCAGTAATTGATTCACCGTTATCTCCACCTGAACAGGCTGTTAAGGTTAAAAGAACGGTCATACCAATAAATGCTGATGTCCATTTTCTCTTCATTTGACTTGCCTCCTACGACTATTCATTATGGAACATTTCCATTAACTCATCTCTATCATAGCTTAACATTGTAAATCTATGACGTCAGTTTTGTAAATTTTATGTAAATTTGTACACTTCATATGTATGCCTATAATATATTTTGTTTTATTAGTCAACTGATAGTTCTTATTTTTTTTAGCAATTATGACACTTTCTCATTAAATCTTCACATTTTATTAACAATTTAGATGACTTTTCTCAGAATTTCCTTTATTTTTAAAAATGTACTTGTTATACTAAGTATGAGATCAACGACAAATTCATTTTGATTCTTACCGAGATACTTCTTTACCTGAATAATATCAGTTCCCCGATTGAGTTATGAAGCTATTGAAGTGTTAAAACATTAGCAACTCTTCATTTGCCCCCCAGCAAATGAAACGTTCGTTTTAACTAAGTATGAAATCAATGACATTTTCCTGATTTCATGATGTTGTTCAATCAGTTTATATTCCCCAATATCCCGCTGATTGGATATACTATTTTTATCATCCCTTATAAAGAAGTCTAATGTATGACGAAGAGCCACCCCCAGTGCTCCATACATTAGACTTCGCTTTTTTTATTTAATTTAAAGGTAACTTCACTCTAAAGGTTGTCCCAATTCCCAACTGACTTTCTACATCAATTTCTCCTTGGAAGCTCTCTACCAAATACTTCACAATTGATAACCCTAAACCTGTTCCACCTGAATTTCTGCTTCTTGCTTTATCTACACGATAAAATCTTTCAAAAATACGTGGTAGTTCATCTGCAGGAATACCAATCCCATCATCTGTTACTTCAATCACAACTTGCTCATTTTGCTCTAGATAAATCGCGACTTCCACAATCCCTGATTTTTTGCTATAGGCTAATGCATTAGTGATTAAATTAATCAAAATTTGTTGAACACGGCTTTTATTACTGTTCATGATTAATTGATTCGCTGGCGCTTTAAGGCGCATTTGAATCTTTTTTTTGTTTGCAAGAGGCTTCATGGTTTTAAAAATACTTGTAATGGTTTGACCTAAATCAAACGGTTCTAAAGTAATTAATTCCTGATTTTGCTCTAATTTTGACAATTGTAAAATATCTCTTATGAGAATATCTAAGCGACTACTTTCTGTATACATAATTTCTAAAAACTGTTGCAGCAAATCTGGATCATCTTTCGCACCTTCTAATAGTGTTTCTGAAAAGCCTTTTAAAGCTGTCACAGGTGTTTTTAATTCATGAGAAGCATTGGCTACAAAATCACTTTTGATTTTTTCTAGCCTTTTAATTTCAGTAATATCATAAAGTAACACAATGACATCTGTACCATCACTATTTTTATTTGGAATCGGCACCACGTTTGCATCTAAAATTCGTTCAATCGGCGCATAAACATAAATTTCTTCATTTTGAGATTTATTTTTACGATACGCTTTTTCAATCATTCTTGTTAAGCCATAGCTTTTTGAAGCTTCTGCATATTGATGACCAATTAAAGCTTCTGCTCGTTCAGCAAAAATTTCCTCCATTGCGGGATTGATTAATTGAATGGAACGATTTTGATCTAATTGCATCACACCAATGACTAAATGATCGATTAAACCTTTCATTTGACTTTCATTTTGGCTAATTTGTTGCATCTGTGTTTCTAAATTCTCCGCAAGATGGTTCATTGTGTCCCCAAGCCTTGCGACTTCACCTACTGCTTGGCCATGATAACGACTGGTATATTTTTTTTCAGATAAATCCTGTGCAACATCAATGACCTCTTCAACTGGCTTCGCAACACGTTTCGCAATAATAATAGAAAAGATTCCCGCAATGATTAAGGTTAGAAAACTAATCACTGCTAGCATCAACCAGATATTGTGAATCTCTTGCTCTATCTTCACAATATTCATTGATAACCTGATGACACCAATTAACTGCTGCTCACTATTCTTAATAGGAAGCGATACATATAACATTTTTTCATCTGATGAATCACTTTTTCGCGTATCTACATAAGTTGTTTCACCAGCTAAAATATGTTTAAATTCTAAACGATTTTTGTGATTTTCTAAGGTCGCTTCATCAAACATCGAATCCGCAACAACCGTGCCATCGGTTAAAATAATGGTCATTCTTTCCTGACTATTTTGATTGGTTTCTTTGATTTTAGTTGAAAGTAAGGCTGTTTCGCCTTTTTCCAAATGGGTTGGAATATCCAAAACTGTGGTGACTAATTTAGCATCCTCTGTCAGACGATTTTCTTGTGTCGTTAAATATTGCTTGCGAATCATGGTCCCTGAAAAGAAGCCGATAAAGAGCACAACCATTGTAATTAAAATAAAAAAAGCAGTGGCAATTTTTACACTAAAACGTTTCATGATTTAGGCACCTCAAATTTATACCCAAAGCCTCGTACAGTTCTAATATATTGAGGATTTTTTGTATCTTCTTCGATTTTTTCTCGTAAATGACTCACATGAACATCAACAATTCTGGTTTCTCCAGCATAATCAAATTTCCAAATGGCTTCCAGTAATTGTTCTCTACTTAGTACCCTACCTGCTCTTTTTGTAAAATATAACAGGAGTTCAAATTCTTTAGGTGTGAGTTCTAGCAATGCTTCATGACGATAGACTTCAAACTTTTCTGGATAAATGGTTAAGCTCCCAATTGCAATTTTAGCTGCATCTTGTTCTTCTTCATCTGCTTGTTTTTTTGTTGAATGACTTGGTTGAACCCTACGCATAATGGCTTTTATTCTTGCTAGCACTTCTCTTGGGCTAAATGGCTTGGTCATATAGTCATCTGCACCTAATTCAAGACCAATAATTTTATCTAATTCATCATCTTTTGCAGTTAAAATTAAGATTGGCGTTTCTATTTTTTCTTGGCGTAATTTTTTACAAATTTCAATTCCATCCATTTTAGGCAACATCAAATCCAAAATCATAAAATCAAATAGATGGGCTTTAGCTAATTCATAGCCTGCCATTCCATCTGTTGCTGTTACCACTTCATAACCTGCTTTTTCTAAATTAAAAGCAAGTAAGGTTAAAATAGAAGGTTCATCATCTACAATTAATACTTTTGTCATGAGTTTCGTCCTTTCATCACATGTTATTTTCACTATACACGAAACACTGTTGCTTGAAAAGAAAAAGAAATCTCAGTAGCTGAGATTTCTTTTTTAGTTTTGATCTTCTATTGAAATAATCCCCAATCCATGGGGTGATTCTGCAAATATTGCGGTTTGAACCATTTTAAACTCACCATCAGCTGTTTGGACACGCAACTTACAGAAGGTACTATTGGTTAAATAAGCTTCATATAACTCATTAACCGTTTTAATAGAAATCCCATTACAGGAAATAATCGTATCACCTAATTGTAGCCCCATTTTTTCTGCTGGTGTATTGGGTTTAGCACCTAAAACACGTAAGCCTAGAGGTGAAATTCCAAATAAGAAAGATTGTTTCTGCTCTCTTAAACGATGACGATACATCACAATGAAACCGGCAATAATAAATAGGCCAAAGTTAATCAGATATAAATAGGGGACATAATAGGACAGTAGGACAAGACATAAACCAATGACGCCAACGAATTGATATTCTTTTACCAAATTTGCAATGGCTTTTTTAGGCCACTGTGCTTGTACCTGAATACGCATCCCTAATAAAATAGGGACAATTAAAAAAGTAAATTTTGTTTGACCAATTGAAAAGACAGGCCACCAAGAAAAAAGAGAAGGGATGAGATCTCCTGGAATTAAAATAAATAATGGCATACACCACAAATGTTTGATCTTAAAGAAGCCAGCAATTTTCCCTCTACCTGTATCTCGAATGCTAGGTGCTAAGTATTTTCCACCATATTGATTCATTAAATAAGCATGTATAAATAAGGCAAGTAGCATTAAAATACTAATCGTTAAGCTCATTTCACTAAAATAGCTTGTATCAGGCATCAGCCATTCTTTTAGAACAGAAGGACTATGTGCTAATAGCCATTCATTTGGATAAAACCCCAGCACAAAAACCAAAAGTGAGGTCAATGAAAAAGTAAACAATGGATGAATAAATCTTAAACCAAATAATACCAATAATAAAATGGTGACCACTTGTAATAAAACAAGCCAATGTATGGTTAAAGGCATCCCAATCCCAAATGATAGGATTGAGAGAAGAATACCTGGGATAATAGCCGCTAAAAAGTACTCCTTTAATTCAAATAATTGTTGAAATATTGTTGTTCTAAATGTTTTACGTTCTGTTTTTATTCGTTTTGAACCAATCAGATATACAGTGAATAATCCGATTAAAAAGACTGGTTGAATGAAAAATTTTAAGATATTTACTAAAAAAGTGATGGCTATTTCTCCAACCATATCATCACAAACCTTTCTGTTTTAAACTAATTGCTATAATATTGGGGCAACTAATCGAGCGAGTGCTTCTTTAATTTTTATAATTTTCCCACGCTTTTGATATCTTTCAGGTGTTAACTGTAATGATTTTTGGCTATCTAAAAAGAAAGCTGTTCTTAATTGACTGGCCAACTCTTTATCATAAACAATTACATTTCCTTCAAAATTCAATCTAAATGATCGAATATCAATATTCGCAGATCCTACAGATGCTACTTCTCCATCAATGACCATTGTTTTGGCATGCATGAAACCATTCTCATAAGTCTCTACAATAGCGCCTAAAGCAACTAACTCAGCTGCATAAGAATAGGTTGCCCAATAAACTAACATATGATCAGGTTTATTAGGAATTTGTAGATGCACTTTAATGCCTGATAATAAGGCTAGTTTTAATGCATCATGCAAAGAAGTATCTGGGATATAATAGGGTGTTTGAATTAATATTTCTTTTTTGGCAATATTGATCATTTTTAAATAGACATGTTTAATTTGCTCATGGGTTGAATCTGGTCCTGAACTAATCATTTGCATGGGTACATTTCCACGAGCTGGAATCGTTGGGAAATACTCTTTTTTATAGACGACTTTATTGGTTGCGTGAGAGTTCCAATCCATCAAGAAACGGTTCTGCAATCCATAAGTGCCATCGCCTGTGATTCTAAAATGTGTATCACGCCAATAACCATATTTTTTATCTAATCCTAAATATTCATCGCCAATATTAAAGCCACCAATATAACTAATTTCACCATCAATAATGGCTAGCTTTCTGTGATTTCGATAGTTAGCACGTAAATTAATAAAGGGAATAATCGCAGGAAAAAAGGCAATCACTTCCCCACCAGCTTCTCTTAATTTGTTAAAGAATTTTTTAGGTAAGGTAGAAGAACCCATACAATCATAAATCAGTCTTACTTGAACCCCTTCTTCTGCTTTCTCAATTAGTAAATCCCTTACTGTTTTCCCTAAATGGTCTGGTCGATAAATATAATATTGTAAATGAACATGTTTTTTAGCTTGTCTAATATCAGCTAATAGTTGATCAAATTTTTCATGACCATCTGTAAAAATTTCTACTTCATTATTTTCTAGATATAAGCTTTGATCATAGACTGTATTCATGTAAATCAGCTGTTCCACGTCTACTGAGCTCATATTTGGAAGCGGAAATGTTTCATCTTCTAGCATTTGAATTTGGTCTTCTAACTCCATTTTTAATGCTAATTTTTCTTGAATTTTTAAATCAAATATTTTTTCTTTTGATAGGCCTCTTCCTAATAACATGTATAGCATGAATCCTACTACTGGTAAAAAATTCAAGACAAATATCCATGCCCAACTTGAGGCGGTATCTTTTCTTTCTAAAAACACAATGGCAAACGAAAGCGCCATATTACCAAGTAAAATAATGACTACGATTATTCCAAATACATTCATTCGATTTTGTCCTCCTGATTCGCTATATTAAAGATAGCATATGTTGCACAGAATCAAAAGGAATTCCTGTTTTTTTCTGCATGAAATAAAAAAATCCAAAAGGTTTCCCTTTTGGATTTTAGTTGATATTAGTAAATATAAGTGTAGCTACCTACTTGACCAGCAGGAATCACACGGTTATTCACGACACCAATTCCACCATTGAAATTCATTTCACTGATTAGAATGTCGCCGTTTCCTCTTACTTCTTCAACATATGCTACGTGACCAAAACCACCAGCACCTGTTTGTAAAACTGCGCCAACAGCTGGTGTGCCACCAACTGGTACGCCTGCTGCGCTTGCCGCTGCTGCCCATTGATTTGCATTTCCCCAGAAGCTTCCAACAGGATTTCCAGATTGTGCACGTCTTTCATATACATACCATGTGCAGTATCCCCAAGCATAACGGTTACCAACATTACCAACATTGGCACCACCGCCACCTACTACAGGAGGTGCAGCTACGCCGCCACCATTATCAGCAGGTGCTCCTGCTTCTTCGTTTGTTGAAATTGGTGCTACTACTGGTGTATTTGCTGCTGCTTCTCTTGCTTTAGCTTCTTGTGCTACTGCTGCTGCTTTATCTTTAGCTGCTTGTTTTTGTGCTAAGAATTTATCTTTATCACTTTGAACAGTTGCTTCATCAGCTGCAATTTGTGCTACTACGGCTTCTTTTTCTAATTTTTGTTTGTCTAGCTCTGCTTTATTTGCTTGATAGTCAGCAAATAATTTTTCTTGAGCAGCTGATTTTTCAGCTACTTGTTCTTTTTTAACTTCTACAGCTTCTTTATCTTCTTTTTGTTTAGCTACCATATCTTGGTTAGCTGATACAAGTTTTGAAACTGCATCCATTCTACCCAAAGCTTCACCAATTGAATCAGATGAAAGAACGAAATCTAAATAGCTTTGTGTATTACCATTTACTTGAATGGCACGTGCTTGTTTTTGTAATTGTTCTTCGCGTTTTGCAATATTATCATTTAATACTTCAACTTCACGACTTAATTTTTCAAGATCTTTTTGAGTCGTTTCCATCTCAGTTAATAAGTCATTTACTTTTGTTTCAGCTTCAGTGATGCTATCTACAACTTTAGCTAATTCACCTTTAGCACCTTCTTTTTGATTGTTTAATTCATTTAACTTCTCATCTTGTTGTTGAATTTTCGTGTCGATTTCATCTGCAAATGCAGTAACTGGTCCTACTAATGCGCTTAATCCCATTGTTCCAATAACTGCTAGTGTAAGAAATTTTTTATTCACGTGTTCATCCTCCAAATTTTTATTTATCTTGTTTTTACGTCTTTTTTAATTTTTCAAGAATCTTCTCATTGATAGTATAGATCCTAGTGCACCGATAATCATTCCAATGGCTAACATGACACCACCAATTTGATATAAGAACGGTGAAGGAGATAACAGACTAAATGAAGCGGTTGTTAATGCTGAATTAAATTTACTATAAATCGGCAAGTAAACGCCCGTTAAAATCGCAATGGGTATTAATGCTCCAAACATACCTATCCAAGCACCTTCTAATAAGAAAGGCCATCTGATAAATCCGTTTGTTGCCCCCACCAACTTCATAATCTCAATTTCTGTACTTCTTGAAAGAATGGTAATTCTAATCGTATTAGAGATTAGGAACATTGCTAGTAATAATAACGCAATGGTAATCACAAGTCCAATATTTCGAACTGTATTTAATGTTTTAAATAGCTTATCAACAGTCAATTTACCATAACTGACATCTGTTACATTTTCAAGATCTTCAGCTTCTTTTGCAATTTTAGCTGTATCAGTAGGTTCTTTGGCACTGACAACGTATTTATCATATAAAGGATTGTCATCCCCTTGGAACATTGAGAAGTTTGATCCATAGCTTCCAACTAAATCATCTAACTCTTCATCTCTTGTTTTAAGTTCCACATGGTCTACTTCATCCATTTGCTCTAACACTTTTTTTAATGCTTTCTTCTGATCTTCTGTTGCTACCTTTTCAATATAAACATTTACTCGAACATCTTTTTCAACATCTGTTGCAAGTTTATTCATATTAAGTAATAAGGTTAGGAAAATCCCTACTAAAAGTAAGGTTACTGTTACTGCACTGACTGCAGCTAATGTCATCCAACCATTACGCTTCATGCTTTTAAAACTATCAAGTAGATGGCGTTTCATTGTTCTAGCCTTCATAACCGTAATCCCCCCCTAATTCATCTCGGACGATCCGGCCGTTTTCTACAGCTAGTACACGATGCTTCATCACATTCACAATTTGACTATTATGTGTTGCCATTACAATAGTTGTACCTTGTCGATTGATTTCATCTAAGATATTCATAATTTCCCAAGAAGTATCTGGGTCTAAGTTTCCTGTAGGCTCATCAGCAATTAGAACACGTGGCATATTAACAATTGCACGTGCAATTGAAATACGTTGTTGCTCTCCTCCTGATAGCTCAGTTGGAAACATTCTAACTTTATGTTTCAATCCAACTAAATCAAGAACTTCTAAGACACGTTTTTTAATCATTCTTGGATTTTTTTCGACTACTTCCATTGCATAAGCAATATTTTCATAGACGGTTAAACGTGGAAGTAATTTATAGTCTTGGAAAACGACACCAACATGTCGTCTTAAGTAAGGGACTTGCTTATCACGCATTGTGATTAAATCAAAATCGCCAACTTTAATGGTACCTTTTGAGGCACGTTCTTCTCTATATATCATTTTTATAAAAGTTGATTTACCAGCTCCACTGGGACCAACAACATATACAAATTCACCTTGTTCGATGCGTACAGACAACCCATTTGCGGCAGTAATGCCATTTGGGTATTTCTTATAAACATTCAGCATTTCTATCATTTCAGTTAATCACCTTACTTTTCTAGTTTTTTGCTATTATCCTCAGGTGTTTTTATTAAAATTCTTTATTAGTGTGTTAAAAAAACTTTATTCAATTGAGGCACTCACTCATTATAGCATTTTATTCTATTAATAATTGTATCTTTTCATTACAAATATGTTTCAATATTCGTCTTCTTTGTAACTTTAGATTTTATTATCTGCTTTTTTTGATATTATGGATAATTTATCCTTAAAAAACAAAATAAACCACAAATCATCCCCACTTGGGTTTGATATTGTGGTTTATTTTGGGATTTAGTGGCTCTACATTGTTACAGTCCAGTCATATTAAGACAAACGACTCTTTAAATAAGCATCAATAAACGGACTTAAATCACCATCCATCACACCTTGAACGTTACCTGTTTCATAATTTGTACGATGATCCTTTACCATTGAATACGGATGGAAAACATAAGAACGAATTTGCGAGCCCCAACCAATTTCCTTTTGCTCGCCTCTTATTTCGGCTAATTCTTTTTCTTTTTCTTCTACTTCTAATTGATGCAGCTTAGATTTCAACATCCCCATCGCTTGATCTTTATTTTTAAATTGTGACCGTTGTTCTTGACTCGCGACAACTATCCCCGTTGGAATATGTGTAATACGAATCGCTGAATCTGTTTTATTAATATGCTGTCCACCGGCTCCACTGGCACGATAAGTATCAATTTTCAAATCATCAGGATTGATATCAATAGAAATGGTATCATCAATTTCTGGAATCACATCAACAGATACAAAAGAAGTGTGTCTTCTCCCAGCAGAATCAAATGGTGAAATTCTCACAAGACGATGCACGCCTTTTTCCGATTTCAAATAACCATAAGCATTATGCCCCTTAATCCGTAAGGTTACGCTTTTAATACCAGCTTCATCACCACTTTGGTAATCTAAGGTTTCAACCTTAAAGCCATTTTGCTCTGCCCAACGCATATACATGCGTAATAACATACTCCCCCAGTCCTGTGATTCAGTACCGCCTGCTCCTGGATGTAATTCAATGATTGCATTGTTTTTATCATAAGGATCATCTAACAGCATATCTAATTCAAATAACGCCAAAGTATCGCTATGTGCCTGAGTTGCATCAGCTAATTCTGCTTGTAATTCAGCATCTGGCTCCTCACGAATCATCTCCAACATCATTTCTAATTCTTCTTGCTGATTGGCTAAAGCCATAAATTGATTGTATTTTTCTTTGACAATATTGGCTTGATTAATCAAGCCTTGCGCTTTTTCACTATCATCCCAAAAACCTGGTTCGCTCATGATTTCATCAAATTCAGCAATATTACTTTCCATTTGTTCTAAGTCAAAGAGACCCCCTGAAAGTCTGAATTTTTTCTGCTGCTTGTGTTAACTGATTTTTAATTTCGCTTAGTTCCATCTATTTTCTCCTTTGAAAAGGACACGTATTGGTTGATTTCACCAATCCGTGTCCACTATTTGTTTATGCTTCTTTGCCGTGACAGTTTTTATATTTCTTTCCACTACCACATGGACATGGATCATTTCTGCCAATTTTTGGTTCATGTTTCTTAGGCTTTTTAGCAGCAGCTACCGGCTCATCCCCTTCAATTGGGTTCACTGGATTTCCTTTTGCTACTTGTTCACGTTCTAAGTTTTGTCTGATTTCAGCTTTCATTAATGTTCTTGTAACATCATAATCAATCGCTGCAATCATTTCATCAAATAGTTTAAAGCCTTCTGCTTGATACTCAACTAATGGGTTGTTTTGTGCATAAGCGCGTAGACCAATTCCTTGTCTTAAATGATCCATTGTATCAATATGATCTGTCCACTTGCTATCAACCACTCGTAGAATAACAACTTTTTCAAATTCTAATACTTGTTCAGAGCCATTCAATGCTTCTTCTTTATTTTGGTAAACTTCTTCTGCTCTTGTCATCAAGTAAGCAACCATTTCTTCAGCTGTCTTACCTTCTAAATCTAAGGCAGAAATAGTATCTTCATGGACTAATGCTGCTTTCGCAAAGTCAACAATACCTGCTAGATTCCATTCTGAGGTTGTTGGTTGTTGTGTATTTTCTTCTACAACACGTGTAATCGTACGTTCAATCATTGGTAATGTCACATTTTTTAAGCTACCTTCAGCCATAATGATTTCTAAGCGTTGGCCATACATAATTTCACGTTGTTCACGCATGACATCATCATATTCTAAAATATTTTTACGTGTATCATAGTTATTTCCTTCTACACGTTTTTGCGCAGATTCAACCTGTTTTGAAATCATTTTACTTTGAATAATCGCATCTTCTTCAGCTAATTTAAAGCGTTCTAGCATTGCTTGGATTCTTTCTGAACCAAAACGACGCATTAATTCATCTTCTAATGATAGATAGAATTGTGTGACACCTGGATCTCCTTGACGACCTGAACGTCCACGTAATTGGTTATCAATACGTCTTGATTCATGTCTTTCTGTCCCGATAACAGCTAAACCACCTGCTTCAATCACACCTTCGCCAAGCTTAATATCTGTCCCACGACCAGCCATATTCGTCGCAATAGTAACTGCGCCGCTTTCACCAGCATGCTTAATAATTTCTGCTTCTTTAAAGTGATTTTTAGCATTTAATACTTGATGTGGAATCCCTTTTTGAGTTAATAAGGAAGCCATTAATTCTGATGTTTCAACTGCAACTGTCCCCACTAAAACAGGCTGTCCATTATGATGTCTTTCAGCGACATCCTCAGCAACTGCTCTAAATTTACTTTCAATTGTAGGATATAATAAATCAGCTTTATCATCACGAATAATTGGTTTATTGGTAGGAATTTCCACAACTTGAATATTATAGATTTCTCTAAATTCTTCTTGTTCTGTTTTCGCAGTACCTGTCATCCCTGATAATTTTTTATACATACGGAAGAAGTTTTGGAAAGTAATAGTTGCCATTGTTTTTGATTCATTTTCAATGTCTACCATTTCTTTCGCTTCAATCGCTTGATGCAAGCCATCTGAATAACGACGTCCTGACATAATACGACCAGTAAATTGGTCAACAATTAAGACTTCGCCTTCTTGTACAACATAGTCAACATCACGAATCATAATATAGTTGGCACGTAATGATTGATCAATATGATGCGTTAATGCAACATGTGATAAATCATATAAGTTTTCAATTTTAAAGACTTTTTCAGCTTTAGAAATTCCTTCTTCTGTTAAAGCAATTGTTTTAGAAGGAACATCAATTAAATAGTCCTCTTCTGCTTTTAAGCTTTTCACAAAGAAATCTGCTCTTGTATATAGCTCAGCTGATTTTTCTGCTTGCCCAGAAATAATTAATGGTGTTCTTGCTTCATCAATCAAAATAGAATCGACTTCATCGACGATTGCATAGTTTAATGGGCGTTGTACCATCTGCTCTTTATAAACCACCATGTTATCTCTTAAATAATCAAATCCAAGCTCATTATTTGTGCTATAAGTAATATCTGAAGCATAGGCTTCACGTTTTTCTTCTGGTCCCATTGAGTTTAAGTTTAAACCAACAGATAGCCCTAAGAAGTTGTATAGTACACCCATCTCAGTGGCATCACGACTAGCTAAATATTCATTAACGGTTACGACATGTACGCCTTCACCAGCGATTGCATTTAAGTATACAGGCATGGTTGCTGTTAAGGTTTTCCCTTCACCTGTCTTCATTTCTGGAATATTCCCGTCATGCAGAACAACCCCACCCATTAATTGGACATGATATGGATATAGACCCAACACACGTTTTGAAGCTTCTCTAACAACTGCAAAAGCTTCTGGTAAAAGTTGATCTAATGTTTCACCATTTTGATAGCGTGTTTTAAATTCCTCTGTTTTTGCTTGAAGTGCTTCATCAGTCAAAGCTTCCATTTCACTTGCAAAGCTTTCAACTTGATTTGCAATCTTATCAAGTCTCTTTAATTCTTTACGATCATTTTCAACTAATTTTCTTAAAAAATTTGCCATTTATTTTTCTCCTCTTTAAAGTAATCTCTTTTACGAATATTTTTTTCAATTCATTATTGCTTAGTAGTTAGAATAAACCTAGCTTAAGCCTATCTACACAATTTTATCATTACTTACTGCTAAAAGAAACATTTTTTAGCATAAAAAACTTGGAATTTTACAAAATGTTCAATCTTTAGACATTTTATCACATTTTTTCTTCAGAAGGTTGTTCAAACATTTTCAGAAAAAAAAGAAGCTGCTCTAGGAGCAGCCTCTTTTTTTATTTTATTAATCAGTCTCAATCAAGCCATATTTGCCATCTTTACGACGGTAAACAATACTTGTTCCATTTGTTTCAGCATCTTCAAAAATAAAGAAGTTATGGCCTAGCATATCCATTTGAAGTACAGCTTCTTCGCTATCCATTGGTTTTAAAGACAAGCGTTTTGTACGTACAATATCTAAATCAACGCCATTATCTTCTGTAACACCTTGTGTTTCAGAAACGAAAAACTCTAAACCTTTAGCTGTTTTTTCGCGAGATTTACGATTGATTTTTGTTTTATACTTGCGGATTTGTCTTTCTAATTTATCTACAATCAAATCAATACTTGCATACATGTCTGGACTTGTTTCCTCCGCACGTAAAACCAAGTATGGAAGTGGAATTGTCACTTCAACTTTAGCGGTTTTATCTGAATAAACTTTTAAATTTACATGAGCTGTAGCTTCTGGTGTATTTGTAAAGTAACGTTCTAATTTTGAAACTTTCTTCTCCACATAATTACGAATGGCATCTGTTACCTCAATGTTTTCACCACGGATGTTAAACTTAAGCATAAAAACCTCTCCCTTCATCCTAATCAATATGATTAGGGTCAAATAATAAGAGGACCACTCTCTTACTATTATCCTTAACTCAATTATATAGGATAGCGCTTTAATTGACAAATGTTATTACTGCATTTAAATAATTCTTTACATTCCCTTTACCTTGCAAGGGTCAATGTTTTAATAACTTTCACACCTAATTCATCCAAGCATTGATAAGCATGACGTAGTGTACTGCCTGTTGTATAAATATCATCCACAATTAAAATGGCTTGCCCTTCAATCTGTTGAACTAATTCTTGTCTGACACAAAAAGGTTGTTGTGTCTCTAAGCGTTGCTTTTTACTTTTACTAGATTGCCTTTCACTATGCACTTCTTTTTTTAAAAGGGGTGTGTAAGGCATTTTTGCGGCATCAAGTAAGGCACTCACTTGATTATAGCCTCGCTCTTGTAATCTTTCTTCTGAAATTGGAATGGGTACAATGGTATAATGATGGTATTTTTTTAACTGTTTTCTTAAGTCCTCAGCGAACATCATCCTTAAATGAAAGATTCCTTGAAATTTATATTGTTTCATCCATTCTTTAAAAAAATCATTATATTGATACAATGCTTGATGACTTAAAAAATGATGTGGATACTTTTCTTGCCAAACTTGGCACTCTTTACATAACGCAGTACTGCTTGCTGCTTGACCACAACCACTACAGCAGGTTACTTCCGAAAGCTTGCTGACTTGCTTTTGACAAGTTGCACAAACTAAATAAGGAGCAATTGGTTTTAAAGAAAAAAACCATTTAAGATCAAGGACATGAATCATTGGCTGCTGACACCAAAGACAGGTTGTCATAATAGTAACCCTTGTTTTAAAGCCAAAGTATTCATTTTTTGAATTTCTTTGATTGACTGCTTGATGGCTTTCGTTTTTCCATTATGTAAAAAAATAACCGCTCCTGTTGGAAAATCCGCTTTTCGTCCAACTCTTCCAGCAATTTGGATTAACGAGGCTGAGGTAAAAGTTGTATCTTCTGCACCAAAAACAATAACTTGAACATTTGTAAAAGTAACCCCTCTTTCAAGAATTGTGGTTGAAAAAAGAAGCTGTAGCTTTCCTTTACGCATGGCTAGAACTTTTTCTTTGCGCTCTGGATCTGCAGCATAAACCGTTGCCATACTGAGTGTTCGAAAGTGTCTTTTCACAATTTTGGCTAGCTTTTTCATATAGTTAATATGAGGAAGAAAAATAAGTAATGGTTGATTTTGATTGATGATTGTTTGAATGAGCTTTTGTAAACGCAGATTTAATTTGCCCTTTTCTAATTCTTGCTGCCAATTTCCAATCCATCTAGCAATAGGGACAGGTAAGGGATGACCGTGGTAACGGCTAGGTAAAATGCTACATTTCATTTCTTGACGATGAACTTGACGCTGTAGCGTCTTATCAGGTGTAGCTGTCAAATAAATCAAACAGCTCTCTTTTTTGCTCGCTTGAGTAGCACCATAATGTAAGCATTCATCTACGGTGTAGGGAAAAGCATCTATTTCATCAATAATTAAGACATCAAACGCTTCATAAAATCTGAGCAATTGATGGGTTGTCGCTACTACTAGCTGTGTATACTGATAAGCTTCTTCCATTCCACCATAGAGTAAGCATTGCGATGTATTTGTAAAGGCTTCAGCCAATCTAGGAGCTATTTCTAAACAAACATCTACTCTTGGAGAGGCAAAACATATTCTCTTGCCCTGTTGAATGGCTGCACGAATCCCCTCAAAAACAATTTCAGTTTTTCCTGCTCCAGCAACTGCCCAGACTAAGCGCTTTTCATTTTGCTTGATGGCTTGCAAGATTTCTTTTGAGGCAGTAGCTTGTTGCTTAGATAATTCTCCCTGCCAGGTTAGTGGGTTTAAAACCGCTGTTGGAAATTCGTTTTTTTCAGGTAAATGGTACAGCATGCTACAGGCTGTTATTTTCCCCATTTGAATACAGAACGGACAATAGTAGCATTGCTTTTTGCAGTGTTGACAGGGCTGGCTAAAGTAGTCATTTTTCTTTAGCTTGCCACAGCGTGTACAGTAAACACCTATTGTGGTTTTTGTAAATCCTGGATAAATATTATATTCTTTGCAGTGAATCAGCTGATCCATTTCTGATTGTAAGAGTCTTCTTCCATACATTTGTTGCATCAACATCCCTCCTATTAAAAAGATACGCAAAGGAATATTTTAAGCAACAAAAAAAACTAGAAAATGCTTCTAGTTTTGGTCTTCTTTTGGAAAAGTATCTTGAATCCAAGCCATTCCTAATGAGCCCTCTCCTAAGTGAGTCCCAATTACTGGTCCAAAATAGCTTAATTCAAATCTTATTTTTGGGAAGGCTTTTTCTAAGTGCTTCTTCCACTTTAGCGCATCCTCTTCTACATTAGCATGGATGATTGTTGCCACAATTGGATAGCCTTTTGCAACATCTTCATTTAGTAATGCTTCAATTCGTTTCAACGCTTTTTTTAATGAACGAATTTTTTCAAACACCACAATTTCTTTATCGTCAAAATGCAGAATGGGTTTTATTTTTAACATAGAACCAATAATTGCTGCACCATTGGATAAACGGCCACCTCTAACTAAATGCTGTAAGTCATCTACCACAAAATAAGCTTTTAGTGTTTTTTGCAATTGCTCAAACTGAGCGATGATTTCTCCAGGTTTTTTTCCTGCTTTACTGAGTCTAAGTGCTTCAAGCGCAAAGTAGCCCTGAGCTGAACAACTAATACCTGAATCATATGGAAAGACTTCAATACCTTCAACCATCGTTGCTGCAGTCATCACATTCTGATAAGTGCCACTAATTTTACTAGATAAATGAATACTAATCACTGCATCATAGTCTTTTGCTAAGGTTTCAAATAAGGTGACAATTTCACCAGTTGCCGGTTGAGTTGTTGTTGGTAATTTTTTTAAATCTCGAATACGTTCAAAATATTCTTGGCTTGTAATATCCACTTCTTCCCTGTAAGACTCATTATCTAAAATAACAGATAAAGGGATCATATAAAGATCTTCATCTTGATATTGTTCTTCAGAAAGATAAGCGGTACTATCTGTTAATACTGCTATTTTCACATTGGTCCCTCCATAAAGGATTATTTTCATTTTAAAGGTATGAATGATTATATCATATCTATCTAAAGATGTTACTCTTTTAAATGAAGAAAGTCTTTTTTCATTTTTTTCTGTTTATTGTCACTGTTTCATTATATAATATTTTTTAACTGAACAAAATAGTTTATTTCATATATATATAATGAGAGAGGGAGAATATGTTACCAATCTATTTCACCATTCAAAAAGACGGACAAGCTGAAACCATCATTAAAAAGTCAACATTTATTGCTACTTTAGCACGTGTTGAAACAGCTGAACAAGCGCAAGAAAAGATTCAACAAATAAAAAAAGAGCATTGGAAAGCAACTCACAACTGTAGTGCTTTTATCATTGGCGAAAATAATCAGATTCAACGCGCAAGCGATGATGGCGAGCCAACTGGAACAGCTGGTGTTCCAATGTTAGAGATTCTTAAAAAAAAGCAACTCAAAAATACATTAGTAGTGGTCACACGCTATTTTGGTGGTATTAAACTTGGCGCTGGTGGACTTGTTAGAGCTTATAGTCAAGCTGTTGTTCATGGAATTGAAACGGTTGGTATTGTTAAATGTACCAAAAAAGTGAAAATCGCAGCAACTATGGATTATCCCCATTTAGGAAAAGTTGAAAATGCAATGGCTCAATCTCCTTTTTCAATTGCAGCTATTGACTATACTGACCAAGTAACCGTTCATTTCTTTGTAGAGGAAAGTCAAAAAGCCGTTTTTAAAGAACAACTCATTAATTTACTCAGTAGCCAGGTTACCTTCTTAGATGAAGGCACTTTTTATCATGAAGTGCTGGTTGAATGAGAAAATTGTCTAATTTATTAAATTTTATCAAATATTTCAGATAATTCTTCATTTAGATTTTCATTCATGATAGAATGATTCGAATACTACTTACTCTAATAAAAAAATAAACAATTAAAACATTGCCTAATATTTAGTTAAAAGGAGCGCATGATATTGTCAAATAAAATCACAAGAAGTCGAACGACTGAACAAAAAAAGAAAAGGGAAAAAATTATTTTAGCAATTATTATCCCTTTATTATTAATTGCCACAACTGTCTATGCCTATGGCTGGAAGGTTTGGAATGAAGCTGAAAAATTAGTGGATGATTCCTATGTTGAGACAACCAGAAAAAATGAAAGAAGCGATGATAAAAAAATTGATCCACAAAAAGATCCTATTTCTATTTTGATTATGGGAATTGATGATGATTCTGAGAGAGATTTAGGGAGTGCCAGAACAGATGCTTTAATCTTACTCACAATTAATCCACAAAAGAACACCATTGATATGGTCAGTATTCCTAGAGATACTTATACTGAAATTGTTTCAAAAAATTATAATCAAAATGATAAAATTAATGCTGCCTATGCCTATGGCGAAGAAGGTGCAGCAATGGATACTGTTGAGAATTTATTAAATGTTCCGATTCATTATTCTATCACTTTTAATTTTGATTCTTTCTTAGAGATTGTTGATGCATTAGACGGAATTGAAGTAGATGTTCCAGTTACTTTTACTGATACAAATACTTATGGTACAGGCGAAGTCCACTTAGAAAAAGGAAAACAAACATTAAATGGTGAACAAGCTTTAGCGCTTGCAAGAACAAGAAAAATTGATAATGATATTAAGCGTGGCGAACGCCAGCAGCTAGTATTACAAGCCATTGCTCAAAAAGCTTTACAACTTGGTTCTATTTCAAAATACACAGATGTTATTCAAGCAGTAAGTGGTAATATGAGAACCAATTTAACCTTCCCACAAATGTTAGGAATTGCCCAATCTGGTCTAGATGGCGGTTATACATTCAATTCTTATATTTTTGAGTGGACTAGCTTTGATTTAAATGGTGCAAGTATGGTTGAATTGTATAGTGATAGTATTGATTTTGTGAGTCATCGCTTAAATGTCGCACTTGGTTTAGAAAGTCCTGATGAACGCGATGAGCCTGGTTATGAATTTGTCTCAAATAAAATCAGTCAATATGGTTCTAGTAATTATGGTGGCTATTCAACTTATCAAGAACCTGAAACAAATAATTACTATCAACCACCTGTTAATGACTACAATAATGCTAATGAACAACCTAGTACTAACGAAACTGCACCACCTGAAGCACAAGAATCTGTGGCAATACCAGAACAACCTGTCACACCACCACCAGCAACAAATGAAAACAATTCACAGCAGGATGCGTTAAATGAAAATCAAACATCTAATCAATCAGGACCAGAGTCATCAGCAGAATAATAGAGGTTTAGAAATGAGGGTTAAATCATGATGCGTTCAAATAGAACTCGAAAAAAATACAAACGAAGACGAATTATTTTTACGGTCTTATTACTTGTTGTTGTTGCTCTTGGCATTTATGTTGCCAAAGTGGCTTTATCAGCTAAACAGATGCTAGATGATATTAAAGGTGAAGATATTACTTCTACCTTAAGAGATGGCAAACCAGATTTAGGAAAAAAACAACCATTTTCAGTCTTACTTTTAGGGGTAGATGAAAGAGAAGATGATGTTGGACGTAGTGATACAATCATTGTTGTAACGGTTAACCCTGAAACAAGATCAACTAAAATGGTTTCTATTCCTAGAGATACCTTAATTTATCTTCCTGAAAGACAGATGGATGATAAAGCCAATGCAGCTTATGCATTTGGTGGTATTCAAATGGCGCATGAAGCGATTGAGAACTTTTTAGGTATTCCAATTGATTATTATGCAAAAATTAATATGGAAGGCATGGAGGATCTTGTTGATGCTGTAGGTGGCGTAACAGTAAATAGTCCTTTTGAATTTGATTTAGATGGCTATGTTTTCCCTGCTGGGGAGCAAAAACTAGATGGTAAGGAAGCTCTTGCTTATGTCCGTATGCGTAAAGAGGATCCAGAAGGTGACTTTGGCCGTCAAAAAAGACAGCGTGAAGTAATCCAAGCGGTTATTAATAAAACCTTAAGTGCATCAAGCTTAACAAACTTTGATAAAATTTTTAAAGCTGTTGGGGATAATGTTGAAACCAACTTCACAGCTAGTGAGCTTACAACAGTTGCAGATAAATATCGAAGTGCAGCTGATACAATTGAAGATTTAAGTTTTGATGGTATAGATGATTTACAATATATTTCAACTTATGACCAAGAAGTATATGTTTGGGTACCAGATGAAGATTCTGTTGCTCAATTACAACAACAATTAAAAGAACATTTAAATATGAACTAAGAAAAGGTAAGTAAGATGTTTTTCCCATCTTACTTACCTTTTCTTTAATTATTTTTTTCTAAATAAAATTGAAATCGCTCAGCAACATATTGTGTACTCACATATTCAAAAGGTTCCCCTGAATCCAAGTAAGTAATTTGTCTTAACCTTAGCAAAGGACTCCCTTTTTTGATGGCTAAATTTTCAGAAATTTGTTCTGTAGCAAGCATTGCAGTAATTGTCTGCTCAGCTTTTCCAATACTTCTGCCAACTTCTTTTTCAACCGCTTTATAAAGTGATGTTGTAATTTCTTTTTTAGTTAAATTTTGAATGAATTTATATGGAATAATCGCCACCTCAAAGCAAATTGGGATACGATCGCCATATCTAATCCGTTCCATCCTTAAAACCAACTCTTCATTTGCTAGCTTTAAGCGTTCTGCTTCACTAACGCTTGCTGGTTTAATAAAATAAGAAACTGTTTTGCTAGAAGGAACTCTGCCCTGGGATAACATAATATCTGTAAAGCTTTCAATTCCTGTCATTTGTTCCGTTACTTTTTTAGGGGATACATAGGTTCCAGAGCCTACTCGTCGTTCAAGAATGCCATCATCCACAAGGGTTTGAATGGCTTGTCTTAAGGTCATACGGCTCACATTAAACTGAATTGAAAGCTCACGTTCTGAAGGTATTCTATCCCCTACATGCCATTTACCCGCTTCTATTTCTTGTCTAATCGTATTATGGATTTGGATATAAACTGGTGTAGTTGTGGACACAATATCACTTCCTTTTATTTGTTTAGTAATTTTGCTGCTGCTTCATCTGCAATAATAATGACATCATCATGATTTTGTAAAATACTTGCTGGTGCCTCTTCCGTAACTGGTCCATCAATCGTATTTTTAATCGCTTCTGCTTTTGCTTCTCCAAAAGCTAGTAAAATGATTTTTTTCGCTTTCATAATTGAAGCAATTCCCATTGAATAGGCTTTAGTTGGCACATCTTCTTTTTTATCAAAGAAACGAGTATTGGCTTCAATTGTTGATTCTGTTAGTCCAACTTCATGAGTGGTTGAATCAAATGGTGTCCCTGGTTCGTTAAAACCAATATGAGCATTGCTACCAATTCCCAAAATTTGAATATCAATTGGGTTCGCTTCAATAATGGCATCATAATTTGCACATTCTGCTGCACCATCTACAGCTTTACCATTTGGTACATAAGTTGCTTTAAATGGTTTTTGACTAAATAGATGCTCATTCATGAAATAGCGATAACTTTGTGTATCTGTTTCACCTAATCCAACATATTCATCTAAGTTTACTGAAGTTAGTTGTGTAAAGTCAAGATCACTTGCGACCATTTTATCATATAATGGAATCGGTGTGCTTCCTGTTGCTAATCCTAAAGTTGAAACATGTCCTTTTTCCATTTCTGCTTGAATCAATTCAAAGGCTTTTTGTGTGCCTTCATTGTTATTTTTTACAATAATTGTTTTCATTTGTTGTCCTACTTTCTGCTCTTATTTTTTTACTGTACGATTTCCGTAGCTAACGGTTTCGATTAATTGCAATGCTTGGTCAAAGACAACCATATCAGCATCTTTTCCTTTTGCAATTGCTCCTTTTCTATCTAAGCCAAATTCTTTTGCTTGGTTAACAGAACTCATTAACACAGCTTCTTCTATCCCACAGCCTGTAAATTTCATGATGTTGCGGAATGCATCTGGATATTCTAGGACGCTTCCTGCTAATGTACCATCTGCTAAACGAGCTTGTTTGTCTTTTACAAAGACTTTTTGTCCCCCAAGTTCGCTTTCGCCTTCTGGCATCCCTTTGGCACGCATTGAATCTGTAATTAAAATAATGCGATTTGGCCCTTTCATTTTATAAGCTAATTTCACCATATCAGGATGGATATGGAAGCCATCTGCAATCACTTCTGTATAAATATTGTCTTCTAAGAACGCATGCCCCGTAACTCCTGGTTCTCTGTGATGTAAGCCTCTTTGAGCGTTATATAAATGCGTAATATGACTCGCTTTACTATTTAATAAATCGGCTCTTGTTGCATTACTATGTCCAATAGATAGGACCACATTATTTTCTACACAATATTCTTCAAAAGCTGCTGCATCCTCATTTTCTGGTGCATAAGTAACCAATTTAATACGGCCACCACTTAACTGATTCCATTCATCAAAAGTTTTGACTTCTGGATGACGAATATATTCTTCTGGCTGTGCCCCTTTAAAGACTTTTGATACAAATGGGCCTTCTAAATGAATCCCTTGGATTAAAGGATTTTTTTCTGCTGCTACTTTAATCGCTTTCATTGCTGTAGCAATATTTTCATAAGATTGGGTCATGGTTGTTGCAAAATAAGATGTGATGCCTTCTTGTAACAAATCGGTTGCTAGAGTATCCACACCTTCTGCTGAACCATCCATTGCATCAATGCCATAACCGCCATGAGTATGCACATCAATAAATCCTGGAACCAAAATTTTACCCTGCATATCGATTGTTTCTTCATGGGAAACTTCTTTAAAATCTTTCATTTGTCCTACTTCAAGGATTTCTTGATCAAAACGGACGAAGCCATCTTCGATTTTTTCTTCACCTGTATAGATAGTGACATGTTTATAAGCTTTTATTGTCATGTATTTCCCCTCCAACTCATTGGTATAGTCCAATTATAAGTGGTATAGACCAAAATTGCAACTGATTTTATCTAAAAAAACCATGTGATTTGCTAGTAGCTTCTCACATGGTTTGACTGACGTATTATTTTTTATCTAAGTTTTTATTGGCTGTAGAAAGCATTAAACGAATACGATTTAGCTGATTAACTACGGATACACCTGGATCATAATCAATCGCGGCAATATTTGCATTGTGATATTGGCGGCGCAATTCTTTAATGGCTCCTTTACCAACAACATGGTTGGGTAAACAGCCAAAAGGCTGCATACAAATAATATTATTCACACCGGATTTGAGGAGTGCAATCATTTCTCCTGTTAAGAACCAACCTTCTCCTGTATGGTTTCCAATCGATAGAATTTTTTCTGCTCCTGCTGCTAAATCATAAATGGAGTGGATACCATCAAAACGCTTAGAACGTCTTAAGGCTTTATCCATTGGTTTTTCACAAATTTCAATCACTTTAATGGCAAATTGGGCAATAAGCTTGGATTTGTATGAAGCACCTAAGTTTTCATATTTCCAAATTTGATTGTATAAACAGTAATTTAGGAAGCCTGCAATGTCTGGAACAATGGCTTCTGCGCCTTCTGCTTCTAATAATCTCACAATATCATTATTGGCTGTGGGTGAATATTTAACGAGGATTTCTCCAACAATCCCTACTCGCGGCTTCACTTCATCTGTTAATAGAATTTGGTCAAACTCTTTGATAATTTGCTTCATATTGCGATTAAATTTGGTTAAAGAACCGCTTCTGACATTATCCTGCACCATTTCAAGCCATTTGGCATGTAGTTTGTCTACACTGCCTTTTTCTACTTCATAAGGTCTTGTACGGTAAACAACACGTTCAAATAAATCACCATATAGGAATGCTACAACCATGCGTTTTAGCATTGGAATATCAAAAGTAAAGCCTGGATTGCTTTCAACACCTTCATTCCCCATTGAAATCGATACAACTGGAATATCTGGGAAGCCAGCTTCACTTAACGCTTTTCTCAGTAAGGCAATATAGTTGGTTGCACGACAACCACCACCTGTTTGGGTCATCATCACACTTGTATTTTCAAGATCATATTGGCCACTTTGAAGTGCTTCAATTAATTGGCCAATGGTAATAATCGCTGGGTAACAAGCATCATTATTAACAAATTTCAAACCTTCATCAATTGCACCTTTGTCTAAGGCGGGTAAGGTTGCCACATTGTAGCCAGAAGCACGTAAAGCGATATCAACTAAGCCTTCTTGGTGAACTGGACTCATCATTGGCACGAGCAAAGTATGTTTTTCTTTCATTTCTTTTGTAAAGGATTTGCGCTTTGGTGCCTCATAAAGTTTTTCAGGAACAAAGTTGCGTTTCCTTCGTTCTTTAACTGCAGCATTCAGTGAACGTACACGAATACGGATGGCGCCTAAGTTAGAGCCTTCATCGATTTTTAGTACAGTATAAATTTTACCATATTGATCCATAATTTCTTCAACTTGATCTGTTGTAACAGCATCAATTCCACAACCAAATGAATTCAGCTGAACGAGCTCCAAATTACTTGATTTGGCCACCACTTTTGCTGCAGCATATAATCTTGAATGATAAACCCATTGATTGACAACACGTAAGCCTGAAACGTCTCCAAGATGGGAAATACTATCTTCTGTTAAGACATGGAAGCCTTCTTGGGTAATCACATCAGCCACGCCATGGTTGATTTCTGGATCTAAATGATACGGGCGCCCTGAAAGCACAATGCCTTTTTCATGTTTCATATTCAGTAACATCATGGTTTCTTCACCTTTATTACGAATATCTTGCTTAAAGTTTTCAAGCTCTTCATAGCCTGCTCTTAATGCTTCTGCTACTTCTTTTTCTGTTAGATCAAAATCTTTAAAGGTTCGATAAAGGACTTTAGCAACGGATTTTTCATCGCCCAAATTGATATATGGATTACGATAGTCCACCTCACCTGCACGAATTTCATCTACATTATTACGAATCACATCTGGATAAGATTGCACAATCGGACAATTAAAATGATTTTGTGCTTCACTAAATTCTTTTTGTTCAAAAATGACACCTGGATAAAAAATTAGTGGAATCTGCTTATCAATTAAAGCTTGGATATGTCCATGAGTTATTTTCGCAGGGTAACAGACTGTATCACTTGGAATGGTTTCAATTCCTTGCTCATAGATTTTTTTACTTGAACGTGGTGATAACTCTAATCTAAAGCCTAATTTAGTAAAGAAGGTATGCCATAATGGATAGTTTTCATATAAATTTAAGACGCGTGGCATACCAATTGTTCCTCTAGTCGCTTCTTTTTTACGCAAAGGTTTATATTGGAATAAGCGTTTATATTTATATTCCACCAAATTGGTTTTCTTATCTTCTTTTTTAATCTTGATTTTAGCACCACGTTCACAGCGATTTCCTGTGACAAATTGGCGGCCATCTGAAAAGATGGTAACGGTTAGCATACAGTTATTTTCGCACAGTCCACAATGGGTAAAATCTTTTTCAGCTGAAAAGGCTGCAATTTCCTCTAGTGAAAGAATAGTTGAACGTTCACCTTCTTCATAGTCTTCTAGCGCTAAAATAGCGGCACCATAAGCACCCATTAAGCCAGCAATACTCGGACGAACTACTTCTCTCCCACTAATTAATTCAAAGGCACGCAGAACTGCTTCATTATAGAACGTTCCACCTTGGCAAATGATTTTTGCGCCTAAATCTTCTGGCTTCCTAATTTTTACTACTTTATAAA
The DNA here is from genome assembly GCF_900111355.1 of Isobaculum melis. GTDB lineage: Bacteria > Bacillota > Bacilli > Lactobacillales > Carnobacteriaceae > Isobaculum > Isobaculum melis. Next base: position 207,615 of record NZ_FOHA01000002.1, read on the forward strand.
TCGCATTTTTAATGACGGAATAAGACAGTCCTGCTGAAATGTCACCAACAGTTGCCCCTTCTTTTTGGACTTGCTTGACTTTCGAATTCATAAAAACCGTACAACGAGAGCCTAAGTCAACAGGTGCATGGGAAGCAGTTGCTGCCATCGCAAAATCTTTTACTTCATAATTTAAGGACTTTGCAAAGGTTTCAATAAAAGACCCACAGCCTGATGAACAGGCTTCATTTAATTGGATAGAAGATAGTACGCCATTTTTAATGGTCATGGCTTTCATATCTTGTCCACCAATATCTAAAATAAAGTCAACACCTGGTTGGAAACGGTCTGCTGCTTTATAATGAGCTACAGTTTCAACTTCTCCAATGTCAATTTTTAGTGCATTTTTAATTAAATGTTCTCCATAACCAGTGATTGCAGCTTTTCCAATAAAGACATCCTCTGGTAATTTTTTATATAAATCCTTTAAAACTTCCATCGTCATTTCAAGGGGTTGTCCTTCATTGTTTCCATAGAAAGTAAACAATAATTCACCTTTTTGGTTGGTTAAGACCACTTTAGTCGTGGTTGAGCCTGCATCAATGCCTAAGAATGCCACACCTGAGTGTGAGGCTAGATCATGCTGTGGAATCGTCGCTTTACCATGTCTTTTTCTAAACTCTGCTAGTTCCTCTTCTGTTTCAAATAATGCCGGTAAAGTATCTGTTGGTGAAAGAGCTTCTCCTTCTGTATCTTCCATTTTGTTAATTAATGTTGCTAAGGTTGTGACTTCTGTTTTTTCTGAATAAAAAGCTGCTCCTTGTGCAACAAATAGCTGTGGGTTTTCAGGGAAGATAATCGTCTCTTCAGTTAAATGAAGTGTATCAATAAATCGTTTGCGTAATTCACTCATAAAGAAAAGTGGACCTCCCAAGAAAGCAACTTTTCCTTTTATTTTTCGCCCAGAGGCTAATCCTGCAATGGTTTGATTCACTACTGCTTGAAAAATACTTGCTGCAATATCTGCTGGTTGTGCCCCCTCATTGATTAAAGGCTGGACATCAGTCTTCGCAAATACACCACAGCGTGAAGCAATTGGATAAATGATTTCATATTCTTTAGCTAATTCATTTAAACCACTTGCATCTGTTTTTAATAAGGTTGCCATTTGGTCAATAAAAGCACCTGTTCCTCCTGCACAGCTCCCATTCATTCGTTGCTCTAGCGCACCATCAAAGAAGGTGATTTTAGCGTCTTCTCCACCAAGCTCAATCGCCACATCTGTTTCTGGGATGATTTCTTCAACGGTTCTTGTACAAGCAATCACTTCTTGTACAAACTCAATGCCCAACATCTCAGCTAGTCCCATTCCTCCTGATCCTGTAATCATAATTGTGAGGGCAGCATCGCCAAATAACCTTTGACCTTCTTTTAAGACGCGTAGTGTTGCTGCTTGAATATCAGAATAATGGCGCTCGTATTTTGTAAAGATGGATTCATTTTTTTCATTCATTAATACTAATTTTACTGTTGTCGAACCTACATCTATTCCTGCTCGTAAAATCTCTGTCATTGTGTATGATTCTCCTTTTTTAAGTTGCCTCTTAGTCATTTTCATTAAATCGAGTTTAAGTTATACAACACTTTGTTGAATAACATACAAACTGTTTGATATGTTATAATTGTTAATATCCTTCATTTTATTCATTTAAAGGAATAATTGCAATGGGCAATTCGGCTGATTTTGTGAAATAAACAACAATCACTCGACATCTGTCGTTTATCTTTCAATTTTTTTGAAAAAAGGAAAAGGACGTGACCAATCATGCTGAAAAAGAAAAAAGTAGACCTGCGTGTATTACGAACTAAAAAAATGATTTCTGAGGCTTTTGTAGAACTTTTTGGGGAGAAAGGTTATGATCAGATTACGATTCAAGATATTGCTGATCGTGCGATGATTAACCGAGCCACTTTTTATTTACATTTTAAAGATAAAAATGATTTACTAGATCAAATTTTTGAATTTGCATTGGCTTCTTTCTCAAAGATTCTTGATCCTTCAATTATTCAAAAAGGCAATCAATTGCAAATTAAAAAATTAGAGGCTGTTATTGCAGAGGTTTTTATTGAAATCAAAAAGAACAAAACTTTTTATCAAGTATTAACCGAATCTAATTATATCAACAAAATGAAAGAACAAGTTGCCAAGCATATTCAAGTGCAATATCAACATATTTTCTCACAATTAAAAGTAACAGAAAATGATTTTGAAGTACCTATTGACTTTATTATTGAATATATGACAGCGATTTTTGTGAGTACGGTTCATTGGTGGTTAATGAGTGATTCGAATTATCCCCCAGAGCAAATGGCACATTTATTAATTAAGTTAGTTGGCAATGGCCATTTAACAGTCCTGGGACTTGAGGTCATTTATTAAAATAAAACCAATGCTTTTAGGCATTGGTTTTATTTTAATTTAAAGGATGATTTTCCCTGATATAATTTGTTCAATAAAATCAGAAAAGGAAGCAGCGACAACTTCATAATCTTCAAATATTGGTTCATATCCATAAATCATTTCACCATTTTGGGTATCAATCGCATAGTATTCATAGCCGTTATGTAAGCTATAAAAAATGGGAAAGTGACGCTGCCAAAATTGTTTGATTTTAGCAATCGCTTCTGGGGTTATGGCGCCCTCTAATGACATCTCTTCAAAAGAATTTGCTGAAAAAGCTGTATCTGCCGCATGGTCTTCAAAATCCTCTAAGCACATGAACCAGGCTGTTTCAGCATCATTGCTACAAGACTCAAACAAATCAAAAAATGGGAGATATTCATTTGGAATCACTCCATACTTTGCTTGAATACTGTCAATAATTGTTACGGTTTGATTTTTTCTTAATTGATAACGCCATTGACTTTCATCCAACCAACTTAACCATTCTTTCATTTTTCTCCTCTTCTCTTCATGTGATTTTTTAACGTGAAACCTGCCAAAAATCAGCTTGTTTTCCTTGCTCCATTCCTTTAACAAATTTGTTTCGGATATCTGGATATTGTAGAGAAAGCTGTGTGACTAATTTTTTCATTTCTTCCCGTTTTGTCTTTTTATCCACTGGACATGGATTATGAATTACCGGAATCGCTTCTCTTTCAACAAAATGAATAATGTCCGTTTCTTCTAAATAAAGCATCGGTCTGATGATTGAAACCTTTGTTTTGTCTAAATAGCTCATTGGCTCAAAACTGGCTAATTTCCCATGCAATAAAAAGTTCATCAAATAGGTCTCAATTGCATCATCCACATGATGTCCTAAAGCCACTTTATTGCAGCCAAGTTTAGCTGCATGGGTATATAAAATGCCTCTTCTTAAATTTGCACATAATGAACAAGGATTTTTTTCTTCTCGAATATCAAATACGACTTTAGCAATTTGTGTCGGGACAACCTCAAGCTGATAGCCAAGGCTTGCTACAAATGCTTCCATTGGCGTAAGATCCATGCCCATTGCCATGTCTAAGGAAATAGGTACAATCTCAAATTCAAAGCCTAATCGTTTTTGTTTAGAAATGGTGTCCAGAAAATAAAGTAAGGTACTGCTATCTTTTCCTCCAGACATACCGATTGCCACCTTATCTCCAGGTTCAATCATCTGATGATTTAAAATAGCGTTTCTAACCGGATTGTAATAGTGCTTATTATCTGTTTTTTTGAAACTCATTCTGGCATGCATTCCTCTCTTTATTACTTATCATTAATCGGATCAAAAAAAGGTATCTGCTGACTATAGCCTTTTCCTGTTGTGACATCATATTGAATCATTTGATAGTCCTGTAATAATTCCTTCGCTGCATCGCTTAGTTCAGCTTCTGTGATGGTTTGGTTCTCTTGATCAATCAGTAACAACTTTTCCATCCCTGTTATCTCTGTTTCTAAAGTTGTCATGAGACCATAAAAAGGACTGACTTTTGTTTCTGTTTGCGTCAATAATTCATTCATAAAATAAATAGGGCTAATCGTTCCTACATCTCGTGCTTTAGTTGGATAATTTGTATAGAGCAAAAAGGGTGTTTCATACATGGTTCTAAGCTCATTTGCTTGAAACACATCATCCCCATAAACGCTTGGCAAATGATCTCCCCAAAATACAACCACTGTTGGTTCGTTAAAATCATTGAGTGATAATAAAAATTGATTGAGTGCCTGATCACTATAAGCGATACCTTGTAAATAGTTGCTGATTGCTGCTTTATTTGGGAGCGTTAACTCACTATTAATCGCAATTGTATCCGAATAATTGCCCTCATAGGGAAGATGATTTTGCATAGTGACTAAATGAACAAATGATGGATCTTCTTGTGTTTCTAATTGAGCCATAATTTCTTTAAATGCTGCTTCATCTGATATATATTGGTTCTGTTCAATTGTTTGTTGGTTAGTCATCGTCTCTTCATTTAGAAAGTTTGAAAATTGTAAGGTATCATAAACTTCTCTTCGTTTATACATACTTGTATTAAAAGGATGGATTGCGGTTGTCTCATACCCTTCTTTTGCTAAATAAGAAACGATTGATGGGAATGCTTTAAATTGTGGTAGCAACATCGTATAGGGTGTCGTCATCTGCTCGTTAAAAGGATACATTGAAAAACCTGTTAATGCTTCAAATTCAATATTAGCTGTACCACCACCATAGCCTTGGGAGAGTATTTTTCCAGATGTACTTTGTTTCATCCATTTTCTGGTCTCTGGCATTGGGTCTTTTTCTGCTTGAATGCCTTTTAGTGTTTCAATATCTGAAAAGCTCTCACTCATGATAAAAACAATATTTGGCTTTACTTGATTTTCTGTTCTAGTTTGGTTGATTGTTTTTGCAGTTTTTGTATATTTTGTCACAATCCGCTCTATTTCTTCTTTTGAATAATTGGTTGGTTCATTCATCGCATCTATTGGAAAATTATAAAAGAAGCCACCTAAAAATCCATTATTATAGTAATTCATTTCCTGGCTATAGGGAATCCAGTAGGCATGCTGATCATACATTTTTTTTAGGAGATTTCCTTCTTGATTAAATTGATACGTGTACATTAAAATCAGACTTGTCAAAAGAAAGGTGATGCCTCTGATGATTAAATTTTTTCGATCTAAGTAAGGATAGACTGGTTGCTGCCATTTTTTTAGCAAATATTGGATTAATTTTGTTACACCATAACTATAAGCAGCTACACCTAAAATAGTTAAAATAAGCAGGATAATCCATTTTCCTTCTAGCATTTTTAATAGAAATGGCCATTCACTGATCATACTCAATTCATTAGGATATAAGGGTTCTCCTCGATTCACTAGCTTTTGTTGATTCGCTAGACCAATCCCAATTGTTAGTAAAAACATGAAGCTAGTACTATATCCGATTTTTCCAATAAGGGCAGTTAGCCATAAGGTCACAATAAATAAGACAAATACGCTTAAGAAAAAAATAACGGTATGCCATTCAAAGACAAATTTATAGGCTAGGTTTAAATCATATTGATTTTGAAAAATTTGCAATAAATAATTATTGATAAAAGCTGATAGAAAGCAAAGTATGCCTGTTACTAGCGCTTGTCTCCAACGATTTAGTGGTAATAATAGCTTATGCACAAAACATCCTCCTCTCCCATGAACGAAATAAAACATGCTCTTATGTTGACTAAGAGCATGTTTTGTTATCATTATTCTACTTTTTTTCAGTTTCTTTTACAATATAAATTGTTTTTTTCTGTCTCGCTATTTGAAACAACATTAGACAATCTGAACGAATTTAAACATTGCTAGCCTATCAATACCAAGAATAACAGGTCATTTTTAATCGTAACCTAGTGGGATAGCAAATCATTAGGTTCATGCATTATTGTTGCCAAAAATCATCAAAAATAGTAATTGGTAAATGTCGTTTATGCTGTGTTTTTAAATACCAATTTTCAATTTTTTCAGCGATTTCTTCGGCTACTTCTTTACCTTCTAAATAATCATCAATATTGTCATAAGTGACACCTAGTGCTACTTCATCTGCTAATCCAGGTTTCTCTTCTTCTAAATCAGCAGTTGGTACTTTTAAATACAAATGTTTAGGTGCATTTAGCGCTTTTAAAAGTGCTCTACCTTGTCTTTTATTTAATCTGAAAATAGGATTAACATCTGTCCCACCATCGCCAAATTTTGTATAGAATCCAGTCACAGCTTCTGCTGCATGATCCGTTCCTAAGACAACACCCTGAAGTGCTCCAGCAATGGTGTATTGTGCAATCATTCGTTCTCTTGCTTTGATATTTCCTTTCACAAAATCAGATACTTCAAGTCCTAGCTTTGTGACACTTTCATAAGATGCATCTACTGCTGCTTTAATATTTACTGGTAATAGTTGATCTGATTGAATAAATTCAATAGCATCCATGGCATCTTGTTCATCTGCTTGTTCCCCATAAGGTAAACGAACAGCAACAAATTGATAACTTTGGTCCCCAGTTTCATTTCTTAACTCCGTAATCGCCATCTGTGCTAATCTACCAACTAAAGTTGAATCCTGTCCACCACTAATACCTAAAACATAGGTTTTAAGAAATGGATAATGTAACAAATAAGATTTCAAAAAATCAATACTTTTACGAATTTCTTCCTGTGGATGAATCTCAGGTAAGACGCATAGTTCTTGGATAATTTGTTTTTGTAGTTTACGCATTGCTCATCCCTCTTTTTTTAATTTTCCGTACAGTTTCTTACTTTATTTGCTTTCTAATATCTTCAATATTTTTCATTTTATGCTTCCAACACTCTTCAGATAAATCTACTGGGTATGGTTCTGGGTTCAAGTTACGCTTATATTCTTCCCATAAATCATGCAATCGTTGCCCAGAATAGGACTTGATTGCTTTTAAGGTTGGTAAGTCATAAACTAATTTGCCATTTTCATAAATTGTTGTTAACAATGGTTCTGCCAGATAGTTTTTAACCGTTTTATTAATATACGTATGGACTGGATGAAACATATAAAGTTCGTCCTGTAAATCTGGTCGCTCACCCCAAAGTGTAATATAATCCCCTTCAGATTTACCATCATCAGCACTTGTAATACGCCATACTTGTTTTTTGCCTGGTGTCGATACTTTTTCTGCATTTCCAGAAAGCTTAATGCTATCCATCATTTCACCTTGTTCATTTTCAATAGAAACAAGTTTATAAACCGCACCTAATGCAGGTTGATCATAGGCTGTAATAAGTTTCGTTCCGACTCCCCAAACATCAATTTTGGCACCTTGCATTTTTAAGTTTAAAATGGTTTTTTCATCTAGGTCATTAGAAGCATAGATTTTCACATCTGGATAACCAGCTTCATCTAATTGCTGTCTCGCTCGTTTAGAAATGTAGGCCATATCCCCACTATCAATGCGAATACCAAGAAAATTAATTTGATCTTTCATTTCATTCGCAACTCGAATGGCACTAGGAATTCCAGATTTTAAGGTATCATAGGTATCCACTAAAAAGACACAATCTTGATGTGTTTGGGCATAAGCTTTAAAGGCTTCATAATCATTGCGGTAAACCTGAACAAGTGAATGCGCATGGGTCCCACTGACAGGAATACCAAATTTTTTACTAGCGCGTACATTACTTGTTGCATCAAATCCACCAATATAAGCTGCTCTAGTTCCCCAAATGGCTGCATCCATCTCTTGTGCTCTACGTGTACCAAACTCTAAAATGGGATCATCCTGTACAACAAATTTCACTCTTGCTGCTTTAGTGGCAATTAGGGTTTGGTAATTGACTATATTTAATAATGCTGTTTCAATCAATTGCGCTTGAGCAAGAGGTGCTTCAACTTGGATTAATGGCTCATTATTAAAAACCACTTCTCCTTCCTTCATGGAACGAATCGTCCCAGTAAATTTAAAGTCTTTCAAATACTTTAAAAAGGGTTCCGGATATTGTTGAACTTCTCTTAAATAAGCAATATCTGATTCTGTAAAATGAAGTTGTTCCATATAACGCACAATCCGTTCTAATCCAGCAAAAATAGCATAACCATTTTCAAATGGATTTTTACGAAAGTAAACTTCAAAAACACTATTTAAATCTGCTTTCCCCAATTCCCAGTAAGTTTGCATCATATTTATTTGGTAAAGATCTGTGTGTAATGCCCAGCTATCATCCTGATAAATTGTATCGATCATGCTACATTTCCTCCGCTTCTTAACTTACAGCTTTCCTGTATATTTATTGGCTCCAGTTATTCCATCTTTAAAATACCCCATAAAGCGCCAACCATTTTTCTTTGTAAAGCCACTTTTAATGGCAAATAGTAAAATATATGGATAAAAAATAAGACGATTTTTCAAGGTCCCATTACGCTTCATAAAAACAATCAAATTGCGGTACATAAAGTATTCAGACAAACCAGATACTTTATTAATAGAAGCAGAGCCTTTATGAATAACTTTTGCATCAGCTACACAAAAAATATCATACCCGGCCTTTTTAATGGTGACACACCATTCATTTTCTTCATAAAATAGAAAATAATTTTCAGGAATCATGCCTACTTCACGAATCACATCCGTTTTTAAGAGCATACAGGCACCACCAACATAATCACAAGGAATGACTTTGCCAGCAACTGCTTCTTCCTTTGCCTGATGATAAAGGCGTGTTACTTGTCCTTTATTAAAATTAACAACTGAACCAGCTGACTCTAATACTTGTGCATCCTCATAGGTACAAATTCTTGGCCCTAAAACCCCGACTTTTCCATGCGTTTCTGCATAATCAACGAGAATATCTAAAAAATCTGGTGCGACTAAGACATCATTATTTAAAATACAGATATATGCTGCCCCTTGATTCATTGCATAGTCAATACCTACATTATTTCCAGCGGCATAGCCTTGATTTTCTCCTGTTTGAATAAATGGATACTGTGGAAAATGCTCCTGTAGCACTTTTGCTGAATCATCCTTTGATAGATTGTCTACCAAAACAATCTGATAGTTTGTATAATTTAAAGCTTCTATACTACGAACACAGTCGATTGTGTCTGATGCATTATTATAATTTAAAACGATAAAATAAACAGCTGGTTGGGTCATGATTTTACTTCTCCTTCAGTGTAAACATTTTTTTGATGAAGCGCAGCAATTCTCTGTTTTAGTTTGCCTTTGATAATTGGCAGATGACATAGACATTGTACAGCTAGATAAGTCCATCTTGAATGTTTCTTGATGGCTTCAATTGTTTGTGGTTCTTTCGCAGGATTAAAGTAATGGATAATGAGAAGTGTCACTTCGTTTTTCAATAAAGCTAAACTTCGCTCCGAGTGCTTTTCCTTCAAACACTGCTGCACATACAATTCATATTCACTCATTAAAGTAGTTTGTGACATGGTATTGTTGCCATGAACAAATACAGTTCCTGCAATTTCAGTCGTGTTAAAGTAGATTTTTTTCTTTAATAAAGCATCCACCCAAAATAACCAATCCTCACAATATTCCATTCCTAAGGTAAAAGTAGCCGCGACCTTTGCTCTAAACACCAAAGAGTGAATGGGGAAAATATTATGTGCCAACAGTTCATTTTCAAAACAATACTTAGGAAAAATCTCCTTTAAGGTTTCTCCGCTTTCATCTGATAAATATAAAATACCATGACAATACGCATCATAGTCTAAATGTTGTTCTAAAAAAGTGACACTATCTAAAATTTTATGTGAAAATAAAGTATCATCCGCATCTAAAAACTGTAAATATTCACCTGTTGCAGCCGCTAATCCTGTATTCCTCGCCAAAGAACGACCCTTCTCTTCAAGTCGAATATATCTGACACGCTTATCTTGGATTCCAGTTACCACTTTTTGGGTTTCATCCGTTGATTGATTATCTATGACAATGACTTCGATTGCTGCATAAGTTTGTTGTAAGCAAGATTCAATTGCACGTTCAATCGTATCTGCACCATTATAAACAGGAATAATAATCGAAACAGTTTTCTCCATTCTGTACACCTCGTCTTCAAAAAATACTCCCGCCTATTATACCATGGAACATGATTATCTTTCTAAAAAAAACTTAAAAATAATATTTTAAACAGAATCGCCGTTTAAACTTAGCATATATCTAAAAAAATCAGACTTTATCATTATTTCTAGACACATCTTGCTTAATATTAAATCTTCATTTTAATCTCATAACATAAATCCTACTGTAACAGGATTTGTTTTTCCTGAACCAACGAACAGGAGACATGAAAGATTAGTATAGATTATTTGCTCAAAAAACGGTATAATGCTAATTAGTTGAATAATTCATTCTACTCGATAGAAACACATGCTATATATAATGTTATGGGGTCTTATTTCATGAAAATATTAGTTGTTAGTCAAAATTTCTATCCTGATAATTTTAAGATAAATGATGTTGTGAAAGAATTTACCTTAAGAGGACACGAGGTTACCGTGTTAACAGGATTAGGAGGCTATACTACAGGGAAGTTAAGTTCTCGGTATAAGCTGTTTAAAAATAGAAAAGAAGTTTGGAATCATGTAAATATTCGTAGGGTTCGAACTATTACACGTCGAAAAGGTCCTATTTTCCGCTCATTAAATTATTTTTCATTTACATTTTTTGGAAGTATTTGGGCACTCCTAAATAGGGAACATTTCGATGTTATTTATGTTTATCAACTTTCACCAGTCACAATGGCTTATCCAGCTTTAATTGCTGCTAAGAAAAGAAAGATTCCTATTTTACTCTACTGTCTTGATATTTGGCCTGAATCGGTTAAAGCAATGAGGTTAAAAGAAGGAACCTTTATTTATTCACTGATTCATAAAATCAGTCGCTATCTTTATCGCAAATCACATCGAATTGCGGTCAGTTCACAATCATTTATGGAATACTTGCATACTGTGAACCAGGTTCCTTATGAAAAAATGGATTATATCCCACAATATGCCAATGATTCTAGCCTTGCTATCCAGGAACAGGAGCGGGCAGAAACTAGGTTTGTTTTTACTGGGAATATTGGGTATGTCCAAGATGTTGAAACCATTCTGTTAGCAGTATCTAAGGTTGATCCAGCCTTCTCTTTAAAAGTGGATATTGTTGGTAATGGTTCGGCTTTGGCAGACTGCGAAAAGCTGGCTGATCAATTATCTTTAAATGATAGAGTGATCTTTCACGGCAGACAGCCTGCTGAAAAAATGCATGAGTACTATCAAGATGCTGATGCTTGTCTATTAACACTTAAGAATCAAAATAAAATTGGGTTAACCATTCCAGCTAAGCTTCAAGGCTATATGGTTGCGGGTAAACCCATTATTGCTGCAATTGATGGTGATGCTAAAGTGATTATTCATGATGCGAATTGTGGTATTTGCGTTCCAGCGAGTCAAGCTGAAGCTTTAGCACAAGCCATGGTTGATTTTATGAATCTAACACATCAAGAGCAACTGGCTTTTGGTAAAAATGCTAGAGCTTACTATGAGTCACATTTTACAGAAGCACAATTTATTGATAAAACTTTGCAAGAATTAGAATCATTAGATGTATTAAAAAAGGAGCGTTCAAACAATGAACAATAGTATTTTCACTGGCAAGACTTTATTAATTACGGGAGGAACTGGATCATTTGGTAATGCCGTTTTAAATCGCTTTTTAGAGAGTGATATTGCAGAAATTCGTATTTTTTCACGTGATGAAAAGAAACAAGATGATATGCGTAAAAAATATATGAATAGTAAATTAAAATTTTTCATTGGGGACGTTCGTGATATTAATAGTATTCGTCCAGCGATGGCCGGCGTAGACTTTGTCTTCCATTCAGCAGCACTTAAGCAAGTACCATCTTGTGAGTTTTTCCCAATGGAAGCTGTGAAAACCAATGTTTTAGGAACAGACAATGTCTTAACTGCAGCTATTGAATGTGGTGTCAAAAAAGTCATTTGTCTTTCAACAGATAAAGCGGCTTACCCGATTAATGCAATGGGCACTTCAAAAGCAATGATGGAGAAAGTCTTTGTTGCGAAATCAAGAAATATTGATCCTGAAAAAACATTAATTTGTGGGACACGTTATGGGAATGTAATGGCTTCTCGTGGTAGTGTCATTCCATTGTTTATTCATCAGTTAAAAACAGGAAACCCAATTACTGTTACAGAGGGTTCAATGACGCGCTTTATGATGAGCTTAGAAGAAGCAGTTGATCTTGTTTTGTTTGCATTTAATCATGCGGAACAAGGCGATATCATGGTTCAAAAAGCACCAGCTGCAACCATTGATACTTTGGTAGCTGCTTTACAAGAAATTTTTAAAACCAATATTCCTGTTGAAGTGATTGGCATTAGACATGGTGAAAAACTCTATGAAACCTTATTAACAACCGAAGAAGCAGCACAAGCTGTGGATATGGGCGATTTTTATCGTGTCCCTTCTGATAAACGTGATTTAAATTATGGTAAATTCTATGAAGAAGGCAATACTGAAGCGGCTTTAATTGATGAATATAACTCTAATAATACTGCTCGCTTAAGCAAGGATGAATTAATTGAAGTCTTATTAAAACTTGACTATATTCAAAAAGAACTTGTTGCTTGGGGGCTAGCCTAATGAATATTCTTGTGACTGGTTCAAATGGTTTTTTAGGAAGAAATTTAGTTGCTCAATTGCAGAATGAAGGCTTTCAAAATATTCAAACTTATAATAAAGAAAATACAATCGATGAATTAGAACAAATGACTAAAACCTGTGATTTTGTTTTTCATTTAGCGGGTGTGAATCGTCCAAAAAATGAACAAGAATTTTTTGATGGCAATGCAGATTTAACAGCACAATTGATTCAATTATTAGAAAAAAATCAGCGCTGTGTTCCAATCGTGCTCTCTTCTTCTATTCAAGCAGCTTTAGAGAATCCTTATGGTCAAAGTAAACGTCAAGCTGAGGATGCTGTTTTTGCTTATGCTGAACGCAATCAAGTAAAGAGCTATGTATTTAGATTGAAAAATTTATTTGGTAAATGGAGTCGTCCTAATTACAATAGTGTTGTTGCGACCTTCTGTTATAACATTTCAAGAGATTTGCCAATTACAATTAACAATCCTGATGCTGAAATTCCCCTCTCTTATGTTGATGATGTGGTTGCAACTTTTGTGGAAACGATGAAAAATACGCCTGAGTTAGAAGATAAATTTGCAGTTGTATCAGTTGATTACACCATTACAGTTGGAGAGCTAGCTAAAAAGATTACAGCCTTTAACGATAATCGCCAAACATTGGTGATGCCATCTTTGAAATCAACATTTGATCGCGCTTTATATGCAACTTATCTTTCTTATTTAGCAGATGATAACTTCTCTTATTTCCTAAAGCAAAATGTAGATGATCGTGGTTGGTTAGCAGAATTTATCAAATCTGAGGACAACGGCCAAATCTTTATTTCAACGACTAAACCAGGAATTACTCGAGGAAATCATTGGCATCATACAAAGGTAGAAAAATTCTTAGTGATTAAAGGAACGGGTGAAATTAAATTCAGACGTATTTTTGATAATGACATTCTTGTCTACCCTGTTTCTGGTGATCAGCTTGAGGTTGTTGATATTCCAGCAGGCTACACTCATAGCATTACAAATACTGGTGATGAAGATATGATTACACTATTCTGGGCGTGCGAGATGTTTGATCCTAATCATCCAGATACTTACTATGTGGAGGTATAAACTTTGAAAAAATTAAAATTAATGACGATTATTGGTACAAGACCTGAAATTATTCGTTTATCATCAACCATTAAAGCTTGTGATAAATATTTTGACCATGTTCTTGTACACACTGGACAAAACTGGGACTACACCTTAAATCAAGTTTTCTTTGATGATTTAGGTTTACGTCAACCAGATTATTTCTTAGAAAGTGTTGGCACAACATTAGGCGATACAATGGGCAATATTATTGCGAAGTCTTTTGAGGTCATGACGAAAGAAGCACCTGATGCTTTATTAGTTTTAGGTGATACAAACTCTGCGCTCTCAGCAATTAGTGCAAAACGCTTAAAAATTCCAATTTTCCATATGGAAGCTGGAAATAGATGTTTTGATCAGAATGTTCCTGAAGAAATTAATCGTAAGATTGTGGATCATATTAGTGATATTAACTTACCTTATACCGAGCATTCAAGAAGATATCTTTTATCTGAAGGCTTTAAAAAAGAGCATATCTATGTAACAGGCTCTCCTATTCAAGAAGTCTTAAGAGATCATATGGATGGTATTAATCAAAGCAAGATTTTAGATGAGTTATCATTAGAATCTGGAAAATATATGATTGTTTCAGCTCATCGTGAAGAAAATATTGATCATGAAGAAAACTTTATTTCATTAATGGAATCATTGAATAAAATTGCTGAAACCTACCAAGTTCCTTTAATTTATTCAACACATCCAAGAAGTATGAAATATATTGAAAGTCGTAATTTTGAGTTTCATCCATTAGTCAAAGTATTGAAACCATTTGGCTTCCTTGACTATAATCAATTACAAAAAAATGCATTATGTGTGCTTTCTGATAGTGGTACGCTTTCTGAAGAAAGTGCCATGCTAGGATTTACTGGTGTGCTACTTAGAACTTCTACTGAGCGTCCAGAAGTCTTAGATAAGGGCAGTGTCGTGGTAGCTGGTATCAAAGCTGAAGATGTTGAGCAAGCGATTGAATTAGCGATTGAAATGGCTAAAAACAAAGAAGAAGTTGTTCTTGCACCAGATTATCAAGATACAAATGTATCGGTTAAAATTGTTAAGATTATTCAAAGTTATACAAAAATTATCAATCAATTTACTTGGCGTAAATAAATTTAAAAGGTTCAGCTTAATCGTTAGGATTAAGCTGAACCTTTTTTAGCCCAAAAATAATTTTATTTAGCTCGATAGATATAATGCAATTCATTTGATATTTTATAATAATCCTTAAACAGATCTGGGTTATTATTAGGGTTAAAGTCCTTATAATAATAGACAAAAGGTAAGGCGTCCATTTGGACAACTCCCCCTCCTGATTGATCCACTGCTTGGATATGGCTCAAGTTACGAGAATAGATGTAGCGATTTGCGCTCATTGACACCAAAGCAGTAACTGTAATCAAAGTAAAGAGTAGGGTCCCTATCCTTGCCCACACTGTTACATCCTGTTGTAATTCTTGATGATTTCTTAGTACTTCTTGTAATAATTCTAAAATAATTAAGACAAAAAAGATATAGCTTGTAAAGAAGCTTCTAGCTGGGTAAGGTGTAATTAATAAGAATGGACCAGCAATCACAAAGGCTGAAATCAAATAAAATGATAAGCGCCCGCTGGTTTTACGATTGTCAACATATCTCATAATAATGACGAGCAATAGTAAAATCCAGGTTGTTGAAACAAAAAAGTTTAATAAAGGTAATTTTACTGATCCTAAAAAAACAACCTGAGCAAAATATTTATTTAAAATAAAATAACCAATAGAAAAAGCATAAAATACAATGATTCCTTTGCCAAACTTATCATGTTTTTTAGCTTTTAAAATCAATAGAATACAGAGACCACTTAAAATAATATTCAACCAAATATTGTCCATCAATAATAAATCATTGATTGCATCAATATAAGTCTGTAGCATTCTAACAATAATATTTGAGTCCGTTCCTGCTGGAACACTTCGATAAGTATCATTATTACTAAAAATATACTGATACGAAGGATGTGTAAACATCACAACTAAGCCTGAAATTGCACCTAGCAAATGAATCAATCCATAATTTAAAAACTTTCTACTTTTCTTAAATGAAACAATGAATAAAAAGAAACCAAGTAAAACATTATAAACCGTTAAGTTTTCTAAAAAAAGCTGTGCAGCAAAACTAAGTACAAACATACCAATCAAAAGAGGCGCCGTTAATTTTTTTTGCTCAAATAAATGGTATTGTTTAAACAAATAAAATATTAACAGAACCAAAACGATTGATGGTACATAATTTGAGAAACCAGCATTCCAAAAAAATACCTGTTGGATTTTATCCTTTGGTAGTAAAATAAGTAAAAAGAAAATAGCTAAATAGAGCTTCTCACTTCCACCAACTAGCTTTTTAAGTAAGACCACTAAAGATGTGCCAAACACCGCATACATCAGTACTCTAAAAATAAGTCGCTTCGTTGTGAATACCTCAATAATATTCCCAAAATACCGTCCATTTGCAATGGCATTGGCTGAATCTAAGCTTGAGTCAAAGAAGTTATGTCGTAATAAGTACGAGCCTCCAGTTCCTCCCCAAAACCAGTCATCAGTAGACATAATGACTAAACAGCCCATTGCAGCAAATAGCGCAATCATTATCAGTACCGCTTTTTTTTCTTTTAATTTTGTCACTAATGACATCCTATCCACCTACCTATATTTCTTTTGTTCAATTCACACTTTTTTCTTCATGCTGACTAAAAATAAAGAATTTGCTAAAGACATAGTTTAAAACCAAGACAATCACATTGGTAAAAACTTTAGCCCATAATTCATTGACTGATAGCATATCTACTAATAAAATTAATACACCTAAATCAATTAAGAAAGATAAAATTCTAAAGGATACAAAGGATACAACCTCTTTAAAAATTAGTTTTAGTCCTTTATTCTGACTTTCAAAGACATAAATTCTATTGGATATATAAGCAAATACAACAGAAAGGAACCAAGCAAAAAAGTTAGAGATGCGGTAATCAATATTGAGATAACTTGCGAAAAACCAAAAAGAAGCAATATTAATCACGGTTGTAATGCCTCCCATGAAAATATACATCATCAGACTGTAAATTTTTTCAGTCATAAAAGGCAATTTAAAGCATAACTTTTTAAGTTTCATCTGGATCACCTGTTTTTTCAAAATCTTTCTCTCCACTATATTTTTGGATTAAATAAATGGGTCTCCTTTTTACCTCAATAAAAATCTTCCCAATATATTCTCCAATAATACCAAGGAAAAGCAACTGTAAGCCACCTAAGAAAAGAATGGTAATAATTAAGGTTGGAAAACCACTTCCACTAATTCCAAAGAATAAGGTAGAACAAAAAATATAAATCATATAGAAAAAGGAGATAATTGAAATTACAGCGCCAACAAATGAAGTAATTCTTAAGGGCATAATTGTATTAGAGGTAATCCCATCAATTGCCAAATTAATTAGACTTGACCATTTCCATTTGGTTTCGCCAGCAAAACGCTCCTCAGCATCAAATAATACTTCTTTTTTTCGATAGCCTACCCACATATACATGCCTTTAGTATATCTTTGGCTCTCTCTAAGCTTCTTGATTCCCTCAATGCAAACCCTATCTAATAGTCTAAAATCACCAACACCTGGAAGGACAGGGACATTAGAAAATTTTTGCAGTATTTTATAGTAATAGCTAGACGTTTTTCTCTTTAACCAGGACTCACCTGGGCGTTCTCTTCTTTTACCATAAACATCTTGGTACCCATTTTCCCATTCTTTAATCATCTCTAATATAATCGCTGGTGGATGTTGTAAATCAGTATCCATAATGATCATAGCATCTCCTGTGGCATAGTCAAAACCAGCTGCCATCGCAATTTCTTTGCCATAGTTTCTTGATAAATCAACAAAATTTACGCGGGCATCCTTTTCACGTAATGCTTCAACGATATTCAATGATTCATCTAAACTACCATCATTTATAAATAAAAATTCATAGTCATACTTATCAGAAATTTTTGCTAAAATCTTTGAAACTTCATCATAAAATTGCACAATATTTTCTGCTTCATTGTACATTGGTGAACAAATTGTAATCTTCTTCATGAATATTTCCTTTCATTATCTGAATGATTTTCTTCAAAATAGTTTTTCTTGGTTCTTTCAATCATCCTACTTAGTCTTATGTACTAAAAACATATCTAAAAAATCCAGCTATCACCATCATTTTCAAACAGCTTTTATTTTAACATTATGATAAATTTGTATCTCTCCTAGTATATCATTCTTTCCTCAAAATTAGTATATCGAATCCAATAAATCTTCATTTATATCTGACCATAAATAGAGAATCATTTTAGCAAGCCTTGTTACCTAAAATAAGAAAGTACGATTCAGTTAAAATAAAAGAACACTATCTGAACCCAATTCCTCTTATAAAAGAATATCTTCAGATAATGTTCTATTGGAATGGTATCATTTTTTCACCTATTCTGCTGCTTAATCATTTTTTTGCTTACGCTTTCTCATTCCTCCAACTAAGGAGAGCATTTCACCAAGCACTTTACTTTTAAGTAAAATCATTAGGAGGGCATAAATCAGTGCCCCAACAGCAATCTCAAAAGCCAATAATTTGATTGAAGGCGTTGCAAAAAGAGAAATCATATAGACAACAGCACACATCACAAACCCTGCAATAAAAGATTTCAGCACTTCTTTTGTTAAAAATAAATGCATCTTATCTTTAATAAAAAAGGCAAAGGCAGTAACTAAGGTTATTTCAGCCAAGACAGAGGAAATCGCTGAACCTAAAGACTCTAAATTTAAGAATACAACAAAGAATACATTGGCACTAATACTGACAATAGCAGCTAAAATAACACTAATTGTATATTCTCTATTCTTCCCCATAGGAATCATATATTGTGTTCCCATCACATTATTCGCTGAAATTGTAAAAATAATAATGGACATAATTGGGAGCAGAATGACAACTTTCATAAACTCTTGTCCAAAAAAGATTGGCACAAATGTCCGGCTAATACCTGCAATCCCAAACATTAAAGGAATGGAAACAAAGGTCATAAAGCTCATGGACTTAGCTAAATACCAATCTACCTTTTCGGTATTTCCTAATGCAATTTCTTTAGACATTCGTGGAAGCATAACCAAACCAAGAGAAGTGGCAATGGTCATTAACATCCGTGCAATTTTATTGGCATTACTATAAAACCCAACTTCAGCATTGGTTGAAACTTGACCAAGAATAATTTTATCTACAGATGTAAAAATTTGAATCGCCAATTGTGGGATAAATAAAACAAGCAAACCTGAAATATGTCTTAAAAACCTTTTCTCTTTGATTGTCTTTGCAACAATAGATTTCATATTTTGCCAATCTAATTCTTGAGCAACTTGTGTCCACATAACCAGCTGTCCAAGTAACATTGAAGCCGCTAAAATAAATGCATATAAGCCCAAATCTGATTTTTCTTTAACAAAAACAAAAATACAAATCGTCCCAATAATTTTTGTCATCATATTTCTTGAAACCGTCTTTTTAAACAGCTCTAATCCCATAAAGAACCAAGAAATATCAACCATATTGGCCACAATATTAAGAGATAAAATGTAGAAAAGCATCTGGTTTTCTTTGACAAAGAATGTGACAAATAATAAATAAACAATCAAAGAAGTTAGTGCTGTCAAAAATTGAAAAATATAAATTTCAGTAAAGCGTTCTGTTCGATCTTTCAATTTGGTACTTCTAGCAATTTCTCGGTTGCCATATAATAAGACACCTAATAAGGCAAATAAACTAAAATATTGGTTAATCGAAACTGAATACTCATATTGTCCAGACCCAGCAGCACCTAACACGCGAACAACATAGGGTGTTGTAACCAAAGGTAGCAACATTGCCATCAATTGATAGGACACATTATAGAGATAGTTCTTAATAATTTTCATCTTACTTAAACATCCTTTTTATTCATTTTAAAATGTTGAAATACCCGTTCACAGTTATTGGTGTCAAAGTAGGTAAAGTAGCTTTCCTTAAGCGGTAAATATTTTTTAATAATATGCTCTTTATTGAAAATAATAGAACGTAACTGCTCAGTTAGTTCTAATTGAGAATAAGCACTTGGACCAAATAAGTCATGCTTTAAATCAAGATAAGCACCGCGCTCGGTTAAATAAGTGTCTAAATCTGGTTGATAAAATAAGACAGGTTTATCCATATAAAAGAAATCCCAAGCAACACTAGAGTAATCAGTCATCATAATCGCACTATTAATCAGATAATCTTGCACATTGGTTTCAACTGGTAAAAATTGAATAAGCTCACTTTTAAAGGTAAAATTCTGCAAAAATTTATGGAAATAAAAATGAATATATATCTTCAATTGATAACCTGTTTCTTCAAGCAGTGTCAGCAACTCACTATTCTCCGTTAATTGCTTTAAATCTTGATAAAAATCACTTTGTTGGAAAGCAGCATCATCCAAATCTGCTAACCACTCACGCCAGGTTGGCATATAAACAATTTCTTTACGATAATTTTTTTGCGGAACGAGCGCATCATATCTTGGTAAGCCAGTTACTGCAACTTTATCAGCTGGTAAGCCCCATTCATTGACCTTAATCTGTTTATCGAATTCACAAGCAGATACCCATAAATCAGCTTTTGGCGCTGTTGCAATTGAAGTATTCCCTAGCTTAGATTTTTTTAAGCCAGTAATCCCATGCTCAATGAAAATTTTACTGGTTTTTTGATTTTTATAGTAACGGTGCCAAATTGGCGCCACATCCGAACATGAATGGCTGTAAAACACGCCTTCAGCACATAAAAAATATAAATAATTACGGATGCTCCCTCTTGTAATGACATGCGGTACTTTACCATAATCTTTACTTTGCTGATTCAACACAAAATAGGTTGTATATTCAGGATGTTCTTTTGTTAGGTAGCGGTAAAAAGCTTGACCATTATCTAAAAATAATTGTCCTTCATGCCCACCAACCAATAGGATCTTTTTTTTCTTTAAGCTTCGACTAAATGGCCATAGGATAAATGCAATTATGCCATTGATCATTTGTTTTAATTTCAATTTCATTCCATCTGTCTCCTGACTTCATTACGATTCATGCGTTAAGGTTGCAATAACCTCTTGCCAAGAATCCTCTTCTGATACTTCTACTGTTGTGCCTACCTCTTTTTTAACAATCTCTCCATTGATGCATTTTATCATCAAATCGGCTAATTGCTGATGATTGAATGTATCAAAGAAATAAGCATTTTCATAGTCCTTTAAGACTTCTCTTGCAAAAGGTGTGTCAGCTGCTAAAACAATACTTTCAAAAAGCTTCGCTTCAGCTAAAGGGAGCCCAAAAGTTTCAATATAAGAAGGAAAAACTAAAATAGAATGCTGATAATATTCAAATACTTGCTCTCTTGAAATCAGCCCTAGATATTTCAACTGTGGAATCTTATTTTGATCTAATTGTTGTGACACTTCAAGCGTTGTCACAACTGTGAAATTTTCTTCCCCTTGCTCAACAATAGAACGACTCGCTTCAAATAAAGTCTCATGATTTTTATAAATATATTGGGCTGCTGGGAAAAAGAACTGATTGTTTTGTTTCCCGTCATTTTTAGTAACGCCCAACTCCATTTTAATATTAGGTGGAACAACATGTATCTTCATTTTAGGATTGACTTTTTTTCCAAGTAAGCCTTTAAAGTAATTAGTTTGAACAAAAATCTCAGACACATATTTTAAAGAGTAGCGTGTGAGTCTACCAATAACTTTTTGATAAATCGCCAGCTTTCTTTCATCCTTTTTAAAAAATGAAAAATTCTTTTCTTGTTGAAAAGGTAATAACTGTTGCAGATAAACAATCTGCTTCATATTAAGTTTGCGCAAGCCCATATTTTGTAAGGAAAAATAAAGATCTCCCTGATATGCTTCTACTACTTTATGTCCATAAAAAAAGTCAAAGAAAAATCTTTTCATCCAACTACTCTTAATTTCTGGAAAAGACTCAATTTTAATATTTTCAGTTTCTTCAAAATAGGAATCGGCTAGCATAAAGACCCATTCATGATCAGCACCATATAATCTTACTGCTTCATAAAATTCCTGTAAGATAGAAAATGCGCCACCAGAATCTTTTGATGCTGCAATATCATTTACAATAATTTTTACCACTTATTTATCATCCTATCCCTCATATATTTACCCTGTTTATTATACACCAAAAAGCCTTAAGAATCTTTTAAATCTCAAAGATATCTCGAAAAAAATTGATAATTTAGCTATTTCGCGGTAAAATGAGAACTGTTGCTATAGCTATTTTTTTATTGGTAATGAACCTAAAATTTAAACGCTCTCATTTTGACAGTGCTTAGAAAAAGGACTAAATAGCTAGAAGTACAACTTTTTACTCTAGCATCAATTATAATAGAAATTTCAAGGGAGCTTATGTATATTTATGGAAAAAAATTTAAGAAAAATTGATTTGATCATTTGTTTAATGATTCCTGCTCTAGTCTTATTTTCTCAGGAAACGGTTAATTTTTTAGCAACTTCTTTTGCAACTTCAGGAACTGCTACACTACAAATTATTGAAATCGTTATTGTTGGGATTGCTTTTTATCCAGTCTTTATTCAGCTACTATTTCGTAGAAAGATTATGAATGCTTCATTACTTTCAAAAATTTTCTTTACTTGTATGATGATTTTTGGTCTCTTATTTGTTGGAATGACAGCTTATCGAATTGTCACAGGTAATATGAATACTGGCAGCTTTTACTTAGCACGTGTGGTAATAGAAACAGCTTTAATCATGCTTACACTAGATTACTTCAAAGTAAACCCTTTAAGTATCATCATTGGATTTATTTTAGCCTTACTGACTACTACAGTTGGCCAATATTTCATTATTTTATTTGGAAAAGGCTTTATTCGTGGAAGAGGGCCTATCCTGTCAAATAGTGTTGTATATGTAACCTTTACGCTCATGATTATTCCATTATTGTGGTATTTTATTTTAAATAGCAATATCAAAATAAAAATTGCTTTGATTGGTTTATATCTACTAACTATCCCACCGCTATTACTAGCAGGGTCAAGGTCTGGATTTGTATTGGCCTTATTAATCAGTTTTCTATCCATTCTTTTATTTATTCAAAAAAGAAATGTTAAAGCATTTTTCAGTTATTTCGGTATCTTATTCTTTAGTAGTTTAGTACCTTTTATCATCCTATTATGTCTTGGAAGCTCTCTTCAATTAAATGAAGTCGAGCGATCTGTCTCTATTCCAATTAGTACAATGAATAAAGTACTACCTAGTCAAGCAAAGGTTTCATTTAAAGAAATGATTTCTTTTAGACAATTTAGTGAAACTAGTAAACAATATGTTAAAAAAGATAAAAAAACTGACTATACAATAGAAGTTAGTAATAACCAACGTAAAGATTGGAATCAAATCGCTAAAAATGAGATTTTTGAAAATCTGCAAACCTTTCTATTAGGAACAGGTAAAAATCAGATTGTCACAAAACAACAAAAAGAGCAAAGTCCTCATAATGTTGTCTTACAATATTTATTACCTTTTGGATTGATTGGTACTATTTTTGCTTTTGGTATTCTCTTTAGCCCATTAGTCCTTGTCTTAAAAAAAGGAAAAACGGCGATTGCTTTAATGTTTATGGTTCATGGTGCAGTTCTCATTAATGGCATTGTTCAACCAATTTATGGCTGGTTAGTCATCTGTTTAGCGATTAGTTCTCTATCCTATGCGATTTACTACTTGAATCAAAATGAAAATAAAGGGCGTTATCCTCACTATCAATCTATTATTGGCAATATGTCAAAAGTTTAAATCATACAGCCTTTAATTATGGCTAATCTGTTCATTTATACTCAAATAATCAATGAAAGGAGACCCTAATGAATAAAAAAATTATCTTTAATCCATTCTCATTATTTTTTATCATCATCTTGCTAACAACAGCTGTTTATAGCCTAAGTTGGTCAAGCTTGGCTCCATCGTTTTCAGGAAACTTATGGTGGTTTTTCGGCTTCATCTTGATTAGTTTATTATTCTTTTCAAAATTGTATAACAAAATATTCCCACCAGGAACTTTTGATGATACAAACTTTAAAATGAGCTTAACACCTTGGGCCATTATTGCAACACTATCTATGCTAGCAGAATTTGCATATGAAAAGGCCATCCCAATTATCAACATTCTCATTCTTAAAGATGGATATAATTATTCAGATTTTGAAGGTATTCCTACTTTCCATGTATTTGTCCTTACTTTTGTATCCTTTGTAGGACTACTATTTTGGCAAAAATTTTTAGATACAAAAAAAATCTCGCAGCTTTTTATGTCTATTTTCTTTGTATCCTATCCAATGATGCTCTTTAATCGTGGTGGCTTTATCATGAATGTGATTACCATGTGTTTCCTTTTTATCTATTATAAAAAAACTGTTACAATTGCTTTAAAATATATCATTGGTTTGCTCGTTATTATTGTACTATTCTTTTATGGCTTTGGTATTTTTGGAAATATTCGCTCTGCACCTCCTGAAGAAACTAAAGAAGATGTTACAAGTAGCCTTTTTATTATGGAAACAGGAAAAGCAACATCTGATTTCAAAAAATCTAGTATTCCTAAGCCTTTCTTTTGGGGTTATCTATATGTAGCTACACCATTAGCTAATTTTCAGAACATTGTTCAAGAAACTACGCCAAATTACAATATGACAGCTTTCTTTACGGAAAGCGTACTGCCTGACTTTGTAGGCAAGAGAATTGTAGAAGCTAAAGATATCAAAATACCTGAAGATGAGCTTGTTTCTCCAGTATTTAATGTCTCTACTTTTTTCTCATCTGCTTATAAAACATTAGGTTATACAGGTATATTTTTAATTTACTTCTATTTTGTTGGTTTTGTCTTTTTCTACTCTTATTTAATGAAAAAGATGCATACAACAACTATTATTGCCCTTTCAATTATTTGTACGATTACAGTATTCAATCTATTCAGTAATATGATGATATTCTCTGGATTTAGCTTCCAATTAATCTACCCTATCATGTTCTGGATGTATAAAAAAATAACATAAGAATGGAATGAGAAGATGACTTTTAAAATTGAAATGAAGAATTTAATGAACTTTTTTGCAAGACGTAAATGGATTTTACTCTTAACAACTGTTATCACAGCAATTGTTTTTGCTGGTGTGATGCATTTTTCATCAACTACGAAAGATGAGCCCACTAATACAGAAGAAAAAGCAAAGGTCGATCAATATTACTCTTACTTTACTTTTATCGCTGAGAATCCTATCAATGGAAACAATATGATGAGCATCAGCACAATGAAGTCTGCACTTACAACTGAACGTAACCTAAAAGAATTAAATGAAGCTGGCTTTACACTTGATCAAAAGGATTTAAACTATACAATGAATCTTTTTACAAATGGTGAGTCAGGAGAAACCATTTATTTAATTATTAGAAATACTTCTGAAGAAAATGTCAAAACCGCGATTAATTATTACTATAACTTATTAGTGAATAAAAATAGTGAGTATTTTAGTCAAAAAAATATGTATTACTTATCTCAACCTAGTGATCCATCTTTAGAATTGCCTGTTAAAGCTTACTATACTTCTACAGATAACAATTTATTTGAGGCAGCGACTGCTTCTAAAAAACCTATTGTCAAGAAAGACAGTCAACTAACAACAAATATCTTATATGGGATTGGCATCGGATTAATTCTTGGCTTTATTCTTGCTTTTGTCAGAGACACTACTGATAAAAAAATCCATGGTACGAGCTATATCTATCCTCTTTTCAAGGATCAACCGATGGAGTTAATTGATTTAACTTTTGAAAATAATCAAGTTAGTTCTAAAAAAATCAATATGCTATTAAATGCTGATTCTGAACGTGATCTGGTTATTTCCGAAACTGAAAGCACCTGGATCAATACGATTAAAGAAACAGCTCAAGCTGATATTGCGATTAAAGAGGTTTCGCCTCTCTCTATTAAGGCAATTGATCAAGTTTATATCTTGGTTCAAAAACATCTTACTACTTCTAAATGGCTTCATGAACAAATTGTTTTATTGTCTGATACAACAATTCCTGTTTCTATTATTTTTGTAGATAAGTAGGTATTTAAAAAGGCTGTTCATTTTCTAGTTATACTAGAAAATGAACAGCCTTTTTTACTTTATAAAAATAAAAAAGCTGATCAAGGATACAATTGCTGTATCCATTGATCAAGCTCAAATAATCATTACTTAACAGACACATTAGTAGCCGGAATCCATGCCATTCCTACGCCTGTATCATAATTTTTTACTAAATAGAATTTTTGACCATCTTTTGTTGTCGCAACTGAAGATAGTTTCACTTTTTTATTTAGGAACTGTGTCCAAGTACTTGGTAACTCATCCATTGATTTATCATAAAGACCATAACGCTTCGTATCTTTAGTGATTACACCTTCTAGATTAACAGAGCTCACGCCAGTAACTGCATAAGATACTGAGACATTCTCTACAGGAATCCATGCCATTCCTGTATTAGTAGTATAGTTAATTAGTAAGTAATATTGATTACCTTTATTCGTTGTAATCATCTGTGTCATTTTTACGCGACTACCAAGCATACTTGTCCATGTGCTATTGATTACATCAATATGAGAGCTTGTCGCACCATAACGAGCAGAATCAGTTTTAATAATACCTTCAAAATTAACAGTTTCTTTCTTTACAATTTCTTCTGGTAATTCTAAAGCATCCGCAGCAATCCAAGCAATTCCAACATTTGTATTGTAATCTTTTACAAGATAATACTCTTTTCCATTTGCTGTTTTAGCAACACTTGATACTTTGACTTGTTTATTTAAATAAGCTGACCAATTGCCTGTTAATACGTCCATATCTTTACCATATAGACCATATTTGTTGCCATTCTTCTTCAATAACGCTACTGTATCAATACTTTTCGTGCTTGTTACACGATCTGAAATCGCTACATTTCCAGCTGGAATCCAAGCAATTCCTGTATTGTTACTATAGTTGCGTAAAAGATAATATTTTTTACCAGTTGCAGTGGTTGCAACACTTGCTATTTTAACTTTTTGATTGACATAGCTTGACCAATTGCTTCCTAAAGGATCCAAACTTGTGTCATATAAGCCATATTTATTCCCAGCAGCTGTAATGACACCGACTTCATTCATTGCTTTAGTCTCTACAACAGTTTCAGTTAAAAGAATATTTTCTGCTGGAATCCATGCCATTCCTACACCCGTTTTATAGTTATTGACCAAATAGAATTGTTTGCCACTGCTACTAGTAGCAATTGTGCTCACTTTGACTTTTTGATTGACAAATGAAGACCAATTACTTCTAATAATATCCATATCTTTACCATATAGACCATATCTATTTGCATTTGTATGAATCATTGCATTAGAATTCACTTTTTCTGTTTTAACGATTGTTTCAGATAAAGAAACATTCTCAGCAGGAATCCAAGCCATTCCTACACCTGTCTTATAGTTGACTGCTAAATAATATTTCTTTCCATTAGCAGTTGTAGCAGCTTGTGTTAATTTAACTTTTTGGTATTGGAGCGTTGACCAATTACTCTGCAACGGATCTATATACTTCCCATTTGTCATACCAAATCGACTACTATTTTTTGTAATAATCGCATTAGCATTTAGTTTTTCTGTCTTAGTAACCGTTTGAGAAATGGTTAAATACTTACCTTCTATCCAACAATAACCTACATTATTGACAAGTACTAAATAGTAAACTTGTCCTGTGGTGGTTGTTGCTTTACGACCTAATGTCACACGATAATTATAAGGCGCTACTTTGCTGACAACACTTCCATTTACTTTAGTCAGCAGCCCACCATTAGCAGACATATGAAAAATTTCAGCGTTTGGTGAAATCTTTGCGCCAAAATCTGTTGCCACATTACTTTGAACAGCATGATTAATCGTGCCATTATCATATTGTGTCAAATTATAGGTTGCAATAATGCTATTTAATGTATTGGCATAAACTGGTGAAGTCGCATATCTTCCTTGTAACCATTGTGTCGCATCTCTATAACTAGTTGTATTTTCAATCCATGTTCCATTATAAAAGGCAGGTGCACCATTAATCCCATAACGAAGTAATTGTGCATTATCCTCTAAAGATTCTAAATAAGATGGGTATTTTCTAAAAGCAGCATAAACATCGATATATTGCCCATTTTCCCACTCTTTTGTCCAGAAATAAGAAGATTGTCCATTATAAGAACCTTTGATACCAAATAGGTTATTATGCGGTGCAAGAGATAACTTACTTCCACCCCAGAAGCTTTCTACGATTGCTTGCGCAATCATAACGGATGCATATAAGTTATATTTTTTAGCATTTTGTTGTGCATGTCCTGCAATTTTATTAATAAATTGTTGCTGTGAACTCACACTTCTAAACATCAGATTTGGTTGATTTTGTAAAGAATCAATCACTAATTGTAAATTTGCTTCTTGATCATAAGTATTTTCTGCTGTTTTTTCTGGCTCAATCTTGACAGGTGGTCCACCAATTGGTGCCTGATTTTCTTCTTGAAGGGGAGTTGTTGCCTCTTCCTCTACAGGGAAATCGGGTACGACAGTTGTTTCTGTCTCTTCTTCTGTGACCTCTTCTTTGATGTCAGTTGATGGAACCTCATTTTGAATAACAGCATCTTTATCTAATTTGTCTATGTTCTCAGTTGTTTCAGCTAACACTTGATGTGTTAATAAACTACTAGCTAGCGGACTAATAACCGTTGCAGCTATGATTGTTTTAAGTGTCAAATTCTTGAATAAATTATTTTTTTTAGCCATTTCATCTCTCCTTTTTTAGGCAATAACCTTATTTTATTACATAGTTTAAAGAAACTCAACCTTAAATTTTAAGATTTTTTAATGATTCCCTGTTTAAATTGTGCTAAAGCCTCTTGCCAATTGATTATTTTATACCCAGTTTTTTTTGCTTTTTCTAAATTCATTACTGAGTATTGTGGGCGTTTAGCTTTTTGAGGAAAATCTGAAGATTCAATTGCTTTTACTTCGACATTTTTATCCTGTAAAATTTCTTTAGCAAATTCATACCATGAACAACTTTCATCATTTGAAAAATGATAAATACCATATGCACTCTTTTGATCCCACAGGTAAACAATAAATTCTGCTAAGCTTCTTGTCCAAGTTGGTCGACCAAACTGATCTGCTACCACACTAATAACTGGCATTGTTTCTGCCAAGCGCAACATGGTGTAGACAAAGTTTCCACCAAATTCACCAAAGACCCAAGAAGTTCTGACAATATAATGCTGACTGCAATATTTAGCGACAGCCAGTTCACCTTCATATTTTGCACGGCCATATTCATTTTGAGGATTTGCTTGATTGTCTTCTAAATATTCTGATTGATTGGTGCCATCAAAAACATAATCTGTACTAATATAAATTAAAGTAGCGCCTACTTTTTCAGCAGCTTTGGCAACATTCTCAGTACCAACTACATTCACTTGATAATTGGCTTCTTTCCCCTCATCCTCTGCTTTATCTACTGCGGTATAAGCTGCACAGTGAAAAATAACTGTTGGTTGTAATGCCATGACTTTCTGATTGACCATTTGTGCATCTGTAATATCCATTTCTTTAGAATCAGTTCCTACAAAAGCAAGACCTTTTTCATTGAGTAATTGACTTAATTCTTTTCCTAATTGACCATTTGCACCTGTAATCATAATTTTTGCTGACATGATTTTCACTCCTCTATTTTAATCGTTCCTTTTGGTATATTAATTTCTTTCTTTCTTAATAGGACATACATGCTAATCATAATGCCCAATTCAATCATCGTTAGATTAAGTGCTGCGCCTTTGTCCTGTAAAAAGTAAATTAAGACAGGCATTGTGACCAAGCTAATCATGCTAGCAAAAAAGTAAATTTTGGATAAGAAACGTTGATAGCCAAAATTAATCATTGTTAAGACACCAAAGACATTGGTCCAGCCACGAATAAGTGGTAAAAAGGACATGATTTGAATCAGTATGATGGAATCATTGTATTTTTCACCAAAAACAATTGGGAAGATCCAGCCTGAAAAGAACAGCAATACCACACAACCTGCACCAATGACAATCGTAATGCCTATCCATATTTTTCTAGTAAGCTTAATTACCTGTATTTTAGACTCGTTCATTAAACGACTCACATGAGGATAAACAGCTTGGATAATTGGTGAAATCACACTTGAGCAAGCAGTAATAATCTTATCTGCACCGGTATAATAAGCGGTAATGGTGTTATTTGTAAAAGCACCTAGCAAGAGCGTATTTCCGATTGTATAAATACTTGAAGCAATATTAGAAACAAAGATATCCCAGCCTTCTCTCATTTGTCCTCGTATTTGTTTAAAACTTGGTCGAACAAAGCGAACTTTATATTTAAAGATAGCAATTCCTAGTGCAATACAGCCAGCTATAATATAGCCTAATGAATTTAAAATAGCGACTAAATAGATATCTCCTTTAGCTTTTACAAACATAAAAATACCAATTGTAAAAAATATTTTTGATAAAGCATTTAATAAGGCTGAAACTTTCATTTCTTCAATCCCCTGAAAAAACCAAGTTGGAAAAAGGACACTCCCAACAACCATGCCAAAGGTTAGAATATTTAACAAAATATTTTTTCTGAAATTTGGAACAATCAGAGAAATAAGGACTAATATAACAAAGGATACTACTAATAATAAGACTTTAGCTGACATCACAGATGAAAAAATTTCAGAGACTCTTTTTTTATCTTCTCTTTGTTTTGAAATATCTCGTGTAGCGGTTAAATTAAATCCATAATCTGTAAATAAAATAAAATATTGCGTCATCGCTTGTGCCACACCATAAGCCCCATATGAATTCAAATCTAGTACTCTCATCAAATAAGGCAGTGTCACAACAGGCAAAATGTAGTTGAGCACTTGAATACTTGCTAAAGAGAAAAAGTTCCCTACTATTTTATTATTTTTCAACGTTTTTACCATCGCTTTTAATCACCTGTCTTTATTTATCATAAGGATAAGGTCCCATTTTATTAAAAAGACCATCTTTTATCCCACGACATACATTTTGTATTTTCTTTAATTTATTCTTTTCAAATAGTACAATTTTAATGAATTCAACCCATGAATTAATCCAATCAGTCCGAATCCATCTTTTTTGACCCTTCCAATAGGCCTTATACATCGCGATTCTGTTTCTTGTAATAAAATAGCGTCTTATCGCATTATGGTTGGTTGTAACCATGGTTTTTCCTAAGAAACGATGACTGGTTACTTCTCCTAATGTGTGGAGCAGCAAGCTGTCAAAGGACTGAATCAACACTAAGTTTTCTTTTTTTAGATGAAAACAAAATTCATGATCAACACAGTCAATAAAATAATCTTCTCTAAAGCGAATCCCTTTACTGGTAATCAGCGGAACGTTTAATAAATTGCCAGAGGTCATAGCTGTCTCGATTGCTGTATAGCCCGTTTGTTTGGTTTGAGAGAGGTCATAGGTCATCCCCTCATCTGGATGTTGATAAGTTGGGCTCACTAAAGCAGGCGCTACCCCCATTTCTTTTTCATAGGCTTCAAAGGTATGCACCATCTGTTGAATATAATTTTCTGTGACGCGACTATCTTGGTCAAATGTAAATAAACCATCATAACCAAGGGCTAAGGCTTTCTCTAATCCTAGATTTAAAGGTTGGGCAATGCCTTTGTTCCCACCATTATCAACTACTTCAATCTGCTTTTCTGTAAAGGATACTGTTTGCTGATTTGGAGTATTATCTACTACTAAAACAAAAGGCAGCTGTTGACTTAATAACTTGATATTTTCATAGACATTTGCATCTGGTTCATAGGTTACGACTACAGCCATTACTTTCACTTATTCTATCTCCTTCGACCTTAAATTCATGTTATTATTGTATCACATCTTTTTACACAAAAAATAGTTGGTAAAGAATATTAAAAAATTCTTACCAACTATTTTACTTATTTGTTTAACGCTGCACGCTCTTGTAATGGTCTCCACCAAGCTTCATTATTTTGATACCATTCAATTGTCTCAACAATCCCTGTATCAAAGGTATACTTAGGTTTCCATCCTAACTCATCTTCTAATTTAGTTGGATCAATCGCATAGCGTTTATCATGTCCTAAACGATCTTCAACATATTTGATTAAATCGCGAGATAAGCCTAATTTTTCAATAATGATATCAACGATTTGATTATTGGTACGCTCATTGTGTCCACCAACATTATACACTTCTCCACTACGCCCTTTGTGTAACACTAAGTCAATTGCTTGGCAATGATCCTGTACATGTAGCCAGTCACGAATATTTAGGCCATCACCATAAATTGGTAACTCTTTACCATCCATTCCATTGGTAATCATTAATGGAATTAATTTTTCTGGAAAATGATAAGGACCATAGTTATTTGAACAACGTGTAATGTTTACATTCATACCATATGTTTCATGGTAGGCACGAACTAATAAATCAGCACCTGTTTTACTTGATGAATAGGGACTATTTGGTGCTAAAGGTGTTTCTTCAGTAAAGTATCCCTCTGCGCCTAATGAACCATAAACTTCATCTGTTGAAACTTGTAGATATTTTTCAATATTCATTTCTTTTGCAACATCTAATAAAGCTAATGTTCCTTGAATATTTGTTTCAACAAAGATTTCAGGGTGTAAAATACTTCTATCTACATGTGATTCAGCTGCAAAGTTAACAAAAGCATCAATGTGATGTTCTTTAACTAAATGTCTCACCAATTCACGATTGGTAATATTTCCTTGGACAAAAATATGATTTGGATTATCTTTCACATCATCTAAATTGTGGATATTTCCTGCATAAGTTAATAAATCTAAGTTGATAATTTTATAATCTGGGTGGTTTTCCAACATATAATGTACGAAATTACTTCCGATAAAACCTGCGCCACCAGTTACTAAAATATTCTTCATTGTTTATTTTTCCTCCCAAACAAAATTGTTCTCTGCATCTTTTAATTGTGGATGCTTTGTATCTTTTTCAGACATAATTGGATTGTTCATTGGCCAAACAATCCCAATATCTGGATCATCAAAGGCAATCCCTCTATCATGCTCTGGCGAGTATAATTCATCTACTTTATATTGGACATTCACATTGCCAGTAATGGTACAGAAGCCATGAGCAAAGCCCTTTGGTACAAGTAGTTGACGATGATTATATTCACTTAAAATATAACCTTCCCATTGGCCATAAGTTGGAGAACCTTTTCTCATATCTACCAACACATCATAAATTGCGCCAGTTGTTACACGAACTAATTTTGTTTGTGCTTTTGGATTTAATTGATAGTGCATACCACGAATAACACCTGGCTCAACAGATAATGAATGATTGTCTTGAATAAATTCATTGGTAATACCTGCCGCAACAAATTTATCTTTTGTATAACTTTCTGTAAAGAAACCACGATGATCTCCATGTACTGGTGTTTCAATAATTTTTACATCTTGCAATAATGTATCTAGTACTTTCATTTTCGAAAAACCTCTTTCTTAGCTATTATTTGCCAGTCTCAACAAGTATTGTCCATAACCATTTTTCTTCAATGGTTCAGCCAATGCTAATAATTGCTCTTTTGTGATATACCCCATTCGATATGAAATTTCTTCTAAGCATGCCACTTTTAAATTTTGACGTTTTTCAATGGTTTCAATAAACGTTGAAGCTTCAAGTAAGGACTCATGTGTGCCTGTATCCAACCAAGCAAAGCCTCTTCCCATCAATTCGACATCTAGTATGCCACGTTCTAAATAGGCTTTATTCACATCTGTAATTTCTAATTCACCACGTTCAGAAGGCTGAATATTTTTAGCAATCTCTACTACTTGATTGTCATAGAAATATAACCCTGTCACAGCATAATTGCTTTTTGGTGTTTCAGGCTTCTCTTCAATTGAAACAGCGCGCATTTCTTGATCAAATTCTACAACACCAAATCTTTCTGGATCATTGACATGATAACCAAAAACAGTCGCACCACTGTCTTTATTTGCTGCTCTTTGTAACATTTGTGATAAACCATCACCATGATAAATGTTATCTCCTAGAATCAAGCAAACAGAGTCATCTCCAATAAACTCTTCACCTAAAATAAAAGCTTGTGCCAGGCCATCAGGACTCTCCTGAACTTTATACTCAATATTTAAGCCTAATTCATGACCATTACCGAATAATTGTTCAAATCTTGGTGTGTCAGTAGGTGTTGAGATAAGCAAAATATCTTTAATCCCTGCTAACATCAAGGTTGACATTGGATAATAAATCATTGGTTTATCATAAATCGGCATTAATTGTTTTGATACTGCTTTTGTTAATGGGTATAGACGTGTGCCGCTTCCGCCTGCTAAAATTATTCCTTTCATTCGCTAATCATCCTCTTTATTTTTTATTTTTTATTTTTTATATTTTATAATGGCTTTGATTGTTCCAATTCGTCCGTTGATTTTTTCACTGATGCTTCTTTTTCTAGTTCCTGTTACATTACCACCATGTCTTACATACTGCATTAATGGTTCATCTAATGCAACAATATGGCGTTGATTCATCATTCCAGCTAAAGCAATCCACTGATCATGCATTTCAACTGAATCTGGAATAGGTAGAAATTCTTCAATCAAATCTGCTCTAAATGCCATCATAGCGCCTGTAAACGCATTTTTCAATACATTTTTTAGAATTGTTTGTGGAAATTTATTGCGATTTTCATGGTTCCAAGAATGATTCAGTACTTGAAAATCACCATCTACAACAATGCCATCATGAATCACAATATCTGCACCTTGATTAAAAGCAGCCATTACCTTTTCAACTTTGTCAGCTAACCAGACATCATCTTGATCGCTTAAAAAGACATAATCTCCTTTGACAAAGCTTAAGGCACGTTCAAAGCTTTTAATCACGCCCATATTTTTTTCATTTGGATAAATCTCAATTCTATCTCCAAATTTTTGTTTTAAAATAGAGACTGTATCATCCGTGGAGCAATCATCTATCACAATCACTTGATCTGTTATCTCTAACTGAGAAAGAATAGACTCTAACTGTCTCACAATAAAGGAGGCGCCATTATAAGCAGAGAGACATACTGAAATCATACATTATTACCTCGCAGTCTAAAAAACTTTTTATAACTATATAAAGCAATTTTTTTATTTCCTACAAGAAGGAGCTGTTTGCACGCACGTAAAAATAGGTGCTTCTTATATTGCGGATATAAATCTTTTTGGAAATGCTGATAAAAATAAACTTCAGCATCTAAAATACTTTGATATCTTGAAAGACTCACATTTTTATAATTCATCACTGACAAATCATGTTGTAAGTGCGCATTCATTACATAAATTGATTCATTTAGCTCCGCTAATTGATGAAACAACCAATGATCTAAATAATCAAGTTTAAAATTTGGATTAAAACCACCGATTTTTTCCATAAATGCCATAGAAAGCAGTGTCCCAGAGTTGATACTCATAATCTTTTGGTTTGTTAAGCCTGTTATCGTAACATCCTCTTCTAAGTGACGTAAGTTTTTGGCAAAAACTGGTGAAATCTGCTGTTCGCCAAAAAACACTTTTGGCACAATAGCTGAAGCCTTCTTTTCAGTTTTGGAAAGTAGTAATAACTCTTGAAGATAGGCTTCTGTTAATTGAGTATCTTGATCTAATAGAAGTAACCATGAGCTTTGATTTTTTTTCCCTATTGAAAAAGCCTCATTATAGGCTACTGCAATTCCTGGATTTTTAGGATTGTGAAAATAAGTGATTTTTTCATTCGCTTTATTTATTTTTTCAAGACTATTGTCATAAACAAGCAATTCATAATCAATCTGTAAACTTTCAAATAAATATTCATATGAAAGCAAAGATTGATACGTCTCAGATTCTTCTAGTAATCGTTGGTAGAGGACAAGTACAATTGTTAGTTTCATCAAAATTAACCTTTCTAGTGTTATCTTTTTTATCATTTAATGAGGATAGGCTATCGCCGCTTTTTCTAGATAGATCCAACCCTCAGTTTTAGTTATTCTTTTCATTTCATCAATGTCTTGCTAGTAAGATGTTTTTTCTTTCATTAACAGCTCATACTTTGACATTATTTTTATCATATAGCTGCTATTGGGTACTCTTAGCAATACTCATGTATTCTTGTTCATTGACTATCATATCGCTTCAATAATACATTATATCATTAATTTTATTGTTATGACATATTTTTTAATAGTTTAAGAACTTCTTAAACTTCAATTAAGAGCTATTACCTTTTTCTATCTATTTTATGGTGTCTCTTTATTTTTTTTGAGGCGATTTATTCATAAATTACTGCAAAATAATAACATATATTTCTGAAGCATATCCTCTTTAGCCCATTCAAAAAGCCTTCGGAGTTCCGAAGGCAGAGGACATCTATCTATATGCTAAGCAAACAAATTTTGTGATTTGTAGGCCATACAATTTCTTTTATTAATTACGCCATTTTTCTGCAATCCAATCAAATAAAGGCTGATAAACTTTTTCACGTGCGAAATAGTCAGTTGCAAATTGCTTTGCTGCAACACGATCAAGTTGGTTATTTTGATTTAATTCCACGACTTCCAGTAATCCTTCATATAAGGAAGTCTGACTTCCAGCATGATAATGAATAGCTAAATGCTTTTGAATCAGTTCTTCAGATAATTTCCCTGTTAAGCTATTTAAAAGAAAGAGACCACAAGCCATATAATCAGATTGTTTATAGGAAAGCTTAACATTTGTATTTTCTGTAAAGGAATTAATCCCCACATCCATACATTTTAAATTTGCAATATAAGTGACATAGTCTGATTTTGGAATATGATGAACAAAAGACAATTCAGTGGCTACTTCTTTGACTAGGTGTTCAACCTCTCCACTTCCTAAAAAATAAAAATTAATGTTATCTTTCAATTCTGTTTGATAGGTTCTTAATGTCTCAACAACCGTTTCTAAATTATAATTGACACCTAGAGAACCCGCAAAACAAATATTTAATTTACCTGCTTCTCTTGGTATTTCAGCTGCTGGAATTTGATTAATTTTTAGCATATTCACACCTAAAAGAATCGGAAATAAATCACCATTTTTGACATACTTTTTAAAGTCATAAACATACTCATAGGATTCCCCTACTAATAAATCACACTTTTTCATTCCTGAAGATCTAAGCCATTTCCATAAACCAAAAAATAGATTCACAACAACGCTTTTTTGCATTTTAGGGCTGAGTAAAGGTTTAAAGCTTTCAGGCCAAGTGTCATGTACATCGATAATTAATTGATTTTTCTTGATTCTTTTTACCCAACCATTAAAAAATCCCAAAGAATTAGAAGGGACTGCACATAAAACCATATCTTCTTTTTTTACGTTCTTCAATAGGAAGAAAAAGACGCGCAATGAAAAGAAGAAATGCGAAAAGAGCCTGCCAAGTGACATATTTTTTTTATAGCCATTTTCACGGATATAAACAATTCCCTTTTGAACTTCTTTTGGTTGTTTTTTATAATGATCAAAGGTACTTGTAACGAAGATTGTTTGATAGTGATCTTTTAAGTGCTTATAAATATATGAATAGCGATTATAATCTTCATTTTGGAAGTCTGACGTGTATTGTGACACAATAATTAATTTTCCCATTGTACTATGCTCCTCTTTAATGAATATTCTTCAAAAAGTCTCTTTGTGTATGTGCCTACACAGAACCTTTACCAGTAAACGTTTGAAAAATAGTCAAAAAGAATATTTTTATGTCCAATAATATTGTTTTGTTGTCGACATACTCATTATCATATTTTATTTTATCTCCATGATCAATATCACTGCGACCATTTACTTGAGCCCAGCCAGTAATACCTGGTTTAACAGATAATCTTTTTTTCTGTTGCTCATTGTAATGTTGTGTAATTTCTGGTATTTCAGGTCTTGGACCAATCAAACTCATTCTGCCTTGGAAAACATTAATAAATTGTGGTAATTCATCAATACTATACTTCCGAATAAATTGTCCTATTTTCGTAATGTTTGGATTACTTCCTGAGGATTTAAATACAAAGTCATCAGGTACACCATCTGGCCAATCAAAATCGTAAGAAGGACTTTCTTTACGCTCAGACATGTTTTTCATTGATCTAAATTTATACATCACAAAAATTTTACCATTTTTCCCTACTCGTTTTTGTTTAAACAAAATAGGCATTCCATCATCTGCTACAATAATAATGGATACAATTAGGAAAATTGGGCTTAATAAAATAATAGCGATTGTACTTAGTATGATATCAAACAGACGCTTAAAAAAATTAAAAAAGTTCTGTTCTAATACGTTCGATGTCTTGTTGTTGTTGTTGGGTGTATTCTTCTGCATTTAATAATCCTCCTAAACCATTTGCAATTCCGACAATTCGTGTTGGATGTAAATAACTGTCAACGACAACTTCTCCACAACGTCCAATAATGCCACCGGAAACAATATTCATTCCGTTAATTTCACGTTCTCCAATACTCATTTCATAAAAGCCTTCAGCTAGTCTAGACTGTGCAGCAAAGGCTAAATACTCATCAGCCATTCTGACATCTAATCGAAGCATTCGTATCTTTTTACTTTCAGAATCTGCAATAAAAGAACTTGTATAATTTGAAATACCACCATCAATCACAAAAGCTTTTTCTTTCATGACTGAAAGAAAATGGGCATCAATGACTTGTTCTGCCGAAATAAAACTAATAGCCAAATCATAGTGGTCTTTGATTTCTTGATAAAACGTTATTTTAGGTGAAAAGCGAGGAAGAAATAAATTAATTCCATCAATCACTGTTTGAGCCGTATCAGCATGCAAGTTCCAAATGGAAACATGGGCATTTCGTTCTGCTAAGCGAATGGATAGCTTTGCCCCTAAGTTGCCTGCACCAAAAATTAAAATATTTTTGCCCGCAACATCATCATTCATTAATTTAGAAATTAATAAATCGGCTGCTTCCATGGTGACATCGTTGGGCTTATAGGCATGAATTTGGCTGCTAGGTGTCACATTTTCCAATTGTTGGTCAATGGTTTGCTTTAAGTCAAAATCTCTTTTATTTTCCACATCTACAAAAAGATGCTTGGGCACATCATTTTCTTGAAAAAATGCCTCTGTATCTGCTTTTGAAGAAAATAAATAATTTTTTCTTGCTTTTCCTAGTACCATTTTTTCCGGCAATATATTTGTCTGAGAGGTTACTTTAGCAGTTGTGCTAAAAAAAGCTATATCCTCATTAAAAATAGGCATCATATTTTCTTCCTCATCCTTCACTTTAATTTATACATTATCATTGGCAAATTGAATGACTGCTTTTTTCAATTTCTCTTCATCCAGTCCTTCGACACTTTCAACAAAATGCATAATTGTATCTATTTCCGTATTGTGCACTGCACCAACAAAAATTTTATCATAGACTTTTTCAGTTGTTTTTTCACTATCTACAAGCAATTCTTCATATAATTTTTCCCCTGGACGTTTACCTGTTTCAATAATGCCAATTTCTTCTTCAGTATAGCCACATAATTTAATAATTTTCTTAGCTAAATCAAGAATTTTAACTGGTTCGCCCATATCTAAAATAAAGATTTCTCCACCTTTAGATAGCACACCCGCTTGAATAACCAAACGACTTGCTTCTGGAATGGTCATAAAGAATCTGGTCATTCTTTTGTCTGTTAGCGTAATCGGTCCACCGTTTTGAATTTGCTCTTTAAAAAGTGGAATCACACTGCCACGGCTTCCTAAAACATTTCCAAATCTTACTGCAACGAATTTGGTTTTGTTTGGTTCATTTAAGGATTGAACAATCATTTCTGCAATACGTTTTGTTGCCCCCATGATATTTGGTGGGTTAACAGCTTTATCAGTAGAAATCATCACAAAAGAGCTCACGCCAGCAGCTTTTGCTGCTTCTGCAATATTCTTGGTTCCATAAACATTGTTCTTAATCGCTTCACCTGGATTGTATTCCATCATAGGTACATGTTTATGCGCTGCTGCATGATAGACAACATCTGGCTTATATTTTTCCATAATGCTAAATAATCTATCACGATCTTGAATATCTGCAATAATAGGCACCACATTAAACTGATTTGCATAATTTGTTCGTAACTCTTTATCAATCAAATAAATAGAATTTTCTCCATGACCTAATAAATAAATCGCTTTAGGATTAAATTTTGCTACTTGACGACAAATTTCTGAACCAATCGAACCACCAGCACCTGAAACTAGAATGCTTCTGCCAGTTAATTTCGCTGAAATTAAATCCATATCCAGCTCGATTTCTTCTCTACCAAGTAAATCAACAACATCAATATCTCTAAATTTATTCACTGAAAGTTTACCTGTCATCACATCTTCAATTGAAGGCATGACCTTCACAATCACATGTGTGTTACGGCAAACATCTAAAATACGTTCATATTCATCTCCTGAAAGTGAAGGAATCGCAATAATAATTTGCTTTACTTCCTCTGATTCAACTAATGCTGGAATATCGTCTATTCGACCTAACACACTTACACCAAATAGTTGTAGATGTAATTTTCCAGGATTATCATCAACAATCCCAACTGGATCAATTTCTAAATAAGGATTACTTTTTATTCTCTTAATCAGCATTCCGCCACCATCACCAGCGCCAATAATTAGCGTTCTAATTTTATGGTAATTCGGATCTCCAAGAGATTTATTCATTTTATAATCATGTCTAAATCTTAATACAAAACGACTTGTCATAATCACAGCGACAACTAATAGCCATGACACAAATATCATTCGAATACTAAACACTTGACCAAAAGCTAACATACAAATCATTGTTAGGACGATGGATAAGGTTTCGACTTGAACAATAGATAATAATTCACCAATTCCTGCATAAGACCACATTTTGTAGTAGGACTTAAAAATGTTTGATAAAACAAAATGAAATACTATAAATAGTACAGTTATCACAATGATTGATGTATCTGTAACTGTAATAAACGGATTCAGCAATGTATTAGCAATCATGCAAGAGATGACAATTAAAAAGGCATCCATTAAACTCCATAAAATTTTTCTCTTTGTCATATTCACGAGTAAACACTCCCTGTTATATCAATAAAATTAAACTAAAAAAATCAGACAGAAATATTATAACATATTTCAAAGCAGAATAGCGTCTTTGAGGCAGAAATTTAATATTTTTACACTAAGAATCACTAAAAATGATGCTTGACCATTCAGTCTTTATTCAACGACTACTCTCTTTACGTTTTTATGCTTACTTTCTTTCTATTGCATCCTCATTGATCATAATCAGTTTTTATCCGTTCAAAAAAAAGGATGAAACAAAACTAATAAAATAGTTTTATTTCATCCCTAGCTTTAATTTAGCCTCTTATTTAGCAATTTCAACTTCTTCAATTACCACATCATAAACTGGCTTATCATTTGGTCCACGTTTAACAGACTCAATTTCTTTCACAACATTCATGCCTTCAACTACTTGACCGAAAACGCTATGACGGAAATCTAACCAAGGTGTACCACCTTTTTCACGATAAGCTTCAATCATTTCTTGAGGATAACCTGCACCTTCAAGCTGACTTAACATATTTTCAGGCACTGTTTCATTTGAAACAATAAAGAACTGACTGCCATTTGTATTTGGTCCAGCATTA
Source organism: Isobaculum melis (assembly GCF_900111355.1). Classification (GTDB taxonomy): domain Bacteria; phylum Bacillota; class Bacilli; order Lactobacillales; family Carnobacteriaceae; genus Isobaculum; species Isobaculum melis. The sequence continues at coordinate 249,282 of NZ_FOHA01000002.1, forward strand.
GCCATTGATAAGGCGCCATTTAAGTTAAAGGCTTCTCTTGAAAATTCATCTTCAAATTCGCTGCCCCAAATGCTTTCGCCACCCATACCTGTTCCAGTTGGATCGCCACCTTGAATCATAAAATCAGGAATTACACGATGAAAAATAATGCCGTTGTAATAGCCTTTTTCGGCTAAACCGATAAAGTTTTCAACTGATTTTGGTGCTTGTTCTGGGAATAATTTAATTTTAATATCGCCCATATTGGTTTTTAATGTCGCAACTGGATGGCCAGCTGTTTCATTTGATAATTGTGGAAATTGAGACATGTAGATGTCCTCCTTTAGTTAAATTCATTCTTCTTTACTATCATACCCAAATCTCTTAAAAAATTCCATCATTTTCCTAGGATTTACTTTGAAAACTAAAATCGCATACTCATTTTGTCTTTATTTTTTTCATTCCACTTTTGTTCATGTTATGATAAAGATAAGCGTATTTCCAGGAAAAACGAGGTGAGTAGATGAGTCTTTTAAATAATTTTTCATTAGTTTCTGCATTTTTTGCTATGACTTTTTCACAGTTGATAAAAATTCCTATTTCGATTATTTTTCGTAAAAAAGTGAATTGGTCACTGATTACTTCAACTGGTGGGATGCCTAGCTCTCATTCAGCTAGTGTTAGCGCCTTAATCACTGCTTTAATTTTACAAAATGGTTTTGCTTCTCCCTATGTTGCGATTGCTGGAACTTTTGGGGTCATTGTGATGTTTGATGCAATGGGTGTTAGAAGAGCTAGTGGTGAGCAAGGAATTGTCTTAAATCATCTGATTGAGGACTTTCAAGCTCTTGCCGAAAGCGTAAAAGGGATTGCCACTACCAAACAAAAGCGGCAGAAAAAAATGCATTTGAAGGAAATGCTTGGTCATAAGCCATTAGAGGTTGTTTGCGGTGCTCTTTTAGGAATCGGAATTGCCTTTTTAACTCAGTGGCTATTTCTTCATTTTGGTCTTTTTCCACCTCTTTAGAAAAAGTTAAGGACTATTTTAACATTTCTTTCGTGTTTTTCTAAGAATCTATGTTATATTAAGTGTTGATAATCATTATCAATTACCTATTTTCATCTTGGAAAATAAACCAGCAAGAACCTGTTTGGAGGAAAAAACATTGACGAACATACCTGAAATGTATGATATCACCATTATCGGCGGTGGTCCTATTGGCCTATTTGCAGCATTTTATGGTGGTATGAGACATGCAAAAGTTAAAATTATTGAAAGCTTACCACAATTAGGTGGTCAACTTTCTACATTATATCCAGATAAAAAAATCTATGACATTGCAGGCTTTCCTGAAATCACAGCACAAGACTTAGTGACTAACTTGGAAGCCCAAATGGCTCGTTTTGATACAACTGTTTGTTTAGAGGAAGAAGTCCTAGAAATCGATAAAAATGATGAGGGTACCTTTGAATTGCGAACCAATCAAGCGACTCATTTTTCTAAAGCGATTATTGTAACTGCTGGAAATGGCGCTTTTCAACCGAGACGATTAGATTTGCCTAAAGCGACACTTTATGAAAAAGAAAACTTACATTATTTTGTTAATGATTTAGAACGTTTTAGAGATCATAAAGTTGCAATTTGTGGTGGTGGAGATTCTGCTGTTGATTGGGCACTGATGCTAGAGCCTATTGCAAAAGAAGTGACCTTAATTCATCGTCGCAATGATTTTAGAGCACATGAGCATAGTGTCCATTTACTACACAACTCAAAAGTAGCGGTTAAAACCCCTTTTGTGCCAACTGAATTAATCGGAAATGAACAAAAAGTCAATAAAATTGAATTAAAACAAGTTCGTGGAGATGAAAAAGTTGAACTTGAAGTAGATGATTTTGTCGTTAATCATGGTTTTGTTTCAGCACTTGGTCCCATTAAAAATTGGGGATTAGCACTTGAAAAAAATGCAATTGTTGTGAATAGTAAAATGGAAACGAGTATACCTGGTATTTATGCTGCTGGAGATATTTGTACGTATGATGGAAAAATTGATCTAATTGTTTCTGGTTTTGGGGAAGCACCTACTGCGATTAATCATGCCATGCATTATATTCACCCTGAAACACGAGTACAACCAATGCATAGCACAAGTATGTTTGGTTCATAAGCAAAAGCCAACAAAAGTTTCGAACTTTTGTTGGCTTTTTTATGTGTTCTTACAAGTAATCTTCTTCTTCAAGATAGCGATAAATTTTGGTTAGCAAATCTTGCGCCGATTCCCCATGAATCACTTCTCCTTCTGCAATCGCAAACAAGCTAGCTGCACAAGTTGTACATTCAGAAAGGCAATTATTGACGACAACATCCACTAGGCCATCTTTTTCCAGTTGTGCAATTACTTCTTCTCCGCCATTTATCACATTGTTAACACAAAATTCTACCATTGGTAACATTGCGTGCACCTCTCTATTTCTTCATTAAATCTGTTTTAGTATATCATGTTTTCTGTTATTTTTAGAGCAAAGTGACTTTAAGGACAGATAGGCTATGTAAAAAACTAGATTTATTCGCACGAAAAGCTAAAACACGTTATTTAGTAGAAATCGTGTATAATAGTAAGTGAGGTGATAAAATTATGGTAAAAAAAGCAGAGGTCTTACATCAAAAAGCATTAGATTTATTAGCTGAAAGAAAGGTTCCATTAGAAAAAATTGCTGATTTAGTGATGTTTCTGCAAGAAAAATATATTGAGGATTTATCCTTTGAATTATGTATGGAAAGCGTGCATAGTGTCCTTGAAAAACGCGAGGTTCAAAATGCTGTGATTACAGGGATTCAATTAGATATTTTAGCAGAACAAAAAGCCTTATTACAGCCCCTACAAGATATTTTAATTGAAGATGAAGGCTTATATGGTATTGATGAAATTATGGCCTTATCGATTGTGAATGTTTATGGTTCCATTGGTTTTACCAATTATGGTTATATTGATAAAGTAAAACCAGGTATTTTAGAGGAATTAAATACGCATCAAGACGGTGTTTGTAATACGTTTCTAGACGATATTGTCGGGGCAATCGCTGCAGCTGCTGCTAGTCGAATTGCTCATGCACATCCTGATAAAAGTGATATTACAAAATAAAAAAACAAGCTAAGAAATTAAAATTCTTAGCTTGTTTTCATTTTTTTCTTGGCTAAAAAATATCCAATGATAAATTGTGCTTCCATTAAGACAAATGCCAAAATGAAGCAATGCATGAAAAAGCCTTCTGGTAAAGCATTAATGATTGGATCTGTGTAAGCATCGAACATCCAAGCATCATTATTAAAGAAGATTTCATGGAATTTCACAAAAACAATCTCAAACATACTACTAATTAAAATTAATAACACAACTGGTACCACAATTGCAATTTGAAAAGGTCTAACTAAGCGCCAACTGCTCTTGGTTTGATAAATTCCTTTGATGAAGAAGAAACTCCCAATCCCAGAAACAATCAAAATAAAATGATTTAATAAAAATAAATTTTTCACTTCTGCAAAATGAAATAACCCTTGCGCTGAACTTGGAAAGTCAGGCATTGCGAGCTGATTTTGCCAAGGAAAGTTTAAATAAGACATCAAAACATCATAATTTTTAGTGAGCACTTCTTTACTCATTCCTGTTAACTCTTCAATTTGAAAATGCCCAATATCAAATAGATAAAGTGGTTTAGCAATAATCACAATTGCGATAGAGAAGGTAATGATGAAGAAAAAGAGCCCTATCATCCCTAAAATAAATGTGTATTTTTTCATTGTTTAAAGTTCCCAATCATCCAAGCTAGCTACTTGATGTGTTGGCATTTTTTCTTTTTGTGCTAAATCTTCTGGGCTTGTAAATCCAGAAAAAACAAGTAAGGTATCAATTTGATTGTTAATCCCCGCCATGATATCTGTCTCATAGTTATCCCCTACCATCACAACTTCTTCTTTGGTTAAACCAATTACTTTTAAGGCTTCTTCCATAATAATGGCTTCTGGCTTTCCAATAAAGGTTGGCTCAGTTTGAGTAGCAGCTTGCACCATTGCTGCAATGGCACCCGCACCAGGTATTAAGCCTCTTTCACTTGGCATATTGGTATCTTTGTTTGTGCCAATAAATTTTGCACCTTTTTGAATCGCTAATACGGCTTTGGTGATTTCTTCATAGGTTGCTTGACGATCCAATCCAACAACCACATACGCTGGATTTTCTTCCTCAATTGTATAGCCTGCTTCAGTAAATTGTGCACGTAAGCCTGCTTCCCCTATTACATAGACCGTTTTACCTAAATTTAATTTATTTAAATAAGCAATTGTTGCAATTGATCCTGTGTAAATCAAAGATGAATCAACATGAATATCAAAGTTTGTACTTAAATTTTCCGCCACTGCTCCAGGAGCCTTGGTGGTATTGTTTGTTACAAATAAAAAGGGTAGCTGCTTTTCTTGCAAACGTTTAATAAAACGTGCTGCTGCTGGAATTTTCTTTGTTCCTAAATACATTGTTCCGTCTAAATCAATTAAATAGCCTTTATAAGTCATCATCCATTGCTCCCCTTATTCCTCTTCAGATTTACTAATTTTAAAATGTCTTTTTGTTTTTTGCACAGGTGTTTTTTCTTTTTTTTCAGCTACTGGTGTCTTTGTAGCTTTTTTCTTAACGGTAAAATTATTTTTTTTCTTTGGTGCTTTTTTGACTTCACTTTTTTTCTGTTCTGCTGCTATTGGTTTGTTTTTATCTTTTGAATAGCGTGGCTTTTTGCTACGAGTTGGTCGCTCTTTTTTGCCACCAATCCGTTTTAGCACAAAATAAGCACAACCAAAATTACAATATTCATAAATATAATCTTCTAATGTGCCGATTCGCTGTTCTAATGGCGCTTTTTTATTTTTATCCTCATAAAAGCCTTTCAAGCGTAATTGTTCAAATCCCCAATCCGCTACAATATAATCATATTTCCCTAAAATATCACTAAAACGCTCGCCTAGCTTTTCTTTATCAAACGCCTCACGATAGTCTTTCACAATTTCATATTCTCTTTCATCAATTACCAAATGAGTAGCATCTAACATTTTAACGCGACTTTCTTCTTCAACTGTCACTTCCGCTACTTCTGCTGCTGCATCAATAGCTGTCGTGTTTTGTTTTTCTTCTATAGTAAGAACCGCTTCTACTGGTTCTATTTGTTTCTCTTCATTTGTCATTTTTTCACCGCCTACATTCATTATTATACTGATTTTTTAGTCAATTGGATAGTTCTTTCTAAGGTACATCCCATAAATATCTCTAAAAAAGTAAGGAAATAGCACTTCCGTTTTTCCACAAATTTCAATTGTTGGGAAAAAGGGTAGATAAATATAATGATCAACTGTTGAAAAGGTATATTCTTTCTTAAAATCTAGTGGCTTTCCTTGCCAATAAACCGTTTTTGTTGCTGCTTCATAGCTGATACCATCATAACATATTTCACCAAAGACTTTGCCTCTAAATCCCATTCCTTTAACCGGAAATTGTCTTAAATAGTGTCGATTCTTTTCCATTTCTCGGATCATTCGATCAATATTTGCACCTGTTAAGGTCACACGAGTTGGACGCATTGGATGCGGTAATAATTCATGGAGCTCTTTTCTTGTGACGATTCCTGCTGATAAGGGTCTAAGAAAAAGGCCTGCACTTAAAATGGCCACTTCTGTTTTTGTGTAAGCTTTCATTGCTTTTAAGCCTAGCTTGACGAGTGCTGATTCTCCTGACCAATGTAAAGGATAGTCTGTCTGCAAATTGGCTACTTTTTGACTGCTTAGTAATTGCTCACCTTGTAGTTGATAGTGATTGATTTGTTCATTTTCAGCCTCTCTTGCAGGTAATAAGGCAACCTCCTGTACAACGGCTGTTTTTTTAATGATTTGATGTGCTTCAATTGAGAGGGTAATTTCTCCAATATATTGACCAAACTTTCCGGCTGCAGCAAGTAAGGTCTGATTGACCCAAAAGCCTTCTGGTAATAAGTGATGGGTATGTGCACCAAGAATCACGGCGATTTCTGGATAGGCTTTGGCAATTCTTTGGTCTTCTCTAAAACCAAGGTGTGATAATAACAAAATAGTATCTACTTGTGGTGTTAATTCAGCTATCAAGGCTGGTAAAACTTCATCTGGTAATAAGACATCCCAGCCATTTGGGCCATAGGTTTCTGGAAAAGAAGCTGTTAGGGCACAAATGCCTATTCTAAAGCCTGATTCTGTGATGAGGATATCATAAGGCTTTACCCAGTTTGGCATCCTCCCAGTATCATGATCATAGAGATTGGACAGAATCACATCAAATTGTGCCTCTTGATAGAGCTGATTTAATTCTATTTTGCTATTGCCAATTCCTTCATTATTTCCAATGGTTACGGCTTGATAAGGGACTTCATTTAGTGCTGCTATGTTCGCTTGGCCAGCAGTTGCTTCAGATAATGGATGCACACGATCCATCGCATCTCCAATATCAAATATATAGGCTTGTTTCTGCTGTGCTGCTTGTTCATTGAGATAATGTGAAATTCGAGGCCAGTTTTCAAAATGTGAATGTAAATCATTGGTATGATAAATCGTGATGGTTTCCATTTTGATTCCTCTCCTTCTCTCACATTGTCATAAGATTATTTTAACACAAAGTAGGACTTTTACCATCTGTCCTTGCTGAATTTCTGGTACAATAAAGAAAAATGAATGGAGGCAACTGATGATTATCAACAGTCCAACTGGAAAAATTGAATTAAAAGAAGATGCAACCGGCATCACACAGCTTGCTTTTACCTTAGATGAAAGTCTACCTGAAACAGCACCAGATGGTCCATTTACAAAAATGCTAGCTGAACAGTTAAAGGCTTATTTTAAGCAACAAAGAAAAGATTTCACTGTTCCGCTTTCGATTCATATTGGGACACCCTTTCAGCAAAAGGTTTGGCAAGCTTTGTTGGAGATTCCTTATGGAGAAACACGTTCTTATGCTGAGATTGCTGAAGCTGCAGGTAGTCCAAAAGCGGTTCGAGCGATTGGACAAGCTAATAAAAAAAATCCAATTGCAATTGTCATTCCTTGTCATCGGGTAATTGGTATAAATGGGAAGCTAACAGGTTATATGGGAAATTCAAGCGAGGGAATACAGAAGAAAAGTTGGTTGTTGGCATTAGAGCAACAGGCTTAAGATAGAAAAAAACAGTAAAAAGATCGTATCTTTTTACTGTTTTTATTTATACAAAGGATTGTTTTTGTCCACCTTTTCCTTGGCGGTAAGTCGCAAGACTAAATAGTAGTATGCTAAAGGCAAGTAAGATGCCAATGTTCAATAGAATTTCAGAGAAGTCTCCGTTTTCTTGTATTTTTTTAATCCCATCAATTAACCAAAACTGTGGGAAAATATGAGCAATTTTCTGCATAAAGTCAGGCATCAGTGATAACGGTACAAACATTCCTGCTAGCATACTGCTTCCAGTGAAAATCATGGTTTTCATTGAAGTCATCACTCGATAGCTTGAACTATAAGTAAAGATCACAAGTACTAGACTCACTGAAACCAAGCCAAACAGGCTAAGCATAAAGAACAAGAATAGATAGGAAACACCTGGATCAATACTTGCACCAAATTTCATCATTAACAAGGTTAAGATAATTTGACCTTCAAGTAAAAGGAAGCTAGCAACAATTTTGCTTAATACATAGGTACTATTTTTAATCGGTGTGCTGAGTAGGCGATAATAGGTTTTCTCTTCTTTTTCTTTTGCCATGAAATCACTCATATTCCCCGCTGAAGTAAGTAGGAAGAAGCTAAGTACACCTAGCATCGTTGCGCCTAATATTTTTCCGGTTTTTTCTGTAGAAGAAACTTTTGTAACATTGACTGGAAAAGCATTTTCTTCATAGTCTGCTAAAACTTTTTCAAAGGTAGCTTGATTGCCATCACTTAAATCAAGTAAACGAATGAGATGATTGATTTTAGGCTCAAGCGCTCTTTTCACTGTGTTGTTCACGACATCCCCTTTTAAGGAAATAATTTGAACATGCTTTGTTTCACCTTGATCGACAGCTTGGTTGAAGCCTTTTTCAAAGATAATGACCGCTGCTTGTTTTTCTTCAGTCAAGGCATCCTCAGCTTCTTTTTTTGTTTCAAAAACAGTGATTGCCTGTCCTTCTTTTCCCATTAATTCAATGGCTTTTTCACCATAGACTGTTTGTTCATCATAGATCACACCATATTTTGGTGGCTCAGTGTCTCCACTCTCCATTGAGTAAAGTGCTAAAACCAAAAGAATAGAGGCTAGTGGGAATAGTACATAAGTAAGGATACGGCTTTTTTTTGAAAAGGCTGTTTTAAAATATTGTTTTATTAACCAGATTAATTGTTGCACTTAAATCACCTCTTTTTTTCTTGTTAGTACACTATACCCTAATATGCATCCGACACTAATCAGGACTAATACAATGATAGGTAAAAGTAAAACATCTAATTTATTTTGATAAACAACTTGTTTCATGACTGTTGATAAATATCCAATTGGAGAAATGTTTTTCCATACATTACTATCAGGTATTGGGAAATAAGCACCACCAAGTGCTGAAAATATTGTAATTACAATTGAGAGGATACCAGGCAAGCCTTTCAGTTTACCACCTGTGATACCATCAGCAAATAAACCAATGGCAATGGCACAGATCATTTCAAGCGTAAAGAGGCCAAATACAATCAACCAATAAGAGCCCCAATCCATTTGGAACGCTAGATAACTGTATAACATGGTCAATGCAATAAAGACACTTTGAATGGTAATACATCCTAATAATTTCCCGGTAAATAACTGCCCTCTTGTTACAGGCGTCATTAAAATTCTATTTAAGGTATGAGATCTTTTTTCTGAAGCTAAGATTTGTGCACCATAAAGCATGCCATAAGCCATCATCATTGTAATGACTGCAATTGAATAATATTGAATAGAAGATTCGGTTTCTTTTCCTGCCACACCAGCTGTTGTAATCTGATTGGTTGTTTCTTTACTAGCTGATTGATAGGTTGCCATTTTTTCCGGTGCTACTTGGTAAAGTGTTTGAATTAACTGTAGCTCTCCACTAAAGCCTTCCATGTAGCCTTCAATCACAGCTTTTGAAAATTCACCTAATTGATCCTGATAAGAAAGGTGCATCCCTTCTTTATCTACTTCAACAATAGCTGTTAAATCGCCATTTTTGACTGCTTCTTCGCCTTCTGATGCACTTGTGATTTCTTCAAAAGCAAAAGCATCCGTTTCTACTTCCTTAATAAACATTTCAAAAGGCTGCTCCAATGCTTCTTCTGTCACTTGATAGCCGATTTTCATATCATCTATTTTAACTGTTTCGCTAAAACCGGAGCCTAAAGCTACGCCTAATACTGTAATCAGAAAGATGGGTAAGGCTAGCATATAAATGATGTTGCTTTTTTCTCTGATTGTTAATTTGATTTCTGTCCAAGCAATGATTAATGTATTCATTTTTCTCCTCCAATCTACCTTAAGTGTTTAGTCACGTAATGTACGTCCTGTTAAGGTTAAGAATACGGTTTCTAAGTTTACTTTTTGTGCTTCTACGCCTTGAATTTCAATCTGCTGTGCCATTAATTTCTCTAAAATCATATTGAGGTTATTGACTTCTACGGATGAGGTCACTTCAATAACTGCACCATTTAACTCAGCATGCTTCACACCAGGTACTAGCAATAAATCATCTAGCATTGGCTTAGCTTCTGAAGCCATTTCAATACTTAATTTACGGATATCTGTTACCATGCTCTTCAAGGCTTCTTTACTACCTTCTGCAATCACTTTTCCTTGATCGATAATCGCAATATTTGTACAAATTTCTTCAATTTCTTCCATATAATGACTTGTATAAATAATCGTACTACCTTGTTGATTTAATTTTTTAATCGATTCTAAAATGTAATTTCTAGATTGTGGATCAATCCCAACAGTTGGCTCATCCATAATAATTAATTTTGGCTTATGAGCAATCGCACAAGCAATATTCAATCTACGTTTCATCCCACCTGAGAAAGAAGAAGGGTTGTGATTTTTATTATCTAGCAAGCCCACAAAGCCTAATGCTTCTTCTACTGCTGCTTTTAAGGCTGTACCGCGTAAACCATAGAGGCCAGCAAAGAAATTCACATTTTCATAAGCTGTTAGCTCTTCATAAACGGCGATATCTTGTGGTACCAATCCTATATTTTTTCTAATCTCAACATCACTGATGCCTTTTTGTTCTTTTCCTAAAATTTCAATGGTTCCTTTAGATTTTTGTAATAGACCACAAATCATATTAATTGTTGTACTTTTCCCAGCACCGTTTGGTCCTAATAAACCAAATATTTCGCCCTCTTCAATTGATAAATTTAAATTGTCTACAGCAATATGCTGGTCAAATTGTTTAGATAATTCTTTAATATTGATACATTTCATGTTGTTCCGCTCCTTTATTTCTTCTTTGTGATTTCATCTTAACAAAAAAAATGAATGTTGCTTAGTGCAATCATTCATTTCCTAACATGAGAATTCTCATATCTTTTCATTTAAAGTGCAATAAGGGTTGTGACAGCGAAATGTGGTTGGCTAACAATCAGGATATGTCCTCCTAGTTTTGCCGTCCGTTCTTCCATGCCAGTAAGCCCAAGTCCATTTTTGACGCTTGGGGCACCTTTCCCGTTATCCTTCACTTCAAGTCGAATGATTTTATGATAAACGGAAAGTGTGACTTCTACTCTGCTTGCTTCCGCATATTTCAACGTATTTGTTAAAGATTCTTTTAAATTTTGTGAAAATACCTGCCACATTAAAGGGGTTACTTTGGTTAAATCTCCAGTAAAATAGAGGGTTGTTTGCATCTGATATTCTTTGGAGAAATCACTTAGTTGTCCTTTTAATCTTTGAATTCCTAAACTTTCTTGTGGTGGTTTGATTCTTTTTAATGTGACTCTAATTTGCTCAATCCCCGTTTTGGTAATTTGAATCGCATTGCTAATCAAGGTTTCTGCCTGTTCTGGTTGAGTTGCTAATATTTTTTTAGCGGCTTCCATTTGAATTAAAGCCCCTGTTAATGAGTGCCCAACTTCATCATGTAAAGTATGAGACAATTCATTCTTTGCTTCCATATGGACTAAATTTTTTTGTTGCTCAAATAATTGTCTTTCCCTTAGTTCATTTGTCTGAATTTGGTTTAATTGCAAGTTTTTTAGCTGTTTCGTCAATCCTTTTATTTGTGTGCTCAAGCGTAAAATAAAAGAGGTAGCAAGAATGGTCAATAAATATAAGCTCATTTCAAGTAGTGAATGTAGCCCAATTAATAATGGCAATAAACTTGCCCCGATTAAAAACCAAGGGTTATCTTTAAAACTTGTGATGTCAGTAAGATAACCACCAATCGTGATAGGAAACAGATAGAAAAAGCTTGGATAATGCCAAAGACCAAATCCTAAAATCAAACTTAGCATGAGGAATACAAGGAGTTGTTGTAATTTGATTGGTTGACAAACAAAATAAAGGAGGCTGAATGAGAAATAAAGGCAAATTGCGAGTAAGAAAAAGCCGATTCGCTCAAAATGATAAATGGCTTGTTCAATAGATAAAATCGTTAATAAAATCAATTGAAAGATCAGCTTATCATTTAATCTCATTGCCTAATCACCAATCTTTCCTGTTAAAAAGTAAATTGCAATTTGGGTGCGATGTGCAAGTCCTGTTTTACTGAGAATTGTTGAAATATAATTGGCGACTGTGCCATCAGAAATAAAGAGTGTTTTCCCAATTTCTTTATTAGAAAGCCCTCTAGAAATCCCTCTCATGATATCTATTTCTCTTTCTGTAAAATCGCTTAAATCAATTTGAGGTTCATTCGTTATGGTTTGACCAGTCTGCATTTGCTCTTTGACCTTATCAAAAATCTCCGTTTGAATCACATGTTGATCGAGCGCTACACTACGAATGGCATGGACGATGGTATCTGGTTCATTATTTTTGAGTAAATAACCTTTTGCACCATTTTCCAACGCTTCTGAAATATATTGATCATCATCAAATGTGGTTAAAATCATAACCTTCGTCTCTGTCTGCTCCACAATTTGTTTGGTTGCAGTGACACCGTCCATCACTGGCATACGAATATCTAGTAAAACAACATCAACAGGATGTGCCTTACAATAATTGACAGCCTCTTGGCCATTTTCTACTGTCTGGATGACTTCAATATCTGGATAAGAATCTAAAACAATGGCCATTCCCCCAGTAATAAACGCATTGTCATCCGCAATTAAAATATGTATCATGCTTTTTTTCAACTCCTTGCTTTTATTATTATACGGTGCTCAACATGATTTTGCACGAATAAATTTGAGAGTGCGTGATTTAAATAGTAATGATGCAAGGTTCAACAACCCTTTCTAGTTTTTTTTGATTGTGAATCATTCATTTAATGTTGCATATCATTCGCAAAAGAACTTTTGTTCAGTTATAATTAGCATACGTTTTTTCATGAAAAGGAGAACTTATATGATTCAGTTTGAAAATGTGACAAAAGAATATGATAACGGACAGCCAATTATTTCAAACTTGAACTTAACGATTCAGGAAGGTGAATTTTTTGTTTTAATCGGGCCTAGTGGTTGTGGCAAAACAACGACTTTAAAAATGATGAATCGTTTAATTCCTCATACAGCTGGTACTATCAAAATTCATGGGCAAGAAATTCATACGTATCATTTAAATGAATTACGCTGGAATATTGGCTATGTTTTACAACAGATTGCCCTTTTTCCTAATATGACGGTAGAGGAAAATATTACGGTTGTACCAGAGATGCAAAAGTGGTCAAAGGATAAGATGGCAAATCGTGTGACGGAGCTACTTAATAGCGTGGGTCTTGATGCCGAAAGTTATCGTCATCGTAAACCACAAGCTCTTTCAGGTGGTGAGCAGCAACGGATTGGAGTGATTCGGGCTTTAGCGGCTAATCCAGATATTATTTTAATGGATGAACCATTTAGTGCTTTGGATCCGATTAGTCGGAAAAAGTTACAGCAGGATGTGCTTCGCTTACAAAAAGAAGTAAAGAAAACAATTGTTTTTGTCACTCATGATATCCAAGAAGCGCTCTATTTAGGTGATCGGATTGCCATTATGCGACAAGGTAAAATTGAGCAATTGGGAACACCTAAAGAAATTTGTAATCAGCCTAAGAATGACTTTGTTAAAGAGTTTTTAGGCTCAGAAAACCTTCCTGTAACGGCACAGCCAATGGTTACTTTATTAATTGAACAGGGATATTTTGATGCTAGTGAGGCTCTCCGAACTGCTCCGCAATTATATTTGGGGGATTCCTTAAATGAGCTGATTCACTTGCTAGCTGTGCACAATCAAGTGGCCATTTATGATAAAGAGTGTTACCTTGGTTTGATTACCTCCAAACACTACCTTAGCTATCTTGCTAAGGAGCTAGAAAAGGAGGGATCAGCTCATGAATGATTTTATTCAACTATTAAGTGAACGAAAAAATGAGTTATGGACTGCGATTTTAGAACATATTCAATTATCCTTATTAGCACTTTTAATTGCCATTTTTATTGCCTTACCTTTAGGGATTTATCTTGCTGAGCATAAAAAAATTGCTGAACCAATGATTCAAGTGACAGCGATTTTCCAAACCATTCCTTCTCTTGCTTTATTAGGACTACTCATTCCCATTGTGGGGATTGGCACATTGCCAGCAGTAATTGCCTTAGTTGTTTATGCGCTACTACCCATTTTAAGAAATACCTATACAGGAATCATTGAAGTTGATGACTCCTTAATTGAAGCCAGTGAAGCAATGGGGATGAATCGGTTAAGGCGCTTAATGAAGGTGCAAATTCCAATTGCCATGCCGATGATGATGGCTGGTATTAGGACTTCTATGGTGTTAATTATTGGAACTGCTACGCTTGCAGCATTAATTGGTGCAGGTGGTTTAGGGAGTTTGATTTTGTTAGGAATTGACCGTAATAACCATCAGCTCATTTTATTAGGTGCAATTCCTGCTGCGTTGCTTGCGATTTTATTTGATTTTTTATTGGGACGCTTAAAGTCTGTCTCCATTAAAAAGATGCTTTGGATTTTGGGTGGGACTTTGATTGTTTTTCTTGGTTTCGCACTTGCACCTTTGTTTAATAAGCAACAGAATGAAATTGTGATTGCTGGTAAGCTTGGTTCTGAGCCTGAACTATTGATTCATATGTATCAATATTTAATTGAGGATCAAACGGATTTAAAGGTCACCTTAAAACCAAACATGGGGAAAACCTCGTTTCTATTTAATGCTCTCCAGTCGGGGAATATTGATATTTATCCTGAATTTACAGGAACTGTGCTAGAGACATTCTTAGATGAGCATGCAGCTTCTAATGATGCTGGTGCAGTGTATCAACAAGCAAAGGATGGATTAGCTAAGGAATTTGAGATGGCTTATTTAAAACCAATGACTTACAATAACACCTATGCTTTAGCCGTGACACCACAAATTGTAGAAAAATATCAAGTAAAGACTATTTCTGATTTGCAACCACTTGCAGGTACAATCAAAGCAGGATTTACACTTGAATTTACGGATCGCAAGGATGGTTACCTTGGGATTCAGGATCAGTATGGCTTTCGTTTTGCACAGTTACAGACAATGGAACCTAAGTTACGCTATACAGCAACTCAATCAGGAGATATTGATGTGATTGATGCTTATTCAACAGATAGTGAGCTAGCTGAGTATCGATTAACTGTGCTAAAAGATGATTTGGGTTTATTCCCTCCTTATCAAGGTGCACCTTTAATGCTTGCTAGTACATTAAAAAAATATCCTGAGCTTGAACCGGTGCTAGGTCAGCTCGCTGGTAAAATTACAGATGCTGAGATGCGACAAATGAATTTTGAAGTCAATGTAAATGGTAAAACACCACAAGCGGTTGCAAAAGATTTTCTTATAAAGGAAAAATTACTAGCCCCATAATAAAAAAGCCTCGTGAGGCTTTTTTATTATCTATTGATGGCAATTTTAATTGGCTGACCACTTTGATACACAGTTAAGTCAGAAACATGTAAGTCTTGGAGTAATTGAATGGCTTGCTCAAAATAACTTTCAAATTTTTCTGCATTATGGGCGTCAGAGCCAATCGTAAAGTATTTTCCACCTAAAGATTGATATAGCTTGATACCGTAACGATATAAAGCTTCATTTTCATAACGATACATGCTTTTCGTATTTAACTCAAAAGCGATTTGCTTTTGAATCGCTGCTGTAAAAATTTCCTTCAGCTGGCTTTCGTATGCTTGTAGCGCTTCTACAGATAAGGAAAAATTGCGTAAGCCATAATCAAAATGAGCAAGTACATTTGCACCTTTTACGTTTTGTATGCCTTCTAACATCAAGGTAAAGTATTCCATCATCATTTGATGGACGTTCATTTTTTCTTTATTGCAATTTGAAAAATCATATTGTCCATTTTGATGAATACTTAAAAGAATTAAATCAAATTCTTTATCAGCTAAATAGCTTTCAATCTGCTCTTTTGAGGCAGTTGTATAGCCAACTTCAATTCCTTTTAAAAAGTGTGTGTCATATTCCTGTGCTAATTGTGCAATTTTTTCACGATAAGCGTCATCATCAGGAAGGTCGTCTCTATAGTCCGATACTGGGTTATGAAAATCTAGATGCTCAGTTGTGACAAAATAGCTTGGCGCTTGTTTTAAGTAATCCTCAAAGGTTGCATCTGAATCAAATGAAAAGTTAGTATGTAAATGTTGGTCATAATATTTCATGATTTTCACACTCCTATTATCTATTGTACTATAATAACACAGATAACATTTCTTCTCAAAATCTAGAGTCCACACGGTACATCTCCTTACATCCTAAATGAAATACTTCAAAAACAACTCCCTTTTTCCCAACTAAAAGCAGCATATGTTACATTTTCTTACATTCCAAGTCAGATTTGTTTTGACATTTCCTTACCAATCAGATTAAAATGAAATGAGTGATTTATTAGATAAAGATTAGAGACAAGGATGAAGGAGGAGTATTCATGATTGAATTTAAAGACGTAAATAAATATTATGGTAAATTTCAAGCACTAAAAGATATCAATTTAAAGGTAGAAAAAGGACAGGTTGTGGTATTAATTGGTCCTTCTGGTTCTGGTAAAAGTACATTATTAAGATGTATTAATGGTTTAGAGGAAATCACCTCAGGTCAGTTACTTGTTAATGAGGCAGATTTACATGATAAGCAAACCAATCTAAATGATGTACGAAAAAATATTGGGATGGTTTTTCAGCATTTTAATTTATATCCACATAAGGATGTCTTAAATAACATTACACTTGCTCCAAAGAAAATCTTAAAGCTATCCCAAGAGCAAGCAGAAAAAGAAGCCAATGAACTGCTCACTAAAGTGAGTATGTTAGATAAAGCTGCTTCATTCCCTGCAATGTTATCAGGCGGGCAGCAGCAACGTGTCGCCATTGCTAGAAGCTTAGCGATGCATCCAGATGTGATGCTTTTTGATGAGCCAACTTCTGCTTTAGATCCTGAAATGATTGGAGAAGTGCTCGATGTGATGAAAAAATTGGCAGCTGAAGGAATGACAATGGTCGTTGTTACTCATGAAATGGGCTTTGCTAAAGAAGTAGCTGACCGTGTGATTTTTATGGAAAATGGGGTCATTTTAGAAGATAGTCCTGCCAAAACTTTCTATGAAAATCCAAAAGAAGAACGCGCGAAACAGTTCTTGAGTAAAATTATCAATCATTAGAATGGAGGTTCTCAACCTATGAGAAAAAAATTAACTTATTTTTTAACGATGTGCCTCTTTCTTTTTACATTGACTGGTTGTATGAAACAGAATATTGCAGAGCAAGATATTGTAGAAAGAATTGAAAAAGAACCCACAATTACTTGGGGTGTTAAAATAGATACCAAATTATTTGGTCTTTATAATATTGAAAAAAGTGAAATTGAAGGCTTTGATATTGATATTGCCAAAGAATTAACTAAGCGAATTTTAGGCCCTAAAGGCAAAGCAGAATTTGTCGAAGTGACCTCTAAAACGCGGATTCCGTTACTTAAAAATGGCAATATTGATGGGATTATCGCCACAATGACGATTACAGATGAACGCAAGCAAGTGGTTGATTTTTCTGATGTTTATTTTGAAGCAGGTCAATCTTTACTTGTAAAAAAAGGTAGCACCATTCAAAGCATTAAAGATTTAAATGCAGATACAACCGTCTTAGCTGTGAAAGGCTCAACCTCTGCTACAAATATTCGAAAAGCGGCACCAGATGCGAAGATCTTAGAGCTTGAGAACTATGCAGAAGCTTATACTGCTTTAAAATCTGGACAAGGTGATGCTGTGACCACAGATAATGCTATTCTCTACGGGATGGCCTCAGAAGACAGCAATTATGAAGTTGTTGGTGGCATTTTCACTGATGAACCTTATGGAATTGCCATAAACAAAAATCAAGAAGCTTTTGTCAAAGAAATTGATCAGGCCTTAGCCGAAATGAAAGCTGATGGCACGTATCAGAAAATTTATCAAAAATGGTTGCCAGATGCAACAAATGAAGCGAAATAGGAGGTGGGAAAAATGCTACAATTATTTATGGATCATTCAGGAGAATTTTTAGAAGGACTTAAATATACCCTGCTTTCAAGTGTGATTGCCTTAATTTTTAGTTTAATCATTGGGATTTTAATTGCAATTTTTCAGATTTCTCATTCGAAGCCTTTACGAATTGTTGCTAAAATTTATGTTGAATTTTTTAGAAATATTCCTTTATTAATTATTGCCATGTTTTTTTATGTGGTTGTCCCCATGTTTTGGTTTAAGCTTGATGGTTTTACAGCGGGAACAATTGGTTTAACAATCTATACTTCAGCCTTTATTGCTGAAACGATTCGGGCAGGGATTTTAGCAGTTCCTCCTGGTCAATTAGAGGCAGCACGATCATCAGGCTTTAGTTATGTCCAAGCGATGTGGTATATTGTGTTGCCACAAGCGATTAAAATTGTGATTCCGCCACTGGGCAATCAATTTATTAACTTAATTAAAAACTCGTCTATTTTAGCTGTTGTGACTGGATTAGATTTAATGTACCAAGGGGATTTAATTGCTTCAGCAACCTTTAATACGTTTGACACTTATATGATTGTTGCATTGTTGTATTTAATTTTAACCTTACCATTAAGTATCATCATGAACCGATTAGAGAAAAAATTTGCGGTGAATGGATAGAAAGGAGGAAGATAAATGGACTTTTCAGGTGCTTTTTCATGGGTCAATATTCGCTTTTTATTAGAAGGCTTATGGGTGACCGTTCAAGTTGCAGGTATTTCAATTGTTTTAAGTTTCATTATTGGTGGATTGATTGGCTTGGTTCGCTTTGCAAAAATTCCTTACCTATCAAAAATTGTTGGTTTATATGTAGAAGTGATTCGTAATTTACCGTTACTTTTAATTATCTTCTTCACTTACTTTGCCTTACCGCAGATTGGGATTAGATTTGATATTTTTTGGTCTGCGATTGTGGCTTTAACGATTTTTGAGTCTGCTATGTTATCTGAAATTATTCGTGGTGGCTTAAATGCTGTACCTAATGGACAAATGGAAGCAGCGCGGTCAACAGGTTTAAGCTATGGGCAAGGTTTATGGTATATTCTGATTCCTCAAGGATTAAAAAAGATGTTACCACCGATTGTGAGTCAATTTATTGCGTTAATTAAGGATACTTCCCTTGCTGTCATTATTGCTTTACCAGAAGTGACACATCACGCTAAAATTATTTATGGGCAAAGTACCAATTATGTGTTGCCAATGTTTGTTGCTATGACCTTACTTTACTTTTTAGTTTGTTATGCGTTATCTCTTGTGGCAAAACAATTGGAATTGCGGTTTAAATAAATGCAATAAAGAGCCAAAACTCAATGAGTTTTGGCTCTTTTGCTATTTATAATAGCATCTCATAAAATCCAAACATTAATCAAAAATGCTAGAACATGACTAGTAAAATGTCTAGTTTATGTTCTAGCAATTGAATCAAGATTCGTTTGTATCTACTCTTTAGAAGGAATCAATAAGCGTAAACCATTGAATAAAACAATTAATGTACTTCCTTCATGAGCAATAACACCAATCGTAATATCCATTTTCCCTAAAATATTTAAAGTAACAAGTAACACAACAACCAACATGGAGAAGATAATATTTTGCCAGACAACACGATCGAGACGTTTAGAAACTTTGTGCGCATAGCTGAATTTGGTTAAATCATTTTGCATCAAAACAGCATCGGCTACGTCAATCGCTACATCTGTCCCATCTCCCATAGCAACGCCAATATCTGCAGTCACTAAAGCTGGAGCATCGTTGACACCATCACCAAGCATGGCTACTGAACCATATTTTGCTTGTTGGTCTTTAATAATTTGTGCTTTATTTTCAGGTAAGACATTCCCAATCACTTCATCAATGCCAATTTGGCGGCCAACTGCTTCACCAGTTAATGCTGCATCACCAGTAATCATCGTTGTATGAATATTTTGTGATTTCAAGTAGCTAATGACTGTACGTGCATGTTCATTTGGTACATCCATCATCGCAATCATGCCTTTTACTTGGTCATTTTCAGCAAAGTAAACAACGGTTTTACCTTCTTTAGCATAGCGCTCATTATGCGCTTTAATTTCCATTGGTATATGCTCGAAGCTTTCAGGCTTCCCAATTTGATAGCTATCCCCCTCATAAGTGGTGGTTAAGCCTTTTCCAATTTCATTTTCAACTGTTAAGTCTAGTATTTTTTCAGCTGAGAAGCCTTCCAAAATAGCATTGGCTAATGGATGGTTGGCTGTTTTTTCCATTGCAACAATCATGTCGATATATTTTTGTTGCATGTTATTGTCTGTTGAAGAGATAAAATAAGTGTCTGTTACAGATGGTTTTCCTTGTGTTAATGTTCCTGTTTTATCAAAGGCAACAGCTTGAATGCCTGCTAAATTGGAAAGATAAGAACCTCCTTTGAATAGAACACCACGTTTAGCTAAGTTGGAAATGCCTGATAAAGTGGCTGGTACTGCACTAGCAGCAAGAGCACAAGGTGAAGCTGAAATTAAGAAGACCATCCCTCTATAGAAGCTTTCATTCCAATCCCAATTGAAAATAGTTGGGCCTAATAGGATAAAAATCGGTACAAGAACTAGAACTGCTGTGACATAGTAGGGTTCTAGTGTTTGAATTTTAGTTGCTGTTTTAGATAAATTAGCTTGTGATTGATTGACTAATTGCAGAATTTTAGCAAAAAGCGTATCACTACTATCTTTTGTCACTTCCATTGTAAAAGTACCTGTCCCATTGATGGTACTGCCAAATACTTCATCTCCGACTGTTTTTTCTCTTGGGATACTTTCTCCATTAATAGATGATTCATCAATTGAGGTGCTACCAGATAAAATCACACCATCTGTTGCAACTTGATCACCATTTAAGACTTGCAAACAATCTCCAATCTTAAGTGTTGAAACAGCTACCGTTTTCACATTTCCATCTGCGCCAATCAGTCTCGCTTCAGTTGGATTCATTTTAAGCAAATTCGTGATTTCTCGTTTGCTACGGCCTTCTGCATATTCTTCTAAGAAATGAGCTGCTGCAAAGATAATAATCAGCAAGGCACCTTCTTCATATTGTCCAATAATGGCTGCTCCAAGTGCTGCTAAGGACATTAAAATATGCACATTAGGAGAGAATTTTCTTTTACGTTTAGTTGATTGAATTGTGTCTACTACACCTTCCATCATAATGTGATAGCCCGACATTAACATCGCACTGATAAAGAAAATCTCTTGTAAGATTGAGTCTGCTGGTAAGAAGAATGCCAGTATAAAAGCTGCAAGTCCTGTAAAGAATAAAACAATTGGTGATTTGCCATGACTGTGACTATGTCCATGACATCCATGGTCATGTTCGTGTTCGTGATGTGCGTGATTCTGTTGATGATTGTGTTTGTCTACTTTAGTGGTTTCCATAAGGGGTTCCCTTCTTTCCATGCAATTGTTCATGTATTGGGTCGTTCTTTTAATCAATGTAATTAACACATGAATAGTTACTCATATGTTAATTACATTATATATGAACAACCAATCATATGTCAACCCTTATTCATGGTTTATATAAAAAGATAAAAAAAAGCAATAAACCCGCTAAAAATTGGATTTATTGCTTTTTTTTTTAATGTTTTTCTTGAATGACTTGTTGGTACCAATAGAATGATTTTTTCTTTTTTCTAGCCAATGTGCCAGTGCCATCATCATGCTTATCAACATAAATGAAGCCATAACGTTTTTTCATTTCTCCTGTTGTGGCACTCACTAAATCAATCGGTCCCCAGGTCAGATAGCCAAAGCATTCTACATGGTCTTCTGTCACAGCTTTTTTGATTTGTTCAATATGCTTCTCAATATATTCAATGCGGTAATCATCATTAATTTCACCATTTTCAGCCACTTCATCCACTGCACCTAAGCCGTTTTCAGTAATGATGATTGGTAGTTGGTAACGACGATACACATAATTTAAGAGATAGCGTAAACCGATTGGATCAATCGCCCAGCCCCATTTACTTTGTTCTAAATAAGGATTTTGGACGCCACCAAATAGGGTTTCTTCGCTTTCATCGTCTCCTTCATAATGAGCCACACTTGAAGAATAATAATTTAATCCAATGAAATCGATTTTCCCCTCTGCAAAAGCTTGAACATCTTCATCTGTGATTGTCAGATGAATGCCTTGTTCTGCATATTGATGTAGTTTATATGCTGGAAATTTTCCATGACACATAGCATCAATTTGATAAAATTCATGGTCGTTTTCTTGAAAAGCGTTCATCACATTGGTTGGATTACAATTGACAGGGTAAGAAGGGGTTAGCCCAAAAACACAGCCAAATTGATTACTAGGATCAATTTCATGCCCTAATTTGACTGCTTTGACACTTGCTAAGGTCATGTTGTAACCAATTGTGGCTAAGGTTTGCTTTTTATCCGCTAGCTCTGAATATTTTAATCCAGCAATAATATAGGTAAAAATATCTGAGGCTTCAGTTTGTGGATCAATATGGTTCATTTCATTAAAGGTTGCCCAATAACGAACGCTCCCTTTTAAGGCTGTAAACATGGTTTCACAGAACTTCAAATAAAAATCAATGACCTGACGGTTGGTCCATGAACCATAAGCACGGACCAAATGAATTGGCATTTCAAAATGATAAAGGGTCACAATCGGTTCAATTTGATGCTTTCTTAGCTCTGCTACAACATTTTGATAGAAGGCAATCCCTGCTTGATTTGGTTCTGCTTCATCTCCTTGTGGATAAATTCTTGACCAATCAATCGAGATACGTAGCGCTTTAAAGCCCATTTCTGCAAATAAGGCAATATCTTCCTTATAAGTATGATAAAAATGGATGCCTTCATGAGAAGGGTAGCTTTTACCAGCTTCAATTGTTTGGCAAATTTCACGTGGTACCTCATAGGTTCCTTGTGTGACTAAATCCATAATCGCAATGCCTTTGCCAGCTTCGTTCCAAGCACCTTCACATTGATGGGCTGCAATACTACCGCCCCATAAAAAGTTTTGATTCCATTTCATTGCGTCATCGCTCCTTAAAGTTGTTTAGAGGCTACGCTTTGTTAGCCTCTAAACTTTATTTATTTTATTATAACATGATGGTTAAGCACTCAGCTTCACTTGTTAGTGCACCACTTGGAGATGGAATCACATCTAAATAGTCTACAGTATTCGTAATCACAACAATAATGGTTGGATCATATCCTGCCGCTTTCACACCTTCAAAATCGACTGTTGCCAGTAATTGTCCTGCTGTTACTTGATCTCCTGCTGTTACGATGGTATCAAAGTGTTGACCATCAAGTTCCACTGTATCAATGCCAATATGAATCAGTACCTCTACCCCCTCTTTGGTTTTTAGTCCAATGGCATGCTTTGTTGGAAAGACTACCATGACTTCTCCATCAACCGGTGAAACCACTTCATTACTAGTTGGTAAAATCCCAATTCCTTTACCTAATGCACCTGTTGAAAAGGCTTGATCCTTAACCTCTGCTAGTGGAATCAATTCACCTGCAGCAACTGAATATAAAGGAATTTTTTTCAAGCTATTTTTGACTTTATTTGGTTGTGCAACTTCTTCTTTAACTGAAGCTGTTTCTTTTTTCTCTGATGGAATACCTAATAGATAGGCAGCTACTGCAGCTGCTACAAAGGCAATAACCACACTAATAATCATAAAGGTTAAATTGGCAAAATCTTGATTTTCTGCATAAGAAGGTAAGCCCATTAAGCCCCAAACGATTGAATAGGTTTTAACATTCATTAAACCGGCAAATAAACCACCGATTCCGCCACCAATCATTACCGCAATAAAAGGTTTTCGATATTTAACAAATACTCCATAAATAGCGGGTTCTGTAACCCCCATAATGGCACTAAAGCTAACTGTTCCAAATAATTGTTTTTGCTCAGAATTTTTAGCTTTAAGGAAATAACCTAGCATCGCTCCAGATACCGCAATATCTGAAATGGTTGCTGCTGCTAAGAAGATTGGATCATAGCCCATTTTATTCACAAAGTTTAATGCTAATGGCATCATAAAGTTTCCGGCACCGAGCATAATTAAGAAGGGTTGGAAAGCGGCATAAAGGGTCAATACAATCCAGCTACCAAAAGTATTGTGTAGCAATTCAAAGAACCAGCCTAGTCCATCACCAATCCAAATGCCAATTGGTCCAAAAATCAGTAAAGTAACAGGTAAACAAATGACCATAATTAGAACTGGATTTAAGAAATATTGTAAAAATTTAGGAATATATTTTTTTAATAAGAGCGTTAATTTCCCCATAAACCAAGTCGCTAAAATAATAGGAATAAATGAGTTTGCATAAGCCATTTGTGGTAGATGAATCCCAAAAATACTTAGGCCTGCTACATCATTAATGGAAGATGAAACTAAAGTTGCTGCTAATGCTACTGCTAAATAAGGACTAGCATTTAAACGTTTAGCACAAGACATCGCAATCAGAATCGGAAGGAAGAAAAAGACTGCTTCACGAATCGAATTTAATAAAATATAAGTGGGACTTTCAGCTGATAGAATACCTGTCATGGTAAAAAGTGATAAGAATCCTGCTAGTAAACCAGAAGCAATAATCGGCTCAATCACAGGTGTCATGGTTTCTGAAACCAAATCTAGCATCGCTTTTAAAGGATGTTTTTTCTCCTCAACAGTTTCTTCATTAGTTGTTTGATTGCTTAAGCCTAACATGGTAATCAATTCAGCATGAACCTCACTGACATGTGTGCCAATAATAATTTGATAAGATACATTATTTGAGACAACATCAATCACACCATCCATCGCTTTCATTGCATCTGTTTGTGCAAGTGAACGATCTTTTAAAGTAAAGCGTAATCTAGTCATACAATGAACTACGGCTTGAATATTCTCTTTTCCACCGATAAGTTGAATGATTTCTTCATTAAATTGTTGATACTTCATTTTTCGACCTCTTCTCTCTTTGTTAAGCTCTATTCGTAATCCGATGAATATGCAGCATTAAATAGGTCTCTTCATCTGTGGTTAATTCACAAGCATATTTTTCTCTGATATAGACTCTAATTTTCTGAACACATTCATATGCATCTGGATAGAGCGCTTTAATTTGTTCGTTTAAAATAGCATCGCTTTCGTCATAAATGTTTTTTGTCAGTATTCGTTGGATAAAATATTGAAGGTGAGTCATTAAACGCATATAATTCATGGAATGCTCGTCGATTGTCAATTGAAAATGATATTGAATAATTGAAATGATGTCTCTTAAACTTTCCATTGAGTGAATCGTTTCTTCTAAATTATTTTTTCCTTCTTGTAAATTCACAAAATGTAAGGCAATCGATACCGCTTCATCCTCTGGAAATTCCACCTGAAATTGCTGGTTAATTAAATCAAGTGCATAAAGTCCGATAGCAAAATGCTCAGGATAAAATTTTTTCACTTCCCAAGTTAAGGGACTGCGGATAAATTGTCCTTTGGCAGCACGTTTTAATGCAAAGCCAATATGATCTAGTAAGGTTAAGCTTAAATAATCATTGGCTTTTTCTCCTAGTTTTTCTTCTCCATAAGCAATGATTTCATTCACAATCGTAATATGCAATTCATCCGAATGGGATAATAAATAACTAAAGTGCTCCAATAAATCTGTTGAATCTAAGACATAGGTTTTTTCAATTTCATCCTCAGTAATGACCTGTCCGACTTTCTTTCTAAAAGCGAGTCCTCTTGCATAAACAATGACCTCATTCTCGCCTCTTTTGACAACTGCTACATTGTTATTTAATATTTGGCTAACCTTCACTGACTTACTCCTTTCCAGAAAAAAAACTCAAACTACCTAGAGACAAGTTAAACTTGTTCCTAGGTAATTTGAGTTCTGCCTGCTTTAATCAGTAACATACTCTATTTGATGACTACAGCGCCATCGTCCGTTTTTTTTCTACCCTCAGTATAAGGGATGATTTTCTTTCTGTCAACGCTTACAAGATATCTATGAATGAAAGAATTAATCCTCATTCATCACACAAAGATAACGTTTCAGCATTTCGGTTGTTTCTTGAATCAATTGATCCGCTTTTTTTTCAGAAATTAGCTCTGGGTAAAAAGTAATTTGATCCACTACACCGTCACAAAGCACACGAATCAAGATAGCCGCAGCATCAAAATCTGTTACTCTTAGTGCCACTTTAGTTGATTGAAGTGCTTCTTTGATAAAATCAAGGCTCTTTTGATAAGAGGCATCTGATAATTTAGCCACTTCCTCATCAATTTGGTATAGCATCTTTGTCTCTTTTTGAAAATTAATTGAGTCTTGATGAAGCTTAATCAGGTCTTTAATTGAACGGATAAATAACTCTTCTAAGGCTGCTATTGAGGTAATTTCTTGATATTGTGCTAACTCAAAGGTTTGTTCAAGTGAGTTGACATAGGTTTCATAAACAAGCTTAAAAATCATTTTTTTATCTTTAAAATATGAATAAACGGTTCCAACTGAGACTTTGGCGCTTTTAGCAATATCATTCATCGTGGTCTGTGCATAGCCATTTTGGCAGAATTGTGCATAAGAGGCCGCTAAAATACGTTCTTTTTTTTCAATACTTCTTTTTTGTTGAGGCTCTCTATAAATGGTTTCATCTGTCATTTGGCACACCCCTTTTCTCTCTTTCGATTTTAGAGGATTTAACATCAATTGTCAAAATTGATTGACATTTAAAAAAATTGCGCATAAGATAAAACATGAATATGAATTCATATTCAGAAAAAGGAGAGGATTTTATGAAAAAAATAGCTTGTGCAACTGCCTTAATTATCGCTACCTTTATCGGGATTATTGACAGTACAATTGTGAACATTGCCTTACCTGACATTACAGCTTACTTTCAAGTGAGCTTAGATGATGCCAGCTGGATTACGACCAGTTATGTGTTGAGTATGTCTATTTTTATGATTATTAGCTCAAAATTTGCTGACCAATTTGGACGAAAAAAATTAATGCTGATTGGTTTGATTTTATTTGGAGGGAGTTCCTTTATTTGTGGATTGGCAACAAATCTACCCATGTTAATTGTGGCGCGCTTTGTTCAAGGATTAGGTGGTGCAATCATTACGCCTTTAACGATGCCGATGGGAATTGCTGCACTTGGGAAAAATAAAATCCCTAAATTTGCAGGTCTAGTTGGGGCCGTTTCTGGTTTAGCTGCTGCTGGAGGTCCGCCGATTGGTGGTGTATTAGTAGATTATTTTAATTGGCAAAGCATCTTTTTAGTCAATGTTCCTTTCATAGCGATTGCTTTTATATTAATTGCAAGCTGTGCAGATGAATCCTATGATCAAACAGTGTCCAAAAAAATTGATTACTGGGGAATGTTAACCTTGACCATCACATTAGCTTCCTTCACTTTTGCTTTATTAAAAGGCAATACTTATGGTTGGAGTTCTCTTATCATTCTTTCATTGTTATTTCTTTCAGTACTTAACTTATTTCTTTTCATCTGGGTTGAAAAAAGATCTACCTTTCCAATGGTTGAGCTTTCACTATTTAAAGAAAAAACATTTTCAGCCTCGTGTTTTACTTACTTATTATCAGGTTTTTCAATTATCTGTACCTCTTTAATATTTAACAACTACTTACAAAGTATCTTACATTATAAAACTTTAGAGGCTGCTTTTATTATCATGTTTTCTTCTATTTCTGTCATTTTCTTTATGCCCTTAGGTAATTTCCTAACAGCTAAATTTGATGCCCGTCTGGTTAATTTTTTAGGCATTCTCCTTTTTGGCATTGGTATTTTATGTCTAACAACCGTATCTGCCATGACATCAAAGAGCTTGATGGTGCTTTATATGGTGGTAATCGGAGCTGGTTTAGGCTTTACTTTACAATGTATTATGTCTTCTATCCAACATCTACCAGAAGAAAAAAGTGGCATTGGTTCGGGGCTTGTGAATGCTGCTAGGCAGATTGGTACTTGTTTAGGAATTGCCATTTTAATCAGCTTATTAACAACTAACCTAACAACTGCTAGCAAAAATATTGCGACTTTTTCCAATGAAAAAATGATGAGTCTTGCTCTTCCACAAGAGGTACAACAAACGTTGCTGGAAAAAAGCAAAGAAATTGAGCAAGAAAAAAATAAAGAGCTACAGGAAAAACTCAAAAAAGAGTTACAAGTAAACCTTGAATCCCAAATGCAAGAACCAGCAATTGGACAAGAGGATTTTGAGAAAACGACAGCAATTATTGTTGCAATGGATGAAATAAAGGACTATCAAACAACTACTATCGATACAGCCTTTCATCATGTTTTCCGATTTACCGGGATTCTTTTATGTTGTTTATCCCCTATTGGGCTGCTGACCGATAAGAAGAAGAGTACTTCCCTTTCCTAGGCTTTATCATCCGCTTAAAGTAAAAAAATAGTAGAAGAGATAAAAATCAGTTTCATCTCTTCTACTAAAAAATGCTAGCTATTTCACAACAATAAGTTAGCCCTAAGCTATCATATTCGTTAAAAAAAGGACAATCAAAACCACATCAAATCATTTTTAGGAGGGATTATGATAATCTATTTAATTAGTTACTGTATTTTTTGGGTGCTATCTATTATCTTTGTTTTAACCATTCATCCACAGCACATGATTGAAACGCTTTTCTTAGTACAAGCCATTGGGAATCTTAGCTTTTTTGGCTTTGTCAATTTTACTGGACATGTCATCAAGCGCAAACAAGTTGCTAAATCGATTGGCTGGGTATCAAATGGCTTTCAGATAGAGGTTGGTTTTGTCTCTTTAGGTATTGGCATCTGTGGTCTGATTGGCTACTGGTTCAATGATCGATTTTGGGTGGCTACGCTCATACCAGTTACTACCTTTTTACTTGGCGCAACTTTTAATCATATCAAAGAAATGATCATCGAAAAGAATTTCAACCCTGGAAATGTCCTCATTATCTTACCAGATATTTTGATACCATTGACCTTATGGCTTCTATTTTTCTTCAAATAAGCTGATGAAAATAATTTTCAACAGGTCATTAAGCTTTTTTTACCGGTAACCACACTTCAAACTTTGCATGCTCTGGGTTATTGTCTAAATAAACCTCAATATCTGCACCATCAGCATATTCATAGCCTGATGTTGGTAACCAATCTGTGACAATCTTTTTCTCTAATTCTTGAATAGCCTGTGGTGAGCCTTCTCCTGGGAAAATGGCCCAGGTCATTTGTGGCACTTTATAGCTCGTTAAACCAGCTGGGGCATCCTTATCACTTGCGACAGCAATATAATAGTTTAGCTCTTCTGACTCTTGACCAAATCCAGTACTCACACCTAATACACCCATGGGTTCTTGGTTCATTAAAGGGATGATTTTTGCTAAGGTTCCTTCAGTTGCTACCTTTTGCCAAAACTTTGGTACCTCTACAAAGTTTTGTTCAATTTCTTTTGATAGGGGAATGCTTGCCCCAATAATCGTAAAAGCTGCTTTTGTTTCAATTCGATAATCCATTTCAACCGCTCCTTTAACTGTAATTTGGAATTTAATGCGGGGATAAGATTTCATCATTGTTCCTTCTTTTTGTGCAGATGAAGGTGTCATTTCATGCATTTGCTTGAACGCACGATTAAAAGCTGTTGGTGATTCATAACCATATTTTAGCCCAACATCAATCACTTTCTCACCTTGCTGTAAATCTACTGCTGCTAAAGATAATTTTCTTTTTCGGATGTACTCTGCTAAAGGAATACCTACCATATAAGAGAATACACGTTGAAAATGATAGTAAGAGCAACCAGCAAGCTGGGCTAATTTTTGTTGGTCCATGTCCTCTGTCAAATGCTGCTCAATATAATCTATTGCTTCTTCTAAACGATCTATCCATTCCATCTCATCAACTCCTATTTCATTGTAAGTGATCTGATTTGATGATACCTCTTATCTTCTGTCCAATATAGAGAGGTTCTGACTAACCAGTCATTGTATTGATTTTAAAGTAGAAAAATTCAAGATTGAAAAGGATTCAATCCTGGCCTTTTTTTATTCACTTGTAAAAAAGGATGGATAATCACTTGTTTTTTTGACTAAAGCTACATGATCATTTTTGAAGGTTGCTTCATATGAATCTAGGATTGTGATGATTTTTCGTTCAGTAGGACTAATCCCTAATTCTCTATCCTTTTTCTTAGTCGCTCGCGCTCGAATTACCCAATAAACGGGGCCACCAAGCTGATTGAATGTTTCATCTTGCTTAGTCGCGCAATACCCATATAAATAAGCCAGTCGCTCAACTATTTCTCCCCAGATGACATACTCATCTTTTCGTTCCTTTAACAACGCATATAAATCATCTATTTGATTGATTCCATCCACGTCTCCAGCCCCTTTCCCCCATTAAAACTTCTTTTTCTTCAATAAATAATTTGTTAATAGACTTACAATTCCTGTATAAATTCCTGTTAGTAAAATAGCTTTTCCTAGTGATAGAACTGAAAAATAAGATGTATCCATCAGTAAAGCTGTCAATTCATGAACAGGTGGCAGAATCCAAAGAACAAATTTCAGCAATGGAAATTCAGCTAAGATGTTCCCTTTAACGAGTGCACAAATGGCAATAATGGTTAAAGATACAAAAGCTAATTTTCTGTCTTTGACAATTCTTGGCTGAAAAATTCTAGCTACGGATAGTCCTAATAATACCATACATAAATGAATCAATAAGCCTCCTACTAGATCTGATAGCGTGAATGCTCTTTTAAATAAATCGCCACCATCTATGAAGCTACCAATAATTGGAATTGATAATGCCAGTAAGGTTAAAACAAGCCCAATGAAAAAGATAAAAGCAAATTTACTGCAATAATATGTACGTGTTTGTTTCACTTTCAGTAAAAGGAGTTTTTCGGATGTTGGATCGACTGAATCATCATAGGTCATTTCAACCCAAATCATCACTAAAAATAAAACGGTTGCTGTGACAACTAAGTTAGGAACAACCTCTAGTGGCTTGGTTGAATAAGAAAAGTAGAGATAAACTACCCAAAATAAGGTAGGCATGATTATCTTATTGGTTTTAAAATAAGTAACGGCTTGGTAGGATAATAAATTTTTAAAAGATTTCATCGGTCATCCTCCTTAATTCAAAGCCTGCTTGTAGCATTTCTTGTAGCAGTGCATGACTTTTATCACTGGTCACAATTAATACCGTTTCATGCTCTTTTTGCTCGACTTTTTCACTAGCCTCACTAACTATTGCTGGAAGCGGCTGATCTAATTGTTGATGACTGAAATGCAGGCGTTGTAAGACTGAATGAATTGGTTCAATTGCTTTTTCTTGGAGGCTTTTATCTGTCATTTCGTATGCTACAGTGGCTACTTGATGAATCAAATATTTTTCATGACAAGACATCACAATTGCACCACCCCCAGCAACATATTCATTCATCAATTGAATAAAAACCTTTTGAGAATCACTATCTTGACCTGATAAAGGCTCATCTAGTAATAAAATATCAGGCACTGTTAATAGAGCTTGAATCACTGCAATTTTTTGTAAGGTACCTTTTGATAAATGCTTTAAGGGGGTATCCACCATTTCCTCTAAGAAAAATTGCTTAAATAAAGCTTGACTCTTCACTTCTAATTCAGCTGCTGGAATGCCTTCTATTAGGCCAACTGATTGCACATATTTCCTTGCTGAAACGGCGAGTCTTGGAAATGATTCTGGGACAAAATTGATTTTTAAATCCTGATGTCGTTTGATGGTACCACTTTGAATAGCGGAAAATCCAGCCATAATATTTAAGAGCGTACTTTTTCCACAACCATTATGTCCTGTAATGGCAATGGCTTGATTTTTTTGGACAGTTAATTGGACATTTCGAAAGAGAATGCGATTCTCAATCCGCTTGGTTACACCATTTAGTGTTAATAGGTCATTTTCCATGATTGTGCCCTTCCTTTCTTCACTTATTTCGAGCTAATTAAATCGTAACACACCCTACGTAATAACGTAAATCATAAAATATATTTTCTGCATTTATTAACAAAAAAGGAAAAGCAACTATAAAGAACATTGCATAAAATTCAATTTTGAATCCTGATTTTATGCAATGCTAGATTACCACACTATCATAAAAACTAAAGGTTAAATAGATCATTCAAGTGCTAGTTCTCCCTTTATATTATTCAATAATTTTTGAAAATTCAGTTGCTGCATATCGAATTGACTGATACCCATCAAGCCGTGCTTTACCTATTGGCAAAAGCATGATAGGTAACCAATGAGACGGTAGTTTTAGATACTCTTGTATGTCTGTAAATAATGCACCTCTCATTGGTACTGTTCCATAACCATGCGTTCTAATAATATGAATTAAATTCATCGCAAACAATCCAGTATCTAGTGCTGCTCCAAATGCTTTTTTATCTTTAGGATGTAATTGGAAGAAATCTTCAACTATTTTGCATTGCTTTGCAGCTGTTTCAGAATCTATAAAACCGTGATTAACCATCCTTTTCATCACTTCTGCAATATCATCATATTTTGTCATATCTGCAAATAAGATAAAAACGACAGAGGCTTCTTTAACGGCCGTTTGACCAAATGCAAATTCCGAGATTTTTTTCTGTATTTTTTTATTTTTAACCGCAACAACTTTCCATGGTTGCAGATTATTACTAGAAGGAGCTGTAGCTGCTTCATCTAAAATTTGTATGATTTCGTTGTTTGTTATTTCAAAGCTTTCATCAAAACTCCGAATTGATTGTCGGTTTGTTAAAAATTCTTTTATTTCAAGCATTTATTTTCCCTCTTTCTATTTATGTACACCTAGCTAAGTGATATATTTAACTTATTACAATGAAAATAAAAATACAAGTACGCACATTTTTGTGTTTGTAAAAGGAGGATTTATGGAAAAAAATATTTGTGGTGTTAAAAAAGCATTATCTGTAATTGGTGGAAAATGGCGAATTGATATCTTATGGCATTTAGCCCAACATTCTAATTTAAGATACAATGCTTTAAAAAGAGCATTGGTTGGTATAACAAATACTACACTTAATCGTTCACTCAATGAGCTGCTTGCCTATCAATTGATTCATCGTGAACAATTTGATGTGAGTCCTCCTCATGTTGAATACTCATTAACAGCAGAAGGAAAAAAATTAATCCCTGTATTTGAAATCATTAATTACTTGGGCTTAGAAATGGTTCAAAAGAAGGATACTTTTAGTTGTTAATATTTATCAAAAAAAGTTGTAAAAGGTCATGTGCCCTTTACAACTTTTTTTTAACTATTTTTAATGATTTGGTTAATTTTCTTTATTTATGACAATCACTTTTTTGATACCAATTAAGAGATTGTTTAATTACTATAATCTACATCACTAAGGTTATATCATTAACGAATCACTTTCATCACTTGCTCACCTGGCTCAGCAAGGGTTTTGGTTAAGGTAATAATATCTCCAAAATCTGCTGAATTTGTCACAACAACTGGTGTAATGGTTGGATAGCCTTTTTCTGCAATTTTTTCTAAGTCAAATTGAATTAATAAATCCCCAGCTTGGACTTTTTGTCCTTTTCCCACAAGGTATTCATAGCCTTCACCATTTAATTGAACCGTATCAATACCAATATGAATCAACAGCTCAACACCTGATTCACTGGTTAAACCAATGGCATGCTTTGAATCAAAAACAGCTGTAATGGTTCCTGCTACTGGTGCATAAACTTTTCCTTCAACTGGTTTTACAGCAAAGCCTTTGCCTAAAATTTCTTCTGAAAACATGCCATCCTCAACAGCTGAAAGAGCCACAATTTCTCCTTTAATAGGAGCAGTAACCTCTACGATTTCGCCACTAATAGCGGATGTTGTTGGTGTTGTTGCTTCATCTTTGGTTGTTGCTTGTTCTTCTTCTGTAACTGGATCTTTATAAAGCATATAAGAAAGGGCAAATGAAATCACAATACTAATTGCTGCACCAATACAGGCAAAGTATAAATGTTGTAAGGTATCATCCCCAATATAGCTTGGTAATGTAATTAAGCCTGGTGAACCACCTGTAAAGTTTTTTACTTTTGTTAGCCCCATGAATAGACCACCAAGTCCGCCACCAATCATAGCTGCATATAAAGGCGTTTTATATTTCAAGTTAACCCCATATAAAGCTGGCTCAGTAATCCCAAATAAACCTGTCAAACCTGCTGAAGAGGCCATTTGTTTAATAGAAGAATTTTTACTCTTGAAACCAACAGCCATTGCTGCTGCACCTTGACCAACATTTGATGCTAACATTCCTGGATAAATCACAGTATCATAACCATTTGTGATACGGTTGTTAATCCCAATTGGCACAAGACCATAGTGAGTACCTGTTGCAACAAATAATGGTGTTAGGCCACCAATTAAAGTTGGGACTAACCAAGGACTGAAGTTTTCTAGCGCTTTAATTCCGTTTGAAATCGCATCACTAATCAAGTAACCAAAAGGTCCAATTACAACTAATGAAACAGTTCCCACAATCGCAATCGTAATCAATGGTTTACTAAAGAATTTAATGACTTTAGGTGATACTTTGTCTGCAATGGGTTCTACATAAGACATAAACCAAACAGATAAGATGATTGGAATAACAGAAGAGCCATAGGTTACAGGAGAAATTGGCATCCCAAAGAGATGAATCCCACCTTCGCCTGCTTCTTTAATTGCAGCAACCATACCTGTAAAGTTTGGATGGAGTAAAATTCCGCCAACCATCATCGCTAAATACATATTGGTTTTGAATTTTTGTGCGGAAGAGGCTGCTAAAAGAATTGGCAAGAAATAAAAGGCTGCATCTGCCATAAAGTCAATAATAATATAGGTTTGACTTAGTTTATCAATCGCATTGAAAACCACTAATAGTGAAAGAACCGCCTTTAACATCCCTGCTGCTGTAATCGCTGGCAAGATTGGCGTAAAAATTCCTGTAATGGTATCAATAATTCTTGATCCCACACCACGTTCATCTTTCTCATTTGAACTGCTTTGTTCACCATCTAGTGCTGGGATTTCTTTGACGATTTCTTTATAGACACTGCCAACATCGCTACCAATAATGACTTGGTATTGACCCCCTTTTGAAACAACACCCATGACACCTGCTGTATTTTTGATGTCATCGGTTAAGGCTTTGTCTTCATTTTTTAAGTTAAAACGTAGTCTTGTGGCACAGTGTGTTAAGCCACTAACATTCTGCTGACCACCTATTTTTTCAATAATGGTTTGTGCTAATTCTTGATAATTCATTGATTGATTCCTCCTAATTTTTATCATTTTTCATAAAAAAATACCTAAGAAGCCTCTCATTTAAAAAGAGGTTTTCTTAGGTATAGCCTGCTCATCGGCAGTAACAATCCTTATTTGTTGGTAATTCTTCTAATATGAATGGTGAGATAAATCATCTCATCTTCTTTTAATTCACGTCCAAATTCTTTGGCAATATAATCACGAATTTTTAACGCACAAAGGTATTCTTCTTGATACTTTTCTTTTAACATAAATAGGAAGCCTTCATCCTTGTCTTTATCTAGCTCAATGCCACTAAAAAGGCGCTGAACAAAAAACTTAAGGTGCGTGATAAAACGTTCATAGTTTAAAGAGTATTCATCTAAATCCGTTTTATAGTGGTACTTAATAATATTAATAATTTTTTGAATCACTTTTGTCATTTCAGAAACTTGACTAACTTGTGATAGGTCTAGTTCTGCATTGACAATATGCAACGCAATGAAACCGGCTTCATCTTCTGGCAAAGTAATGCCAAGTCGATTGGAAATCATATTTAAGGCTTCTTTTCCAATTAAATATTCATGATTATAAAATCGTTTAATTTCCCAAAGCAATGCGTTTCTAACAGGCAAGCCATGCTGCTGTCGTTCGATTGCATAATCAATGTGATCCGTTAAGGTTAAGTAGATATTTTCATTGAGTTTTTTGCCTAAAGAGACTTTTGCAAAACTAATAATTTCATTGGCTACTTGTACATGCTCTAATTGAACATTTTCTAATAGCTGTGTCAGCTTATTGGTACTCATTTCCTTATTACTAGTATAGACTTTTTCAATCAAGGTATCATCAATGAGATCTCCTACTTTTTTCTTAAAGCCAATGCCTTTCCCCATTACCAGAACTTCATGCTGGCTGTCATCAAGGGATTTAACGATATTGTTATTGATTACTTTTTTTACTTCCATACATTCTATCTCCTCAATGTGAGATTAAACCAGCTAGCTAACAGAATCATACGATTTAAATTAAGTATAGCCTGAAAAGTACAGTAACAATCTTAATTCAATAACCATTAAAGCATGAATGTAAACGGTTGTCAATAAAGGAAAAGTTAGTTTTCGTTTGCGCTTTCATTTAACCAAAACTTTATGCAACAATTTTATTATCTTTTAAAATAAGGCGTTCCTTCATGCTAAAAAAAATTTTTCAGTTATTGGTTGTTTTGTGAGTACTTTATATGTTTACTTTTCTATATTTTCTGTTATGTTTTTAGGTCTGACAAGTTATGCCTCAATTTACCTATTACATTTTCGTTTTTCAAAATTAATCAGTTACTTTTGTTTATCATCATTTTCTTGAGAAATCATCTATTTAGTTACCTGTTATTTTTCATCGGATAGTAGATGATTTTAGATACCATTGCTATATGGTTTCTTCTCACTAGCTACAAAAAAATTGCCTACACAATCTAATGTGTAAGCAATTTTTTATGTTACATTTCAGTTAAATTTTCACCATTTGTAGCAATCACTTTTTGATACCAATCAAAGGATTTTTTCTTACTTCTCTTCAATGTCCCATTTCCCTCATCATCCATATCAACATAAATGAAGCCATAGCGTTTCTTCATTTCGCCTGTTCCAGCAGAAACAATATCAATACAGCCCCACGGTGTATAACCGATTAAATCAACACCATCTAATTCAACAGCATCCTTCATCGCAGCAATATGTTTTTTGAAGTAATCAATACGATAATCATCCTGAATTGTGCCATCTGCTTCTACTTTATCAACAGCACCAAAGCCATTTTCTACTACAAATAAAGGAATATGGTAGCGATCTTCTAATTTACATAAGGCAATACGCAAACCAAGTGGATCCACTGCCCAGCCCCATTCAGATTCTTCTAAATATGGATTTTTCACAGCTGGCATTTGATTGCCACCCACATATTTCACATCAGTTGGATCTGACGCTGAAACAGTCGACATATAATAACTAAAACCAATATAATCAACAGTTCCACTAGCTATGATTGCATCATCTCCAGCTTCTTTTTTAATCGTAATGCCTTCTCTTTCGAATTCTTTTAATTTGTGCTTAGGATAATAGCCTTTCACTTGAACATCCATATAAAATTCTTGCTCACGATTAAAGGTTAAAGCTTCCATCACATCTTCTGGTTTACAAGACATTGGATAGCTAGGAATATAAGCAACCATCATCCCAATCTTAAAGTCTGGATTGATTTGATGCCCTAAAGTCACAGCTTTTCCACTTGCCACAAATAAATGATGGGCAGCTTGATATTTTGATTGTTTGCTATTATCATGAATCCCAATTTGTGTCCAACTTCTTAAGAAGTTGATTTCATTAAATGTCATCCAATATTTGACTTTATTTTTATAGCGAGTAAATAAAGTTTCACAGAAAAATAGGAAATGATCAATTGTTTCGCGACTAGACCAACCGTCCAGCTCATCTGCTAAATACATTGGGATATCAAAATGATTGATGGTAACAATTGGTTCAATGCCGTGACTTAGTAATTCGTCAAAGACATTATCATAGAAAGATAATCCTTCTTCGTTAACCTCTTTCGTACCTTTTGGACAAATACGTGACCAAGCAATCGATAATCTAAAGCATTTAAAGCCCATTTCAGCAAATAAAGCAATATCTTCTTTGTAGTGATGATAAAAATCAGTCGCTACATGGCTTGGATAGTAAGTCTCTGGATCAATATAACCTACTGCACCTTCTGGTAAGGCATCACCTCGGCCACAAGTTTCGATTTTACCGTCTTTCGTTTTGTATGTAATCATACGTGGTTTTGTGTGACTACCACCAGTAATGGCATCTAAAGTACTTGGACCTTTGCCTCCTGATAAGTAACCACCTTCATATTGATTGGCTGCTGTTGCGCCGCCCCATAAAAAATCTTTTGGAAATGTCATGTTATTCGCCCCTTTTTTTATCTCATACTTTTTATATCGTAATAAACTTCTCTATATTTATTCTAACATGAATGAAATCGTTTTAACTAGTTTGTTTTAATTTTTATCCTTGATTCATGAAAGCAGCATCAAAGGTCTTGTTTATGATACAATTTAGCTAAACATAAAATGATGCGTTTTTAGTCATAAAATAAAGAGATTTAAGAGAGGAGAGGAACAATATGATCTCCGTCATGTGGTTTCGACAAGATTTAAGATTAGAAGACAATACTGCTTTAAAAAAAGCTTTTGATGATCCCAATGAACTGATTCTTTTATTTCAAGTAAATCCTTCTCAGTTTTTAGAAAATAGTTTGAATCATCAGGCTTTTTTTCAAAGTGTTGCCCACTTTCAAAAAGAAGTGAATAAACCTTTCCATTTACAGATTCTGTATGGTGATGTTTTGATGTGTTTTAATCAACTAAAAAAAGCTTTACCCAATTGGAATACAGTTTACTTTAACCAAAATCACTGTGGTTCTGGACATGAGCGTGATCAAATGATGCGCCATTTTTTTAAAGAGAAACAGATATCGGTCGTATCTTGTGCCGATCATCAGCTTCATGCTGCGGATGAAATCAAAACGAAAACAAACGATGATTATAAGGTATTTACCCCTTATTACAATCAATGGATCCAGCGAATAAAAGCAGCGCCTATCAAAGTTGACTTAAAAAAAGACAACGTCATCAAAGAGGTTTTATTTCCTGAAGATGAAGAAAAATTTGCTCAGCTGATTCAAGCTCTTCCAAATAAAATCTACTATTTGGTTGGCAATCAAGCAGCGCATCAACAGCTTGAGCTTTTTCTATCACAACACCTTGTTGATTATCAAATTGCTAGAGATTTTCCAATCCAAAATAAAACTAGTCAATTATCTCCTTATCTTAGAACAGGAGAAATCTCCATTCGTACGATTTGGCAACGTCTAAAAGAACAGCCTGCTAGCGAAGGAAAAGAAACATTTATCAAAGAATTATGTTGGCGCGATTTTTACAACATGATTTACGCAGCTCATCCTCAACAAAAAGATCAACCAATTCAAGAAGCATTTACTTTTATTCATTGGGAAAATAATCCGATAGATTTTGACAGTTGGAAAGCTGGAAAAACGGGTTATCCCATTGTAGATGCAGCCATGAGGCAGTTGAATGAAACAGGTTGGATGCATAACCGCTTGAGAATGATTGTTGCTTCATTTTTGACAAAGGACTTATTAATTGATTGGCGCTGGGGAGAAAAATACTTTCAGCAAATGTTGATTGATTATGAACCTGCTAGTAATATTGGTGGCTGGCAATGGGCTGCTTCAACGGGAACAGATGCCGTGCCGTATTTTAGAATCTTTAATCCATCCCTTCAATCAAAAAAATTTGACGCTAAGGGAGAGTTTATTCGTAAATTTGTCCCTGAATTAGAAAAGCTACCACCTGCCTTTATTCATGAGCCTCAAAAAATGACTGGTAATGAGCAACAAAAATATGGTATTTTTTTAGGAGAAACCTATCCTAACCCTATCGTCAATCATCAAGAAGCCAGAAAAAAAGCCATTGCGCGTTATGAGTTAAGTAAAGAATTATTTCAAGAACAACAAAAGTTTTAGTAAATAAAGTAATTTTCAAATAAAAGCTAGTGAGAAAATATTTCATTATCAAAAATATAAAAGTACAGATATACAGGATTATCAAAATGCTTTAGTTTTAAGAAATGATTTGCTCAGAATTCCTATTGATAAATCCATTTATGATGAAGATTTGGATATAGAAAAGGAGAACGATTTTTATGGCGTGTTTCAAGCTGACAAATTAATTGGAACGCTTAGTTTTTTTGAAGAAGAACCAAGGGTTGCTCACTTAACAGCATTTGTTATTCATCAGTCATTTCAAAGAATGGGTTTAGGAAAAGAATTGGTGAAATTTCTAGTAGCAGATTTGCATCAACAAGGGTATTTAAAACTTCATGTTGATACTCGCGCAGAGGCTAAAATATTTTATCAAAAATGTGGTTTTCCAGTGGTTGAAGGGCCTATTTTGAATAAAAAGTTGAAGATTATAAAATGAGTTTGCTATTGTAAAAAATGGATAGTCATTACCAATAAGCCTCCTCACATAATATATTTATACAGGAGGAAAAATGAAAACATTTAAGCATATAGATGAATTAATCATTTATTTAGAAAAAAAATCACCTAATTTATGGTTATTTATCAACTCGATAGCTTTTGAAAATAAGCCAACAGAAACACCCATTTATCTCATTTCAAATGATGCATTTCTTGATTTCAAAAACTCATTTAAAACTATCTATTTGTCAGTGATTAAAAAATTATTTTAGAGGAGAGCATTTATGTCTGAAGATATTGAAGCTAAAATTAGATTTCTTACCACAACTGAAGGTGGTCGTAAAACGCCTGTACGAAGTGGCTATCGGCCTGACCATTTGGTTAAAGAAAATTATTTAACTTGTGGTCGACATACTTATCCTAAAGAATGGGTTGAATTAGGGACAACTATTTTGGGAACCATTAAATTTATCGACCCTGAATCTTATCCCAATTCTTTAAGTATTGGGCAAAAATTATCTTTTCAAGAAGGAAATAAAATCGTTGGATATGCAGAAATTACCAGGATTTATAACAAATTATTGAAAAAAGTGTGAACTTTAACTCATTCCATCCTACATTATAAAAAAACTTATCAAGGCTTATGAGTCGACTCCCAAAAGTTAGACAAAAAATCTTACTTTTGAGGGTCATTACATTATGAAGCACTTGATAAGTTTTTTTATTTTAATTCACCATAGTTATTATTTTGATAATCCCAACTGTACGGTCTCGGTAAATCAGGTTGAGTGGGCTCAATATAGAGGGTGAGCCAGATTTCATATGGGTCATCTCTTAGACTGTATTGATATTTTTGTTCTACTAATGCTGAAGCTTGATGTGGCACATCTTTATCACTCACAACATAGCCTTTATAACGATAATACTCTGGCACAATTAAGTTAAAGTCGATGTTATATCCTGTGTTGCTTTGGTCAAAATCAATCTTACTTGTTGTATACGCTGGTTCAGTTGTATCTATCTTGGATGTAATGGTTAAGTTCGCTTCATGTGGCGCACCATAAATTAGCTTTAAATAGCCTTTACTTGGAATGGGTAGTTCAGCTGATTGACTTAATATCACTTGTCTAGTATGCAATAGGATTTCTGCATATAGTGTCACATCAGGTTTAGTACTAGTTGTGCCCCTATCCCATGTAAAAGAAATCTTAGGCTGGACAACACTTGGTTTTTGCGCCCCTGTGATGACTTCTAAATTGTTGATGGTTAATCCTGCCGTCTTGTTTTTGTCTGCAATTGCAGGAAGGACTGTGTCTGTTTCATGCGTATTGTCATAGTAACTGTAAACTTCCACGTTACTATGATTGTAAACATTATCCATGCTTTCATGTTTAGCCGATTGTAAAGGTAAAGGGTAATCATCTGCATAAATCACAATGCCTGTATCTTTATCTACAACAGTATTTTTAGTCATAACGAAAACCCAAACGCGGTTCGTTACTTTGATTGGTTCACTACCACTGCCTACCCAACTGCCGCCACCAGTTCCAGAACCGCCTGGATCTAAAGGATCATCGTCCCCAGGTTCAACCTGTCCGGGGCCTCCAATTGAACCGGAATTCGGCACAACTTCAATCGTCACATCCACTGGATAAGGTTTAGCTTCTGTTGCATTTTGTAAATCTGCTAGTTGCTGTTGATTGACTGTAACTTTATCTGAAAGTTGCTGTTTTTTTCCATCCTCATAGATTTCGTGAGTCACTTCATTCCAGCTCATCGTTTCTGCCAATTCTTTGAAAGTAGCTTCATCTGGAATAGCTGTTTGAACATCTTTGAGTAGGACACTAAAGTTTTGAGCATCGAAATAGACTTCTTCTTGTTTGATAGTTTGATTGGTAATATTATGAATACTAACACTTTTAGATGTAACATTTTCAGTTGAATCAGCAATAAAATAAGTCACATTGTTTGGCCCTGGTTTATTTTCTGTATAACCTAATTTTTTCCA
Source organism: Isobaculum melis (assembly GCF_900111355.1). GTDB lineage: Bacteria > Bacillota > Bacilli > Lactobacillales > Carnobacteriaceae > Isobaculum > Isobaculum melis. The sequence continues at coordinate 291,337 of NZ_FOHA01000002.1, forward strand.
ATCTATTGCTGCATATTTTCCATCTTTTAATGTCTTCGGATTCCGATTCACTCTTTTTTTCAAAAAATCCCTATCTAAATTTGCACCATTTGGATCTAAATCATAGCTATCAAAAACAGTTACTCCTTCAAACAACTTTTCTTCTACATTTTCATTACTTAAGTTAATCACTTTTTGAGGCAAAACAGTTAATAAAGGAGAAAAATCATTTGATCTCAAATATGAACCAAAATAGGCATTTCCAGTATTACCTGGTAATTTATCTTGCCAACCATAGCTAGGTTCGTTAGAAAATGTCTTTGAATTAGTAACCCCTGAAACAATGTACTTATCTTCTGTAGCAATTAAATTGTTTACAGAAATTCCCATTCCATCTTCTATTTTAGCGTATTGCTTAGACAAAATATTAAAATTATCATCTAAAAGTCCATAAAAAATACCCGAGTTATATCCTTTAAATTCATCTACAGCTTTACTCGTATAAGCAAAGTAATTATAAAACTTATTTCCATCAGTTTCATGAGAATAAACGAAGTTCATGTATAGGCCTGGTGACCATTTCTTTTCTGCTTTAAATACTGGTTTTTCTCCTGAGACATCAATACTAAATAGGGTAGTCGGTTGTTCTCCTGATAAATCAGAGCCAATGTAATAAGCTTTGGATTTTGTGGTTAAATTGGGAAGCAATTGATATTGCGCATTTTTATATCGTATATCAAACATGATAGCTTCATCTACATAAGAACCATCTTCATTGAATAAATAAGCTGAAATATGAGACTTTTGTAAATTTTCACCTGCGTATAAAGAAGTTAAGTAATATGACTGACCATTTTTGCCAAATAACTTAACTACATTAGAAAATGGACTGAATTCTCTATAACCTTTTTTATTAAATTTCAAAACTACTTCCTTTGTATCTAAACTCCATTTAAAATGCCCAGTTTCTGGATCAATTGCAAAGGTATTGATCACATAATTTCTATTCTGTGGGCCATTATAATCCCCCTCTGAAGGTATAGAAGTTGCTTGAGATAAACTAACAAACTCATCTGTATTGTATAACTTACTTGAAGCAAAAATATTATTGATATTGTAAAATATATCATTTGGAGTACGCCTTTTTATATTTTCATCTGAATAGTTATCCATTACTATTTTTCCATCATTATCAATTGTAAAATTAACTTCTTTTAATCGCTCCACAGATTGACCGGCTGGAATTTCATTTTGTGATGTATAAACTAATGTAACATCATTTTCTGAAACCTCAAAAATTCCAGAGTATGTTGTATTTCCTGTATCAAAATTTAACGAGACATCATTTGGGTTGGTACTTTTCCCAAGCATTTGATCCTTTCTATAAATCATAGGTGCAATTGTATCTGTTAATTCACCTTCATCGTTAAAGACGTTAATCCAAAATCCTGAATAACTTCCTATATTATTATCAAGTCTCGAGACAACAAATACATTGTGACCATTCGTTGTTCGTTTCATGCCAAAAACCCTTTCTTGCTTTTGTGTGCTAATAGAAGCTAAATTCAACTTTTTCAGACCATTTAGAGAGGCTTCATTTTGCCAGTAATTTTGATACTCAGGTGCTAGGAGCGAACCTTCTACATCATTGCCTTTTTTCATAGCATCTTTTGGTACTGTAAATTCTGTATCTTCACCTTCGTTTAACACAATTGCTTGATTTTGTTTAGCCAATATAGGTGCTTTTTTTATATCAGATGTAATATAAAATATTGTGATAACCATAAAAAAAAGAATAGCACTTATTTTTAATCTTTTTTTATTCATTTTATTTTTGCCTCCTTTATAAATGTGAAAAAAACATCTGTTTTTTTCATTTTTTTGATAGATGGCAAAAAAAACTTCAAAACATTGCTGTTGCAACATTCTAAAGTTTAGATATACATATTAAAAGAATAGGAATTACTAGATGCAAGTAACAGATGTTACTTGCAAACTATATTATATAGACTTAAATGCTGCTGTCAATCGTTTATTTTTACCAAATAAATAGCATTTCTTTCTTTATTTATTAGATAAAACAAAAAAATATATCATTCAGCCTCAAAAAGAAATAAATAAGATATTTTAATAATATTTTTTGATTTTCTAAAAATATTGAGACTGGATGAAATATTAAAAATTTAGTGCAGCTTAAGGTTTTTCAAATTTCCCTTTAGCAACATATCAAAAGAGTGAATCATCAAGTAGGAAATGATTCACTCTTTTAAACCTATACTTTTTTCGTTAATCCTAAAATCGCTCTTGCTTCATTAGGGGTCGCAACTTCTTTGCCAAGCTCTGCAATCAATGTTTTGGCACGCTCTACAAAATCAACATTAGAATCTGCTAGTTTCCCTCTAAATAAGTAGCTATTATCTTCCATTCCAACACGAACATGGCCACCTAGAGCTAAGGTTGTCATTAAAATGGGGGTACTTTCTTTTCCAATTCCAAAGGCACTCCATGTTGCATTTTCTGGTAATAAGCTTTTTAGATAAACAAGATTTTCAACAGTTGCTGCAATCCCGCCTGGTGCGCCTAAGACAAATTGGAAGTGTAATGGCTCTTTTAAGACACCCGTTTTGACATAATGTAAGGCTGTATATAACATACCTGGATCAAAAACTTCAATTTCTGGCTTCACATTGACTTCTTGCATTTTATGTCCTAGTTTTTCCAAAAAGGCTGGATTATTTTCAAAAATAGTTTGATGCTGCCAGTTCATAGTACCGCAGTCATAGCTAGCAATTTCTGGTAGCAATTCAGCAAAGGGTTTCATACGTTCATCATCATTAAATCCTGTACCACCTGATGTGGTAATATTCATCACAATATCACATTTTGCTCTAATTAAATCGACAGTTTCTTTGAATTTAGCAAAATCCATGGTTGGATTGCCATCTTCATCGCGCACATGAATATGCGCAATTGCTGCGCCTGCTTGATAGCATTTATAGACCTCATCTGCAATTTCTACTGGTGTTAATGGCACATTTGGATTATGCGCTTTGCTTGTATAGCCACCAGTTGTCGCAACAGTAATGATTACTTTATTTTTCAATTGAGTCAGTCCTTTCTAGTCTTCAATCATTGCAACAGCACGAATCCAGCCTGCGCTTGCTGCTTTTACTTTCACTGGGAAACAGCTGAATTTGAATCCTGTTGCAGGTACTTGATCTAAGTTTGCTAATTTTTCAATATGGCAATAAGCTTTTTCTATTCCTGCAAAGTGACCTTCCCAAATAATACTTTTATCACCCGTTTCATCAAATTCTTGTCCTACCAATTTTAATGGTCTATCCCAGCTCCATGCATCTGTTCCCATGACATGGATTCCTTGGTTAATCAACCATAATGTTACTTCTCTCCCCATACCACAACCAGCAGATAGGTATTCAATGGTTCCCCATTTTTTAGAAGCACCTGTATTTACTAATACAATATCACCAGGTTTTAACGTATAGTTTAATCGTTTAAATTCTTTTTCAAAATCTTCAATTGTTGCGGCTGAGCCATCTGGCTTATCAGTAAAATCAACAACGACACCATCTCCATAACACCATTCTAAAGGAACTTCATCAATTGTCCAAGCACGTTCGCCATTATTCATTGTTGGATGATAATGATAAGGTGCATCCAAATGGGTTCCTGCATGTGTTGTTAACTGAACATTTTCGAGTGCCCAAGCGACACCACCTGGAAGATCATCTGTTGTAGCATTCCCAAAAAAGCTAAGCATATAATCAATTTGGTCTGAATGACTTTGATAATCAATCTCCGGAATCATCCCTACTGGATCTGATGGTAAGTTACTTTCAATAGCTGTACTTAAATCGACAAATTTCATGTTTTTTTCCTCCTAATAATGAGGTCTTATCTGAAAACTACCATACTATCAGAACTTTTCAGACGCGACCAAAATGATTTATATTGTATTAAAATAAAACCGCTACTAAGTAGGCCGCAATAAAGGCTAAAAAGCTACCTACAACTACTGAAACAAAAAGATTTTTATACGTTTCTTTATGCGTCAATCCTGTTAATGCATACATTGAAAGCAATGCACCACATTGTGGGAGACAAGTTAAGACACCTGAAGCAATTGCTGATAAGCGATGGATGACATCTGGCTCAAGTCCCATTTCAACATAAGGTTGCACAAAGTTATTCATAATAATCCCTAATGCTCCTGATGATGAACCGGTTACCCCTGCCATTGCACCTGTTAACACAGATAGGCTGATTAATGGATTTCCAGGGATACTTTGGATGGCTTCCAAAATCGTTTGGAAACCTGGTGCTGCAGCAACAACTGAACCAAATCCAACAGCAGCAGCTGAAAAGACAGTTGGTGAAATCGCACCTGTTGCACCAAGATTTAAGATTTGTTTTTGATTATCTATAAATGGATGGAATAAAATTCCTGATAAAATAATGGCAATCATTAATGCTGGAATAATTATATTGCTGACTTTTAAGAAACTTCCGACAAAAATGATCACAATTAGTGAAACTAAAGGTAATAAGCTAATAAATAAGTTTGGTTGCTTACGTTCTTCTTTTTGGTCTTCTTTTTTGGCATATTTTTTATCAAAGGTTTCATTATTTGCTAAAGCGACATTTAATTCCTTCTTCATACGCCATAAGCCCCAAATAGTTACTACAATTGATGCGACGATTCCGATTAAAGGTGCAGCTGTTAAAGTTGTACCTAAAGTCATTGTTGGAATGACATTTTGAATCGCTGGTGTTCCTGGCATCATGGTCATTGTGACAGTTGCTACACCTAAGAAATAAGGCGTAATAATCAAGCGCCAAGGAATGTTTAATTTTTCAAATAAGGTTCTAGCTAATGGAACAACTGCGAATAATACCACGAAGAGGCTCACACCGCCATAAGTGAGTAGTAAACTCATTAAGAAGATTGCAACTAATACAGAATAAGGTTTTTCTGTTCCAGTTAGTTTTAAAATACCATTGGCAATGGCATTGGCTGCACCACTTTCTTCAATATATTTTGCTAAGACAGAGCCTAGTAAAAAGATAATAAAGAATGACGCAACGAAGCCAGATAAGCCACCCATAAATGAAGCTGGGCCTTTTAATAAGCTATCAAGAATTGGCATTTGATTGGTAATCATCACTAGTAACGCACAAATTGGTGCGATGACTAGGATATTAAACCCTTTTAAGGAAAGGTAGATAATCAAGGCCGTAGCCAGTATCACTCCTACAACAGCTAAGATTTCCATTAGTTATTCACCTGTCTTTCTACAATGACAGAGACACCCATACCGCCACCAACACATAAGGTTGCTAAACCTGTTTGAGCATTCTGTTCTTCCATTCCATGAATTAAGGTTGTTAAAATACGTGCACCGGAAGCACCAATTGGATGTCCTAAGGCAATCGCACCACCATGAATATTGGTTTTTGCTAAATCCAGTCCCAGTTCTTTGGCAACTGTTAGAGATTGTACAGCAAAGGCTTCATTTGATTCCACCAAATCAATGTCTGAAATCGTCATATCCAGTTTTTCTAAAGCTTTTTTTGTTGATACAACTGGTCCATAGCCCATGATTTCTGGGTCAACCCCTTCAAAGGCATAGCCTTTTATTGCAGCCATATAGGGTAAATTCAGGGCTTCTGCTTTTTCTTTGCTCATTAATAACAGCATGGCTGCACCATCGTTAATACCTGAAGCATTTCCAGCGGTTACTGTGCCATTTTCTTTAAAAACAGCGCGTAACTTCCCAAGTTTTTCGGTCGTTAAACCTGCTCTTGGTCCCTCATCTTCAGTCATAACAACAGTTGGTTGCTTTCTTCTTTCAATACTGATTGGGACAATTTGATTGTTAAACAATCCATTTTTAGTGGCTGCAACAGCTTTTTCTTGACTGCTAATGGCAAATTCATCTTGTTCAACGCGACTAATTGCAAATTTTTCTGCAAGATTTTCTGCTGTGATGCCCATATGAATATCTGTAAAAGCATCTGTTAAGCCATCAGATAAAATCGTATCAATCATCTGGTCATGTCCTAAACGTTTGCCAAAGCGTGCATTGGGTAAAACATAAGCAGCTTGGCTCATACTTTCACTGCCTCCAACTAAAACGACATCTCGGTCTCCAGCTAAAATGGCTTGTGCACCATTAATCACTGCTTTTAAGCCTGAACCACAGACATTTCCTACAGTATAAGCTGGTGTGCTACTTGGAATACCTGCATTGATGGCAATTTGTCTCGCCACATTTTGTCCTTTTCCTGCTGATAAAACATTTCCAATAATCACTTCTTCAATGATAGCTGGATCAATGTCTATTTTTTCAAACAGGCCTTGAGCTGCTTTGACACCTAAATCGACTGCTGAAAATTGCGATAATAGGCCACCTAAAGTGCCAATTGGTGTTCTAACAGCATTCACTATTACAACTTCTCTCATCATGCTACTCTCCTTTATGCTTATGTAGTTTTTCGGAAACAACAAAGGTTGCTTCAGTTTTTGCTTTTATTTCTTCCAAATGACTATCTTCGCTGATTTCAGTTAATGTCAATTGGCCATTTGCACATTCAAATACTGCTAACTCCGTAATAATCATGGAAACCACACCTTGAGCGGTTAAAGGTAAAGTACATTCCTTGAGGATCTTAGCCTCGCCCTTTTTATTGACATGTTCCATGGCGATAATCACTTTTTTGGTGCCAGCGACTAAATCCATGGCGCCACCCATCCCAGGAACCATTTTTCCAGGAACCATCCAGTTGGCTAAATTACCTGCTTGGTCTACTTGTAAACCACCAAGGACTGTTGCATCAATATGGCCTCCTCGAATTAAGGCAAAGGATGTCAGGCTATCAATGAAGACACCGCCTTTAATCATACCAACTGGCGCGCCTCCTGCGTTGACTAGGTTAGGGGATTTTTCTGTTGCTGATGCTTTACTCACACCAACTACACCATTTTCTGATTGTACAAAAACTGAAATGTTAGGATCAATATAATTTGAAACTAATGTTGGCATACCAATTCCTAAGTTAACCACATCGCCATCTTTAAATTCTTTTGCTACGCGTTTTGCAATTTTCTCTTTGGTTGATAACTGCTGATTAGACATGCTTAGTCCTCCTTCACTAAAATTTTATCCACAACGATAAAAGGTGTAATCACTTCTTCTGGGTTTAATTCGCCTAGCTCAATCAATTCATCCACTTCAACAATCACTGTTTTTGCTGCTAAAGCCATGACAGGGTTAAAGTTTCGTGCGGCTTGATGATAAACTAAGTTGCCATAAGTATCTGCTTTATGCGCTTTAATCAAAGCCACATCTGCTTGTAGTGGTTTTTCTAAAAGGTACTCTTGACCATCTACTGTGATGACCTCTTTCCCCTCTTGGACAATGGTTCCTAAACCTGTTGGGGTTAAAATACCACCTAGACCAGCGCCACCTGCATGAATCCGTTCTGCCAATGTTCCTTGAGGAATCAGCTCAACTTCAATTTCTTTGGCAATCATCTGTCTCCCTGTTTCTGCATTCATTCCAATGTGTGAAGCAATAACTTTTTGTACTTTTTTATGTAATAGCAATTTACCTACACCAATTTGTTCATCAACTGGATTCTTTAAAACGCCAGTATCATTTGTAATAATTGTTAAGTCTTGTATTGGCATTTCTGAAAGATAATTTACAATTGTTTCAGGAATACCAATTGACATAAAACCGCCAATCATCAACGTTTGATTACTCTTTATCAAGTTGCTTAATTCTTCTTTTTTAATGACTTTCATGACGTTCCTCCGTTACTTTTTTCTAAAGCGCTTACAGCTTTTCTATAGGTTCATCATAACAATTTTTCAAAAAACTGTCTAAGACTTCTTTTTTATATGACCTATGTGTTAAAGTTATAGGGTAAAGAAAATTAAGGAGGGAATTTTATGGATATTAAGCAACTAAAATATTTTGTGACCATTGTTCATTCAAATAATAATTTATCCATTGCTGCGAAGAAAATGCATTTATCACAGCCGGCTTTAAGTAAGATGATTAAAACTTTTGAAGCGGAAGAAAATGTGGAGCTATTCATTAGAAAGCAAGGAAGAATATCTTCCTTAACCTCGGTTGGAGAAGCTTTTTATGAACAAGCGCTAGATGTGATTGCTACATATGATGAGATGATGAGACAGTTAGAGGAAAAAAATAGTTTGATTCAAGGAAAGATTGTGATTGGTATTCCACCATTGATTTTATCTCTTGTTTTTGCTCATTTTATTTCAACTTTTATTTTAAAGCATCCTGAAATTAAAATTGAAATTGTAGAAGCTGGCGCACATGAATTAAAAAAAATGTTGTTGGTTAATGAAATTGATTTGGCTATTTTGCTACAACCAACAGAAATTGCGAATATTGAAGAATATGTCATTGTTGAGGATGAGCTAGATGCTTTTATGAGTATTCAGCACCCACTTGCTCAGCAAAAAATGATTTCATGGGAACAATTAGCAAAAGCACCTTTGGCATTATTTGATGATACTTTTATGATCAATCATCTTGTGATGAGTTATTTTCAAAAGTTGAACTTAAAGCCTAATGTCAAAATTCAATCAGGTGCTTGGGATTTCTTATTAAAAACCACACTTGAAACAGATTTCATTACCATTTTACCTGCCCCCATTAAAGATTTTGTCCAGCAAAAGGATTATCAAGCTTTAGGGATTCAACATCCGTTGTCTTGGAAGGTCACTGTTTGTCGACAGAAAAAGGCCAATTACTTACATTCTGAAGATTTTGTTTTAGAGGAAATTTTGCAGTATTTTGAGCATGGGGTAGACGAATAAAAAAGCATCTGGACTTCCCACCAGATACTTTTTTTATTATTTTGAAAGCCAAGTTAAAGCTTCCGTTTCAAGTAATTGAATTCTTTGTAACAGCTCGATTTGTACCGATGAAACCTCATAATGGTCTGCTTTGATGGCCGCTATACAAGTAGCCACAAATTGTTGGATTGCAAGTCCACTTTCTGCAAACAAAGTAGCCGCTTTCAGCCAATTTTGGTTGCCATAAAGAGGTGCATATTCCACAAGTGCAGCAGCAAACTGATCTCTCATTGCTTGATGAGGATTTTTGAAGCCTAAGCTTTGGGTCATCAGGCTTTCATAAGATTCTGGTAGCATACTGCCTGTTAATAGGATGATAAAATCATAGATTTGCTTTAAATCTTGTTTAGCATATTGTTTTTGCCAATCCCCTATTTCAGCAATAACTCGTTGTGCGGCTTTGACACCAAATAAGCTGACTTTTGGTCTTAAATATTCTTCTGCTAATTGTTGATATGCCTGCTTTAAAATCAGTGGAATACTCTTTTCAGGAGCTTGCATATCAATGCCAAAATATGCATTCTTTTTACTTAATCCTGTGCCCTCATCTTGCCACGCTTTTTCTAAATGAGCAATTGGAATTTTGACTGGATAGTCTTCTGAATTATCATGGACAATCACAGTCTCTTCATCATATCCTACCATCATCACCACATGATCAGGAATATGGCTGGTTTGATAAAATTTTTTTTGGTATTGTAGGTAGAACATATCCAACCCAAATAATAAAACAGGAATTTCTTGATCGACCAATGATTTGATGGTTTTTAATGTATGGTTAAAGGTTTTGCCTTCTCCAGTAATGAGTTTGAACCCTATATGTTGCTGCCAAAACTCATATTGCCTTCTTCCTACACCATGCTGTCCTGTGAAAAACAGCATTTTCTTTATTTCATTGCTACGATTAGAAATACAGCTAAATCCTACATGACTATCAAAGAGTAAACCTTCTGGTATTCTTTGTCCTGTTTTCCATTCATAAATATCACAAATGCCATTTACCGGACAACGATAGTCTGCTATTTGATGCGGTAGCTTTAATAATTTCATTCCATCAACCTCCTCTATCATTAGCTTAAACCCTCCAATGATGTTAGAGTCAAGCTAATTGAGAGGAAATGATTTGTTCGCAATGATTCTATCTAATGAAGCGAATTTTTCACTATCTGATTGTGTACATTTCTAGTGATTTTAAAGAACTATCAGCTTTCATTGTTAGCTGGCAAAGTTTGCATGAGCGCAAAGAAATGTTGGGCGTCACCAGTCCTAAAATAATCATACCAAAATGCTAATGTATCTGATTGAAAAACACCTAAACGCTCAATGATTTGCTTTGTCCACAACAAAGCGCCAGTAGAGCTTGCAGTAATCAGGTTATGATCCACTACAGATGGCTGATCTAGATAAAAACTTTGACCTTTATAACTAGGAGAAACCATTTCAAGAAATCCTGGTCCATTACTAGTATGTGAGCGGTTATCTAATAGCCCAGCATTAGCCAGTGCAGCAGTAGCGCCACAAATTGCACAGACCGTCGCACCTAAAGAAAGACATTCGCTTGCTTTTTCGATGATTGCCTGATGTTTTGGCTCATTCCATGTATCTGCACCTGGTAAGAGCAGCATGCTTGTTTCACTCACAACCATCTCATCAATGAGGCAATCAGGTACTATTTTTAGACCACCCATTGTATGGATTGGCTCTTTTGAATCACTCACCATTTTGAGTGAGACTTGGTGATGTCCCTTTTTGAAAAATCGACCGGAATTTAGCTCTGAAAGAACATACCCGATTTCCCAGTCTGCTAATGAATCAAGAACATAAAGATAGATTGTAAACATAAAACGCCTCCATTGTTTTTATTTTTATACTTCAAAGGTATGATTTGCTAGCAAATCATTTAACTGAATGATGTGACTACCTTTACTTTCATAATAGTGTAGCATTTCGTCAATTTTTCTTTTATCATAACTAGTCACACAATCTGCTAGAACATGGACAGCATAATTTGCTTTGCATAGGTTATAACAGGTTGATTTAACACAAATGGCAGCATCTGCTCCTGCTATGTAGAACTCACCTATTTCATTTTCACGAATAAAATCTGTAAATTTTTCACTCGTTAAAGCATTTCCTTTATATTTTGTAAACACATTTTTGGCTACTATTTTTAAGTCCGTTGCTAATTCAGCCCCAGGTGTGTTGGGTTTAAAAGTCCTTGTCCCCGCTGATAAATTTTCATGTCTGATATAAATAACATGAATCTTGTTAGCTACTGCCCAATCAATTGCTTGGTTAATTGAATCAATAATCTCTTTGTAATTCTTTGTGATATCATTTTGAATGTCGATAATGACTAAGGCTTTTTTCTGCATGCTATTTCCTCCTTTCTTTACTTTATCAGCATATCATGCAATTGTTGACATCAGTATGGCAACAATATACACTAATAAAAAAGAAAGGTTGTGCGTTTGATGAAACTTGAAAGACTGATTAGCATCATTATGATTCTCCTTGATAAAGAACGGATCAGTGCACAGCAGTTAGCAGATAGGTTTGAAGTTTCCCTTCGCACAATTTACCGCGATATCGATGCAATCAATATGGCGGGGATTCCAATTCGCTCAACCTCAGGCGTCGGAGGTGGCTTTGAAATCATGCCAAATTACAAAATGGATAATAAGGTCTTTTCAAGTACTGACCTTTCTGCTATCTTGATGGGACTTTCGAATGTGTCAAATATGCTACCAGGGGATGACCTCATCAATACGCTTGCAAAAGTTAAAAGTTTTATCCCTGCTGACAGAGCAAAAGAGATTGAATTAAAAGCAAATCAGCTCTGGATTGATTTAAGTCCATGGATGGGGAATAGGGATATACACCTTCACTTAGAAATGATTAAAGCGGCTTTACAGGAAAGAAAGCTCCTTTCTTTTTCCTATGCCGACCGTTATCAAAATAAAACAACCCGTTCAGCTGAGCCCTATCAGCTTGTCTTAAAAAGTGGTCATTGGTACTTTCAAGGCTATTGCTTAAAGAGAAATGATTTCCGCTTATTTAGACTGTCTCGCCTATCAGATTTACAAATCCAAGAGGACATTTTTATGCCACGTGATTATCAAAAACCACAGTTAGATTTTACGGATATGTTGGCAACGATGCAAACAAGAATTACCCTTCGTATTCATCAATCTATCATGGAATGGGTACTTGAACATTGTACTTATGAGCACTTTTCCCCAGATGGTGATGCGCACTACATTGTTAAATTCCCTTTCATAGAGAACGACTACTACTACAATATTCTTTTTAGTTTTGGTCATCAATGCGAGTGCATAGAGCCGGTACATATCCGTGAAGAAATAAAGCGTAGGATACATGATTTAGCGATCATATATGACAGTTAATAACAGATAAAAAGACAAATAAGTTGTGACTAAAATAAGCAATCAAAAAAAGAGGTAGGAATAAAACGAACAATCGTTTTTCCTACCTCTATGCTATTATTTACCCTAAATTTTTAATACGTGTCGTAACACCTTTTAAGTTATAACACTCAGCGTAATCACGAATTGGGCGTTTAATATGGTCGATGACATAGCGTTGTCCATGAATATGATGTTTCGCAAGGTTGCTATACATTACCTCAATTTCAGCTTTTACTGCTTCATCATTAAACGTATAGTGTCCTGCAATATCAAGGATTTCTTCTGATAAAGCAGCATCCTTCATGATTTCATCAACGGTTAAATTGACTTGATCGCCCACCATCCATTTTCTCCAGCGTTCACTCTTAATCGCATGAACAAGTAACACTTCACGTGTATTTGATGGGGTTTCAATTAACCCATTTTCCACTAATTTTGCTTCTACAGCAGCTAAGTTTAAATAAGCGCGTGTTTCTTCTGTGCCATATTGTGGTGCTACGTTTGTGGCAGTAATTTCTGATGGAATATGCTCAAGCAAGGTGACATCATCTAAATAATCCCCATTATGCTCCTTCAAGCCCACACCATATTGTTTGGCCATTTGTGCTAAATCATAGGCATTTTTAAAATTGAAGGTACCTACTTGTTCAGTTTTACGCGTTAAGGTACCAGTTTGTCCAACGATAAAGGTTGGCATTGGTAAACCGCGTTTTTCTAATTCCTCTTTTAAGCGTAAAATAAAGGTTTCATAGGTTTCAGTTGACGTTAATCCACCATTGGTTTCTTCTGTTCCCACTTCATAGCCAATTTCTGGTAAATTACGGGCTTTTCGTTCATTTTCACAAAATTCAATTAAATCTACAGTACGTTCTAAAACGGTATCTAAAGGAATCACTTTACCAATTTCAAATGGATCTTTTGTTGGATCAATCATTAATAAATCAAAGCCTGCTTCAATATCTGCTACATAGGATTGTTTACCTAATTCCATCGCTTTTTCAAAGGGTAAATGGTCATTTCTTTCTTGGTCACGTTGCCAAGGTCCGCCATGATCGCGACACATATAGTAAAGATTGTCATAACCAATTTCTGTAGCGACTTCTTCAACAGCTTTGGCAAAGGTAAATTGGTTCCAGCCATTGACATAGCCACCGCCTAATTCATCAGCATCTACTTGATTACGGCTGGCAATAAACATCACTGGATAATCATCTTCCTTTGAAAGCTCTAGTGTTGCTTGCACACAGTTTTTAGACATGGGTCCAATACCTAAAATTGTTGCACTTTCGCCAGTTTCTTGTAAGGTTAATAATCCTTGAACGACTTTTTTAATTGGTAATTTTTCCATATTGCATTCAGCTCCATTCAGTTATTTTGTTGCTTCGATATTTTTTTCGTTTTGGCTTCCTTCTTGTACAATATTTGGTTTTGTAAAATGCAAGATGGCTACTGAGATAAAGACACCAATAAACATTGAAATCACATACCATAACTTACCATTTACAACTGGAAGAATAATTAAGCCACCATGTGGGACTAAGGCTTCAACATTGTTCATCATTCCTAAAGCACCACCAACGGCACTTCCGATAATAATAGCAGGTAAGACGCGTTTAATATCTTTGACTGCAAATGGAATTGCACCTTCTGTAATCCCAATTAACCCCATGAAAAAGGCTGAAATCCCTAAATCTCGATCTTCTGCTGTATATTTTTTGCGATCAATAAAAGTTGAAATTGCCATAGCAAGTGGTGGAATCGCTACTGCAATTCGATGGGCACCATTTGGTGCATAAATACCTTCTGCCATTAAAGCAAGGGTAAATGCTGTTGCTGTTTTATTAATTGGACCCCCCATATCAATGGCTGTCATTGCCCCAATAATTAAACCAAGTAAGATGGCACTTCCACCTTGTAAACTACCAAGTACATCAACTAGCCAGTTCATACCTGCACCAATTGGAACAGCAATAATGTAAATATAAATGACACCTAACACAAACGTTGTCACAATTGGAACAATTAAGATTGGCATAATGGTTTTAATCGTTGCTGGTACTTTCCAGGTTTTACACCATTTCACAAAGTAACCAACTGCAACACCCATAATCATTGCGCCTAAAAACCCTGTTTTCACTTGAGACTCACCAATTGGATTATTGGCTACATACCCTAAAATCATTGCTGGAGCAATCCCAGGTTTTCCGGCTAAAGAGTACGCAATATAGCCTGATAAAAGGGGAATCATCATTGCAAAACCAGCGACACCAAGATCATTTAGATTTTGCATAAATGGATTGGTAATTTCCATCCCAGCATCAGTTGCTTTTCCTGTTGCTAAAGCAACTGCTAAGAAAATCCCACCAACGACAACTGCAGGTAACATATAAGAAACACCAGTATTAAAAGCTTTCTGTAACTCTTTCAACCCTTTATTATTCTTTGCCATGTTTTTATCCTCCAATGTTTATAATTTTTCTGCCTCATCAATTGTTTCAACTGGACGCTTAATTACTTCTCCTGGATCAACCTGTAAGACTTTTCCAGCATCCATTTTTTCTTCAAAACGTTCTTCACCATCAATCCCAATCGCTACTGCTAAAATCACGATATCGGCTGCATCTACTTCTTCTTGCTCTAATTCATTTTCGATCCCCATACTGCCTTGGGTTTCAACTTTGACTTCATACCCTCTTTTACGACATTCTTTTTCAATGGCTTCTTGCGCCATATAAGTGTGTGCTACCCCAGTTGGGCAAGCTGTAACTGCGACTACTTTCATGTTTATTCCTCCTAATTATAAAAGCTGAACAGGCTAGCCAATATTTAATTTAAATCGTGATAGAACTTAATAATTCATAAGCTTGGTTTACATCTGTGATTGCGAGTAATTGCGCTCTAAAGGTTTCATCTAACAATTTCTTACTAAGTTGAGAAATAAATTTTAAATGAATATTGTTTTCATTTTCTAGCGGCACCCCAATCAGAAAGATGAGCTTCACTTCTTCTTCATGTCCCTGTGTCCAAATAAAATCTTCTTTGGTTTGTAGGAAACCAATAAATGGTGCGCTAACTGTACTACTTTTCCCATGAGGGATGGCGATTTGATAGCCAATGGCTGTTGGAACTTCTGATTCTCGATTTAATACGGCTTCTAAAAAGGGTTGTTGCGCTGTAATCAATTGATTTTCTGCCGCAGTTTCAACCAAATAGTGAAGTACCTCTTCTTTTGTTTTAGCGTCTTGTTGTAGTAAAATCATTTCTTTTTTGATGACATCCTTTGCAACATTACTCACATTTATCACATCCAATCATTTTTCTAAAATCTTCTTTTTTGCTCATGAGATAGAGCTGGTTTAAATTATCTTTGTGCTCAACTATTTGATAAATATCAGATAGGATGTTCCTAATTTCTTTTGTCTCTTTTTCGGCAATACAGACAATAAAAATGGTCTTAACGGCATATTCATTCCATTTGAAATATTTTTTATTTCTGACAACAGCAATCACTGTTTCTTTCACAAATTTTGGGTTACCATGGGGAATGGCAGCGCCTGTTGGTAAGTCAGTGCCCCCCATTTCTTCTCTTGCTTTAAGGCTTTCAACAAATTTTTTTGTAACATATTGTTGATCAACCAATTTTTTCCCAACGGTTTCTAATACGGCTTCTTTTGATTTAAAATTTTCATCAAAAAAGATCAAGTCATCCTTTAAGTATTTCCCTAAATGATTTAGTTTTTGTGTCTCGTCGGTTCCTTCTTGCGATAAGAAAAATTGATGATGATAGCTTTCAGAAATATTTTTGATATCTTGATCATTTAAGAAGGGAGAGACAACAATGACTTTTTTCTCTGGTACGGTTAAAGGGACTGTTGAAATAATCAAATCAATGTCCGCCAAATCTAGCTGTGGGACTTCTCTAATAGAAGCAACTTCCATCATGTCAAAGGAAGGTAACACATTTTTAATACGATTGACTAATAATTCCGATGTCGCAATGCCCATTGGACAGACAATTAAGATTTTTTTGCTTAATTTCGTCCGCTCAATGGCTGATTGAAAGTAAATCGTTAAGAAACCGATTTCATTTTCATTAAAGGCAACATTTAATGCTTCTTCATATTCACTTAGTACAACCCAAATGACATTGAAGGTTAAAGCAAATTCATTTTTGATTTGATGAATAAAAGGATTGTCTGTTTTAACTTTTGACTTCAAACGATAAATCATCGGTGGAATATGTGTTTTTAGCTGTTCTTGTAGCTTTGCATCCTGTGTGAAATCCATATTTAAGGAATCCCCTACTTTAGCGATGATTTTTTCTACAAAAGCATCATCATTTGCCTCTTTTGGAAAAGGTTCAAAGCGATTTGAGAGTAAATATTTTGATAAATAAGCCACATCTTGTTTGGTATAAGTCACATTCAATCTTAAGGAAATTTTATTCAGCATCTGTTCTGCACTTTCTTCAAAGAAGACTTTAGGCTCCGCTGTTGGAACAGCAGGCTGGTTTCCTACTACCGGTGTTTGATGCTGCATGCGATAAACTAAAATAATCAATCGATTTAAAACATTGAATACATAATGCTCTGCAATGACTGTTACATTGTTTTTGATATAAGCATACAAGACTCTAACGCAGGTTTTGACAAGATCTTCTCCATAATAAGCACTTAATCGTGCCAATCTTTTTTCCTCATCTACCTCTAGCTGGGAAGCAAATTTTTCAAAGAGATAATGATTAAATTCTAGATAGGCTTTCTGGAAATCTTCCTCACTGCCAGCCAATCTTGTTCCCTGTCCATCACTGATTAAAGTTAAATGATTGCCATTTGTTAATTTTTTCTTTGCAAAGCTTAAATCATTTTTAATAGAAGTTTTACTGACCATAAAGGTTTCAGAAAGCTGCTCAAATGTCACTTTCTGTTGTTGAAATAAAAGGAGTGCCATCATCTTTTCTCTACGGCCTGCTGTTGAGAAAGTATCTACTTCAAGCTTTGGTGCTGCTTGAATAGGCTGTGTTTCAAGCTTCTTTAAGCCAATCCCAATGCCTGGGCGTTTGTCTAGCTGAATCCCTTGTGGCTTTAACTGCTCTTCTATTATTTTTAAATCAGAATGAATCGTGCGCTCTGAAACATTCAATACTGCTGCATACTCTTTGGCTGTTTGATACCCTTTTTGTTTGCGTAAGATTGAAATAAATTGAACTTGCCTTTTGTTTAATTGAATGATAACCACATCCTATCTTTAGGGCGTATGTGGAGAGAATACGTTCATAACATTGCTGAAATAAACGGATACTACTTATGTTTAACACACGTCCTATCCTAGTTTTCTAACCTCCATTTAATGGTATTTCGCATTTGATGTAAGCGATATCATTGATTACACTTTGATTATAACGAGAGGAACCATTAATGAACATGACAAATCATTTCATGAAGTTTTGACGAGGATGTTTCAACTTGTTGCAATTGCGACTATGTAAAATTTGTACGGAAGGGTATTTTATTTCATCATAGCATATTCTGAAAGCTATTTTAGGATAAAAATAAAGCCCACTGCTATCTAATGATAACAATGAGCTTGGCTTATTCTGTTAATATTGCAGGCAATATATAATCCTTCACTAATGCAATACGATCCTTTGGCTGACGTATAAAATCAGAGGTAATCGCTACAACCAATTCTTCCTTGGGGACACAATAAATCATATTACCTCCATCCCCTAAGGCTGCAAATGTCTCAAAAGGTTCAGCTTCTAACCACCATAAATAGCCATAATGATGTGGGGTCATTTTAATAGAATCCTGTACCCACTCTTTAGAAATAATTTGCTTTCCCTCCCATTTACCTTGATTCAAATAAAGCATCCCAAAACGTGCCATATCCTGAGCAGTTGTTGTCAAACCCCAACCACCAGTTGTATGTCCTTGAGGATCCTTTACCCAACCTCGCACCTTTTCACCAAAAAGCTCCTCATAACCAAAGCCTGTCATCTTGTAATCAGGAATTTCTCTCATACCAATTGGTTTAAATAAAAACTCATTTGCAAACTCCCTTGCACTTTTCCCCGTTGCCTTAGTTAAAATGATAGAAAGTAAGTGTGCACCTGAAGTGGCATATTTAAACGCACCAATCTGACCATTTTTACCAAGTAAGTCTAATGTAAACTTCCCCCAATCAGGTTGCCTACACAAGCGTTCAAAAGGTTCGTGGTAGTTTCTAAAAGCATAAGGTGCAGTCATTGTCAGTAAATGCTTAATGGTCACAGCTTTTTTCTGGATTTCAGCAGGATGGACAATATATTCAGGAAAAAAAGCTAACACCTTTTGGTCCACACTTTCAATCAAGCCTTGATCAATAGCTATGCCTATCAAAGCTGAAATCACACTTTTAGTAACAGAAGCAACCTTCTGAGGTGCTTTGGCAGTTACCCCATTAAGATAATGTTCATAAGCAAGCTGGCCTTTTCGGGCAATCACAATACCTGTCAAATTGCGGTATTCTGTATTGATTACCCCTTCAAGTTTTGAAAGCTCTTCACTACTCATACCAATCTGTTCTGGCGTCACTTTTTTCATGATAAATACCTCCCAGTAATCGATGCAGGATTTTCTATTAAGCTTTCAGGTGTTCCTTCTGCAACAAGATAACCACCTGCTGCTCCACCCTCTGGCCCAAGCTCAATCAGCCAATCACAAACCTTTAAAACCTCAGGATCATGCTCAATCACTACAACAGAATTACCTGTCGCAACAAGTTCATCCAATAATTCAAGTAATTTCGCAATATCATATAAACTCAATCCTGTTGTCGGTTCATCCAAGATATAAAGAATATGACCTTTACGCTTACGCCCAATCTCTTTAGCCAGCTTAATTCTTTGTGCTTCTCCACCACTTAAAGTTGGTGTCGGCTGCCCTAATTTAATATAACCCATGCCAATTTTTTCCATAACGGTTAGTGTTGAAATTACCCCAGGATGGTCTGAGAAAAAGTCCACAGCTTCTGTGACACTCATTTCCAAAATATCAGCAATCGTTTTCCCTTGATAAGTGATGGCTAAAGTCTCAGCATTAAATCTTTTCCCTTTACAGTCCGGACAGACTTTTTCAAGATTCATCTGACCACCTAGCCAAATCGTCTCCTGTCCGCTACCACCACAAGTCACGCAAGCACCCGCGCGGTTAAAGGAAAAATGACCTGCTGTATAGTGCTGCTTTCTCGCAGCAGGTTGTTCAGCAAATAGCTGACGGATTTTGTCCCAAATACCAAGATAGGTAGCTGGATTTGAGTTCATATTTCGCCCAATCGGCGCTTGAGAAATTTCAGCATATCCTGCCAACAGTGCAGCACCTTCTAAAGAATCACTATTCATCTGCCTGCGACTAGCAGCTTTAAGTTGTGGCAATAGGGTTGCAGCAATCAAGGAGCTTTTTCCACTACCTGATTTCCCGGCAATTCCTACCATTACGCCTAAAGGAATCGAAACAGTTAAATCCTTTAAATAATTCACTTTAGCATGATGGATGATAAGCTGCTTTTGTTGTGGGACGACTTTTTTTGATTTTCTGGTAGGCATTGGAATTTTCCCAGACAGGTATTGACCAGTGATGGAAGCCTCGCATTGTAGCAAACCTGCTACATCGCCTTGATAGACAACCTCTCCACCACTTATCCCAGCTTTTGGCCCAATATCAATAATATGATCCGCCATTTGAATCGTATTTTGATCATGCTCTACCACAATCACAGTATTACCTAATTCTTTTAACTCTTTTATTGCTTGTAAAATTGCCAGCTTTTCTGATTCATGGAGCCCCGCTGTTGGTTCATCTAAGACATAAATCAAGGAATCCATTTGCGAATCTAAATGAACATTTAAAAAGAGCCGCTGTATCTCGCCACCACTTAGGGTAGGCATCTCGCGGTATAAAGAAAGATGACCTAAATGCGATTTAAGTAAATGCTTCAATTTAGCTGATAGCTCCGTTAATAAGTTTTGACTAAAAGTAGCTAAGGAAACCTGTTCTCTTATTTCCCGCAGAAAAGAGGCTAATTCAGAAAGGGTCATTAAGCCTAGTTCACCAATATGCTTCCCACCTAGCAAAACCTGACGTGCCTCTTCCCCAACACGAAAACCCTCACAATCAGAGCAGGTAACCTTTGTATAGATGTCTGCTACCTCTTCATTTTTTTGATAACGTGCCTCAAACATTTGAAGTACACAATAGCTACGCTTACCATTTTCATATTTTCCATAGATAATTTCATTTTGAAACTCTTCTGGAATGGCTGAAAATGGCGTATCAAAATAAGCACCCTGTCTTTTACGAAGTAGACTTAAATAGCCAGGTGTAATTCCTAATTCTTCATAAAGCTGAGCTAAAGTGATACTTCTATCCGGCAGCAGGTTAGCTAGATTGATTTCAAAATAGCTACCTCTACCAGAGCAGGTTAAGCACATCCCATTTGGTGTATTTGGCGAAAAACAGCTCGGACTTAAGCGTGCTTCCGTTTGTCCGCAATGAGGACATAATAGCTGATGATCTGTCAGATGACCACAAACTGAGCAACGCATACAGCCTTCCCCGGCATAAAGTAAGCTTAGCATTTGCCATAAATTAGTTCTTGTACCAACAGTTGAGCGTGGATTGCTTTGACGAATGATTCCTTGCTTTACCGCAATAGTTGGGCCAATTCCTGTGATTTGATTAAATTTATGCTCTTCTTCCATATCTGAAAGCATACCTAAAGACTGCAAGTATTGCTTACGTCCTTCTTCAAAAACAAGATCAAACATTAAACTGGATTTACCTGAGCCACTGACACCTGTTGCCACAACAAGCTTATTCTTAGGAATGGTGACATCAATTTCTTTCAAATTATGGACCTTGGCTCCTTTAATGTTAATTGCTTTCATTTCATCACCTCATCTAGTCTTTTTTCCCAAAAAATTTTGACAAAAAACCGCCATTTACAGGGCAGCAATTGGAAAATAGATTGCCACAAGATGTTTATTTTCTGGATGTGTACTTGGATCATTTAAATACATTTCAAAAGGTGCTGTATCACTAGGCTGATAGCCACTATTAGGTAACCATTCTCCATATAAATAATCCCAAGCTTGACGATATTCATAGGGGAAAAGTTCAAAATGACCAACAGCATATTTGCCACCTGATATCACCATTTTCCCAAGATCACTATCTGTTTGAAGAACAGCATCGTTTGGGAGTGTAATACATAAGCTACTTCTTAGCTGATAATCTTCTGTAAAGTCATGGTGGTCATGATACATACAGAGTAGTTTGGTTTCTCCTTCAATGAGTAATTGCTGGGCTTGTGCCTGCTGAAATAATTGGTGAATCAAGCTAGGATATACCTGACTTAATTGCTCATAGGTACCAATATAGCGAACATAAGCAACTTGCATTTCTGCTAAGCTGACAATGCTTACTTTTCCTAAAGGAGATTGTGGTGGCTTTTTGTCGGTTTGTTTGGGTACACCTCTATTGTAGATGGATTTTTTGGTATCGGCTTTGCATTTCTTGCTCTTCTGATTGCGATAGGCTGTTGGGCTTTGCTGATAGTAGTTTTTAAAGGCTCTGGAAAAAATAGCTGAATCGGTAAATCCCAGATAGTGTCCAATCTCTGTAATGGTCATATCTGGACGATGCATCAGCATATTGGCTGCATGTTCTAGCTTTAGGCGGGTCACATATTGGAAGAGTGATTCTCCTATGAGGGCTTTAAATATACGGTGAAAATGAAACTTCGAAAAGCCTGCAACCGCTGCTAGTTCTTCTAAATCCAGTGTTTCTGAAAGGTGGGCTTCAATATGATCTTGGACTTGGTAAATCCGGCGTAAGTATTCTTTTTTACTTTGGCTGATTGTCATCTTCTGTGCTCCTTTGTCTCTTGTGTTATCTCATTATACCTTAAGTTAAAAATTGATAGTATAAAGAAATAGGCTTATGGGATGGGAATCCTCATAAGCCTATTCTTTATTTCTTCACATCTTCTTCTAGTTCTTTTTGCCCTGCAACACGCTGGTCAATTTCAACAAGCTGTTGCCATAACTCTCGATATGTAGCATATTTTTCTTCATCTGTTTTATTGCTTAAATAGATAGCACTACACTGCTCACTAATGTCGCGACGCTCTTTTTGGAAAGATTCTTTTGCTTCTTTAGCGATTCCTTTAAAATAATCACCATCTGTAAAGCCAGCTTTTAATGCCACTTTGTCTCCCATTTCATCTGCTCGATATTTCAGTATTAATTCTTGTTCATTTGCCTTGACTTCAATTAAAGCTTTTTTCACAGCTCCTTTAATCACGAAATAAAAAATAAATGCAGCAACAATGATTGAACTTATGCCAATACTTACATTTTCCATCAATGTTTTCACTCCTTTTCTTCTATTATATAAGAAAGGCAAAGATTTTTCTATTCAGAATGAATGATTTTTTTACTGGCTAGATAGGTGCACCATTGAGTTAAGTGTCGGTTTCATGATAAGATTTATATTTTTGTAAATTAAAAAAATCAGCTAAGCTGAGCAGTTAAAAGTACTCCAACTTAGCTGATTGTTCATTGACATTAATCAATCGGCTATTTCATTTAATTGCCACTGAATGGCGCCGCGTCCCTTACTTTCTAAAAACGTATTGGTTTCTGAAAAAGGTTTGCTTCCAAAGAAACCGCCTCTTGCTGCTAGTGGTGATGGATGGACGCCTTTAATCAATAAGTGTTTAGGATTGTTCACATTTTTAGCAACATTAATCGCATGATTGCCCCATAAAATAAAGACTAATGGCTGCTCAAAATCATTTAATTCTTCTAATACACGATTCGTGAACTGACTCCAGCCTAATTTTTTATGGCTGCCAGCTTTCCCTGCTTCAACACTCCAGCTTGTGTTCATCATCAACACACCTTGCTTTGCCCAATCCGCTAAATAACCATGGTTTGGTGCCTCAATATCTAAATCTGTTTTTAATTCTTTATAGATATTTCGTAAGCTTGGTGGAATTTTTTGTCCTGGCTTAACAGAAAAGCTTAAGCCATGAGCCTGCCCAGCACCATGATAAGGATCTTGTCCAATAATGACTACCTTTGTTTCTTCATAAGGGCAAAGCTTAAAACAAGAAAATAAATCTTCTTTTGATGGGTAAACAGCTCCTACTTCTCTTGCATTGTCTACTTTTTCCATGAGCTCAATAAAATATGGCTCTTTTGCTTCTTGCGCTAAAAATTCTTCCCAGTTTTTCATAGATGTTGACTCCCTTTTAATTATTGTCTATGATTTATTCTTTCATACCTTTGCTCGCTTGTCTAGCAATTTTAGAGATCCTCTCCTAAAGCTACTACATTTAGCCAATGCAGTAGACTTTCATGATGAATCACTTCATTTGGATAATCTTTTTTATAGGTTAACCCTGAAACCATGTCGGTCTCATACTCATCATAAGGATCTCCGCTACCATAAACAACTGGATTGTCCTCTTTTAAGTCAGAGCAACGAATGCCATAATCACAAACACCTTGCATCTCACTAGAAAAAATTAAATAGTCATTTGTATCTGCTTCCCATACATAAAAATCGTCTGGTGCAAAAATATGAAAGGGATCCGAATACAGATCTTCTACTTCACCAATTTTTTGATAATACTCAATTAAAATGCTTGGTAAAGCGCCATACTTTTCAACTGCTGCATCAATTAATTCTTGTGAATAAGGCGTAAAATTACGTCCTTTTTCGATATAATATTGCTTTAGCTCATCTATGGTTTTACAAAATCTCTCCATTCCACTCGCTCCTTTTTATATTACAGCTCTAGCAGGCTTTGCTGCACTAAATCAAAATAGTGACTCAGTGTCGGTGCATCATAGGCAACCATATAAGCCAGTCCTTCTGCTGATTGATAAGATTCTCCATAACCGTAAACTGATGCATTATCTTGATTAATATCTTTCATCTTTATTGCAAAAAGATCCACACTAATTGCTTCTCCACCAAAGGATAAATAATCATCCACTTCATTGCAATGACGAGCTGCAACCAGCTCCTGCGCAGTTTTAATCTGAAGCTCTTCTAATGGATAAATATAACAGCCCATTCCTGAAGCTGAGATGTCATCAAACCAACCAATTTTTAGATAGTATTCCTCTAATAATCTTGGTAAACCACCTAATTCCTCTTTTTTCTGGTCAACTTCTGCTTGGAAATAGGGGCTAAAAGCTATTTCTTGAGAAATAAGGAAAGCTTTTAATTCATTTACTGTTACTTCATTCATCTATTGTTAACCTCCATATTCATCTTATAGACTACATGATGTAGTTTTCTTTTTTATAGTAACACGTCGTAGGCAAATGTACAATTGTATTTTGTCGATTGAACCAATTTTATCTCTCTTTTATATGCTAAAAACACATAAGAAGTCCTCTAAAATATGGACTTTCTTATGTGTTTTTAGTCAAAATTTATGTGATTAGCTTACTAGTAGGCTAATCAACAATTTGAAGAGTACTCACTTCTGCCTTCACTCGTCGAATTTAACCTTTAATTACCACTTTAATTTCCCAAAATATTTCTAACATGAGCATTCACCTCCTTTAAATTTACTGCTAGAACGATTAAAATAAGACAATTGACTCATTTATATTTCCTTTGCCACTTTAATCCAAATAGACAAAATCATCATTTCCATATTCTTTCCGCCTAACATTCAAGCATCTATTGCTTATACTGTTAATATAACCATTTCTTAAATAGAAAAGAAAAAAATATCGTAAACGACTTTATGATTCGTCTACGACATTTCTTTTTCTTGTTGATAAAACTGATTGAATTCATCACTATAAGTCCCCATATCATTATAGGCAATCATCGCTAAAATATGTTCTATTTTTTCTTCTGACTCTTTACTTGGATTTCTTCTATAGATTAATAACTCAAAATAAAGCTTACCCAGTAACTTTTGAAAAAAATTCTCTGGAAAAGTCTTTTCTTCCATCATTAATACTAAATAAGATAGCGCGACTTCATCCTTCTTCTGTTTCATACACAATCCTACAAAATTTAGAATGATATTCATCACAATCAGCTTTTCTTCTCCATGATATTTTTTCAATCCATTTTGCAGGATAGAATGAACCATAAATAAATTACTTTCAAAATCATAATATTCAATCAAATTACAGTATAAAGACAATTTAGAGTAATGCCATTCTTCAATATTAAAAACGGTATTTTGAAGATATTTTTTACTCTGCTCATCCAATAATTGTTCCGTATCATTCATGCTGAATTTTAAGCTTTCAGCAAATAAAAGAAAGAACTTCTTATCTTTATCTAATAGTTTTTTGTGGCTGATTTCTAGCTGTATTTGTTCAATTCGCTCTAGATTTTTTTCATAATAAGCTGCTAATAAATCCTGTTGAATTTGCTCAGTGAGGGTCGTATGATTGTGAGGACTAATTTCTGATATAAAGGAAAAAATATCAATCTCATTTATAGCTAAAATATTTAATAAATCTTCCACATTGATTCTATGTATGCCTTTCTCTACTTTTGAATAATAGGAAGTTGAAATAATACTCTGAGCCATTTCCTGTTGCGTAAGGTTTCTTTTCATTCGATACTTTTTCAACAATTTACCTATTTCCAATATAAACGCCTCCTATAGTTTGCTATTTTGATTAGTATAACACGCTTTTAATGATTAAAAGAACTCCATGTATGACAAATAGCAAGATTCCATTTTTCTTTTGAAATCTTGCTATTTAGTCAAGCTATTCATTAGGTCAATTCCAAAATACCATCTAATTTTTCAGCTATTTCAGCTCTCAATTGATGAGTTACCATAATCACAGTTAACGCTTCTTTCTCCACTAACATTTTCTCAATATTTAAGGCTGTTTCATTGTCTAAATTTGCCGTTCCTTCATCTAGCAAAATAATATTTTTATTCCTAAGTAACCCTCTGGCCAATGTCAAGCGTTGTCTTTGTCCTCCTGAAATGAATTTCCCATTTTCACCAACATCAGCAGCTATTCCTTTCGGAAGAGCTAGAACAAATTGCTCCATTCCCGCATTTTTTAATGCATCCCATAGTTCATTTTCTGAATATGTATCACCCATTTCTAAATTTTCTCTAATTGTTCCATTAAATACATAGGGATTTTGATCAATATATAAGACATGTTGGTAGAGCTGACCTAAGCTTAATTCTGATAAAGCTGTATTTCCTAAAGTTAATTTGCCAGTATAGGACTTCATTTTGCCACTTAATAGATTTAAAATAGTTGATTTTCCTGAACCACTTTGACCAATAATGGCATATTTTTTTGAAAGCTCAAATGTAAAATGAAGATCTTTTAACAGCGGTTTATGCTGATAACCAAAGGTAAGATTTTCTAATTCAAAGCCCTTTGATAAAACAAAATCTTTGTTGATGATTTCAGGGATTTCTTCTATTTGATACATTTTTTCAAATAATGGTTGCGTGCTATTGATTGATGAAAGATACTGACTGATATTCCCAAATGTATTAAAAATTTCTGAAGCTAGTGATCCTGTTGCAGAAATAGAACCAATTGAAACCTTTTGAAGCAAAGCAAGATAGCCTGTTAACGCAAAGACAGATACTTGTCCAAAGACATTGCCTAAACCACCAGCAATGGTCACACCTGCCATCACTTTGGCTTGCTGATTTTTTGCTATTCCCAGCTCAATAGAGGCCTTTTTTACTTTTTCTAGAATAAATGCAAACTTTCTGAAAACAAAAATTGTATCATAGGCAGCAAGATAATCTGTCATTTTTGATAAAAAAGCTTCATTCTTTTTTGAAACCTCTGTTGTCACAGTTCTCATTTTTTTATTAAATAGTCTTGGTAGTTGTACCAAGATAAAGAGTTCCACAAATATCATTAGAATCAAAGACCAGTGAAATGACAACAGCGCAATTAGGGCTAAGGTTGATTTAATCAAGCCTGATAATAACTCATAAAATGGCATAAAGCCAGCTTGCTCTATTTGATTGACATCATTGGTTACCCAGGAAGCATAGGTTCCTACAGTATTTTTATTAAAGTTTGTATAGCTCGTCGCAAAAAGTTTTTTAATCGTATCATGGCGTAGCTTAGTAGCCATCTGCTGTCTAACAGAACAGATTCTTCTAATTTTTAGATAGGTAAATAATAGAAACCCTATAAATGCGATCACTAATTGTAGGACATGTAGCCAAAATTGCAAAAAATTGAACTGAATCAGATCATTTAAAATGGCTGCATTCAGCAAACTTGCAATCGTTAACCCTACGCCTTCTCCAATCATCAATAATACAATGCCAAGATTTTCTTTCCAAAAGTACTTCATTATCTTTGTCATCAGGTTACCCTCCTGTACTGTCTATTATTCATCAATGTATCATATTATTTTTATGAAAAAGAAGAAGTGGCGTAAACGACATTTATAGAAAAATTGAAGTTATTATAATAAAAAAAGCGTTTAAATGCTGTATTCAACATTTAAACGCTTTTCACTTTTAATTAATAATCATAATCACTAGCTTGCATTGGTTCTACTTCACCAAGTAAATAGCCATTTCCGACTTGTGAGAAGAAGTCATGGTTACTTGTTCCAGAAGAAATCCCATTCATGACAATTGGGTTTACATCTTCGGCTGTATCTGGAAATAATGAATCTAAACCTAGGTTCATTAAAGCTTTGTTCCCATTGTAGCGTAAGAAGGTTTTTACTTCTTCAGTCCAACCAACTGTATCATATAAAAGCTCTGTGTATTTCACTTCATTTTCATATAATTTATAGAGTAATTGGTAAGTCCAGCCTTTTAATTCTTGTTGTTCATCCTCAGTTAATGCATTAAAGCCTAATTGGAATTTATAGCCAATATAGGTACCATGAACAGATTCATCACGGATAATTAATTTAATAATTTCTGCCACGTTTGGTAATTTGTTGATACCCAAGTAATAAAGTGGTGTATAGAAGCCTGAGTAGAATAGGAATGTTTCTAGGAAAACACTAGCTACTTTCTTTTGAAGCGGTGTCCCATTTTGATAAATATCATTGATCATAGCCGCTTTTTCTTGTAAATATTCATTTGAATTGGTCCAGCTGAAAATTTCTTCAATTTCTCTAGGTGTGTTTAAGGTACTAAAGATTGAAGAATAGCTTTTCGCATGAACAGATTCCATAAATTGGATATTGTTAAATACTGCTTCTTCATGTTGTGAACGCACATCCATTCGAAGTGCTGCAATCCCATCTTGTGATTGCAAGGTATCTAATAAAGTCAGCCCGCCAAAAACGCGCTCTACTAAAGTTTTTTCAATACTTGATAGCTTACGCCAATCATCTAAATCATTTGAAATTGGAATACGGGTATCTAACCAGAATTGTTCTGTTAGCTTTTCCCAGGTTTTTTTATCGATAATATCTTCAAAACTGTTCCAATTTATCGCAGCATATTGCTCTGATTCGGTCATCGTTTTAAACTCCTTTATTCAGAACATTGAGGAAGGATTAAAAGTTTAATCTTGGCCATGTAAGTTACTTCCATAAACGGTGGCCAAAAGTCAGGTTCTTCGGCAATTTCACAAAATCCAATCAATACAAAAAGCGTATTGTTTGTCTTTTGCTCCAATTGCTCGAACCTAAACGACTTTTGTCTCAACCTCAATTTTCTTTGTCATTTATTATTGTCTGATTAAATAGAGCAGCTTTCGCAAGCGTTACTACCAACCTCATCTGCATCATCAGTAAATGTACGCACGTAATAAATTGATTTACAGCCTTTTTTATAAGCATAGTTACGTAAAATACTTAAGTCTCTTGTTGTTTGCTTTTCAGTCTCTTTTTTCCATTCATAAAGGCCAGCTGGAATCGTTGAACGCATAAATAGTGTTAAGCTCATTCCTTGGTCAATATGTTGTTGAGCCGCAGCATAAACATCAATGACTTTACGCATATCCATATCATAAGCTGATGTGTAATAAGGCATGGTTTCATCAGATAGGTATGGAGCTGGATAATAAGTTTTACCTGTTTTCTTCTCTTGACGCTCTTCAATTCTTTGGGTAATTGGATGCAAGCTTGCACTTGTTTCATTTACATAAGAAATCGAGCCGTTCGGTGCAACTGCAAGACGATTTTGGTTGTATAAACCATATTGTTTTACATTGTCACGTAAGGTTTCCCAATCAGCTTGTGATGGAATAAAAATACCTTCAAACAATTCTTGAACTTTTTCAGAAGTTGGTGCCCAAGCTTTTTCAATGTATTTATCGAAGTATTCGCCTGTTGCATATTTAGAAGCTTCAAAGTCGACAAAAGTTTCCCCACGCTCTTTGGCAATATTATTACTTTCTACTAAAGTCCAGTAGTTTAATAATAAGAAGTAAATATCAATAAATTCAACGGATTCTGGTGAGCCATAATGAATTTGATTCATTGCAAGATAAGTGTGTAAGCCCATTGCACCTAAACCAATGGTATGTGCTTGATCATTCCCTTTTTTGACAGATGGCACAACTGAAATAGATGAATTATCTGTAATAAAAGTTAAGGCACGTGTCATGGTACGAACGGAGCGACCAAAATCTGGTGATTTCATTAGGTTCACGATATTACTTGAACCTAAGTTACAGCTAATATCTGTTCCGATTTCTTCATAAGATTGATCATCATTAATAATAGATGGTTTTTGTACCTGTAGAATTTCAGAACAAAGGTTACTCATTAGGATTTTCCCTTTGATTGGGTTACTACTGTTGGCTGTATCAATGTTTATAATATAAGGATAACCTGATTCTTGTTGTAATTTACTGATTTCAATTTCCAAATCACGTGCTTTGATTTTAGATTTTTTGATTTCAGGATTGTTTACAAGCTCATCATATTTTTCGGTAATATCAATATAAGAGAAGGGTTCTCCGTAAATACGTTCTACATCATATGGACTAAATAAATACATATAATCATCATTTTTAGCTAGCTCATAAAATTTATCAGGAACAACTAAGCCTAAAGATAAAGTTTTCACACGAACTTTTTCATCCGCATTTTCTTTTTTAGTTGCTAAGAAAGCCACAACATCTGGATGGAAGACACTTAAATAAACGGCTCCAGCTCCTTGACGTTGGCCTAATTGGTTACTATAAGAGAAGCTATCTTCTAACAGTTTCATAACAGGTACAACACCACTAGCAGCACCCTCATAGCCTTTAATTGGGTCACCAGCAGCTCTTAGGTTAGAAAGTGAAATACCAACCCCACCACCAATACGAGATAGCTGTAAGGCGCTATTAATACCACGGCCGATGCTGTTCATGTCATCTGTTACTTGAAGTAAGAAACAAGATACCAGCTCACCACGACGTTTTCTTCCAGCGTTTAAGAAAGAAGGTGTCGCAGGTTGATAGCGCTGATGAATCATTTCTTCAGCCAAATCAATTGCTAAGGCTTCATTACCATCTGCAAAATACAATGCATTAAAAGCAATACGGTCTTCATAGCGTTCTAAATAGCGTTGATTATCGTTGGTTTTTAAGGCATATTGCGTATAAAATTTATGGGCACCCATAAACGATTTAAAACGGAATTTCTTATCGTAAGTTTGCTTAAATAATTGCTTTGTAAATTCAAATGAATATTTTGACATAAACTCTGCCTCAATATAATCATTTTCGAT
This sequence comes from Isobaculum melis, assembly GCF_900111355.1. Classification (GTDB taxonomy): domain Bacteria; phylum Bacillota; class Bacilli; order Lactobacillales; family Carnobacteriaceae; genus Isobaculum; species Isobaculum melis. Next base: position 322,381 of record NZ_FOHA01000002.1, read on the forward strand.
TAAATAATCGATTTTTTCCTTTAACGTGTGGAAAAATACAGTATTTGGATTCACATGCTCCAAAAAGTAAGCACGTGCAGCCTCTTTATCTTTATGCAGTGGAATTTTACCATCTACAGGAATATTAATTTGGTTATTTAATTTAAAATAACTTGGATTATGCTGTTCCTTAGGAATGTCCGTTATGTTCAATACGTTCAACCTCTTTCTTAAAATTAATCACATCTAAATCAGTCCCACTAAATTCAAAGGCAAAAATCATGGGTACCTTGTACAACGCTGCTAAATCTTTGGCTGTAAAAACAAAAAGGTCGGCAAAGTTTCGGTTTCCGCCGCCAGCCACACCTTTTAAATGGGATAAATTATCACTATATTCGATAAAATCATTGATTATTTCGGTTACTTCAATATCATAAGTAGGTACAACCACAATATAATCCTCTTCCATTCGATGAAATGGATCCGTCGCATTGACTTCATAACTATCGAGATCTAGTTTACCTACAAAACGTCTTGTTTGTCCAGTTAACGAAAAATAAACGATTTTCATGATTAAATAGAGATTGCTTTCAATTCTTTTAATCGATCAGGCTGGAATCCAGCAATTGGTTCAATACCATCAGCAATCACAACAGGAACACTCATAAAACCTAAGTCTTTTAAGTAAGTAACATGTGCTTCATCGTCCATAATATTTTTTTCTACAAACTCAATATTTTCACTTTTCAATAAAAATTTTGTCATGTCACATTGTGGACAATTTGGTTTGCTATATAGGTTAATTTTACTCATTTTAAACAGCCTCCATTATATTCTTAAAACATTTAATTTTTATGACAGATTTCATTATAAACTACAACAGAGAGAAACACAACATATAGAACCTAAATTGTTAGTTTTTTATCAAAAACACTATATATAGAGATAGTTGTTTTCTTGATAAAAGCTGAGATAAGTCAATAATGACAAGTGTTTTGTTGGTTTTTTAGGGGGTGGGAAGGTAAGAAATAAAGTGGTGGGAACACAAGATAATGGGGGAGGATTTGTAGGCTAAATAGATGATTTTGATAGAAATAAAGTTAAAGGGAGATTGAACAAAATTTCCCTTTAACTTTTGGAGTGGTTTATTTGATTGTTAAAGCAAAAATTGATAACGATTTAACTTACAATATTCCTGATGATTCAGAACTGATGAACTGCGGTTACTATACATATGACATAAGTGAAAAACATTTTATATTATTTAGAGGTAGCTTCATCATTTTCTCAGTTAACAATAGCCGTTACTTGAATAAATGTGGACATACTATTAGGGTCTTTTAGTAATTTTTAAATGACTTACCATAATTTTTATTCAATAATTTTCGAATTAGATTTTCCATGCATATTATGTTTGACTCATTATCACTCTTTTTTTAAAGATTTATTGTATTCATCAGTAACTCTTGCAATTCTTCTTGCAACCCAATCAACATAGTCTAAGCTAAAATTTGCTTCTAAATAAATTTTTTCACTTGACTTTAATTTAATAATTTCTCTTTTTTTAAAAAATTGTTTACCACTTGGATGAATAGGCTCAATCATCGAATATATATAGCGTTTATTGCTCGAGGTAGTTATGCTGGTTGGAAGTCGTCCATACTTTTTATCTAAGTATTTCACTACTCCTATTAGTTTTCCTTCTACTGATTCTTTTTCTTTTAGAATTCTCTCGATTTCTGGATTTTCGTTATTCTCTTTTTCGTCATCTTCTTCAAGGTTCTGCTCGTACAAATAATTGCCAATTACTTCATAGATATTAGCATTCAATATTTCAATAGTTTTTGTCGTTGAATATTTTTTTTTGCTAAAAATAATAAAATTAGATTCTTTTTTTATTTTAATCCATTCAAGTTTGGCAACACATAGTTGAAATTGTTCAAGCACTTCTATTATCACATTAATCGTACTTGAATTAATGACTATTTCACCAAACATCTTATCTGTAGTATCAATATTGACTTGACTAATAATATATCGATTAATAGCATTCATATATGAAAACATATATGCTTCACAATCATCAGGCTCTTGTATCGAACATTTATCTGAAAAAAATTTTTCAAAATACTCCTCAATTGTTTTTTCAACACCATATATTTGTATATCATTTGCCTTAAAACGCATTGAAATAATAACACGATGCTTCTCCAACTCTTTCCTAAGCACTTTAAGATATTCTACGTTATTTTCTACATTCTCATTCATCACTTCTTTTATTTCCGATAAGACTTTATTGTATTCAGAAAATTCATTTTTTAATTCTGTTAACCATTTTATACGACTATTAGAGATATTATTGTTTTGAATATTTCTATGAGCAACAAATATAGTGCCAAACATTGTAATCACTACTGGTCCAAGATATTTGAAAAATTCCATCATGTTGAAGTCCCCTTTATTCTCAGTATTAAATTTTCCATTTTATTTGAATAATGTATCATGCACTTTTCTTGCATAACCATCTGTCATGCTACAAACAAAATCAACAGCTATCTTAAGTCGGTAATAATTTTTTTCTGGCTCTAAACAACCTTTTGTTTCTTTTTTATATAATTTTATAGCCCAGTCAGAAATATTATCAAATAAACGTTCCTCATATTTATTCATTTTTTCTGATAGATTGTCATATTTCAATACGACAGGTATAAACTCATCTAGTAACCTATTCATAATATTAAAACCTAGCACTTCTTGATCAAAAATTTCTTTTGTATTAAAAATATAGTCACAAGCAAAACTTTTTAAAGCTTTAAATAATTTAATTTCATTTATATTCTCATTCATTAAATCATTGTTAAATGTGCCTGCCATTATATCATCATAATTCTTTATAAATGTTTTGCTAGCGCTTTGATAGACTTTCATTTGTGTAACACGGATAAAAGTTTGGATAACAGAAGCTTCATTTTCACCATCTAATATTGAATAGATACCTGTTTTTTTAATTAAATAATTTTTTAATTCATTGAAACTATACAGACCATAATTATATCCATCCTCCACATCAGAAAAAGTATAAGCAATGTCATCTGCTGCTTCTAATAAAAATACCAATGGATGCCTTTTATTTTCTGTCTTTGTGGATTCTTTAATTTTTTTAAATATTGCTTGTTCTGAATAAAAATACCCTACTTTTTTCTTTGTTAAAATATCTTTGTCTAACTCAATTGAACTTGCCGTATATTTAATAACAGAATCAATAGTAGATGCTGTTAATCTCATTCCACAATCTGCACTGCCATTATAATCGTGTAGCTTAGTTAAAACGCGTATTGTCTGCGCATTTCCTTCAAAAATCAAAAAATCATTTTTTTGTTGCTCTGTTAGCTCTTCCCACACTTCTAAATTAGGACCATTTTTTTTAAACCAAATACGAATAGCCTCTTCGCCAAAGTGGCCAAAAGGTGGATTGCCAATATCGTGAATCAGCGAAGCAGTTTCCATCAAACGATAGCATTCACTTAATAAATCTGTATGTAAATATTTATTCTTTGATAATCTAATTACTTCTGTTAATAAATCTCTTGCTAATACTGCTACTTCTAAACTATGGGTCAGTCTTGTGCGAACAAAATCGTTTCTATCTAGAGGAAATACTTGTGTTTTGTCTTGCAGACGTCTAAATGAATCACTTTTCACCACACGCCTATAATCACTATCAAAGGCTATTTTTAAACTTTCGTTTCGTATAGAATCATTTTCTGCTACTGGTATTCTAATATTACTTATTAACTTATCCCATTCCATCTGTATCATACCTCTTTTTCTAATGATGTAATAAAAAAACTGTTCTCAACAGCAGTATATCCGAAAATATTATTCTGTTCAATCCTTTTCTTATTTTGGTCATACAAAAAAAAGGCATACATCTGCCTTAATTCAAATATAAGTATTTAGGAATTCAGCACCACATCCTGCACCATTCCACAAGCTTTCATAAACATATATCCAACAAAAATAAACCCATGTAGCTTCATATTTTTAGCAATCATTTCAGACAACAGTATCACATTTGCTACTTTAGCTGCTTCTTCATAAATATTTAGCTTAGGAACCTTGCCAACGAAGTCTCACATATAATTGTCGCAACTACTGTCTTCTTTTTGCACACCTCAGATTACCCGCGCATTCTATACCACTACATTAATTTTTCTTGGATTACGAATCATTTCTGGATTGTCCTTCAATTGATTCTTTATTATCACTAATCAGTCGTAGAAGCGCCAATAACAGTCATTCTATTCGTAGACGGATCATAAATTGTCCAGTAAAAAGTGCCCCACCATTCTTTTCCTGCATCGAAATAATCTGACCAATCGTCATTCCAGCGATAGATGATTAAATCTTGTTGATTTGGAAAAAGCAGTTGATTCAACTTTTTAAAATCTTTTCTTCCAGTTGGATTTTCTCCAGTTGATGGGTAAGTAAAAGCATAGCAATAAGATTCTTCATATTCAGCATCTACACGTTGATACTCCTTAAAAAAATCAGTTGGAGTTACTCTTTCAGCTTTCATTAATTTAGGAAGAATAGAATAAGTCGTTGTTCCATAAACCTGTTGCCAATTTTTCAATAACTCCTCATTTGAAAAATGCTGCTTTGATCCACGACGTATTTCTAAAGACTTAGCACGTGATAACATTCTCCGTGAAGCAATCTTTTTCATTCCCTCAATTGCAGCTGATTGATGGGTTTCTATCCCTTGATAATCATCTATTTGAAAAAAGATATAATCAAGTACATGAAGCGCTAAATCATCCGTTCCAATGTCATATTTTTTCATTGTTTCTTCAAAGTTCAATGTCTCTTTTTCTAAAAATTTCATATCAACAATCTCCTACTTTTTATAACTCGCTAATAAAGTTGAAATTTATACTGATTCTTTATTTTAGCTAATCAGTCTTAGAGGCACCTATAACTGTCATTCTACTGAAAGATGGATCGTATATTGTCCAATAAAAGGTGCCCCACCATTCTTTTCCTGCATTAAAATAATCTGACCAATCGTCATTCCAACGATAGATAATTAAATCTTGTTGATTTGGAAACAGTAGCTGGTTTAAACTTTTAAAATCTTTTCTTCCAGTTGGATTTTCTCCTGATGGGGGAGAAATAAAAGCATAACAATAGGATTCTTCATATTCATCATCCGCATGTTGATACTCCTTAAAAAAATCAGTTGGATCTACTGGCTCTGCTTCCATTGCTTCTGGAATAACAGAATAGCCCATAAACTTGTCTGCCCATCCATGACTTTTAAGCAACTCTTCACGTGTCACGTTATCTTGCTTTGCCCACAATTCTATTCTCTTGTCACGCACTATATTTCGTAACTGGGCCATTTTTTCCAGTCCCTTAATCGCTGCTAATTGATGAGTCTCTATTCCTTGATAATTGATTATTTTAAAGAACACATATCTTGGTGCTATGTATTCTGTTCCAATGTTATGCTTTTTCATCATTTCTTTAAGGTTTAAGGTTTCTTCTTTTAAAAATTTTATATCAACAACCTCCAATTTTTTATAACTCGCTAATAAAGGTGAAATTTATACTGATTCTTTGCTTTAGCTAATCAGTTATAGAACCACCAATAACAGTCATTCTATTAGTAGATGGATCATAAATCGTCCAAAAGAAAGTGCCCCACCATTCTTTTCCTGCATCGAAATAATCTGACCAATCATCATTCCAACGATAGATGATTAAATCTTTTTGATTTGGGAAAATGAGTTGATTTAATTTTTTGAAATCTTTTTTACCATTAAGGTAATTACGTGGTGGCTTTGTAACAGAATAATAATATGATTCTTCAAATTCATCATCCGCATGTTGATACTCCTTAAAAAAATTAGTTGGATCTACTTGCTCTGCTTCCATTGCCGCTGGAATAACCGAATAGCCCATAAATTTGTCTGCCCATCCATGACTTTTAAGCAACTCTTCACGTGTCACGTTATCTTGCTTTGCCCACAATTCTATTCTCTTGTCACGCACTATATTTCGTAACTGGGCCATTTTTTCCAATCCCTCAATCGCTGCTAATTGATGAGTCTCTATTCCTTGATAATGGTCTATTTTAAAAAACGCATACTCTGGCACTAAGTAATCCATCCCAATATGATGTTTTGCCATTGTTTCTTCAAAGTTCAATGTCTCTTTTTCTAAAAATTTCATGTTTAACGGCCTCCTACTTTCACAACTTATTTACAAAAAGAAACTTTATAGCAATTATTTACTGTAACTAATCAGTTGTAGAAGCGCCAATAACAGTCATTCTATTCGTAGACGGATCATAAATTGTCCAATAGAAAGTGCCCCACCATTCTTTGCCTGCATCAAAATAATCTGACCAATCATCATTCCAGCGATAAATGATTAAATTTTGTTGATTTGGAAAAAGCAGTTGATTTATTGTTCTAAAATCTTCTTTCCCTTTAGGATTGGTAAGTGTTGAGTTGGTAACAGCATAATAATAGGAGGTTTCAAACTCTTCATCAGCATGTTTATATTCCTTAAAAAAATCAACTGAATCTATTGGCTCTGCTTTCATTGCTTTTGAAATAACAGAATAACTTCTGAGTTTATCTGACCATCCATTTTTTTTAAGTAACTCTTCGCGTGTCATGTTGGCTTGCTTTGCCCATAACTCTATTCTCTTGTTGTGTAATATTTTTTTAACAGGGGTATTTTTTCCATTCCTTTAACGGCTGCTAGCTGATGTGTCTTTGTTCCTTGATAATGAGCTATTTGAAAGAATACATAGTCTGGTACTAAGTGCATCACTCCAATATTATGTTTTTCCATTGTTTTTTCAAAGTTTAATGTTTCTTCTAAAAATTGCATGTTTAACGGCCTCCTGTTTTTATTACTCATTTACTTATACCAATTATTTACTGTAACTAATCCGTTGCAGAGCCACCAATAATGGTCATTCTTTTACTAGTTGGATCATAAATCGTCCAGTAAAAAGTGCCCCACCATTCTTTTCCTGCATCGAAATAATCTGACCAATCATCATTCCAGCGATAGATGATTAAATCTTGTTGATTTGGAAAAATGAGTTGATTTAATTTTTTAAAATCTTTTCTACCTGTAGAATTACCATATGGTGGATCTACAAAAGCATGGTGATAGGATTCTACAAGCTCTTTATCTTTAGCATAGTCATAACATTCTTTGGCAGGATACTCCTTAAAAAAATCAGTTAAATTTTCTCTTTCAGCTTTCATTAATTTAGGAAGAATAGAATAAATCGTTGTTCCATAAGCATGTTGCCAATTTTTCAATAACTCCTCGTTTGAAAAATGCTGCTTTGATCCTCGTCGTATTTCTAAATACTTAGCTCGTGTTAACATTCTCCATAAAGCTATCTTTTTCATCCCCTCAATCGCAGCTAATTGGTGAGTTTCTATACCTTGATAATCATCTATTTGAAAAAAGATATAATCAAGTACATGAAGCGCTAGATAGTGTATTCCTATATCATGTTTTTTCAATGTTTCTTCAAAATTTAATGTTTCTTCTTCTAAAAATTTCATGTTCAACCACTCCTATTTTTTATGGTTTTGGATAACTTGTAAGTATTCTGTACCCTTTCTTGCTTGATGAAGGTAATACACTAACTACGACTTTTTTTATCTGACTGACCTTTGTTCCATTTCTGGAAAATCCCCTACCACTATTTCTCTCAGTATCAATATGACAATCAAGTTTTCGATTTACATTCTTAAACGTATCAGGACTTTTAATTCTTGCTATATTTATAGCTATTAAAGCCGATAATACATTATCATATGTTGAACTGAATAACCAAGTCTCTTCTTTTATAAACCTATCATTCAAATACGCATCAGACTTCCCAATATGTTTCTCCATTGTATGTCCACCTGCTAGCTCATCAGCCACTAAATCTTTAAAAGTATACCATTCATAATCCTCATCTGGTTCAACATTTAATTCAGACAATAGACTTGTTAATTTTGCAATCGTAATTCCAGCACCTTGTTCTTTTATCGTGCTAGAAATGACACTTTCAGGCAAGTCTTCACCAGTTGCTACATCTCTAATGTCTCCAGTTTCTTCATTAATACCATAAGTTTTACCATTATAGGTTGCAGATCCATCAGTATGCCAGGCTTTAGATTTCTCCCAATCACCAACATCATATTTTGGCGAATTCGTGACTATTGCAACCATAGCAAAACCAGTAACAACATGGGCTGTAAAAACAACTGCTTCATATAACAAGGCGGCATAAAGCATATCATCCAGTACGAAAAATCTCGATTGAAGCCCTGTATTCATAGTAAAAATATTATTTTTAGAGAAAAATTTTCCTTGCCCTAGATATTGAAGAGGGGCTGTATAGTCAATATCTCCTAAAGAGATATTCCCTAAATTGGTCAATGGATATTGATAGAGCAGCGGTATACTCTTCAAATGATCTTTTCCAAAAATATCATCTAGTGCCTCAGAGTAAACAAATGGCTTTCTCCAAATTTTAACTAATGTATTCATTACCTGTACAACATCTGGTTTGTTTCTTGAAGTATCATACTTTGCATACAGATCTGTTAGTTCTTGATTAAAGACACCATTTATATGGATTTTTGTTTGATCTGTGGTTGTATCAATAGATAATTCCAATTCCTTAAAGGAACTCTTAGTCATTTGGAATGTTGTCTCACTGAATAAATCAGTCATAACAATATAGTAATCGCCTGCAGGTAAATCGAGTTGGAAGGTATTGGTTCCATTTGAACATTTGGTTTCATAAATCTTTTTTTCTTGCTGACTATAAACCTTAACTGTTTTAGTTGTTGAGCCTTTTAGCTTAAAATTTAGACGCGTAACATCTGATAAATTTAAAGAATAAATATGGTCTTTTTTAGAGCTTCTTCCTTCCTCATAAAATCGCCAAGGAATCACCAGCAAATTCTTTTTAGCCACATATAATTCAATGTTTTCTGTTGTTACTAAGCTAACGTCCTCATACGCCCAATGATTTATCCAATTTAGAAAATAGTTTAAATCCTCTCCACTACATGGATCATACTTTTTTGCGGTCCCTTCATAAAAGGAATAGAACGCTGGTTTAAATTGGAAATAGTAGGTCTTAGAGGCTGGATAATATTTATATTTATTCGCAGCCTCATTGGCTTCTCCACCATTTTTATTAAAGGTTGCCCCATCTATCTTCTGGTTTGTAAGAGCTAGATCAAGTGACTTTCCATAAGCATACTTTCCCTCTTTTGTTTTAATTAAAAAGTAGGTATTCTTCTTTCTTAAATAATGTTGATAAGCTGATGTCCTGATATCTGTATCATGTCCATCTGAAGCTGTTAACCCTTTTGTATAGTCAATCTGCTCTAATTGATAATCGATGCCTTTATTTAACCCTCTGACATAGTGATCAATCGCCATCGCATCCATCTCAACAATGCTCACTTCATCATCTGACCAACGGCTTAACCAATTCAGAAAATAATTTAAATCTTTTCCGCTACATGGATCATAATTTTTAGCAGTGCCCTCATAAAAGGTATAAAACTCTGGCTTATATTGGAAATAATAAGTATGAGCAGCGGGATTGTACTTATATTTCTTTGCAACCTCATCTGCTTCTCCACCATTGGCTGCAAAGGTTGCTCCGTCTACTTTTCCGCTGTTACGAGGTAACTCAAGCGACTTTCCATAAGCATATTTTCCTTCTTTTGTTTTAATTAAAAAGTAGGTATTTTTCTTTCTTAAATAATGTTGATAAGCTGATGTCCTGATATCTGTATCATGTCCATCTGAAGCTGTTAACCCTTTTGTATAGTCAATCTGCTCTAATTGATAATCGATGCCTTTATTTAACCCTCTGACATAATGATCAATCGCCATCGCATCCATCTCAACAATGCTGATTTCTTCATATGACCAGTGATTCACCCAATTTAAAAAAAAGTTTAAATCTTTTCCTTTACATGGATCATCCTTTTTAGTGGCACCCTCATAAAAGCTATAAAAATCTGGTTTAAATTGGAAATAATAGTTTTTACTTGAAAGTACACCATACTGCTTAGCCTCTGCATCTACTTCTCCACCAATTAATGAAAATAGTGCGCCATCTATCCGCTGTGTATAGTTTGGTAGTTTCACTATTTTGCTATAAGCATATTTTCCCTCTTTAGATTTGATTAAAAAATAAGTATCTTTTTTGGCTAAATAATGCTGATTTATCCATGTTCGGATATCTGTTCCTGCTCCATCGAAAACAGTTAAACCTGCTGTATAGTCAATATTTCCCCATTCATTCGGTGGATTTATCCGACTTCTAAAGGTCAGGCTTTCATCTGGAATCTCTGAAAGAGGCTCTTCACTCTCAGCTACTTCTATTTCTTCCTTTTTAGCTGATTCAATTGGTAAATCTTCTTCCACCGAAATCGCTTCTTCTTCAATTGTTGGTTTCTCAGATTCCAAAATAGACTCATTAACGTGATCCTCTATTAAGATTTCTGGTTCTAGTGTTGCTGGTGGCTCAATATTTTCATTTGTGATAGCTGGCTCATTGTTTTCCAATACTCTATTTGATTCATTGTTTATCTCTGCCAGTACATGAACTGGTTGTACCAAAACAGAGGATACTAATACAATGACACAAAGCGTTTTAAAAAATTTCATGTTGTTCACTCCTTTTAATGGTCTGTTTTTCCAATAAAATTGCTGCAATTCTTTTTATTTTTCTACGATTTGGCTTTTATGTACAAAACATGCTCAACGATTCACATAACTACTTATCAGTAGTCCGTTCGAGCCTCCTCTCCAACACGATTATTTAAAGGTTTTCTTTTATAAAAAGCAGTTGATTTTGTGAAAATAAAAAGAGGGAATATCCTTACTTTTAATTGACATATCGCAACTGCCTTAATCATCATTTGATTATAGCATTACAAAATAAAGAAAAAAATATTTTTCTGCCACCGTTCCCTAAGCTCTTTCATTTTTCTTATCCATAAATCATCAGATAATTCATGGTTTAGCGCTACACTATAGGCTTTTATGAATAGTCAATTTCATTAGATAACATCTCTGCCATTTTTTGAAGCATCTTAACTCAAAAATTAGTCATTTTTCCAACCTATTCCTAATGAAAACAATCTAATAGTTAATCCAACGTCGATAAAAAATCTTTTAAGCAAAAAAATATCTTGCTGAAGTTCATAAACTGAAAATCAACAAGAGCTATTATTTTTATTCAATTTTTTCTATCTCTTTAAGATAGATATTGTACCTTTAAACGTTTTTTCAGCATAAAGAATTTTTACATTTAAATTAAAACGACTTTATCCCTTTCTTTGCCCAAAATCACTTCAAATTCGCATCATCATCTGGTTCAACTTCATCTAGTAACATCGCTGCCACTTTTCAGTTTATCTCTTGCCATCTATTCTACTACAACTAAGAGCTATGCTATAATGAAATCAGCTACATATTTTATTTTTAAATCAACAACTTAAGGAGCTCTGTAACAGACATGCTAAAAACTAAAAAATTACGAACAAAAATATTATTTTCTGTATTAATTGGTGCTTTAGTTGGCCTTACTATCTTTGCATATTATTTATTTCGCCCACAACAAGTCACAAACTTTTTTTCAAATAAATATGGAGCTATTGTTGGAGATAGCCGTGGAGATTGGACTAGCTTTGATTTTAAAAAGCAACAAGCTTATACTCTTACTAATAGTGATGTACGTGACTACTATGCAAGAAATGGGAGTTTTAGTCTAGAACCTGGTCCATATAGAACTGATCATGTATCATATGATACCACTTACCAGTCAATATATGATGAGTATTTCCAGCATTTTTCTGACCTAAAAGTTTCTAAATGGGATATGATTAATCAGAACTATCTCATTACAAAGAACTTGGATAGTGGAGAAATATTAAAACTCTATTTTAATCATAACTTCTTGCCTGAAAAAGCTGAATGCTATCGAGATGAAAAAGCTGAACCGTTCACCATAGAGTATCAATTTGTTAATCAATCAAATTATGATGATGTACAAGTAGATGAAACAGAAGAAAACACAGATATATGGGAAAAACTAAATCAAGATTAAACAATGCTTAAAAAAACAGCTAACCCAATGCTCGCATAAGCTGCCTCAACCGTCGATTTAGCAAGACCAATAGAATATTCTCCACAAAGAAATGACAGCAGTGAGTAGCTAAAAATCACTGTTAATTAGGATAAATTAAAAACATCAACCTTTAAGGAAGGAACCTCCTCAAAATGAATACAATTAAAGCGCGCTTTACGCAAACAATCTATACTAATCCTGAACTTTATCTCATCATTGATGGAAAACCCATTGTTCAATATATTGATACATATGTAACAGAAGGAAAAATTCCTATATTAGAAAAAATGGGCTCTATGCTAGGCTTACTCCCAGCTTGGTCTGGCGCTTTAAATTTCACAGCTGACAATCTTTTTATTTGGCAGCTCGTTGATGCTGAAGAAACACTGAATGTTCCTATTTTAGTTTGTGAAGATGATTGTGATTTAGACTGTATTGTCATTCTTGCTCAAATTCGTAAAACAAAAGAAACTGTTTATTGGGATAAAATTGGCTTACTAAAACATGAAAATGCTAGCCTTTCAGATGAAATTAAAGCGGGTATTTTATATGTAGAAGCCTATACCGAAAGCGATTGGGAAAAGTATGGCGGTACTCTTGCATGGGAAAATCCACAGAGTAAAGTTTTTGAACAATGGTGTGCAGCTAACTGGACAGAAGAGCTTTTACGCAGAAGACAGAACTATACAAAGCCTTATATGCAAAATGAGGAAAATATTGATTGGATTGAGCAAGTCAATTGGTCATTTGATGCCACAGAATATCAAAAAGCAGTTCATGTTTATCGTAAATTTTTGCCAAGCTCCTCCTGAATACACCATTCACAAATAGGCACGCCATCACCAGGATGATTGAAATAAGCCGTACGACCAGTCCATAAAATCCGTCGATTCTCCCACTGACCACAAGAGATACAATGGTCTGCATGGACTGGTTTATCTTCGATGGCTACGGCATTTGTGCTAAAAATGCGCGATAAACTTTTCAGACAGGAATCGCAGTAGTCATTTTCATTGGTTGTTTTTTTGATGCCGCAACAATAACAATTTCTTTGCACCATGAAAAAATTCTCCTTTCACATCATTTTCATCATTTCAAATCGTACTTCTTGATTTTCTACATCTTGATTAGAGTAAGCAAACAAATCAAAACCTACTAGCTGAAAGCCAAATTTCAAATAAAAATCAATTGTCTGAATATTACAAGACTGCGTCTCCAAAATAATCCCTCGTACATGATGACGTTCCGCTCTTTCAATTGCACAATTCATGAGCTTTGTACCGAATCCTTGCTTACGATAATCCTCATGAAGCCAAATAGAGCTGATTCTCAATCTATTATTCCAGCTTTCAATCCCTGTTTCTACAATCCCTACTAATGTATCATTCGAAAAAAGACCAAAAGCCTCTGCCTGCTCTATATACTCAGCAAATAATTCAGAAGTAAATTTTTTTGACAGCTCTTTTTCAAATCGCTTCTTCTGCCATTTAAAAGAAAAACTCGCTGTATTTGCTTCGCTATTTAAAGCATAATAGCCATTTGTTTGATAGTTTGTGGTCCAAGTATAGCCTAGGTAACTTTTATCTAACGCCTTTATTTCCATTCATCTACACCTTCCTTTTATTTTTAATCATTCTATCACCCATAAATATCTGATAAAATCACTTTAACACAGGAAAAATATCCGAACAAGCATGGCATGATAAGCAGTTTTGCTATTGCTAAACAAATTCATTCAAAAAACCATCCGCTTTCTAACACGGATGGTTTTCATCAAATTTTGTCATTTCAAATCAGTACTTAAGATAACGTAATAACAATATCATCAGTCGTAGTAGCTTCAGACTCTTTACTTTCCACAGCTTGATAATTTGCTGAGTTTGTAATGATTACAGGAATCACAGTATCATAGCCTTGCTCAATCACTTTTGCTTGATCAAAAGTGATTAAGCGCTGATGTTTACTAACTGTATCGCCAACCTTAATTTCTGGAGAAAAGAATTCCCCTTTTAGCTGAACCGTATCAAGTCCAATGTGAATCAAGATTTCAGCACCTAATGTTGAACGAATACCAATTGCATGATGCGTATCAAATAACATGGTAATTTCCCCATCAACTGGTGAATAAACTACGCCATCATTAGAAATGGCAGCAATCCCTTTTCCCATTAATTCTTTTGAAAAAATTTCATCATTTACGGTGGCAAGTGAATGAATTGAACCATTGACTGGTGAAGAAAGCTCTTCATAAACACCTGTGTCTGTAGACTCTGAAGTCGTTACTTCTTGTGTTTCTTCTTTAATCCCAATCAGCAAAGTTCCAACAAATGCACCGATAATCGCAATCAAAACCCCAATAATAATATGAATATAGCTATCAGCATGATAGGTTGGTAAAGCTAAAATCCCTGGTAAAGCTACGGCCGTACTATATGCCTTGAAAATAGATAAGTATGCGGCTGCAGTCCCTGCGGCTCCTAATGCGACATAAAATGGTTTTTTATATTTTAAGTTATAGCCATACATCGCTGGTTCTGTAATCCCGCATAAAGCTGTGAAGGCAGCAGTAAATGCGCCTGATTTTTGGGCTTTATCTTTGATTAAAAAGGCAGTGGCAAAAGCGGCTCCTGATTGTGCCAAATTACCAACTAAGAGTGCAGGTAAAATAATGGTAATGCCTGTTTCTGCTATTTCTTGAACCATAATCGGCGTAATCGCATAATGCATCCCAAACATTACAAGCACTGGTCGAAGTGAACCTAATAGGAACGCTCCTAAAAATCCTCCTGAAGTATAAATGAATTTTACCCCATCAGCAATATAGTTACCTAAGTAAGAACCTGCTGGACCTAAAACAATTAATTGTAAAGGAATCATAATACATAGTGTTAATAATGGTGAAATTAAAATTCTAAAGCTTTCTGGGACAATTTTTTCGATGAATCGGTAAACATAGCTTAATACCCATACGGCAAGAATAATTGGAAATACAGTCGATTTATAATTCACAAACAAAACAGGTAATCCAAGTAAATTCAAACTAGTAACACCAGTCTTAGCAGCCTCCATTGCACCATTCATAATGGTTGGATACATAAAGGCAGCTGCCAATGCAATCGCTAAAAACTCACTTGTTTTAAATTTTTTAGCAGCACTTACTGCTAGGAAGAATGGCAAGAAGTAAAAGACAAGATCACCTGTCATTTGAAATACTTGATAAAGACCAGAATCAAGAGATATAAGATTAAAGTTTGTTAAGACAGCATTAATCGCTTGAATCATACCACAACCAATTAATACCGGCAGAATCGGACTAAAAATCCCTGAAATCGTTTCAATTAGCAAGCCAAAACCGATTTTTTTCTTTTCTGGTTGCTCCATCCCAGCTGGTTCATTATTAGATACTAACTGAATAAATTCATCATAGACACCATTTACTTTACCACCCAAAACTACTTGAAGCTGACCATTACTAAATTGTGCTTTGATGACACCCTCAATCTTATCTAATGCTTTAAGATCGACTTGTTGATTGTCCCTTAAATTTAATCTTAGTCTGGTTGCACAATGAGTAGCATGACTAATATTCGCATCCCCACCAACTTCTTCAAAAACTTTTTTAGCAATTAATTGATTTGTCATATTGATTGACCCCTTTCTTGAATCACATTTTGATACCAATAAAAGCTGTCTTTTTTAAGGCGATTTAAATCTCTTAATTCTTCATTTGTTCGATTCACATAGATAAATCCATAACGTTTATCCATCCCTTCTCGACCACTCACTAAATCAATAGCTGACCAAGCGCAGTAACCAAGAATAGGAAAGCCCATGCTAAGACAATGCTTAATTTGTGCAAGATGATTCTGTAAATACTCAATACGATAAGTATCATGAATCTTACCATCTACTACCTCATCATACGCACCTAATCCATTTTCAGTAATCAACATTGGTAATTGATAGCGATTGCAAACATCCATCAAAGAAATACTCAACCCTTCTGGACAAATATTCCAACCCCAATCGGTTTGTGGAATCAATTCATTTTCAGCTAGCTGATAAATTCCTGCTTCTTCTTCACAAAAAACACCTTGTCCACGTAGGGCAATCGTTTCTTGTTCGCTATGTGCAACTGTTTGATTTAAATAATAGTTTATTCCAATGAAATCAGGAGGATTCGCTGCCATTAATTGTAAATCTTCTGTTTTTACTTTTGGACAAATATCACGATCCTGCATATATTTCCAATGAATTGGGGAAAATTTCCCACGACAATGTAAATCTAAAATATAGTGATGTGACAATTCATTAAATTCCATTGCTGCAATTAGATCTTTGGGATTTCCTGAACTAGGAATTGCTGGCATTGGATTAACAGCTGGACCAATTTTAGAGTCTGGCATCATCTGATGTGCTAATTGAATGACTTTAGCTGTTGCCACACACATATGATAGTTGGCTTGTTGTAGTTTTCTTTCGAATGCAAGCCCCGTGCTTTCTTTGGGTAGCCCTAAACGTTCACTTATTTTCACCACATGATCTTGTTCATTAATGGTAAGCCAGTATTTGACTCTATCTCCAAAATGAGTGAACAATACCTTAGCAAAGGCTTCATATGCATCGATGCCTTTTGGAGAAAGCCAACCACCAAATTCTTCAATCAATTGATAAGGATATTCAAAATGGTAGATTGTTACTAAAGGCTCAATGCCATAGGATACCAATTTGTCAACTAATCGATTATAAAAAGCAAGTCCTTCTTCGTTTATATTTTTACCATCTGGCATAATTCTTGTCCAGGACATAGAAAAACGATACATATTCAGTCCTAACTCATGAAATAACTCCACATCTTCTTCCATCCGATGATAATGATCACTAGCAGTGGAGAAATCTGTAATGCCAATTTTTTTCTCAGCCAAATCATGAATGGCTTTTCCACGTCCATCTAATTCAGCTGCTCCTTCTACTTGAAAAGAAGAGGTTGAAGCACCAAATAGAAAATCATCTGGAAAGCGTTCAATTTGTTTAAGGTACATACTTATCACTCCGATATTTTTTTAATTTTCTTCCTCTTCATTCTATTAATGATAGATAGTAAAAGCCATTCACTCTTTTTCGGATAGTATTTGAAAAAGAGTGAATGGCCTTATTTGGTTAATTTTTTTAATGCATTGATTTTAAGAAGATGATGTAATTCATGATAGAAACTTTGAATATTTCCTTCATTTGGATTATAGCTACTAACAACGATGTATTCTATTTCTTTGCTTCTATGTCGGTATTTTTTTTGAAATTGAAAAATTTCAATGCTTGATGCTTGCTGTTTATTAAAGCTAGAAATAAAGATTAAAGGTTCTTCAAGTGTGATTTCATGGGTAATTGTCTTACCAATGAAAGTGATTCCCTGCATTTTCAAATTTCCGCTTGAAATATTTTGAATCTCAATGTTTTTAAGAAATTTATCATGAAACCATTGTCGTCTTCGTCTATCTCGATAAGCAATCATCATTGACATATACTCACTTAATAAAGATAAATCTTCTTTATTAAACAGCTCCTTAATCAAGAAAGCACGATTACTTTCAAGAATAACCCGTTCACTTGTCGTTAGCATCACTTCATAATTTTTTTCAAAATCGGCTGGTTTTTGTAAATATTCATATACTGTGACCGTTTTTATGTGATTCACTTTAAATCCTGAATATTTTTTAATCAACTCACTTGTATGATAAATCACACTAGGTAAGCTATCTGTAATAAATAGAATATCTAGCGCTCGCTCATCTGCTTCAATGAATTCAGCAAAATACAAAACAAGGTATGATAATTCTGATTCTGGTATTTCTCGTTCAAAGGTTGGTAAAAAATAGTCTCGCAATACTTGAAAGGTTAGCGGGTAGGTTTGATTCATTTTTCTTTTTAAGTAATTGTCATTATCGCTACCATTATCTAAGCGAATCAGTAATTTCTGCATATGCATAAAAAATCTTTCTTCCCAAGTTCGGCTAGGTTTAATTTTAATACCCAACTCAGCATCAAGCAGACTAAAAAAGATCGTTAATTTTTCCTTGATTAGCGTGTAATACCCTATTTCTTCAATTTCACCAACATAGGTTGTAACATTTAGCTCGTTTAATTTTGATTGGATACAGTCAATATCTAACGCTGAAAAATCTTCATTTAGCGCTAGGATTATTTCATTTAGTAAAGCAGACATTGGCGGTTTCTCAGGCAGACAGTCTACTCCTTCAACTAAATGAAATCCCATCTTATTTCGAATAATTGTCATCAATAAATAATTTTGAAATAATGCTAATGACTTACCGGAAATAAAATACTGGTGTGCCAAAAACAAGCTATTGGTAATTTTTTTTACTTGTTCAAATTTATTTTGTGTATCAGCAGGTAGACCCAGAAGATTCACTAATGACTCACTATAAGAAAAAATTTTAGCTGAAATATTTCGTTGAAACGATTCTGATTTTTTCATTTTCAACCCTTTTTTAGAGGAAACTTCAATAAATTCTCTTAGCTTCCAAGAATGTTCAAATTCTTTATGAATCATTGTTTTAGAAACAAATAAACGTTTTGACAACTCTTCCATACTCAAGTAATTTTTTTCAAAGAACAAAATCATTAAAATTAAATTTTTTCTTTCAAGATTATGACTATTTATTTCTTTATTTTCATGAATCAGCTGTTTTAGCCAGCTAATAGTTGCAGGACTTAACTCTTGATGATTCATCTTTTTTTTAGAAGAAATAGAGAATGTTTCATCCACTGGAAGATATTGATTCATTTCTTTTATTTCACTTTGAATTGTTCGCTCTGAAACACCTAGTACTGCTGAAAGAAAAGAACTTGATAAGGGAATCCCCTCCGTCAATAAAAAAGATATTATCAATAACTGTCTATGTGTAAACATTTACTCCCTCATTTCTGTTAATCATTTGTCCTTTATTATGAACTAAGTTTACTTGCTTAGGTGACTTTATTCAATCCCATTCAGTGATGTTCGATCAAAACCAGATAAGTTTTTACATTAAACCAACTTTTTTATCATTTTCTCGCTATGCTTATTTGTTAATACTGTCTTAAAACCACTTTTTAAATACAATTTCATTGCAACTAAATTCCTCTGATCAACACTTAACGAAACTTTCCAATATTTTTTCTGCTTCAAAATCTCTAATCATTTCCCGAGCAATAATTTTCCATAACCTAAGCCTTGAAATGCTGGCTTAATTGCCATGCTCAGTTCTGGTGTTTCATCATCCACATAGCCATATGCTTGTATTTTTCTCACCCAAGCAGCACCGATACATTCATTCTGTTCAACTGCTACTAAACAAAAATCTGTCGCTACTTTGCCAAAATCTTTTATGTACAAATAAAGATCTTCATTAAATAGGATAGAACGAGGAGGTAGCTCATCACCAATCGGTACATAGATCGCTTCATAAAGCATCTCTTGCAAAAAATCAGTTTCTGTTTTTCTTAACACTCTTATTTCCATCTTCACTCCCCCATATCATTATTAAGGCTCAAACATCTTAACACTTAAGCCTTATCTTTATTCCACTTTAAAAAAACAATTTCCGTCTCTACTTTCGCTAAAAAAGTCTGATCATGCTCCACCAGAAGCATTGCAGGCTGCACAGATAAAATCAGCTCTTCCAATTGTTCTTGATTAAACACATCCAAATAATTTAACGGCTCATCCCAAATATACAAATCAGCAGGCTGTGCCAACGACTTCGCTAATTCTACCTTTTTCCGCTGTCCCATACTCATCTGCTCAATCCGATTCTGAAACACCTCGCGCGCCATTCCTAGCTTATGCAAATTATTCAAAAATGCCTGATAATCTAACCCCTGAGCTTCTGCAAACTCCGTTAAAGTTCCTTGATTGTCTTCATAATTTTGACGCACATAACTTATCTTTAAAGTTTGAGGATAAATGGCTTTCCCATCACTCTCCCCTTTAAATTGCCCAAGCAAATAGTGAATCACCGAAGACTTCCCTGAGCCATTAGGTCCCACTAAAGCCACCCGTTGACCTTGTCCTACTTCAAAAGAAATCCCCTGAAACAATTTCTTCTCAGCGTAACTTAAGCTCAAATCTTCAACTGATAATAAGCGCTTATGATGACTCGGTTGCAAATTCATTGTCAATGGATCAATATATTCAATATCCTTCAGTAGCTGTTCCTTCTCCGAAACCTGCTTATCCATTCGCCCTTCAATGACTTTTGAACGCTTCATCGTTCTAGCAGCTCGTGCCCCAACAAAGCCTTTATCAGGATTGCCTCCACTTCCTTTTTCTGAAGGTCGTCCATATTTATCCTGCTCTCTTGATTTAGACCAGTCAGCTTTTTCTGCTGCGGTTTTCTTTAATCGACCAATTTCTTTTCTCAGCTTTTCATTTTGAGAAAGTTCAAATGCATCACGGATTTTCTTTTGCTCTTCATAAACAGAAAAATTTCCTTGATACAATTCAAGCTGACTCTTTTCAATCGACAACACATGATCTACAACTTCATCCACAAAAGAGCGGTCATGACTCACCACAATAAAGCCTTGACGCTTTTTCTTCAAATAGTTCGCTACTTGCTGACGCCCTAATAAATCTAAATGATTAGTTGGTTCATCAATGAGTGGAAACGATTGCTCATTGATAAAAAGTAATGCCAATAAAACCTTCGTTTGCTCCCCACCAGATAGCGTTTCGAAAGCACGCCATAAAATAGCTGGATCGACTTGCAGTAAATTTAATTCTCGTTCAATTTCCCATTGCTCAAAGTCAGCAATTTCCTGTAAAACATAAAAAGTTAATTGCGCTTTATCTTGAATCGGTTGTGGAAAATAAACAAAATCCAGTTGATGAATGACTTGACCTGAATAAGCTAATTGCTGCTGTAATATCTTTAATAAAGTTGTTTTACCACGCCCATTGCGCCCAATCAATCCTAATTTCCACTGTGTATCAAAAGTTAGATTCGCTTCATCAAATAATAATGTTCCTTGCGTACCATACCCAAATGTTAAGTTTTTTATTTCAATTTTTGACATCACATCACCTCAGTTTTCTAAAAAAGACCTCTTGTCCTTTTTAACCCCTGGCTTCACAATTTTATTGTAAACACCAAACCTATTTCCAGAACAACTAACTAAGAGATGAATGCACAAAAAGACCCATCCAAAGAAAAATTAGCTCAATTCTGAAAATCTGCATACTGCACCCTTGATCGTTCCTCAAGTTACAGTTCAATTGCAGCTTCAACAAATTGGCTTATTTTTTCAATGGATGGATCCCTCACTTCGCGTTTGATTGATTTTACTATAGCATGGCGATTTCTTAGTTGTCAACTACTGCTGCATTCAGAAAAGTTAATATATTTTCTTCCTATGTCCAACCTCTAAGGCTAAAACAAGTAATTCATCTTCTTCAATCTTACAGATGATTCGATAGTCTCCCACACGATATCTCCATTTTCCGCTATGATTTCCAACAAGTAATTTACCTGATTTCTTAGGGTTATTTGTATCTGCAATATTTTTTAACAACCATTTTAAAATCATTTTTGCTGTGAATTTATCTAGTTTTGCAAGTTGTTTCTCAAATCTTGGTGTTGTCTCTACTCTATATTTCATACCTAGTCAACCTCATATTCTGTTAGAAGTTCACTCAACGGTCTACTTTTACGATTCTTCAAATAATCTTCATAAGCAATATCACCTACATGAGCATCATAACTATCCTCTAAGCTTTCAAGGGTAGTTGTTTTCAGCAAATCAGACAAGCTTTTCCCTTCAAACTTAGCCATTTCATCAAGAAATTTTTTTTCTTCATCACTTACTCTAACTGTAATTGTTGCCATAATGTCTCACTCCTTACGTTACTTTTTATGGGTTAAGCATAACACATTCCCCCTAGCATATAAACACAAATGTGTTCGCTAACTTAAATTTTTTCTAAAAAAAATGTTTCAATTAAATCTACCTAATGATCAATAACTGAAAATAATCTATCAAAATGAAGTAATTTCCCCAATCTCCCAGAACTTTCCTATATAATGAATCATAAATATCGCAATAAAGGAGCTACTATCATGAAAATTGAACATATCGGTTTATGGACTACAAATTTAGAAGGGATGCGTGCCTTCTACGAAAAGTATTTCGAGGCAAAACCATCCGCATTATATCACAATACAACTTCTGGCTTTCACTCTTATTTTTTAACTTTTGAAAGTGGCGCTAGACTAGAAATCATGCAACGGGCAGATGTCATTCATCGTGTGATTGGTGGAGAAGCTTTAGGATTTGCACATTTAGCTATCACACTTGGCAGTAAAAAAAAGGTGGACAGCTTAACCAAAAAAATTGTAGCAGATGGCTACCAATTACTAAGTCCTTGTCGCACAACTGGTGATGGCTATTATGAATCGGTTATTGCAGACCCAGAAGGAAATCGTATCGAAATCACAGCTTAATACTAAATATTGAACTTCTACAGATTGCTTAAAAATTGATATTTACATCACTTGCCCATATACTATTGCCAAATTTTAGATTTCAATTGCAGGAAGTTGGTAAAATAGTCAACTATCAAAAAAATGAAACCAAATTTAATCTAGCTTTCATCCAACACTTTATTTTTGACAATGAAAGCCCTTTATGAGATGCTTTGTGCGGAATCAACTCTACAAAAATAAAGAATGGGGGATTTTTTATGTCAAGTATGGTTTTTGTCAATTTTCCAGTAGCAGATGTGGCGCGTTCTACTGCATTTTATGAAAAGTTGGGATTCAAAAAAAATGAGGATTTTTCCAATGAAACAAGCAGCTCTATGGTTTGGGATGACCATTTTTGGATCATGTTGCTCAGTCATGATTTCTATCGTCAATTTATTCATGGCAAAGAAATTGCAGATGTCAGAACCACCAGTGGCGTGCTGGTTGCCTTTAGTTTAGAAAGTGCAGCAGCCGTTAAAAAATTCGCTGAAACAGCAAAAGCAAATGGTGGCGATTATTATCAAGTTGAGATGGGGATTCCTGAGGAGCAAATGTTTGGACTTGAAGTACAAGACCCTGATGGCAATATGCTAGAACCCACTTGGATGGCGATTTAAAGTAAACTAAGCTGACAAAATAAGGCTTTTATTTTGTCAGCTTTATTGCTGTCTTTTTTACATACTCCCCCTTTTATACTTTTCATGCTTTAACATTGACATAGGCATCTAATTTCCGTCAAAAAAACCTGGTATAAAAAACCACAGATAAACTGAAAATCCCTATATTTTTTCTGCTATTTTTTTATTGTCTTCATTGAATAAAATGTTACAATGTGTTTAATTCAAGATGCACATATTTACTTGTCATTCTTGAGAAACAACTATTTTTAATCATCAAGTGTCAACTACTTTTTTAACTTGCATCACAATAAAACTATTTTGAATGAAGGGTGAAAATGTATGGGAAAAATCAGAATTAATAATTTAAGTTTTTACACAAAAAATGGCGTCTTGCCAGAGGAACGGGTCTTGGGTCAGCGTTTAGAGATTGATGTTGAGTTAACTTTAGATTTGGCTAAAGCAGGGAAAACCGATTGTGTGGCGGATACGATTAGCTATGCTGAGGTAAATGATCAAATTGCTTTACGCCTAAACAATCATTCTTATGATTTAATTGAGGCTGTTGCTTCTGCTATTATTGATGATATTGAAGCCGTTCATGGTCCAAAATTAACCAAAGTTCTTGTTAGAGTCAGAAAATATGGTGTGCCAATGCCTGGTATTTTTGATAATGTTGAAGTGGAATTAGAAAGAGAGATGACGCACTAAATGACAACTGGTTATTTAGCCTTAGGCAGTAATTTAGGTGATCGTTTGTTGACATTAAAGAAAGCGGTTACGAAATTAGAGCAAACTTCAGCTATTCAGGTAGTTGCAAAATCAATAATTTATGAAACACTTCCTTATGGAGATGTTCCTCAAGATAACTATTTAAATGCTGTCTTACGCATTGAGACTGCGTTATCTCCTCTGGATTTATTGAATAAAACACAGCAAATTGAACAGGAGTTAGGAAGAGTCCGAACCATTCATTGGGGACCAAGGACGATTGATATTGATCTTTTGTTATTAGGTGATACAACACTCACTAGCGAAAGACTCATCCTTCCTCATAAAGAAATTACCAAACGTTCCTTTGTTTTGATTCCATTAGCGGATGTGTATGTAAATCAAACACTTTTTGGCCAATCATTGCCTGAATTAATTGAAGCCACTGGGAATCAGCAGGAAGTTTGGAAAAGCAAAGAAAGTTGGGAATCAATCAATGGATAAAAAACAACAAGCAATCATTGAAGCAGCAGTTACGCAAATTTTAACAGCAATTGGAGAAGACCCTAAACGTTCAGGTCTAAAGGATACCCCAAAACGTGTCGCTAGAATGTATGGCGAAGTTTTTAGCTCTTTAACTGAACCCGTTTTTGATGATTACGCCTTATTTGATAGTCGCAATGAAGAAGATATGGTATTGGTAAAAGACATCCAATTTTACTCGATGTGTGAGCATCATCTTTTACCTTTTTTTGGTAAAGCACATATTGCTTATATTCCAGATGGCAATCAAGTTCTTGGCTTAAGTAAATTGCCACGTTTAGTAGAATATTGTGCCAAGCGGCCTAGTGTCCAGGAAGATTTAACCATGATGATTGCTGAAGAGTTAAGTAAAAATGTCCCAGTTAAAGGAATTGCTGTTTCCATTGAAGCAGCTCATATGTGTATGACTATGAGAGGTGTCAAAACGCCTGACAGTCTTACAAAAACCTTTCATTATCGAGGGTTATTTAAAGAAAATTCTGAATGGAAAAACGACTTTCTTCAAGCCATTAGAAATTAGGTGAAGGTTTTGGAAATCATTATTGGTACAAACAATCAAGGGAAATTGAATGAGCTCTCTGCTGGAATCAATGATCCAGCTATTCAGCTTGTTCCCTATACAACTTATTCCCATCAAGAAATTGATATCCTAGAGTCTGGCAGTAGCTACTTAGCAAATGCACAAATCAAAGCGTTGCACTATGCCAAGGTGCTTCAAAAAAATGTTTTAGCTGACGATGGTGGCTTAGAGCTTGCGGCTTTCCCAACGCTTTTAGGTGTTGAAACAGCACGCTTCTTTTCAAAAGACGCAACCGATCAACAAAAAAATCAGCAGCTCTTAGCCTTATTTGATCAGCCAGCCAGCAGTCGTATAATCACTCTGCATGCAGTATTAGTCTATGCTTCCCCTAATGGTATATTATGTACTGTTGCAGAAGAACTAACTGGGGAAATAGCAAAAGTAGAAACGGGCTCACTTGGTTATGGCTTTGACCGGATTTTTTATTTACCTGAAATTAAAAAAACCTTAGCTGAATTGCCTCTAGTTGAAAGAAACCAATACAGTCCAAGAATCCGTGCTTTTCAAAAAATCAGCAAAAAAATTCAGGAGGTCACAAATGAATCAGCATCCAATATTCGCTAAACCAGCTACACAAATCATGGGCATTGTTAATGTTACACCTGACTCTTTTTCTGATGGTGGACTTTTTTATGACACGCAGCATGCAATTGAGCATGCCAAACAGTTGATTAAAGAAGGTGTTGATATTCTTGATATTGGTGGACAATCAACCCGTCCAGGTTATCAGGAAGTTTCGGAAGAGGAAGAGTTAGCTAGAGTTGCACCTGTTATTAAAGCGATTCGTCAGCTAACTGACCTACCCATTTCAATTGATACTTATTTTCCAAGTGTGGCCAAAGCTGCTTTGGCACTTGGTGCAACGATTTTAAATGATGTGCGTGGCTTAGATCATCCTGAAATGCTTGCTGTTGCAAAAGCCTTTCCAAAAGCTGGGCTCATCATTATGCACTCTCGACCTAGAATCAGTACCTTAACCATTCAAGAAGATCTTCAAGCTTTTTATCAAGAAAAAATCAAACAATGCCAACAAGCAAATATTGCGCTTGAGCGAATTTGCTTTGATCCAGGAATTGGCTTTGGCAAAAGCTTAGCAGAAAATATTCAAATTTTACAAAATCCCGATGCTTTTCGCTATCAAGATTATCCACTTTTATATGGCGTTTCAAGAAAACGAACAATTGAACATCTAACTGGGGAAACAAATCCGATGGAACGTGATATTGCCTCGATTACGGCTTCCCTTTATGCCGCCAATCAGGGGGTTGAAATTTTGCGGATACATCATGTCAAAGGAATGAAAGAAGCCTTAACTGTTTGGCAAACTCTTGATTGCTAAGACAATCATTTGGATTTATCAAACAGTCCCTATTTCCACTTTAAAATGAATGATTAAAGGAGTATGACTTTTATGAATCGATCGAAAGTATGGCTCATTACATTTGGTAGTAGTATTGTAGCCATCCAAATTATTTTAGGAAGCCTACTGTCTGTTCAATTTCTCTTAACTAAGATCTCTTTTTCATTTATTGCCATGGCACTTTCCGCTAGAGTCTTTCGGCCACATATTACAGCAGGATTAGCAGCCTTAGCCTATACACTTGGGATGATTCTTTTTCCAAAATTCACTTTTTTTCCAGGCTTTATCTTAACTGCTTTTCTGGCTGGTCTAATATTTGGCTATGCACTCTACAAAAAAGTAACTCTCTTGCGAATCATGCTTGCTAACTTTTTAGTTACCTTTGGTGTGTATTTATTCTTAAATAGCTTATGGTTGAATATGCTTTATCAAACACCCTGGTCTTTCTTATTAAGTACACGTTTTATTCAAGAAGTGATTACCTTTACAGTTTACACGGCAATTTTGATTCTTTTATTTAAAATTCCAACGATTAATCATTTAACTGAAAAAGGTCGGCAATATACAAAATAGCAGCTAGCATAAAAAAAGCCTCAATGGCTTTTTTTATGTTCACACTATTCAGTAATGGGAAGTTTGCCATTAAAATCAATATACTCAGTTAATGGGGTAATAAACTGCACGCGATTGTCATATAAATAAACATTTGGCTTTCCTTGATCTTCATAAATAAAAGCTTCCATATCCATTCTTAAACCTGCTGCAATGCTTACATCTGCACTAGAAAGCATGAAAGCCTTTGCTTGTCCTTCTGTCAGTCTGCCATTGCTATACTCTTCTTTAATTCTTTCCCACTCAGTTTCTTCTAAGCGCACTTTTAGCGCTTCAATATCTGTCACAACACTATCTGGTTCACCTAATATTTGAATCACTTGTTCTCCTGTATAATGAGAATAATCAGGCAGAACCGCACGCATGCTTCCTTCTCCATCAGACTCATACATGACTTCTTCATTATCATCTTCTGGATTTGGGGTAAAGATGCCACCACTTGTGTCAGCTATTGGCTTTTCGTTGCTTGGCTCTTTTTGAACACTGCTTTCAGAATGACGTGCTTCTTTTTCTAGCTCTTTTTCCTTCTCTAATTCTTTTTCCTTTTCTTTCTTCTTTTTCTTTTTACTTTCATTAACACTTGTGCGATCTGCTTCCTGCTCTTTTTTTGTTGTATCTTTTGACTTTAAGCTGCACCCGCTTAGAACTAACAGTAACAAACTACAAGTGACCATCCATTTTTTCATTTTTTTCTCCTTAACCTCTATGTATTTTTAGTACAAAATAAACTTTCTCCTTTTAATTTACAGGAAAAAGCTTAAATTTCATAGTGTTTTTTTAATAAAGCAGGTCACAAAAAAAGAGCCTACTAAAGTAAGCTCTCTAAAATACTTATTTTTCGGCTATTTGCTCTGTTTGTAAGAGAAAAGGATAGCATGCTCCTAATAAATTTTCTTCATTTCTAAAGGCACAGGCTTCTTTAATCATCCGCTAGCATAAATTGAACAGCCTCTTTTAGGCAATCATCTCCTTGTAGATAATCCCCTACTTTATCCATAAACGCATGAACCATTCCATCATATCTTAAATAATAAATATCTGCTCCAGCTTGCTTCGCTTTTTCATAAAATGCCTCTCCCTGAGGACGTAACGCATCAAATTCTCCAACCATAAATAAAGTTTTAGGTAGTTTGGCCAATAATTCTGCATCTGCATTATATGGCGAAATCATCATCGATTCTGCATCTGCATCTCGAATATACCAAGCATCAATCGCACTAAAGGATTGACTAAACCCAGTGGCATATTGATGAATTAAAGCCTCATCTGCTTGAATATTTAGTTGATTCCAATTATAAAAGTCTTGAAGCAACCCTTCGTTTTTCCCTTGATAAACAACTGGATACAATGAAACCGCATGTTGAATACAATTTGTCCCATATAAACGATCTAATAAAGACATCACATAGGTAAGATTTCCTCCCGCAGAATCTCCCATCACATTAAGATTCGCTTCATTTACCTTTAAGGCTTCATGATGATGCTTCACATATACCAGTGCTTGATAGGCATCAATAATTCCTTTAGGATAAGGATTTTCTGGCGCCAAACCATAGTCAACAGAGAAAACTCTGATATCTCCTAAGTCTGCTATTCTTCTACATGGTAGGTCCACATTATCTAAAGAGCCTCCAAAAAATCCACCACCATGATAGAAAACTACAGCTGGTAAAACTTCATTAGCGCGCTCTTTTTTCACATAGCTTCTCACAGGAATACCTGCAAAATCTGTATTTGTTACTAATATTTCATGTGTTGCAATATCTTTTGCAGCAGGCCAGCCCATCATTGCACGCATCATGGCTACATCAGGAATAACAGCCGCTTCATTTACTGAATCTGTTTCCTCTGGAGGGGTAATTTCTTCCTTAGCACGTGGATCCAAATACCCTGACTCTTGATAGCCAGGTACTCTTTTAATGTGCATTCTTTCATCAGTTGTTGCGATACTTGCCATAACATCTTTATTTTGCATATCCATTCTCCTCTTCCTTTTGAACAATTTGTTTATTTTTATGAAGCATTGTTACAACTAAAGTACTGATCCCTAGTCCAATTAAGAAAATACTACAAATGAAGAGATTTCCTTTTGCATCTGATAATGAGAACAATTGACCTAAACCATTCACAAGAGTTGGTGATAAAAACACACCTAAATTAATCCCAACAAGTAAGAGTGAAGTAGCTAAGTTGACTGAGTTAGTAGGTGCTACTTCCCCCGTTAATATGAATAAATAGGGTGCCGCCAAGCTAAAACAAACCCCGGCAATACTTGCCCCAACGACCACTAGCAATAAACTAGATGCATTGGCAATGATGAAAAAGCCTAGTCCCATTCCTAAAATACCAATTGGCAACACAAATTTTTTCAATAATTTAAAGATTTTCCCATAAACCACACCAATCACAATCCCCACAATAGTTACAGCACTTAAAATGCTCGCAGCATTCTCAGGCTGTCCAAGATTGGTTTCCATTAGGAAAGTGGACATTTTCAGCATTAAAACCATGAAGAATGCATAAAGGAATAAGGCAAATACCATCAAGCCAATCGTTGCCACATTGACCGTTTCTTTACCACTCGTATCAACAGACACTGCTGTTGTAGTTGTTTTTTTTGAAGGGAGCTTGACAAATAAACCAAACAAGACAATAGGAATCAGCATTGCCGCATAAATTAAATAAGATGTATGCCAGCCATATTTTGCTAGTACACCAACTAGCAAGGTTAAAATAGTACTACCAATCGATCCCATTGCACTTTGCAGCCCCATCATAGAAGCCTGCTCTTCACCATCGTAAATTTCAGTGATTAAGCTTACAGCTAATGAATTAAATAAACCAATTCCTGCACCAAAGAAAAAACGTGAAATTAATACAATGAGATAGCTACTTGTAAAAACAGGCATCATCCCTGCAACTAAAGCAAGAATCAGACCTAGCATAATGGTTTGCTTTTTACCAATTTGACGAATAAAAAGATTACTAATAAGAACAAAAATCAAGATACCAAAGTTTGGTACTGTCGCAATTAATTCCACCGATGCTAAACTTTGTGCTGTAAAAGACTCCTTCATTAAAGGAATTAAAGCAGATATTGCTGGTGCTGCCGTTAACATTAAAGAAATAGATAAGAGTGATACTTTGAAAAGAAATTGATTCTTTTGACCATCCATTTTTATGACCTCCTACTGTTTTTGAAACCGGTTACATTTATAGATTAACATGTATCCGATAAATAAAAGGTCTGATACTGGCTAAAAAAAGGTCAATTCTTGTCCTCATCTTTTTGACTACGAACATCAAGCTGATATTGCTTTGGCGATACACCATATAAATGAATAAAAGTTTGTCTAAAAGATTTTACATTAGCAAAACCAACTAAATCAGAAATAACAGCAATTGGCTTATCTGTATGCATCAAATAACGTTCTCCATGCTGTACTCGTACAAGACGCACATAACTCATAACACCCATTCCTAAATATTTTTTAAATAATTTGGCTAAATAAAATGTAGACAAATGAAACGTTTCTGCTAAAAACTGGACAGATAGCTCAAGAGTATAATGCTCTTGAATATAAGCAATAATATCTCCCACCTTTTCTAATCCAACATTTTGTACAATTGCAAGTGTTGAATCTTTCACTTGATACATCCAATCCTTTGCTAATAAATAAAGCAGTTGATAAGTTAAACTTAACAGTTGCATCTCTTGATAAAGTTCATCCTGAGAAGCTACAGCCTCATAGAATGAGAATAAGCATTTTTGCAGTTCAGCTACTTTTTCCTGCTTGTCTACAAATTGATTAGGATGTGTAACAAACCTCATATATTCAAAATGAGGAATCATTTTTTTTAATAACGCATAAGGAACCTGAATGGTCATTGCATCAATTGTAGTGGTAATCCCTGGAAAAACACTATGAACTTCCGCTGGATTAATGATTAAAATACTTCCTTTATGTGTTTGATATTCTTTAGCATGAATCTTATAACTTGGAATAGAACCAGCCACTGTCAATGAAATTTCCAATGATTGATGCCAATGAGGCAATACACTGCTTCCACCATGACTACTATTATGAATAATCCAATTAATTGGGACAATTGTATTGGTATACTGAATCACTTCATGCTTAAATTCCATTTTACCCTCTCCTCTTTTGTCCAACCCTCAAACTTACATTGATTTTAAATCAATTCAATAAGGAATGCAAAAATGATTATTTTTCAGACAAGACAAAAAGCTAGCAACGTTTGCTAAAACCGCTACTAGCTTGCACCATCTAATGCCCCTTATGCTTCTGCTTTCTTTTTTCCTGCTTCAAGCGGAACTGAGTGGCTTTAAATGCTTCTTTTGCTTTTTTGGAATTTTTCTTCCGTTCAGTCTTTCTTAATTCTCGTTGTGCCTGTAAGGCTTGTTGAGATTTTGTGCCAATGGCTGGTTGCTTCTTTTGCCGATTGATTGCTCGATGCATTCTTTTAGGATTCATCCTGTTTTTCACCTTTTCTTCTGCTACCATTGCTTCACTAAAAGGTAAAAAAATAAATTGATTGAGTACCACATCCAGCACTTCATGATTTTTAGGTTCTGGCCCAAAAGTATATTTGCAGACTGATAACTGACCGTTATCGATGCATTCAAAGAGTCCCACCCAAAAAGGCTTTTCAAAGTATACAGTTAATTGACAATATCTGACATCCATAAATTCCCCTCCTATATCAAATGATATAAAGAATGGACAACCATAGGAGGCAGGTTACTGACAATTGTTGCCAACTGCGTCTGGACTACCGACCAGAACTGTGTTTTTATCCTTACCTATTCAAATTATCATGGATAAAGGGAATCTTCAAGCTTTTTTAGCTATATCTTCTTTTCTTCATAAAACACTTGTGTTTTATTGAGCAAATAGATATAATTGAGAATGAATCTCATTGTCAATAAAAAGGAGGTAACCTATGAAAACAGAAGCTGGACACAATTTTTTGGCTCGCTTGGGCAAGACCCGTTTACGACCAGGAGGCATCATAGCTACTAAATGGCTGATTGAACAAGCTGAGATAACTAGTGATACAAAGATTTTGGAAGTTGCTTGTAATATGGGAACAACCATGATTGAACTAGCAAAAAACCATCAATGTGAAATTGTAGGCGTTGATTTGAGTCAAGCTGCACTAGAAAAAGCAACACAAAATATCGCTGCGCACCATTTAGAGCATCTGATTTCTGTACAAAAAGCAAATGCAGTAAAATTACCTTTTCCAGATCAATCATTTGATTTTATTATAAACGAAGCAATGCTCACAATGTTAGATAACAATGCAAAAAAACGAGCAGTTGCTGAATATTTTCGCATCTTAAAACCAGGAGGAATGCTTCTTACCCATGATATTTGTTTAACCAGTAACAATCTTGAACTGGTAGAAAAATTGAGTCAAACCATCAATGTTCATGTACACCCTCAAATCATTCCTGCATGGGAAGCTACGTTTAGTGGTGCAGGATTTTCAACTATTCAAATAAAAACGGGTAACATGTCTTTAATGAGTCCAATCGGGATGATCAAAGATGAAGGCTTAGGTCGCACTTTTACGATTATCAAAAATGGGTTAAAAGCTGAGAATCGCTCAACCTTCAAAAAAATGTTTAACCTATTTAAAACAGCTGCAAATGACTTACAATATATTGCGGTTGCAAGCAAAAAAGCAAAGGAGGATTAATTGATGAAAGTATATACTGGCAATTCTGATATCGAGCTATTTGAGCATTTAATTGAAGATGAACAACAGGTAGTGACACATTTAGTCGTCAAAAAAGGGCAAGTGGTTCCCACTCACCATGTCAATCAAGCGGTAATTGTCGTACCTATCAAAGGAAAAATTTCATTTTCTGATGTCTCTTCTAAAGAGATGATATACCCTGGAAAAATTATTCAACTGGCGCCTCAAGAACCACATGCATTATCTGCAATTGAAGATAGTGAATTAATGGTGATTAAATCATTCCTTCGTTCATAAACAGTCATCTTTAGTTGGCACTTAGATGTGGCTCTTACAGCCTAATAGGAGTCTAAAATTGAAAAAACAGGAGGAGCAATAAAAATTAAATTTTAATTTTTATACATATCATTTTCAAACAAAAATGAATCATCGACTAAGCCACCAATCACCATGATTGGTGGCTTAGTGCAATTACCTTGTTACTTTTAAGTCTATCTATCTTAAGCTTGAGAGACTGCTAATGCTTTGTAAGGATACTTCATATCTCATTAAGTGAGCATTTTTTTCAAAGTCACCTATTAAAACTTCTTTAAAATCAACTTGTTAGAATCTATTGACACCTCTTTCCATCTTTCTATATGTAAGAGGTCTTTTATTTTTCAATAACGACCCCCATATTCTTGGCTGTGCCTTCAATCATTTTCATCGCACTTTCTAAAGTATAGACATTTAAATCAGGCATTTTTATATTAGCAATCTCTGCTACTTGCTTCTTGGTCAAGGTTCCAACAGTTTCATGTCCTGTTTTTGCTGCCCCTTTTTGAATGCCTAATGCTTCTTTGATTAAAAAGGCAGTTGGTGGTGCAGTTACTTCAATTTTAAAGCTACGGTCTTCATAAATTGTAATTTTTGCTGGAATGATTTTACCAATATCTGCTTTGGTTCGCTCATTATATTCCTGACTAAAATTTGCTAAATGAATGCCTGTTGGGGCTAAATCCTTGCCAATTGTCGCAGGCGTTACTTTTCCAGCTGGAAGATTTAATTTAATTGTTCTGATGCTATTTTTATTCATCTCATCAATCCTTGTATATTATATTTAAGGTTTTTATCTTCCGATTATAATTGGAGAACCTTATGAACCATTGTAATTTTCATTTGGTATTAACTCAGTTCATCTGAGATAATATAACTATTGGATTGAGAGGTTGTGCCGTTCATTCCTTGAGTCTTTGAACTCGTTCTCGAAAGACTGGCACCTCTCTCTGATTGGCTGTTTGCGAATGAGTTAGATGTTGAAGGTATTAATGCCTTACTCCGTATCTAGAACAAGGTAGTGACGCTTTTCAGACGAGTGGCAATCAATCCAAAATTTTACCCTTAGAAGGTGTTTCTATGCTCTATCTTGGTATTGATAT
>NZ_FOHA01000008.1 GCF_900111355.1 Isobaculum melis
CACATTGATTTAAGAGAATCATAGATGCTTTTTTTCCGTTTTTAACGATAGAATGACTTGATGATTTGCATAAAGGACAGCGGCTAAAGGTTCTCGTTAAGACACCTTTGGCAAGAATAATTTTCTTTCCTTTATAGAAATCTTCCTGACAACTAAGAATATGAATATTTTTATCTTTCACTCCAAGAAGTTGTTTGATAGAATTGATAGTGGACATACAAAAACCTTCCTTTACTAGATATTGTTGTGGTGACTCTATTCTAACGGAAATTTTGTATGTCTTCTTGTTTTTTTATAAAAAAACTGGGACCAATAGAATAATTTCTATCAGTCCCATAAATTATAGTGCCCTTATTTTCTAAGTTTAATATTATCTTGTTAGATTCTTCTCTTGTTCTTTTAATTGAATTAATTTAAGATGTGTTAAACTGAGTCTTTTTCTATTTAATATAGGAATATTAATAGGAGGCATTCCAGAACCTTTATCTTTTTTGAGAAGCAAATGATCAACCACAGCTGCGATACAAAGACACATTAGGGCATTCTGAGGTTCATTAATTGATAAGGCGTATAAATCTCCCCAGACTAGATAAGCTTTGCTCATGCTCATAATGGGGGATTTATGACGTGTTACTTGATAGTCATGATTAAGAAAGTCCCCAGTTACAAGCCAGTTCAATTTGGAAACTTTAAAGAAAGGTCCGTTCATACCAGGATATTTTGAAATTTCAGCAATCTTTTTTTTAGCAATTTTTACCTCGAAAGTTGGAAAAATCGAAAGAAGTGTTTGTTTCATTTCAGCGATTAAGTCACCATTCATTGCATAAATGAGTAGACCGTCACCTAAACGCCCCCATTTGCCAACCATTAAGTACAAATCGTTACCATGCTCATCTTTGACAATCATTCGATCACGCATGGATATATTTTTTTGCTTAATATATAGATGTAGCATGCACATCACCTCTTAGGACAAATGTACCACAAATTCCGAGGAATTTCACTAGGTATATAGAAGGATATTATGTTACAGTTAGATATAGTGATAAATAGGAAGAAGGCAATCAAATGAAAATATTAGCTTATAATGTTCGTGCAGACGAAGCGGAATATGTCAAAGCATGGGCAGCCAAAAACCAGGTAACAGTAGATATGAATCAAAAAGATTTGACCCCTGAAACAGTTAAAGATGCACAAGATTACGATGGTGTTTGTGCCTTACAGACAAGCGAATATGACCCTGAAGTTTATACAGCATTGATGGCCTATGGGATTCCTCAATTAGCGATTCGGTCTGCAGGATTTGATGGTATTGATGTCGCAAAAGCAAAAGCTACAGGACTGAAAGTAACCAATGTACCTGCTTATTCTTCAAGTGCCATTGCAGAGTTTTCTGTTCAGCAAGCGTTGCAATTGATTCGTGAAACACCTGCTTTTGCCAAAAATGTTCAAGCACAAGATTTTCGTTGGAATGGCTTCATTTCAAAAGAATTAAATCAGCTGACTGTAGGTGTGATTGGGACTGGTAGAATTGGTAAAAGTGCGATTGATATTTATCGAGGGTTTGGTAGTAAAATTGTCGCATATGATTTATATCCTAATGAAGCCTTAAAACCATACGTAACTTATGTAGATAACTTATCCGAACTATATGCAGTAGCTGATATCATTACCTTGCATGCACCTGCAACAGCAGAAAACCATCATTTAATTTGTCAAGACAGCATTGCGCAAATGAAAAATGGCGTGTATATCGTCAATACTGCAAGAGGTAGTTTGATTCAGACAGCAGATTTAATTGCAGGCTTAGACAATGGAAAAATTGCTGGTGCCGCATTAGATACTTATGAAAATGAAGCAGATTATTTTGGGAAAGACTGGAGTGGTAAAAAAATTACAGATCCAATCTTACAAGAATTGCTTCATCGTGATGATGTGATTGTAACACCTCATGTTGCTTTTTATACCGAAACCGCTGTGAATAATATGGTAGATATTTCTTTAGATAGTGTTAAAGAAGTCCTTGAAACAGGCAGTAGTCGTAACGAAATTTATTGAACCGGATGAATGTAGGCTTAGATGAATCGCTAAGCCTATTTTTTAAGTGTAACGGAAGATGAGAAATTAGTGATGAAATACATTGAAAATGTAAAATAGGCTTTTCAAACAGCAGAAAGTAAGTTACTATAAATTATGAAATTTAGGAGCAACTGGCTCTGATGAATAGGTGGAAAAAGATGGAAGTCAATGTGAAGGCGCCAGCTAAAATCAATTTAAGTTTAGATGCACTTTATAAACGAGAAGATGGTTATCATGAACTTGAGATGGTGATGACAACAATTGATTTATCTGACAGGATCCGAATAAGAAAAATAGATGAAGATAAAATTGTATTAAAAGCTAGTACTGGGATGCTGCCGTTAGATAAAAGAAATCATGTCTACCAAGCTGCCAAATTATTAAAAAATCAGTTTCAAATTACACAAGGTGTGGAAATATTTATTGAAAAAAATATTCCAATATCAGCTGGTCTAGCAGGTGGAAGTACGGATGCAGCTGCTACGCTAAGAGGTTTAAATGAGCTTTGGGATTTAGCGTTAAGTTTGGAAGAGTTAGCTGAAATTGGTGCACAGGTTGGTTCAGATGTTCCTTATTGTATTTATGGTGGAACGGCTTTTGTTACTGGACGTGGTGAATGTATCAAGCAAATCGCTGATATTCCTCAATGTTGGGTTGTGTTAGTGAAGCCTAGAGCAGGTGTTTCAACAGCTTCTGTTTTTGGTGCGCTTTCTTTTAATAAAATTGAACATCCAGATACATCGGGAATGATTCAAGCAATTGAAGCACAGTCTTATGCTGGAATGGTCAGTTGCCTAGGGAATGTACTAGAGCAAGTAACAATTGCAAGACATCCTGATATTGACCGGATTAAACTAAAAATGATGCAATTTGGTGCAGATGCTGCTTTGATGAGTGGAAGTGGGCCAACTGTTTTTTGTTTATGTGAGAAATATTCGAGAGCCCAAAGAGTTTATAATGGGTTAAAGGGATTTTGTGATGAGGTTTATTTGGTTAGATCGCTTAAATAATTGTTTAAGAAAATGCTAAAGTTCAAAAAAAAGTCATAATATTTACAGATGAAAGAACCGTTGTTATTTTTTATTAAAAAATAACAACGGTTCTTTCTTTTTATTTTGTTAAAAAACGCCTTTTTGTTCTCTTTATATACTTTCTTATTTTTTAGGGGGTTTTATTTCTAATCCTGTTATGTTTTTATAGATATTTTGTATTTAAGAATACTTTTAACGGAATAAAGGAGGTTGTTTTGTAGAGGGGGTTATTTTCGTCTTATGTTATTAAGAGATATTGAAAGGGCCTTTTTAACGGTTTTTCAGGCGGTTTTCAGATCAAAAAACACCTTGCAATAAGCTTTTTAGAGCAGTAGTATATATTAAGTAAGATAAGGGGAAACATATATAAAGCTTGATTCGAATATAAAAAATCTTTTTGGTAAGCATTTTTTATGTTCATTCGTTTTGTATATTACTATGAGGTTCAGGAATGAAAAAAACAGTTGTTTTTTTCAATTTTGGCATAGGAGTAAATAAAAAAACGACTAACGTTGTTTAAACAACATTAAGCGTTTTAGAATCCCTTTTTATATACATTAAAAATGATTAGTATTTAGGCGTGAAAAAAACAACTGTTTTTTGCGCTGTTGTTAAAAAGATAGTAGATTTCTGTGCGTAAACCTTTATTTATCAATGTTTTGATAAGTTTTATGTTTAGCGCCTATTTCTTATTTAAACCTTGATTTTCTGTTTGAGAAAATATTTTTTTATCGTATTATACAAAAAAACTGTAAAACAAGATGTTGGTTTTAAATGAAGAGATAAATCTATTTTTTTGTGTTTATAGAATTGGGTAAAGAGGTACAGATTATTGTTATTAATTTTTAGGAGGAAAAAATGGAAGAAACAGTTAGTATAACAGAGACTTTGAAAGTGTTAAGAAAAAGATTTCTATTAATAGGAGTGTGTTTACTAGTCGGGATAGTTACCGCGACCTTAGTCACAGTATTTTTGATTACACCAAAATATCAAGCAACAACCCAAATACTAGTCAATCGTGCAAAGGAAGACAGTGTCAATGCACAATGGAATGATGTGCAGGCGGATATTCAAATGATTAATACGTATAAGTCAATCATTAAAGGTCCAGTGATTTTAAATGGTGCAAGAGAACGATTAGGAACAGATATTACAACCGATCAGTTATCGAAAAAAATTGAAGTGCTTACTGAACAGAATTCGCAAGTATTCTCAATTAAGGTTCTGGATGATAATCCATATGTAGCAGCTGATATGGCCAATACAATTGCAACAGTTTTCCAAGAGAAAATAGGCGATATTATGAGCATTGAAAATGTAACGGTCATATCAGAGGCTGTCCCTAAAACAAAACAAGTTTCACCAAAAAGTAGCTTAAATGTTGCAATTGGTGCCGTAGTTGGTTTGCTCATAGGTATAGGGATTGCTTTTCTACTAGAATTTATGGATAAAACAGTGCGTGATGAACAATTTATTAAAGAGACCTTGGGCTGGACCAGCTTAGGATCGATTACAACGATGACTGAAAGTGAATTACGTGTATCCGTTCCTCAGCCAGTTTCTCAGGTTGCAAGAAATTCACGAAAACGTGTTTAAAAAGGAGCTAACAATGTTTAATAAGAAACGAAAAAATACGAAACAGCAAAAACAAGGAACAAGTTTAATTACATTGACAAAACCTAGTTCCGTTATTACAGAACAAATTCGAACAATCCGAACAAATATTCAATTTTCAATGATTGATCGAGAACTCAAAACATTGGTATTTACTTCTGCTGGTCCAGGAGAAGGGAAATCAACAGTGTCTGCCAATGTAGCCGTTGTCTTTGCGAAGCAAGGAAAAAAAGTTTTACTGGTGGATGCAGATATGCGAAAACCAACCGTACATAAAACCTTTAAAGTACCTAATAATGAAGGCTTAACAACTTTATTAACAGAAAAAGAAATGAATTTAGAAAATGTCATCAAAGAAACAGTAGATGAAAATCTGTCTATTTTAACAAGTGGCCCGATTCCACCTAATCCATCCGAGCTACTAGACTCAAATAAGATGAATTTTACTATTGAAATGTTAGCCAGTTCGTTTGATTTAATTATTTTTGATATGCCGCCAATTGTTACTGTAACAGATGCACAAATTATGGCTTCAAAAACAGATGGGACGATTGTTGTTGTTCGAAGTGGGATTGCTAATAAAGAAGCAGTATTAAAGGCAAAGCAGTTATTAACAATTGTCAATGCAAATGTTGTGGGAACTGTTTTTAACGGTGTAGAAAAAACTTCTGATACAGCCTATAAATACTATGGTTTAGAAGGAGACCAAAAATGATTGATTTACATTGTCATATTTTACCAGGAATTGATGATGGACCAAAAGACTTGGAAGCAGCCATTGCGATGGCAAAGATGGCTGTTTCTGAAGGGATCGAGCATATTTTAGTGACACCGCATCATCGAAATGGACAATATATCAATAAGAAAAAAGAAATTATTGAGGCGATGCAGGCTTTTCAAACAATTTTAGATATGAATGCTATTCCACTGAATTTATTTCCAGGACAAGAATTAAGATTAACCTCCGAATTACTTGATTATATTGATAATGATGAAGTTCAATTTGTGGATGAAGATTGTCAGTATTTATTGATTGAATTTCCGACAATGAGTATACCCAATGCAACTGAAAATTTATTTTTTGAGCTGGGGAAACGAAATATCACCCCTATTATTGTTCATCCAGAGCGAAATCATGTTTTCTATAATAAGCCAGACATATTTTTTCAATTCATTGAAAAAGGTGCATATGCACAATTGACAGCTGGTAGTTATTTAGGTCATTTTGGTAAGAAAATCCAAAAATTTAGTAAGCAGTTATTAGATGCAAATTCAATCCATATCATTGCATCTGATGCGCATAATATAAGCACTAGAAAATTTTGTGTGAAAGAGGCTTACGAAAAACTTGAAAAAGAGTTTGGTATTGGAATAGTAAAAGAATTTCAACAAAATACCAAAGATTTTATTAATGGAGATGCGCCTGCATCAAGAGAATTGTTGAAGGTTAGAAAAAAATTTAAGTTATTTTAGAAGGGAGTGGTTGTTTGTTTCAATTAAAAGAGGAGAGTAATAAAAAAATATTGGTGGTTCCTAAACAGAACAATTTTTTTTTTCATTTCTTTAAAAGAGTAATAGATATTTTTGCTGCTGTTATAGGTTTAATTTTATTTTCACCTGTTTACTTAATCATTGTATTATTTTATTTGTTTGGAGAGAATAAGGGAGCACCAATATTTAAACAACAAAGAATTGGGAAAAATGGTAAAATATTTAACATTTATAAATTTAGATCAATGGTTGTTGGGGCTGAGGAAAAACTTAAAAAAAATGAAGTGCTTTATCAAAAATATATTAAAAATAGTTATAAGTTAGAGCCTCATGAGGATCCACGTATGACCAAATTTGGTAATTTTATTAGAAAAACAAGTTTAGATGAGTTACCACAATTTATTAATGTGTTAAAAGGAGAAATGAGTTTAGTTGGTCCTAGACCAGTAGTTAAAGAAGAATTAAACGAGTACGGTTACCAAGTAAATGCGTTTACCTCAGTTAAACCAGGTATCACTGGTTATTGGCAAGTCTCAGGAAGAAGCGACGTTGGTTATCCAGAAAGAGTAGATATTGAGTTATATTACATAGAACATGCATCATTATATTTAGATTTAAAAATTATTTGTTTGACCTTCGTTTGTGTTCTCACGAAGAAAGGAACTTACTAATCTAGTTAATTTATCAAAAATAGTACAATAATTGTTATTACGATTATGAAAGAAAAAGGTGGAACGTATGTATTCATTGACAGATATAAAAAATAGTATTCCAGAAGAAAAAATTAAAATCGATAAAATGGATATCTGGGTGTACTATTTTGTAAGGCCTGCTTCATTTTATATCACATGGATTTTATTGAAAATGAAATGTACACCAACTAAGGCGACGCTACTTTCGATATTTGTGGGGTTCTTTGGTTCATTTTTAATACTGTTTAATCAAACGAGTATTATTATAACTGGTATTTTATTTATTAATTTGTGGATTGTGTTAGATTGTGTGGATGGGAATATTGCTAGGGTGACTAAGAAAGCAAGTGTATTTGGTGAATTAATGGATGCAGTTAGTGGGTATGTATATGTTTCTTTTTTATATTTATGCATAGGAACATCTATTTATTTGACTCAATCAGTCCATATATTTGCAGAGCAAAAATGGCTATACATATTTATCGGTGCATTAGCATCTATTGCATCAATTTTACCTAGATTGATTGAGCATAAAGCTAAAGGAATGTTTCCTAATTTTAAATCAGGTATTACTTCTAGAATTGATTATTCTTGGAAATATAAAATAGGATTAAATATAGGTGGAATGGCAGGTTTGTGTAATCCATTATTATTAATATTTTTTGTTGTTGGCTATATGGATATGTATCTTATTTTTTACTTTTTATTCCATACTGCAGTTGCTATCTTTTCCATATGCAAAACATTATGGCATTTGAATTTGACTTATAATAACTAGGGGGGATTAAATGAAAGTACTCCATATAGGAGAGTATGTTAGTGGTGGTACTAATACTTATATAAATGAGCTCATAAAAATTCAATCGAATTCGGAAGCAATTAATCATATTGTCATATTATTAAGTCACTTTAAAAGCGATACTATTTATTCAAATAATAATAAGATTGAGATACAATATTATAAATATCAAAGGAAAATTACTTATATTATTAAGAATATTTTCCTTTTTAACCACTGGATAAATAAAATTAAGCCAGATATTATCCATGTTCATGGTACTTTTGCAGGTTTAATGATTCGGATAGGTTATTTTTTTAGAAGAAAGAAGCATCCAATAGTTTATTGCTCACATGGCTGGTCATTTTTAATGGATACAGGATATTTGAAAAAGAGAGTATATATTCTAATTGAGAAAATACTTTCAATTAGAACAGATTATATGATTAATATATCTGAATATGAAGATTTAATGGCGAAAGAAAAAGGATTGAATGCTACTAAAATGATAACTATAAGTAATGGGATTGCAGAAGAGGAAAATAAGTTAGGGGCATCTATTGAAATAAACCCATTCGATACTAAAAAAAAGAATTTATTATTTGTTGGTAGATTTGATAAACAAAAAGGGTTGGATTTACTGATAGATTTTTTTTCTACATATGAAGATAATAGCGTACATTTATATATTATTGGAGAGAATGTGCTAGATAAATATGAAGTAAAGGTTCCTAAAAATGTTACGTTAATTGGGAAAGTTGTGCATGAAAGTATTGATTATTATTATGAAAAAATAGATGCAGTCATTATTCCTTCTAGATGGGAAGGTTTTGGTTTAGTAGCAATTGAAGCGATGAAAAATGCAAAACCTATTATTGTCAGCAATCGGGGTGCTTTACCAGATTTTGTAAATAAACAGTATGGTTATGTATTCGATTTGGATAATTTAAATTCTTTAAGAGCAATTTTAGAAAATTTATCTAAAGATGAGCTTTTTGATATGGGGTTGATTGGGAAATCTATTTTTAAAGAAAAATATACAATAAAAAAAATGGCAAAAGATATTGAAACCCTATATTTCCAAATGTTGAAGAAAGAGGAATCAAAATGAGAAAAATATTAATAGTTGGTGGTATGAGAAGAGGCGGAGGTATCACTGAATTTATCATAACTAATTATTCTAAGATTGAAACCGAAGAGTTGAATTTTGATTTTGTAAATACAATTGGCTTGACTGATTATGAAGAGTATATCAAGAGTAAAAAATGGGGACTTTTTTATATTCGGCCACTAAAAAAAGGTCCATTAAAACATTACCTTGATTGGTATTCGTTTTTGAAGAGAAATCATAAGAAATATAAGGCTATTCATTTTCACAACGAATCATTACATAATTTTTTACCAATTATAATGGCTAAATTATTTAGAATAGAAAATATTATTGTGCATGCTCATAACACTTATAATTTGAAAACAGGAAAATTTAAGCATTTTTTTCATAAAGTAGGGAAGAAATGTGTATCTCGTGTGGGAGATTATTTCTTTGCTTGTTCAA
Organism: Isobaculum melis; assembly: GCF_900111355.1. Taxonomy (GTDB): domain Bacteria; phylum Bacillota; class Bacilli; order Lactobacillales; family Carnobacteriaceae; genus Isobaculum; species Isobaculum melis. The sequence goes on from NZ_FOHA01000008.1 coordinate 9,241, forward strand.
TGAATGCAGGCCGTTTCTTTTTTTCAAAGAAGGCAATAAAAAACGATAAAGTTGAAGTGATTAATAATGGAATTGAGATAGAACGGTTTGCGTTTATAGAGCAAGAAAGAGAACGTATAAGAGCTTCATTTAATTTGCGACATCAAATTGTGATTGGACATGTTGGTAGGTTTGAATACCAAAAGAATCATGAATTCATTATTGAAGTTTTTTACGAGTTTCATCAATATAATCAGTCAAGTATTCTAATGTTAGTTGGAATGGGGCCTGATGAAGAAAAGATAAAAGAAAAAGTAAAGAATTTGAATCTTGAAAAAAATGTATTATTTTTAGGGATAAGAAAAGATGTAAATAAAATCATGGAAGCCATGGATGTACTGTTATTTCCATCAATTTTTGAAGGGTTGGGAATAGTGTTGATAGAAGCTCAAGCGACAGGTTTACCTTGTTTAGTTTCGGATATTATTGCAGAAGAAGCACTCTGTTCACCTAAAATTCAGACATTAAGTTTAGCGTTAAGTGCGAAAGAGTGGGCAAAAAAAATACAGGTATTAGTAACAGATGATACTGAAAGAAAAAATCAACATGGCTTGTTAAGAGAGAAAGGATATTCTTCAAACGAAGTATCCATGCGATTAAATGATTTTTACATAAATTTATGAGGTGTGAAATGGTAGATGATAAGCAGTTAAAAATATATAATATCCTTTTTTTTGGAGCATATATAACGTTCGTCACTTATTATTTTTTAAAATTAACAATGTTAGGTAATTATTTGAAAAGTGTTGACTATTTATTATTAGTTGGAATACTGCTCTTAATCTCATCTTTTTTATTCATAAAAAAAATAAAAAAGTCTCAGCTATTCTATTTTGGAACGCTGCTGGCAATTTTGGTCGTTGCTACTTTATATGCAAAAGGAAATTATCAAAAATGGGTTGATCCTAGATTGTTTTTTTCTTTGTTATTTCTATTAGGGCTAAAACCGCAAAATATAGAGTCAATTGTAAAAACTTCTTTTTACACAAAACTTATTTTGTGTATAATTGTTTTTTTTATAACAAAGCAATTGAATCTGCAAAATGAGATTATGTATTTTAGAGATGGAAGTATTTTTAGAGAGAATTTTATATTTTCTCACCCAAACTCTTTGGGATTAGTAGCGATGAGTCTTAGTTTTGAATTTCTGTATATTCACCGATTTACAAAAATAAAAAATTTGTTTTTATATTTAATTATTTTTATTTTAAATTATGTGATTTATCAATTTTGTTACTCAAGATCTTCATATATGAGTGTTATCATATTATTATTTTTATTAAGTTTTCATGAATTGCTCAAGCTTCGATTTTTGAGCAGAGTAACACAATATGTACCTTATATATTCCCGGCTTTTAGTTTGTATTGGGCCGTTAATTATCATCTTAATTCATGGTTTTATCCATTTTTAGATAATGTGCTATCTGGAAGAGTTCGATTGTCAAATTATTTTTATAAAGAATATGGGATTAGTTTTTTAGGTTATCCAATTGAAATTATTTCGACTGAAATCGCGTCTAAAATCAGGTTTCAGATGACATATGTATTAGATTCAGCCTATATTAGGATTTTGTTGCAGTATGGTGTGATTGTATTTGTACTTCTAGTTGTTGGGATGAGTTTAAAGATTCGAAGTTTGTATAGAAATAGTTTGTATAGAGAAGTTATCTTTCTTTTTGTGTGTTTAGTTTACTCTCTTTTTGAGATTTACCCTTATAATGTCTTTGTTTGTTTTTTACCAATGCTTCTTTTGGTAGAGCCTAAGAAAGGGGTGAATTAGAAAATGAAGGTACTAAAAAATTATCTCTATAATACCTCTTATCAGTTACTTTCGATTATTCTACCAATAGTTACAATTCCTTATATATCAAGAGTTCTTGGGCCAAGTGGAACAGGTCTGAACACTTATACACAATCAATTGTACAGTACTTTGTTTTATTTGGTATGTTAGGTGTTAATTATTATGGGAATAGAGAAATAGCTTCATCAAATAATGAAAAAGAAAAAGTGAGTAAAAAATTTTTTGAAATATATATCCTTCAAATGCTTACATGTTTATTAGCTTTTGTATTGTATGCTGTATTCGTTCTTTTTTTAAATTACAATAGTAGTTTAATGTTTATTCAATCAATTTATATTATTTCTGCATTTTTTGATATTTCTTGGTTCTTCTTAGGTTTAGAAAAATTTGGTGGTGTGGTTATACGTAATACTTTTGTGAAGATTATTGGAACAATTTTGATGTTCCTCTTTGTTAAAAATGAAAATGATGTATATTTATATGCATTTATCATTGCGATATCCACGTTAATTGGACAACTAGTAATGTGGTTGTCGTTAAAAGGTTATTTGGTAAAAGTGAAATTTACTGTTTTATTGAAAGAGATATCTATTCGGAAATCTTTTAATAATCATTTTAAAGGGATGTTGTTATTATTCATTCCTCAAATAGCTATTCAAGTTTTTAATATTATGGACAAAATTTTGTTAGGATATCATTCTGGTTCAGCAGATGTAGCTTATTATGATGGTGCTTACAAAGTTACTAGAATTGCATTAACACTTTTAACTTCTCTTGGAACAGTAATGCTCCCAAGAATGTCAAAAGAAATTGCGGCTGGTAATACAAAAAAAGTATTGGAATATTTGAAGAAATCTTTGGATTTTGTTCTTTTCTTTAGTATTCCATTAATGGCAGGTTTAATCCTTATACCACCTAAATTTGTTCCTTGGTTTTTTGGAGATGGTTATCAACAAGTTGAACTACTAATGCCAATAATTTCTGTTATTGTTCTCTTTATTGCAGTAAATAATGTAATTGGTGTACAGTACATGATCCCGAGTAGAATGAATAAAGAATATACTATTTCTGTGGTTACTGGTGCGGTAGTTGATATCATTTTTAATATTATTTTTGTTTTTATACTGGATTTAAATGCAGTGGGCGCAGCAATCTCTCTAGTAATTGCTGAATTTTCGGTGGTGTTAGTTCAAATGTTCTATGCTAAAAAAATCTTAAAGCAAATTATTTCTTCAGAAACGATAAAATATATCATTGCATCTATTATTATGTTCATTTTTGTGAATTTTGTAACAACAACAATGTCAGCGCATATAGGAGCAACACTTATACAAGCTTTATTAGGTATATTAGTTTATGGATTTGTTTTAATTGTACTGAGAGCGCATATTATTACAATGTTTTTAAACATGATACAAAAAAGTAAGAAAGTATTTAAGTAAATTTTTTAGGAGTGGTATTTTCATGAAAAAAGTAATTACTTATGGTACCTTTGATTTATTACATAAAGGCCATGTAAGATTGTTACAACGAGCGAAAAATATTGGTGACTATCTTATAGTTGCATTATCGACAGATGAATTTAATACAATTAAAGGTAAAAAAGCATACACTTCATGGGAAGATAGAAAATTTGTGTTAGAAGCCTTAACTTGTGTTGATGAGGTAATTCAAGAAAATGATTGGGCACAAAAAAAGACTGATATTTTAGAATATGGGATTGATACTTTGGTAATGGGAAATGATTGGGAAGGGGAATTTGATGAGCTGGATACGATATGTGAAGTAATTTATTTGAATAGAACAGATGGCATATCCACAACAAAAATAAAGGAAGAACTGAAACAGCTTTAGAAAAGAAATAAATAATAAAGCCAATAGGTTATGTAGTCTAATTAGAAAAACATAAAAATGTAGGGGGAATTCGTTTTATGAGTATAAAGAATGGTAGGAAGAAAAAAATGTCAAAAGGAAAAAAAATAATCATATGGACTACATCTATACTAACTTTCGTTCTTTTAGGAGTAGGTGTTTATGCATATAAAGTGTTCAGTGATGTTAAAGAAACAACTGCTAAAATATATAAAAAAGTAGAAAAAGAAGAAGTTCGTGAAGAACCCGTAGATGTTGATAAAGGACATGCTTTTTCGATACTTTTACTTGGGATTGATACTGGAGATATGGGGCGTACTGAACAAGGACGCTCAGATTCTCTTATGGTATTAACGGTTAATCCAGATACAAATACAACTAAAATTTTGAGTATTCCTCGTGATACGTATACAGAAATTGTAGGGCATGGAACTACTGACAAAATTAATCATGCGTATGCATTTGGTGGAGCATCAATGACCATTAATACAATTCAGAAATTATTAGATATTCCTATTGATTATTATGTTCAAGTTGATCTAAAAGGAATTAAAGAAATTGTTGATGCTGTTGGAGGTGTAGATGTTAAGAATGATTTAGATTTTACTTATGAAAATGCTCATTTTGAGGTTGGTACACAGCACTTAACTGGAGAATTGGCTTCTAAATACGCAAGAATGCGTTATGATGATCCAAAAGGTGATTATGGTCGTCAAGGCAGACAAAGACAGATTATTGAAGCTGTTGTAAAAAAAGCTGCTACTTTTTCAACAATTACAAATTATCAAGGAATTTTGAATTCTTTGGAAAATAATTTGAAAACGAATCTTACCTTTGATGATATGGTTGATATTCAAGGGAAATACAAAGGCGCTGTTAAGAATATTGAACAGGTACAAATGCAAGGAACAGGGCAAATGATTGATGGCATTTCTTATCAAATTGTTTCACCAGAAGAGCTAACGAAGATAACGAAACAATTAAAAGAACAATTAGAACAGTAGTCATAATGAAGGATGAAAGCTATCAGTTGTAGAGATAGTTTTCATTTTTTTCTTGACCACTAATTCATCTCATGGTAAGCTATCTCTTGCAAATAGTAATTGTTACGTTTTACTCCTAAAGGGATTGGGAGTTTATTATTTTCTGAACCAATCGTAATCATTACGTTTGAAAAAAGGAGGGGAAAAGCATGAAAAAAATAACAGGTTTAATGGCTTTATTGCTAATAGTATTAGTAACAATAGCAGGATGTAGTACTTCTAACAAAACAGAGAAGAAGACAGGTGTTGAGGTAGTGACGACTTTTTATCCAATGTATGATTTTACCAAAAATGTTGTAGGTGATAAGGGTGAAGTGACAATGTTGATGCCAGCGGGGACCGAGCCTCATGATTACGAACCTAGTGCAAAAGATATTGCCAAAATTCTTGAAGCGGATGTTTTTGTTTATAATAGTGAAGCGTTAGAAACTTGGATACCTAATGTTCTTGAAAATATTGATCAGAAAAAAACAGTTGTGATTGATGCAAGTAAAGGGATTGCTGTGCTAGAAGGCACAGAAGAGGACGACCATGATGATCATGAGGGGCATGACCACAATCATGAATATGATCCTCATATTTGGTTGGATCCAGTAAATGCGCAAAAACAAGTGGAGAATATCAAAACAGGATTAATTGAAGCGGATGAAAAGAATCAAGAAAGCTATGAAAAAAATGCGACGGATTATACTGGAAAATTAGTGGCTTTAGATGAACAATTTTCTTCAGCTTTAAAAGATGCTAAAAATAGAACTTTTGTAACCCAGCATGCAGCCTTTTCTTATTTGGCCAAAAGATATCAGTTAGAACAAGTGGCAATTTCAGGTGTTTCTCCAGACCAAGAACCTAGTCCAGCAAGATTGGCTGAGCTGAGTGATTTTGTGAAAGAACATCAAATTCATGTGATATACTTTGAAGAGATTGCTTCACCTAAAATTGCTAAAACATTAGCAAATGAAACTGGTGTTGAATTAGAAGTGTTAAATCCAATCGAGGGGATCACCAAAGAGGATCAAGACCAGGGAATGGATTATATTTCTTCGATGGAAAAGAACTTAAAGGCGCTTCAAAAATCAATTCATTAATCAATAAAAAGGGGGTGCTGTCATCATGCAGTATATAGAAGTTAACAATCTTACCTTTGAATATGAAGGCGAAACAGTTCTAGATAATATTTCTTTTACTGTTGCACCAGGTGAGTTTGTGATGCTAACAGGAGAAAACGGTGCGGCTAAAACAACTTTACTAAGAAATGTTTTAGGCTTACTCAAACCATTAAAAGGCAGTGCAACGATTTCTAAAAAAAATGTAGCGGGGGAAAAACTAAGTATTGGTTATATTCCTCAGCAAATCGCTTCTTTTAATGCTGGTTTTCCAAGTACCGTTTTAGAGTTGGTTCGTTCAGGTCGTTTTCAATGTGGCAAATGGTTTAAACGGTTAGATGCAGCAGATCATGAACATGTGGAACGGGCACTTAAATCTGTTGGTATGTGGGAAATGCGTCATAAAAAAATAGGGGAGTTATCTGGTGGACAAAAACAACGTGTCTGCATTGCCAGAGTTTTTGCAACAGACCCTGATTTGTTAGTGTTAGATGAGCCTACAACTGGAATGGATTTTAAATCCAGAAACGATTTCTACAGTTTGTTAAAACATAATAGTCAAGTTCATGGGAAAGGTATTCTGATGGTAACCCATGATCATGAAGATATTAAAAACTATGCTGATAGACACATTCAGCTAGTACGGAAGGAGGATTCACCATGGAGATGCTTCGCCATGACTTCATGCAATATGCCTTCCAAGCCTCAATCTTAATCGCTGTGATTGCACCTATTCTAGGGTTGTTTTTAGTGTTAAGACGTCAATCTTTGATGGCAGATACACTTTCTCATGTTTCTTTAGTGGGGGTAGCGTTAGGGTTCCTGATCAATGTGAATCCGACGATTATGACGTTAGTTGTGGTAGTGATTGCTGCTTTGATTATAGAATATATGCGTAGCTTATATAGCACTTATTCAGAGGTTTCAATTGCGATTTTAATGTCAGCTGGTTTATCATTAGCACTGATTTTAATGAGCTTAAAACCAGGCGGTATGGGACAAAATGTGCAGCAATATTTATTTGGCTCAATTGTAACCATTACTGCTGGTCAGGTGCGTGTATTATTTGCGCTCTTTTTAGTAGTGCTGCTCTTGTTTACCTTCTTTAGACGTCCAATGTATGTTGTGACATTTGATGAGGATACAGCACATACAGCAGGTCTACCTGTCAAACTAATTTCTCTTGCATTTAATGTGATTACTGGTGTGACGATTGCGGTGATTATGCCAATTGCTGGTGCGTTGCTTGTTTCAGCGATTATGGTATTGCCAGCAGCGATTTCTATGCGCCTTTCTAAGAGTTTTTCCTTAGTGATGGTCATAGGTGTCATTATCGGTTTAATCGGTATGCTAGGGGGCTTAACAGTGTCCTATGAGTGGGGTACACCACCAGGAGCGACAATCACAATGGTTTTTGTTGTATTCTTTGTGGTAAGTGGGGCTGTTTTAGCAATTGGTAAAAAAATAGCGAAAGCAAGAAAAGCAGTTTAAATGAAATAAGCAGGGAGAAATCTCTGCCAAAATAAAAAATTTCTTAGTGCGTTCATTTTTCTGAATGCGACTAAGAAATTTTTTTATTAGGTTCAGCTGTTTTACTTAATTTTATTAAAGATTGCTTGAATATAAGCCCAACTATATGGCTTAGGTGAAGTAGTAGTAGGCTGTAGATAGAGTGTTATCCAATACTCATTCTTTGCTGTTTTATCAATAACAGGAACACCTATTTGCATTTGTGAAGCAGTGTGAGGAATAGCTGAATCAGTTAGGATATGCCCCATATATTGGTAGTATTCTGGAACAATGGTATTTATCTGAAAGTATTTTCCGGCATTATTCTTATACAAAGCAGAAGTAGTATATGTATTGGAATCATTAACTACTGAACTAGCAAAAACATTTGCTGTTTCATACACAGTAGTCACATCTTCTGGCTTTTGTGCATCAACATTTTTAATCATGGTATACCCTTTGCCGGGAAGAATCGTCTGCTCATTATGATTTAAGACCACTTGTTGAATATGAAGTGTGATGTACTGTTTTTTATAGAAGTAAACAACTGTGATTGGTGTGTGTTGATGTGTGTTGATGTGTACCAGTTACGTTTGTAGGCATGTTCACTAAATCATAGTCTTTAAATGTTTTCATAAGGTAAGTGGCATCATAAGTAGAATCGATTGAGAAAGTGTTCTGTAGTATTTCTTCAGTAGCTAATAACTCATTTGTATCTTGGTCAAGAAATTGCACTTTTACCAGTTGAGGAACATTGGCACTATAAGAATTTTCTTCTATTTCTAATTGTGAGTCATAAGAACTGAATTCGACAAAATAACCTTGGATAAAATCAGGATCTGGATTGGTATTTGCTAAATCATTCCAAAATTTAGAGCCTCTTAAAGCAAATTGGAGTACATACTCTCCGTTTCCGCCAGCACCATAAATACTATTGTTTGGTTCAGGAGTAGCAAGAGCCCATCCGTCGTAGACACCCTCTGGAACATAACCGCCTAGAGCTCTTTTTTTACCAATGAAAAAAATTTTACCTGCTTCGGGTCCATTTGCCCAATACCAATTGTCCATTCCGTAATTATAGTCATCTTCTATATTTGAAATTGAGTCTTGGTCAATAATGGGTGTTCTGTCCTTATGAAACATTCTGGTTCCACCTAGCCAGCCGGGGTTTTTTGCAATAGAATTATAAATATAGTCATGCTCCACCTCGCTAGTGATTGTAGCAAGATATCCTGTTAATCCTTTATAAGTTATTTTTTTTGCAGCATTGTAGGCATCAAGCCAACTGGTGTAAGCTGGTACAAATTTATAATAGTGAGTGATTCCTTGAGGATCTTTCCAAGAGGAAATTTCTTCTGTACTAAGAGAAATAGAAATTTTTCCTTGTGTTTTTTTCTCATCATTAATTGAAAAACTCGCTTGCTCTAAGACCGCTTGTACATTGGCAGGAGTATTATTCTCTGTTAGTAAATAATTGATTGTAGCATCAGTTGGATTGTTAAAGGTTGTCCAACCAGTTGGTGCAGTGAGATTCAATGTCATCCCAGCAGGCATGGTAATGGTAATAGAAGCAACAGTTCCAAAACTTGTTTGCACAGATACCTCATTTAAAACAAATTTTTCCTGCTCTCTTTTAATGGTATATGTAAGTGGGGAAAGTGATGATTTTACAGAGGGATTTATTTCCTCGGCAAAGCTTGGTTTTGTAAGAACAAAAAGCATAATCAAAAAGCAATTTAATGCAAAGAAACTTAATTGTTTCTTATTTAATTGACTCATTATAAACAACTCCTATTTTCTGGTTTATTCGTGAAAGACTGACTGACAAAAATGTGTTTAATTTGAATACTAAAAAGGTGAGCTGAACTAACCTTTTGTTTGGTTAACTTGTCTAATTGTTTGACTGCTTTTCTGTATAGGAAAACCTATACTTATTAATAGATTTTAAGCTTTCTAAGTAATAATATAACAATGAAAAGTCGAGGTCAACTATGAAAGGTATTTTTTTATGATGATGTTAGGCATTTTTTTCTATAAGAGATCTTTTTATGAAAAAAATGTGACTTTTTAACTAATTTACGAAGGTTCGCTTTTTACTTTTATTAAAAACATCTTAAAAAACGAACGTTAATCTGTTTTTAATAAAAAAAAGCTACCTTTTTCTTCTATAAAACGATATAATGTTGAAAAGAACTAAAATAATGAACATTAAATAAATAATAGAGAGGTTATAGCCTATGAAAGTAAGAAGAAGTGAGCGTTTAATTGATATGACTTGCTATCTGTTAGAAAAGCCACATACGTTGGTTTCTCTAACTTTATTTGCGAATCGGTATGATTCAGCGAAATCTTCCATTAGTGAAGATTTGACCATTATTAAAAAGACTTTTAGTGATAGAGGGATTGGTACACTAGAAACAGTCTCTGGTGCTGCTGGAGGTGTCATGTTTATTCCTAAAACGAATAAAGAAGATGCTAAAGCATTTATTGAAGAAATGTGTGATCGTCTTTCTGAGCAGGATCGTTTATTACCTGGTGGCTATGTTTATTTATCTGATTTATTAGGAAATCCAGCGATTCTTAAAACAACAGGTAAAATTATTGCGACGCAATATCTAGACAAAGAAATAGATGCAGTGATGACTGTGGCGACAAAAGGCGTGCCAATTGCCCAAGCGGTTGCCAGTTATCTAAATGTACCTTTTGTGATTGTGAGAAGAGACTCTAAGATTACTGAAGGCTCAACTGTAAGTATCAACTATGTATCTGGTTCATCAGAGCGTGTTGAGAAAATGGAATTATCAAAACGCAGTTTAAAGCAAGGCTCTAGAGTACTGATTGTGGATGACTTCATGAAAGGCGGCGGAACTGTTAATGGTATGCGCAGCTTAATTGACGAATTTGAAGCAGAGCTTGTCGGTATTACAGTATTTGCAGAAACAAAATTCTCAGGAGAACGTATGGTGGAAGATTATACTTCACTTTTATGTGTAGATGATGTGGATGTTAGGGACAAGCGGATTCATGTCAGTCCAGGTAATTATTTTGACAAATTGAATAAATAATTAGATAATAGATGAAATTCAAAAGTTGACTAGTGGATAAACCATTTTTGTTTGTGAAAAATAGTTGAAAACATTAACACTTTATGGTGAATATCGTGTACAATATGAAGTGAATCTACAGTGCTATTGGAAAAACTCAGCTGAATATTTTTGATTTTCTTAAAATTTCGCAATTTTTGTTGAAAAATGGAAAAAAACTAGTATAGTATAATTTATGCTGGGGAGCTAATAAAGTTCTTACCTGGTCAACTGATGATTCGGGCAGGCACGAAACAAGGGAGAGAAAAACAAATGGACGTAACAGACGTAAGATTAAGAAAAGTCGACATTGAAGGTCGTATGAAAGCAATTGCTTCTATTACTTTAGATGGAGAATTTGTCGTTCACGACATTCGTGTCATTGAAGGAAATACTGGTTTATTCGTAGCAATGCCAAGTAAACGTGGGAATGATGGAGAGTTCCGTGATATCGCACATCCAATCAATATGACAATGAGAACGAAAGTTCAAGACGCTGTTTTAGCTGCTTATGAAGAAGCAGAAGATGCAATACCAGCAGTTACTGATGCTGAAGAGACACCTAACGAAGATGCAGAATAATTAGACAGGATCCTTTTAGGGTCCTTTTTTCATGCAAAAAATACCTTGTTTTCTTTATTTAAGACCTAGACCTTTCTTGAAGTTACATACAGTTTGAGGTATTATAAAGGGGTTGAAATTGTTTAGAATAAACAATAAATTAGATAAAGTGAGGAGCATTAACCTTATGAGTAATCGATATGCCGTTATTTTAGCAGCAGGTCAAGGTTCAAGAATGAAATCAAAATTATACAAAGTGTTACATCCAGTTGCAGGTAAACCAATGGTGGAACATGTAGTAGACCAAATTGAAAAAATTCAACCAACAGAAATTGTCACAATTGTAGGTCATGGTGCTGAACAAGTAAAAGCACATTTGGGTAGTCGTTCTTCTTATGCGACTCAAACAGAGCAATTAGGAACTGGACATGCTGTTTTACAAGCAAAAGATTTATTAGCAAATAAAGAAGGAATCACTTTGGTTGTGTGTGGTGATACACCTTTATTAACGGCAGATACCTTAAATAATCTTGTTGAATACCATCAAGAAAAAGGCGCACAGGCTACTATTTTAACAGCTTTTGCTGAAGATCCAACAGGCTATGGTCGTGTCATTCGTAATGAACTAGGAATTGTTGAGAAAATTGTTGAGCAAAAAGATGCAACTAAAGAAGAGGCTCGTGTACAAGAAATTAACACAGGAACCTATTGCTTTGATAACAAAATGCTATTTGAAGCTTTAGCACAAGTTGGTAATAACAATGCACAGGGTGAATATTATTTACCAGATGTGATTGAAATTTTAAAAGCGAAAGCACAAATTGTTGCAGCTTATCGTATGAAGGATTTTGAAGAAGCATTAGGCGTAAATGATCGCATTGCTTTGGCTGAAGCGGCTAAATTAATGCGTCTTAGAATTAATCATGAGCATATGAAAAATGGTGTGACATTAATCGATCCAGAAACCACTTATATTGACCGTGATGTAAAAATTGGTTCAGACACAGTGATTGAAGCAGGGGTTGTTTTAAAAGGGAAAACAGAAATTGGCGCAGATTGCTTGATTGGCGCACATTCAGAAATCATCGAAAGTAAAATTGCAGATAATGCTCAAGTAGTGAGTTCAAACATTGAGCACTCAACAGTTGCTGAAGCTGCGACAATTGGACCATATAGCCACCTACGTCCAAATAGTGTAATTGAAGAAGCTGCGCATATTGGTAACTTTGTTGAAGTCAAAAATGCGACAGTTGGTAAAGGAACAAAAGCGGGGCATTTAACTTATATTGGTGATGCGGAGTTAGGTGAGCATATCAATATTGGTTGTGGTACTATTTTTGTTAATTATGATGGCCAAAATAAATTCAAAACGATTGTCGGAGATTATGCTTTCATTGGAAGCAATGCCAATCTTGTGGCACCACTGATTATTGAGAAAAACGCAGTCATTGCAGCGGGTTCTACAATTACTCAAGATGTACCAGAAGATTCACTTGCGATTGCTAGAAGTCGTCAAGAAAATAAAGTAGGGTATTTAAAAGAGCAAAAGAAAAAATAAATTCTATCATTTTTCTAATATTGCTTGCTTTATTCCGTAATATTTCTTAGTATCTTATGTGTAGGGTATAAAAATTCTAATATAGAGAAAGTGGAGGACATTATGTCAGAACATTATTTTGATCCAAAGTTAAAGATTTTTGCATTAAACTCTAACAAGCCTTTAGCAGAAAAAATTGCTAAAGCAGTGGGAGTAGAATTAGGGAAATTGGCTGTGGATCAATTCAGCGATGGAGAAATTCGTATTAACATTGAAGAAAGTATTCGTGGGGCACATGTTTATATTGTTCAATCAACATCAAATCCAGTAAATGATAATTTAATGGAAATGTTAATTATGATTGATGCATTAAGACGTGCAAGTGCGAAAACAATCAACTTAGTTATTCCTTATTACGGTTATGCAAGACAGGATCGTAAAGCAAGATCTCGCGAGCCAATCACATCTAAACTTGTTGCCAATATGCTTGTAGCTGCTGGCGCAACAAGAATTCTGACACTAGACTTACACGCTGCCCAAATTCAAGGATTCTTTGATATCCCTGTTGATCATTTAATGGGTGCACCTTTATTAGCAGACTATTTCTTAGAAAAAGGCATTGCTCATTCTGATGATGTTGTTGTTGTTTCACCAGATCATGGTGGTGTAACACGCGCTAGAAAAATGGCGGAATATTTAAAAGCGCCAATTGCGATTATTGATAAACGCAGACCAAAAGCGAATGTGGCTGAAGTCATGAATATCATTGGAAATGTTGAAGGCAAGAAATGTATCTTAATTGATGATTTAATTGATACTGCAGGTACCATTACACTAGCTGCTAAAGCATTAGAAGAAGCGGGCGCAACAGCTGTTTATGCATGTTGTACACACCCTGTTTTATCTGGTCCAGCGTTAGAGCGTATCGAAGCATCACCAATCAAAGAATTAGTTGTAACAGATTCAATTTATTTACCAGAAGAAAGAAAATGTCCGAAAATTGTTGAAGTAACTGTTGGCGATTTAATGGGAGATGCGATCAAACGTATCCACGAAAATAAATCTGTTAGTCCGTTATTCGAAAATTAAGAGGGAATCAAAGGAAGTGCTAAGCCTGAAAAAGGTAGAGCGCTTCCTTTTTTTAACTGGAAATATGACAGATTTTTGACAATCAAAAAGAAAGTGGAAAAAGAAATTTTTACTTTTTCATTTTTTCCTATTGAATTTTATATAAAAAGAGTTAGAATAGGTTGGATGATGTTTAAATTTTGATTAAATATCAATGTTGTGAGAATAGCATTTTATATAGAGAATCTAACTGAAGGAAGCGATGAAATTGAAACTGAAAAAAAGTCAACATGGTATTCATAAACTATCGATAGCAGGTATGTTTATCACGTTGGGAATTGTTTATGGTGATATTGGCACATCACCACTGTATGTAATGAAAGCGATGGTTCAAGGCAATGGTGGCTTGGCACATATTTCTGAAAACTTTGTGTTAGGAGCAGTATCGCTGATTTTTTGGACAGTGACGATTTTGACTTCGGTTAAATATGTATTGATCACACTTCATGCAGATAATAATGGTGAAGGTGGGATTTTCTCTCTTTATACATTAGTACGAAGAAGAGCAAAGTGGTTAATTGTGCCCGCTATGATTGGTGGTGCAGCGTTATTAGCTGATGGGATGTTAACGCCAGCAGTAACGGTAACCTCAGCTATTGAAGGATTGAAGATTCTGCCACATTTCAATGATTTATTTGGGAATAATCAACATATCATTATTGTGCTTGTCATTACCATTATTAGTACGTTGTTTTTATTCCAACGTTTTGGAACAGAAAGTGTTGGGAAAATTTTTGGTCCAATTATGTTACTTTGGTTTTCAATGCTCGCTTTGTTTGGCATTATTAATTTAATGGGAGATTTTAGTATTTTACGTGCCTTATCTCCGCATTATGCCATTCAGCTCTTATTCAGTGATGAAAATAAATTAGGCTTTTTCATTTTAGGCGGTGCGTTTCTGGCAACAACAGGAGCAGAAGCACTGTATTCAGACTTAGGACATGTTGGTCGAAAAAATATTTATTGGACATGGCCATTTGTAAAAATCAGCTTAGTTTTAAATTATTTTGGCCAAGCTGCTTGGCTATTGAAAGCAAAAGAGACACCTGAATTGTATCCAGTAGATTCATTAAATCCATTTTTCCAAATTATGCCAAGTCAATTCTTGTTATTTGGTGTCATTCTTGCGACAATGGCTGCTATTATTGCTTCTCAAGCGTTAATTACAGGGTCCTATACATTGGTGTCTGAGGCGATTAAATTAAACCTATTGCCACGCTTGCATATTCGCTATCCATCGTCTTCAAAAGGGCAATTATATATTCCGGCAGTCAATACAACCTTATGGGCTGTCTGTATTGGGGTTGTTCTATACTTTAAGAATTCAGAGCATATGGAAGCAGCGTATGGCTTGTCTATTACTGTAACTATGCTAATGACCACTATTTTACTCTTTAATTATTTATTGAAACGTAAAGTATCCATTATCATAGCAGTCTTAATTACGGCCTTTTTTGCAGCATTTGAAGGCTCATTCTTTATTGCCAGTGTTGTGAAATTTATGCATGGTGGTTTTGTGGCAGTCTTTATTGCCTTAGCGATTTTATTCATTATGTATATTTGGATTCGTGGTTATTATATTAAGATGCGTCTCCAAGAAAATGTGGAAATTAATGAGTATAAAGAGCAATTGAGTCAATTGAAGCATGATGAGGATCAAGCGAAATATGCAACAAACTTAGTTTATCTGACCAATTGCCCAGAACATGGACAAGTAGAGCGTAAAATCATGTATTCTATTTTAGATAAAAGACCAAAACGCGCGGATGTTTACTGGTTTGTTAATGTCGTTGTAACAGATGAGCCTTTTACAGCAGACTATACGGTTGATACCTTAGGAACCGATTATATGTTTAAAGTACAATTAAAGCTTGGTTTTAGAGTAGATCAACAACTAAATGTCTTTTTACGCCAAATAGTCACAGATTTATTATGCTCTGGTGAAGTGAAGATTCAATCCAGAACCTATACCACATTACCAGGACGTAAAATGGGTGATTTCCGTTATATTATCATTCAAGAAAAACTTTCTTCTGAAACAAGATTAAGTGCAGCAGAAACCTTTATTATGCATGCAAAACTCTTTATTAAGAAGTTAACTGTTACACCAGCTAAATGGTTTGGACTTGAAACTAGTGATGTTGAAGTCGAAAATGTACCATTATTTCTTGGTAGCAGACATGATATTAAATTAACACGTGTGATGAAATAAATGGAAAGCAATCGTTAGAGAGTGTTTATTCTCTGATGATTGCTTTTTTATTTAAAATAAATCCTCTATTTTTACGTACAGTAATAATGAAAGGATGTGATCAGATGCTTTTTTTGATGATACTTAGCTTATATGGGAGTATTGTTGGGAGCTTTGCAGGCGTTTGTGGAATGAGAATTGTGCAGAAACAGTCTTTTTATACTGGAAGAAGTCATTGTGACAAGTGTCAGAGCGTATTGAAGTGGTATGAGCTCATTCCTTTATTTAGCTTTTTATATTTAAAGGGACGCTGTCGAACTTGTCAGCAGGTTATTCCTAAAGAAATTTTTGTATTTGAGTTGTTTTTTGCTAGTTTCACCCCGTTTCTATGGCTAACAGGAAATCATCATTGGCGTTTACTGCTTTTTCAATTTCTTCTGATAGGGCTATTAGCTGTATTGGCCTATATCGATATCAAAATCCAGCTTGTGCCTAATCAAGTGCATCTATGGCTGATGTGCTTAGTTCTTTTGAATTATCAAGGTATTCAAACCCATATAAAAGGAGGTCTGCTTATTTTTGTACCTTTGTTTATTTTAAGCTGGGTTACTGCTGAAGGCATGGGTGGCGGAGATGTTAAGTTATTTGGAAGTTTAGGGTTTGTTTTGGGTTGGAAAGCTATTCTACTGATTTTTAGTTATGCTGTTTTTTGCTCGCTACCAATTGCTATGTATATGAAGTTCTATAAGGGAAGGGATGGTGTTCCGTTTGTCCCTTTTATTACCATAGGCAGCTGCTTGTTTTTCCTTTTTAATGGAAGATAACAAGAGAAAAACCACAGCTAACTGTGGTTTTAAAGTCTATTCTTCTAAATCTTGAAACGCATTAGCTAACACTTGTTTTAATGTTTCAGCAGAATGGTTCATTTTGGCTTGTTCAGCATCTGTTAATGGCATTTCAATCACATGCTGAATACCTTGCCGATTAATTACTGCAGGCGCACCAATAAAGATATCCTTTTGTTGATATTGTCCATCCAAATAAACAGATAAAGGGAGGATCGAGCTTTCATCATTTAAGATGGCTTTAGTAATTCTGGCTAAGGCAACTGCAATACCATAGAAAGTTGCTCCTTTTTTCTCAATAATTTCATAAGCAGCATCTCGCACTTTAAAAAAGATTTCAACAAGTGCTTCTTCATCTAAATCAGGGTTATCTCGTGCCCATTCATAAATTTGTAAGCCACCAATATTTGTATGAGACCAAACAGGGAACTCTGTATCCCCATGCTCGCCTAAAATATAGCCATGTACATTTCGAGTATCAACTTGTGCAATTTCAGCAATTGCTTGACGAAAACGGGCACTATCTAAAGAAGTTCCTGAACCAATGACACGATGCTTTGGTAGACCAGAAAATTTCCAAGTCGCATAGGTTAAAATATCAACAGGATTGGTTGCAACTAAGAAAATCCCATCAAAGCCACTTTTCATAATCTCATCAATAATTGATTTGAAAATTTTCATATTTTTGTTGACTAAATCTAATCTTGTTTCTCCTGGCTTTTGTGCAGCACCAGCAGTAATAACAACAATGTCTGCATCATGGCAGTCAGCATAAGTAGCCGCATAAATCTTCTTAGGAGAAGTGAAAGCCAGTGCATGAGATAAATCAATGGCATCTCCTTGCGTTTTTGCGAAATCTATATCAATAATCCCAAGCTCTTGGGCTATGTTTTGTGTCACTAATGCAAAGGCATAACTGGATCCAACTGCACCGTCTCCAATTAGAATCACTTTTTGATGATCTTTTTCTGCTTCAATTGTCATAGGGAACGCCTCCTTTTTTCTTTCTTGCTTATTATAGCATTTGTCAGATTTCCATCACAATGATACGCATTTTTAAATGAAAGTTACTGATAAACTGCGTTACTTCTGCTATAATAAAAGGAAAATCAAGATAAGTGAGCATTTGCTGGGCGATTCATACTCGTGCAGCCATTTTGCGCATTCGATCATAATAGACAGAAATGGCTTATCTATAAGGTGAGGAACGAAGATGAAAATGATTGTAGGCCTGGGAAATCCAGGAGATAAATATAAAGGTACAAAACATAATATTGGGTTTATCACGTTAGATGAACTCGCTTATCAAGAAAATATGGTCTATAACAAAACTAAATTTGAAGCTGTTTATGCAGAAGGCTTTATAGGAGCTGAAAAAGTTTTATTAGTCAAACCACAGACTTTTATGAATGAATCAGGGAGATCTATTCGTCCTTTACTGGATTACTATCAAATTGAGTTAGAGGATTTAGTTGTAGTGTATGATGATTTAGATTTACCAGTTGGGAAAATTCGTTTGCGCCAAAAAGGGAGTGCAGGTGGTCATAATGGGATTAAAAGTATCATTCAACATCTTGGAACCCAGGATTTTAATCGCATTCGAATTGGCATTGATCGCCCAGAAGCAGGACAAACGGTCATCCACCATGTCTTGAGCAATTTTCCTAAAGTGCAGCATGAAGATATCTTGTTTGCAGTAAAGGATAGTGCAGCAGCTTTAAAATATTGGGTAGAAGGCCATCCATTTATAGATACGATGAATCAATTTAACAAGAAATAAGTGCAGAAAATCCTTACTGCGCTTGTTTTTGATGACTATTATAGAAATGAAGGTAGAGAGAAAAATGAGTAATTTAGTACAGCTTTTAGGGAAAACAAAAAAAGTCTCCGCCTTATTTGATGAGATTAAAACGAAGCAAAAGCAATTAGTGCTTGGTTTATCTGGCTCAGCACGGACTTTAGTGATGAGTGCAATCTTAGAAAAGAGACAAACACCGCTTCTTGTGATTGCACATAATTTATATCATGCCAGTCAATTAATGGAGGATTTTGCTTCTTTTGTACCAGAAGAGCAACTGCATTTATTTCCTGTGGATGAAATGTTAGCAGCAGAAATGTCGATTGCTTCCCCTGAGTACCGTGCAGAGCGTGTGGCAACAATGCATTATTTATTAAGTGAACAGGCTGGTGTAGTAGTGGTTCCTTTATCTGGTGTCAGAAAAATATTGCCACCAAAACAGATCTGGTCAGATTTTTCATTTAAATTAATTGCTGGGGAAGAATTGCCGATTCAAGAGATAGCAGCTGAGTTGGTAGATATGGGCTATACAAGGGAGCGAATGGTTGCAACACCAGGTGAATTTAGTATCCGTGGGGGTATTATTGATATCTATCCTTTAACAACGCCTTATCCCGTGCGAATTGATCTTTTTGATACAGAAATTGATTCATTAAGGTATTTTGATGTGGAAACACAACGCTCTTTGGAAAATTTATCTGAAATCACGATTTTGCCAGCTACAGATATTCTTGTAACAAAAGAAATGCTTCTACAAGCGGCACCTAAGCTGCATGCTGATTTCCAACGAAATAAAGAATTAATCACTGAGAAAGAAGCACAAGAGCTCTTTATTAAACAAATGACACCTATCTTGGATGCTTTTTCAAAAGGGGAATGGATAGACGAATTAGTGATGTTTACGGATTATCTTTATCCAAATAAACAAAGTATTTTAGATTACTTAAGTGAAGATAGTCTAGTTGTACTAGATGATTATCCTCGTATCATGGAAACAGAGCGTCGTTTGGCTGAGGAAGAAGCTGAATGGATGACCGCTAAGCTTGCGGAGCGTCGTATTTTACAAATGCAGCAATTTTCAAATGACTTTAGACAGGTAATTAAAGGTCTACCACAAGATTTGCTTTACTTTTCACTCTTTCAAAAAGGGATGGGCAATCTAAAGTTTTCTGCTATTCATAACTTTGAGTACCGCAATATGCAACAATTTTTTGGGCAAATGCCTTTAGTCAAAACAGAGATGGATCGCTGGCAAAAGCAAAATGAAACAGTTGTTGTAATGGTTTCAGATGAGGAACGAAGTAAGAAGGTGCAAGAAACTTTTGCGGAATTTGGAATTCAAGGTGTAGTGGCTGAAAAGGATCAAATTCAAGCTGGGAAAATCCAAATTATTGTGGGCACAATTCATAATGGTTTTGAGCTACCAAAGGAAAAGCTGGTTGTTTTAAATGAGCGAGAATTATTTAATACCGTTGCAAAAAAAGTGGCACGTAGACAGACCTTATCTAATGCCGAACGGATTAAAAGCTATTCTGAATTGAATCCAGGAGACTATGTGGTTCATGTGAACCATGGGATTGGTAAATATGTAGGCATGGAAACCTTAGAAATTAATGGCAATCATCAAGACTATCTGTCTGTTATTTATAAAGATGATGCCAAATTATTTATTCCTGTTACACAGTTAAACCTTTTGCAAAAATATGTTTCATCAGAAGCGAAAACACCTAAAATCAATAAATTAGGTGGCAGTGAGTGGGCGAAAACCAAACGCAAGGTTGCAGCAAAAATTGAAGATATTGCAGATGAATTAATTGAGCTTTATGCGGCAAGAGATGCTGAGGTAGGTTATGCTTTTGCTCCTGATGATGCTTATCAAAAAGAATTTGAAGATGCCTTTCCATATAGTGAAACAGAGGATCAGCTCAGAAGTGTGAGCGAAATTAAGCATGATATGGAAGGTAAGAAACCAATGGACCGCCTGTTAGTCGGAGATGTTGGTTATGGTAAAACAGAAGTAGCCTTACGTGCAATTTTTAAAGCGATTCAAGATGGAAAACAGGTTGCGTTTTTAGTGCCAACCACAATTTTA
This sequence comes from Isobaculum melis, assembly GCF_900111355.1. Classification (GTDB taxonomy): domain Bacteria; phylum Bacillota; class Bacilli; order Lactobacillales; family Carnobacteriaceae; genus Isobaculum; species Isobaculum melis. The sequence goes on from NZ_FOHA01000008.1 coordinate 29,844, forward strand.
GCGCAACAGCATTATGAAACCATGTTAGCTCGATTTGAAGGATTTCCTATTAATGTAGGGTTACTTAGCCGTTTTAGAACGAAAAAACAACAAGAAGCAACGATTGAAGGCTTAAGAAAAGGGCAAGTAGATGTGGTAGTTGGCACACACCGCGTGTTGTCACAAGATATTCAATTCCAAGATTTAGGCTTGCTTGTGGTAGATGAAGAACAACGCTTTGGTGTGAAGCATAAAGAAAAGCTGAAACAATTAAAATCACAGGTAGATGTGTTAACCTTAACAGCTACACCAATTCCTAGAACCCTTCATATGTCAATGCTAGGTGTGAGAGATTTATCCGTTATTGAAACACCACCAGCTAATCGGTATCCAGTCCAAACATATGTGATGGAACAGAATGCAGGTGCAATTAGAGAAGCCATTGAACGAGAAATGGCTCGTGGTGGACAAGCATTTTATTTGTATAATCGAGTGGAAACAATTGGGAGGAAAGTAGAAGAGCTGCAAGATTTAGTGCCAGATGCTAGAATTGCCTATGCCCATGGTCAAATGTCTGAAACGGAATTAGAAAGCATTCTTTATCAATTTATTGAGGGCAGCTTTGATGTGTTAGTGACCACAACCATTATTGAAACTGGGGTTGATATCCCTAATGTGAATACATTGTTTGTTGAAAATGCTGATTATATGGGCTTATCCCAGCTTTATCAATTGCGTGGCCGCGTTGGGAGAACCAATCGTGTAGCTTATGCCTATTTCATGTATCAAGCAGATAAGGTGCTAAATGAGGTTAGCGAAAAACGTTTACAAGCGATTAAAGATTTTACCGAGTTAGGTTCAGGATTTAAAATCGCAATGCGCGATTTATCGATTAGAGGAGCAGGGAATCTTTTAGGTGCGCAGCAACATGGCTTTATTGATTCTGTTGGTTTTGATTTATATTCTGAAATGTTAAGTGCCGCAGTTGCTAAAAAACGTGGTTTAGAAACAAAAGAAGAAAAAACAGAGATTGAAATTGAGTTAGAAATTGACGCTTACATTCCAAGTAGCTATATTGAAGATGAAAGACAAAAAATTGAAATTTATAAACGGATTAGAGAGCTTAAGAGTCAAGAAGAATGGTTAGAGCTACAAAGTGATTTAATTGATCGTTTTGCAGAGTTTCCAGATGAAGTGGAGCAGCTTCTTGCTGTAGGGCAAATCAAAATGGAAGGTGAACGTGCCTTAATTGAAAAAGTAAAACAGGAAAAAGACACGATTTCCATGACCCTGTCTGAAGAAGGAACAAAACGCACACCAGCAGAAGAAATATTTAAGGCCTTAAGCGATGTCCCATTCCGGGCCAATATGGCTGTGAATAAAAATCAGTTGACTGTTAAGCTGGATATCCGAAAAGCTGAAACCTATCAATGGCTGAAAGGAATTTATCTTTTTGCATTAGGCTTAGCTACCTATCGACAAGAACAGACGAAATAAAAAGGAGGCGATAACATGGCTAATAAAGAAATGAAACATTTAATGAAAGGGGCAATTGTCCTTTCTATCGCAGGATTTATTGCGAAATTTTTAAGCGCCATTTATCGTGTTCCTTTTCAAAATATGGTGGGAGATGTAGGGTTTTATGTTTACCAGCAAGTTTATCCAATTTATGGCATTGGGATGACCTTTGCTTTAACAGGTTTACCTGTCTTCATGTCTAAGCTTGTTGCGGAAACTAAAGATGGTCCACATCTAAAACGAATGCTCAGAAATGCATTTTTCATTGTAAGTGTTTTTTCAATAGTAATTACAATAGGTCTATATGCTTTGTCGGATTATATCGCCCTTCAAATGGGTGATGCTCAGCTATCGAGTTTGATTAAAGCTGTTTCTCCAATGTTTTTATGTATGCCCTTATTGGTGATTGGAAGAGGCTATTTTCAAGGCAGATATGAGATGCGTCCAACGGCTGTTTCCCAAGTGGTTGAACAGATTGTTAGGGTAGCCGTGATTTTAATTGCAGCAGCTTTCTTTTTAAAAGGAGGCATGACCTACTATCAAATGGGGAGCAATGCAATGTCTAGTGCGTGGATAGCAGGGGTCTTTGCTAGCTTGATATTACTTTATTATTATGTGAAAAATAAGCAAACGATTCAGTTGGATTTAAACAGCAAGGTATTGAATACTGAAAAAGAAGGCATCTCAATGAGTGAATTGTTTAAGCGGTTTGCAACAGAAGGGATTGCGATTTGTTTATTTGGTGCCATGCTAGTGTTGTTACAATTAGTGGATTCCTTTACATTGTATAATGGCTTACTAGATGGCGGTGCTTCAAGCATAGCCGCACAAATTGCTAAAGGGGTTTATGATCGTGGACAACCATTGGTGCAATTAGGAATGGTTGTTGGAACAGGCTTTGCTTCTAGCTTAATCCCGATGCTCACGAGATATTTTGTGGTTAAAAAGCAAAAAGAATTTATTCGAACCAGTGCCTCTCTGCTACGCATCACTATTACGTTTTCAGTTGCTGCTACAGTTGGACTGATTACCTTATTGCCATATGTCAATCGCTTGCTGTTTTCAACCAATAGTGGTGCAATTGTCTTGGCTATTTATGTATTAGCTATTATTTTAGCTTCACTAATTGTTGGGTGTAACACGATTTTACAAAGTCAAGATCGACACAAGCCCGCCTTGTTGTCATTAATTGTTTGTTTAGGCTCAAAGGTCGTGCTTAATATGCAACTGGTTCCTTTATATGGAACAATTGGTGCAAGTATTTCAACTGTAACCTCCTTGCTTCTTATGCTGATAATTCTTTGGAAATGTCTGCCAAAAGAAGTGAGATTAAGCGTCAGTCAAAAAGGCTTTCTTTGGAAATTATTCCTTTGTTGTGTTGCAATGGTGATCATTGTCTATGCGCTTTCATTTGGTTTAGTCAGCTCACCAATTGGTGGAATGGGAAGAATGGGGGACTTTATCATAGCAATAGGTTGTGTGCTAGCAGGAGCGGGTGCCTTTTTATGGCTGATGATTCGTTTGAAATTATTTACATTAAAAGAATGGATTTCATTGCCATTTGGTAAAAAAATACTGAGAAAGTAGGAACATCAATATGGGGAAAATAACCATCGTTGGGCTAGGGGCAGGAGATATGTCACAGCTACCAATGGGCGTTTATCAATTGCTACAATCAAATCAGCCAATCTATTTGAGAACGAAGTTACATCCAGTTGTAACGCAATTAGCTGAAGAAGGTCTTATAATGGCATCGTTTGATGCAATTTATGAGCAAAATCAGCAATTTGATGGTGTCTATGAGCAAGTCGTAAAGGAATTGCTACAATTAGCAGAACAGCAAGATATTATTTATGCTGTACCAGGACACCCTATGGTTGCAGAGAAAACGGTTCAACTATTATTGAAAGAGCAGCAACAAATAACCGTTGAGATTGCTGGCGGTCAAAGCTTTTTAGATGATTTTTTTACAGCTGTTAAAATTGATCCAATTGAAGGATTTCAGTTATTAGATGCCCTTGCTTTAAATGGTGATCAATTGCAAATGAGTCAACATCTGATTATCATGCAAGTATTTGATGCTTTTGTGGCAAGTGATGTGAAATTACTATTAACTGAAAAATACCCAGATGATCATCAAGTAGCACTTGTTCATGAAGCCGGAAGTGCAAATGAAGTGGTTGAATGGAAGCCTTTATATGAAATTGATCGAATGGAGGGTGTGCATAACTTAACCTCTCTTTATGTGCCACCACTTCCTTTAGATGAACGCACAACTGAGTTTGCAACCTTGCAAAGCTATATGGATGAAATCACAGGACCAACAGGAGATATTTGGATTCGTGAACAAAATAATCAAAGCTTAGTTCCTTATTTAGAAGAGGAAACTGCGGAGTTAATCGCAGCAATTGAAAAAGATGACATTGACAATATGGTAGAGGAATTAGGCGATATTCTCATGCAAGTAATGTACCATGCGAGTATTGGTGAAAAAGAAGGCATGTTTACCTTTGAAGAAATGTTAGCCACACTTAATAAAAAGTTACGTAGAAGGCACCCACATGTTTTTGATGGTGTGACAATCAATTCCATTGCAGAATTAGATCAATTATGGCAAAAAATAAAAGAAACAGAAAAGAGGAAACACCAATGAGATTAGATAAATTTTTAAAAGTATCACGTTTAATTAAACGAAGAACTGTTGCAAAAGAAATGGCTGACAAAGGTCGGATTAAAATTAATCAAGTTGTTGGCAAGTCTTCTTCAGTAGTCAAATTAGGCGATGAACTAGCTATTAGCTATGGCAATAAAGAGCTAGTTGTCCAAATTGACCGTATTGAGGAAACAACAAAAAAAGAGCTAGCAAAAGAAATGTACCATATCTTAAGTGAAAATTATAAAAATGTAGGCGAATAAAGTTAGACAAAGCAGCAAATGGTTGTTATAATTTCTTTGATATTAATAATGAATGAGGTGAGATAGGCATGAATAGGCGAACTAAAAAGAATAAGAAAATAGAGAGTCTACAAAATGACTATACTCAAGAGAAAACATTAGAGGCTAGAAAACGGTCGAAAAGTAAACGTAATATGCGTAGACGTATGTCACTGATGCTAGTGGTTGGCTGCGTGTTAATTGGCTTATTAATCGTTCGTGTTTTTAACAATCAAGCCCGTATCAAAAAAATTGAGCAAGAGAAAATTGAGGCCACTGCTGAATTAAGAAATGTTGAGCAATTGCAACGCAATTTACAAAATAGAGTGACGCAACTACAAGATGAAAGTTTTTTGGCAAAGTTAGCAAGAAGTAAATATTATTTATCCAAAGATGGCGAACTCATTTTTAGAATGCCAGAAGAAGAGGAAGAGAGTGATTCCAGTAAGAAACAGCAAGATGCTACTGCTGAGAATGAAAAAAATGCAGATTCGACTGAAAATAAAGATTAATTGACATTTTTTTGAAAAAATAACGAAATTTGATGAAAATAACCATTGAAGTACAGCTATCACGTGATATAATGAAATCACCAGTTTTAAGGAGGAGCATATTTTTTATGTCAATTGAAGTAGGCAACAAACTACAAGGTAAGATTTCTGGAATTACAAATTTTGGTGCATTTATTGATTTAGGTCAAGGGAAAACAGGTTTGGTCCATATTAGTGAAGTATCAGATACATTCATTAAGGACATCAACGAAGTTTTAAAAGTTGGCGAAGAAGTTACTGTTAAGGTGATGTCAATTGGTGATGATGGGAAAATTGGTCTATCTATTCGTAGAGCAGTCGATAAACCGGCTGGAGAAACAAGACCAGCACCAAGCCAAAACCGTCCTTACAATAATGGCCCTAAAAAGAGCTTTAACAACAATAATAGAGGCAGCAGTTATTCAGACCGTGGTGGAAATAATCACCGTCAAGCTGCAGCTCCAAAAGATGATTTTGATTCTTTGATGAGTAATTTCTTAAAAGATAGTGATGACAGATTGACATCATTGAAGAGAAATACTGAAGGTAAACGTGGCGGCCGTGGCGGTCGACGCAATTAATTATACAACTAACAGAGGATAAGATGACTTATCCTCTTTTTGCTTTCATCATAAACGAATAGAAAGGAGAGGCTGTAAGATGTCGTTACTGCAGCAATTCATCACACAATTAAAGCAGTCTACTTCTATTAAAAAAGAAAGTAAACTATTGTTAGCAGTATCTGGTGGTGTAGATTCAATGGTCATGCTAGATTTATTTCAGCAATTACCAGCTGCTATTTTACCAGCATTTGCTGTTGTGCATATCCAGCATCAGTTAAGAGACGATGATCAGCTTGAACTGGCTTATTTGAAGCAGTACTGTGAGCAACATCAGCTTTCTTTTTATTCAAAAAAATGGGAAAAAGCAGACCAACCAATTTCTGGTATTGAAGCAGCTGCTCGGACGTTTCGTTATCAGGTCTTTCATGAAATAATGGCTGAGCATCATTACACCCATCTTGTTTTAGCGCATCATGGTGAAGACCAAATAGAAACGATTTTAATGAAATTGACAAGAGGCAGTAGCTTGCCAGGAATTGCAGCGATGCAAACAGAACGGCCTTTTTTCAATCAGCAGCTTGTGAGACCGATGCTTTCTTTTTCTAAGACAACACTTTATGATTATGCCAAAACATACGGTGTGACCTACTTTGAGGATAAAAGTAATACGGATCTCGTCTATACACGTAATCGTTATCGTCAAGGGATGCTCCCTTTTTTAAAAGAGGAAAATACACAAGTAATCGCTCATTTCCAACAATTTTCTGAGGCTTTACATGATGTATTGGCTATTGCAACACCTGTCATTCAAGAGCAATTAAAGCAGGTACAACTATCCAATAAAAATAGGTTATCGATTGAAAAAATATTACAATTACCTACTTATTTCCATCGTTTGCTACTAGGAGAATGGTTACAGCAACAGTTGACACCAAAAGAAGTCCCTTTTAATCAAGAACAGTTACAACAAATTGAAAGGCTGATTCAATCAGGTGGACCCAACCAATCAATTGATTTAGCTGATGGCTATCAAGTCAAACGAAATTATCAATCTGTGGAGCTTTGTAAAGGAATCACGCATAAGCCGATTCAGTCTACTAGTTTTTCATTGGCATTTGGTGAAACCATTGAATTGCCAAATGGACAAAAAATTACATTAACAGATACAGCACATTTTCAGGCTAAGAAAAATGAACAAGTGATTTATTTAGCAAAGGACGCGTTAGCTTTACCACTGACCATTCGCCACCGAGTGCCAGGGGATCGTATGACATTAAAAGGTTTAACGACAGGTTCAAAAAAAATAAAAGATATTTTTATTGACCAAAAAATTCCCAAAGAAATGCGAGAACAAGCCTATCTGATTCTTGATCGAGAAAAAAAAGTGATTTGCTTACTAAATTATAAGGAATCCCGATTGTCTATTGCTCAAGAAACTGATAAAATACAATACATACTCATCATTTCTAAAATGGATGAGTAGTGAGACTAGGAGGAGAATAAAGGCATGCAAAACGATATTCAAAAGATACTTCTTTCAAAAGAGGAATTAGCAGAAAAAACGACAGCATTAGGCAAAGAAATTACTGCAGATTATAAAGGGAAAAATCCTCTAGTAGTAGGGATTTTAAAAGGCTCTATTTTATTTATGGCTGATCTTCTAAAAGAAATTGATACACATGTTGAAATGGATTTTATGGCGGTTTCAAGTTATGGAAATGAAATGGTATCCTCAGGAGAAGTCAAAATCCTTAAAGATTTAGATACAAATGTTGTAGGACGAGATATTCTAATTGTTGAAGATATCATTGATAGTGGACGCACGCTTGCGTATCTTGCAGATCTTTTTAAATATCGTCAAGCGAAATCAGTCAAAATTGTGACCTTATTAGATAAGCCAGAAGGACGAGTTGTAGATATTACAGCAGATTATGTTGGTTTTAATGTACCAAATGAATTCGTTGTAGGATATGGCTTAGATTATGCTGAACGTTATCGTAACTTGCCATACATTGGGGTTCTAAAACCAGAAATTTACGAAGAGAAATAAATGGTCAGTTAAGGTCAAATGTGATATGATTACGAGGAAAGTATTTATAGTGAAAAAACATATAAAACTACGGAAAACGTACAGCCGAAAAGGCCATGTATGTAGAGGGAGGACAAGATGAACAAAATTTTTAAAAATAGTATTTTCTATATTATTGTCTTTCTGGGGATAGCTGGTCTAATCAGTTGGGCTACCGGTAGTGGCATTGGTGGTGGACAAACCAAAAACATTACTGCAAGCGAGTTCCAGAACCAATTAAAAGAAGGCGATATTAAAGAATTCACCATTCAGCCAACTGGTGGTGTGTACCAAATTAAAGGGGAATACGCCAAAGAACAAAAAGTGAGCTCAGAAGCTGACTCAAGTCAAGAAGGACAGTTCAATCTCTTTGGGAATTCAGATGCAAAAACAACTAAATTTAACACCTATGTCCTACAAAATGATGCAACCATTAAAGATATTTCGGATGCCGTATCTTCAACCGATACTAAAATGGAGCCAATCAAAGAATCTTCTAATATGTGGCTTTCTCTATTAGCTTCAATTGTGCCGTTTATTATTATTATTTTCTTCTTCTACATGATGATGGGGCAAGGTGGTCAAGGCGGCGGAAATGGCCGTGTGATGAACTTTGGTAAATCAAAAGCTAAAGAAGCAGATAGTAAATCAAATAAAGTGCGTTTTTCAGATGTAGCAGGAGCTGAGGAAGAAAAACAAGAGCTTGTAGAAGTGGTAGAATTCTTAAAAGATCCACGTCGTTTTGCTGCATTAGGTGCACGTATTCCAAGTGGTGTTCTTTTAGAGGGACCTCCAGGAACTGGTAAAACTTTACTAGCAAAAGCTGTTGCCGGTGAAGCAGGCGTGCCATTCTATTCTATTTCAGGTTCAGACTTTGTGGAAATGTTTGTTGGGGTCGGAGCAAGTCGTGTACGTGATTTGTTTGAGACTGCTAAGAAAAATGCACCTGCCATCATTTTCATTGATGAAATTGATGCTGTAGGTCGTCAACGTGGCGCTGGTATGGGTGGCGGACATGATGAAAGAGAACAAACATTGAATCAATTGTTAGTTGAAATGGATGGATTTACAGGAAATGAAGGGGTTATTATTATTGCGGCAACAAACCGTTCAGACGTATTAGACCCAGCTTTACTTCGTCCAGGCCGTTTCGATAGACAAATTTTAGTTGGTCGTCCAGATGTTAAGGGACGTGAAGCCATTCTAACCGTTCATGCGAAAAATAAACCATTAGCAACAGATGTTGATTTAAAAGTTGTTGCAAAACAAACACCAGGATTTTCTGGTGCAGATTTAGAAAACTTATTAAACGAAGCAGCCTTAGTTGCAGCTAGACGTAATAAAACGAAAATTGATGCAAGTGATGTTGATGAAGCAGAAGATCGTGTGATTGCGGGACCTGCTAAGAAAGATCGTGCAATCAGTAAGCGTGAACGTGATATGGTCGCTTATCATGAAGCGGGTCATACCATCATTGGTGTTGTCTTAAGTGATGCACGAGTGGTTCATAAAGTAACCATTGTGCCTCGTGGACGTGCAGGTGGATATGCTGTGATGTTACCAAAAGAAGATCGTTTCTTAATGACAAAAACAGAAATGTTCGAACAAATCGTTGGTTTACTTGGTGGACGTGTAGCTGAAGAAATGGTCTTTGACTCACAATCAACAGGTGCAAGTAATGACTTTGAACAAGCAACTGCTCTTGCAAGAAGCATGGTAACTGAATATGGAATGAGTAACTTAGGTCCAATTCAATATGAAGGCAATCACCAAGTCTTTATTGGCCGCGATTATGGTCAAACAAAAGCTTATTCTGAACAAGTTGCTTATGAAATTGACCAAGAAGTACGTCGTATTATGAATGAAGCACATATTAAAGCAAGAGAAATTTTAGAAGCGCATAAAGCGCAACATCAATTAATTGCTGAAAAATTATTAGAGCTTGAAACATTAGATGAACGTACAATCACAAGCCTTTTTGAAACAGGAGAAATGCCTGAAACACCTGTTGCAAAGGATTTTCCAAGTGAAAAAGAAGGTAGCTTTGAAGCAGCGAAAAAAGCTTTAGAAGAAAAAGATGCTGAAAAACAAACAGAAACTGAAACTTCTGTCGAAGTAGCAGATGATGCAGATGTGAAAACTGAAAAAACAGATGCAGATGCAGAAACTGAAAAACAAACAGAGGATCAAGAATAAAATAAGAACTGAAGGAATATGACTCTGTTATATTCCTTCTTTCTTACTGAATAAAAGGAGTTATGACAATGAGTGATTATTTAATCAAAACAGTTTGTTTTGAAGGTCAAATTAGAGCTTACGCAGTTTGTGCAACAGAAACAGTTAGTGAAGCACAAAGAAGACACGATACATGGAGTGCTTCTTCTGCTGCCTTAGGGCGTACAATGGTGGGGACAGTGCTCTTAGGAGCAACCTTAAAAGGTGACGATAAAATGACTGTTAAAGTTGAAGGAAACGGTCCGGTTGGCCCAATTATTGTAGATGGAAATGGTAAAGGAACAACTAAAGGTTATATTACAAATACAAAAGTGAGTTTACCTCCAAATGAATTGGGAAAAATTGATGTCAAAGGTGCAGTCGGTACAGAAGGTTCTTTAACCGTGATTAAAGATTTAGGGTTGAAAGATACTTTTTCTGGTACAGTACCGTTAATTTCAGGAGAATTAGGTGAAGATTTCACTTATTATATGGCGAATTCTGAACAAGTGCCTTCAGCAATTGGTTTAAGTGTTTTAGTAGATACTGATGACTCAATTAAAGCAGCAGGTGGCTTCATGATTCAAGTCATGCCAGATGCAACGAATGAAACGATTACCTTACTTGAAGAAAAAATTGCAGAAATGCCTTTGGTTTCAAGTTTACTAGATGATGGTGAAAGTCCAGAACAAATTTTAGCGCGTATTATGGGTGAGGACAATGTGAAGGTTCTTGAAAAAATGCCAATAAAATTTGAATGTGACTGCTCTAAAGAACGTTTTGCAACAGCGATTATTGCTCTAGGTGCGGATGAAATTCAGTCGATGATTGATGAAGATCATGGTGCAGAAGCAGAATGTCATTTTTGTGGCAAGCATTATCATTATTCTGAAGCAGATTTAGAAGAATTAAAAGCTGAAACCTTGCTGAAATAAATGCTAAGAGCCTTTCCCAAAGATTGAAAGGGAAAGGCTCTTATTTTGAATGAAAATGAGTAGCAGATAAGGAGGGAATAGCGTTGGATGAAGTCTTGCTTGAGAAGGAAAAATGGATGCGAGAAGCAATGAAAGAAGCTGAAATTGCAGCTTCTTTAGGAGAAGTCCCAATTGGTGCAGTTGTGGTTAAAGATCATCAAATTATTGGCAGAGGTCATAATTTAAGAGAAAAAACGGGGGATGCAACAGCTCACGCTGAAGTGATTGCTATCCGTAATGCTTGTGAAACACTGCAAGGCTGGCGCCTAGAAGATGCTGCATTATATGTGACGCTAGAGCCCTGTCCAATGTGTAGTGGTGCAATGATACTCTCAAGAGTTGCACATGTTTATTATGGTGCTACAGATCCTAAAGGTGGCTGTGCAGGAACGCTAATGAATCTTTTAACAGACAACCGATTTAATCATCAATGTCAGGTTGAAGCAGGTATCTTGGCAACAGAATGTGGGGCACTATTAAGCTCTTTTTTTAAAGAATTGAGGCAGAAGAGAAAGCAGCATCACAAACCTTCAACTTAATAACCAAGCAACACTGAGTAGATTAAATAAACTCAGTGTTTTTTTTTGAATAAAAGCCAGCAACTGGCCACTAAAAAAATGTGAAATAGGCTGAAAAATCTATTTAATAGTAGATATGCAAAAATGCTTTGCATATTTTTGACTGTTCTAAAAGCAGGTTACATGCAAAAATACTGATAAGGAGGAAAACAAATTGAACAGCTTAAAGCGATTGCTAGAATTATTGCAAAAAAATGAAATTCTAAGTATGCAAGTAATGAAACAAGAGCTTAATTTTTCTGAACGTAAAATTAGAGAGTTACTGAAAGAATTGAGGCAACTTGGGGAGAAAAATGGCTTTAAAGTGACAACGATTGTTCATCAAGGTTATCTCCTAGAAATTGAAAGCGCATCCGTTTTTGAGAGGTTTTTAGAGCAGTTAAATGGTTTTGAGGTGTTAGATGTAGAAAATAAAAAGTATCGACAAGCCTTGATGATTTATATGCTACTAGAAAACAAAGGCTACATTACACTCAGCCAAATAGCGGAAGTATTGGATATTTCTAGAAACACAGTGATGTCGGATATAGACGCTGTTAAGCATCAATTAAAGAGTGAGCAACTAACGATTCAATCAAAATCCCATTATGGATTACGACTAGAAGGAGATGAGTATAAACGACGAAAATTATTTTCCAAAATCATTAAACAGGTTGTAGAATTAGAAAATTTACCACTGCAATATTTTGAATTCATTAAAACCTTAGACTTTACTGAGGTAAAAGAGGCTTTTCATCAGTTATTAAGGAAATACAATATGCAGATGACTCATAACACAATTGAATCTATTATGATTCATTTAAAAATTTTACTTTTTCGAATGAACCAAAATAATGAAATTACTGAAGTGAAAATCAATCGTGATTTAATTGGTGAAGATAGCTATCAGTTAACCAAAGAGCTTGTTTCCTTTTTAGAAGAAAAGTTTCAAGTGGAGATTAGGGAAGAAGAAATTGATTTGATTGCTTCTCAAATTTATGGGAAGGCGACCTCAAACAAAGTCCCAAAAGAAAAAGAATTAGAAATGAAGGCTGCGATTGATAAAGCGTTAATACAAATTGATCAGGAATATGCGACAGCGTTTTCAAAAGATGCCCTACTTCAAGAGTGTCTCTTGTTACATGTCTATCCTTTATTACTACGTGTTTCATTTGGATTAGAGCTGACCAACTCCTTGATTACGTCAATCTCAGCTCAGTACACCAATTCCTTTTTAGTCAGCTTAAGATTTATTGAATACCATGATGAACTTAGAAAATATCCATTATCTAGAGATGAAATTGGCTATTTGGCGCTTCATTTTGCTGCACATCAGGAAAGAAAAAATCAAGAAATACTAAGTGGCGTTAGAAATATTTTGATTCTTTCTGATGCTAGAAGAAGCAAAACTTTTTTACTCAAAGTAAAAGTTGAAAGTCAATTTCCAGAAGCCAATATTGTATTGAAAACCCAATATGATCTGACAACTTATCAAATGGATGAAATAGATTTGATTTTATCAACCATTAAGATTCCAGAAATAACAGCTGATGTTCCCATTGTATTGATTAGTGAAGAGTTAAATGAAAGTAAGCTGAAAAAAATTAAGAATACCATTTTATTTCACCAGAAAAAAATGACCAAGAAGGTTCCAAAATTACAAAATCTTTTTCATAAAGAGCTCTTTTTTATAGAAGAAGCGACCGACTATTTAGAAATTATTGAACGTTATGCGAATAAATTAGTCGAAAAAGGGTATGCACATTCAGTTTATCCTGCTTCGGTGTTAGAACGTGAGCGAAAGTTTACAACGGTTTATGAAAATGGCATAGCTGGTCCTCATGGGATGTCACAAAATGCCAATATAGACAGTATTGCTGTGATTATATTGAAGCACCCAGTTCAATATGAAGAAAAAGAAGTGAAATGTATTTTCTTATTAAATATTCGGAAAAATTATTTATTTTTACATCAAGAAATTAGTAATTTTATGATGAAAATGATTCAAGATACAGGACTTGCAAATGCATTAGCACAGTCAAAATCATTTGCAGAATTTACATTGTATGCAAAAAAAGCATGGTAAGGAGAGACTAATGGAAGAGACGATTATGAATATTATTTTACATGCAGGTGATGCAAGAAGTAAAAGCTTGCTTGCAATCAAAGCAGCAAAAAATCAGGATTTTGAGAAAGCGCATGAATTATTGGAGGATGCGAGAAAGTCTTCTGTTAGTGCGCATAAATCACAGACAGCATTGATTCAAAAAGAAGTTTCAGGTGAACCTCAGGAAGTCAGCTTGTTAATGGTTCATGCACAGGATCATTTAATGACAGCATTGGCGATTAAAGATATTGCTATTGAAATGACGAGCTATATTGAATCAGTTGAAGAACGTTTTGCAAAATTAGAAAGGGGAGAAAAATAATGGAAAAAATCTTGTTAGCATGTGCAGGTGGCTTTTCAACCAGTATGTTAGTGGCTAAAATGAAGGAAGCCGCTAAAGAAAAAGGCTTAGATTTATGGATTGATGCAGTAGGTGAAAGTGATATTGAGGAGCATTTGGATAGTGACATTATCTTATTAGGCCCTCAGATTGCCCATCGTTTAGATGATTTGAAAGCGAATTTAGAGATACCTGTATTCGTTATTGAATCGATGGATTATGGCACGATGAATGGAAAGGCAGTTTTAGAATTTGCATTAAATAACGCATAAAAAGGAGCGAGCAGGATGTCATTTAAAGAAACGGCAAGAAAAATAGGACCAGTTTTAAGTAAATGGACAGTAAAATTTTCAAATAATATGTTTGTTAAAACAATTGCATCAGGGATGGCAAGATTACTACCTGTTACGATTGTGGGCTCAATTATTGCTTTGATTTCAAGTATTCCTTATGATCCTTATTTAAATTTTCTAGAAACTTCTGGTATCAAATCTTACCTAAGTCTAGGCGATACAATGACGAATGGTTTAATTACGATTTATTTGGTCATTTCCCTGGCTTATGAAATGGCAAGAAATTATAAGAAATCTCAAATTAATGCCATCAGCATTTCCTTGGTTGCCTTTTTTATCCTTACACCACTGACAGCTTTTACTGTTGGAGAGGATCAGGTATTAGCATTTACGTTAACTTATTTAGGTTCAAGAGGAATGTTTGTTGGGATGTTTACAGCTCTTATTGCAACACGTTTATATGTCTTACTAATGGATAAAGGTATCAAAATTAAAATGCACCCAAGTGTACCACCAGCAATCTCTGGGTCCTTTGAATCCTTATTTCCAATTGTGATAATTTCCTTACTATTTATTGGCATTTCAGCTGCTTTTGCAATGACCAGCTTTGGCGATGTGCATACCTTTATTTATACCGTTCTACAAAAGCCTTTAGAAGGCGCCAGTGGTTCACTTTCTACGATGCTCATTATTTGTCTTGTGGGTGAGTTGTTCTGGTGGTTTGGTATTCATGGTAGTAATGTAACTTCTGCAATCACTAATACATTATATTTACCACTAGCAATTGCGAATGCCCAAGCTTTAGTCACAGGTGAAAATGCACAATTTGTCCTAAACTCTTATTTCTTGAATATCTATAAAGGGCCAAGGCATTTAGCTTTAGCTTGTATGCTACTCTGGTTAACAAAATCTAAACAATTGAAAGCGATTGGGAAAGTAGCCGTTATTCCAGGTGCATTTGGGATTAGTGAGCCAATGAAATTTGGAATTCCAATGGTTTATAACCCTTATATTTTCGTTCCAATGGTTTTAGCACCAATGATTAGTGTTTCTATTGCTTATTTTGCAACCATTATTGGCTTCTTACCGATTGTCGGAATTAACTTACCTTGGAGTATGCCACCAATTATCGGTGGATTTTTAGCAGGAGGATTTGCTGGGGTGGTTATTCAAGTCGTGCAATTTATTGCTTGTATCGCCCTCTATTACCCATTCTTAAAACTGTTAGATAAACAGAAAGTCAGAGAAGAAACGGATAAAGAAATGGAATTGAAAGCTGCAGGAGGTATGTAATGCGAGAATTAATTAAAAACGGGCATCAATATACACTAATTGATGAAGCCATAAAGTCAACAGATCAAGTGGAGATTTATGCGTATCATCTGCCAACGTTTCAGCTTGAGCAAATGATTAAAGTAGGGAGCTTTACAGGAAGTCCAGTTACTTTTGAAATGACAGATCAGCCATCAAGAATATATGTTACCTATGTATTTGCTGGTCAAAAGAAAATGATTAGTACAAGAAATCTTTCGTTAGATGGGACCTTTAATACAAGAGATTTAGGTGGCTATCTAGGTTACGAAGGAAGACCAGTGAAGTGGGGTGTTCTTTTTAGATCAGATGCTTTACATCAAGTGAGTCCACAAGATTTAGCCACACTAAAAGCTTTACCTTTAAAAACAGTTGTTGATTTTCGAAGTCATAATGAGTGTGAAAAAGCACCAGATATGTTGCCTGATGAGACAGCCTATCTCAATCTTTCGCCAAATGCACCAATTGCTGCCCTTGCTAGTGGCAATATGGAAGATGATGGTTATAAGGTGGCAAAGCTAGTAGCTCTTGCAAATAGTGAAGCAGGACCAGCTGAGTTACAAGGTCGCTTAGATGAAATGAGTGAGCAGATGCGGGAGCTTGTAAGAGATCCTTATGCGAATCAACAATATCGTGCTTATCTGCGTTTGTTGCTTGCAGCTGATACAACGCCAATTCTGCATCATTGTAAAGGTGGAAAAGATCGTGCAGGATTTGCAGCAATTCTAATTTTGGCAGCACTAGGCGTCTCAAAAGAAGAGATTAAATATGATTATATGTATACCAAACAAAATATGGCTGCAAGAAATGAAAAACGTTTAGCGGAATATCAAAAATTCACAGATAATCAACTAGTTTTAGCTTATTTGTCTGGCTTAATGCAAACCAAAGAAATTTATTTTGAAGCCGCTTATGATGAAATTGAAAAAGTAGCAGGTTCAATGGATCGTTATTTGCGTGACATCATGGAATTGACTGAAGCAGATTTTGAACGCTTAAGAGAGCTGTACTTAGCTGAGTAAAATGGGGGCGTTAACTGCCCTCTTTTTGCTAGGATGAAAAGGAAATTCTGACACTAAGATATGAGGAGGAATGTATGAATGAAACAATTAATAAAAGGTTTTCCTACCGATTTTTTATGGGGAGGAGCGATTGCTGCCAATCAATGTGAAGGTGCTTGGGATGAGGATGGAAAAGGTTTCTGTATTTCTGATTTGCATCTTTATGATCCTAATCGGGATATTTCAGTCCCTTATGAGTCTGATTTAACCTTAGCGGATGTTAAGAAAGCAATGGAGGATCATGACGGTTATTATCCTAAACGTCATGGCATTGATTTTTACCATACGTATAAAGAAGATTTAAAGCTGTTAAAAGAGCTTGGATTAAAATCTTTTCGTTTTTCAATTAATTGGTCTAGAATTTTCCCCAATGGTGATGATGCAACACCCAATGAAGCTGGTTTACAGTTTTATGATGATTTATTAGATGAGCTGCACCGCTTGGAGATGGAACCAATTGTGACCATGCTTCATTATGAAACACCTGTTCATTTAACGCTTAAATATAAAGGCTGGGTAAATCGTCAAACGGTTGATTTCTTTGTGCACTATGCTGAAACGATTATGAAGCGTTATAAGGACAAAGTGAAGTATTGGATTGTCATTAATCAAATGAACTTAATTCATTTTGAGTCCTTTAATTCTCTAGCCTTTTGTGTGGATCAAGTAGACAATATAGAGCAGGCTAAATATCAAGCGATTCATCATCAATTTATTGCGACGGCGCTTGTGAAACAGAAAGCGAAAACCATCAATCCTCATTTTGAAATAGGGATGATGGTAGCTGACTGTACAGCTTCTCCTGAAACTTGTGACCCTGATGATGTGGTCTTTGCTTTACAGCGAAATCGTCATCAATATTTCTTTACAGATGTGAGTTTTAGAGGAGCGTATCCTAGCTATATGTTACGCTATTTTGAAGAACAGGGGATTCGAATTGAGATGGAAGACTCTGATACTGCTATTTTGAGTGAAAATACAATGGATTTCTTAGCGATTTCCTATTATTATTCAACCACAGTTTCTTATGAAAAGAATACAATGTCTCCAACCTCAGTGACTAAAAATCCAAAAATTAAAGCCAATCCTTGGGGCTGGGGAATTGATCCTAAAGGCTTCTATTATGCACTTTCTCAATATTATGATCGCTATCAAAAGCCGTTACTGATTGCTGAAAATGGTTTTGGTATGTATGATACTTTGGAGGATGGTAAAGTGCATGATGATTACCGGATTGATTATTTAAGGGCGCATTTAGTGCAGTTGAAGGAAATGATGAAAGATGGTGTAGAAGTCATTGCCTATTGTGCCTGGGCACCGATTGATATTGTGAGCTGTTCTTCTCAAGAAATGGCGAAGCGTTATGGTTTTATTTATGTTGATATTGATAATTTAGGAAATGGTTCAAAAAAACGCTATAAAAAAGATAGTTTTAAGTGGTATCAAGAAGTTATTGCAACAAATGGTACAACGCTATAATAAAAAAATGTATGTCCCGATGATAAGTGGGACATACATTTTTTATTAATGGAAAATTTTTCCTTTATTAACTTTTGATTCAATTCCGTTCATATGCTCTTCAACATATTTTTTCAAGAAGCCTCCTAATACAATAAAGGCTACACCAAAGGCGAAGAGTACAAAGAGATTTAATAAAGCTGTTTGCCATAAAATACCACCTACAGGTTCTCTTAGTAAATCTACCGCATAGGTAAATGGCAACATTGGATTAATAATTTGGAAGAATTTAGGTGAAAGAACAACTGGGAAGTTGGCGCCAGCGCCAGAAATAGAAAGCACCAAGATAATCACGGCAATTCCTTTTCCTAGATTTCCAAATAAGCTTGCAAGAACATAAACCATGGACATAAAGACGAGTCCTAGGAAAATAGTAAAGAGCACAAACCAGACTTTATTAACGGTATAAGTGTCTAAAATAAAGAGATTTCCTAAAGAAACAATGAGTGCTTGGAAGAAGCCAACTGATAAGAAGGTTAACATTCGTCCATAGAATAAATGAATTGGCTTGTAACGTTTCTTATCTTTCACATCATCTTCTCCTTCAATATCAACATCCGTTTTGAAAACAGATGATAATAGAACAGCTCCAACCCATAAACATAAAGCTGTATAGAAAGGTGCACTTGCTGATCCATAGTTTGGAATTGGATACATTGCTTCTTCTTTTAACAATACAGGATTAGAAATGAAATCACTTTCTTGATTTGCATCAGATTTCAGTAGCTTAATGATTTCTCCTAAATCAACATTATCTTTTTGCTTACGAACAGCATCAGCCGCTTTAGTGATCCCTGATTTTAAGGTAGGCCAATCGTTTTTGATTAAATCACTTGCTGTGTTCACTGCGGTTTCGATTGTTGGCATTTTTTCATTGACTGTATTTAGGGTGCTTGTTAAATTCTCTTCAATACCAGGTAAATCGTTTTGGATAAATGAGCTAGCTTTGTTTAATTTCTCTTTGAGTGCAGGGAAATCATCTTGATAGAAAGCTGCTGCCGTATTAATCCCATCAACAATTAAGGTCATATTATCATTTAACAAGACATTTGCATCATGAATTTCTTGTTTTAATGCAGGGATTTCTTTTTGATATTCTTGGATGACGCCAAGTGCATTGGTAATAATCCCGCTTGTATTGGTTAAAAGATCTGAAACATTCGGTAAAATCGTACCATTTGCTTGATCTAGGACACCTTGTGCAGTAGATAAATCCGTTTTTACTTGATCAATGGTTGCTTTAATTGTAGGTAAAACAACGGTATCAAAGCTATTCAATAGATTACCCGTTTCAGTTTGAACAGTAACAGCTGTATCGTGAATTTGTTGCATTTCAGCTTTGATATCTTTTCCTGAGTCAATCGCTGCAATTAATTGATCAATTTTACTTTCAGCTACTTGAATGCCTTGTTGCAAGGTTTCCATTTGGGCAATGAGCTGAGCCAGTTTTGGATCATTATTAATAGCCTGTAAGCTTTTTAGTGTACTAATCAGTGAGTCAATTGTTTGATTAGAAGTTTGTAATTGTGTTTTAAGCCCTTGTAAACGGTCTTTAATTTCTTGATTGGTTAAATTCCCATCAATAATTTCTTGTGTGACGCCGACAATGTTTCCTGCAATATGATTGGTAACAACTAGGCCTTCTTTAATTGCAGGTGCAATCGTATCCAAAGAGCCAGCTAATTTGTTTAATAAATCATTTGCAGTGGTCACATAGCCACTACCATTTTGAGCCAATTGAATCACATCAGGTAAAATTTGTTGCACTTGGCTAATAATTGTTAACGCATTATTGGCTTGAGCTACGCCATCATTTAAGGTAGCAACAATTGTATCAAAGTCACCATCAATTTTAGCGATTTGAGCCCCAGCATTTTGAATTTCTGGAATTTTAGTCTGTAAATCTAAGACCAATGTTCCAACAGCATCTACTTGAGGCATAATTTCATTAATTTTAACCACTTTATCAGCGACCTTATTTGCTTCAGGTAAGTAAGCAATCGCTTCATTCGCTTTAGCGAGTTTCTCCTTTAGATCAGGCATTTTTCCTTGTAGATTTAAGACCTCTTGTGTGTAGCCATCAATCTCATCTAAATGATCATCAATAGTCAATAACATAGAAGAAACTTTTTGAATCGTAGGCAAGTTGGTATCCAAATCAACACCAATTTTATTGAAAACATCCACTAAAGTTGTACTAACAGTCGCTGTGAATTCTTTTGAAATAGTTTGTTGCAGTGTTGCTGCACCACTACCAGTAATTTTAGGGGCAATGGCATTAATTTTTTGGTTAACAGAATAAATAATTTCTGGCTTTTTAATATCTCCATTTACGAAACTAAGTAAATCTTTTGAAAAGTCTGCTGGGATATAAATGCTGGCATAATATTTACCTGTTTTTACGCCATCTTCCATATCAGCTTTTGATTTTACAAAAGTCCAACCAAGCTTATCATTGTCTTTTAAAGAATCAATGAGGTCCTCTCCAATATGAATGTCTTTGTCTTGGAAGGTTACGGCTTGATCATCACTATAGACTGCTACTTTTAAGTCACCAGTGCTGCCATATGGATCCCATAGCGCTGCAATATTAAACCAAGCATAAAGTGAAGGTAAAATAATCAGCGCCACCACCAATGCTAAAGCAAAAGGTGCTTTAAAGATTCGCTTCCAATCTAGCGCGAAAATTTCTAACGTTTTTTTCATGTCCATTCTCCTCGAAATGCTTTTTAAAAAGAGCGTCCATCATTTATGAAAGGACTTGCTACTGCTTTATTAAATGCATCTTATATAATTGTAATGAGTTCTTTTAGCCTAAGGTACCATGTCCACATATGAGAATTCAACTCATAGCCCTTAATTGTTTGCTTTTATCGAACTATTAATCAAAAATGATTCTAACATTATATATCCCTTATTGATAAAATGCAATAGGGATAATGGAGTTTGTGAAAGGTCTCATAAAAGAGTCAAGAACTATCAGCACATTTTCATTCGGTAAAAATTATAGTAGCTTTTTTAGAAGATTTCTTGTACAATAGATAGTGCCGCAAGGCAGAGGCAATGGTGGACTTGTGAACCGTGTCAGATCCGGAAGGAAGCAGCACTAAGCTAGCTTCGCCATGTGCCTTTTATAAAAGCTATTCAATGCAACGTTCCTTAACGAATTAAGGGATGTTTTTTTATTTTTTAAAGTGATGATGAAAGCTCAGTAGCTTCTTAAAGCTACATTAAATTTTTAGATAGGTACTCTATTCTAAATTTCAGGTAAAAAGACAGCCTATCCCAATGAATAAAAATGGGATAAGCTGTCTTTTTTATTGATGAAAAGCGACGCGCTTAATATTTAATAATTGATGCACACTTACATTATCAGTTGTGCTACTTCCGCCAATGGCACCGCAGCCTAAAGTAAGGGAAGGCATTAAGTTAGTTGTACCACCAATCGCACCTAAAGCACCTAATGTATTTACTAAAATACGAGAAGCATGGATACGCAAACCAAATTCTTCAGCCAAAACCTCATTACTTGTATGCAAGCTAGCAGTATGACCAGCGCCTTCATTTAATAATAGTTCGTTACAAAGTGTAAGGCCTTCTTCCCAAGCGTTTACTGTATAAAGAGCCAGAATTGGCGTTAACTTTTCTCTTGAATAAGGATTCGTATGAGAAACTTCTGTTTGCTCAGAAATGAGAACCGTGGTGTTTTCTGGCACATCAATTCCTGCTAAGGCTGCAACTAATGGTGCACTTTTACCAACAATATCAGGGTTTAAAGCGCCATTATCTCTTAAGATAAATTGGCTAATTTTTTCTGATTCTGCTTCATTTAAAAAGTAGGCATGTTTTGCTTTTAAGGCTTGAATGACTTCTTCTTTAATAGAAGCATCAACGACCAATGCTTGTTCAGAAGCACAAATGGTTCCGTAATCGAAAGTTTTACTTTGAATAATACGATCAATCGAAGTTTTAATATCAGCTGTTTTTTCAATGAGAACAGGAGAGTTACCGGGTCCAACGCCAATTGCAGGTGTACCTGAACTGTAAGCTGCATGAACCATTGCTTTGCCGCCGGTTGCTAAAATCAATGCGATATCTTCATGCTGCATTAAATCAGATGTTGCCTCTAAGGTTGGTTGGTTTATCACACTCACTAAACCACTTGGAGCACCAGCTGCAACTGCAGCTTCTTCTACAATTTTAGTAGCTAATTGAATAGAAGCTAAGGCTTTTGGATGTGGAGAGAAGATGATTGCATTGCGTGTTTTTAAAGCAATTAAAGCTTTGAAAATAACTGTTGAAGTTGGGTTTGTTGAAGGAATCAATCCTGCCACAATGCCCATTGGAATCCCTACTTCAATGAGTTTTTGTTCAGGTAAACGATTAATGACACCAACAGTAGGGATATCTTTGATGCTGTCATAAACACGATTGCTAGCGAATTCATTTTTGATGATTTTATCTGCCACGTTTCCAAAGCCAGTTTCTTCATGAGCGGAGATAGCTAGCTCTTCTCTATGTTGATAAGTCATTTCATGAACATTTTTGATGATGGCATCCACTTGCTCTTGAGAGTAAGTGGCGTATAATTGCTGTGCTTGCTTAGCTGTTGCGATTAATGTCTCTACCTCGGTTGTTTTTGTTAGTACTGTTGTTGTCATAATAAATCGCTCCTTTTTTTGTTTGTGTAACGCTTACATCCTTATGTTAGCCTATTTTAAGGAAAGAGTGTTAGGGGCTTTTTTGTGATGAAAATGGAGAAAATTTACTATTTTTTTGCGATTTTTTTCACAAAGTTATTCAGTTGAAACGATTGGTAATAAAAGGTATGATGGAGTTGGGAGATAGAAAATTCACAGACTTAAAAGAAGAAAAAACTTGTGGAGTTGTACTCGTTTTTGTAGACTAGTATAGGAGGCGAAAATAGATGTGTAGATTAATGGTTGTAAGCAAAAATTCACAAGACAGATTATTTATTAGACAATTGATTGATACCTCTTTTTTAAATATCAAAGTATTGCCCGATGCTTCTAATGGTCAAGAGGCACTTGAGATTGCCGAAAAATATTTGCCAGAAGTAATGATTATTGATATCGATTTACCAGATGTTGATGGTTTTTTTATTAAGAAAAAAATCTTGAAGTTATTACCAAACTTGAAAACGATTATTTTTACTGAAAAGCAGGATTTTGATAGCGTACATATGGCTTTGCGTTGTGGTGTGATGGATTATTTGGTCAAACCATTAGATGCAAAAGAGCTAAAGCTCTCTATTGATCGTTCAGTCAAATCGTTAAATCAGGTTTCATTAATGGATTTTGGGTCGAAAAAGCCTACAAAAAATGCGAAAGAGCATGTGAATTTAATGTTAGATTATCTTCATGAGCATTATCATGAAGAAATTAATCTGACGACTTTGGCAGCGCATATGCATTTAAATCGACATTATGTCAGTCGTTTTTTTAAAGAAGCAATTGGGATGAATTTTATTGAGTATTTAACCAATTATCGGATTGAAACAGCTAAAAAGTTATTGATGACAACGAATCAATCCATTACGGAAGTTGCGTTAGCTGTAGGATATATTGATCCTACCTATTTTAGTAAATTATTTAAAAAAGAAGAGGGCATGTCGCCTCATCAGTTTAGAAAGACCTTTCAAGGAAATTATGTACCTGCAGATGTGAGAGTTCTATAAGATAGATTGTACCTACTTGCCAAGCTTTTTTGGTTAAAGTAGGTACTTATTTTTTTAAAAGAAATGAAAGTTAGGCTCCATGTATTTATCTTTACTTTGGAATAACGTATAATAGAAGATAATGAAGATTATGGACTTTAGAAAGAGGGAAACAGATGGGTTATCAAGCACTATATAGGGTATGGCGCCCGCAACGTTTTCAAGATATTGCAGGGCAAGAGGCCATTACACAAACACTTAAAAATGCACTGATTCAAGGGAAGTCTAGCCATGCCTATTTGTTTACTGGGCCTCGTGGTACTGGGAAAACCAGTGCGGCTAAAATTTTCTCAAAAGCCATCAACTGTCATTTTTTAAAAGATGGAGAGCCTTGTAATGAATGTCCAACCTGTTTGGCCATCACATCAGGACAATTAAATGATGTCATTGAAATTGATGCGGCAAGTAACAATGGTGTAGAAGAAATTCGTGATATTCGTGATAAAGCAAAATATGCTCCAACCGAAGCAGATTATAAAGTCTATATTATAGATGAGGTGCATATGCTATCAACAGGTGCGTTTAATGCTTTGTTGAAAACGTTAGAAGAGCCGCCTAAAAATGTTATTTTTATTTTAGCGACAACTGAACCACATAAAATTCCAGCGACCATTATTTCTAGAACCCAACGCTTTGATTTTAAACGCATTACAACTAGAGATATTATTGCGCGCATGAAAGTGATTTTGGATGGGGAAAAGATTGGTTTTGAAGAGCCTGCTTTACAAATTATTGCCAAAGCAGCAGAAGGCGGAATGCGTGATGCCTTAAGTATTTTAGATCAAGTCATTTCTTATGGAGAGCAATTTGTAACAGAGGAAAATGCTTTAAATGTGACAGGTGCATTAACCCAAGAATTATTGATTACGTATATGAATGCTGTTGCTCAGCGTGAGACAGAAGCCGGGCTGACGCTATTGCAGCAAATTCTAGCTGAAGGAAAAGATCCCGTCAGATTAGTAGAAGATTTGATTTTGTTTGCTAGAGATTTATTAGTTTACCAAAAAGCGCCTCAAATGACTGAAGGCATTGAATCGACGATTACAGAGGAATTTAAGCAACTAAGTGAATTGATTTCTGCAGAGGTTTTATATCAAGTGATTGGTATTTTAAATGAAGGTCAGAATGAAATGCGTTTTACGAATCATCCAGGGATTTATCTGGAAGTAGCGACTGTGAAAATGACGCAGTTAAGAGGGAACGTCAACCCACCAGTAGCAAGTGTGGCACAAGCCCCAGCCGCCGCTCCTGCTGATCAAGCAGTTATGCAACAAATGGAGCAAAAAATGGCCGCAATGGCGAAGCAAATTGAAACAATGATGAGTCAAGGTGTGACAGCAGGTAGCGCCTCACAAACGCCGCAAGCAAAACCTAAGAAAAAACCAAATACAAATGGCTTTAGGGTCAATACAACGGGAATTTTCCAAGTGCTTGGGGAAGCAACAAGACAGGATTTAGATTTATTAAAAGATGTGTGGCCTGATTTAATGAATATGTTATCTGTCACACAAAGAGCTGTGATGAAGGCTTCAACACCAGTTGCAGCTAGTCCAACAGCTTTGATTGTGTCATTTGAATATGAAATTTTATGTCAAAAGGCTTCGGATGATGCGGCTTTATTAGAGACAATTGCACAAAGTCTTGAGAAGTTGATTCAGCGTAAACCGAATATGTTAGCTGTGCCTCATGATGTCTGGCCTAATTTACGTAGTACGTATATTGAGCAGGCGAAGCAAGGTAAATTGCCAGGAGCAGAGCCCACAACAGCTGATGGTCAAGCACAAGCAGCAGAAGCTGGACAGCCAGCTGTTGCCCCAACACCTACTTCTGAAATGGTTTTAGAAGAAATGCAAGCGGCGCCACCTCCAGAGGAAGAAAATGCAATCATCACAGAGGCGGTTGCTTTGTTTGGTGAAGAACTGGTTCAAGTAATAGAAGAATAGGAAATTTGAAAGGATGAAGATAAATGCGAGGAATGGGAAATATGCAAGGTATGATGAAACAAGTACAAAAAATGCAAAAACAAATGGGAGAGGCACAAGAAGCTTTAAATGCCAAAGAATTTGTTGGTATTGCTAGTGGCGAGACAGTTAAGATGACGATGACAGGTGATAAAAAAGTGATCAATGTAGAAATTGCCAAAGAAGCTGTTGATCCAGATGATATTGAGATGCTACAAGATTTAATTTTAATGGCAACAAATGATGTACTTGCTAAAATTGAAGCAGAAACAGAAGCGACAATGGGCAAATATACTAAGGGACTTCCAGGATTTTAATGATATTTCAGTATTTGGCGCACCTTTTTGGGCGCCAAATTTTTAGAAAAGAGGAGCAATAGAATGCAATATCCAGAACCGATTTCAAAGCTAATTGATAGTTATATGAAATTACCAGGGATTGGTGCAAAGTCAGCAGCACGCTTGGCTTTTTATACCATTGATATGCGAGAAGATGATGTAACAGATTTCGCTAAAGCGTTGATTAGTGCGAAGCGGGATCTGAATTATTGTAGTGTTTGTGGCAATATTACAGAGGAAGATCCTTGCTATATTTGTAAGGATGCAGGAAGAGATCGTGGGACGATTCTTGTTGTAGAGGATCCTAAAGATGTGATTTCGATTGAAAAAATGCGTGAATACCGTGGGCTATATCATGTGCTTCATGGGGTTTTATCCCCTGTTGAAGGAACAGGCCCAGAGGATATTCAAATTCCTAGCTTAATTAGACGCTTGCAATCCGATGAAGTCAAAGAAGTGATTATTGCAACGAATGCAACAGCTGAAGGAGAAGCAACAGCGATGTACTTATCTCGGCTGATTAAACCAGCAGGAATCAAAGTGACACGTTTAGCTCATGGTTTGGCTGTTGGTAGCGATATTGAATATGCAGATGAAATTACTTTGATGAAAGCTGTAGAAGGTAGAAGAGAACTTTAAGGAGGTCAAAAAAGATGTTTGGTAGAAAAAAAGCAGGACAATTAAGAAGCGAATATGACCAAGAACTTTTAGCACTGATTCAAAGAACTAAGGTGCAGTGGGACCACTTAAAAAATATTGAATTAAATGTTTTTGATCAAGATAGAGAATTAATGGCTCAAGCGAAATTGGAAGAAGCCAAGTATTTTTATTTATTTAAAGAAGCAAGAGCACGAAAAATAAAAGCTTAACAATGAAAGGAGGGAACCGTATTGTCAAAAGAACATTTGCAATCACAGCTCCCTCTTTATACGATTTTAGAGGAACATAGACAGCAGGAACGTTTTTCGGTTCATGTTCCAGGGCATAAAAATGGCTTGAATTGGCCCAATTTACCAGCTTTTGCAACCGATTTTCTCGCTTTTGATCAAACTGAGGTGACAGGCTTAGATTATTTACATGCACCAACTGGTGTGCTGCAGGAGAGTCAAGCTTTACTCAGTCAACTATATGGGAGCAAGCGCAGCTTCTTTTTGGTCAACGGTTCAACGGTTGGTATTTTAAGTATGATTTTAGGAACCGTGCAGAAAAATGACCCCGTTTTTGTGATGAAGAATGCCCATCAATCTGTTTTTCATGGCTTGGCGATGGCAGCAGCAACACCTATTTTTTTAACACCAGAAATGGATGAGGAAAAACAAACGATGGTCGGGCTAGCCCCCGCTTTATTGGCAGAAGCAATTGCGACCTATCCAGCAGCGAAAGTACTCATTTTGACCTATCCAAATTATTATGGACAAACCTATGATTTGAAGGCCTTAATCCATTTGGCGCATGCGCACGATATTTGTGTGCTAGTAGATGAAGCACATGGTGCGCATTTGATTGTTTCAGAGGAGCTACCAAAGTCGGCGACGCAGTTAGGCGCAGATGTAGTGGTTCAGTCCGCTCATAAAATGCTGCCAGCAATGACACAGGCTGCTTATTTACATGTGATGACTTCGAGGGTATCAGAGCGGAAAATTGCTCAGTATTTACATCAGTTGCAAACAAGTAGTCCATCCTATCTATTAATGCTTTCTCTGGATATTGCGCGGCAATTTGCTGGTACTTTTACGAAGGAAGATTGGGCTTATACGAAAAAGCAAAATCAAAAATGGCGAGCATTATTTGAAGCAGCAGGCTTAATGGTGTGGCAGCCAGATGACTTGATGAAGCTCATCGTGTTTAAAGAAGCTGTTTCTGGTTCAGCGTTAGCTACTTTTTTAGAGAAAGATGGGCTCTATGCTGAAATGGCAGATGCAACCAAAGTAGTGCTGACATTGCCATTATTAAAAGTCGGGCAAGTAGTGAAGCGGCCAAGCTTAACGCAAACAATGGCTAGCTTAAAGGAATATTCAGCTGCTTCAGCGGTTTTACCTTATGGGCAGTGGCAACCAGTAGCAATGAGCTTATTAGCGCTGACTTATCAAGAACAAGCTGAACGAGCAGTGGAGAGTATCCAATTAGCCCAAGCAGTACAACGAGTCGTAGCAGAAAATATCACGATTTATCCACCAGGGATTCCTTTTAAGGTTGCTGGAGAGGTGCTAACAGCTGCTGATATTGTTCAAATAGCTGATTGGCGCCGAAAAGGGTTAAGGGTTGTTGGACTGGATGCAGCAACAACAGAATTGGCTGTTTACCTCCTAGATTAGACGTTCAGAAAAAAGTACAGTATAATGTAGTTATTAATTAAAGTAGGTGTGTGCAAACGTGAAAGGGATATTTATTACCGTAGAAGGTCCAGATGGCGCAGGAAAAACGAGTGTCATTGAACGATTGATTCCAATGTTAAAAGAACAATTAGTGCCAGCCTTAGTTTCAACTAGAGAGCCAGGTGGGGTTCGGATTGCAGAGGAAATTAGAGAAATTATTTTAGACCCTAAAAATACTGAGATGGATGAGCGAACGGAAGCGATTTTATATGCTGCTGCAAGAAGACAGCACTTAATCCAAGTTGTTTTACCTGCTATTAATGCTGGAAAAGTCGTCTTATGTGATCGTTTTGTCGATAGTTCAATTGCTTATCAAGGTGTTGGTAGGGGGATTGGTGTGGCAGAAGTTGCAGATTTAAATGAATTTGCAACAGAGGGCTTAGCGCCAGATTTAACCTTATATTTAGATGTACCAGCTGAGGTTGGTTTAGCGCGAATTGCACAAAATAAAGAACGTAAAAATGACCGTTTGGATCAAGAAAAATTATCTTTCCATGAAAAGGTTAGAGCGGCTTATCTAACGATTTATGAGCAGCAGCCAGAGCGTGTGTTATTAGTGGATGCAACGCAAACTATTAATCAGGTAGTTGCAGTCTGTTTGGATCAAATCAAAGCAAAATATCCAACTGTATTTAAATAGAAAATGGAGAGGATGGTTCATAATGAAATTAATTTTAGCGATTGTACAGGATAAAGATAGCAACCGATTATCAAATAAATTTATTGATGGGAATATTCGTGCGACAAAGCTTTCAACAACAGGTGGTTTTCTAAAAGAGGGCAATACGACTTTTATTGTTGGGATTGAAGAAAAGCGTGTCAATGAAGTGCTAGATATTATTCGTGAAACTTGCCAAGCAAGGGAGCAATATATGACACCTCCGATTAGCTTAGATTTAACAATGGATACACAAATGCCTTATCCAATTGAAGTTCAAGTAGGTGGCGCAACAGTCTTTGTGATGCCGATTGAACAATTCCACCAATTTTAGAAATGAGACTTGATGATGGTGAATAATGAAATCAAAAGATTACAACCTCAATTAACTGAACAATTTAAAGCAAGTGTAAAGCATGGGCAATTAGCACATGCTTACCTTTTTGAAGGCGAGCCTGGGACTGGGAAAAAGGCTATGGCCAAGTGGTTAGCCATGGCGAAATTCTGTGAAGAACAGCTTGATGATGAGCCTTGTGGTGTGTGTCATAACTGTTTGCGGATTCAAGCAGAGGAACATCCTGATGTGATGATTGTTGCACCAGATGGTCTTTCTATTAAAGTGGATCAAGTGAGAGAGTTAAAAACAGCTTTTTCTAAAACAGGTGTAGAAGGCAGTCAAAAAATCTTTATTGTTGAAGATGTTGAAAAAATGACAGTTGGTGCAGCCAATAGTTTGTTGAAATTTTTAGAGGAGCCAGATGGTAGCGTCAGTGCTTTTTTATTAACCACAGCCAAACAAAAAATCTTGCCAACTATTTTATCCAGATGCCAAGTCGTGACCTTTTTCCCGCTTGCTAAAAAAGACTTATTAAAAGCTTTAGAAGCTGCTGGTATCAACCCTGCTAAAGGCGCTTTATGGGTTCATTTAACAAATAATTTTCAAACAGCAGTTGAAATGGAGCAAGATGAGTGGTTTAATGAAGCTAAGCAGATTATTTGGAAGCTGTTTCAAAATATTGCAAGTGGCGATTATCAAGGGTTCATTATGATTCAAACACATTTTATGCCTCATTTTAAAGAGCGAGAACAGCAGCTCATAGGATTAGACATGCTTGTGTACCTTTATCGCGATTTGTTGATGTTATCTTATGGAACAGCACAGATATTGGCTTATCCAACAAAAGAGCAAGAGTTGCAGCGCATCATAGAAAAACAAACAGGTACCAAAACCAATATGCAACTGGCGTTTATTTTGAAGGCAAAACGTAAATTAGAAAGTAATGTTGGTGCACAAGGCGTTTTTGAGCAACTGGTGTTACAACTAATTAAAAGCTAAGAGCTTTCTGACTAGCTGAACAAAGCGAGGGAAAAAATAGATGGAAACAGTCATAGGTGTGAAACTAAAGAATTCCGGGATGATTTATTATTTTTCTCCTGGGAAGCATCATGTGCAATTAGGTGATTATGTTGTGGTGGAAACGCAACAAGGTGTTAGTGTAGGGCGTGTTGTCAAAGGAAAGCATGAAGTACCAGAAGATGATATTGTCAAACCACTTAGAAGTATCACTTCAATTGCAAATGAAAAAGATATGGCACAAGTCCATGCAAACAAAGAAGATGCAAATGCAGCTTTTAGTGTGGGTGCTGAAAAAATTAAGAAGCATGGATTAGAAATGAAGCTAATTGATGTTGAATATAGTTTTGATCGTAGTAAAATGGTTTTTTATTTTAGTGCGGAAGGTCGAATTGATTTTAGAGAATTAGTAAAGGATTTAGCGAGTATTTTTAGAACACGGATTGAGTTAAGACAAATTGGTGTACGCGATGAGGCCAAATTACTTGGTGGTATTGGCCCATGTGGCAGAATGCTCTGTTGTTCTACTTTCTTAGGAGACTTTATGCCAGTATCCATTAAAATGGCAAAGGATCAAAACCTTTCATTAAATCCAACCAAAATATCAGGTCTTTGTGGTCGTTTAATGTGTTGCTTAAAATATGAGAACGATGAATATGAAGCAGCCAAAAAAGAATTACCTGATTTTGGTAAAAAAGTCAAAACCCCTGAAGGTGAAGGAACTGTGATTGGCTTAAATATGTTAAGTCGTATTATCAAGGTTCGTTTACAAGGTAGAGAAACACCCTTAGAATTTACATTAGAAGAATTAAACGAGGCAAAAGCTTAGGTTATTGTCCTAAGAGAAAATAAAAAGAAAGGCTTCATTTTCATTTCATGGAGAAAAGATGGTGAACATATTGGATAAAAAAACATTATATGATACAGTGAGCCAGCTTGAGCTAGAGACTGAAGTGATGTTGAAGCGTCTCTCGAGTTTTCGCTCAACGATTGGTGAGTTGGTTGAACAAAATGCAGCCTTGCAAATTGAGAATGAACACTTACGTTCAAGGTTGGCAGAAATTGAAAAAGATGGTTCAATAGAGCAAGCAGAATCAGGCATGACAAAGTCTAGAATGAATTTAGAAAAATTATATGAAGATGGTTTTCATGTTTGTAATATGTTCTATGGTTCAAGAAGAGTAGACGATGAACCCTGTGCCTTTTGTTTAGATGTTATTTATGGTGAACGTGAAAGATAATGAGTTAAGATAATTGGAAAGCTTATTTTCCGATTGTCTTAGCTTTTTTTGTACATCATGAGCAGTTGAATTAAAAAAGGAGGACAAAATGAGAGAAGAACAATTAGATATTTATACTAGAGAAGGTCAGTTAACAGGCAGAACTTTTACGAGGGGAACACGTTTGCATAAAGGAGATTATCAATTAGCAGCGAGTGTTGTTTTAATAGATGATCATAACCGCTATTTATTGACACAGCGGCATCCTGATAAGCAAGCTGGATTATTATGGGAATTTTCTGGTGGTGCTGTTGGA
The DNA here is from genome assembly GCF_900111355.1 of Isobaculum melis. Classification (GTDB taxonomy): domain Bacteria; phylum Bacillota; class Bacilli; order Lactobacillales; family Carnobacteriaceae; genus Isobaculum; species Isobaculum melis. Next base: position 61,770 of record NZ_FOHA01000008.1, read on the forward strand.
ATAGGAGAAACTAGTTATCAAGCAGCATTTAGGGAGCTATATGAAGAAATTGGTGTTTCAGTGGAACCAGATGAAACACTATTTATTGGGACAATCTGTGAGGAAGCGGAGTCTCTACTAGTAGATGTTTATTTAGCTTATCATCCAGTTTCTGTAGCATCATTGGTCTTACAAGAGAATGAGGTGATAGCTGCTAAAAAAGTAACCACATTAGATATCATGAAGATGCAGGATAAAAAAGAGATCACTACTTTTGACTGGAAAATTTTTTGTTTGGCAGATGAATATTTGAAAAAGGGGCATAAGTAAGCGAGTGCTGAGAATAGCAATTGGTGTAAAATACATAGTCTTAGTATGACTTAACTGTTTTTAACCGCAACATGATTGGTTGTTTCTTGAACTAACGTAAGAATATCTGTTTACCTCAGTTAAACCTAAATGCACCAAGACATTCATGCGCTTATCCAATATGAAGAAATGCTACTACTTTTTGTTTTGCATTCCAAATGGAATTCATGTAATTACATGATATGCTAGTAGTGTAGAGGGGAGTGTTCTATTATGGATACAGTGAGGGCGAGAAAACAAGGTAACTCTATCATGGTTACTCTATCAAGCAAATTGGAAGTAAAAGAAGGTCAAGAATTTTTTTACTATAAAGATAAAGAGGGTGTCATTTCGCTGATTCCAAAGGTTTTAGATTATTTTGAAAAAGCTGAAAAAGGTGAATTTGTTGATGAGGAAGATGACCTAATAGCAGATTTTTACCCAGTTAAGAGTGAGTTAGATGATTAAGCAAGGGGATATTGTAACGATTAATTTTGATCCTTCAAAGGGAAGTGAAATAAAGAAAAGACGACTAGCTTTAGTGATTAGTCGTGATGAATACAATCTTTCTTCAAATTTAATTATTGTTTGTCCGATTACTTCAACACAAAAAAAAACGACCCTATTTTGTTTCTATAAATAATGACGCTTTAATGAAGGATAGCAAAGTGAATATAAAGCAAGTCTTCTCACTGGATTGTACAAAAGATGGAAAACGTCATGTTAAAGTGATAGGGGCTGTTGAAGCAAAAGAGTTCTTGAATGTCGCACAACATTTTTTATTAAATTTCAATTTTCCATTTTAAAAAATAAAAGTTTGTGATAATGTGAATAGATAAATGCTATTAAAATTAGGAAACAAGTTGAGACAAAAAGTCACCACATTAGATATCATGAAGATGCAGGATAAAAAAGAGTTGACTACTTTTGACTGGAAAAATTTTTGTTTGGCAGATGCATATTTGAAAAAGGGACAGAAACAATAACGTTTAGACTTATTAAAGGGGGAAGCATGATGTATTTAACCTTATATGATTTTTATGAACATTATTGGTGGGCAATGACAAGTATTTTTATCCTAATTGGACTGCTCATCACAATCAATTTTTTTAAAGTACAGCTTTTTCGCAAGAAAACATTATTTAAAGAGAAAATGTTTGATTTGGTGGGGTCTTTTATTTTGTTATTGATCTTAGGTTGTGCTAATTTTTTTACAGCGATTTTGTATGATGAATTTAATTTACCAACAGACGATATACTTCTTTTGCTATCAGGATACGCAGTTTGCGTCTTTATTGCGCAAATTGTTGTAACGGTGAGGGATACATGAATCAATGACGTAAAAAAAACTTTGTAGCAATTATTCGCTACAAAGCTTGTATTCATTGATTAACGAGAGCGTGTTTTCAAAATAGCTGACACAATAAAAATTAATAAGACAGCCCCAATTAATGCTGGGAAGAAAGCAAATCCTCCAATGGTTGGTCCCCAAGTTCCAAAAATCAATGTACCTAACCAACTCCCTACAAAACCAGCAACAATATTTCCCCAAATACCGCCTGGTACGTCACGACCAAGAATCATCCCTGCAATCCAACCAATAATACCACCAATAATAAGTGACCAAATAAATCCTATCATAAAAATCTCCCCCTATTCCTTTTATTACCTTTATTTTAACGCTCTTGTTTCTAGACTACAAATAATTAGACTTGAAAAGAAAATAAGATAAAAATTAAAAGGGGAATTTGTGCTATAATAATGGATGACTTTATTTAAGAAACAAGGGAGTGAAAAGAGATTGGTAGAAATTTATCAAGATGAGCGGCTGGATCAGTTAATTGCTGAAAAATTACAGATTATCCAAAGCAGCAGTGTCTTTTCATTTTCGTTAGATGCCGTCTTACTTGCCAATTTTGCGCAAATCCCTACAAGGGCAAAAACCATTGTGGATTTATGTACTGGTAATGGTGTCATTCCACTATTTTTAAGTCCTAAAACCAGAGGCAAAATTATCGGTGTAGAATTACAAGAGCGCTTAGCAGATATGGCACAAAGAAGTGTTAAACTGAATCATTTAGAAGACAAAATTACGATTATTCAAGATGATTTAAAACAAGCTCCTACCCTAATTGGCAAAGATAAAGTGGACATTGTGACCTGTAATCCCCCTTATTTTACTAGCCGACCAACAAGTCAGAAAAATCCAAATGAACATTTAGCAATTGCTAGACATGAAATTCATACGAATTTAGAAGAAGTGATTCGAACGACCAGTGAGCTATTGAAAATGAATGGCAAAGCTTATTTTGTTCATCGTCCAGAACGTTTAGTTGATATTTTAACCACCATGGCTAGCTATCGTTTAGCACCTAAAAAAATACGTTTAGTCTATCCAAAAATGGGGAAAGATGCGAATATTTTATTGATTGAAGGGATTAAAGATGGCAAGCAGGGACTAAAAATCCAAGCACCATTATATGTTTTTGATGAAAATGATGACTATTTACCAGAAGTGAGAGCGATGTTATATGGAAAAGAAGAGTAGTTTTTTTTATGTTTTATTTTGTCAAGATGGCACTTATTATGGTGGTTATACAACAGACATTGTTAGACGTGAGAAAGAGCATAATGATGGGGTAGGTGCGAAATATACCAAGCCTCAGTATAGAAGGCCACTAAAAATGATTTATGCTGAGGAATTCGTGACAAGAAGTGAAGCGACTAAAGCGGAATATGCTTTTAAAAAACAACCTAAGTTTAAAAAACAACAATTTCTAGCGCAGCAAGGAATTGCTTTTCCACCAGATATGCATAAAAAGTGTGTGATTAAAACCTTATCAGAGAAAGGGGAAACGAAGCAGTATGATCAATAGTCAAAAAAGTTATAGTATACAGCCCTTTGGCCAGCTTTATTTGGTACCAACACCAATTGGTAATTTAGAAGATATGACCTTTCGTGGGGTAAGAACCCTTTCAGAGGTTGATTTAATTGCAGCTGAGGATACTAGAAATACACAAAAATTATTGAATCACTTTGAGATAAAAACGCCACAGCTTAGTTTTCATGAGCATAATTCAAGAGAACGAATTCCTCAGTTAATTGAACGCTTAAAGAACGGCGAAAGTATTGCACAAGTGAGTGATGCTGGGATGCCTTCTATTAGTGATCCGGGGCATGATTTAGTGCTTGCCTGTCTTCAGGAGCAAATTGCCGTGATTCCTTTGCCAGGTGCAAATGCAGGGGTGACTGGATTAATTGCGTCAGGACTTGCACCACAGCCTTTTTACTTTTATGGTTTTTTACCTCGACAAAAAAAGGAACGCAAAGAAGCTTTGGAGCAATTGAATCAGCATCAAGAAACCACGATTTTATATGAATCACCACATCGTTTAAAAGAGGTGTTAAAAGCGATGGTTGATGTATTTGGGACGCAGCGTCAGGTGGTTTTATGTCGTGAATTAACGAAAAAATTTGAAGAATTTTTAAGAGGAACACTAGAGGAAGCTTTAACTTGGGCCAATGAATCTGACATTCGTGGAGAGTTTTGTTTATTTTTAGAAGGAAATAAAGAAGGATCAAGAGTAACTGAGCAAGATGCTGAATGGGAAAATTGGTCGATTCTTGAACATGTTGAGCAGCTCATAGCTAACCAATTAAGTAGTAAAGAAGCGATTAAAGAAGTGGCGAAAGTACGTGGTTTGAAAAAGCAAGAAGTCTATCATGTGTATCATGTTGAAAATGATTAGGGGAGAGCAGAAAGATGACAAAAGCACCAAATTATAAACAAGCAATTGCCATTTTATATTTGAATTATTTGATTCATGGTATGGGTGTACTGATGCTTTCACAAAATATGGGCGCTTTAATGACCCAATGGCAAACAGGTAGCGATGGTGTTTTCTTTGTAGCATCTGCTTTAGGGATTGGCCGATTATTGATTTTGCCAGTTTCAGGCGTGCTATCAGATAAGCTTGGTAGAAAGCCAGTCATTATAACAGGAATGTTGGTTTATATTGGGTTCTTTTTAGGTATTTTAGTGAGCCCAACGATTCAAATTGCTTTTGCGGTGGCCTTATTAGCAGGTGCTGCAAACTCTATTTTAGATTCAGGCACTTATCCGGCATTAATGGAGGCTTATCCTGCGGCGGCGGGGAGTGCAGGGATTTTAGTCAAGGCCTTTATTTCAATTGGACAATTTCTATTACCCTTCCTTGTGAATTTAATTGCAAAGCAGCAGGCTTATTATGGCCTCACCTTTTTATTGAGTGCAGGGATTTTATTCGTCAGTCTATTATTTTTAATCAAAGCCCCCTTTCCAACTAGCCAAATCACTCAAAAGCAACAGTCAAGTGATGAAAAAATCATTCCTTTTGTAAAAAAAGCACATTTATTACTAGACGGATTGCCTCTTATTTTAATTGGGTTTACCTCCACAGCAACTTTTCTACTTGTGTCAAATGGCATCGGACAATATGCTCAAAGTGTGCTGCATCTGTCTGAAGCTACAGGAAGACAACTGGTTAGTTATTATAGTGTAACTTCTTTATTAGGAGCGGTTCTGACCTCAATTTTTGTAAAAAAATGGGTAAAAGGTACCGTTTTATTAATCATTTATCCATTCATTTCATGTCTGTCTTTATGCAGCTTATACTTTTTTCCATCTCAACAAATGGTGACGATAGTGACGGCTCTTGTAGGGTTTTTCGCAGCAGGTGGGGTGCTTCAATTAGCCATTACAACAATGTCCGAATTATTTCCACAAGGAAAAGGACGGGCAACTGCAATGGTGGGGATTGCTTCTAGTTTTGCTTCGTTTGCAGCACCCGCAATTTTAGCCATTATTTCAAAAAGTGATGTTAGTTTAATGATTTTAATTGATGCTGGAATTGCTTTATTGGGTTGTTTATGTGCAATCATTGTTTATTTGCGTTATCATAAGTTGTTAGGACATGTAAAGTGAGGGTGTAAAAATGAAAAAAATTGTATTTTTTGATGTAGATGGTACCTTGTTAACACCTCAAAGAGAAGTGCCTAAAAGTGTAAAGTCGTCTATTCAAGCTTTGCAAGAGCAGGGGATTATTTGTGCGATTGCGACAGGTCGACCACCTTTTGGTATTTTCCCATATTTAGAATCTTTAAATATGGATACCTTTGTTTCTTTAAATGGTCAATATGTGATATCAAAAGGTGAAGTTGTTTATGCCAACCAAGTAAACCATCATTCATTGAAGCAGCTAGTTGAAGTCGCAGAACAGCATAAGCACCGCATTTCATTTGTGACACCAGATGAGATGATAGGGAATGCACCCAATTGGTATGGCTTGATGCAATCAAAGAATTTTTTGATTAAATTGGGAAGTTTAATTGTACCTGAACGGATTCAAAAGAAAGTAGCAGAATTTGTAACAAGACATCACAAGTACCAAAAAATAGTACCTTCAGACTATGAAGGTAAAGAAATCTATCAAGTGATTTTACATGCACCTGAAATTTTTGATAGCTACTATCAAGAGAAATTTCCAGATTATCGTTTCACAAGATGGGGTTCAGGCTCAATGGATGTTTGTCCAGATAATGGGTCAAAAGCAGTTGGAATTGAAGCGTTACTTGATTATTTGGAGATTGATTTAGCACATAGCTATGCTTTTGGTGATGGCTTAAATGACATTGAAATGCTGCAATATGTTGGGACTGGGGTTGCCATGGGAAATGGCCGTGTAGAATTAAAAGAAGTCGCAGATGTGATTACGGCAGATGCTAAAGATGATGGAATTTTAAAAGGGCTACAAAAAGTTGGCTTACTAAAAAAATAATAATTGTCATGCCTCTTAGGATTTTTAATCCTTAGAGACATGATACAGATCAAACACAGTTTGACTCTGAACCTTATGAAGTTGTTGTGATCGAAGCGGAGTAGGTACCAATCTGTATTTGTTCAACTCATTTACAGTGGTTCTTGACAATTGCAAACCAAACCAAATTTTTGGACACCGTTTATAGAAGCAATTTACGCGGTTGTGATAAAACTTTAGAGTTTTGTTACAACCACATTTTAATGAATCAGAAAGGATGTGCGTTTATGCTACCAGTTGGACCAATTGTCGATTGTTTAGGAGCGTTATTAGGAGCAGTTTTAGGATCAGTAATCGGACATAAAATTCCGAGTAGAATTAGAGAGGGGTTACCATTAACCTTTGGCATTATCTCGTTAGGCATGGGGATTAGTATGGTGATGAAAGTACATAGTTTACCACCAATTATTTTGTCATTGTTAATAGGAAGTGTGATTGGAGAAGGCTTTCGTTTAGAGCAATTGGTTGAAAAAATCGCATTTAAAGTGAAAAGACCAATTGATAAGCTATTTCCAAATAATCAATCTTCAGAGTCAGATGATGTATTTATGCAAAAATTTGTTGCAGTATTAATTGTTTTTACAGTGGGACCTACTGGGATTTTTGGGGCTTTAAATGAAGGGATTACTGGAGATGCGAGTATGTTGATTTCTAAAGGGTTATTAGATTTTTGTACCGCCGCTATTTTTGCTGCCGCCCTAGGCTATATTGTTTGCTTAACTGTGATTCCTCAAATGATTATTACCTTTGGCTTGTTTTTCTTAGCGGGTGTTATTATGCCACTGACCACTCCTGAAATGATTGCAAACTTTTCTGCTTGTGGTGGCATGATGATGATGGCAACAGGATTTAGAATTTCAGGAATTAAAAACTTTCCGATTACGAATTTAATTCCTGGTTTAATTCTTGTGATGCCAATTACAGCATTATGGATGATGATTTTTTAAGAAGCCTCAATTGTACTGATTTGTGCAAGGGTTGCGTGAACGACTGTGGTTAAATCAAGAGGGGAAATTTCAATTTGCATCCCTCGTTTGCCAGCAGAAATGTATAAGCTCTCTTCTTTTATTGCCTCTTCGCAAATAAAAGTTGGGTAGCTTTTTTTCATGCCGATGGGGGAACAACCACCACGAATATAACCAGTATATTTTTGTAAATCTTTCATCGGCAGCATCTCAATTTTTTTATGTCCACTGACTTTAGCGAGTGCTTTTAGATTTAAATGATGATGTGCTGGGATACAGGCAACGACGATTTCTTTTTGATCGGTGGTGGTAACCAAGGTTTTATATAAACGGGTAGGTGCAATCTGGAGTTTTTGTGAGACTGAGACAGCATCTAAGTGTTCTTCATCCCAAGCAATTTCATGGGTTTCATAAGGGATTTTTTGCTGATCTAGCAAGCGACAAGCATTGGTTTTTTGTACCATTATTTTTCCTTCTTTCTTAAGCAATAGCTGATTGTATTATAGCGTACAGAAACATTTTGAGCAAAATCGGTTATGGTGTCTTAGAAAATCCTGAATCTATCAAAAAAACAAGAGAATTTATGGTATAATGCAAAAGAGCAAACTCACGAGTTATTGTGATGTTTAATGAGATTACTTTTAGGAGGCAACGAAATGGCTGAAAAAAATACATTTTATATTACGACACCGATTTATTATCCAAGTGCAAAAGCCCATATTGGACATGCATATACAACGATTGCGGCAGATGCTATGGCGCGTTATAAACGTTTAAAAGGCTTTGATGTGTTCTTTTTAACTGGAACAGATGAACATGGTCAAAAAATCCAACAAAAAGCAGAAGAACAAGGTGTAACACCACAAGCTTATGTGGATGAAATCGCAGCTGGTTTCCAAGAATTATGGAAAAAATTAGCGATTACGAATACTGATTTTATTCGTACAACTGAGCCACGTCATAAAAAAGGCGTTCAGAAGATTTTTCAACAGTTGTTAGATCAAGGGGATATTTACTTAGGTGAATATGAAGGCTGGTATTCTGTTTCTGATGAAGAATATTTTACTGAAACACAATTAGAAGAAGTCTATAAAGATGAATTTGGTAAGGTAATTGGTGGAAGAGCGCCAAGTGGTCATGAAGTAGAGCTGGTAAAAGAAGAGTCTTATTTCTTCCGTATGAGCAAGTATGCAGACCGTCTAGTTGAATACTATGATAGTCATCCAGATTTTATTTTACCTGAATCACGTAAAAATGAAATGATTAATAACTTTATTAAACCTGGTCTAGAAGATTTGGCTGTTTCAAGAACAACCTTTGATTGGGGCATTCCTGTTCCAAGTAATCCAAAGCATGTGGTTTATGTTTGGATTGATGCGTTAAGTAACTATATTACTGCACTTGGTTATGGCTCAGATGATGAAGGCAATTTCCAAAAATATTGGCCTGCTGATGTGCATGTGGTTGGGAAAGAAATTATTCGTTTCCATACAATTTATTGGCCGATTACATTAATGGCGTTAGGCTTACCTTTACCGAAGAAAATCTTTGGTCATGGCTGGTTATTAATGAAAGATGGCAAAATGTCTAAGTCTAAAGGGAATGTTGTCGACCCAATTACGTTAATTGACCGTTATGATTTAGATGCTTTACGTTATTATTTATTGCGTGAGGTACCTTTTGGTTCAGATGGTTTATTTACACCAGAGGACTTTATTGCTCGCATGAATTATGATCTTGCTAATGATTTAGGAAACTTATTAAATCGTACAGTGGCAATGATTAATAAATATTTTGATGGTGAAATTCCTGCTTATCAAGGTGCGATGACTGAGTTTGACAAGTCAATTGAAGCTTTTAAAGATGAAACTGTGGCGTTATATGAAGAGAATATGGAGGAAATGCAATTTTCTGTTGTGCTTTCTCATGTTTGGGCTTTTGTTTCGCGTACGAATAAATATATTGATGAAACAGCGCCTTGGGTTTTAGCGAAGGATGAAGCGAAAAAAGCAGAGCTAGGGAATGTGATGGTTCACTTAGCAGAAAATCTTCGCATGATTGCAGTGATGCTACAACCATTCTTAACCAATGCACCAGAAAAAATCTTTGAGCAATTAGGCTTAACAAGTGAAGACGCTAAAACTTGGACATCACTTTCAGGTTACGGACATATTCCAGCTGGTACAAAAGTCGTTGCAAAAGGTGTGCCAATTTTCCCAAGATTGGATGTGGCAGAAGAAGTAGCTTATATTCAGTCAACCATGTCAGGTGGCGTAAAACCTACTGAGGAGGAAACCGCAATGTCAGAAGAAACCGTTTGGAATCCAGAAGAAACAGAACTTGTTTCAACAAAAGAAAAACAAATTAAGTATGAAGACTTTGATAAAGTAGAATTAAAAGTCGCTGAAGTCATTGCTTGTGGTAAGGTTGAAGGTGCTGACAAATTACTACAATTCAAATTAGATGCAGGAGATAAAGGCCATCGCCAAATTCTTTCAGGAATTGCTGAATGGTATCCAAATCCAGAAGCTTTAGTTGGGAAAAAAGTTGTGATTGTCGCGAATTTAAAACCACGTAAAATGCGTGGTCAAATTAGCCAAGGCATGATTTTATCGGCTGAAAAAGATGGGAAATTACAAATTGTAGAAGCACCTCAAGAAATGCCAAATGGTGCTGAAATCGCATAAGAATGTTGGATAAGGTGCCTTTGCTTAAGACAATAAAAATAAAAAACACATGAAATGCTTGTCTGCATTTCATGTGTTTTTTTTTAGATTTATATTTTTTCAAAAGCAATCAATTTAGCCTCTTGTTAACCAGCCGTCTTCTTTTAAGCTTAATAAAGACATAAATTTTACAACAACTAAAATAAAAGAAGATAAAACAACCTCTAAAGGTGTAATCAATAACCAGGTTGCAAATTTTTCAAGTGGCTTCATATGTGGTGCACCTATTAAGTATAAAGCGGCTTCCAAATAGCGAATCGTTAAACGCATGATGATATAAAAAATCACAAAAGGATAGTAGCCAACCCAAATGGCATAAAAAAATGTGACCATAAAAACAGGTGTAGCTAGCCATTGAACCATACCAATAAAAGGAAAGAATAAATCAACAACTGAAAGATTGGTAACTTGAAATGGAAAATATTTCCAGCCACCTTTTCCCCAACGTTTGCGTTGGTTTACTAAACCAGAAAATGTTTCTGGCATAGCAGAGTAGACCACGGATTCTTGAACACCTGTAGCTTTTCCTGTCATCACACAGTATAAACAAAGCTGTCTATCATCACTATAAGTACCTGCTGTGATATAGTGGTCAATATTATCAAAAAAGATTTCTTTACGATACATTGCCAATGCGCCGGAAGTCGTTTCAAGTGAGCCAGTGATGGAACGTGATGGGCGTGTGATGACACAGGAAATCCCAATATTTAAATCTGAAATACGTGTAATCAAATTATGATTATAATTTCTTGTAACGACAAAACCTGTACAGCCTTTTAATTTTTCATCTTGTTCAAAGGCCAACATTAGTTGATAGACAGCATCATCTTCTAAAACAGAATCTGAATCCACCGTTAAAATGAAATCAGTTGTTTCGGAATCAATGGACTTTAGAGCCAGTGCTTGAGCTAGCCTCTTCCCTTTATTTTCTTGTACATGCCAATGAACACCTGGGCAATCAAAAGGGATAACGGCTGGTTTGGAGCCATCATCTACCACATGGATTTCTGCCACAGAGTAGCTTTGTCGCTTAATAGAAAGAATGGTTGCTTTTAATAAATCGGCATCTTCGTTAAAAGCTGGAATAATAGCAACGACTTTAGCATTTTTTAGCTTATCTAGTTTAGCGTTTTTAGGTAGCCAGCGAAAAGTATAAGTATAAAAGAAAATTAAAACAATAATAGCCCCTGAAATCCAAACGAAAGTAGTGACATAGGAACTTTGATTTAAAAATAAAACCCATAAAACAACTGCAAAGATAATGGTCATTGTGATGGATATCATGAGATTTAAAAAAAATCTATTTCTCAATGCTTAGCACCTCTATTTTTTATGTATTTCTCTTTTCTTGTTAAGATTTTATAAATAAGACATCCCAATGCTAATAAAATAGCAATCCATAAAGTAATTAGACCTGTTAGGTTAAGCATTATTTTCCTCCTGAAATGAGTTATTCTCAAAGTATTCAAAGTGTTGAATGTTATCACTATATAATAGCGTTCCCCTGTACTTGTTGCAAGCTAAAAATAGAAGGCCTATTCTGTAAACAGAGTGGGAGAGCTAGCGTTATAAATAAAAAACATGTTCTTTATTCGCTAAAACTCCTTTTGTATCAAGGATTAATTTACTATTATTGACAATTTCAGTTTGGTTAAATGCCTGATGATCGACTAAGAAAACGACTAAGTCATAAGTATGTAATTGTTGATAGTCTACTTTTTTGATAGCTCTCTCGTGCTGATTGATTTCAATTTTATCAACTAAAGGATCCATGATATCCACGATTGCACCATAAGCTTCTAATTCTTGAACCAATGTGTGGACCGCAGACTCTCTTGTATCAGAGATATTTTTTTTATAGCTAGCGCCTAATATGATGAGGCGACTATTTTTGATTGCACGCTCACTTTCATTCAATATTTTAATGATTTTTTGTAAAGTGTAAGACATCATGCTGTCATTAATGTGTCCTGCAGCTTGAATAAGACGTAAGTCCACTCGATATTTTTGAGCATGCCAAATGAGGTAATACGGATCGACAGGAATGCAATGACCACCAATTCCAACAGTTGGATAAAAAGGCATAAAGCCAAATGGTTTGGTTGCTGCAGCTTGGATAACCTCATAAGGATTGATTGACATTGCATTGCTAATTAGTGCTAATTCGTTCGCAAGGGCAATGTTAACAAAACGAAATGTGTTTTCATATAATTTAGTCAATTCAGCTGTTTGTGTATTTTTTACAAGATATGTATTTTCTCCGATAAAGGCTTTTGCTAATGCTGCACAATTTGGCGTATGCCCACCAATTATTTTACATGTATTTTCATGTGTATAAAGATGGTTTAAAGGGTCTATACGTTCTGGGGAATAAGCAACAAAAAGATCTTCTCCAATTATATAGCCTTTATTTTCTAATGCGGTTACTAAATAGTCTTCAGTTGTGCCAGGATAGGTTGTACTTTCTAAAATAATCAGTTGACCTTTTCTTGCATATTTGACGATATTCTCAGCAGCTTCTTTTACATAAGATAAATCTGGTGTTCTGTTATCGTGGACAGGCGTTGGTACATCAATTAATAGAATATCTCTGCTATGTATTTCTGAAAAATCATTTGTTGCAAGTAAAGTACCTTTTCTTACCTGTTCTGATAGTTCATTTGATGTCACATCTTCAATATAGCTCAGCCCATTGTTTATATTCGCTACTTTTAATTCATCAATATCAAAACCTAAAACATGATATCCTTTTTTTGCATAGGTTAGACAGGTGGGTAAGCCAACATATCCTAAACCAATAATTCCTATTTTAGCTTGATAATTTGTAATGCTTGTCAATAATTGATCATATTCTATCGTACTCATGAGACACACTCCTTTATTTTATAGCAATATCTATCATCAATTTTGTGTGGACGCGAAATATTTGATGATGATTTGCAATTTTTTAATGCGTCTCTTGTTGGGGCGAGAAGAATAAATATTCTTGAACCTTACCATTATGCTATTAATTAATAATTAAATGTTACTTTAAAGATAATGGTAGAAGCGTTTTTTAAAGTTTCTTCTCAATATGTTTTTAGTATATTGTTTTATGCTTTAATAGTTTGGTTTTGTGGAGAAAAACTTTAAAACAGCTGTTTTCCTCTTATTTGTCAAAGATTTTAATAATATTAGTATAACTTTTTTTAGAGGGAATGTGAACAGTTTTTTATAAGTTTTTCTGTTTTGTTAAATAGTTGATTTTAGCAGCGAGAATATTTTTTAGACTGCTATTCTTTAAATGAATAGATACTTTGTTTGTCTAAATGTGTATAATAAATAATACGAGGGGGGATAACATGAAAATGAATGAAGATTACCTTATGAGAGAATTTGAAGGGAGTTCCTTGATGGCTGGAGCGCTATTTAATAAAAAGGCAGAGACCGTTGAGTTAAAGCTAGAAGCAGATGCACAAGGAGATGGTTTGTCCATTCAAGAAATGATGATGCGAATGATTGTAGCACATAAGATTAATGCAGCAGAAAATTATTTATTTGCCCTAAAAGAACAAATTTCTGACAAAGATATGCGACTATTAGGGGAGTGGTTTTATATGGAGTTGGAAAAATTAAGTGATGAAGCGTTGGCTGCTGCTGACTTCTCTAAAGCTGAAATGATTCAAGGGAAAGAAGAATTATTGGCTTCATTAAATAAGGCTAAGGACTGATGTAGAAGCTTAATGAAATCAGTTATAATAAAAACAGCATGATGAAGTGGCAGAGGAGGAATGAAGATGTCGGAGGATGTACAACTAGAAATTGAAAGATTACGTTTGGAAAATGAAAATTTACGGTTGAAATTAGATCAAGCGGATTTGGAAGCAGAATCAGGAAAGTATCATTGGGTATGGGTATTTGTACCACTAGCTGGTATTATTGGCATATTTGGACCAGGACTTTTGGATGCCATTTCAAAATTTATAGGCAGCTGGTAGATAGGATACATAGTTTTAGATGTAGAATAAAAAATAACCGGAGACTATGTGTCTCTGGTTATTTTGTGTCTACAACTTTAAATCGTTCACAGACGAGTAGTAAATCTTCTGAAAATGACTGGTCAATTTCTTTTAATGCAGCAGTAAAAAAATCACGATGTACTTGGTACCAATAGTCATAGCTACAATCTCCTTCACCCTCAGCTATAGCAAAGGCAGCTGGGACTTGGTTCATTGGAAGTTGGGTTACATCAGTTGTTTGGATAATAGCCACAGGTAAATCCTGACGATTTAAAATGATACTATATTCATCAATTCTAGGATAAGGCTCATTTTCCAGCTCATAAAAAATGGCGGCGGAACAAGTAGCTGTTTTAATACCAGCTATCACAAGTTGTGCCAATTCATCAGGAGCTGAACCGAATTGCCAGGCAGTGACAGCCGTTGATGTGGGTAATTTTTTTCTTGCTACAAAGGTTTGCCAATAGTCTTTTGTCTCTTGGTTCATATCATTGCCACCTTTTTTAATGGATTATACCATATAAAAAGTAGTATCAACAAATATAGGATAAAATCATAAGCAGTAAAGCTTTTTTTAAAGACAGATCAAAAGGCATCACACCTTTTATTTACTTAAAATGACCGAATTCTTTCGTTGTTCGCCTAGTGTTTTTCTGTTGTTTTCATAGCAATAATTCAGTTCACGTGATAGTATAAAGACTATAGAAAAGCAAGTTGTTAGAGAGGGAGTAAAGACATGTTATTTGATACACATACACATTTAAATGATGTGGCATTTGAAGCAGAAATTCCAGAAGCTGTTAGGCGTGCAAAAGAACATGATGTCAGCAGAATGGCAGTCGTTGGTTTTGATGAAGCAACAATTAACCGTGCTTTGACACTAAGTAAAGACTATTCAGAGGTTTATAATATATTAGGTTGGCACCCAACAGAAGCGATTCATTTCTCAGAGAAAAATGAAGAATGGCTTTGGTCCTTATTTGACCAGCCGAAAATCGTAGCAGTAGGCGAAATGGGCTTAGATTATCACTGGGATACTTCCCCTAAAAATGTTCAAGCAGATGTTTTGAGAAGACAGCTTCGCATGGCAAAACAAATGAAATTACCTGTTTCCATTCATATGCGAGATGCAACGGAAGATACCTATCGTATTTTAAAAGAGGAGCATGTAGAGGATATTGGTGGGATTATGCATACTTTTGGCGAAACACCCCTTTGGATGGAACGCTTCTTAGATTTAAATATGCATATTTCTATTAGCGGTGTAGTAACCTTTAAAAAAGCTTTTGATGTTCATGAAGCAGCGAAAAATGCTCCGATTGATAAATTGCTCATTGAAACAGATGCTCCTTATTTGGCTCCTGTTCCTTATCGTGGCAAAAGAAATGAACCAGCTTATGTGCAATATGTCGCAAAAGAAATTGCGAAGTTAAGGGACATGAGTTATGAAGAAATTGCCACAATCACAATGGCGAATGCCAATCGTTTATTTGGGTTAACTGAATGAAGAAAATCAAAGAAATTATTGTCGTTGAAGGCAAGGATGACACAAGACAAGTGAAGTTAGCTGTAGAGGCAGATACGATTGAAACGAGAGGTTCTGCAATTAATGAAGAAATTTTAGAAAAGATTCAAATAGCGCAAGAAACCCGGGGTGTGATTGTGTTCACTGATCCAGACTTTTCAGGTGAAAAAATCAGGAAAATTATTGCTAAAGAAGTACCAGGTGTCAAGCATGCTTTTATTACTGTTGCAGAAGGTGTGCCCGATAAAAAAGGCAGTCTAGGAATTGAACATGCTGCAACAGAAGTGATTCAGCAGGCGCTACTCAAAGCTTATCCTGCTTATATTGAAACGAAGCAGCTGATTGCAGATGAATTACTACTAGCAGCAGGCTTAATTGGCGGTGCCAATGCGAAAAAAAGAAGAGAACGATTAGGTGAAATTCTGAGAATTGGTTATACCAATGGAAAACAGCTAAGTAAACGCTTAGAGATGTTTCAAATTACCGAAGATCACTTTATTCAAGGAATGAGACAAGTTTTGGAGGAAGAAAATGACGGATAGAAAAGATATTGCGACACCAACTAGAACCAAAGAGATTCTAGAAAAATATGGTTTTTCATTTAAAAAAAGCTTAGGGCAAAATTTTATTGTTGAGCCAAATATTTTAACCAAGATTGTTCAAGCAGCTGGCTTAGATAAGGAAACCAATGTGATAGAAGTGGGGCCTGGTATTGGTGCTTTAACAGAGCATTTAGGAAGGGCGGCTCATCAAGTCATGGCCTTTGAAATTGATGATCGCTTATTGCCTGTTTTAGCAGATACTTTATCGCCCTATGACAATATCAAAATTGTGCATTCAGATATTTTAAAAGCGAATTTGCCAGCATTAGTGGCAGAAAACTTTTCTGATGAAGGACGTTTAATGGTTGTTGCTAATTTACCTTACTATATTACAACGCCGATCATTATGCATTTTTTAGCTTCAGAAGTGAAAATTGATGGTTTAGTCATTATGATGCAAAAAGAAGTAGCGGATCGCATTACAGCAAAACCTGGTACCAAAGCTTATGGTTCATTATCCATTGCGATTCAATATTATATGACAGCAGAAGTAGCATTTATTGTGCCAAAAACAGTCTTTATGCCACAGCCCAATGTAGATTCGGCCATTATTCGACTGACACGTAGAGCAGTACCAGCGGTTACCGTTCAAAATGAAGTCCATTTCTTTAAATTAGTCAAAGGGGCATTTGTGCAAAGAAGAAAAACGCTTTGGAATAACTTGCTTGCAACCTATGGCAAAGAACCAGCTGTTAAAGAGGCTTTAGAGCAAGCCTTACAAGTAAGTGGGATTGATGCAAAAAGACGTGGAGAGACGCTGACAGTAGCAGAATTTGGTAAGCTATCAGATGCAATTTACCAATTTTTATCGCGCTAAAAAACGGTAAATAAAAAACTAGAAAGAAAATAGACTTTTTTATTGCAGGCCGATAGCTGTTATGATATAATTGACAATTCTGTTTTTTTAGTGTATACTATTAGCTAGTGAGGTGAATCTATATGCCAGCAACATTAGCAAGTATTAAAAAACACTTGGATTGTCAATTAGGTAAGAAGATTATGCTGACCGCTCAAGTGGGACGCAAGCGAAAGACCGAACGTAAGGGTATATTGAGAGAAACCTACCCTGCAGTTTTTGTAGTCGATTTAGATCAAAGAGAAAATGCTTTTGATCGCGTATCCTACAGTTATGCAGATATTTTAACACAAGCTGTGGAGATTCAATTCTTCGATGAAGCAAATAGTCAATATGCGTAAGTATGTATGTAAGCAAGCCTTTTAATTAGCTTGCTTTTTTTTATTGCCAAAATTAAGATATCAACGTAGCTTTTAAATTCTAATCTAGGGTGTGTCTGAAAACTATGGTGGCATCCGAATTTTTCAGTGATGATTGTGGAAATCTAGGGAAAAAACACAGTTTATGTGGTGCATAAGCGAGTATTTCTGACGACGAGTTACAGAAGCATCGCGAAAATATTCGCCGCCGTAGTTTTCAGACAAATCCTAATCTTTAGAAAAAATTAAATGATGATTGATGATCATTTAATCCTATTTTAAGGATTATTTAGTATAATGAAGATATGATTTTATGAGGAGGTTCCCTGGATATGTTTTTTTTACAAGGTCTATATGACTGGCTAGAGCAACTTGCTGGGGGCCGCTATAATCATTTTTGGTTAGTTCATTTAAGCTTTAGAAGTTTGGATAAAGCTTTGCAAGTTTATCTCTTTTGGATTATTTATCGCCTGATTTATTTATTGAGAAAAAAAAGTAAACAAGAAATCGTTCGAAAAAATAAAGAAATCATTTTGTGGCTTTTTGTTTTTTATGTCATTTTACTGTATCAATTAACTGTTTTTAGATGGGGATTTAATTTTAGTACTGCATTTGAACAATTAAGAAGCTTAGATCATGTGAATTGGCAGCCCTTTGTTGAAACGCTTAAATTAACTAATGGCTTAACATTATTTGATTTTATTTATAATTTGTTTGGTAATATTTTTTGGTTTGTACCAATGGGATTGATGTTGCCAGCTTTATTAAAAAAATCAAAACAAATAAAAACCTTGTTGATTGGTTTTGGCGTTTCATTATCAATAGAAGTGATGCAATTCATTTTTCAAACAGGGATTTCAGATATTGATGATGTGATTTTTAATACTTTAGGGACATTGCTTGGTCTTTTAGTATTTAGTGGGATTTCTTGGGTGAAAAACAAGGTGAAAAATAGGTTAAAAGAGGATTGAGTGCCCCTTTTAACCTATTTTTTTAGAATAGCAACAATCCATTCGGCTTTTGGAATCGGAAGATCAGGAAAACAAACTAAGCTTTCGGCAATCCCTTGAATGGCTGAATAAAAAGCCATAGATAAAGCAAGTGGCTCACCATCTTTGATTTCGCCTAGTTGCTGCCCAGCTTCGATTAGTGGTACAAAAGCATTAATGGCATTCATGCTTTTAATGATTTCCTGCATTTCCTCTGTTAAATAAGTTGCGCTTAAGGCTTGTTTAACCAGTAAAAAATAGTTAGTACTTTGAGGATAGGTTGTAAAAGAGTCAAAAATCATCTCGCTGATCTTACTAAAAATCGTTAATGGTGTTTGATTTTCAAACGACATCTGTTGAGTAAAAGAAGAGCCTTGAGCAGCATACTTCAATAATTCTGTATAAAGGACTTCCTTACTCTCAAAATAATGAAACATCAAGCCAACACTCATATTTACTTCTTTTGCAATATCGCGAATCGTTGTTCCATGATATCCTCGTGTTACAAAGTAGTTCAGACTGACATCAAGAATCTGCTGACGACGTTCTAATTTTTGTTCTTCCCTTTTTCCCATTTTAACTGACCCCTTTAAATGTTAATCCTTCTTTTTTACAAATTTTTTGAATGGCAAATTTTCCTGATAAGGCAGCTGTAGGTAGTCCTCCTGAAAGCATCGTCCATTGTGAAGCAAGAACCACATTATTTAAATGTTTTATACTATTTGATAAATACTGTTTTTTTAACGCTGGTGTTAATTCTACGCCCATATAAGCACCTTCGAAAGAGCTACAGTAGCGCTCAATTGTTACAGGTGTACTCATATCAACCATTTCAATTTTTCCTTCTATCTCTGGTAAAACCTCAATCAGTTTTTGCCTATACATTTGCTGCAATTCTTTCTTTTTTTGATAGTAACTTCTTCGATCTAAATTCTTCCATAATGCATAATCTTTTGTAGGGATACCGATTTTAAGAATACTTTTCCCGGTGGTTGCAGTGAAGTCATCATCTTCACAAAAGTGTTCAAATGCAAAAAAATCAGTCTCTTGCTGGTTAGCATCTAAATAGGTCTCGCCTTTTTTGATATAAAAGGAAGGATACTTACTTAAATCCAAATCAACACCAAAAAATAATTGAATCATACTATGAGTTTTTCCTACTTCTGGATTAGAAATCAGCTGTGCATAATCTTTATTGGTATATTGCATTGGTAAAAAATGCTGAAAGGTAAGTGCTGGATCACAGGCAGCAATCACAAAATCTGCATGAATGTGTTCTCCATTCTCTAATTCTACCCCAATTGCTTGTTGATTTTCTACAAGAATCTTTTTAATTCCTTGATCACAATAGGCAGTCCCACCTACATTTTCATATTCTTTGATGAGGTTATTGACAAGAGTCTTAGCGCCACCATAAATTTTAGCTGAATAGTTGGTTGCGAAATTAGCAGCGGTTGTCATAAAGGCCATTGCTTGGAAACCACTAGGTACAAATGCTGTAATGATTTGGCGAATCAATTCATTTTTAAATTGGTTTGCTAATTCAATAACCGTCATTTTTCGATATTTATTTGATATTTTTAATGCAGGCCCCATTTGTTTTATTTGCTTCATCCAATCCAATAGATGCATACTTTCCATGGATTTTTTTGCAGGAATTTTAATATGTTGCATTAATTTAATATCATGAATGAGTGTTTGAATATGTAGTGTATCTTCTGGTGCGACTTCTATTAAATGCTGTTCTAATTTATCTAAATCACGATACCAGTGAAGCTGAGCTGTTTCATTTTCTACAGTAGCAAAAACATCTTGGTAGTGAATCTCCTCATCTTTAAAGGCCTTTAATTCTTGCCAAACTTGATAAAGATCTTCGTTAGGTTTCACTCCTGTTAAATAAGAAATACTACCATCTATGGTATAACCTCTACGGTCCCAATAGGTACAGTGCCCACCTAACATTGTATGTTTTTCATAAATTGTTGTTTCAAATCCATTTTTTTGTGCGTAGATGCCAGCTGATAAACCTGAAATACCGCCACCAATAATAATTATTTTCTTTTTCATCATATCCTCCGTTCGTTGAACAATTGTTCATTGGTTTAATTGTAAACGATACCGGATGAATAAGTCAAGATTTTATTGAACGAATGTTTAATGAAAGTGAAAAAACATCCCTTTTTCTATCTCATATGTTAGAAAAGATAGAAAAAGGGACATTCGTTTTAAGCTTGAAGAACCATATCAATATGAGGGATATCATCTTCTAAATAGGGTTCTGAAACAGCTTTAAATCCAAAGCTTCCATAAAATGCTTCTAAATAGGCTTGCGCCTGAATTTTCACAGGTTGATTTGGATAAGTATATTCAATCTGTGTTAAGACTTCACTGATAAGTGCTTTAGCTAAGCCATTGCCACGTGCTTCTTTTTTAACAATAACACGACCAAAATGAATGCCATCTTCTTCAGGTATAATTCTAGCATAAGCGATAACCCGTTCATCCTCTGTTTGAAAAACATGTGTGCTAATCAGATCAGCATAATCTACTTCTTGATAAGGACAATTTTGTTCAACAACAAAAATTTCAGTACGCGCATAATAAATTTCAAATAATTCTCGTGTTGAAAGTTCATCAAATTTTTTTACTTGCCAGTTCATGATTATGCCCCCTTTTCTCAGTAATTAAGGTTAGTATACCCTATTTTTAATAAATAATTAACAGAAAGACCATTCAACGAATGAAATTTATGATATAATAAAAAAGTAGGGAAATGACAAAAGATGAATAGCTTTCGTTTTGAATAAATAAAATATAGAGATAATCGAGGAAATAGAATGAGTATGAATATTCAGTTGAGAAGAAAAGCCATCTCACATGTAAAGCGGAAGTATCCGCTTTTAGTGAAAGACGATTTTGTAAAAGTGCCAAATTATCAAGAAGGTGATGTGGTTACATTAGTTGATCAGGAACATCATTTTTTAGCAACAGCCTATCTTGCAACCCAAAATAAAGGGGATGGTTGGGTTCTGAGCTTTCAACCAAATGAAAAAATAGATGTTGCTTTTTTTACGAAAAAATTTCAACTTGCTTATCAAGAACGAGCACATCTGTATCAAGATGAAGCAACCACAGCTTTTCGTTTTTTCAATGGAGAAGGCGATGGTTTAGGTGGATTAACGATTGATTATTATGCAGGTTATTATCTGTTTTCTTGGTATAGTGAAGGAATTTATCGTCATCATGAGATGATTTTACAGGGCTTTAAAGAAGCCTTATCAGATATTATTGGGATTTATCAAAAATTTAGATATGAGTTACCAAAAGGGCAAACAAGAGCTTCTTTTTTATGGGGTAACCGAGCACCAGAACCATTAATCATCAAGGAAAATGGCATTCAATATGCCACTTATCTGGATGAGGGGATGATGACAGGGATTTTCTTAGACCAAAGAGAAGTCCGTAGAACCATTCAAGAACAGTATGCAGCAGGTAAAAATGTGTTAAATACCTTTTCTTATACAGGGGCATTTTCTGTTGCTGCAGCAATGGGCGGTGCTACAACCACTACAAGTGTTGATTTAGCAAATCGCA
This sequence comes from Isobaculum melis, assembly GCF_900111355.1. Lineage (GTDB taxonomy): Bacteria > Bacillota > Bacilli > Lactobacillales > Carnobacteriaceae > Isobaculum > Isobaculum melis. The sequence goes on from NZ_FOHA01000008.1 coordinate 83,567, forward strand.
GCTTAGAAAAAACAAAAGAGCAATTTTTAGTGAATCAACTACCACTTGAATCACAGAAAATTTATGTGATGGATGTTTTTGATTATTTTAAGTATGCAGTCAAAAAAGAACTCACCTTTGATACGGTCATATTAGATCCACCAAGCTTTGCCCGTTCAAAGAAAAGAACCTTTAGTGCAGCAAAGGATTATACGAGCTTGTTAGAAGATGCTATCGCGCTTACTGAACGCAATGGCATCATTGTTGCTTCAACGAATGCAGCTCAGTTTAATATGGATAAATTTAAGGAGATGATTCATCAGGCCTTTCAACGAACTGGAAAAGCCTATCAGATTGAAGCAGAGTATCAATTGCCAGTGGATTTCAAAGTTGCTACAAGCTTTCCAGAAGGGAATTACTTGAAGGTTTGCATCATTCGTAATAAATAGTAAGATAAAAATTAAATAGAGAAGGGAAAAAATGAGTGTGACAAACAACTTAGAACCGACATCAACATTTTTTCAAAAGCATTTTCATTCCATTATTCATTCTATTGAATTAGATGGAACCCTGTTTTCAGAGGAGCAAACACAAATCTGCCAGGCATTTTTGCTGCAACAATCAACCTTTGAGGAGAGTTTAGCGGCGTTAAAACAAACACCTAGTGAACCGTTAACGATAGAAAAGGTTCGCACCATGCTTAGTCAGCCTAGATATAGGACGTATTTTTCAACAACTGATTTCAATGAGTATAAACATATTGAACGGTTATTGATCTTAAAGCGATTAATGGAATTAATCGATGTGGAAATTTATCGAAATCAAGCAGCAGGCACCTATATCCAACAAATGCATGCATTTATTTATCAAGATTTATACCCTTGGGCAGGAACTTATCGTAAAGCAAGACGAACAAGAGGTCATACTTATTTTCTCTTACCAGGTCTTATTCCAGAAGCAACGAGAGATTTTTCTTTAGAATTAGAGATTATGGCTGCTCATTATTTTCCAACAAAGCAAGAATTTATCAAAAAATATGCACCTTTAGTGAAAGAGCTTCATTTTATTCATCCGTTTACTAAAGGGAATGGCTTAGCTTCAAGAGCTTTGTTTAGAAAAATTGCCATGCATCATGGTTATCACTTATATTATCAACGGATAAAAGAGAGTGTCTATATGCAAGGGATTGAGGACTGTAAAACAGATTTTATCGAATCTTATTTATCTCAATCAATTTTAAATGAACAAGCCGATCAGCAATTAATTAAAGCCACAGCTTTAAAGAGAAAAAAGGATAAAAAATAATAAGCAGTCATGTTATGATTGATGATGAGCTAACGCAATCCGTTAGCTTTTTTGTTGGCTGCTGGATTTGTAAGAATTTTGTAAGAATTAGGTAAGAGATCTGACAGGTCTGCCACTTATACTAAAGGTAGTTCAGCAAGAGCGATAATGAGGAAAAGAGGAAAATACATGCAGACAGTAATTGAAGTAAGAGAATTAAATAAAAGTTTTAACGGACAAGCGGTCATTTCAAATGCAAATCTTCAAATCAACAAAGGCGAAATTTATGGTTTCTTAGGTCCCAATGGTTCTGGTAAAACAACCATCATGAAAATATTGTTAAATTTAGTTAAACCAACAACTGGTATCGTAAAAGTGTTTGGTGAAACGCTTAAAGAAGATGATTATACCTATTTAAAACGTATCGGAAGCATGATTGAATACCCAATATTTTTCGATAAAATGACAGCAGCAGAAAATTTAGCTATCCATTGTGAATATGTTGGCTTTTATGATAAACAGGTCATTCAAGAAACACTAGAAATTGTGGGCTTAGCAGATGTGGGTGATAAACGGGTCACAGAATTTTCCCTAGGAATGAAGCAACGACTTGGGATTGCAAGAGCGATTATTACCAAACCAGAATTATTAATTTTAGATGAGCCAATTAATGGTTTGGATCCAATTGGAATTAAAGAAATTAGAGAACTGATTTTAAAACTCTCTCATGAATATGGTATAACAGTACTGATTTCAAGTCATATTGTGTCAGAAATTGAACAAATTGCAGATACAATTGGGGTTATTAATCATGGGAAAGTGCTAAAAGAAGTGCGGTTATCAGAAATTAAAGCAGAAATGACTGCTTATTTAGAACTATCCGTTGATCAAGCTGAGAAAGCTAGTTATATTTTAGCTGAAAAATTAGGGCTTAAAAACTTTAAGGTATTAGATGGACAAACCATTAGAATTTATGAGCAAACACATGCACAAAGTGAAATAAATCAAGTACTTGTCCTCAATCAGATTTTAGTAGAAAAGATGGAAGCAAAACAGAATACACTAGAAGACTATTTCTTAAATATGATCAATGGGAGTGGAAAATAAGATGCAGAAATTAATGAAATTAGAAATGAAAAAGCATAACATGATGGGGTATTGGAAAGGAGTGGTAATGTCAAATATCATCATTGTTGCAGTGATGTTATTGATGATTATTGGTGGGAAATTGTCAGGAGAAAGTATTTTTGAAGATTCAGAGCTTACATTAATGTCACTCAATAGTACTTTGTTATATGCCACGTTTATTATCTTTTCAGCAGTCGTGTTGGCGCGCGTTGTCATTGAGGAATATCGTAATAAAATGATTCAAACGCTGTTTACTTATCCAATTGCTAGAAAAAAATTAATGCAAGCAAAATTACTGATTGTCTTTTCTTTCTCAGTTACAGCGATGATTTTTTCAAGTATCTTTCAAATCTTAGCTTTTTCGATTTTAAATCCATTGTTGAATTTGGTGCCAGAAGCCATTACACCAGCGATGTTAGGGGATCATTTTCTAGAAATTCTATTAAGCGCGATAGCTGTAGCTGGGATAGGTTTAATTCCGTTATTCTTTGGTATGCTAAATAAATCAACGATAACGACTATTACAAGTAGCGTTGTGATTGCGGTCATTTTAACTAGTAATAATGGTCAAGGTAGTTTATTCCAATTTGCAGCACTACAAATTGGCTTAAGTATTGTTGGGATTATCATTGGCATGTTGTCTTATCGTAAGATTAATCAAATAGATGTTTTATAAAATGAGTGGTATAAAGCTCTTAATAACCAAGACAGCAGCCATTAAGAATGATGCATATCAATCATGTGAAAACGAAAGAGACCGAAGCAAAACTACAAATTAGTTTTGCTTCGGTCTCTGATGATTTGTAGTGGTAACCCCAAATTAAGATTTTAAGGGACAAGATTCCTAAAAAAATGAGACAAAGTAGAGCTGAATAATAGCTGATTAGCTCAAAATCGCTCACTTATCTAAAATCGTTGTTTTATTTATCTAACTCAAGATTATTCTTCCTCATCAAGCTCTGAATCATTATCTGTCTGATAGTGCTTTTCAACGAAATATTGATTCAGTGTTTCAGTGAATTCTGCTTCAGGAATCACTTGGTTTTCTGCTGGTAGTTTAGGTGTCCCTTCAAAATCGATTGAATTGCTACTAAATTCAATTGTGATGGATTTAAACAGCTTAGCATCTTTTGGTGACATGGTAAGCGTTATTGCTGAGGCGTTGTTTTTTTGATTAATGGTTATGGTAAAATCAATTTTTTTAAAGTCAGAGAAAACATTCTTGCTCATCAGAGAATCAATCATATCAAGGTCAATTCCAGGGATAACACCTGCTATTGCAGCTTCATATTCAGGCTTACTATGAATGGTTTTTAGTAATAAATTTGATAATTTTTGATAATCATTTTTGTCTAATTCAACTGTTAGTAAATCACCTTGCTGCTTAAATTTTTTATTGCTAAGGTTGTGATAATAGTTGTACATTTCTTTTGAGAGTACTTGAGATAAGGCGGTCATATCTTTTTGGCTAGGTACTTCATTTTTATCTTCGCCTATAGCTTTAGCATTTAAAGATGTTTTGATATATTTGCCTTGCCAATGATTTTCCTTGACTAAGTCTCCGAAAAAGGCTGTTTCAGATTTTGCAGATGGATTGCTCAAACTACCCATTTGATTCATCAGGTCATACGTTGTTTGAAGAGACTCAATATTTGTATAAGTATAAGCCTCATCTGTTATTGACTCAAATGTCATATCTGATCCCATTAGACTTAATGTCATCATAGATTTTGAGATGTTTTCTTCAGGATCAAATGTATTGGTTCCGGATAGTTCAATTTTTTCTAACATGGACAAGCCCATTTTTAATGAAGCATCTGTTTCTTTAGAAAAGTCTATATTTGCAATAGCAAAGCTGTATTCCTTAGTCTGCTGTTCCTCTTTAGTAGGTTCTTTCATGGCTTCTAAAAAGCTTTTCTTAGCATTGTTTCCAGTACATCCGCTGAGAATCAAAAAAGTGAAGCACAAAATAGATAATAGATATGTATAGCGATTTTTTTTCATGTCACATCTCCTTATAATGGCACTAAATTTCTAACTATCTTAATTATAGCTGATTTAAGAAGCAACATAAACAGTAAAAAAAGTAAAATCAAAAAAACAACAGCTGACTGTTATTTTTTTGAGCTTTAAAGATGAATCAATTAGAATGAAGCACAACTTTGAGCTGCGTGCATTCCTGCGATATGTCCTGTAATGAAAGCAGCTGTGATATTATAGCCACCTGTATAACCATTAATATCAAGAATTTCACCAGTAAAATAAAGGCCATGCATCAGTTTACTTTCCATCGTTTTAGGCTGAACTTCTTTTGTAGAAATCCCGCCTCCTGTCACAAAGGCTTTTTCTAAAGGTAAAGTGCCATTGGCTTGGAATCGAAAATCCTTTAATAGTTGTTGCAGGATTTGTAATTTCTGCTCTTCTATTTGTTTCAGTGGTAGCTGCTCATTAATCGTTGCTTGTTTGCATAGAAAAAGTAAATACCGCTCTGGACATAGATTTTTAAGGGCATTTTTAAGGCTTTTATCGCCTTCATTTTTTTGAAATTGTTGTAACTGCTGATTTAAAGCAGGAAGAGAAAGTTCTGGTAACGCATCTAAACTCATCGTTACAGTATCCGTTTGGTCTTTTTTCATGGTTGTATGAACAAACATGGAGCAGCGTAAGGCAGCAGGACCAGAAACCCCAAAGTGCGTAAAAATCATATCCATTTGGTGACTAATGACTACTTTTTGTTTTTGACTGATGACTTTAAGTGCAATATTTCTAAGGGATAAGCCCTGTAATTCTTTGTTTTCAATAAAAGGCTCACTAGATAAAATTGGCGCTTCAGTTGGATAAAGTGGTGACAGGGTGTGCCCAGCTTTTTTGGCCCATTTATAACCATCTCCAGTTGAACCTGTGCGAGGCACGGCACGACCACCTGTGGAAATAATAACTTTTTGACACAAAATTTCGGTTTCATCTGCTAAACGCACACTTTTAACAGCTTGATTCTCATATTGTACAGCTGCAACTGTTGCATTTGTACGAATCTCAACACCTAGTGCTTTCATTTTAGCTAATAAAGCCTCTAAAATCGTTCTTGATTTATCCGTTACAGGAAACATTCTTCCATGATCTTCTTCTTTTAAGCGCACACCGTTTGATTCAAAAAAATTCATAATATCATGATTATTAAACTGATTAAATGCGCTATATAAAAAGCGTCCATTACCTGGGATGTGGGCAATAATGTCATCTGCATCACGATTGTTGGTAACGTTGCAGCGTCCACCACCTGTTACCAGTAATTTTTTTCCTAAAGTAGGATTTTTTTCCAAAACAAGGGTTTTTGCCCCATTTTCTGCTGCAGCAATCGCAGCCATGGTGCCACTTGTACCGCCACCAATCACAATTACATCATATTGATCCATTTATTTTAGCCATCCTTTATTATTCTTTTCTAGATAAATGTAACATATACTTAAAAGTTTAGACAATGAAAGGAATGAATTTAATGAGAAATAGATGAATATGCTTGCGCTGGAAGAGGTTTCATTGTTACATTAAGAGATGAGTTTAATTGAACGGAAAATGAAGTAAGGGAAGTGGAAAAAAATGACTTTATTGATTGCAATCATACCAGCTATTGCGTGGGGGAGTATTGGTTTAGTCAGTGGGAAAATGGGCGGAAATGCCTATAATCAAACACTAGGAATGACGATTGGTGCATTCTTGTTCTCACTAGGTGTTTTTTTTGTTTACCAACCAACAATGGATTGGTTTATTATTGGAGTGGGCCTATTATCGGGTATGTTTTGGGCTTTAGGACAAAATCAACAATTTCAAAGTATGAGCTTTATTGGCGTGTCCACCGCACTACCAATTTCTACCGGCTTTCAATTAATGGGAAATACCTTAGCAGGTGTGATTTTATTTAAAGAATGGGTCACAACAAGAGATACAATACTTGGAACAACGGCTTTAATCATCTTAATACTCGGTGTGGTTTTGACGTCACTTCGTGATAAAAAAGCGGCGCCAGCAGTAGGCTCTGGGGAAACTAAAAATGAGTTTAGCAAGGGATTTCGTGCGATTGCTATTTCTACAGTGGGCTATGTGCTGTATTCAGTGACAATTAACGCTTCAGGTGTGAATCCAATTGCAGTTATTTTACCTCAAGCAGGGGGCATGTTACTTGGTGGGATGCTGATGTCTTTTAATCAAGACGTTTATAATAAATATACGCTTCGAAATATTGTTTCGGGCATCCTGTGGGGGATTGGTAATATCTTTATGCTAATTTCAATGAAGTCAGTTGGCTTAGCAGTAGCCTTTTCTCTTTCTCAAACAGGTATTATTATCTCAACACTTGGTGGTATTTTATTTTTAGGAGAGAAGAAAACCAAGAAGCAATTTATTTCCATTGTGATTGGCTGCTTGCTGATTATTGTGGGCGGTGTGTTGATTGGCTATATTAAAAGTGGGAGTTAAGGAAAATGGAGGAAAATGAGCATGAGTTATTTTAGAAAAAAACCAATAGATCCAAATGCGCATCAAAATTCTGTATTGAAAAAAGAATTGGGTGCAATGGATTTAATTTTGTTGGGCATCGGTGCAATTGTTGGAACGGGTATTTTTGTGATTACAGGTACAGCAGCTGCTGAAACAGCTGGACCAGCACTCTCCTTATCTTTTATAATGGCTGGCTTCGCCTGTGTCCTATCAGCCCTTTGCTTTGCTGAATTTGCTTCTCGGATGCCGATTTCTGGTGGTGCTTATTCTTATGCTTATAGTACTTTTGGAGAGTTGATTGGCTGGATTACAGGCTGGCTTATGATTTGTGAATATACACTGGCCAATGCTTCTGTTGCAAGTGGCTGGTCTGGTTATGTTCATGGTTTGCTAAATGGCTTAGGCATTCATTTTCCTAAAGCGTTGACAGCTTCTTATAATGCTGAGAATGGCACCTATATTGATATTTTAGCTGTCTTGGTGATGTTTGTAGTTGCTTATTTGGTTACACAAGGAGCTAAGAAAGTCTTACGTTTAAACAATGTGATGGTTGTTGTAAAATTTGCTATTATTTTTTTATTTATTATTGTAGGTGTTTTCTATGTGAAGCCAGCGAATTGGACGCCATTTGCACCAATGGGCTTTAGTGGGATTACTACAGGTGCAGCTATTGTCTTCTTTGCTTTCTTAGGCTTTGATGCGGTCAGTATGGCAGCAGAAGAAGTGAAGAAACCACAAAGAGATTTACCAATTGGGATTATTGGCTCATTAAGTATTGCAACGGTATTATATGTAGTCGTGACCTTAATTTTAACAGGGATTGTTCCATTTGCTGAATTAAATGTAAAAGATCCAGTTGCATATGCGATGCGCTTTATTGGGCAAAATCAAGTCAGTGGTATTATTTCAATTGGCGCGATTGTGACCTTAATTACAGTATTGATTGCGATGATTTATGGGGAAGCACGCATGATTTTTGCGATTAGTCGTGATGGTCTTTTACCGAAGAAATTAAGTAAAGTGAATCCGAAAACGCAAACCCCAAGCAATGCTACTTTTGTAGTGGGGGCAGTGGCCGGTATTTTATCAGGTGTTGTGCCGTTAGAACGCTTAGCACAGCTGACCAATATTGTGACCTTAATGCTATTTAGTATTATTTGTATTGGTGTGATTCTATTAAGAAGAGATATGGGGCAGCCTTCAAAAGATGAATTTCGTGTTCCGCTTGTTCCGTTCTTACCAATTTTAGGTGCGGCAGTTTCCATTTATTTAATGCTGCAACTATCCGCTACCACTTGGCAGATCTTTATCTTATGGTTAGCCATTGGCTTGTTGGTTTATGCTTATTATGGATATAAGCATAGTCATTTGAATGGAAAGAAATAATAGTCAATCAGTTTGAATTGAGCTAAGTAGTTCTTGATAATAAAGTAAGGTAGTTGTATTTAAACTAATTTTTCTTTAGTTGATACATTGCCTTTTTTTATGACTCATTTCTACATGTCAATAATTGTCTTTTATGCTACAATAGCATGTGTATAAGGACGATTATTAAAGCATAACAATGAGCTGTATATAAAGTTTTATTGAGTAGAGATTAGTTGAATAGCGTATAGAAAAAATGGAAAGCCATTGAAAAAGAAAGGTGGAAAAGTAATGGAATATTTAGATAAATATCAATTAAGTGCAAAAGAATCTGAATACCTTTTGAAAAAGAACATTGTTGAATTGGTCTATAATGCAGGAAAGTTTGAAGGGCTAAATACGACATTACTACAAACTGAAGAAATTATAAAATATAATCGTGCAAATGGGGTTTCGGTTGATGAAGTACTTACAGTCGTTCATCTAAAACATGGTTTTGAGTTTATTCTTCAGAAGCCAGTTGGCGCTCTTCTTGATATCAGTAAAAAAATAAATGGACTTGTAGCAAAAGAAGATGCATTATTCCCAGGAGAAATTCGAACAGGTAGCGTAGAAGTTTCAACCTTACAAGGAAGGTATGTACCTCCAAAATTAACAGAAGAACAAATGAGAGCGACAATGGATAAAATCATGTTGTCACAAATGTCTGCAACCTATAAAGCATTAAAACTCTTTTTATTTATTTCAAAGAATCAACTATTTTGGGATGGTAATAAACGAACAGCACTTTTGACAGCTAACAAAGTAATGTTTGATTACGGTGTTGGTTTGTTTTCAATTCCTGAACAACAATTTATGAAATTTAATGAATTATTATCTGATTACTACAATGATAAATCTGATGCTAATGAAACAATCATACAGTTTATGTATGACTTTTGTATTTTTGGGATAGATTATTAAGCATGACTCATGAAAGCTAAAAATAGAATGGATAGCTGAGAAGGTTATCCTTGCAAAAGAAAGACTGATTCATTTTTGTTCACGACCTCAATTATAAAAGATTAAGAAGTCCATTTTATATAACTTCTTAATCTTTTTGATTTTATTAAATGATTAAAGCAAAATAACTGTTTTCACTAATAAAAAAAACGATTTAGTGGTATGATTTAGTTAATTAAAAATGAACAAAAGAGAGATGATAAAAATGAGCTTTATTCAAATGAAAGACGTTTATAAACGCTATAAAATGGGAGAAACAACAATTGTTGCCAATGATGGGATTGATTTCCAAGTAAATAAAGGTGAATTTGTGGTAATTGTTGGACCAAGTGGTGCTGGAAAATCAACCGTTCTCAATATTTTGGGTGGTATGGATACGGCAGATGAAGGGCAAGTTCTTGTCGATCATGTGGATATTGCTCAGTTTACTAAGAAAGAATTAACTGGCTATCGTCGCAATGATGTGGGCTTTGTTTTTCAATTTTACAATTTAGTTCCTAATTTAACTGCGAAAGAAAATGTGGAATTGGCGTCACAAATTTCTCCTCGAGCATTAGATGCTGTAGAAGTGTTGAAAGATGTTGGTTTAGGTGAGCGTTTAGGAAATTTCCCAGCTCAACTTTCTGGCGGGGAACAACAACGTGTAGCAATTGCTCGCGCATTAGCCAAGCAGCCTAAATTGTTATTATGTGATGAACCAACAGGCGCTTTGGACTACAACACAGGAAAGCAAGTCTTAAAATTATTACAAGATACTTGTAGAGAAACAGGGACAACGGTGATTGTGATTACACATAACTCTGCGATTGCCCCAATGGCAGATCGTGTCATTGAAATTAATAATGCAAAAGTGAGAAAAATGAGTGAAAATCCAAATCCGGTATCTGTCGAATCGATTGAGTGGTAAGGGGGAGCAAAAGTGATGAAAAAAACAGCACTTTGGAAGGATATCTTCCGTGAAATTTGGCAAACAAAAGCTAGATTCTTCTCTATCTTTGCGATTATTGCATTAGGTGTAGGCTTCTTTTCAGGAATTAAAGCAACAGGGCCAAATATGTTGGATACAGCCAATCATTATTATCAAACCCATCATTTAATGGATTTAAAAGTCCAATCCACTTATGGCTTATCAGAAAAAGAAATGGATTTTTTGAAGGGGCTGCCCGAGGTCAAGGCAGTAGAAGGAATGTATACGGCTGATTTACTCATGAAGGAAGCGAATGCAACAGCCAAAGTTTATGGCTATGAGAGCAAGGCAACCCTCAATCAATATGAAATAGTAGAAGGAAGGCTGCCTGAAAAATCAGGAGAGATTGCACTGGATGACACAAAAATAATGGCGAAGCACTATCAAATAGGTGATACGCTGAGCTTGGAATCTGGAGATGAAGCGAAACAACCAATTGCGGATGCCTTAAAAACCACAACTTATCAAGTTGTCGGCTTTGTAAACAGTCCACAATTCATTGAAAATATGAATCGAGGTAATAGCTCTATTGGAAATGGTACAACGAGTGCCTTTCTAGTCGTTCCTAATGAAGATTTTAATTTACCTGTTTATACAGAAGCCTATTTAACCTTTAACGATACAGCGAACTTGGCTGCCTATACGAAAGCCTATGATCAAAAAGTCACTGCTCATCAAACATTTATTGAAGAACAGATTGAACAAATTGGTAAAGAGCGTTTGGATAGCCTGAAAGTAGAAGCTGAGGAGCAAATCCAAACCAATGAGCAGCAACTAGAAGAGGGGAAAAAGGCACTAGCAGATGCTAAAACTCAAATTGAAGCTGCCAATGAGCAGTTAGTTGCAGGGCAAGCGCAATATGAGCAAGGGAAAAATACCTTTGAAGCAGGCATTGCTACAGGTGACCAGCAAATCAAAGAACAAGCACAATTGCTCACGCAAAAAGAGCAAGAGCTTGCAACAAATCAACAAACAGTTGAAGCAGGTCAAGCGCGTTTAAATGAAGGACAGGCGGCATTAGATCAGACAAAAGCTGAGAATTTACCTAAAATCGAACAAGGCCAAGCTTTATTGACACAGCTTGACCAGCTACTTGCTTTACCATTAGATCAAGTGTCTGCAGCCCAACAACAGCAAGCGATTCAATTAGGTGCCGCATATAGCCCTGACTTAGGCAATCTATTAATGGGCTACTTTAATGGACTGATGACACAAGCTGAAGCACGCCAAACAGTTCAAGGGATACAAGCAAACTTAGCTGCTAACGCACAACAGTTTGATACTGCACAAAATGAACTCAATACACAGCAACAAGTTCTTGAAAATGGCCGAGCGCAGCTCGCACAAGGCACACAAATGCTGACGGATGGAAAAGTACAATTAGCAGCAGCTAGACAAGAATTAGCTACTCAAAAGCAAGCCGGATTAGCTTCTCTAGAGACGGCTAAAGCAGAGCTAGCAGATGCAACAGCACAATATCAAACAGGATTAGCCCAATATGAAGCAGAAAAAGCAACAGGAGAAGCCAAGCTACAAGAAGGAGAGCAAAAATTATCTGAAGCAAAGAAACAAGTTGCCTCAATGGCTCTGCCAAAATATTATGTATTTGATCGTAGTATCCAGCCTGGCTATTTAGAATTCAATGATAATGCTGACCGAATTACCTCCTTATCAACCGCTTTCCCAGTCTTCTTTTTCCTCATTGCGGCGTTAGTCAGCTTAACCACAATGACACGAATGGTGGAAGAACAACGCTTACAAATTGGGACATTAAAAGCATTAGGTTATGGAAATGGAGACATTCTGAAAAAGTTTTTAGTTTATGCTTCTGTAGCGAGTATTGCAGCATCCGTAGTGGGACTGCTAGTAGGCTTTAATCTTTTCCCAACCGTCATTTTTAATGCCTATAGCACACTCTATAATTTACCAAGTGTTCGGATTCATTATTATGCATCCTATGCCATTTTATCTTTGCTTGTGGCCTTAATTTGTACAACAGCTACGGTTTTTGTTACCGTTCGTGTTGAGTTAAGAGCAAATGCTGCTTCCTTAATGCGTCCTAAAGCACCAAAAAGTGGCCAACGTATTTTATTAGAACGCATCGGTTTTATTTGGAATCGTTTAAGCTTTGCACAAAAGGTAACCGCTCGGAATTTATTTAGATATAAACAACGGATGTTTATGACCATCTTAGGTGTAGCAGGTTGTACCGCTTTAATTCTAACAGGATTTGGCTTACGTGATTCGATTGGAGATGTCGCACCTTTACAATTTGGAAAAGTCATGCAGTATCAACTAGCAGTTGGCTTAAATGATCAGGCAACCAATGATGAGAAAACAGACTATGAACAGTTGATTACCAAGCATCAAGACATTACTGGTACACTAAAAGTGGCACAGGAAAAAGTGAAAACAACTAAGAAAAATGGTAAGATTCAAGATGTAACCTTATTTGTTCCAGAAACAGCCAAAGATTTAAAACAATTTGTTGCACTTGAAAATCGCAAAACAGGAAAGCCGATCAAAATTGAAGAAAATGGCGCAGTCATTACTGAGAAATTAGCAAAAATGTATCAAGTTAAAGTTGGGGACAAGCTAAAAATAGTAGATACTAATAATGAAGAATATAACATTCCAATCACAGGTATCACGGAAAACTATGTACAGCATTATCTTTATTTAACCCCAGAAACTTATCAAACAATTTTTGGACAACAACCGACTTATAATACAGAGCTATTAACCTATTCAAAAGAAAATAAAGAATGGGAAGATCAGCTAGGAGAATCCCTTTTACAACAGCCATATGTTGTCGGTACACACTTTATTAGTCAGCTAAGTGGTGCCTTAGATGATACAATGTCTAGCATGAATATCGTAATTATGGTACTCATTGTTTCAGCAGCAGCATTAGCCTTTGTTGTCTTATATAATTTAACCAATATCAACGTTTCAGAGCGTGTTCGAGAGCTATCAACCATTAAAGTTTTAGGCTTTTATGATAGCGAAGTAACCGCCTATATTTACCGAGAAAATATTTTACTCAGTGTTTTTGGGATTATTTTTGGGTTAATCATGGGCATTGGTCTACATCGATTTGTCTTAACCACAGCTGAAGTAGATATTGCGATGTTTAGTCCAGTCATTAGATGGTGGAGCTATCTCTTAGCGAGTGCTTTAACTTTATTATTTACCTTGATTGTGATGTGGGTGATGCACTTTAAGTTGAAGAAAATCGATATGATTGAAGCGTTAAAAGCTGTTGAATAAGATTTTAATCAAAACGCCTAAAATGCGGGAAATTTCCGATTTTAGGCGTTTTCTTTTTTGAGCAAGGAGATGACCAAAGTTTCAAGCTATTTTGCGGTAGAATGCCAGTAAATAAGTGCTAAAACAACTTTTTATTTTCTGTAATAATTTTGTCACAATTAGCTAAAAATCCATTTTACGGATGACGATATTACTTCCATTTTCTGTGAGAATTGGTATAGTAAAGATAAGCTGAAACAAGGGGTGAGGACTTTAGAGTGCTAGTATCTTGTATCTGATAGGAGACAAGATTTAATGTTTCTAAAGGCTAAAAACTGTCGCAGCAAGAAGAAAGAGAGGTGTGGAAAATGCTCTGGGGTTATCCATTTGAGACCCTATATATGTATGCATTAATTGGGTGTCTCGTATTAACATTATTGTTATTTTTATTTAGTGGAGTCTTTGATGCTTTTGATGGACCACTAGATCCAGTAGTTGTTGTTCCATGGCTGGCTTTTATTTCTCTATTTGGCTATATTGGTGAAGCTTATACTTCGTTTGGAAGTGGGCTGATACTTGGGATTGCAGTTGTCATTGCAAGTATACTCGTCTTTCTCCTAAATTATTATGTGATTTTACCAATGAAAAAAGCAGATGCTACCATCTCTGTCTCTGAAAAGGAAATAGAAGGTCGAACAGCAACAGTGATTACACCGATTCCAGAACATGGGATGGGAGAAATTGCAATTGAAAGTGTGACAGGTAGGATGAATCGCCCAGCAACACTTTATGAGCCGGGAGAAGGTATTCCGGCAGGCGCAAAGGTATTGATTATTGAAATTAAAGAACGTGTTGCTTATGTCACCGTGTATCGAGATGTTTTTTAACAAAAAGGAGAAGATGAAAAATGGATATGTTATATATTTTAATTGGGATTGCAGCTTTAGTTGTGGTGATGATGTTAATTATTTTTATTTCCAAATACAAAACAGCTAATCCTGATGAAGCCTTAATTGTGAGTGGTAGTTACTTAGGGCGTCGCAATGTTCATAAAGATGACTCAAATAATAAAATTAAAATTGTTCGTGGTGGCGGTACTTTTGTCTTGCCTGTCTTCCAACGTTCAAATAGAATTAGTTTACTGTCAAGTAAGTTAGATGTATCAACACCTGAAGTATACACAGAGCAAGGTGTACCGGTGATGGCGGATGGTACTTCAATTATTAAAATTGGTTCTTCCATTGAAGAAATCGCGACAGCAGCAGAGCAATTTTTAGGTAAGACCAGAGAAGAATTAGAAAATGAAGCAAGAGAAGTTTTAGAAGGACACTTGCGTTCGATTTTAGGTTCAATGACTGTTGAGGAAATTTATCAAAATCGTGATAAATTCAGCCAAAGTGTGCAAGAAGTAGCCAGTGTTGATTTGGCAAAAATGGGCTTAATTATTGTCTCATTTACCATTAAAGAAGTAAAAGATAAAAATGGTTATTTAGATGCTTTAGGTAAACCAAGAATTGCGCAAGTCAAACGTGATGCAGATATTGCTATTGCAGAAGCGGATAAAGAAACGAGAATTAAACGTGCGGAAGCAGAGAAAAGTTCGAAACAAGCCGAGTTAGAGCGAGAAACAGAAGTCGCTGAGGCTGAGAAAGAAAAAGGCTTAAAATTAGCTAGCTATAAACAAGAACAAGATGTTGCAAAGGCCAAAGCCGACCAAGCTTATGGTTTAGAAAGTGCGATTGCCAAACAACAAGTAACCGAACAAGAAATGCAAGTTAAAATTATTGAGCGTCAAAAACAAATTGAATTAGAAGAAAAAGAAATTACTCGTCGTGAGAAACAATATGATTCAGAAGTGAAGAAAAAAGCTGATGCAGATCGTTATGCATTAGAGCAAGAAGCGCTAGCGAATAAAGCAAGAGAGGTAGCCGAAGCTGAAGCTGAGCAGTTCCGTGTTGAAGCAATGGCACAAGCAAATGCCAATCAAGTTCGTTTAGAAGGACAAGCGCTAGCTGAAGCGATATTAGCCAAAGGACAAGCAGAAGCTGAGGCAAAAGAAAAAATTGCAGAAGCCTTCAAACAATATGGCGAAGCAGCTGTTCTTTCAATGGTTATCGAAATGCTACCAAACTTAATGAAAGAAGCTGCGCAACCAATGGGTAACATCGAAAAAATTACAGTTGTGGATACTGGTCAAGGCGGCGAAGGCAGTGGTGCCAATCGCGTAACCAATTATGCGACCAATTTATTAGCCTCTACCCAAGAAACCTTAAAAGCAACAACTGGGCTAGATGTCAAAGATATTATCGAAAATTTAGCTAAAAAAGCACCACAAACAATTAAACAGGATATTCACTCAAGCTAAAAGAATCTGAATTTTGGCCACCGTTTATGGAAGTAATTTATGTGGTCGGAACAAAACTTTTGAGTTTTGTTCCGACCATTTTTATATCCAAAGGAGGAATAGAGATGAACGCATCAACCTGGCAAGCAGCAGAAACCTGGTATGAATCCCATGTATTACTATGGCTTATTTTAATAGTGATTTCAATATTTGGTTTATTATTTGTTTTATTTTATCGAGAAAGAAAACATGCAAAAAAATGGCGCCTCTTTTTTTGTCTAAGTTTGATTATATCTGGATTCTGGACAACTTTTCAAAGTATCAAGTATCAGTCCTATCTGGATTTAGTGACAAAGGTAAGCATGCAAATCCGTGATCGGAAAATGGGACCATTAGGCTATCAGTATTATCAAAAAAATGATAAAGAATTCTATACGAGATTGTACCTTCCTGATAAAATCCGGGCATTGCCTTTTTATCAAGAAGCCACTGTTCGTTATCCAATTACATATTTAGGGAAAAACCATGACAGCCATTATTTTAGTTATCAAGAGCAAATTTTCAGAGAAAGAAAATTTGTTACCTTTTCACTTGATGTCACAGAAACGGAATTACTTGGTAGCCAGTTTATTTTAGCTGATGAGGACTATCAATCAATCGGTTTTTTCTCTCCAAAATCTATTTATTATAAAGAGATTTTAGTGAATCAATCAGAGCAGGGAAAAGAATATGAGGTTCCCTATGGTGAATTAAAAGCAGGACATAAAATCTTTAACGACTGGATTTTCGCATCAAACTAAAGGAAAAATAAGGTGGAGACAAAAGTCGTTAAGGCTTGAGAAATTGGAGGAAAATCCAACCAATACGCTTTTTGTATTTGTTGGATTTTTTGAAATTTCCGAAAAGCCTGACTTTTGGCCACCGTCTATAGAGGTAATTTATGTTTTTTAGAAGTAATTTAAAGGGCTAGACAAAACGTTAACGTTTTGTCTAGCCCTTGTTTTCCTTTAGCTATTAAAAAGCTTAATCTTCTTTTAAATCTTCTATTTCTTTTTTTCTTCTGCTTTCTTGATCTCCACTACCTTATCAGCCTCAGGGGTAGGAATCAAATAATTGACACAAATGGCAATAAATGAACCGATAAAGGTATCGACAACACGTTCTACGACATAAATGATGCTTTGATCACTTGAGATGGTAAAGATAATAATCAGACAGCATGAAACTGCACCGATAATCCCATCATTATAATTTAGTCCGTCACAAATAACAATTAATAAGATAATGGCAATTGGAACCCCAACTACTTGTAAAAGTAGTGAGTCGCCTAG
This sequence comes from Isobaculum melis, assembly GCF_900111355.1. Taxonomy (GTDB): domain Bacteria; phylum Bacillota; class Bacilli; order Lactobacillales; family Carnobacteriaceae; genus Isobaculum; species Isobaculum melis. The sequence continues at coordinate 100,713 of NZ_FOHA01000008.1, forward strand.
GTTTCTGGAAATTAATGTATAGAGTAGTGCAACAATTCCGCCGATTGTATTGCCTAGTGTACGATTTTTCCCAAATTGTACGGTTTTTTCTAAATCTGTTCGAAGCGCAAAGACTGCTGATAAACAAGCAATCATTGGTGTCCCACGACCCAATAAAGCAAAAATTAAAATACAACTTGCAACAGCTACACCTGTTTTAAACGTGCGCATACCGATTCTAAATTGACCAAACTGCATAATAAAGAAATCCTTTCTTTATCTTATTTACCTCATAATCATAGCTCAAATGGCTCTTTTTTTCAAATGAGATTAGCAAAAAAATCAAAAATAAGGTACGAGATAAAACTTTTCAGCTTTATCTCGTACCCTTTATTGTTTCTAAAAAACATAAATTACCTCTGTAAACGGTGGTCAAAAGGAGTGTTCGGTCTGCAATTGCTAAGAGTCACTGCGAATATAAGTGAGTAGATGATGGTTGGTATCTACTACGCTACGCTTCGATCACAACAAATTTAATAAGGATCAGAGTTGAACAAGTTCGATCTGTATCATGCTTCTTCTGTATTATGCTTCTAAGGAAAGAAAATAAGGATCAGAGTTGAACCATGTTCAATCTGTATCATGTTTCTAAGGATTAAAATCCTAAGAAGCATGACAAGAAGCATGACAAGAAGCATGACAAGAAGTATGACAAGAAGCATGACAATACTAGAGCTGAAGGGATTGGTGCTCGAACCTAAATATTTTTTGGTTCAGCTTCTATTTTAAATGATAGGTAAAGAATTAGAAAGATTGAGTCTTATTTTCAACTGAGCATAGTAGTAAATCTTTTACATATGGGGCATTCTCTTCTTTAACTTTTCATTATTGATACGAATGATTTGATTGCCTAAAGATTCCCAATCAGAAGCAAGAGGCAAAGTGTTCCAAATGAGTGTTTTACAATGAATATTTGGTAAAAGGATATCGGATAAATAGATATCTGTTTGTTTAGATAAGTAACGTTCTATTCGGATGTTAAAGAATTTAAATAATTTTATTTTTTCACCAATAAAGTGATTGTAGATAGGACCAGATGAAAAATCAACACAAATATGAATGGCTTCGTTAAAATAAGTATTCGGAATTATTTGAATCAATGCAAATAGATAGTCGTGAAGAAGACAGTCTTTATGAGGTTCTTCTAAATCACTTATTTGATTAGATAATGTTGAAATAAATAAGGTTGAAAATGCGTGAAAGTCTGGATAACATTCCTTAATAAACGGGTCATTTATTTTAAAATAAGACTTTAAATAAAAGGGTCTAATAAAAATAAAAGCATAATTAATTCTAAAAATTTCTTTTTCTAATGCTGTCGTTAACTTTTGAGATAAGGGCTTTTTAAAGTATTGTGTGAAACTATCAAAAAAGAGAAGTGTCATGCTTTCAATTTTAAGAAAAACATTATTTTTTTTGAAAAGAATATTTTCTTTATCAACCATTATTAATTTTTCGGAAATTAAGAATATTTGTAAAAATTGCGTTTCTGACTGAATGAAATCATCATTCATGGTTGTATGCTCTTTAAAAAAATCATTGATTGCTAAAGTAAAAGACGACTCATTTTGTAGAGTAAATGCTTCATCCTCTGTAAATGAAACATGGTGTTGTTGGTAGATTCTTTCAAAAGTAATCGCTGAGAAAAAAGTTAATTTTAATAATTGTGTTTCAGAAAGTTTCGTTGTAAGCAGCCCTTGTATCAATTGTGTAAATTGAGTCACAATCTTTTCAATAGTTGAACTAAAAGGATAAGAGAGCCCATTAAAACTAGTGAAATAAATTTGAAACAATAAAAAACGTACAGTGGATTCTTGTCCCGTGAAAGATAAATCCGAAGTAATCTGAATGCCATGCTTTTTTAATTCTTCTTCTATTTCTATTTTTAAAAGATACGCTTTCGAAAAGCTAATAAATTGTTGCTTTGCAAATGATTCTAGTGAAGTCAGGGATTTTTTGAAAATGGTGTCAAAAAGTTTAAAAGAAATAGAATCATTTATATAGTACCAAGAAAGCTTATGGAGAGAATCAGTTTCACTAAGTACTAATGTAGCCTTTTTTTCCTGTAACTGAATGGTTAAATTCTGTATTTTATAAGTTTCAATATCAGCAGCAATACCTTTAATCGCTTTTGTAACTAAAAATTCTGATAAATTTAAATCTTTTATGATATCAACAATATTTGCTGTCTTTGATTCACAAAATATTAAGTAAGATAGCACACTTAATTTTTGGTTGCTTTGTTTTTCTAATAAAAAATTAATCATATATTCTCCTTTTTTATAAATAGTTATAGATTTACTTTAGTATATTTTTTTAGAAATAACTAGTATAAATAATTATTCATGTTATCTATTGATAGTATATCATTTGAATATAATCAAGGAATATGCTTAGTTATCTATTTTATTTTTTTTTGATAAATGCATAAAAAAATAAAAGGAATAATGGCTTGTAATGTGTTATTATTGGTTTTGGGTCAGATGGAACGTATTTTGAATTTAAAAGAAATGGCTCAAGTTAAATCCGTTTCTTAGAAAAGATATGTTCTGATTAAATAGTTTTAAATGGTAATTCCGCTAATGCGACAATTATTTTAAAATAGGTAACAGTGATAATAAAGGAGAGGATGCTCATGAAAAAAAAGGTTACATATGTTGTTTTGTTATTTTTATTCAGTAGTATGATGAACCATCTGTCATTTGCTGAAATTGCAGATCAGAATAACAATGACATTTCTGAAATTAAACCTTCCGAAAGTAATACGGAAATAGAGCAGCAAGACAAGTTATCAAATAATAAAAACGAAAATGATCTAAATAATGAACAAGATAGTTCATTAGATACATCCATTTCAGATTCAGAAGTACATAATCAGGAAGAAGATCCTATATTAGAAGAAAAGCCTTTATTAGAAGAAGCGATTCAATCAGAAGAATTTTCACGGGTTCCAAATCAAAGATTAGATCCGTCGATTCCTCTAGAATATTCTCCTTTAAACACCTTAATCACACATGAGGGAAATGCTGTTGATAATAGTGATTTAAACCTTCCAGAAAATACAGTTGTATTAGAGTTTAACGACAATACAAGAATGTTATTAAATGGAATGCCTTTAGATTACGAAACTGAAATAAAAATTGGAGATATTTATAGATTTGAAAATGTTGGAGAATATAAAGGAAAAAAACTTATTGTAGAATGGACTGTTGAGTCACGTAATGAAGCGCCCAACCGATATTTTGATATGAGTATTTATCCAGTTGGGCATGAGATGCCTTCAGAAGGTATCATTACTAAACTGTTTCGAAATCAACAAATAAAATATTCACAAAAAGTTTATGATATGTTAGGCAACGAATTAGATATTTATTGCTTAATCCCTTATAAAATCACGGAGAATTTTTACTTGGAATTTAATAAAGATGATATTCTAAGAACTTTTTCATTACCTGATAATTTGTATAGTTATGAGGAGACTCCAACAACTTTTACACTTAGACGAAATACTGTCGGTGGACGTGAAGAGATTTATTTGTTAACCAAACCAAATATGAGCTGGAGCGTTACGGCATCACCTGAAATGGAGGCCCCTCCTGAGGAGTTGGGACAAATTGGCGGTTATGGGATTGTTCAAACCTTTGAGCATAGTTTTTTTACACCAGCACCTTATGAAAAGCTAACAATTACTGGAGGAATTAATACTCCTAATATGAAAGCTGAATATACCGTTGGACAAGTGCTACCTCAGCAAACAAGTAAAAATCTCTATCTAAATGGTTATGAAATGAATTTAAAAGTTGATGAAATTCTTAAGCTATCAGCCAATGATGTTGAAAAATTAGAGATAAAAAATGATAAGGGCGAAAATATGACCGCTCATTTCACCCTAACATTAGGGACTGAACACAATATTATCATTGCAACAACAAAAGAACAGCTACAGACAATGGAATACCAAAATTTAAGTATTGATTTAATACTAGATGTAGATGCTTATTCAGAAAAAGTTACTGATTATTTATCGGGAGATTCTTTAATCATTCCAATCAATGGATCACACAGTCAAAATTTTGAAAGTGTAACTGCTAATGCTACAGTGAAATATGCAGCTGTTCCAAGTGGAGAAGGAATTCCAACGACTGTTTCAATAGGTAGTAGTACAGATGATTTGATTCTTCCTGAACTAGTAGGAAAATTAACGAGTTCATTTCCTAATGATACGATTACAGTAGTTGGTGTTGTAGAACGTAAAGAATTTTTAGCGCTTGGAGAAACAACAATAGAAGTGACAATCAAAAGTAAGCTGTCTTCTATTGAAGTCACAGTCCAAGTACCTATTACTGTGATACAAGGAGAACTGACACTTGAAGAAGCACCTCTTCAAATTGTTTTTAAAGATTTGAAAATCAAAACAGTTCCTAAAGATTACTATCCGTTACCAATGACGGAATCTTTAAAAATTAAAGACACACGTTATCAAAAGCAAAAATGGACATTAAAAGTTGCAATGAGTGAATCATTACATTATGGAACGACTCAAGAACCCCTAGATGGGGGCATAATGTATCAATTTGAAGATGGCACTTCTAAAGAGCTGTCTGAAAGTCCGATAGATATCGCGATACACACAAATATAGATAATACAAATTATGATGTATCAGCAGGTTGGTTTGAACAGACTGTTTGGAAAAATGGCTTCTACTTACATGTTAAGCCAGGAAATGTCAAAGCAGGTCAATATAAAGGTTCGATGAAGTGGACATTAGCAGATGTTCCAGCGAATGAATAAGGGAGTGTGTGACAGTTTGAAAAAAAATAAAATGAGCTTCATTTTTATTTCAATAGGATTAATCTTTCTACTGTTTGTTCCTTTAAGATTAATTGAAGCTTCTGAAGATATTGAATATCGTAGTAGGATTGAAATTGGTTTTTATGGTAAATATGAACCTGAAACTGAATCCAAACCAGATTATTCTATTGATTATTCAGAAGTAATCCCATTAACACGCTCGCAAGAAATTCTCCCTTCAACAGGAGAAAAAAATTCCGGTTATTTAATGGTTATTGGCCTAACAATTGTTGGTTCAATACTATTGATAAATATAAAACAAAAAGTATCTAGGAGGAACGAAGAAAATGAAAAAAATAGTTAAAAATAGTGCGTTAGTAACATTAGCTTTACTGGTACTATCAAATAGTACACAAGCAGTTTTTGCAGATGAGACTGTGATAGATAAAAGCTATAACAGTAATGCGGTTGTTGAGTTTGAGGCGGATACAGAGTCTACAGGTCCAGTTGATCCATTAGATCCAGATCCTAATAACCCTGTAGATCCTTTTGATCCAACCAATCCACCAACATATGAACCAGATCCTGGTACAGGTGGTCCTTTAGGGATTGATTTTGCTTCATCTATTGATTTTGGTTCAAATAAAATAACATCTAAAGATGTTACATATTATGCTAATCCACAATATTACTTTAATGCAGATAAAACTGGTCCAGATTTGACTAGACCTCGTCCTAACTATATCCAAGTTTCTGATAAACGTGGAACAAATGCTGGTTGGACTTTAACTGTTAAACAAAATGGTCAACTAACAAATGAAGAAACACAAAATAGTGTTTTAACATCAGCAGCGATTACATTAGCGAACGGTTCTGCTGTTTCTAATGTGGAAGGTGTTATTGCACCAACTACTTATGAAGTTGAATTAAATCCAAATGGTGATAGTGCTAAAGTTATGGCCGCAGCTAAAGGAAATGGTAGTGGTACATGGGTTGATTTATTTGGTACTGTAGAAGATATTCAAGACGGTGAAGAAACAGTTAAGAAAAATAAATCTGTGTCATTATTCATTCCAGGAACTACACCAATTGATGCAGTGAAATATTCAACATCATTAACATGGACATTAGCTTCAACACCAAATAACGAATAAGAACTGAAAAGGGGTAATAAAAATGAAAAAATTTAAAATCATGACATTAAGCGCATTATTATTAAGCGCAGTTGTTTTAGGAAATAGCACAAATACATTTGCAGCTGAGGAAACACCAAAAACTAGAAATACAGATGCAGTGACAAACTTTACAGCAAATGAAGAGAAAACTGAACCAACTGATCCAACTGATCCAGGTAAACCAATTAAACCAGTAGATCCAACTGATCCTGATAAACCAATCGAGCCAGGAACAGATGGCCCGTTAAGTTTAGACTATGCTTCTGCTCTTGATTTTGGTTCAAACAAAATTTCAACTAAAGATGAAGTCTATAAAGCAAAAGCACAAAAATTAGAAGATGGTCGTTTTGTACCAAACTTTGCCCAAGTATCTGATACTCGTGGTACATTAAAAGGGTGGACATTAGGCGTTAAACAAAATGGTCAATTTGTTTCAACTTCTGGAAAAGTTTTAACAGGTGCTGAAATCAAATTTTCAAATGGTACATTAGCAAGTATTTCAGAATCAACTGCACCAGGAACTGTGAAAGCAGCATTTAGTTTAACTCCAGATGGCACAGGTGTTGTTGACAAAATTGTTGAAGCAGCTGATGGACAAGGTGGGGGAACTTGGTCGTATCTTTTTGGTGATGTAGCAGGTATCACTGAAGCACTAAATGATGATGGTAGTAAAGCAGGTTATTCTGTAACTGATAGCATTACATTATCAGTGCCAGGTACTACAGATAAGTTAGCAGAATCTTATTCAACATCATTAACATGGACACTATCTAGTCTTCCAGCAAATGAATAATTAAACTTTACAGGAATATGCCGATTGAGGCGTATTCCTGTATCTGACTTTCAAAAGGGAATGGGAAAATCAAAATGAAAAAAATATATCAATTAATCGTTATCACATTTGCTGCTATATTTTGTCTAATAGCAGGTACAACTTATGGACATGTAGCTGCATCGGAATTAAATTTTAGCGTTATACCAGTTATTCCAGAGAATCAGCAGGATAAACAAAAAACCTACTATGATTTACAGGTTACCCCTCTTACAGAGCAAACTTTAACGATTCAGTTAAAAAATGCGACAGATAAAGAAGTGACTGTTATTCCAACGATTAAAACAGCGACAACTAATCTAAATGGGGTTGTGGAATATGGTGTGTCAAATAGTGAACCAGATGATACAATTCAATATCGCATTGAAGATTTAGTTAAAAGCATAGAAGAAGAAGTCACAATTCCAGCAAAAGGAACTGCTGATTTACACCTAACGGTAAGCATACCCAAAGAAGCATTTGATGGAATTTTGGCCGGTGGAATTACTTTGGAACAAAAAGAAACGACTGAAAATAAACAAGAAAAGCAGGACAAAGAAGAAGCAAGTTTATCTATCGAAAACCAATATGCGTATGTAGTTGCTATTGTTTTGAATGAAAATGATCAGCCAGTTGCATCTGAATTAAAATTAAAAAATGTCATTGCTGAACAAATTAATAACCGAAATGTTATTTCTGCGACTTTACAAAATACAAAACCTAAATTTCAGAATAAGCTATTAGTAAAAGCTAGTGTAACTGAAAAAGGGAAAAAAGAAATTGTTTATGAGTCTGAAACCTCAGACATGCAAATGGCGCCTAATTCTTCATTTGCTTATCCCATTAAATTAAATGGGGAAGCTTTGAAAGCTGGTAAGTATACATTAGATTTAGTTGCAGAGTCTAAAGGTGAAACATGGCATTTCACTGAAGATTTTGAAATAACTAAAGACGAAGCAGATACACTAAACAAACAAGATGTAACCATCAAGAAAGAAGATTCAAATCTCTATCTTATCGTTGGTGGTATACTAGCACTGCTAGCTGTTGCTATTGTATTGTATATCCTTAGAAAAAAATTTAAAGAAAAAAATCGAGAAGTAGAAAAACTTCGTCATGAAATAAATGGTGAATCTAGATCTCGTAGAAAAAAATAAACTGATAAGAAAATCATTCTAATTAGGTCGTGTCTGAAAAATTCGGATGCCACTGTAGTTGTCAGACACGGACTAGATGAATCGCTACTTTTTCTCAAGAGAAATTGTAGCGATTTTTTTAATTTAAACAGCTAGCGGACATGGTTTAAGTTTTCCTTAAATCATTGAGTTCTGCTTATATAAACGCTATAATTATTGTTATATAACAGAATGAGCATATATAATCAGATTTGAAAATTAAAGGAGAACAAAATAAATATGGCACTGATCAATACAATTAAAGGCTTTTTAATCGGCATTGCACTTGTGATACCTGGCTTATCAGGAAGTATTTTTGCAGTTGTTGTTGGACTTTATGAAAAAATATTAGATGCAATTAACAACTTTAGACAAGACAAGAAAAAAGCGATTAAATTTTTATTCCCCATTGGAATTGGGGCAGCAATTGGCATTTTAGCTTCCACCAAAATCATTTTATGGGTCTGTGAAGCTTATCCTATCCAGTCTTACCTCTTTTTTGTTGGGCTCGTTATCGGTAGTATTCCCTTAGTTTTGAAAAAAATGAAGAAAATCCCCTTCAAGCCTGTTTACCTACTCGTTTCAGTAGCAGCACTTGCAGGACTAACCTTGTTAACGAAACTCGGTGAAGGTGGCAGTGATGCCTATATTGCCATTCCCGCATTAGATAGCTTTGATGATGCCTTTGCGATGCTATTTGCAGGAGGCTTTTCAGTTTCGTTGATGTCGATACCAGGTGTCAGCGGGAGTATTATGCTGATGGTTATCAACCAATACGGCACTGTTTATCATGCAGTTGGCCAATCAGTTGATATGGTTGCCTATCTGATTAAAGGCAATTGGGAGGCCGCAAACGAAGCCTTTCGCTCCACACTACTCATCATCCCATTTATGGTTGGTTCGGTAGTAGGCATTATTTTAGTGGCAAAATTAATGGGGTATTTATTAAAACGCTATGAAGCACAAGTTTATTATGGTGTTGCAGGTGTGGTCGTTTCGGCAATTATTACTTTGTTTGAAACAGGCGTAGTAAAGTTTTGGCCAACAACTGGGAATATCGGAAGTCAGCTAGGATTAATTGTGATGGCAGTTGTCTGTGTAGTTGTAGGAATTGTCTGCACCATTTTCTTGGATTCTCCGGAAGAGAAAGAAACAGTATAGCTGCTGTTTCTTTTTTTACATAGGTTAAACTGAAAATGGAAATAGCCAAAGGAGAGAACAAGATGAGCTACCAATTGATTGAAGATTATAAAGAAAATTTACAGCTAAAAGAGAGTTTTAATGAGCTAGCACAACTAGTGTTCCAATTAGATTTTAAACCATGGTATCAGCGCGATGCATGGGGAGAAAATTATATCTGCTATTCATTTGCTGATGAAGGTAAGATTATTGCCAATGTCTCAGTACATAAAATGGATTTGAGCATAGCAGGTAAAGCCTATCACACGATTCAAATTGGAACGGTTATGACTCATCCAGATTACATTGGACAAGGATTAGCAAGGCAATTGATGGATTATGTAATTGGAAAATACGAGCCACTTTGCGACTTTATTTATTTGTTTGCAAATGATGAAGTCTTGGATTTTTATCCTAAATTTGGCTTTGCAAGAGTGAATGAATGGCGGGCTATACAGTTAGTCAATCAACCGAGGAAAGCAAAAACGAGTGAACTAAAGAAGCTATCAATTGATCATCAGGAAGATTGGCTACTGTTAAAAGACTTTGTCAAAAATGCTCATTCACAAAAAGCAAATATAGAAGTTTTCCATAATACGCATTTGTTATTGTTTTACTTTATTGTCGTTTTTAAAGATGCGATTTATTATATTGAAGCGTTAGATGTTATCGTTTTGTACAGCATCGAACAGGGGGACCTTCAATTATTTGATGTCATTGGGAAGGCAGAGGTTGATTTAAATGATGTCTTAGATGTGATTGTGGATAAAGGTGTGGAAAAGATTGTCTTTCATTTTATGCCCAACTTACCAACTGATGAATTTGAAACAAGTGAGATACTAGATTTAGATGATGTGCTGTTTGTTCGTGGAAGCGATGCAATGAATTTATTTAGTGGCGCTTTTATGTTTCCGGTGACTTCTCATGGATAGGATGTACAAAGGCCAAAACAATACTTAAAGAGGTACTTTCCGTACCTCTTTATTTTCTTTAACTTAACACTTAACTTTTCCTTTCGCCATCGTCAATCCAGTACTTGCCATATAAATATACTGCATCAAATACATCAACTCACTCACATCTTTCCCAGTCTCTGCTGTCCCCTCAGCGACTCCAATCTCATACCACAACTGATCCATTCCTTCTTTTGCTAATGCTAAGTATTCTTGTGCCTCGCGATTTTCCCCTTCTTCCAAATAATCCACTACAGTATAACTATCATCAATCACTTTTCTCGACAATTCAATAATCCTTGCACCATTTTTTTTCAAACGAATTCCTCCTATCATTTTTGCGCATTCATAAAATAAAAAACGATAATGGTCAACTATACCAATACCGTTTTCAATAGATACACCAAAGAACCCTTATTGAAAAAATTCAAAAAATTAGGTACAATAAAGAAGCTAGTGCTTCGGTGCTGGCTATTGGCAACTTGTATAGGCAGTGTCTGCTGTTTATACAGGGCTTCATAGATTTGGTTTCCGCCAAGCTATGAAGTGCCATTTTTTTATGCTGTTTTTTACTTCTATCCTGCGACTTAAAATATAATACTCAAAACGCAGGATAGAAAATAAAAAAGGCATTGAGAAAATATCCCAATACCATCATCAATAATCTTTAAACAAAACCATAGCTAAATAAATATGCACCCAAAGAATGAACAAAAGTCCCACTAGAAAACCTATCCATTGTTGAGTACATTATTAAAAAGCTAACAAGCAATTGTTTGTGATTATTGGCAACTTGTTGGGCAGTGTCTGCTGTCTCTACAAGGCTTCTAAAGTTCGGTTTCCGCCAAACTTCGGAGTGCCAATTTTTTATTTATTTTGACGTTCTTTAAATTCTATCCTACAATCCTAAGTATAAATAAATAGTTCGGAATAAGCAATGGATAATTTAAAATAAGTTTATTTTGCCAATGGGGATAGAAAAAATGTAGCTTTTCTTCTAGTAAATTTCAAAACCATCCCTTTGTGGAACATGATTTTTTTACCTCATAGGCTATTTCTTCTCCTGCGGAAATTCTTTTTCTTTTGTCTTCAGATTGTTCTTGAACTTTTTTTCCAGCTTTAGAGTCAAAACCACCAGCTAGATTTTTTTTGATCATGGTAA
>NZ_FOHA01000022.1 GCF_900111355.1 Isobaculum melis
TCCTTTCACTTCTTACTATATACCTAAAAATAGGGAAATAGAGGGTAAAGTCATCCGTCGATGACTTTACCCTCTAATCTTAGTATGTTTTTTATTTTGTTTAATGACAATATTTTTCTTTTCGTTGGTTTTCGTAATGTCAAATAATATTTTATTAATAAGTTCTAACTGGTGTAATCAACTGTACAAATGTTTGATCATCTTCTGTAGGAACGATAATAAACGGACGAACAGCTGTTGTAAATTTCACTTTAATTTCAGCACCTGCAAAAGTACGCAAGGCATCTTTCATATAATCTGGGTTAAATGAAATTTCAAGTGGCTCTCCTGAAACCGCAACATAAGCAATATCTTCTTTGACATTCCCAACTTCTGGTGTATTTCCTGAAATTTCAACTCTTTCAGGTGTAATCGCTACTTTTACCACATTATTTTTTCCTTCATGTGACAGTAACGAAGCACGATCAATAGCTGCTAGCAAAGTACCAGCTTGGAAAGTAATTTCTGTTGAAGCTGAGTCTGGAATTAAACGAGATGTATCTGGATAATGTCCTTCTAATAAGCGTGAATAGAATAACATATTTTCTGTTTTAAATAAGACTTGGTTTTCTGTAATCATCATTTCAACTGAATCAACATCTTCATCAATAGTACGAGAAAGCTCAACTAAGCTTTTCCCAGGAATAACGACATTATAAGTTTTGTCTCCATCAATCATGTCCATTGCTAAAGGTACAACTCGTTGACTTAAACGATGGCTATCTGTTGCAACAGCAAATAATTTCCCTTCAGAAATGACCATATTAATTCCTGTTAAAATTGGTCTTGTTTCATGAGTGGAAACAGCAATAACAGTTTGGCTAATGACTTGTTTTAATAATTTAGTTGGTAAGGTAAAGCTTTCTTGTGTATCAATGACTGGTAAATGCGGATAACTGTTTGCATCTAAGCCATTTAAGTTATAAGAAGCTGAACCTGATTTAATGGTTGTTTGGAAATTCATGCCGACTTCAATATCCATTGTATCTTCAGGTAATTTTTTCACGATTTCGCTAAAGAATCTTGCGGGTAAAACAATCGCTCCTGCACGTTCAATTGTTAAATCTGCATTGTCATCCCCTGTTGTAATAAATGATTCAATTGAAATATCTGAATCACTTCCTGTTAAAGTTAAACCTTCTTCAGAAGCAACAATTTTTACCCCTGTTAGAATTGGAATCGTTGTTTTTCCAGAAATGGCTCTTTGGACATCTCCTAAGCTGTTTAAAAAACTGTTACGTTTAATTGTAAATTTCATCTGTTTTCCCTCCATTGATTCTCTTCATTTTTAACCGACATTTGTTAGTTATATTTAATAAATAATAATAGTAATAGTAGTAGGGCCTGTTGATACTGTGGAAAATCCATCTGAGCTTATGGGGTTAAAAGTTTTCCACCTGTGGATAACCTGTTGGTAAGTAGGTGGACTTATTCGAAAGTTATCCACAAGGTCTTAACGAGCTAATTTTTCTTTAATGTCTTCCACACTTCTTCTAAGGTCATCATCTAGGTGTAATTGGTGGTCAATTTTTTCATAGGCATGAATCACTGTTGTATGATCTTTCCCTCCAAATTCAGCGCCAATTTTTGGTAAAGAATTTGAAGTCAGCTCTCTAGAGAGATACATGGCAATTTGTCTAGGAACAACAATGGATTTAATGCGTTTTTTACCTGTAATGTCCGCCAATGTAATATTGAAATAATCACTGACAGCTTTTTGAATTTCTTGAATCGATAACGTACTTGGCTTACTAGAAGGAATGATACTCTTTAATGCATCAGCTGCTAAGCTTGTGCTAATGTCTTTACTTTCAATCGCAGCATAGGCTTGAACACGAACTAAAGCTCCTTCTAATTCACGAATATTGGAATCGATTTGACCTGCAATATAACTCAGTGTATCAGGTGGAATTTCTAAACGCTCAGCATTGGCTTTACGGCGTAGAATTGCAATTCTTGTTTCTAAATCAGGAGGTGTAATATCTACTGATAGTCCCCATGCGAACCTAGAAACCAGCCTTTCTTGGAGTTTAGGAATTTCATTTGGTAAACGATCACTAGTTAAGACAATCTGCTTCCGGTCGTCATATAACGCGTTGAAGGTATGGAAGAACTCTTCTTGTGTCCCTTCTTTATCCGCAAAAAATTGAATGTCATCTACCAGCAATAAGTCAACATTACGATATTCCGTTCTAAATTTCTCTTGTGACTTTGTTTGAATAGAATTAATAAAATCATTTGCAAAGGTTTCGCTGCTGACATATTTGACTTTTGCTTCTGGATTCAGCAACAGCATTTGATGACCAATTGCATGCATCAAATGGGTTTTGCCAAGTCCAACACCACCATAGAAAAATAGTGGATTATAGAGCATACCTGGATCCTCAGCAACAACTAAAGCTGCTGCATGAGCCATTTGATTGCCTTTCCCAATAACAAAGGTATCAAATGTATACTTGTCATTTAGTAAAGCATCTTTTCTTTTGGTTGGTTCAACGGTAATTTTTTCTGTTTCATTTATATGGTTTGCGGAGGTTTCTTCATTTTTTATTACAAAAATTGGTAAAATTTCTTGTCCTGTGTATTCATATAAATATTCTACAACTTTTGTTGCAATATTTTTTTCCCAATAATCTTTATGGAAAGATGATGGCACTTCTATAATGATATTTTTATCTGTGATACGAATAGGAGCAGCACTTTCAATCCAAGTATCAAAGCCAACTTTTGTCAAAGTTTGTTGAAACTTGCTTTTTAAGTATTGCCATAAACTTTCTAAATCATCCACAATGTCTCCTCCTTGCTCTAGTTCATGTCTGAAAACTTCAGTGGCAGCCAAATTTTTCAGATATAACCTAGTGGTCACAAAATAGTTTACCATTTTTTTTAAAAGTTTTCCACAAGTAGTTATAAGATGTGGACAATTTAATTCAGAGGCTCTTGAAAAGTTTTCCACAATGTGTATTTGTTTTGTGTATAACTAAGATGAAATCATTTTCTTCACATAGCTATGTGGATAAGTTTTAGAATTCAAAAGCTTATTTAACAGTGTTTAAATAAGTTTTCCACAATATCCACAAATAGGGAAAATCATAAAATCACAAGATGTTCATTTGTGGGTAACTTGAAAAAAAGATAAAAATAAGATGTGCAAAACTCAAAAAAGACTTTTATAGAAATGTGGATAAAAAAATAAAAATGTGCATAAAAAAGCCAAATTGTTGATAACTTTATTTTGTTCAAAAGCGTTTCCATTCATTTTTTTATAAAAAACCATGAATTTATTGTTTCATCTTAATATGAAATATGCTATTATGTTAGGGTGAGAGGTCAAAAAAGGCATGTTTCTATTGACAGTGCTTTATTTTCTTCACTATAATAGATAAAGCTGTCTTAGAATATTTGATCATATAATAGAAGATAGTTTGATCAGGAGGTGTACAAGATTATGAAAAGAACTTACCAACCTAAAAAACGTAAACGTCAAAAAGTACATGGTTTCCGTAAACGCATGAGTACTAAAAATGGACGTAGAGTATTAGCAAGTAGACGCCTTAAAGGCAGAAAAGAATTGTCTGCATAGGCCACTGAACGTCTCAGTGGTCTTTTTTTCTTATTATAGGAAGAAAATCACTGAGTCATTTTAGAACGTGTCTGAAAAGTTTAGCGGAGATTTTTTTCTAAATAATGACTGAAAAGTATGGATGTCACCGCAGTTTTTAAACACATCTTAGCCAAATGTAGATGAGAGGGTCTATAAACTATGAGGAAATCCTATCGTGTTAAAAAAGAAGCTGAATTTCAAACGGTTTTCCATAAAGGTAAATCAACTGCCAATCGTCAATTTGTTGTTTATGTGTTAAATAAACCTGAACAAAAACATTTTCGTGTAGGACTATCAGTTGGAAAGAAAATTGGAAATGCTGTGATGAGAAATCAGGTAAAAAGATATATTCGTCAAAGTCTATTAGAATTTAAAGATGAGACAGTAGCAACAATTGATTTTATTGTGATTGCTAGAAAACCAGTTGCAGCAATGAATCAAGCTGAAATAAAAAAAAGTTTAGCACACGTCTTACGTTTAGCTAAAGTATTAAAGAGAGACACACTAAAGAAAAGTGAGGGATCACGTGTTGAAAAATCGTAAGCGATTACTATTATTATTAGGGACTGTGATGCTGGCCGTAGTTTTATCTGGCTGTTCAGGATCAACTGCACCAATTACAAGTGAAAGTACTGGTTTCTGGGATCATTATATTATTTGGAATTTCTCTCGAGTGATTATTTGGTTGTCAGAGGTATTTGGTAACAATTATGGTGTTGGGATTATTGTCTTTACATTGATTATCAGAATTATTTTACTACCAGTGATGCAAATGCAAACAAAAAGCACACGTAAAATGGCTGAAATTCAACCACAATTAAAAGAATTACAAGAAAAATATTCAACTAAAGATGTAGAAACACAACAAAAATTAAGAGAAGAGCAACAAAAACTTTATAGTGAAAATGGTGCCAACCCAATGATGGGCTGTTTACCAATGTTATTACAAATGCCGCTACTGATTGCCTTATATCAATCAATCAGCCGTACTGAAGTGATTAAAGCAGGACACTTCTTATGGGTAAACTTAGGTGAAAAAGATCCTTATTATATTTTGCCAATTCTAGCAGCTATTTTAACTTTTGCTACATCAAAATTGACCATGATGGGCCAATCGCAAACGAATGGGATGACAGGCGCCATGACTTATATGATGCCAGCCTTGATTTTATTTATGGCGATTACTTTACCAAGTGCTTTATCCTTATACTGGGTTGTAGGGAATGCTTTCTCTGTAGGTCAAACCATGTTATTAAATAATCCATTTAAGATTAAAAGAGAACGTGAAGCAAAGGAGCAAGCGAAAAAAGATCGTGAAAAAGCTTTGAAAAAAGCACAAAGTCCAAATAAAAAACGTTCGAAGAAAAGATAATACACATAAAATATGAGTGGGGGTAGACAAATGAATACTTTTACTGCACAGGCACCAACTGTTGAAGAAGCAACGAATCAAGGCTTACAAACATTAGGAATCGACAAAAATGATGCGATTATCGACATTTTAGAAGAAGGCAAAAAAGGATTGTTCGGCATTGGCAAGAAAGCTGCAATCGTTAAGGTCACTAAAAAAATCAGTGAGGCACCTGTTCAAGAGGAAAATGTAGCAGCAGAAGCAATTGTAACTCAAGCTACTGAAGCAGTGGCGCAGCAAAGTGAAAAAAATGAGTCCACTGTAGCACCTACTGAACGTGATGATGAAGCAGCGATTAAAGAAGTTGCACTCTATTTGACACAAGTTACTGAACAAATGAATGCAACAGCACTTGTGCATATTGAACGCAAAGAGACACACATTATTTTCCATTTAGATA
This sequence comes from Isobaculum melis, assembly GCF_900111355.1. Classification (GTDB taxonomy): domain Bacteria; phylum Bacillota; class Bacilli; order Lactobacillales; family Carnobacteriaceae; genus Isobaculum; species Isobaculum melis. Next base: position 5,455 of record NZ_FOHA01000022.1, read on the forward strand.
CCAGTAAAGGTGGCTTATTAATTGGAAAGCATGGTAGAACTTTAAATGCCTTACAATATTTAGCTCAGGTTTTACTACATCGTCATGCAGAAAACAAATTAACTGCTGTAGTCAATGTAGGCGATTATCGAGAACGACGTGAAGCAAGTCTTCATCGTTTAGCTGAGCAAACCGCAAGTAAAGTTTCTCGCACACGCCAGCCGGTCTTTTTAGAGCCTATGCCTGCTTTTGAAAGAAAAATTGTCCATTCCTATCTAAGCGAAGATGGACGTGTAGAAACACATTCAGAAGGTAAGGATCCACATCGATATTTAGTTGTAGAATCTTCAAATCGTTATTAAATTAATTAAAGCGTCTTAAACCAATTTTGGTTTAAGGCGTTTTTTTGTATTACTGAACAAAAAGAATTTGATAAGCCTTCAAATGGACAAAAATATTGTCTAAAAAGTATCTATTTTCAATGTCAAATTGTGAGTTATTGAGCAAGATTATATGTATTTGAAAATAAAATAAATACTAATTTAAAAAGCTTTCATGCTATTTTTTTAAATCATCAAAATTAAGATTCAATGATTATGTATTATATTTCACATATCATCATGATAAGTTTTAGCTATTATGTCTAAAAAAATACGAAAGATAGTCTGATTTGACTAATTATTTCTCTATTATTTTACGTTACTATTTAGTTGATAAATGGAAGCGGATACAAGAAATTGGTTAGTTATACATAAGTAAAAAAATAGGAGGTCGTCAAGTTGACAGAGAAAAAAATAGAGGTAACAGCAGAGCAAATAGCAGCATATCAACAACGAGGATATCCAACAGATTTATTACCTAAAACTAAAAATAAGCGAAATATGAGTGCAAAAAACTATTTTACTTTATGGATGGGTTCTGTCCATAATATTCCAAATTATACAGCTGTAGGAGGCTTTTTATTGCTAGGTGTTTCACCTATGCATGTGATTTTAGCCTTGATTTTAAGTTCCATTGCTGTGGCAGCTTTTATGGTTTATAACGGACGTGCAGGCTCAAAATATGGTATCCCTTTTGCGATGCATTTGCGTTCAACTTATGGCAATCTAGGTGCAAAATTACCAGGCTTTTTAAGAGGATGTGTGGCAGCAATTGCTTGGTTTGGATTACAAAATTATACAGGATCGCTTGCACTCCTTATTTTAATTGGAAAAATTTGGCCAGGCTTTTTAACCTTAGGAGGCGATTTGAGCTTCTTAGGACTAAGTGTCCCAGGTTTTATTGCCTTTACAGTATTTTGGGCAGTGAATCTTCTCATTGGCATGGGCGGTGGTGGAACACTCAATAAATTTACAGCTATTTTAAATCCGCTGATTTATCTTGTTTTTGGTGGAATGGCGATTTGGGCAATTTCTGTTGGTGGTGGGATTAGCAATATTCTTTCATTTGTTCCAACAGGTGGAGTGGTGCAGCAAAATGCCCCAATCCTTGTTTATCTGATTATTATGAATTCAGTATTAGCAGTTTGGGCAGCTCCAGGAGCGAGTGTTTCTGATTTTACTCAAAATGCAAAATCAACTAGAGATCAAGCAATTGGACAAACTGCCAGCTTCGTCATTGGTTATACAATTTTTGCTTTCTCAAGTGTGGCCATCTTAATTGGTGGCTCTATTCATTATGGCGTGCAGGAATGGAGTGTCCTGGATATTGTGAATAAATGGGACAATCTTCCAGCGATTTGTTTAGCAATGCTAGTTTTTCTACTGACAACCATTTCAACCAATGCAACAGGCAATATTATTCCAGCTGGTTATCAATTAGCGGCTCTATTCCCTAAAAAAATGACCTATAAAAAAGGTGTCATCATTGCTTCAGTTATTAGTTATTTGATAATGCCATGGAAATTAATGGAGAATGCGGGTAGTATCTTTGCTTTTTTAAATACCATCGGCGCTGTATTAGGACCCGTTGCAGGTGTGATGCTGGCCAACTTTTATTTTGTGAAAAAACAGAAAATTAATTTAAATGCGTTATATATGGGGGAACAAGAAAATCATGAGCAAAACCCTTATTCTGGCGTTAATAAGCAGGCTTATATTGCGACAGTAGTAGCGTTGTTTATTTCCTTAAGTGGCCAATTTCTCCCAGCCTTACAAATCATCTCTAGCTTATCATGGTTCGTTGGATTTGGACTTGCTTTTGGGCTCTATCTGTTATTAAAAATCCCAGTACTTATCAGTGGGAGAACAAATATCAAAGAAGGATAATATTCATTTCATAAGGAGGAAATAAGATGTATGAGTTAATCATTAAAAATGGAACAGTCATTTTAGAAGGTGGAGCAGTTCAAACAAATGTAGCAGTAACGGCTGGTAAAATTGTGGCAATTGGTCAAGATTTAGTAGAAGGGGAAAAAGTCATTGATGCCACTGGCTTAATTGTGAGCCCTGGAATGGTTGATGCCCATGTGCATATTACAGATCCTGGTGGCGGCTATCGTGATGAATGGGAAGGTTATCTGACTGGCACACAAGCCTGTGCTAAGGGAGGCGTTACATCCTTTATGGAAATGCCTTTAAACCAAGTTCCAGCAACAGTTGATGGTGCTTCACTTCAAATCAAATATGAGGCAGGTAAAGGGAAGTTAATGACAGATGTTGCCTCATTTGGGGGCTTGGTTCCCTTTAATTTAGAAACAGGGATTCAAGAGCTAAATGATGGCGGTGTAGCAGCCTATAAATGTTTCATGGCAACTTGTGGAGACCGTAGCATTGATGGTGACTTTATGAATGTGGATGATTATGCTTTATATGAAGGAATGAAGCAAGTTGCTAAAACAGGTAAGGTTTTAGCTATTCATGCTGAAAATGCAGCCATTACAGATAAATTAGGAGAGCTTGCTTATCAAAATGGGGAAACAACTTTAGCAGCTTATGTCGCTAGTCGTCCTAAATTTACTGAAGTTGAGCCAATTAGACGTGCGATTCTTTTTGCCAAAGAAACAGGGTGTCGTATTCATATTTGTCATATAGCTTGTCCGGAGGGAGTAACGGAAGTAACCCGTGCAAGAAATGAAGGTGTCGATGTTACATGTGAAACATGTACCCATTATTTATACTTTGATACTGCAGAATTAGATGCAATTGGTGCTGTTGTAAAATGCTCACCCCCGATTCGTGATAAAGAAAATCAAGCGGGTATGTGGGAAAAAGTACTTGCAGGAGAAATTGCTTTTGTAACATCAGATCATTCTCCCTGCACACCAGATTTGAAAGAGACAACGAATGCATTTGAAGCTTGGGGTGGAATTTCAGGTGTTCAAAATAATGTGGATGTTTTATTTGATGAAGGCGTACAAAAACGCGGGATGACCCTAACACAATTTGCTGATATTATTGCAACCAATCCAGCGAAGCGTTATGATCTCTCAACAAAAGGAAGTATTACAATTGGTAAAGATGCAGATTTCGTTTTGATTAAACCAGATGCACCTTATGTATTAAAAGCGGAAGATTTAGCCTATAAAAATAAAATTAGTCCTTATATTGGGCGTGAAATTGGTGCACAAGTCGTGGAAACCATTTTACGTGGGGAAACAATTTATCAGCAAGGGAAAGGACTAGCAACTGAATTTACAGGTGCATTTATTATGAAGTAGTGAGATGAAACAATAAAAGGCTACAAATCACTTAGATTTGTAGCCTTTTATTTATTTTAGTAAAATTGGTAGAAAAGAGAAAATATCGAAAGCTAGATGGACAATGAATGTGACCCAAATTGAATTTGTTTTTTTGAATAATCCATTTAAAACCAGTCTACTTGGAATAATCGTTACAAGACATTGCAATAAATTAAAACCATAAGCAGGTAGATGCCAAACTGCGAATAATATAGAACAAATGAGTGTTGCTTGCCAAAATGGTAAATTTAATTTTTTCCAAGCACCATATAAAATACTAATACATAATAATTCCTCACCTAATAGCATAAATGGAATATTTTCTAGGATATAAGACCAAGATAACACGGCATCTACACTATTTTCGACACGCCCACCTGCAACTGCATTCCATAAAATCCCAGCAATAGTGCCCACTATTAGTAAAAGTGGGATACCAATTAATGTCCACTTAAAACTAAAATGTTTAAACCATTCCCAAAATTCTTTTTTTAAGATGAAATAAATAAAAATCCCCATAAGGACAGCATTAAAGAAAGTTCCGACTATTTGAAGTAATGATGCATTACTAGTCAAATGTGGTAAAAGTTGATAAATTATCCCAATACAAATCGCACTAAAAATAAGAGCATAGCCTTGTTTCTTTTGAATTGTAAGTGTAGTCTCCATATAAAATCCCCCTTGTTACTTGATAGAAGTATTTTAGCATGATGGGAGGACAAACAGTATTGATTTGACTCAGAAATAGATGTTAATTTATTTGGTATTTCCACTATTTTTTCATGCTAGACTAAGTAGTAGCTTTTCCAATGATCAATTGAATAATAGGAGGTGCAATGATGATAACCAATCCAATTAAAATCAACGAATACTATCAAATGTTAATCGAAAAAAGAAGGGATTATGAGGGCGTTTTTTTTGTTGGTGTCAAAACAACGGGAATCTTTTGCCGACCAACTTGTCCAGCTAAGAAACCAAATAAAGAAAATTGTGAGTTTTTTGCAACGGCTAAAGAGGCAATCTTAGCTTCTTATCGTCCTTGTAAAAGATGTCAGCCTTTATCAAATCCAAGCTATTTATCTCCAGTGGTGAAGCAATTAGTGGAAGAAATCGAAAGAAATCCTGAGAAAAAATGGACGGATAAAGATTTTGATGCATTATCTATTAGTGCTAACACAGCTAGAAGACAATTTCAAAAGCAATTTGGCATGACTTTTATTGAATACGCAAGATCAAGACGATTAGGCTTTGCTTTTAACCATATTCGAAATGGGGCTTCTTTTGTTGATGCACAATTAGAAACAGGATTTGAGTCAAGCAATGGTTTTCGCGATGCATTCACAAGAACTATGGGCTATGTTCCTAAGAAATCAAAGGAAATTCAGTTATTATCAGCTACATGGCTTGAAACGCCACTTGGCTCAATGATTGCCATTGCAGATGAGGTAGCTCTTTATTTATTAGAATTTGTTGATCGGAGAGGCTTAGAAACAGAAATTGAAAAGCTTCGGAAAAGAATGCAAGCAGCAATTGTTCCAGGAGATAACACCGTTCTTTCATTATTAAAGCAAGAGCTTGAACAGTATTTTCTTGGAAATTTACAGCAATTTCGAACACCGATTGCTTATCTAGGGTCTGATTTTCAAAAAAGTGTTTGGGATGCTTTACAAAAAATTCCTATTGGGATGACTTATTCTTATAAAGAGTTGGCAGAACAGTTAGGCAATCCAAAAGCTTATCGAGCTGTAGCTAGAGCAAATGGAGCCAATCAAATTTCTCTTTTGGTACCCTGTCATAGAATTATTAATACAAATGGCGAGTTAGGCGGTTATGGTGGCGGTATTCAGCGTAAAGAATGGCTATTAAAACATGAAAAAAGAATGCAATCATCATGATTGCATTCTTTTTTTGTATAGAGAGTGTGTAGCTGCTTTTTAAGTAGTTATGATATAATAAAAAGAAAAAAAGTAGGTGATGAGTCGCATGAAACTATACACAAAAGTGAAATCAATTGGAAAAAGACGTCCTATTTTAAAAATGGAAGAAGTAGAAGTAAAAGCCCCAAACACTTTAAAAGAATTAATTAGTGAATTGGTTGAACAAAATGTTGAAAAATACAATGAAAAACCAATTGAAGAACATCTTTTTTATTATTTATTAGAAGAAGATTTACAAAGTGCTGCTAAAAATGGGAAAATTGATTTTGGTGAACGAAAAAATAAAAAGGAACAACCTATTGAACAAGCAATTGAAAATGCTTTATTAAGCTTTAAAGATGGTCTTTATTTGGTGTTTATTGAAGAGCAAGAAGTGAAGGATTTAGAGGCACCTTTAATCATTGAAGAGGGAAATGTTCTGACTTTTATTAAATTAACCATGCTTGCTGGACGCATGTGGTAGGAGGAATCGTAAAATGCAAACAAAAGAAGAGTATCAAAAAGAGCTGCAGAAAAAAACAGCTAAGTTAAAAGGTTATGCAAAACAATTAGCAACACAATACATAAAAATGGAAATGGATTGCTTTAAAGATTCCTATTATCTAGGAGACACTGTCGATGAGATGTTCACCCTATTGGAATCAGCTAATGTTCAGCAAATTTCCGAGCTTTTTTCTAAGGGACTTTTCGATTTGGTAAAAGCTCTTGTTGGTAAGGAAGATGCAAGCGTATTTCAACGTTATTGTGAGAATTTAGGTGAATACCAGTATGCAGTCGGTTCCTATCGTAGATCCTATCATTCTGAACAGCCTGCTAAAGATCATTCATATCAATTAATTGCCTTACTATTTAAATTGCCACAGCATTTTGCTCATTGTGAGAAAATCCAAGAAATTTTGTTGCAGTCTACAGCATTTGAGGAGCGAGGCTATGGGTTACGTAAATACTACCAATCAAAGAAAACAAATGAATATGTAGTGAATTATAACTTTTTTGTTGCAAAGCTGACAGATGAACTCACACAAAAAAATCCAACATATATTGCAGCAGTAGAAGCGTTATTATTTGGTGAAAATAACACAACAGTTATGAGCCATGGTATTATTCAAGGAATTGTCCAAAGTCATAACGTCGAAATAAGAGAAGCCTTAGGAAAATTATTATTAGCAGCGCAACGTCAAGAAGGTCTACGTCAAGCGATTTTAGAAACAGCTGATAGTGGTACAATTGACTCACTGATTTATTTTATGCATTTAATTAAAGAACATGACTTATTACGTTTTTCTTCTGTTCAAAGAGCAATAAGCACTTGGACTGGGCTTGGTTATGAGGTAGAGGATAAAAAAATTATTGCCAAGTTATTAGATATTACAATTGAGGCTTTTGACCATCCTGAAAAAATAGACGTATTTTTAGCTAGTGAAGACAGCATTGAAAACTATGGTGCACTCTGGGTAATTGCCACGAAGAGCTATCAAAATGTTGTTGAAAAAGTCAGAGAAATGCTTCAAAAGAAAAAGCATCAACAATTAGTTGCTTTATATTTTGTGATGGGGTTGAATCAAACAAAGTTACAATTTGAATTGGCTGAGCCATTGATTATGAAGAGCTCAGATTTAGATGTTTTAAGCTTTGCTTTGTCAATGGTTGCACCTTATCAACCAATGTTTCGTTACAATGATCATAGTGAATCAAGGTACTTAAAATCCTATCCTTATTTACAAGAAGTATCTGAAGCCTTTTATAATCGAATTGAGGAAATTAATCACGGCTTAAAGGAAAAGGAGCATATTGTTTCTGGAAAGCCATTTCCGTGGATACAGGTAGCATTAACCAAACAATATTTATATGGTATATCAATCATTATTGCACATGGCCAAAAAAATCAACGCTGGATAAGTGAGCTCCTAAAAAATGCCGATGATATGACGCCAACAAATCGGAATAATTTATTGGCACTAACTGCAAATCCACCTCAAAATGAAGCAAGTCGTAGTTTTTTATTTGATAGCTTAAATGATCGTAGTAGTGCAAATCGTGAGTATGCTTTAAGCATTATTGACAAGTTAGATCTTCAAGAGGAAGAAGCATTAAAAGTGGAAGATTTATTTAGGTTTAAATCAGGAGCAGTTCGACAAAGTTCTTTAAATATTTTGGAGAAATTAAGTGATACAAGTGTGCAACAGTCATTAATGCGCCTATTACAAGATGGAAAACAAGAAAAGCGTTTAGGTGGCTTGGATTTGTTATTACATTTATATCAGAAACAACGCGTGACGACTGAAGAAGCTTTAGAATGGGTGCAATATATCAAAAAACCAACTGAAAAAGAACAAAGTCTGATTAATAATATTGAACAAAAGAAGGCTCTGCAATATACAACTGGAAATGGGTTTGGTTTATATCACCCAAATTATGTCACCCCCAATCTGCCTCAATTACCAACAAACGTATCAGGAAGCTGTCAAAAATTAACAGATTTTGATGATAGTAAATTGTTAGACAAGTTAACAAAATTAACAGCTTTAATTGAGGTGCATAAAGAGCATGAATATGTCACTACAAAATGGGGCTGGTCTGATGAGAAAGATGTCCGTTTACTAGGAATTGGAAACTTTGGGGTGCTTTATGAACATCTACAAGTTGACAAAGAAGATCGTGATATCTCTCATTATCCACTAGCAGAGATTTGGCAAAAATGGGCAAAGGATACAGCCTTTACACTTCAGGATTATATCAATTATCAATTGATTAAGGGAATGAGTACAAAGGATATAGAAGAGAACGCACGACAAAATTTAGGACAATATCTTGAGTTTGAAAAGATAGAGAAGCTTGCTAAAAAAATAAATGATTTACCTTTTCAAAAGATTTTCACTTCAATTTTAGATTTACTTCCAAAAGTGTCCGAAAAAAAATACCGCCCATTTGATGCTTTTTATTCAGCGTATGTAGAGCTACTAAATGCTATCCCTACAAAAGAATGGAATCGTAAGGTAGAGATAAATAAGCGTTGGGGTGAACCAGCCACTTATAAAGATATTAACCCTATTTATAGAATTTTACATTTCTGTAATCAATATGAAGAAACAGATGAAGATTTTGCAAAATTAGTTGCTTTGAGAAATGAATTAGCACGACGAGAAAATGAAAAAGAAGAGACAGATATTGCTTTTTACCACATGAATTTAGAAGATATGCTACGAGCTGTAAAGTTAGATATTTTACCAATTGATGCATTATATTTAAGCTTATTTAAATCAAATGGTTATTATTCAATTTTTGATGAATTAATGAGAAAGCACGATCGAGAAAAGCTTTTGGAAACCTATCCCATAGTAAATGAAGTGCGTAAAAAAGTGATTGATCGTATTTTAGAAATTGAATTAAAACGGGGCGATACACAAACTGAGGTTAGCCATTTAGCGAAGAAAATCACTGATTTTGAAGGGATAGATGATTTTGTTGATTTAATCTATGTGCTAGCAGATGAAAAATTAATTCGCGGCTATGTTTGGGGTAGCAATTATACAAAAAGGGAAATCTTTTCTCATTTATTAAAAGAGTCTCATCCTCCTAAAGGAACGACAGTAGAAATGCTAAAAACATCATTAGCACGTTACGAAATTAGTGAAAAGCAATTGCTAAATGCTATGATGTATGCACCACAATGGATTGATTTAGTGAGCCAAGTCATCGGTTGGAAAGGTCTTAAAAGTACAGCTTGGTATTTCAGAGCACATACCTCTGATTTTGCAACTGAGCTAGATAAGGATCAAATTGGTTTGTATTCTGGTATTGACAATGAAGATTTCAGAGAAGGCGCCTTTGATGTGAAATGGTTTATGGAAAGCTATCAAGAAATTGGTAAAAAACACTTTGAACAGTTATATGAAAGTGCGAAATATACTTCAGATGGTAGCAAGCATCGTCGTGCACAATTGTATGCAGATGCGGCTTTAGGAAAACTAAAATTGAAGCCACTTTCAGCAGAGGTAGCTGATAAGCGTAATAAGGATAAATTACGTTGTATTGGAATTGTTCCACTTAATAAAAAGAATCCATTGAAGGACGCTTGGAATCGTTACAGTTATTTACAACAATTTTTAAAAGAGAGCAAGCAGTTTGGGGCACAGCGCCGTGCAAGTGAGGGGAAAGCGACTGAAATTGCTTTAGAAAACCTAGCTAGAAATATCGGAGATGGAGATGTGATTCGCTTTAGTTGGCGAATGGAAATTTTCAATCTAAAAGAAATCGCTGCGTATTTTGAACCAAAAGCTTTAGCTGATAGTGAGGTATATTTAAAAGTAAATGAAGACGGTCAGGCGCAATTAGCTGTTGAGAAGGCTGGCAAAACATTGAAATCAGTTCCAGCTAAATTAAAAAAAGAGCCGTATATCTTAAAATTAAAAGAGCTTCAGAAAAATTTAAAAGAGCAGTATCGTCGTTCTAAAAAATCATTAGAGCAAGCGATGGAGAAAGGAAGCACCTTTACTGCTGAGGAATTAAAAGCATTACTAAAACATCCTGTGTTATGTCCTTTAGTTGAAAAATTAGTGATGATTAGTGAAGAAAATCAAGTTGGCTTTATGACATCAGAAGGAATGCGTTTGGTCAATCAGCAAATGGTAGATCTACCAGATACGCTGCTTTTACGTATTGCTCATCCATATGATCTTTATCAATCAGGAGAGTGGCGCAATATGCAGCATATTCTCTTTTCAGAAAAAATTGTTCAGCCTTTTAAACAGGTCTTTAGAGAGCTGTATTTACCAAATGAAGACGAACTTGGGGTGAAAGAATCAAAACGCTACGCTGGACATCAAATTCAACCGCAAAAAACCGTAGCTTTACTGAAAAATAGAGATTGGGTCGTGAGTTATGAGGATGGCTTGCGTAAAGTATATTATGAAGAGAATATTATTGCGACTTTATATGCAATGGCGGATTGGTTTTCACCAGCAGATATTGAAGCACCAACTATTGAAGGTGTTCTATTCTACAATCGTAAGGATGGGAAACGTTTGAAACTAGAGGATGTTCCACCTGTACTATTTTCAGAAGTGATGCGAGATATGGATTTAGTTGTGAGTGTGGCTCATGTAGGAGGCGTTGATCCTGAAGCCACCCATTCAACAATTGAAACCCGTGGTGTGATTGTTGAAGAATTGATCCCGTTGATGAAATTAGAAAATGTTCGAGTGAAGCAGCAGCATGTGCTGATTAAAGGACGATTAGGGGAGTATACTGTACATTTAGGAAGTGGTGTGGTTCATCAAGTGGGAGGAAGCATGATTCCAATTTTAGCTGTGCAATCTCAGCATAGAGGACGTATTTTCTTGCCTTTTGTAGATGAAGATCCAAGAACAGCTGAAATCATGTCGAAAGTCTTCTTGCTTAGTGAGGATTACAAAATAAAGGATCCAACTATTTTAGGGAATATTCAACAATCATAGCAAATTGAATGATTAAGACTGGAAAAGTTATTAGGTCGAAGCATATGATTTAATAATTATTAAAATAGGATTCAGAAAATATTATAACGTTTGATTCATCATTGAACGAAACAAATACGTCTATCACTTGCGTTATTAAATGGTGGTATTAATAGGTAAATAGCTGTCGAAAAATAAATAAAAAAAGCATCTTATTCATTTGAAAATGAGTAAGATGTTTTTTTGGGTTAAATAAGCATTTATAAGAAAAGTAAAGAGAAGATTAAAAAAATTTGTTGCAATTCTTTATGAAAAGGTTTACACTAACTCTGAAAACAACTTGTATATACAAGTTTAAAATAAGGAGGTATTAAAATGGCAGACTTTAAAAAAGATGCAGCATTATTATTAGAATATATTGGAGGCGCTGACAATATTTCTGCAGTTTCACATTGTGCAACAAGAATGCGTTTTGTTTTAAATGATCCAGAGCTTGCAGATAAAGCGAAAATTGAAAGTATTGGAATGGTCAAAGGAACCTTTACGCAAGCAGGGCAGTATCAAGTGATTATTGGGAATGAAGTCGCAACTTTTTATAATGAATTCGTGAAGTTATCTGGTACAGATGGCGTGTCTAAGGATGCAACCAAAGAAGTTGCAAAGAAAAATATGAATCCGCTTCAAAGAGCGATGGCCGTTTTAGCAGAAGTCTTTTCACCTCTTATTCCAGCAATTATTGTCGGTGGTTTAATTTTAGGATTTAGAAATATTATTGGCGATGTGAAAATGTTTGAGAATGGTACCATGACTTTAACAGATATTTCCGTTTTTTGGAAAGGAACAAATGACTTTTTATGGATTATTGGAGAAGCAATTTTCCATTTCCTACCTGTAGGTATTACGTGGAGTATTGCTAAAAAAATGGGTACGACACAAATTTTAGGTATTGTACTGGGCTTAACCTTAGTTTCCCCACAATTATTGAATGCTTATGCAGTAGCAGAAACGGCTGCAGATAAGATTCCTTTTTGGGACTTTGGTTTTGCACAAGTGAATATGATTGGCTACCAAGCACAGGTCATTCCTGCAATGCTCGCTGGATTTTTACTTGCATATCTAGAGATTTGGTTGCGTAAAGTCATTCCACAAGCAGTATCCATGATTTTTGTACCATTCTTTGCGCTTGTGCCCACAGTTTTGCTATCACATGTTGTGTTAGGACCAATTGGTTGGTGGCTAGGAAATATTGTTTCAAATGTGGTCAATACAGGTTTAACAAGTAGTTTAAGCTGGTTATTTAGTGCAGTCTTTGGTTTCTTATATGCACCGCTTGTGATTACGGGATTACATCATATGAGTAATGCGATTGACTTACAATTAATCGCAGATTATGGTGGTACAAATCTTTGGCCGATGATTGCTTTATCAAATATTGCACAAGGCTCAGCAGTGCTTGCGATTATTTTCTTACATCGTGGGAATAAAGATGAAGAACAAGTATCCATTCCTGCGACAATCTCTTGTTATTTAGGTGTAACAGAACCTGCGATGTTTGGGATTAATCTGAAATATGTCTATCCTTTTGTTGCAGCGATGATTGGTTCTGCTTTAGCAGGATTAGTCTCTTCAATCTTTAATGTGACCGCTAATGCAATTGGTGTGGGCGGTATTCCTGGCTTACTATCGATTCAACCGCAATACTGGGTACCATTTATTTTAGCAATGGGAATTGCCATTGTAGTACCATTTGTATTAACAATGACATTTAGAAAATATGGTATTTTAAATAAATTAGATCCCTTTGAAGGGTAGTAAAAAGAAAGTGGAGAAGTTGTTATGAATGATTTTCATCAAAAAGTAATTTATCAAGTCTATCCAAAGTCATTCCGTGATTCAAATGGGGATGGTGTTGGGGATTTATTAGGAGTGACAGAAAAAATTCCTTATTTAGCAGAGTTAGGAATTGATATGATTTGGCTAAATCCATTTTATGTCTCACCACAAAAGGATAATGGCTATGACGTCGCAAACTATATTGAAATTGACCCACTTTTTGGGACAATGGCAGATTTTGAGTTATTAGTAAAAACAGCGAAGTCTTATGATATTGAAATCATGTTAGATATGGTGTTAAATCATACCTCCATCCAACATGAATGGTTTCAAAAAGCTTTAGCAGGTGACAAAGCCTATGAAGACTTCTATATTACAAGAGAAGGAAAAGCAGATGGTAGCTTGCCAACAAATTGGGAATCAAAATTTGTTGGGCCTGCTTGGGAAAAATTTGGAGAAACAAACCGCTATTACCTTCGTCTATTTGATGTAACACAAGGGGATTTGAATTGGAAGAACCCTGATGTGCGAGATGCACTGTATGATGTGGTGAATTTCTGGATAGCTAAAGGTGTGACAGGTTTTAGGTTTGATGTAGTCAATTTAATTGATAAGCCAGCTATTTTTGAAGATGATTTGCTAGGTGATGGTCGAAGATTTTATACAGATGGTGCGAAGGTTCATGATTATTTGAAGGAATTGAACCAAAGAACTTTTGGCAAACTTCCAGAAGCCATAACTGTTGGAGAGATGTCTTCTACAACTATTAAAGACTGTGTAGGTTATTCTAATCCAAATGATAAAGAGCTTTCCATGACATTTAGCTTTCATCATTTGAAGGTGGATTATGTAAACGGCCAGAAATGGAGCAAAATGCCCTTTGATTTTATGGCACTAAAAGGGATTTTACATGATTGGCAAGTAGGAATGGCTGAAGGCAATGGCTGGAATGCACTATTTTGGAACAACCATGACCAACCTAGAGCCTTATCAAGGTTTGGAAATGATACCACCTATCGTGTGAAATCGGCCCAGATGTTGGCGGCAAGTATCCATTTACTGCGAGGCACACCTTATATTTATCAGGGTGAAGAAATTGGTATGACCAATCCTTATTTCGATAATATTACAACCTATCAGGATGTTGAAAGCCAAAATGCTTATCATCATTTAACCAGTGATGGACATACGACAGAAGAAGCGATGGCCATTATTAAGGATAAATCTAGAGATAACTCAAGAACACCTATGCAATGGGATGCTTCTGAAAATGGAGGCTTTACAACAGGGAAACCTTGGTTAAGCGTAGCGGCTAATTACCATGAAATTAATGTGGAAAATGAGTTAAAGCATGGTGAGATATTTAGTTTCTATCAGAAATTAATTCAATTGCGTAAAGCCTATCCGATTATTTCTATTGGTGACTATCAAGGCTTATTGTTAGAGCATCCAACGGTTTTTGCTTACCTAAGAACCTATAAGTCACAGCAACTGGTTGTGTTGAATAACTTTTATGACACAGCAACGACAGTTACTTTACCAGAGGAATTATTGAGCAAGAAAGCAGTACGCTTGATTGGTAATGATGAAGCCAAAGAATTAACGCAAGGCTATGAGCTTGCACCGTATGAAACAGTCGCTTTTTTAATTGGATAGAAAAAATCTTCCTTTCAAATTTGAAAGGAAGTTTTTTTTAGGTAGTAGGCTTTTCAAGAGGAGATAAGTAGCGATATTTTCTTTCATGGCTATCTCCCATATAAAGAATAGGGTTTAGCTGACTACAATCTAGGTGATGCTCATGAATTAAGCTTTCTTCTACTAGTCTTCTCTTGATTGAAGCGAAAATATGTACATGGTTTTCTGTTTCAATCATTTGATCAACCTGGCACTCTATTGTGAGACAGCACTCTGAAATAATAGGAGCATCCATTATTTCAGAAAGTTCAAAATGAAAAGATTCTGGGAAATTAAATTTGTCTGCACCACTATTGAAGCCACCAATAATTATTTGTTTCATCTGCTCCTTGGTTGGAATATTCAAAGTAAAACAATTACTTTTAGCTATTTGTTTCATGGCATTTCCTTGATTAGAAAGGCCGATATTTAACTTGTCTCCTAAAGTATAGGAAGAGCTACAAGTTGTAAAGTTATACCCCCACTTATCATCTTTGTAGCCTAAGATAAAAATGGGAAAGCCAAAATATAGTTTTTCTGTTGCTAAAGTTATTTTTTTCATCATGTTGTTCCTTTCTTTTACTGTAACTTAAGTATATACTGAGAATAAATCTATATGTATCGAGATATGGAATTTATTTAAGGAAAGGGGGAGATAAAATGACAGATTCACAAGTAACAGCATTTGCTCAAATTATTGCTGAAACATCAAAGGTAGCGATGATTAACCTAATGATGGATGGAGAATTTCATACAGTAAATGAGCTTGCTAGAAGTGCAAAAATTAAACCACATACAGCAAGCTATCATGTGAAGAATATGAAGGAGTTAGGTCTTTTAACAATGGAAAAGCATGGTAGGTTTCATTATTACCAGTTAGCTAATCAAGAGTTTGCACAATTTTTTGAAGCAATCGGAGCAGTGACCGAGGTTACGCCTGTACGTTACTTAAGTCAGAGGGAAGAAGCTAAAAAAATGATTGAGGGCAGAACCTGTTATGATCATTTAGCTGGTCAGCTAGGTGTAAATGTGACGCAATATTTATTAGATAAAGATTATCTTAGCTATGTTGATCAGGATGTTTATTTAACTATTCAGGGAGAAAAGTTTCTAATGAGTGAAGGAATAAATGTGGAAGAATTAAGGAAGCAAAAACGCCAATTTTGTAGGATGTGTTTAGATTGGAGCGAACGAAAGCATCATGTAGCAGGTAGTGTAGGCCACGCATTATTTCATCTATTTTTGCGTAATCAATGGATTGTTAAATCGGAGAAAAGCCGTGCGGTTCTTTTAACCAATAAAGGGATAGAAGAAATCAAACAAAAATGGACACTTGATTTAAATATCAAAGGTAGCTAAAACGAAGGCCCTCGTTTTAGCTACCTTTTAAACTTGTTTTCTTCTTGCAAATTCCACAAAGCGAAATTTATCCATGCGATGTCTAGATTCTGTATATTGAAATAAAGTGGTGTCTTGCATATAAACATCACTACGCACGACTACCACATGGCTATCTCCGTTTAAATCAAGAAGTTCTTTATCTTGTTTAGTAACAGGTTCCACTGTGATTTCTTTTTGTGCATAGCTAATTGTCAGTCCTAGATCATTTTCGATATAATCATAAATGGAATCTTCAGCAACCTCATTAGGAATATCAGAGATGACATCAGCTAATAAAAAGTCATAATCTAAAATGACAGCTTCCCCTTGAATTTTTCGTACACGTTCAAGAGAAATCACTTGGGTTTCTTTTGGTAAGTGTAGCCGTTCCATTAATGGTTTTGAAATCGGACCTGTTTGATTTTTAGTAACAATTGTTTGACTTGGCATTTTTTGTGATTCTTGCAATTCTTTAAAGCTTGTTAAACCTGCGACAGGAAAAACAAAACGGTTTACATCTAGTACAATGGAACCTTTTCCTTGCTGCTTTTGAATATAGCCATTTTCTAAAAGTAGCGCTAAAGCTTTTCTAATGGTTTCCCTTGAAGCTTGGAATTGCTTTGAAAGTTCATTTTCACTAGGAAGTAGTTCACCAGGAAGATATTTTTTTTCTAAAATAGCTGCTTCTAATTGTAAGTAGATATCGTTAAATTTGTTCAAATCAATCACCGCATTTCTCTTAATCGTTCTTTCTTTCATTTTAGCATAAGTTATCTTGGATAAAAATGTATGCTGTAGAAAAAATCGTTTGTATGTTATTTTTAACGATTTTTTTCTAATGAAAAAGAAGTCAGCTTTATTGCTGTGGTTAATTTACGGTGTCGATAAGCAATATATACAGCTAGACCAGCACCTAATAGGGTCAGCGCCGCATTAAATAAGAAAACCAGCCCCATATTGATTTCGCTTAAATAGCCTGTAATCATTGGGATAAGCATCACAGAAAAAGACGTCAGCAAGGTGTAATAGCTCGTCATCCGTCCTTTATTTTGAGGAAAGAAAGCTAAGAGTTGTGCCAAGCCTAATTGCCAAATGCCACCAGCTGCAAATAAACCAATACCGACAGCTGTTAACATACAAGTGAAGCTTGTTGGAGCTAGGAGCATGAGAATCAGCAGTGCAGAGGAAATCAGTGCACAAACCATCATCATGGTGCTGTCTTTGATCCATTTTTTGACTAAAAAGGCAGTTAAAAAGACGGAAATAAAGGAACCAATGCTATATAAGCTGACTAACATCAGTGTATTGCCTTCTGACATGGTGGTAAAGGTTAACGCGTATTCTGGTAGCCAAATCACGGTAATATTAAAAGTAGAGACCGAAGTGAAGCCAAATAAAAGCAACATCCAACCTTCAATCGCAAAATTTGGCTTTTGGGTGTAAGTGGTGACTTCTTTTGATTTCCCAAGAGTGGTTTGCTTATCCGCAAAAGGTCGTTTAAATAGTAAGAGTCCATTTAAAGCAACACCAATGAAGCAGAATAGGAAGGCATAGCCAAAATAGAACTGTTGATTGGTGATGAAGCGTACCATAATGGGTAAGAAGAATTGCCCTACAGAAATGAAAGCTTTATTTAATACGCTAATTGCGCTATTGGCTTCAGGGTACGCCTCTGTCAATGCTGGATAGGTACCTGTATCAAGTAAGGCATTTGCAAATCCAGAAAATAAAGTGAAGAAGGCTGCTGTCCAAATATTGTGGCTGATTAAAAGGCCACTAAAAAATACTAAATAGCAGAGCATCCCTAAATACACAATTTGTTTGCGACCATAACGATCTGATAAGCGACCTGCTGGATAAAGAATCAAGATACGGCCTAAGCCAATTGCAGAAATAACAAAAGAAAGCCCCGTTTTATCTGTCTGCATTTGTGTCATAAGGCTACTCATATTTAGAGATAAAATAATTGCAGCCATTCCTTGGAAAATATAATTGATATATAAGGAAAATACAGTCAATAAATATGGTGACTTTCTCATGGTTACCCTTCCTTTCTTTTAAACACTTTCATGTAGGACATCTAAAATCGTACGTAAAGAATTAACCGAAACTTGACCAGGTGCAGAAGCTTGTTTGGCAGCACCAAAGGTCATAGCTGAACCAAATGTTTCTCCTGCTAAACGGCTAATGACACCAATTCCACCCATTGACATGGTAATAATTGGGCGATTGGCATGCTGTTCTTTCATAGTATTTGTTGCATCTAACAAGGTTAAAACATCTTGTGTTGATTGTGGCATGACAGCAATTTTACAAATATCAGCTTGTAAAGTTTGCATGCGACATAAACGAGAGACAATTTCTTCTTTAGCAGGTGTTTTGTCAAAATCATGATTACACATGACAACCTTGACCGCATTTTCCTTCGCTAACTGAATGCTTTCTGAAATTTGCTCATCCCCCATAAATAATTCAATATCCACTAAATCAACCAGCTGGCTTTGAATCATGGTTTGATTTAACTCAAAATAATAAGCGGTAGGAACTTCTCTTTCCCCACCTTCTTTTTTTGTGCGGAAGGTAA
Organism: Isobaculum melis; assembly: GCF_900111355.1. Classification (GTDB taxonomy): domain Bacteria; phylum Bacillota; class Bacilli; order Lactobacillales; family Carnobacteriaceae; genus Isobaculum; species Isobaculum melis. Next base: position 23,956 of record NZ_FOHA01000022.1, read on the forward strand.
ATAAAATCGGTGTTTCAGGAAGTAAGGCACGAATCTCTTTTGCAACGGCTTCTACAGCAACTAAGTCTGTGACTTGTTCAAAGAAATCAACACGCCATTCAATAATATCTAAATCAACAGAAAGCAGCATTTTGGCTTCTTCACATAAAGCCTCTGCAGTTTTTCCAACCATAGGGACACAAATTTTTGGTGCGCCTTCACCTAAAGTGACGTTTTTTACTGTGACAGTTTTCATTTCTTTCACTCCTCATAATTTATTCGGCTCTAGGCGTTAACTCCCAGAGCCTATCATCCAAATAGAATCTTAATCTATGACAACAGTTTGTTTATAACGAATATAAATGATGATGGCTAAGACAAATCCAACACCTGCAATGACAGCATCAAATAACATAATGTTTTGGACATTTGTTTTTGCAATCTCGCTTGCAATTAAAGGAACAGTGAATGAAGCCACACTTCCTAAGGTATAGAAAATACCAGTAATGGTTCCTTTACCAGCAGGGAAGAGTTCACCCATAACAGTTAAGCCTAATTGCATGACACCACCAGCAGCTGAGAATCCAACAACAAATGAACCAATTTGGCAAATAAGCGGTGTTGGTATCATCCACATTGTGGTAATGGTAATAAATGAAATCAAGGTATAAACGACAACCAGTAAAACGGGACGGACTTTTTGTGCCACAAGTGCGGTAAAGGCCACACAGACAAGTGAACCCGTACTATAATAGCTAATGAGTAATAGGGACGAGCTTTTTGTCATATCCGCAACATTCTCACCATATTGGGCGATAAAGTTGGCAATCAGATAGAAAGTTGCTTGAGAAACATAGCCATAAAGTACAAAACAGATGCCTTCAACCCACATTTTAGGTTTTGACTTAAATTTAGTTGCCGTTACAACCTCAGGCGCTTTTCCATCAGCAGCTTGTTGTGCATCTTGATCTGGAAATGGACGTTTTAATAAGAAAATCGCATTGATAGCAAAGATGGCAATCGCAAGAACAAATGACCAACCATACCAAGCATTTGCATTTGTTAGCGCAACGACCATAAATGGTAAACCAAATTGACCAATTTGAATAAAGGCTTTTAATAACACGTTGGCAGTACCTGCTTTTTTAGGGAATGATTCCATTAAAGCTGGATATGTCCCTGCATCAAGGAATGAATTTGCAAGTCCCGCAATCACACCAAAAATACAAGCAACAAAAACAGAAGGGCTAAATAAAATCCCAATAAAGAAGGCACTATAAGTAAACATACCTAAGAAAATAAATGGTTTACGACCAAATTTATCTGATAAGCGCCCAGAAATTAGAATGGCAAGTAAACGCCCAATTCCAAGCATTGAAATGACTTTAGCAACACCAGCAGGATCTGTTCCCCACTGAGCTTGTAATGAATCTGTATTTTGAGAAAGGATTAAAACACCCATCCCATGAACAATATAATTAATATAAAGACCTAAAGCAGTAGCAGTGTATTTGTTTTTCATTTTATAACTCCTCATGTTCATTTTTTCACAAGTTTTAAAGAGGTCACAACAGCGTTTCACATGAAACACTGTTGTGGATTTTTGCTGTTAGAATAGTAATTCGCGGATATAATCAACAGGCATTTCTTGTCCTGTCCACATTTCAAAGGCAGCAGCGCCTTGCCATAACATCATCCCTAAACCATTAACCGTTTTACAGCCTTGTTCTTTTGCTAAAGCTAATAATTTTGTTTCACTTGGTACATAAACAACATCTGCAACAACCAATTCAGGACGTAGCATTGTTGAATCAGTAATCAAGCTTTGATTTTGTAAAGGCTTCATACCAACACCAGTTGCATTGACAAAAATTGCACTTTCCGCAATTTCTTTGCGCAAAGCATCTTGATTATCTAAATCAAATAAAGTTGCTTTACAATCTGTTTTTTCATTAATCATTTTAACCGTACGTGCTGCATTTTCATAAAAAGCATCTTGACGATTAAAGATAGCAATTTCCTTCACACCATCTAAAGCAGCTTGAATACAAATCGCAGTTGCAGCACCACCAGCACCACAAATCGTCATTTTTTCTCCAACGATATTCACATCAGATTGCTTCAAACCACTCATGAAGCCAGTACCGTCAGTAATATGTCCTGTTAAAACACCCTGATCATTCACAATTGTATTGACAGCCCCAACCATTTCAGCAGCTGGAGATAAATGATCTAAATAAGGAATCACAGCTTGTTTATTTGGCATTGAAACATTTGAACCACGTAAACCTAACGCTTTAATTCCTTTAATCGCATCCGGTAGCTCATCATTTCCGACTTCAAAGGCAAGATAAGCATAATCTAAACCTAATTTTGCAAAAGCTTCGTTGTGCATGGTAGGTGATAAGCTGTGTCTGATTGGGGTAGCAATTAAACCAATTAATTCTGTGTGTCCTGTAATTCTTTCTGTCATGATCGTAATTCCTCCTTAGAATTGTTCTTGCATATTTTTCTGTGCATCCACTTGATGAACAGTTGTGAGTATATCTCTAGCTTCTCTTGCCCCTTCATAAATACGACGTGCAAGCTTACTATCTCCAATATTAGCAATTGTTGCACCTGTTTCAGCGCCAAAAGCGGTTAATTGTTCCATTAAAGGATTATCAGCCTTCATTCCTAAACAAACAAAGCCTAAATCAAATGGAATCGCCATTTCTTCGCCATCACGCATCACTTTGAAATGATCATTTGTTACTTCAGTTAACGCAGTATTCGTATAAACATTTACCCCATGCTTTTCAATAATATCCAGCATAGAAATTCTAGTAATCATATCAAGATCTTTCCCAAGCGCCGGTTGCATCTCTACAATACTAACAGATGCCGCACCACGCTCTGCGTAATATTCTACAACATCTAGCCCAACAGCACCACCACCAATAACAGCAATATGCTTTCCTTCGAACTCTTGGAAATCTTCCATATTGTGTAATAAATCAAAGATTGAGTAGACCTGACGATCTGGTAATGCTAAGGTTTCATGTAAGCCTGAAATTGGTGGTAATAAAGGCTTCGCACCAGTTGCATTAACAACTAAATCTGGATTTAACTGTTGGATAGTTGCTAAATCAGCACGTGTATTTAAATGAATCGTTAAGCTAGGACATTCTTTTGCTCTTGCTTCTAAATAAGTGACATAATCATCAATTCGCTTCTTATCTGGTAAACGGGCAATTTCCCGAGCTAAACCACCAAGATAAGGCTTCTCTTCAAATAAAGTCACTGTTGCACCAATTTCAGCAGCAGAAGTTGCAGCTTCAAGAGCGGTTGTACCGCCACCAATCACCACCATTTGTAAGTCATGCTTAATTTGCTCTTCTTTATAAGCATCCTCATGAATCACATCTGGATTAACTGTACAGCGGACTGGACGAGACTTAGCAATTCGATGATCGGCACAACCAATATTACATGAAATACATTTACGCAATAAATGCTCTTGATTTTGCGCCACTTTATTGACCCAGTTTGGCTCAGCAATCAAGCCACGTCCCATAGCTAATAAATCAGCATCTCCTCTGGCTAAAATATCATTGGCTACTTTTGGAGAACGAATATTACCAGATGTAACGGTCACTTTGCCAAATCTTTCTTTGACAGCTTTGGCCATATAAGAACGCCAACCATCAGCCAAGTTCATTTGATCAATTTGATATTGAATACTATCATTTAAAGCCGCAGAAACATTTAAAATATCCACTTCATCTGCAAAATAACTTAATAAATCCATAGTTTCTTCTAAGGTATTGCCACCCTCAAGCATTTCATCCGCACTAAATCTGAGACAAATAGGGAAGAATGGTCCCACTGCTTGACGCACTTCTTCAACAATCAACTTGGCAAAGCGTGCACGATTTTCAGGGCTTCCACCAAATTCATCCGTTCGGACATTATATAATGGAGATAGAAATTGACTAACCAAGTAAGAATGTCCTGCATGGATTTCGATACAGTCAAAGCCAGCACGTTGCGCGCGATTTGCAGCTTCTCCATATTTTTTCACAATGGCCAAAATTTCTTCCTTTTCAAGTGGGCGAGGAACAGCATTTCCTTTTTTAGAAGGAATATTAGAGGCAGAAACAGGTTGATTGCCTTCTAACCTTAAGCCATATGCTGAAGCCCCAGCATGGTTAATTTGGACAGAAGTACAAGCCCCATAAGCATGCATTGTTTCATTAAACTTCCATAAACCAGGAATATATTGATCATTGTCAATTCGAAGCTGAGTCGTGCCATTTGTTCCCATGGGAAAATCTACACAAGCATTTTCTAAGGTAATGAGCCCTGTTCCACCTTTCGCTCGTTGTCGATAATATTCAATATGTTCATTATTGAAAGAACCATCCATATTGGCAAAATTTGTTCCCATTGGTGGCATAATGACACGGTTTTTTAATGTCATCCGTTTGATCGTTAATGGTTTAAAAATTTCTGGATATTGATTCATTGTGATACCTCCAATTTTATTTATGTGCAATTTATCACAAATGACATTGTGCGTTACTTCACAATATAAATATAAACTGTTTTAATAAATAAATCTAATGCATGTTTTTGTGTTTATTGATAGAATAAAACTATAGATTAAAAAAGGAGAGCAAAAAATGAATTTAAAACAACTGAATTATTTCAAGGTATTAGCAGAAACCGAGCATATGACACAGGCGGCTGAAATTCTCTCCATTACACAGCCTAGCTTAAGCCATTCAATGGCAGAATTAGAAAAAGAGCTGGGCACCTTTTTATTTGAAAAACAAGGAAGAAATATTCGGTTAACCAAATATGGTCGTTTTTTTCTAAATTATGTAGAACGTTCTTTAAAGGAATTAGAAATGGGGGAGCAGGCGCTTAAGGAATTGACCAGTCCAGATGAAGGACATATTGATTTTGCCTTTATTTATACAGTAGGACCGCATCTAGCCCCCCTGCTTTTAAAGGAATTTAAAGCAAATAAGCAACATGAAAAAATATCATTTTCATTGAGCCAAGGCAATACCAAAAATATTGTGAAAGAACTAAAAGAAGAAAAAATTGATATTGCCATTTGTTCCATGATTGTTCCTGATGATGCCATTCAATTTGAACCAATTGTAGAGCAGGAAATTGTGTTACTTGTACCACTAGATCATCCATTGGCAAAATATGATGAAGTTTCTTTAGCTGAAACAGCAGGTTATCCCTTTATTGCATTTAATCAAAAAAGTGGTATTCGCCCGATTATTGATAAAATGCTAGCAGAAGTGGATGTCACGCCCGATATTGTCTATGAAGTAGAGGAAGATCATACAATGGCAGGATTTGTTGCATTTGGTTATGGGATTGCAATTATGCCAAGGCTCGTAGCGCTTAGTCACTATCAAGTAAAAGCAATTAATATAACAAACCCAACATATGAAAGGTATCTCTATATAGCGAATTTGAAGCATCATTATTTATCGCCAGCTACAAGAAGATTTCGAGATTTTTTAGTTGATTACGGAGAAAAGAATTTGAAAATCAAAAAAGGTTAATAGATTGTAAAAAATGAATACCAACCAAATACCGTGGAAAACAGTCAAAGTGATTTAACTTTACAATTATTAATTAGTTGTATTTTCGTGATTGTAAAAAATAGCTGTAATAAAAAGGACTCGAGAAATTTTTCTCAAGTCCTTTTTATTCTATTTAGTGAACTGATGCGCGATTTTATTTAACCAAAAAGTTTAAAATAATTGATGTTTTTTGGAAAAAGGATACTCTTTATGCTGATAGTTCATAGCCAATACTAAACCAGTAGCAATCATATTCCCTAAAAGCGAAGAACCGCCATAGCTAATAAAAGGAAGTGGAATACCAGTGACAGGTAAAATCCCAATCGTCATGCCAATATTTTCAAAAATATGAAAGCAAATTAACATCACAGTACCAGTAACAATATAGCTATAAAACTCATTTTTAGTCCCAAATATTGTGACAATAAAACGATAAATTAAAACAAAATATAAAAGCAATAACAAGCAACCGCCAATAAAACCAAAATTCTCCCCAATAACAGTAAAAATAAAATCTGTATGATTTTCTGGTACGACCACCTCAGAGACCGCCAAGCCTTTACCAAACATTCCCCCAGAACCAATCGCTTTTAGACTTTGGGTTAACTGATAAGAATTACCCGACATATCCGAATAAGGATTCAGCCAAGTGTCGACCCGGTCAAATTGATAAGCATGAAAACCAATCTTATATAACCACTCACGATGAGCTAAAACTAAGTAAAAAAGTCCACCAAAAATTGAAAAAAATGAAGCGAAAATAGGAAATAGTAATTTCCAAGTGATACCAGAAACTAGCGTAATTCCAGCAATTAAGGCTAAAAAAACAATGGTTGTGCCTAGGTCAGGCTGTAACATGACCAAGACAATAGGAACCAAACTAATCACTCCAATTTTCAACAATAAGAAACTATCAGATTTAAATGTCCGGTTCAAATAAGCTCGATTATGGGCAGTGACAACCCTTGCCAAAAAGATAATCAGCGCTAGTTTCATCACTTCAGAGGTTTGAAAGTTCATGATTCCAAGATTAATCCATCTCTTAGCGCCACCAATCGTTGTACCGAAGAAAAGAACGATAATTAATAAAAAAATACCTAGAAGATAAGCATAAGGTGCAATTTTCCAAAGCTTTTCATCATTAAATTGCATTAATAAAATAATGGCAATACTCCCTATTATGTACCAAATTAACTGCATTTTCACATAGTATAAGGTATGTGTTGCTGCATAAATTGCTAGACAGCTGATTAAGCAAAAGCAGATTAATAAAATCGCAATCCCCCAATTTTGTTCGACATTCTTTATTTTTTTCATAAAACACCCCTCTTTTTTTAGTCGTTACGCTTAATAATAAAAAGAGGAAATTAATAAAGTATTAAGTTTTTGTTAGAAAGGATTTAAAACTGAGATGTTGCTAAGAAAAAAATTGTTTTTTACTAATAATTTTTATCATTGTAATGCTATTTGTTCTTTTGATATAATAAGGTGATACATAAGAAGGAGAGCGGAATGATGAGGGAAAGTAGAGTAGTTTTAATTGTGATGATTGTTTTGGTATCAACACTTGTTCGTTCTAGCAATGTATTTGCTGAATCTAAATTATTTTATAATACTATTTATGCAAAAAAACAGAAAGAGGTGAATCTAGCCGATTCTGACTTGAAAGTCTCATCAGATGATTTAATAGATGAACCAAAAATAACAGAAAAAACAGAGCAGACGGAACCAGTAGCCATACCATCAAATCATACGCTGTTGCATATCTATACAAAAGCAACGGTTTCAGAGTTTCAAAATGAGATATTGAAAAAAGAAAATCATGCTCCTTCTAACCTCCTTAAAACTAGTGGGAAAGTTACTTATCTAGCAAGTATGATAGGCGTTATTTTAATCGGTGGTACAAGTATTGCTTATTTTTCTAATAGAGTAAAAAAAGAAAAAAATTAGTTTAATAGTTATCATTTCTACAAATAGAATAAAAAGTCAATTTAATAAAAGTACTCTTCATCTAATAGATACGCAAAAAGATGAAGTGAGCTTTTTATTTGCTTATTCTATTTTGAATGCGACAAATAAAAGCTATCTAAACATCTTCTATTGACTAATGGCTAAATTTCCTGTATATTTTGTGCGAGTAGGAAATGAATAAAATTACGTATGAAACAAGTGATATAAGTAGTCAAAGTGCTGAAATCACTCCTTATAAACAAGGGGTGGAGTGGGCACTTTTTTGTTGCAAAAAAATAAATGAGGTGAAAACATGAGTTTAGAATTTGATACGATTGCTGCGATTTCAACCCCACCAGGTGAAGGGGCGATTGCAATTGTGCGACTAAGTGGAGCAGAGGCTTTTGAGATTGCTGACCGTGTTTATCGTTCAGGCAGTAAAAAAATCAAGCAGGTCCCTAGTCATACGATTCATTATGGACATATTGTGGATCCAAATACAGAAGAGATTGCGGATGAAGTGATGGTTTCTGTGATGCAAGGCCCTAAAACCTTTACCAGAGAAGATGTTGTGGAAATTAACTGTCATGGTGGGATTGTTTCTGTGAACCAAGTCTTACAGCTTTTATTAAGTCATGGGGCGCGTCTAGCCGAACCAGGAGAATTTACCAAAAGAGCCTTTTTAAACGGTCGAATTGATTTATCTCAAGCAGAAGCCGTGATGGATTTAATTCGGGCAAAAACAGACCGTGCAATGCATGTTGCTTTAAGTCAGCTTGATGGCAATTTATCTACTTTGATTCGGAATTTACGAGGAATTATCTTAGACACTTTAGCGCAGGTGGAAGTGAATATTGACTATCCAGAGTATGATGATGTAGAAGAAATGACCACAAAATTGCTGAAAGAAAAAGCCGTCCAAGTACGAGGCAATATTGCACAATTATTAGAAACAGCTAAACAAGGAAAAATTTTACGCGAAGGCTTAGCGACTGCGATTATTGGTCGCCCAAATGTAGGAAAATCCAGCTTGTTGAACCATTTGCTACAAGAAGAAAAAGCAATTGTTACGGATATTGCTGGTACAACCCGCGATGTGATTGAAGAATATGTCAATGTTCAAGGTGTGCCATTGAAGCTGATTGACACTGCTGGGATTCGTGAAACAGAGGATTTAGTAGAACAAATTGGTGTGGAACGCAGCCGTAAAGCTTTAGCAGAAGCTGATTTAGTGCTGCTTGTCTTTAATCAAAATGAGCCCTTAACATCAGAAGATAGGGCGTTAATTGAAGCAACAAATGAGAGCAATCGGATTGTCATTTTAAATAAAATGGATTTAGAGAATCAATTAGATGTGGCGCAATTAGAACAAGTTGTTGACCCATCAAGTATTGTGAGGACTTCTTTGCTTTCCCAAGCTGGTGTCAAAGAATTGGAAGGTAAAATTGCGGCACTCTTCTTCTCTGGTCAAACTGGAGAGAAAGATGCAACCTATGTATCTAATGTGCGTCATATTGCTTTATTAAACCAAGCGATGGCTGCTTTAGATGAAGTAGTAGTAGGAATTGATGCGGAGATGCCGGTCGATTTGGTGCAAATTGATATGACAAGATGTTGGGATTTACTAGGAGAAATTACTGGAGATAGTGTGCAGGATGAGTTATTAACGCAGCTATTTAGCCAATTTTGTTTAGGAAAATAAGAAAGACTAACTATATAAAGTCAAGCCAATATACTGAAAAATGAGTAAGCAGAATAATAGAAATAAGTGCACAACAAATAGACCTTGCTAAGCAATAATTTAAATTGTTCTATTGCCGAATTTCATAGGCTTCATTTTTCTTTAAAATGGCAAAAATAATATAGCAGAGCTTTCTAGAGACAGCGCCAAGTGCTGTGAGATGATGTTTTCCTTCGGAACGTTTCTTCTCATAAAAAGCTTTCAAGACAGGATCATGTTGTGAAGCTACTAAAGCTGCAGAAAACAAGGCCTTTCTCAAATAAGGTGACCCG
>NZ_FOHA01000005.1 GCF_900111355.1 Isobaculum melis
AATGATATTTGATAGACATGCCAATTTAAAATATAAATATGGCAATAGAAAATTTTGGTGTAAAGGATTCTATGTGGATACAGTAGGCAGAAATAAAAAAGCGATAGCAGAGTATATAAGAAACCAGATACAAGAAGACGTAGTAGCAGAACAGTTAAGTTTGATGGAGTATGTAGATCCCTTTACTGGGAAAGAAACGAAGAGATGATAAAATAAAACAAATCCTTGAGGATTTGCGCGTGAATGTAGTACAGTTGGCGGACTTATTCGTAAGCCTTTAGGCTAAGGTCAGTAACATTGGCTTTCAGCCAAAGAGCAAACCACCCGTTCACACGGGTGGTTTTGATTTACTTTGTTTTTTCTTTTTTACTTTTCGATAAACTAGCCAGCTGATTACACCAAAAGCAAGGAGATAAGGACTATAAACAATTGTCCAAACAAGTAGATTACCTGCTGTATTTTTTAGTTCATGTGTCATCTCAGTCCAACCATCTTGAATACGGCCAACTAGACTTGTTTGGTTATGATTAGCTGCAACATCAGTTAAAACTAAATGAACAGTTGTATAGTTGATTTCTTGATCAAAGTTTTTGAGTTGGTTTTGATAGGTTTCAAGTGTGTAGCCAACCTCAGATAAACGCGATTCAATTTGAAGCATATCGGAAAGACTATCAGCTTCTCCTAGCAGTTTTTGCAAGCGTTCTTCTTGAATTTTTAAATTTTTAATATGTGTTTCAATATCTTTGTATTCAGCTGTAATATCTGATCCATCTTCTTGTTTAACAAGGATCTTGCCAGCAGCACTAATTTCTTCAATAAAAGAATCTATTTGCTCTCTGGGGATTTTAACCGTTATTCTGATGAATCGATTATCTTGAGTCATGATGCTTTCATTTTTATCAACTTCACTTTCATTATTGTAGCTGTAGGAAGTGGTAATCAATCCATTTGAAGCTTTAATTTGCTTTTCAATAGTGGCTAAGCTCTGATCATATTGTTTACTTTCCATTTCAATAGAAAATTCTTGTGTTACTTTATTAGCTGTTTCCTCATTTATTTGTTCAGTAGAGGGTAAAGCTTCTTTTTTTTGCATGGTATTTTGAGAAGGAGCATATGCCTCTGATTTAGCCTCATTTTGGGCGGTTTTTTCTTGAGAAAAAGGTTCTTGTTGTGTCAGCATTTTTGAGTTATTTTCGCTCTCAGTTTGTTGATAAATATACAATAGAAAAACAGCTGCTATCGTGCTGAGGGTAAGCCCAATTTTTTTATAGGGAATACGCTTTTTTGGCGCTTGTTCCATACCTGATTTTATTGCATCTAATACTTTTTGATCAGGTACTGATAAATGTTCCCAATCTTCTTTGAGTTTCTTTTCTAAATTATCCATTTTTATCAGTCCTTTCAAGTATTTTCTTTAGTTTATTTCTTGCTTCATGGAGATAATATTTAACCGTTCCTTCAGGAATCGCCATAAAATCAGCTACTTCTTTAATAGATAAATCTTGAAAGTAATACAGTACAATACTATTTTTTTGGAGAATCGGCAGCTGTTCTAAAGCTTTAAGTAAATCTAGGTTTTCATCTGTTCGCTTAGTAGGATTTATACTAGATATTTCCTCAATTTCAAAGGGATTTTCTGTTTTTTTAGTTTGATCTAATAGATCATAGGCAGTATAAATTAAGATTCTGATTGCCCAGGTTTTGAAATATTTGTCATCCTTTAGCGTATGAATTTTTTTCGTAATTTTAAAAGCTGTTTCTTGTACAATGTCTAATGCATCTTGTTCATTTCCTACATAAATAAGTGCTGTTTTATATAGTTGAACATATATCTGATTGAAAAGTGTCTCTAAAGCTTTTCGGTTGCCACGCTTGGCTTTTTTTACAAGTTTTTCTGTTTCCACACTTATTTCACTCCCTCTCTTACTTATTAGACGGCTTAGGTTGTTATTTGGTTGGGATTTTTTTAAACTGAAAGAAAAGTATTAAAAAACCTTTTCAATTGTTGTTGAAAAGGGTTCAATTTTTTATTTCGTTTGGTCTGTTAAAATATTTATTTTTTCAATCACTACTGGTGTGACCGGTTTATCTTGATCATCTACCTCAACTGCCGCAATTTGATCTACGATTGCCATTCCTTCAATCACTTGTCCAAAAACAGTGTGAGCACCATCTAAATGCGGCGTTCCACCATTTTTATATAAATCAGTTAATTCTTTAGGATAGCTGGAATTGATTTGATCTAATCTAGCGTGTTGATTTTGAACAATAAAGAACTGACTACCATTCGTATTAGGACCTGCATTAGCCATCGATAGTGCACCACGAATATTTACTGCTTGTTTTGAAAATTCATCTTCAAAGGGTTTGCCCCAAGTGCTTTTACCACCTCGGCCTGTTCCTTCAGGGTCGCCACCTTGAATCATAAAGTCAGCAATGACACGATGAAAGGCGATACCATTATAATAGCCATCTTTTGAAAGTGTGACAAAATTTTCAACCGCTTTAGGTGCTAAATCCGGAAAGAGCTTTAATTTAATAGCGCCCATGGTTGTGACCATTTCTACTTCAATTTCATTACTTTGAATAGTGTTTGAAAGTTGTGGATAGTAGAGGCTGCCATCCGGATTTTTGATTTGCTTCTCTTCAACAGCTGTCTGCTGCCTTTCTTGTTGCTGTGTTGTATCGTTGTTAGACGCAGTTTTCTTAGTCGTTTCATCTGATTGATTGAACCAAAGATAACTAAATACTCCGATACAAACAATGATAATTAAAATCAGTATGTATTTCATTTTTTTTGTCATATTTTAAAATTCCTCCTTATTTCACTCCTTCAAAATTCTATAATAGGCAGCCTAAATTTGCAAATAGAATTTTACAGTTGATAAAAAAGGCGAGGTATGGTTTAATAATATCAATAGTTAAATCTATGAGAAAGACACCACATTGATGAAACTGCTTGACAGAGAGGGAAGTAGCGCTGAAAGCTTTCTAAGTAAGAAATGAATGTGACCACTTTTGAGAGTTTCTGTGAACTATCTAGTAGCAGTAACCGGTTCGCTACCGTTAACAGCTTTGAGTGAACTTGCTGACAGTTTGGGTAAGTTTGAATTTGGGTGGAACCACGAGTAAATTCGTCCCTTTTATGGCTGATGCTATAAAAGGGCTTTTTTTTATGATTAAATACTTAGGAGGAATTATCATGTCAGAAATCAAGATTACTTTTCCAGATGGCGCAGTAAAGGAATTTCCATCAGGATCAACAACTGCTGATATTGCAAAAACAATCAGCAACAGTCTTGCTAAAAAGGCTTTAGCAGGAAAATTAAATGGTGAATTGGTTGATTTGGTTAGACCAATTGAAGTAGATGGTTCATTAGAAATTATTACACCAGACCATGAAGATGCTTTACAAATTTTACGTCATTCATCTGCTCATTTATTGGCAAATGCATTAAGAAGATTATATCCATCGGTTCATTTTGGTGTGGGACCAGCAATCGATAATGGATTTTACTATGATATTGATTTAGAAGACCCTATTTCAGAAGAAGATTTTGAAAAGATTCAAGCTGAAATGATGAATATTGTGAAAGAAAACAATCCAATTATTAGAAAAGAGGTAAGCAAAGAGGAAGCGTTAACTTTATTTGCCGATGATCCTTATAAAGTTGAATTGATTCAAGACTTACCAGCTGATGAAATCATTACAGTTTATGATCAAGGGGATTTTGTTGATTTATGTCGTGGCATTCATGTGCCATCAACTGGTCGCATTCAAATCTTTAAATTATTATCTGTAGCAGGTGCTTATTGGAGAGGAAATTCAAATAATAAGATGCTACAACGAATTTATGGAACAGCCTTCTTTGATAAAAAAGAGTTAAAAGAATTCTTGAAAATGCGTGAAGAGGCAAAAGAAAGAGATCATCGTAAATTAGGGAAAGAGCTTGATTTATTTATGGTTTCTCAAGAAGTGGGTTCAGGTCTGCCTTTCTGGTTGCCAAGAGGTGCAACTATTCGTCGTACGATTGAACGTTATATTACTGATCGTGAAATTAGTTTAGGTTATCAGCATGTTTATACACCAATTATGGCGAATGTAGAGCTTTATAAAACTTCTGGTCACTGGGATCATTATCATGAAGATATGTTTCCACCAATGGATATGGGCGATGGAGAAATGCTTGTGCTTCGACCAATGAATTGTCCTCATCATATGATGGTGTATAAAAATGAAACACATAGTTATCGTGAATTGCCAATTCGTATTGCAGAATTAGGCATGATGCACCGTTATGAAAAGAGTGGTGCACTTTCTGGGTTACAACGTGTTCGTGAAATGACTTTAAATGATGGTCATACTTTTGTTCGCCCAGATCAAATTCAAGATGAGTTTAAACGTACGTTGGAATTGATGCTAGCGGTTTATAGTGATTTTAATATTACAGATTATCGCTTCAGACTGAGCTATCGTGACCCAAATAATACAGAAAAATATTTTGATGATGATGAGATGTGGGAAAAAGCCCAAACAATGCTTAAATCTGCTTTAGATGAAATGGATGTTACCTATTTTGAAGCAGAAGGTGAAGCTGCCTTTTATGGACCAAAACTAGATGTCCAAGTAAAAACTGCAATGGGAATTGAAGAAACACTTTCTACCATTCAATTAGATTTCTTATTGCCAGAGCGCTTTGATTTAACTTATGTTGGAGAAGATGGCGAGAATAACCATCGTCCAGTCGTGATTCATCGTGGGATTGTTTCAACAATGGAACGCTTCGTTGCCTATTTAACTGAAGAATATAAGGGCGCTTTCCCAGTTTGGTTAGCACCTGTTCAAGCAACAATTATCCCTGTTAATTTAGATTTACATGCAGATTATGGTCTTGAAATTAAAGAGCGTATGACTGCTCTAGGAATGCGTATTGAACTTGATGACCGTAATGAAAAAATGGGTTATAAGATTCGTGCATCACAAACACAAAAAATTCCTTATCAAATTGTAATAGGAGATAATGAAAAAGCAAATGCAAGTGTTTCTGTCAGAAAATATGGCGAAAAAGAAACAGTTGAAATGTCTTTAAACTTATTCTTAGAATCTGTTCAAGCAGAAATTGCGAATTTTAGTAAATAAAAATAAAGGCAACGATTGGAAAGTCAATCGTTGCTTTTTTTATCATAAATTTAAGACATAATCTCTTAAAATAACGACATGATTGTAAATCGGATCTTTTGCTGCGTAGACAAAGGTTACATTGCCTTTTTTAAGCTGCTGTTTAACCGTTTTGACAAATTCTGATAAGGCTTTATTTTGTGCTAATTCTGCTTCATATTTTGCTTTAAACCAAGTGAATTTTTCAGGATCATGATGAAAAGCCTTTCTAATCTCTGTAGTAGGTGTAATGTCTTGATTCCATTCATTCAGTTTTAACCGTTCCTTTGAAACACCACGTGGCCAAATTCGGTCCACTAAAATACGATAGCCATCACTTTCCTGTGCCGGGTCATAGGCTCGCTTTAGTTGTATCATCTCATTCACCTCATCTACATTGTAACCCTAAATAAATGGCTTTAGAAGTGAAAGCATTTTAATCATGTAATTTTTTTTGAGCAATTTCTTGATAGGGAACATAACCAAATTTTTCATAGGTATGTTTTGCTATGCTGTTGTCAGGCCAATAGTGAAGCTCTACAGCATCAATCTGATGTTGCTTGGCATAATCATCCGCAAAGGATAGTAAAGTCTTGCTAAGCCCTTTACCTTGGTACTCAGGCATAATAGCAATATGATGAATATATAATCGTTTGTAGCCATAACGATAGACGGTCTCAGGAACCGTTTCAATTCCTAACCAAAGATAGGCTGCGACTTCCTCTTGTTGATCTTGCCATAAGTAAACCACTTCATTTGGATTAGCAAAAATCTCTTCAAAATAAGTTTGAACAGCTGCTTGATTATAGGGTTTAAAAAAAGTTGGATAGAGCGTACGATGTTTTTCTTGCATCATTCTTCCTAAGCGTGCCATCAAAGCCGGGTTTCTTGTTTCAATTATTTTCATTTTCGACATCTCATTTCAATAAATTTAACTGGATTCATTTTAACAAAAAATGAGAAGGAACAAAAGGAATAAGTGAATTTATCTATAACAGAAATTTTCAGATATTCCTTTATTTTAATTGAAAAAATATGAAGTTTGTTTAGCTAATTGTGGATAAAAATGGTATGATAAGGACTACCTACATAGATTGAAAAAAAGTAATAAATTAAAATGGGGATTTTTTTAAAACAGAAAAGAGTAGTTTATTTTGCATCAATAGTACATAGTAAAAATACCACAAGCAATAGCAATAAGCTGTGGTAAAAGAAAGGATTGGCATATGACAGAGACAATGAAAGAATCAAACAATTTAGTTTATTTGATGTATAGTGTTCCATTAATTAAAGCAACAATCATTGGTAATGAGAAATTAAAAGAAGTTTCTGGTTTTGAAGTAGCAAAAGAATGGCCAGGAATGGAATTTTCGTTCTATTTACCTTTTGCGTTAAAAGAAATTAAGGAAAACCTAAGCTTAGAAAAATGGAACTATTTAATTATTCATAAAGAAAGTCGTACGATTATTGGAGAAGTGAGCATCCAAGGAAATCCTAGCGAAACTGGAATTGCTGAAATTGGCTATAGTATTGCACCAGACTTTAGAAAAAAAGGCTATGGAAAAGAGGCTGTTCAATTCTTGATATCAGAGATTCAAAACAGGCAAATAGAGGAGATACATGCGAAAGCTTTTGAAGAAAATAAGGCTTCTCAAAAAATCCTATTGAGTCTTGGCTTTAAAGAAACAGGAACTTCTATACATGGCGAAAATGATAAAATTTTGCACTATAAATATGTAGGGAACTAAGTAGACCATTCACTTAGAGGTTAGTTAAGCTTGTTTGTTTTTTTTGTTTATGTTAAACTTTTTGAGACGATTTAACCGTATAAAAAGTGAGTTTAAAAAGACAACTTATTTTTTTTAGAGAACTCAATCACAAAAAAACAAACATTATCTATGAACAAATTTAGGAGTGAAATGATGTATAACTTTAGCATAATAAATGAAGATGAATTTCAACAATTTTCAGACCAACATCCACAAGCAACTTTTTTACAAACCGTAAAAATGGGGAATTTACGAAAGAAACGTCATTGGCAAGTTGAGTATGTAGGTGTAAAACAAGATGGTGTGCTGATTGGTGCTGCATTGTTAGCCCATATGAAAATTAAATTGGGGTATTATTATGAAATTGATGGTGGTATGTTAGTAGATTATACAAATACAGATTTAGTCTCTTATTTTGTAGAAAGCTTGAAGACCTATATCAAAAAAAATAATGGCATCTATTTGTCGATTAAACCAAATCTTGTTTATCAAGAAAGAGATTGGAATGGGCAAGCAATTGGAGAACCAAATAAAAAGGCTTATGATTTATTAAGTTCTTTAGGATTTCATCATGAAGGATTTGAAAGTGGCTTTTCAGGGGATTCCCCAAGATGGATTTTTGCCAAAGCTTTAGTTGGAATGGATCAAGATAGTTTGTGGAAAAGTTATCAAAAATCAGCGCAATATAGCATTAAAAAAACACAGGAATATGGTGTGAAAGTTCGTGAATTATCTTATGAAGAATTACCAAAGTTTAAAGAACTGACTGCACATACCAGTGAACGTCGCCAGTTTCATGATAAAGATTTAGCTTATTATCAAGCTGTTTATCAAGAATTTGGGGAGAGTGCTAAGTTTATTGTAGCTGAAATTAATTTTGCTGATTATATTCACAATATTCGTGAAAAAGAACGTCACTTAAAAGAAAAATTAGCAACTATCTATATGGACTTAGAAGCAAATCCTAATAGTCGTAAAAAGAATAATCAAAAACGAGAATTTGAAGATGAGCTAAAAACTTTTGAGAAAAGAATTGCTGATGCAGATGAATTTAAATCTCTTGAAGGAGATGTTATTGTAGCAGGTGCATTATTTATTCAGCATCCTCAAGAAGTTGTCTATTTATTTAGTGGGACATATGATCAATACAAAAAATTCTATGCTCCTTACATGATTCAACATGATATGATGCGTTATACAGTGGCTCAGAAGATTCCAACTTATAATTTTTATGGTGTAAGTGGCTTATTTGATGGTAGTGATGGTGTTTTGAAATTTAAACAAAGTTTTACTGGTTATGTAGAAGAACACATTGGCTCTTTTGATTTAATTGTGAATCCAGTTAAATATAAGTTGTATACAGCTTTAAAAAATGTAGTTGGAAAATTAAGAGGTTAAGAAAATATTTTTTGAAAAGAATTTAATATAATAAGAAAAGCCTATCAGCAGATAGGCTTTTCTTATTTAGGATCAGGACTCAGAATGAAATAAGCGGGTAAAAATAGATTTTTTCTTTGGCTTTTCTGCTTCAGTAGATGTAATAAGCGGATACTTTTCTGCCACATCAATGATTTCTTCATGAATCGCTACTTTTGCTGTATAAATCAAAGCAGCAGAAGCATCATTTGTTTGATTAACAATGGTAAACGCTGTGTTTGTTTTATTTGCTAATTGAATATAGGGCGTTAGCTGCCCAATTTTGATGGTGCCATTTAATAAAAGCTGATTGCCAGGATGCTTTTGAATCTCCTTGGTCAAAGCTTCCAAATAATTGTTAGATAGTAATTCATCTTTTGTCATCAGTAAATAGGTTCGCTCTCGCAAGCTGCCAAGAAATATACGACGTTCATCTGGCTTCGTTTCCATTACACCATACATTCCTTTATTTAGGTAGTCTTGAACCTTATCATCTGCCATCTTGGTTGTCACCTCCATTTGTAACTTTTCTTTATTATAGCATAAATTTCTATTGCTTCTTGTTTAAAAAAAGAGTTTAAAATAAAAATTATAGATTTCATATTGCATTTTTATAAAAAGTTCGTTACTATTTAGTTGGTAATGAAAATCATTCTCAGTTAGAATGATTATTATCTGTATAGAGCGGTTTTCAGCTACCAATTGTTTTAAAATGAGATGAGGAAAGAGGGACGAATACATGCGGAAAGGAATAGCTATAGTTTGTCTCATCATACTTTCGTTCTTTTCTCTTTTTGTAGGTGTTAGTCAACTAAACTTAGGAGATTTGTTTCATTTAACTGATTTGCAACGTTTGGTTTTATTTACGACTAGAATTCCTAGGATGGTCAGCTTATTGATTGCAGGTTCAACCATGAGTATTTGTGGTTTGTTAATGCAAAATTTAACGCAAAATAAATTTGTTTCACCTACAACTGGAGGAACCATGGACAGTGCGAGAGTAGGCATCCTTGTTGCCATGATTTTCTTTCATGATGCAACACCTATTCAAAAGATTGTGGTGGCATTTGCTTTTGCATTATTTGGCACTTTTCTCTTTTTAACACTGCTTGATCGCTTAAGAGTAAAAAATAAGATACTTGTACCGCTGATTGGTATGATGTTTGGTAGTGTGATTGGTGCAATTGCAACCTTTCTAGCTTACCAATTTGATTTGGTTCAAAATGTGACTTCATGGCTACAAGGAAATTTTGCACTCGTGACGTCAGGAAGTTATGAGTTATTATATATCTCGATTCCTTTGATGCTACTTGCATACTTCTATGCGCACCATTTCACAATTGTGGGAATGGGCCATGATTTTGCAACTGGTATGGGAATTCGTTATCAATGGGTGCGAGGGATTGGTTTAAGTATTGTAGCGATTTCTTCAGCTGTTGTTATTTTAACTGTTGGATCGATTCCTTTTATTGGGTTGATTATTCCAAACCTAGTTACCATCTTTTTAGGGGATCATCTAAAAAATAGTTTATTTGCAACTGCACTATCAGGTGCTGCTTTTTTAATTATTTGTGACATAATTAGCAGAGTGATTGTTGCACCTTATGAGGTTTCGGTAAGTTTGATAGTAGGTGTGATTGGTAGCATCGTTTTCCTTTATCTACTATTTAGAGGAGGGAAAACAAGTGTCTAATCAAAAATATACTAGAAAATTTATTGTTTTAACGGTGTTATTACTTGGCTTGATTGCTGCTTATCTAACCATTGAAAGCAATGGGAATTGGGCCTTTATTTTACCTTTAAGAGGAAAAAAATTAGCAGCCTTTTTGCTAGTAGGCATGACTTCAGCCATTAGTGCCATTAGTTTTCAGACATTGACTCAAAACCGTATTTTAACGCCAAGCATTTTAGGGTTAGATTCACTTTATGTCTTATTTCAAACCAGTATTCTCTTCTTGTTTGGCTCAGGACACCAATTGGTTGTCAATCGAGAATTGAACTTTTTAATCAGTGTTGTCTTGATGATGCTAGCAAGTCTCTTCTTATATGCAGTGATGTTTAAAAAAAGAGGGCATCATCTTTATTTTCTCTTATTAGTTGGGATGGTCATGGGTACCTTTTTTAGAAGCATGGCAACTTTTATGCAAGTCTTGATTGATCCTAATGAGTTTGATCATTTACAGAGTAAATTATTTGCAAGCTTTAACAATATTGATACTTCTTTATTAGTGATTTCATGTGTGATTTGTTTTGTTACGCTGTTGTTCATACTCCCAGAGCTAAAGTATTTGAATGTGCTAAGCCTGGGCAGGGATCAAGCTATTAATTTAGGTGTGGATGTGTCAAAAGTAACGATTAAACTATTACTGATGATTGCAGTTTTCACTGCGATAGCAACAGCATTAGTCGGACCACTGCTTTTCTTAGGATTTTTAGTGGCCAATATTGCCTATCAGGTTTTTCAAACCTATCGTCATGGCATACTCTTTATTGGAGCAAGTCTGATTGGGATGATTGCTTTAGTAGGTGGGAATTTAATTGTTGAAAAAGTTTTCCATCTGGAAACAACCTTAAGTGTTGTTTTAGAATTTGTTGGTGGCATTTATTTTATCATCTTGCTATTAAAGGAAAGAAAAGGTGAAGCTTAATGGATATTCAAAAAGTATCTAAATCTTATGGAGAAAAAATGGTTGTAGGCAATATTTCTATCCCTATTAAAAAAGGGGCGATTACAGCCTTTATTGGCCCTAACGGTGCAGGTAAGAGTACGCTATTATCAATGATGAGTCGCTTACTTCCTAAAGACACTGGGGCGATTTATATTGATGGGAATGAAGTGAAGGCTTGGAAACAAAATGAACTAGCAAAGAAGCTTTCTATTTTGAAACAATCTAATGGCTTAAACTTAAAGTTAACAGTTAGAGAGTTAGTGGCATTTGGGCGTTTTCCTTATTCAAAAGGGCGATTAACGCAACAGGATCAGGATAAAATTCAAGAGGCTTTAGCTTATTTAGAATTAGAAGAAATGTCAGCGCAAATGATAGACACCTTATCTGGTGGGCAGCTTCAAAGAGCGTATATTGCAATGGTGTTAGCACAAGATACAGAATATATTTTTTTAGATGAGCCTTTGAATAATTTGGATATGAGTCATGGGGTTCAAATGATGAAAACCTTTAGACGACTTGCAAAAGAATTAGGAAAAACAGTTGTGATTGTTATTCATGATATTAATTTTGCGGCAAGCTATGCTGATGAAATTGTGGCAATGAAGGATGGCCAGCTTTTTGCTAAAGGAACAACTGAAGAAGTGATTCAAAAAGATATTTTAGATCGTTTATATGAGATGGATATTCGTGTCGTAACAGTAGACGGTAAACAATTTTGCTTATATTTCAATTAAAGGAGAGAATATAAAATGAAAAAATTTAGTTATTTAATGCTATTAATGGGGACTATTTTTACTTTGGCAGCATGTGGAAATAAAGAGTCAGATAAAGCTTCATCATCAGCAACATCTGAAAGTGCAAAAACAGTGACTGTAACAGATGGAAATGGGAAAGAAATCGAAGTACCTGTCGATCCTAAAAAAGTTGTGGTCTTTGACATGGGCATGTTAGATACAATGGATGAGCTTGGTTTAAGTCAACAAGTAGTTGGGGTACCTAAAAAAAATCTTCCTGATTATTTAAAGCAATATGATACCAATGACTATGAATCAATTGGTGGCTTAAAAGAGCCTGATATGGAGAAAATCAATGAATTAAACCCTGATTTGATTATTATTTCTGGTAGACAACGTGATTATCAAGAAGAATTAAGTAAAATTGCACCAACCTTGTTCTTGGGAACAGATTATCAAAAAGGTTGGGCATCAACAGAAGGAAATATTGAAACAATTGGTAAAGTCTTTGATAAAGAAGAGCTTGTAACAGAAAAATTAGCGGATTTATCGAAGAAAATAGATGAAGTGAAAGAAAAAGCAACAGCATCATCAGATAAAGCTTTGACTGTTTTAGTCAATGAGGGTGAATTATCTGCTTATGGACAAGCTTCAAGATTTGGAATTATTTCAGATACTCTTGGTTTTAAAATGGCTGATGATGCCATTGAAGCATCTACTCATGGACAATCTGTCTCCTTTGAATATGTATTAGAAAAAAATCCAGACATTATTTTTGTGGTAGATAGAACAAAAGCAATTGGTGGAGATACAAGTAAAGATAATCTTTCTGAGAATCCATTAATTGAACAAACAAAAGCAGCTAAAAATGATAAAATTATCTTACTTTCACCTGATGTTTGGTATTTATCTGGTGGCGGCTTACAATCAACAGGACAAATGATTGATGAAGTGGGAGCAGCTTTAAAATAATAATCTAAGGGTGGGATAAAACTTTAAAGTTTTATCCCACCTCTTAAATTACCTCTGTAAACAATGGACAAAAGGCAGGATTGGTCTGTATTTGTCAATAATCACTGCAAATGTAAGGGAGCAAATGGTATAATGTTCAGAGTCGAACCGTGTTCGATCTGTATCATGTCTCTAAGGATTAAAAATCCTAAGAGCCATGACAAGAGCCATGACAAGTAGTAAGGTAAAGTTAAGAGATAGATGGAGGCAGAATCATGAATCAAACGACATTTACACCAGAGGATTTTCAGGTGTTTCAAGTTGAAGGCTTAGATGAGCGAATGCAAGCGATTAGAAGTCAAATACAACCCAAATTTAGAGCATTAGGCGCGTTATTTACAAAAGAACTTGCTGTATTATTAGGAGAAGAATTACCTGTTCATATTGCACAGCATTTACGAAGAACTAAAAATCCACCTTTAGATACATGGTCAGCGATAGGTGGAAATGCTAGAGGGTATAAAAGGTTTCCCCATTTCCAATTGGGGCTATATGAAGACCATATTTTTATTTGGCTAGCTTTTATTGATCAGCCACAGTTTGAAGTCGAGATGGCGAATGCTTTGATTAAAGCCAGGGATATGTTTGAGCAAGTGCCAGCAGATTATGTGGTGTCCCTAGATCATCATCAAAAAAAGGTAACACCTATTAAAGAATTAGACCTTAAAAAAGGGCTTGAACGTTGGCGTGATGTCAAAAAAGCTGAGTTTTTAATTGGACGTCAAATTCTTGCGACAGATGCGTTATTAAAAAATCCAGAGGCAACGCAAGCATATATTTTAGAAACCTTTGTGACATTAGTCCCATTTTACCAACTAGCATTTCAAGCTTATCCAAATGAAATCAACTAACAGTTTATGCCACTTTTGTCTCAATAAAAGGTGGCTTTTTATTGTTTTGCTTTTGAATATAGAATATGTTATCGTAATTAGAAGTTGGAAAAATAAGAAATAAGGATGGGAAACATGAAAAATAAGAAGTTAATGTACATAATAATTGCGGTTACTGTTGTATTATTAAGTGTTGCTGGTTACTTGATTTATAAAAACACTGGAACCTATAGTGATATTGCTGGAGAATGGAAAGTAGAAAGAGATTACTCAAGTAAAGATGAAGAAGATTATAGTATGCTATTAAATAAAATGCTTGATCAAGTAGGAGAAGAACTAGATTTACCAAATACAGAAACGTTAAAAATTACTCGTAATGGTCAAGTAACGATTATAGCTAATGGGCTAAATCTTAGAAAAAGTGAAGCCAGTTACTCTTTACCAAAAGAACGTGAAAAAAATGCAGATATGCTTCCTTTAACCTTTGAATTATCTAAAATTGAAGAAAGTCCTCTCTATAACAAATTTTTCCCAAGTTTGCTTGAGAAATTAGTAGGCTATAATCAAACTGAATTGGATAAAGAAGACTTAGCTGACTATAAAGAAATGCTAGATAAGTCTCAATATAGTAAGCAAGAAATGAAAGAACTAACTACAGAAAGAAAAGAATACCTAGAAGAAGATCCAGATATTTATAAAAAGCTCTCTATTTCTGGAGATAAATTAACTTATGAATTCCATCAAACAAAAGATAATGAAACAGAAATAGGGTTTAAAATTGTCAATAAAAATAAAATTGAATTTATTGCTGAAGATGGAGAAACTGTCCTAGGCACTTACATCAGAAAATAATAAAAAAATCCTTTGCACCTATTTAAAAGTGCAAAGGATTTTTCGTTTTGATTAAATAAAAGCTTCACTGATTTCAACAAATGTATCAACATCTTTAATCATTAAATCAATGCCAGCTTGCCAGAAATCTGGTTGAGTTAAATCAACGCCTAAATGTTTCATCGCTAAATCTTCGGTAGTCATTGAAGCAGTATCTTTTAATAAGGCAATATATTTCTCTTCAAAAGCTTTACCTTCTTCAAGAGAACGTGCATAAATTCCTAAACTAAACAAGTAACCAAAGGTGTAAGGGAAGTTATAAAATGGTATTTCAACACCATAAAAATGACCTTTACTTGCCCAGAAATGAGGATGATATTCACTTAAGGCATCCAAATAAGATTCTTTTTGTGCAGCTTCCATTAATTCAGAAATATGCTCTTCGGAAAGGACACCATTTTTTCTTTCTTCATAAAAGCGATTTTCAAAAATAAAACGTGAATGAATATCAAAGAACATTGCAGAGGCATTTAATAGCTTGTTGTCTAATAATGTAATACGCTCTTCAACACTTTTTGCTTCTCTAACCGTTGCATCTGCCACAATCATTTCAGCAAAGGTACTAGCTGTTTCAGCCACATTCATGGCATATTCTTGATTTAATGCTGGTAAATCAAACATTACACTTGTATGGAAGGCGTGACCTAGTTCATGAGCTAAGGTAGATACACCATTTGGCGAACCAGAGTAAGTCATAAAGATACGTGATTCTTTGCTTTCTGGTAAAGTTGTACAATAGCCGCCAGTTCCTTTGCCAGGGCGATCTTCAGCTTCAATCCATGAATTATTAAATGCCTTTTGCGCAAAAGCTGCTAATTTGTCTCCAAATTTGCTAAAGTTATCAATAATAAATTTAGCACCCTCATTATATGGATAATGATGAGGTGTAGCATCACCGATGACAACAGGTGCATCAACATCTTGCCATGCTAATTTTTCCATCCCTAAAAGCTGTGCTTTACGTGCGAAAAATGGCATGAAAGCTTCTTTATTTTTGGTAATGGTATCCCACATTGTATCTAAGGTTTTTCTAGACATGCGATTGTATTCTAGCGGTCTAGCTAAGTAATCTTCTGTTCCATGCGCTTTATACAGGGCTAAGCGGAAGCCAGACAAATGGTTGAGGGTATCTGCAAATAATGGTGCCATTTTGCTCCAAGCTTGTTCCCATTTTTCAAATAATTGTTTTCTGACAGCAGCATCTGGGTCATCAGACATTTTATTATAGGCTTGACCCACTGAAAGCATGGTAATCGTACCATCTTTACTTTCAAATGGAATCTCAATTAAGCTAACGATGCGATCATAGTGATCGCCCCATGCTTGAATGCCATCTACACTTAAGGCATTGATTAAAGTTTCTTCTTCTTCGCTAAGTAATTTTTTACCTTGTTCACGTGTTTCATTTAATACAAAGGAAACGGGTTTGAAGGCTGGTAGATCTAAGAGGGCTTGCCAATCAGTTTGTGACATTGCCACTAATTTTTTAGTTAAAATAGTTGCTGCTGTAGAGAATTCACTGTCTAAAGTAAATAATTTACTAAATAAGGTTGTTGCTAATTTATCTGCAACATTAGCTGATAAATGACAGTTAATAAAGCTCCCACATTGGCCAAGTGCATTGCCAATTTTTTCTTCTTGGGCAAGCAAGTTGCTAAATCCTTGATAATTTGGTTTATCATTTGCAGCCTGCCAGTTTTTTACCTCTTCTTCAAAAACAGATAAATCTGCACGAATACTGACCATTTTTTCTTTCAATGCTGGTGAAGCTGTACCGCCAGCAAAGATTGATTCTAAATCCCATACTTCTGAATAAGTCATACTATCAACCTCTTTTCTTTATTTATCCAACATTATATCTTATTTTCAGAAAATTATATATCTTTTTTCTTTTTATTTATTGAGGCAGACTTAATTTGTGGCTAGCTTAGAACGACCCCATTGAATTTTATGACTTAAAGGAAATTCATATCATTTTTTGCTTATTTTCTATATAATAGAAACAGAACATGAATTTAAAGGACTGATTGGATGGAATTATTATTTTTAGGAACTGGAGCTGGCGTTCCAGCTAAACATAGAAATGTGACAAGTATCGCATTAAAGTTATTAGATGAAAGAAATGCAGTATGGTTATTTGATTGTGGGGAAGGGACACAGCAACAAATTTTGCATACATCTGTACGACCACGAAAAATTGAAAAAATCTTTATTACACATTTACATGGTGACCATATTTTTGGTTTGCCGGGCTTAATCGGAAGTCGTTCATTTCAAGGTGGAACTGAGAAATTGGATATTTATGGTCCTAAAGGGCTGAAAGACTTTATTTTAACGAGCTTAAAAGTTTCTGGTACACATTTAAAATATAAACTTCAGATTCATGAAATAAGTGAAGAGGGCATTGTTTTTGAAGATGCAACATTTAAAGTTGAAATGAAAAAATTAGATCACCGTATTGAATGCTTTGGCTATCGGATTACTGAAGCTGATCATCAAGGTGAGTTAAATGTTGCGAAGCTCCAAGAGGAAAATGTTCCTTCAGGGCCATTATATGGTCGGATTAAAAATGGTGAGGTTGTGACACTAGCAGATGGACGAACCCTCGATGGAAAAGACTATATTGGAGAAGCCAAAAAAGGGCGCATTGTGACCATATTAGGTGATACAAGACGTCATCCAAACAGTGTGGCATTAGCAATAGATGCAGATGTATTGGTGCATGAAAGTACCTTCACGGCTCATGAAGGAAAATTAGCCAAAGAATATTATCATTCAACAAGCGTTCATGCTGCTGAAACAGCTAAAGAAGCAGGTGCGAAGAAGTTATTACTCACACATATTAGTGCACGTTATCTTGGGAAAGAAGCTAAACAGTTAGAAACAGAAGCCAGAGCTTATTTTCCAAATGCGCAGTTAGTGAAAGATTTTGATGAAATCACCATTCCGTTTGATCATCAGTAACACATAAGGGGGAGCGAAAACATGAAACAAAAAGATTTAACAGGTAAGGTTGTCTGTATTACAGGTGGTTCAGCTGGCTTAGGTGAACAAATTGCTTATCAAGCAGCCAAAGCGGGTGCTGTAGTGATTGTTTGTGCAAGAAGGCTTCATGAGATTGAACGTGTCAAAAACAATTGCCAAATTTTATCCAATCAAGCAGCTTTTGCTTATGAACTTGATGTTGCTGAGCCTATGCAAATCAAAGCAGTAGTTGAGACCATTAAGAATGAAGTGGGAACGATTGATATTTTAGTGAACAATGCGGGCTTTGGTCACTTTGAAAATGCAGTAGATTTTGATATGGACCTAGCTGAAAAGATGTTCCGAGTGAACGTTCTTGGGCTAATGTATATGTGTCAGTTGGTTGCTTTAGAGATGTTAGATCAGAAAACAGGACATATTATAAATATTGCTTCTCAAGCGGGCAAAATGGCGACACAAAAATCAGCTATTTATTCTGCTACAAAATTTGCTGTTTTAGGCTATTCTAACGCGTTACGCCTAGAGCTTAAACCAGCAGGAATTCATGTAACCACAGTCAATCCAGGGCCTATTTCCACTAATTTCTTTGAGATTGCGGATCAATCTGGTGATTATTTAAGCAAGGTAGATATGATTGTCTTAAACCCAGAGAAAGTGGCTGAGAAAATCGTGCGCATTATGGGGACATCAAAACGTGAATTGAATTTACCAAAATTGATGGAAGCAGCAAGTAAAATGTATCAATTATTTCCACATATTGGCGATTTTTTAGCGAGTAGCTTGTTTAATAAAAAATAGTGAGATACACTAAAGTAGTGCTTTGAAGAGCGCTACTTTTTCCTTTGTGCAAGTATAAAACTATATGATATTAAACCAGCTGTTTATGAGAAAAAGATAGCGGAAATTTATTAATTAAATGTTTCTTCTCTTTTTAGGTAAAGTATAGGTATAATAAATAGAAAAGAGGAACGATATGACAAACTACAAAACGATTGAAAAGCTGTTTTCTATTAGCGAGCCAGTAGGATATACTCAAGAAGAATTACAGCCAGTAAAAGATAGATTTGGACAAATACCAAAGAAGCTAGAAGAGTTCTATTTATCTTATGGTAAATCAGAAGAGTTGTTTGGCTTGCAAGATGAATTGATTTTGCCTACAAAATATCCATCCTTTTTATCGGATAATTATAAGGACTATATGATATTTTTTAATGAAAATCAAGGAGTTTGCCAAGCAGGAATTCGTAAAGACGAGCTATCTTTATTTGATCCACCAGTATATGTAAGTAGTTATGGCGTGGAAGGCTTAGTCTGGCATTTATCAGCTAATACAGTAACTGAGTTTTTCATTACGATGTATGGATATCAAGCATCCATCTGTTTGGAATATAGCTCAGAAGAGTTCTATTTTATACAACCAAAAGAGAAAGAAATTATTAGTAATCGCTTTATAAAGCAAGAAGGGGAACTGAAGTGCTGGCTTTCTAACAAAATTATTCTGTATGCCAATGACGGTAATTCTCGTATAGCTTTGATGGAGCAACTTCATTTAGAAGATAGTATTCAAATGAATTATGCAGCTAATAATAGGGAATCATTTGATACAATGAAACAGCTTTTAGAAGATATTGGTGAAGCGATATAATATAGAAAATTCCAATAAATATGATTTTAATACTTTCTCTTTTTATAAAAAAGAGAACCAGGAAGGCTCTCAAAAAGGAAACTAAAGGAGATGAAACTATGGAAAAGAAAGATGAATATGAAAAAGATCATACTGAAAAGGATACTATGGAATTAAAAATAAATGTAGCGCATCATTATATTTATATGAAATTTTCATCTCGAGTAGCTTTACATAATTTTGCACGTTCATTACTAGATGAGTCACTAAATGAGAATCAAGGATTCATAGAATTTTATCATTTATCCGATAATGATAAAACTGATGTTGTGAATGGGACTAGATTATCTAAAGATAGCCCACGATTATTTGTGGAATATCCAACAGATGATTAGTTTATATGAAAAACGGTGGAAATATTTTTCTTAGTAGAGCCATAACTAAATATAAAAAATCTATTAGATCCGTTCCAGTGTATTCAATTTTTAAAAAGAAAATAAAAGTGTAGATGTGATTTATGAAGATTTTGATAGTAACATCAAAATTCTCCTCAAAAAATTAAAAAAGGACAATGGTAAAAAGAATGATGACTAACGATGAGCAAATAAAACTTCTCACACGTTTTCTGAATAAAGCATGGTCGCTTCATTCTAGACAAACAGCAATCAATATTTTTCGAACACTAAAACCTAATTTACAGGAGCCATACAAATCAAAGATTATTTCACAATGGAATATTACGAGAGTAGATACTGTTTATCCTTCTCAGCTTAATTTGTTAGCATTAAAAAAATATATTGATGCATACATTGATTTTCTGCAAAAAAATAACAATTAACTAAATAAATGGTCAAGAAATAAAATATCTTAGCAGAAGCTTGCTACATACCTGCATTCATTTCCTAATCTTGAAATAAGTGCAGGGATTACTTTTTAGACTAGATAGCGCTACGAACAAATTTTTTTATTAGAAAAAGAACGTTCGTTCTGATATAATAAGGAAGAAGATGTTGGAAAGTGAGGAGACGTTGTAATGACCAAAGGGGTTGTACAATTCGTAGAGCCAACAAGAGATACTTCTAGGAAAATCATTCATATTGATATGGACGCATTTTTTGCATCTGTTGAAGAAAGAGACCATCCTGAATATATTGGTAAGCCTTTAATCATTGCAAGACATCCTAAAGAAACAGCAGGCAGAGGCGTTGTCACAACAGCTAATTATGAGGCGAGAAAATATGGGGTGCATTCTGCAATGAGTGCACAGAAAGCATATGAGCTATGCCCAAATGGAATTTTTGTGCCAGGAAATATGCAAAAATATCGTGATATCTCTAGTGAAATTCATCAAATATTTCGTGAGTATACTGATTTAATTGAGCCTCGTTCTTTAGATGAAGCTTATTTAGATGTGACTGATAATAAAAAAGGGATTACTAGTGCGACAGTCGTCGCAAAAATGATTCAAAAGGATATTTATGAAACCCTTCATTTAACCTCTTCAGCAGGAGTTTCTTATAATAAATTTATTGCCAAGTTAGCTTCAGATTTTCAAAAGCCAAGAGGGATTACAGTCATTCCACCAGAAGATGCATTGGCTTTTTTACAAGCATTACCTATTGAAAAATTCCACGGGATTGGTAAGAAAACAGCTGAAAAAATGCAATCATTTGCGATTTATACCGGCGCTGATTTATATCAATATAATGAGATGGATATGATTCAAAAATTTGGTAAGATGGGGTATTCCTTTTATCGCAAAGTGAGAGGGATTGATAATTCACCTGTGCAACCACAAATTGAACGAAAATCTATTGGTCGAGAGCATACCTATGGGAAGTTTTTAACAACAGAGGAACAAGTACAACAAGAGTTACGTCAACTTGCAAATGCTGTTGCAGCTTCTTTGAAGAAGCATCAACAACATGGGCGAACCGTTGTCATCAAAGTACGTTATGCAGATTACCATACTGTCACAAAGCGAAAATCTTTAGCTGTTTATTTAAAAAATGAAGCGGATATTTTGTTTTATGCAGATGAATTATGGAGCGAGGTTCAAGGGTTAGAAAAAGAAATCCGATTATTAGGCATTACAGTGACGAATTTAGACCCACTTTCCTTTGAAAATATTCAATTGCCATTAGAATATCGTTAGCATTTTCTCCTGATCGTAATTAGCAAGTGCATTCTCTTAAAAATAGTTGTACAATAGAACAGAGTAGTACAGTTTGAAGAGATAAAATAAAACAACTAGGAGTTGATTCTGATGCAGTATTCTTGGCATGGACAGTCTTGTGTCCAAATAAAAACAGATACAGGTAAGACCATTTTAATTGATCCTTATATTACAGGAAATCCATTAAGTGATTTACATGCAGAAACCGTTGAAGCGGATGTTATCATATTAACTCATGGACATAATGACCATGTTGGAGATACTGAACAAATTGCCAAACGAACAGATGCCTTGATTATCGGCAATGCTGAAATTGCAGATTATTTTAGTTTTAAAGGACTCAAAACTCATGGCATGCATATTGGTGGTCAACATGTGTTTGACTTTGGTACAGTGAAGTTAACCCCCGCCATTCATGGTTCTACCCTACAGGTCGGTAATGAATTGATTACATTAGGCATTGCTGCAGGAATTCTTTTTACTGAAAATGAAAAAACAATCTATCATGCAGGAGATACAGCTTTATTTACAGATATGAAGCTAATTGGCGAACAGCAAGAAATAGATGTGGCCTTTTTACCAATTGGAGATAACTATACAATGGGACCAGCTGATGCAAGCTTAGCTGCGCAATTTATTAAGGCTAAAAAAGTGATACCGATGCACTACAATACCTTCCCATTAATTTCACAAAATCCAGTTGCTTTTATTGAGCGTTTAGAGGAAGGGCAAGGATATGTACCAGCTATTGGGGAAGTGATGACCCTTTCATCATCAGCTAGATTTGAAAAAGAAGGAGAATAGCGATGCCTACAAAGCATGATCAAATATTACAATACATTGAGTCTCTACCCGTTGGTGAGCGCATCTCAGTTCGGATGATTGCTAAAAACTTACAAGTCAGTGAGGGGACAGCTTATCGTGCGATTAAAGATGCTGAAAATGTTGGTTTGGTTTCAACCATTCAACGCGTTGGAACGATTAGAATTGAACGCAAATTAAAACAGAATATTGAGAAATTAACCTTTGGTGAAGTCGTAAAAATCATTGAAGGGGACATTATTGGTGGAGAAAGTGGCTTGGCTAAAGTATTAAATAAATTTGTGATTGGTGCAATGACAGAAGAAGCCATGCTACGCTATATTACCCCAGGATCATTAATGATTGTTGGAAATCGAACAGGCGCACAGAAGTTGGCACTAGAAAATGGTGCAGCTGTTTTAATTACTGGTGGCTTCGAAGCTGACCCAAGCGTTTTGAAGCTTGCTGATCACTTAGAAATGCCAGTGTTGAGAACAACTTATGATTCCTTTACCGTCGCAACGATGATTAATAGAGCCTTAACAGATCAATTAATCAAAAAAGAAATTATGCTAGTAGAGGATATTTATACAAAATTAGAGTCAACAAATTATTTATTTGTTGATCATACCGTAGCAGACTATCGCACCTTAAATGAGGAAACAAGTCATGCAAGATTCCCAGTTGTGAATAAAAACATGCGTTTACTAGGCATTTTAACAGCGAAAGATGTGATTGGAAAGCCTGATAACTTAAGTGTAGATCGTGTCATGACGAAAGATCCATCTAGCGTGAAAACACATATGAGTGTGGCCAGTGTTGCTCATATGATGATTTGGGATGGTTTAGAAGTGATGCCTGTAGTTGCGGATGACCTTTCCTTATTGGGGATTATTTCAAGACAAGATGTGATGAAGGCGATGCAATTAGCACAGCGTCAACCACAGGTAGCAGATACCATTGCCGATCAAATTATCGAGCAAATTGAAATTGTCAATACACCAAGTAATACAGATAAAAATCAGTTGTCCTTTAAGTTTACTGTCACACCACAAATGACCAATAGCGTTGGAACCATTTCCTTTGGTGTATTAAGTGAGCTATTAACAAATGCAGCGCAGCGTACCTTACTTTCTTATCAAAAAAGAAATGCTGTGATTGAGCAATTAAACCTACTTTACTTTAAATTGATTCAGTTAGAAAGTGAGCTTGAAATTCGTCCTAGAGTTCTTGAATTAGGGAGAAAAACAGCAAAATTAGATATGGAAGTTTATATTGAAAATACACTTGTTGCAAAAGCGATTATTGTTTGCCAATTAATGGAACGAACATAGCATCAATTGAAAAAAGAAGGGAAGACCTTGGATGAAAGTATTAAAACAAATTATGAAAGAAATCAAAGCTTATGATACCATCATTGTCCATCGACATCAGCGCCCAGACCCAGATGCATTAGGTTCGCAAGGCGGACTAGTTGAAATTTTAAAAGCTAGCTTTCCAGAAAAACGGATCTTAAAAGCAGGAGATACAGTAGCTGGTCTAGCTTTTTTAAGCCAGATGGATACTGTAAATGATGAGGATTATGCAGAAGCGCTTGTGATAACCGTTGATACAGCCAATCAACCAAGAGTCAGTGATCAACGCTATAATACAGGCAAAAAATTGATTAAAATTGATCATCATCCAAATGATGACCCTTATGGAGATCTATTATGGATTGAGACAGAAGCCAGTAGTTGTAGTGAAATGATTTATGATTTTTACGACCATCATCATGGCGAATTGACAATGACAACTGAAGCTGCCCGTTTATTATATGCTGGTATTGTAGGAGATACAGGTAGATTTTTATACCCTGCAACCACACCGCATACCTTATGTGTGGCTGCTGAATTAAGCAAATATCCTTTTTCAACAAGGGATTTAAATGATCAAATGAATGTCATTTCTAGAGATGTAGCCAGACTTTCTGGTTATGTTTTAGAAAGCTTAGAAATTGATGAATATGGGATTGCTAAAGTTATTTTAACACATGAAGTAATGGAAAAATTTGGTGTCAAAGATTCAGAAACCTCAGCAGTTGTGTCTCTTCCTGGCACAATAGAAGGGGTTGTTTCCTGGGGGATTTTTGTTGAGCAACCAAAAGGAGATTTTCGTATACGTTTACGTTCTAAAGGACCATTTATTAATGAACTCGCGAAAAAATATCATGGCGGCGGTCATCCTTTAGCAAGTGGTGCACATGCGAAAGATTTAGAAGAGGCAGAAGCCTTATATCAAGATTTACGCCAGATTGGTAAAACTTTTTTAGCAGGATAAAGCAAAAACACTTTGGAATTTCCAAAGTGTTTTTTGTATGCTTTTAGCCGATTTCATTCCAAAACCATTTGTGACCATTTTTGGCAAGCAATTCATCACTACAAGCAGGCCCCATTGTCCCACTCGCATAATTAGGGAAATCAGGTTGATTCTGTTTCCAAGTATCTTGAATCACATCAACGAATTTCCAAGAAAGTGCCACTTCATCCCAATGTGTGAAGTTTGTAGAATCACCATTTAAACAGTCTAAAATCAATTTTTCATAAGCTTCAGGTGTATTTAAACCTTTATCAGTAGGATTTAAATATTCTAATTTTATAGGGTTGGTGTGTAAACCTTGTCCCACTTTTTTTGCATTTAAACGCATGGAGAAGCCTTCAGTTGGTTGAATAAAAATGGTTAAAATATTAGGACAGAGATTTTCTTGATCCTCATTTGAGAATAAATTCATTGGAACATTTTTAAAATGAATATTAATTTGCGTGCCACGCTCTTTCATTCGTTTACCTGTCCGAATATAGAAGGGAACACCTTTCCATCTAAAGTTATCTACCATGATTTTACCAGCAACAAATGTCTCAGTTGTTGAATCTGGTGCCACATGCTCTTCTTGACGATAGCCTTTTAAAGTAGGATCCGTTTCACTTGGTCCATATTGACCACGCACAAAGTAATCATTGACTTCATTTGATGCCATCACACGAATGGAGCGAAGTGCGCGAATTTTTTCTTCTCTAATTTCTGCATCGGTTAATTTAATAGGTGGCTCCATAACAAGTAAGGAAATCACTTGTAACACATGATTTTGAACCATATCTAGTAAGGCTCCGCTTGTTTCATAGTAGCCGCCACGTTCTTCAACACCAAGTGCTTCACTAAGGGTTACTTGAACATTTTCGATATATCGATTGTTCCAAAGGGATTCAAATAATGTATTTGCAAATCGAACAGCAGAAATATTTTGAATCATTTCTTTCCCTAAATAATGATCAATTCGGTAAATTTCATCTTCTTCAAAAACCTTACGAATTTGTTCATTTAAAACCGTTGCACTTTCATAATCATGACCAAAAGGTTTTTCAATCACTAAATGACGATACCCATGATCTGTTAGTAAATGCTGTGTTTTAATATGTTCTGTGATGGTACCAAAGAAGGATGGTGCCATTGCAAGGTAGAAGACACGATTTCCATCCAAATGGTATTGAGCATCTAAGGTTTCAGATAATTCTTTTAATTTATCATAATGCTCAGTATCCGTTACATTATGTGCTTGATAATAAAAATGGCTGGCAAATTCAGCAACATGAGCAGGGCTTTCTGCTAAGTCACCAACTGACTCTATGACAACCTCACGATAAAATGCATCTGACCATTCTCTTCTTGCTGTTCCAATAACCGCAAAATGCTTATTTAAATAGCCTTTTCTATATAAACGGTATAAGGATGGATAGAGTTTTCTTTTTGCAAGGTCACCAGTTCCACCAAATATTGTGATTAACGCTTTTTTTTCATCTATCATCTAATTCCCCACTTTCCGAGTACTAACTATTTTCGATAGTTAGAGCTATTACATCTTATCTATTGTAATAGTTTCTTGCAAGATGTGCAATCGTTCTACATTATTTTTTTCTATTTTATTGAGATAAAGCAATTGCGAAGAAGATGTGTTATAATATGAAAGATGCAAAACAGAGAAGAAAGAAGTGAGAAAAATGAATACCTCAACATTTGAAAAATTTGGTTTACAGCCATTTTTAATAGAAGCACTAGACAAAATTGATTTTAAGGTACCAACAGAAGTTCAAGAAAAATTAATTCCAGCAATTTCAAAAGGGGAAAGCGTTATTGGACAATCTCAAACAGGTTCTGGTAAAACACATACCTTTTTGCTCCCATTAATCAATCAGATTGATGCAGAAAAAAATGAAGTCCAAGTGGTCATTACAGCACCAAGTAGAGAGTTAGCGGAGCAAATTTACCGAGCTGCCTTACAGCTTGTTGAAACGGCACCCACGCCAATCATCGTTCAAAACTTTGTTGGTGGTACGGATAAGAAAAGACAAATTGCCAAACTAGCCACATCACAACCCCATCTAGTTATTGGAACACCAGGTAGAATTGCGGATTTAGTTAAAGAAAAAGCTTTATTTGT
Source organism: Isobaculum melis (assembly GCF_900111355.1). Taxonomy (GTDB): domain Bacteria; phylum Bacillota; class Bacilli; order Lactobacillales; family Carnobacteriaceae; genus Isobaculum; species Isobaculum melis. Next base: position 26,539 of record NZ_FOHA01000005.1, read on the forward strand.
ACACAAAGCAACCAAGTTTGTGGTAGATGAAGCAGATATGACCTTAGATATGGGCTTTTTAGAAGAAGTTGACCAGATTGCTGGACATTTTCCTAAAAACTTACAAATGCTAGTCTTTTCAGCAACCATTCCACAAAACCTAAAACCTTTTTTAAAAAAATATATGGAAAATCCACACTTTGAACATATTCAGCCTAAGTCTGTGATTTCTAAAGATATTTCTAATTGGTTATTGCCAATTAAAAGTAAGAGCAAGGTTGATACAATTTATGAAATTTTAACAACAGGTCATCCTTATTTAGCGATTGTCTTTGCCAATACCAAGCAACATGTCGATCAAATTGCTAATGGTCTAAAAGAGCGTGGTTTAAAAGTAGCCAAGATTCATGGAGATGTACAGCCTCGTGAACGTAAACGTATCATGAAACAAGTACAAAACTTAGATTATCAATTTGTTGTTGCAACTGATTTAGCAGCTAGAGGTATTGATATTGAAGGGGTTTCTCATGTGATTAATGCAGAAATTCCAAATGAACTTGATTTCTTTATTCATCGTGTTGGTAGAACAGGACGTAATGGCTTAACAGGAATTGCGATTACATTATATGAACCATCTGATGAAGCGGTTTTAGCAGATATTGAAAAATTAGGGGTAACCTTTGAACCTAAAGTCATTAAAGGTGGCGAAATCATCGATAGCTATGATCGTAATCGTCGTGCAAAACGTGAGAAAAATGCAGAAGAAATGGATACACGTATGGTTGGTATGGTGAAAAAAGCCAAGAAAAAAATCAAACCAGGCTATAAGAAAAAATTGGGTCGTACCATTAAAGAAAACGCTGAAAGAAAACGTCGTTTAGAGCGTCGTAGTCAAGCCCGTGTGATTAAAAAAGAAGCGAAGAAAAAATATCAATAGAAAAAAGGATGTCGTAAATGACATCCTTTTTTTGTTTCAAAGCTTATTGTAAAAATCCTTGTTCTTTCAAATAGTCAAGTAATGCCATTCGACCAGCAGGTTTGCGGTCCATACTAGCTGTAATTTGTTTAGAGAAGCTATCAATGCGTTTATTTGCATCTCTTAAATCGTAATAAGTTTCAACTTCAGCGTTGTATGCAGCCAGTTCTTCTGAAAAATTGCCAATTTCTTGATACGCATTTTCATGATAAACGATATTCATTGGTAATCTAGGTTTTAATTGTGGCTCTTGATCAGGATAACCAATTGCCAAACCTAAAACAGGAAACGTATATTGAGGTAATTTAAGCAATTGAATCATTTCTTTTGCATCATTTAAAATACTTCCAAGACAAACAGTGCCTAGTCCTAAGCTTTCAGCTGCAACAATCATATTTTGGGTGGCTAATAAAGCATCTGAATAACCAATCATAAATCGATCCATTGAACCAGAAACAAGAACATCTTCTGCACCATTTTCTTTTGCAATTTGAGCATTACGATGCTGATCTACAACAAATATGAAGAGATGTGCACTTTCAGCGATATAAGGTTGATTCCCTATTTTAGCAATTTGTGCTTTTACTTGTTGATCAGTGATGCCAATAATTGAATAACTTTGCATAAAATTACTAGTGGCAGTGTGCTGTGCAACATCAACTAATGTATGGATAATTTCTGATGAAATTGCCTTTTCCTTAAATTTGCGGATACTTCTATGATTTAACAAAGTCTCTATTGTTTGATTCATTTTGTTCAACCTACTTTCCTAAAGTGAATGCACTCTATATTCTACTATTCATTGACTGAAAAAACAAATTCAGTTGCAAAGAAAAATGAGAGGATGCAATGCTTTAACAAGAAAAAAGGATAAAAAAGCGAAAAAGTTTGTACTTTATGACAAATTCGCCTACAATTAAAAGGAATGCTCGAACTAATTATGAATAAGGGAGATAAATGATGTTATTATTAGGATCACATGTAAGTATGAGTGGAAAAGAAATGTTGCTAGGGGCAGCAAAAGAAGCGGCAAGCTATGGTTCATCAACCTTTATGATTTATACAGGTGCACCTCAAAATACAAGAAGAAAGCCTATTGAAGAAATGAATATTGAAGCAGGAGAGGCTTTCATGAAAGAAGCTGGCTTATCCAATATTGTGGTACATGCACCTTATATTATTAATTTAGGAAATACAGTGAAACCAGAGAATTTTGGGTTTGCAACGGCCTTTTTACGTGAAGAAATTGTTCGTTCAGAAGCTTTAGGAGCAAAACAAATTACGATGCATCCAGGTGCTCATGTTGGTGCGGGTGTTGATGCAGGGATTAATCAGATTATTAAAGGCTTAAATGAAGTCTTGCATCAAGATCAAACCGCACAAATTGCCCTTGAAACAATGGCAGGTAAAGGGACAGAGCTGGGTAGAAATTTTGAAGAATTAGCACGAATCATTGATGGGGTTACCTTAAATGAAAAATTATCTGTGACACTAGATACTTGTCATACACATGATGCTGGCTACAATATTAAAGAAGACTTTGATGGCGTATTAGAGGAATTTGATAAAATAATTGGATTAGACCGCCTTAAAGTTGTTCATGTAAATGACTCAAAAAATGAACGTGGGGCTAGCAAAGATCGTCATGCGAATATTGGCTTTGGATATATTGGTTTTGATGCATTAAATAAAGTCGTGCATCATCCTCAATTAACTGAATTACCTAAAATTCTAGAAACACCTTATGTTGGTGAAGACAAGAAAAATAAATTTGCACCTTATGCTTATGAAATCAATATGCTAAAAGCACAACAATTTAATCCTCAATTACTGGAAGAGATATTAGCGCAAAAAGAAATTTGAGACAATGAAAATCGTGGGACACAATGATATGTCTCACGTTTTTTTTGTTTTTCTATCAACTTGGATGGGTCTTAAGATTTGTCCAAAAGAATAGAGTACTCAGTTTTATTTTCCAAAAAGGAAATGGCGTTACAGTTTTTATTAAGGTTCAGATATTTTAAAAATTTAAGTAAGAAGTAACGAATATTATGCTATAATTAATGGTGAAATAGTAATTAAGAGAGGATTATAAAATGAAAAAATGGGTACATCTACTAATTTGTGCAATTGCATTATTAGTCATAACAGGTTGTGGTAAAGAAAATAAAACGGAGAAATCAACAGAAACAGCATATGAAATCGAAACCTATGCAAGCTCAGAGGAAGATTTACGCCCTTTTAAGGTGCAGCGTCTTGATGAGCAGACATTACTGATTTATGGAAGCAATGATACATATGAAGAGGCACTATTTAAGGTTGATTTAAAAAATAAAAAAACAACTTTAGTCATGGAGCTAAAAGATAATCAAGAAATTTATTTTACAGAAAAAGGTTGTTTATGGATTGAAGCAAAAGGTTTATGGGAAGTAAGAGATAAATTTTTTGCTCAGACAGAAGAGAATGAAGAACAATTTGATGCGTTACAAGAAGCGTATTATCAGGAGAGGGAAGCATTAGACCGTCAATTGATGTATCTGGATTATGGGCAAACTAAGCCAGAGCAATTGATTGCGTCTACTGAGAATATTAAGATACAAAATTTTACGATTATTTCTTCCGACGAATTACAAATAGATTTTCAAGATAAAAAAGAAAATAATTATTTTAAAATGTCGTTTGATATTGAAACCAAAAAAAGTACTGAGATAAAGGAAAAGGATGTATTTTCTTTGGTAAAATTGGCACATTCTGACGATTTTTTAACAGTTAATTATGAGACTGAAACATTAATGATAAAAGCAGCAAAAGATCATCAGCAAAAAAAATTAAAAATGCCTTATCCAAAAGAGTCTTATTATGATTATGTATCTTATTTAGACAATGATTTGCTTTTCTTAGAATTGTCTTTTTCTGATAAGGATGATGCAGTAAAAAGAACACTGCAACGATATGATGTGAAAAAGAAAAAAGCTGAAAATATTGAATTTGAAAATGTTGATCTACAAAAGGTCATAAAAATGGATGCTTTAGAAAATTATGTGATTGTTTCTTATGAATCAGAAGATGAAGAAGCTAAAAGTAGTCTTCAAGTGTTTGAAAATGACGAATTTAAACAGGTTCAAGTGGATGAACTGGAAAAGGGAAAGTATCAATTCGTTTCAAACGATAATGGTGATGAGTGGATACTTTATGATCATGAAAATCTAGACAAACAATGGATGATGATTAATGTTAAAGGAGCAAAAGAATGAAAAATTTAAAGAAAATAACCGTAATATTATTATGTGGAATGGTTTTATCAGCTTGTTCATTATCGAATAAAGAAGATAAAAAATCAAAGAATGATGAGTCAACCACCTCAGAGAAAAAAGAAAAAGATGCAACAAAAATCACGATTAAAGATGGCGATGAATTAGAGACAGTGGAGTATGTTTTACCAACTGAGTATAAAAATATTGAATGGTTAAATAAATCTGGAGATCTGCTTTATTTTTTATCTTATGATCAAGAAGATTATAATAAATCCACTTTAGTGAGATATAACGTAAAAGATAAAAGTACTAAAGTGTTGGAAACACTTGAGAAAGGAAATGATTTTAGCCGTCGTAATTTTATTTTAACCGATCAGGTATTTATCTGGACGACTTCAAATGATGCGGCTAATACAATGAAGATTAAGTATATGTTAAATGGAAAAGAGGATATCAAAGAGGCTTTTCCTGGCAAGCAAATTGAGAAATATACATCTACTGGTCTCATTGAAAATCAAATTGTGATATCTTATTATGAGGATGAGCATCACATCTTTTATGAAAATATTGACACAGGTGAAGTAAAAGAAGGTGACAAGGAGCTTGGTGAGTTACTTTCTGCTGCTTATAATTATAATCGAACAGCGTTAATTACCTCTGATTATCAAAAAAATAAACAATTAACTGTCATTAGTGATTTGACAGATGATGAAGAATATATTGTCAATCCACCTCTTAAAAAACGTGATTATGACTATATGGATAACTATTTAGTGGGCATGGATTATCTATTCCAAATTACAGAATTAACAGATGATGATGAAAATGAAACACGTTTCTTTATTACAGATATCAAAACTAATAAGTCGATAGAGCTAGAAAAAGATTTCCTTGATGATGATAAGTATATGTATCATATCGCTTCAAATAGTCGTTATTTTGTTTTAAGTAAAAATGATTATCAAAAATCCGATATTGGCTTTTATGAACTGAAAAAAAATAAATTAATTAAGCATACGATTGATAAAGATTATGGAAATATTGCTGATCTTTATGTGTCTACTGACGACGAGATTCTTTTCTTAACTTCAGAGAGAAATGAAGCATTTGAAAGGGAATATAAACTAGTTGTTGTTGAATAAAGAAGTCTAAATAAAAAGGCATGAACTAATTTTTAGTTCATGTCTTTTTATTAATTTTCATAACTTCGATCAGATAAATTCATTGAACTTAAGATAATCGCTGCCGTTTCTTCAATTGATTTTCTAGAAACATCAATGACCAAGCAACCAATCTTGTCATAAAGGGCTTTAGCAGAATCTAGCTCTTCATGAATACGTGTCATATCTGAATAGGCGGTATCCGGATTTAAACCATAAGAAATCATTCTTTCACGCCGGATTGTATTTAATACTTCTGGGCTATTCATTAAACCAACAATTTTAGTCGGGTCAACTTTCCAAAGCTCATCTGGAATATGGGCTTCTGGTACTAAAGGAAGGTTGGCAACTTTTAAATTTTTATTGGCTAAAAACATACTGAGTGGTGTTTTAGAAGTCCGAGAAACGCCTAATAAAACAATATCTGCTTCTAAGAAGCCTTTGGGATTTTTACCATCATCATATTTTACTGCAAATTCAATGGCACTAATTCGGTGGAAGTAATTGTCATTCAACTGATGCATGGCGCCGGCTTTCTTGGTTGGGATTTCACCTGTTCGACGCTGGATTTCCCGCACAACTGGATTTAACATATCAAAGCAGAATAACTGCTGTTCTTCACAAAATTGATTGACAATTAACGAAAGGTCATCAATAACAAGGGTATGCACAACCATAGCATTTTCTTGTTTTGCTTTTCTTAAAATATCTAATAAAAGTCCTTCAGTACGAATAAATGGGAAATGTTCAATCTCCATTTGTACATTAGGATACTGTGCCATAGCAGCATGAATTAATTTATTGGCTGTTTCTCCAGCTGAGTCTGATATGACGTAAAGAATAAATGATTCCAATGATAACAACTCCATCTCTATTCAAATTATGTAGCGGATACTTTCATTATAACCGAATTTGATAGATTCGCCTAGTGAAGTAAAATAAAAAGTCTAGCAAGATACTAGACTTTTTATCACATGCAGATGGATTTATTGAGGGTAAATCTATCTTTGAGGTTTATTTATTGTTACTCCAATTGGAGGGAACAAACATTTTTAATTTTCTAAAATAAGCGCTGCAGTTTCTTCAATTGCACGTTTTTCAACATGAATTATTCGAATACCTAAACGTTGATATAACGCTTCTGCATAAGCCATTTCTTCTAAAATACGTTCATCACTTGAATAGCTTGAATCTTCTTTTAAGCCCAATGCTTTTAAGCGGGATTTACGAATACTACGTAAAGACTCTAAGCTTGTGGTTAAGCCAATCATTTTTTCTTTATCGACTTCCATTAATTCTTTAGGTAAAGGCACTTCTGGAATAAGTGGCAGATTGGCTACTTTTAAGTTTTTATTCGCTAAGTACATACTTAATGGGGTCTTAGAAGTGCGAGAAACACCTAAAATAACATAATCAGCACGAAGCATACCACGTGGATCTTTACCATCATCATATTTGACAGCAAATTCAATTGCTGCAACACGGTCAAAATAGTCCTGATCGAGCTGATGTAAGGTTCCAGGCTGCTCTTGAGGTGCAATACCTGTAATTCCTTGTAAAATTGTTGTTAATGGGCTCATGACATCAACATAGCTTAAGCTGGTACGCCTACAAAAGGACTCAACAAAATTGACCAAATCTCTACTAACTAAAGTATGCACAACAATGCCTTTTTCTTTTAAGGCTTCTTGTAAAATATCACCTAACATTTCAGTATCTTCAATGAAAGGGTAACGTCTAATGTCCATTGGATTTAATTCTGGAAATTGTGCTGAAACTGCTGCAACAACTTTTTGCGCCGTTTCACCAACTGAATCTGAAATAACATAAATAGCTTGTTTTTTTGACATAGCTATACTCCTTTGTAATGTTGATTTATTTTTGTTTCATTGCTTCCGTTACAAAATGTCTTAATACAGAAGTTTTAGATAATTTTCCAACAACTGTGATACCATCCACTGCATCCATTACTGGAATCGAGTCAATTTCGTGCTCTATCAATTTATAACCAGCATCAAGCAAACGATCTTCAGAAGAAATGGTGACCAGATTAGGCATTCTTGTCATAATCATCGCAACAGGCATTTTATTTAAATCGCCACCTGTAACAGTGGTTCGTAATAAATCTTTTCTTGAAACAATGCCGAGTAGCTGTTGATTTTCAGCTACAAATAAGGTGCCAATATCATACATAAATAGCATGGTTACTGCATCATATACGCTAGATTCTTGTTTAATAAAAATAGGTGGAATCATAATTTCTGCAACTTTTGTTTCAAATAAGCCATCAAAAAGTAGTGGGTCATGTGTTTGACCTGTATAAAAATAACCAACTTTTGGTCTAGCATCTAAAATACCAGTCATGGTTAAGATTGCAAAATCACTTCTTAAAGTAGGTCTGGAAAGGTTAAGTTTTTTAGCGATGTTTTCTCCACTAATTGGTTCATTTTCACGAACAATTTCTACAATCTTTTTTTGTCTTTCTGTTAATTCCATAAAGGAGTCACCACCTTTTTTTATAGTTGCATTAGTACGTCACTTATTATATAGTATGTCATATATAAATGCAATACCTTGATAGAAATCAATAGAAATCAGAATATGAGGTGTTAAATATGGATTGGGAAGCCCTAATGAGTCATACTAAAGAGTGGGTAATAGAAGCAGGAGAAATGATTCGTAGTATGTCAGAAAAAAGTATCGAAGTTTCAACAAAGGTTGATGATAATGATTTAGTAACCAATGTTGACCGAGCTGTAGAGGAGTTTTTAGTAAATAAAATAAGAACACAATATCCTGAACACCATATTGTTGGCGAGGAAGGTTATGGAGATGATATTGATTCAGTAGAAGGTATTGTTTGGATGATTGATCCAATTGATGGCACAAAGAATTTTGTACATTTGCAGCGTCATTTTGCTATTTCTGTTGGAATTTATGAAGGTAATATTGGGCAAATTGGTGTCATTTATGACGTCATGAATGATGATTTATATCTAGCTAAAAGAGGGATGGGCGCTTATTTAAATGACACAAGAATGTTGCCATTAAAATTCCGCGTTCCGATTACTCGGTCTTTGTTATCCGTTCATATTAAACATCTAATGAAAAATCGCTTTAATTTATTAAGTATTGTAGATCAGGCTCGTGGTTACCGTAATATCGGCTGCAGCGCCATTGAGTTAGCTTATGTAGCAAGTGGACGATTAGATGGGTTTATTAGTCCACCAATATCTATGTGGGATATTGCTGCTGGACGCATTATTTTAGAAGAAGTTGGCGGAAAATTAACGCAGATTAATGGCTGTCCGATTGCTTCGCAAGGAAAATGGCGGACCTCAATCATTGCTGCAAATCCTTATTTATATGATGAGTTACTTTTTGAAATGCAACAAACTGCGATTGTCTAAACTTTGTACTGACTGGAATAGTTGAAAATTCGTAATGATTACGATATAATCATTAACAGCTATTATTTCAGAAAAGAGGCGATAGAATTGACTGGAGCAAGTGTAGAAAAAGCCATTCAATTATTAAAGGAAAAAGGCTATAAATATACAGATAAGCGCCAAAGTATGATTGAATTATTTGCCCAAGCAGATCGTTATTTAACAGCTAAAGAAGTCCAAAAGTATTTAAAGCAAACTTATCCATCTTTAAGCTATGATACGATCTATCGAAATTTATATTCCTTTGTTGAGATGAATATTTTAGAAGAGACAGAGCTAAGTGGTGAAAAAATGTTTCGATTTAGCTGTAGCCTAGATGGACAGCACCATCACCACCATTTTATATGTACCAAATGTGGGATGACAAAGAATATTCATATGTGTCCAATGGACTTCTTTAAAGAGCAATTAGATGGCTGTGAAATTCAATCGCATCGTTTTGAAATTTTTGGTACTTGTGAAAACTGCTTAAAAGTATCATAGTTACACATGATTGTTTAGAAAACATAATGTTTCTAGGCAATCATGTTTTTTTATCGTGTTTAAATATGGTAAAATAAATAAAATGAACTAAAAAAGAATGGGATGAATCATGGGAAAGAAAAAGCAAGTGGTGCAGCAAGACAAAAAAATAAAAAAATTAACACTTAGAAATAAAATATTATTACTTGTCAGTATTTCAATTGTGGTCTCCTTGCTAGGAGCTTCATTTTTTATTAGAAATTATGTGATTGAACGAGAATATGTCAACACACGAGAAAAGGTTTCAGGTATTGCTGAAATAGTGGCAAAAGAGCAGATTGTGATTGATTCTCTGGCAGATAAAGCAACTTATGAGCAAGTACAAAGCTATGCTATGGACATGATGAAATTATCCAAAGTAGATTTTGTGGTGGTTCTTGATATGAACTTGGTTCGTTTATCTCATCCAAATGAAGAGGTAATTGGCCAAGAATTTTCAAATGCAGAGGATGCGGCAGAAACCTTAAATGGAACGCCTCACTTTTCAACACAAAAAGGAATTCTAGGGGATGGGATGCGCTACTTTACTCCGGTTTGGAATGAAAAGGGAGAACAAGTCGGTATTGTTTGTGTTGGATTGACCTTAGCGACGATTAATGAAGAAGTCCAAAAAGCCCAGCTAAATATTATGCTAGGTGTAGCCATTGGATTGACCATTGGGTTAATTGGAGCCATTCTCTTAGCCAATAAAATTAAAAAAGAATTATTTGGCTTAGAACCTAATGAAATTGCTGCAAGTATTGAAGAAAAAGTGATTATCGAAGATGCTGTAAGTGATGGTATTATTGCCATTTCAACAACTGGAGAAATCATGCTAGTCAACCGAGAAGCAAAACGTTTACTACGAAAGCTGCGTTTTACTTCAAATATTGATGAAGGAGAACTGCTTGATGAACAACTAAAAGCTGCATTATTTAAAGAAACTATCGAAAATAAAAGACAAATTAGAAATATTCCAGTACAGCTAAATGGAGTGGAGCTCATCATTAGTGCAGCCCCAATCTTTATTCAGCAAGAGGTTTATGGCGCTGTGGCAACCTTTAAAGACCAATCAGAAATGCAACAGCTGATTGAAGAGCTGAGTGGCAATGCCCAATATATTGACTCATTAAGAGCGCAAACCCATGACTTTATGAATAAAATGCATGTCGTACTTGGACTCATTGAACTGCAAAAATATGACGAAGTAGCCAACTTTATTACGATGCTGACCGCTAGCTATAAAGAAGAGGTTGGCTTTATTACTGAAAAAATTAAAATCCCGGCATTAGCAGGCTTCTTATTGGGTAAATTTAATGAAGCAAGAGAGCAAGAAATTACCTTTATTTTAGATGAACAATCGGCTATTCCAGAACTAGAGATGAATGAAAATGTACAAATATTTTTAGTGATTTTAGGTAATTTATTAGATAACGCAAGAGAAGCTGTGATGAATCAAGCAGAGAAGACTGTCCAGTTGCTACTTCAATATGATGAAGAATCAGCCATCTTTATGTTAAAAGTATCAGATACAGGAATAGGTATTTCAGATGAAGTCAAAGCTCAAATGTTTGAAAGAGGTTTCTCCACAAAAGGAGCTCATCGTGGTTATGGACTGAATCTGGTTCAAAATATGATTTACCATCATCAAGGCTTAATAGATGTAAAAACAACTGAAGGAAACGGCACAACATTCTATATTGAATGGCCATATGAAAATGAGGGATAAAGAGAATGATACAAGTATTAATTGTTGAAGATGATCCAATGGTTGCGATGTTAAATCAGCAATTTATTGAGCAAATAGATCAAGTAAAGATTGTTGGGAATGTTAAAAATGTTGAGCAAGCAATGACCATCTTAAAGGAACAGCCGGTTGATTTAATGCTACTAGATGTTTATTTACCAGGGATGACAGGAATTGAATTTCTAGCTGAAATGCGCAAAGAAAAAATTGAAACCTCGGTTATTTTAATTACAGCAGCAGATGATGTGCTCACTGTTAAAAAGGCGATTAATTATGGCGTTGTAGATTATTTAATCAAACCTTTTAGCTTTGAACGGTTTAAACTGGCCTATGAACGATTTATTGATTTAAGAAAAATTACTGGAAAAGAAAAAGTGACCAATCAAAGTATGCTAGACAAATTCTTTTTATCGGCAAATGAAAGAGAGCAGGAAGAGCAGTTGGATTTACCTAAAGGCTTGTCTAGGTTGACGTTACGTAAAGTAGCAAAGAGTATTGAACAGATTAAGCAGCCATTCTCAACAGAAGATTTAGCTAATCAAATTTTGATTTCAAGAATTTCAACCAAAAAGTATCTACTCTTTTTAGTTGAAATCGGCTATCTGACAGAAGAAATTGAATACCGTGAGATTGGTAGACCTGTTACGTTATATCAATCCAATCCGTCCTTTACAGCTTCAATTGAGCGCTATCAATAAAAAAAGATGTATGCCTAAGCATACATCTTTTTTTATGATTGTTTTTCTGGTAAAGCAACAACGTTTAGTGTTTCACCAGTTGTTAACACATCATTTAAATTCTCATAACTTGTTTCAATCATATTAGATAAAGCTTCATCTGTATTTGAACCAATATGAGGTGTTACCAATACACGAGGGTAAAGATCAACTAATTTTTGAACAGTTGCGTCAGGAATGGCTTCATTTTCACTAAACTCTTTAAAGAAGATAGCCGCTTCATTTGCAAACACATCTGTACCAAATCCACCTAAAGTATTGGCTTCAAGAGCTGCTAAAATGGCTTCATTATCTTGTAATTCACCACGAGCAGTATTGATTAGAATGGCATCATCTTTCATTTTAGCAAGAAATTCTGCATTGACCATTTGATCATTTTGACCAGGGAAGTAAGGAACATGCAAGCTTACAATATCGCTGACAGCAAGTAATTCATCTAATTCCATAAAAGTAACAACTTCTTTAGCCGCATCACTTTGGAAAACATCATAACCAACAACATTGGCACCTAAGCCTTTAAACAATGAAGCTTCAGTTAAACCAATTTTACCAGTACCGATGACACCAACAGTACAGTTACGAACTTCTTTACTAAACATTGTACCATCAACGATAAAGTTTTTATGCGCTGTACGATTTGTTGTATAAGCAGTATGACGTAACAACATCATCGCTAGTGTTAAAGATAACTCAGCAATCGCATTTGGCGAGTAAGAAGGGACACGAGCAACACTCATATTGTAATCAGCAGCAGCTTGCAAATCAATGTGATTAAAGCCTACTGTACGTGTAAATAAATATTTCACACCATATTCAGCCATTTTTTCAACATTTTGACGATCAGCTACGCAATTTCCTCTTAAGATGACTGCATCCATTCCTTTAGCAGTTTCAATATTGTCATGAGTAAGCAAACCTTCAACTAGTGAAAGCTCAAATTGGTATTTGTTCAATTTTTCGAAAAAGGCTACTTCATTTGGTCTGACACCGTAACATACGACTTTTAATGACATTTTTTTAAATCCCCTTTATTGTTTATTGACTAAAATAGTCCCATTTTACTAATAACTTCTAAGATAATAATCCAAACTGGCATCATCACTACCGCTAATAAAGTAGAAAGTAGGGAAGCATTTGAAGCGAGTAAGGCATCTTTATCAAAACTAATGGCATAAGCCGCTGCAACAGTTGCAGTTGGTGTTGCCATCATAATGACGATTGTAGCTAAGGCAGCAAAGCTAACAGGTAAAATACCAGTTGCAGTTAAAATTGCTAATAAAACAATGTTTAAAGCTGGAACAAGAATAACTTTTACAATACTGTAGAACCAAGAAGTTTTATCTGTTGCAGCCGTTTTAATACTTACTTCACCAAGTGTTGCGCCGATTGCTAACCATGCAAGAGGTGATGCTAAAGGTGCAAGGAAAGTTAATGGTTTAAATAACCATGGTGCTGTTTGGTCAATACGTAAGAAGGCAAAACTCTTCATCACAGTTTCAGAAACAACTTTACCATCTACAATATCTTTAGGAACTTGAACGGCAACTTCAACTTGTGGTAGTGAAGCTTGGAAGATCCAAATCAGTAAACCAGCAAATGTTGCGATAACAATTGGATTTAAGAACATTGATTTGATGTTTTTTGCTTCCATTTTTAAACCACTCATTTTGATGTAACCATATGAGTAAAGGAAGATACGGTAACCAATATTGAAAACAGAGGCTAAAAGAGCAATTGTTGCGCCATATTGTGGACCATAAACCGCTGTTGCAATTGGAATACCAAAGAAAGTAGTAGAACCAAAAATTGTTAAGACACGTAATGTATCTTGTTGATCTCCTTTAAATTTCAAAAAGATTGGTTTTGATACAAAAATTAAGATAATGTAAATCAAAAGACCCCAAATTAAAACGTTGATACTTTCTTTTAAAGAGTCTGGATTAATATCTTGCATAAAAGCATTAAATGCTAATGCAGGTAAAGAGACTGTTAAAACAACATTAGATAGGATTTTCCCAACATTTTTATTGAAAATTCCTTTTTTGCGACAGAAGTAACCTAATAAAATAATAAAGACAGTAGAAGTGATGGCGCTAATGATTGTCATATCTGTTAGCGTCGTTTTGATAATTTCACCAAGATTCATAAATAATTCCTCCAAATTGTGTTTTTTTTCACAAACTATGATTAAAGCTAGCTGTGTTTATTGAACAAATTGAGTATATGATACCTTTGTGAAAAAGTGAACAATATGTAATTAAATGTCAGTTTTGTAACTTAAGTAAGTGAAAATAGTTCAATCTTGACGTTCATGAAAGCTGTAAGGTAGAATGAGTGGCAAATGAAGAATGGATCAGTCATCATAGAAAGGAGTCATCATGTTTATAATGGAGTCAATTTTATACATAACATTAGGCGTCATTATGGTCTTAGGTGCCGCTAATCTTTTTATCTGTATTCATCAAACATCAAGTAAGGAAAAGAAGCATCATAACAAAAAAAATAGAGCGGATGATGAATTATAAACATCATCCGCTCTATTATTAGTTTTTGTATCTTAAGCCTGCTCTTTTTTTTCTGCTTCTTGTTTTGCGAAGTATTCTGCGGCTAAAGCATCGATATCTTTCTTCAATTCTTCAACCATCTCTTCTTCTGGAACATGACGTACAATTTTACCATTCTTAAAGAGTAGACCCTCGCCGCGTGCTCCAGCAATCCCAATATCTGCTTCTCTAGCTTCGCCTGGTCCATTTACTGCACAGCCAAGAACGGCTACTTTAATTGGAGCTTTAATTTTTGAAATATATTCTTCTACTTCATTAGCAATTGGAATCAAATCAATTTCAATGCGACCACAAGTAGGGCATGAGATTAAAGTGGCAGCATTACTGGCTAAGCCAAATGATTTTAAGACTTCTTTGGCTACTTTAATTTCTTCAACAGGATCAGCAGAAAGAGACACACGACAAGTATTGCCAATTCCACGACTTAAAATAGCTCCTAAACCAGCAGCTGATTTAATCCCACCTGAAAATTGTGTCCCAGCTTCAGTAATCCCTAAATGAAGGGGATAATCAAATGTTTCAGCAGCTAAAGTATAGGCTTCAATTGCAAGGTTAACATCACTTGCTTTTAAGGAAACGATAATGTCATAGAAATCTAAGTCTTCTAATATTTTAATATGGTCAACGGCACTTGCGACCATCGCTTCAGCAGTAGGGTAGCCATATTGTTGAATAAAGCGTTTCTCTAATGAACCAGCATTGACCCCAATTCTAATCGGAATCTGCTTTTCTTTCGCAGCAGTGACAACTTTTTCAACACGGTCCTTACGACCAATATTTCCTGGATTAATTCTAATTTTATCAACACCAGCATCAATAGCCTTTAAAGCTAAGCGATAATCAAAGTGGATATCAGCTACAAGTGGAATATGAATCTGCTTTTTAATTTCTGAAAGAGCATCTGCTGCACGTTCATCAGGAACTGCAACGCGGACGATTTGACAGCCAGCGTCCTCTAATTGTAAAATTTGTGCCACAGTTGCTGCAACATCATGTGTTTTTGTTGTACACATACTTTGAATGAATAACTCGTTACTTCCACCAATGGTAAGATCACCAACACGAACTTTTCGTGTTTTGCTTCGATGAATGAGTTCTCCCATATGAATCGCTCCTTTAAGTTACATAATTTATTATTTATTAGTTTGTTTGTTTGTTCAATGAGTGAATGAGTCTTTTAATAAATAAACTCAACTTTTACTATTATATCGTATTTAAAAATGAAGACAAGTGGATTCTATGGGAAATTGCATAAGATTTTCGTAAGAAAGGAGGCCATAAAATAAATAAAACAGCCCAAAAGGCTGTTTTATCTATGGTTTCGTTGCTTGAGAAGGAATGGCTTTAATCATTTGATAGGCAATAATCATCGTTAAAACAAGCTCAATTTCCATTTGGAAAGGTAAGAGCACGCCCAAGAAATTGATGAGATTGATACCAACAATTGGTAAGGTTGAAGCGACTAATCCAATTTTCCAAGATTGTCCATAAGAGAGAGAACGCTTCATTAAGGTCACAATCA
Source organism: Isobaculum melis (assembly GCF_900111355.1). Classification (GTDB taxonomy): domain Bacteria; phylum Bacillota; class Bacilli; order Lactobacillales; family Carnobacteriaceae; genus Isobaculum; species Isobaculum melis. Next base: position 42,428 of record NZ_FOHA01000005.1, read on the forward strand.
AGTGAGTTGCAATCATATAAAGAATGCTATAAAAACCTGTAAAGAAAGCACTGATTAAAACAGAAAGGATCACCACAACAACCAAAAGAATGACTTTCAGTTGACGGGTTTGGATAATATATGCCTTAAAATCATCCTGGGTTTTAATCCCTAATTGATGATAGTCAAAACTAAAGGTTCGATCTTGAACCACAACATAAATTTCTTTAGAAAATAGGGCAATCGCCATACTTGTTTTGATTGCATCACTATCAATATCACTTGTTTTTCTAGTATTATTAGGATCAAATGTAAATAAAATCGAATTGGTTTGATAAACAAAACTTTTTTCAACCTTTTTAGGTACCAAGACGTCATCTTTTACAGTGAAATCTGGAATATGCTCTAGGATGGTTTGACTATCTGTCTCAAATTGATCTAATAATTGAATGGATGATTGAACAAAAGGTAGTGAAGCAAATAAAATCAATATAAATAAATAGAGCATACTTTTTGATTTTTTTAATTGTGCAACCTGTGTCAGCTTTTGAGGTGCATATAAAGCTTTAAAAAATAATGATAAAGTATTAATAGAAATCACATTCTTTCATTTATTTGTATACCCAACCATTGTACTTTGTTATCTGCTTAAACTCAATAGAGGAATCAATGAAGAAAAATGTTGAGCAAAAATTTTGTATTTCACAGATGTAAGTGTTACCATAGAGGTTAGTTAGGAATTATTACCTGATTAAATTTTTCGGAACAAATTGGAGGAAAACAAAAATGACTTATCAATTACCAGAACTACCATATGCTTACGATGCACTATTACCTCATATTGATGTAGAAACAATGCATTTACACCATGACAAACACCACAATACTTATGTGACAAACTTAAATGCTGCATTGGAAAAACATCCTGAGTTACAAGGCCAAACAATTGAAGAATTGTTAGCGAAAATCAATGAAATTCCAGAAGATATTCGTACAGCTGTACGTAACAATGGTGGTGGACATGCAAACCATTCACTATTTTGGGAAGTAATGGCACCTAATGCTGGTGGCGAACCAACTGGTGCTTTAAAAGAAGCTATTGATGCTACTTTTGGTAGCTTTGCTGATTTTAAAGAAAAATTTGCAGCTGCTGCAACAACAAGATTTGGTTCTGGTTGGGCTTGGTTAGTACTTGATCAAGGCAAACTTGCAATTGAATCAACTCCAAATCAAGATTCACCTATTTTTGAAGGCAAAACACCTATCTTAGGTTTAGATGTTTGGGAACATGCTTATTACCTAAACTATAAAAATGTACGTCCAAGCTATATTGCTGCTTTCTGGGAAGTTGTTAACTGGCCAGAAGTTTCAAAACGTTTTGAAGCAGCTAAATAATAACAATTAGAAAAGCACCCATTCACAATAAAATTTGTGAATGGGTTCTTTTTTTAGACGATATTAATTTGTAAAGCTTCAGCAAAAACAATGGCTTGCTCAGTGGTAACAGATACCCCAGCAACCTTATCTAAACTAATCATCAATTGTTCAAAATAACAAGTACTTAAATTAAGGCCTTTTAAGCTAGTATTCATAAAGTTCGCTCCAGTTAAATCGCATTCTGCAAATAGTAGCTGTTGCCAATTTAACTCAAAGAAATCAGCTTGAACAAGTAGGGCATTTGTAAATGAGACATATTTCATTGAAGCATAGCTAAAGGAGCTATATTTACCATGAATCCCATCAAATTGAACATGCTGTAAAGTAGCATCAGCAAAGTTTGTTCCAACTAGTTTCGTTCCATTAAAATAAGCACGATGAATGATGGCACCAATAAACTCCACATTACTAAAATCACATTTTTCAAAATGAACATCTAATAATTCTAATTGAGAAAAACTCATATTTTCAAAAGTCACATTGATAAACTTCACTTTTTTAAAGCAAACATGGGCAAAAGTATCATTTTCAAGTGTACAATTTTCAAATACACAGTTTTCATAATAAGCTTCATCTTCTAGCGTGTCGAAGTTAGCCGGCTGAAGGGGCATATCCAATACTGGTAAATCAATTTTTATTTTTTTCTTCATCATCTTCACCTTTTCTTTTCTTCATAATTGTTACAATAACGAGTGTACCGATACAGAAAACACTAACAAAAATTCCAGGAATGAGCAATGGTGGTGTATAAGTGAAAATAACTTGATGCTCACCTTGCTCAATTGGTACAGCTAACAAACTATTTAAAGCCTTTTCTGTTGATACTGATTTCCCATCAATGGTTACTTTCCAGCCAGTTGAATAGGGGATTGTTGTGAATAAGACTCTTTGATCCTCAGCAATTGTGACTGAACCAGCAATTCGAGTATTTGTATGACTTTTCACTTGAAAGGCTTCATTATGCAGTGTTTTTATTGCTTTTTTAAAAGCTGGAATATCTAGTTGATAAAGTTTAAAATCTTTCAAAAGGATTTCATCTTTTTGCAAAGCAATCGTTAATAAAATAGGTTGATCTTGCTGATTTGCACCAATATTTAACACAATCATGTCGTTCGTGGTTTCATATTGACTAAATTTTGAACCATTTAAATAAATAATGATATCTTCAGCTTTAACATTAGAATTAAGCGTTAAATAATAGCTATTATTTGATTTGGCTGTTAATTGAAAATCAATAGAGGCTTCTTTTTTTGTGTCATTTTTTGTATAGGTAATATCATTTTGATCTTTTCCAGTATGAACATTTTTATAAACCACACTATCAAAATTAGTTTCAAAAAAATAAGGAAATAGCTCTGTTTGACCAAGCATTTTATTGAGTAGATAATTTTGATATAAAATAGGGTTAATAAATTTCCGCTCATCTGTTAAAAGTTGTTGATCCACACCAAATGCAAGAGGGAGTGCAAAAGGATTTTGATAGGTTAAAATATTCCTTTGTTGATTTAGTGGCTGATAAAACGTTAAATCTGGTTTTGTGGACATCTTATTTAAAACGGAAGTATCGCTCTCAAAATTTTGAGTGACAGTTTCCTTCAATAAATCTGTTTGATCCAATACATCCACTTCAATTTCTGGTTTGGCTTGCGCTTCTTTAATGAGATGGGAGCGTAAAATATCTGCATTAATTCCTTCGGCTTCTGTTAAATAGTATTTGACACCAAAAAGAGCATCAGTTAATAGGGTTGCATTTGAATAGGCAATAAAACCACTACTTGAAGGGAAACCTAAATCAGAAAATAAGGCTGGGATTTCCTTCTCAAAAGTAGAGCTGAAGTGTGTAATGCCAGCATAATTGTTTTGAAAACTATCGTTTTTAGAACGTAAAAAAGTCTTTTCAATACGATAAAAATCATCATCTTGCGCTTGAATTTGTTTAATTGTTGGATCTAAGGCTTCACGATATTGAACAAAACGACTATTTTTAACATAGCTTAAACGATCTAAATCTAACCCCGCATTTACACTCATTTCAATCGTCACGGAAAATAAAATAATTAATAGGAACCAATGATTCAGCTGTTTTTTTCGCATGATAATCAAAAAGAAAAATAAAATAAACAAGGTAGTGATCGCGATTTGGGTCATTGTTAGAAAGTCAAAGTTATGATGAAGCACAAAATAGTTGGTGATTGACAAGAGCACAATTCCAATCAATAAATCAAAGCGTTTAAATTGTTTTAAATGGAGAAAAGAACGGTAACCAATAAAGAGCATAAAAAAAGAAACAACAAATGAGAAACGATAAGGATACCAAATAGGAGCCTGTAGACCATGCCAAAAATAATCAAAGACTTGAATATTCATAGAAAGGACAAAAATGATCGTAAGAAGCAAAGTAATCAAACGTTCTTTCATTGGAAAATAGCGATTAAAGAAATAGAGAATAAAACAAATCAAGCTTAAACTACCAATAAATAAATTAGGATAACCACTAGGCATCTGATCAAAATTAAAGGCACCAATATAAAATTTAGACAGCATTTCCCAAACAGGATATTCTGTTTTAAATAATAATGTATTGGCAGTGTAACTTGCTTTACCACCTACTAATGCTGCAATATTTGGGAATAATAACATGGCAGTTGTCCCAGCACCTAAAACAGATGCGATAGCAAAACGCCAGCTCCGCTCAAAAATAAAGCTTATTTTTTCTTTAAAAACAGTACCAGTAGCAAAAGGATAAGTAAAGATACGCATTAAATAATATAATGTAATAAATAAGCAAATCATATACCCCATATAATAATTTGCAAATAAGGTAAGACCTAAAAAGACACTGTAAAAAACAAATTTCTTTTCTTGAATCAGTTTTTCAACACCAAGTGCAATTAAAGGTAGAAAAACCATGCCATCTAACCACATAATATTTAATTGATTCACAATAATATAGCCCATTAAACCATAACTAATACCAAAAGCAGTTACCCCAAAGTCATTTCGTTTAAAGGTTTTTTTTAAGAAATAAGCAAAAGAAAGACTGGCGCTACTGATTTTAACTAAAGTGAGGAGCATGACGCCAACAGTCAGAAATTTTTCAGGAAAAGGTAACAATAATAGATTAAATGGACTGGTTAAATAATAGGCCCATAAACCCATCATATCCCCACCAATTGCTTTATTAAAAGAATAAAATAGGGCACTAGGATCATGAAGGAGTGTTTGTCTAAAGGCTGCAAAAAAATCAATATATTGCTGCCCTAAATCAACAGTTAATAAACTGCTATCTCCAAAAGGATAGACTTTTAACAAAATGAAAATAAAAAGCATGATAAAAAAGGGAAGAACAAAAGCTAAAACTAATGGTGGAATCTTCTCTATTTTATTTTTTAAAACTAAAAACATCGTAGAACTCCTTTCAAACGATTCACTAATTTTTGTTTAAGAATTTCTCATAAAGCTATGATAATTGTACTTCATGTAATAGAATAGCATATAATGAGATATATCACTATTTTAATCATAAAATAGTAGCATTTTATTTGTTCTTTGTTACAATATAGAAGGACTATTTATCATAAGGTGGTGTCACTTTGAAAGAACCAAAGAAAAAAAAGGGAAAAAAAGCGAAAAAGTCGCATATTCCATTTAGACTCAATTTATTATTCTTTTTTGTATTTGTCTTTTTTGCAATTTTAGTTATGCGATTAGGCGTCTTACAAATTGTTATGGGTGAGGAATTTGAGCTACAGGTAAAAAGAACAGATAAAACAACGATTACTGGTAGTGTTCCAAGAGGGATGATTTATGATGCTCAAGGAAAAATATTAGTTGGAAATGATGCCATGCAGGCGATTACTTACACAAGAGGCGCAACTGTAAGTGGGGAAGACATGATTAAAATTTCTGATTCTTTGTCACAATTTATCACAATGGATTTAGAAACTGTGACAGAACGTGATTACAAAGATTTTTGGACTGCTAAAAACAGCGATAAGATTACAGAAAGATTATCTGATTCTGAAAAAACATTAGATGGTAGCGAGGCTTATGAAGCGCAATTAGCTAAAGTCACAGATGCAGATCTTGCAACATTAACGGATCAAGAAAAAACTTCTGCAGCAATTTATAAGCGAATGAATGGTGCCTATGCATTAACCACAACTTATATTAAGAATAAAGATGTAACAGATACTGAAATTGCTGAGGTAAGTGAAAGATTAGCTGACTTACCAGGAGTTGGTACAGCAACTGACTGGGTACGAAATTATCCAGAAGGAGATTTGCTAAAAAGTATTTTAGGTAGTGTAACCTCAGAAAAAGAAGGATTACCTAATGACCAATTAGCTGGCTTTTTAGCAAAAGGCTATGCACGTAATGATCGAGTTGGTAAGAGCTACCTAGAAAAACAATATGAGCAAGTTTTAAGTGGCACCAAATCCGAATCTGAATCTGAAACAAATGCAAATGGAGAAGTCATTAAAACACTTGAGAAGTATAAGGGTGAAAGTGGCGATAATCTTGTATTAACGATTGATTCAAACTTTCAAGCAAAAGTCGATAATTTAGTTATTGATTATCTGAAACAAGCTAAATCCAGTGGGAAATATGTCTTAACAGATAGACTATTTGTTGTAGCAATGAATCCCCAAAATGGAGAAATTTTAGCACTTTCCGGTAAAAAAATAAATCAAGAAACAGGCGAAATTGAGGATTATGCAATTGGCACATTTACAACTGCTTATGGTATGGGATCAGCTGTGAAAGGTGCGACTGTTTTATCAGGTTATATGGATGGTGCGCTAAATGTTGGAGATACCATTGTTGATGAACCCCTTGTCTTTAAAGGTTCTGCTCCAAAAGCTTCATTTTTCAACCGTAATGGTCGAATTGCAATTAATGATATTGATGCACTTGAACGTTCTTCCAACGTATATATGATGAAAACAGTCATCAAAATGGGGGGAGGAAGTTATGTTCCAAATGGTAATTTAAATATTGATTTAGATGTTTTTTCAAAATTAAGAAACTATTTTGGTGAATTTGGTTTGGGAAGAAAAACAGGAATTGATTTACCAGGAGAACAAATAGGGGTGCCTGGTGGTAGTACTGAAGCTGGTAAAGCACTTGACTTTGCTATTGGTCAGTATGATTCTTATACACCTTTACAAATGGCTCAATATGTTTCTACGATTGCCAATGGAGGCTATCGAATTGCACCACGAGTGGTAAAAGAAGTCCGTGGTACAAATCCAGATGGTAGTCTTGGTCCAGTGAAAACAACTTTTGAACCTAAGATTTTAAATAAACTAAATGTGACACCAGAGGAATTAAACCAGGTACAACAAGGCTTTTATAATGTTGCTCATCGACCACTTGGTACAGCTTACTCTTCCTTTGTTGGTGCAGATTTTGATCTTGCTGCGAAAACAGGAACAGATGAGGCTTTCTATGATGGAGAAATTGATAGTTTAAAAGGAAGTCCTGTAACGAACGTAACATTTGTTGGTTATGCGCCATCAGATAATCCAGAAATTGCACTTTCTGTTGTTGTTCCTTGGGCAAATCAAACAACCTTATCTGGTATTAATAATGATTTAGCCAGAGCAGTCTTTGAAACTTATTTTCAAGGAAAGAAATAGCTAAAAAATAAGCGTCTTATCAAATTTGATAAGACGCTTATTTTATTTATTTTTATTGATGTGTGATGCTTTTAGCGATTTCTTCATAAGTCATTTCACTATTTAAAGCATAAGAGCCATCTCTTACAAGTGTTTCATAATTGTTATCACTTAGAAATTGAGTGAATTCATCAGCATTTTTGATAATTCCTTGTTCTGCTAATGTTTGAATCGCGCTACTTGATGGTTCACCAGGCTCAATAACCAATGTATATTCTTTTTTAGTAGGTTTTTCTTCTTTTGGTTCTTCTTTTTTCACTGGGACAGAGCTATCTTTATTCGCCTCTGTTTGAGAAGAATCTTTTGAAGCATTTTCTTTACTTGAATCTTTTTTCTCGTTCACTTCAGTTTCTGCTAACAACTCTTCATATTTTTTCTTATAAGTTTTTTCTTCTTCTGTTTGTTCTGCCGTTTCTGCTTTCTTTTCAGTTTTAACTGAAGAATCTACAACAGGCGCCTTATAAATAAAGGTTGTATAACTAAAAACAATAACTGCAGATAGGAAGAAGCCTAATGCAAGTGAACGTAATGAAGGTCTACTCATCATTAAATCCCCCTTAATTGTTTTCTACATACTCATTGACAACAAATTCAACTGTTTCCAATGGTAATTGAGTTTGTGCTGAAATATTTTCTATATCCACACCTTGTGTATACAATGTAATCACATGTGTTTTTAAAACATCATGTACTTTAATTGTACTTGAAGAAGTATCATCCGGTGTAATATTCAGTTCATTTTCTAAAACAGCGACACGATTTTTTAATTGAAAAATATCTTGCATCAATTGTAAAGATAAGTCTTCAAACTCTTCTTGAACTTTTTGCCCATTATCTTTCTTTGCATATGAAAGACCAATCAATAAAATTGAAATGATAAGAAGCACAATTGTTAGGATGGTCATTTTGGATTCACCTCTTTAATATTCTTAATCGATTTTTTTAATACTTTAAACATGTTCCAGTGTAACATAATATAGGCAGAATGTGACCGTTGTAAAATAAATTTAATAAATAATTGTAAATTGTATCAATCAATTTTTGGGCGTAAAGGTTTTTTCCTTAACAAAGGAGAAAAAAATACTAGCCAGATGGAAAAAAAGATGGTATGATATTGAAGTCTGAGGTAGGGAATCATTCACTCCTCTAAATACAGTTTAATGCTTGGAGGGAAAATCATGCGTGTAAACATCACTTTGGAATGTACTGAATGTAAAGAACGTAACTACATCAGTAAAAAGAACAAACGTAACAATCCAGACCGTGTTGAATTTAAAAAATATTGTCCGCGCGAACGTCGTGTGACATTACATCGTGAAACAAAATAACAACAGGACTCCTGTTGTTTTTTTGTTTTTTTTTACTATTTTTGGTGAAAAGAGGTACAAATAATGAAAACAACTATCCGAAAAAGTATCTTAAAGCAACTGAAACAAGCACCACAAGCTCAGCGAAAAAAACTTGAGAAAGAATTATATCAGCTGCTTTTCCAATCTGATTTTTGGCAAGAAGCTCAAACCATTGCGGTAACCCTTTCTCAAAAATTTGAATTAAATACAGAACCAATCATTCATCAAGCTTGGAAGGAACATAAAAAGGTGGTTGTACCACGAACAGAGAAGGCGAGACAAATGAGTTTTGTCCAAATTCAAACATTTGAAAATTTGGTGATGACTCCTTTTGGGGTATTAGAGCCTAGTCAGGAGTTAGCTGCGTATCCAAAAGAACACATTCAATTAATCATTGTGCCAGGTGTTGGGTTTAAAAAAACAGGAGAAAGAATTGGTTTTGGTGGTGGCTATTATGACCGGTTTTTAGCTGATTATCAAGGAACAACAGCTTCACTCATTTTTCAAGAACAACTTGAAGAAAACTGGTTACCAGAAACAACTGATATTCCAGTTCAGCAGCTTTTTATTGCAAAAGAAAAATTGGCTACGAATTCCTGAAAAATTTGGTATAATAAACAGAAATAAGAAGTTAAAGAGGTGTTTTGTTGAATACAACAAATAGAACGATTCAAAAAATTAAAAATCAACCATTTATGACCTATCTCTTTTTAGGCATTCAAATTTTTTTATTTCTATTAATGACAATAGATGGTGGCAGTGAAAATAGCTTCACCTTATTAAAATATGGAGCGAAATTTGGGCCTAGCATTGCAAGCGGGGAATGGTGGCGTTTGGTTATGCCAATGTTCTTACACATTGGCGCCTTACATCTCATTGTAAATTCAGTCACACTATACTTTTTGGGAACACAATTAGAAAGTGTTTTTGGACATGTCCGTTTTACCCTTATCTATTTATTAAGTGGTATTGCAGGAAATGTAGCGAGCTTTGCTTTTAGTCCAAGTTTATCAGCAGGAGCAAGTACTTCCTTATTTGGTCTTTTTGGCTGTTATCTGATGCTAGCCCAAACCTTTAAAGGGAGCCCTGTTATTCAAGCGATGGCAAGAAACTTTATGATGCTTATTGTCCTAAATCTTGTCACTGGAATCCTATCATCTGGTGTGGATAATTATGGTCATGTCGGTGGCTTAATCGGCGGTTTCTTAGTAGCAGTAGCAGTTTCTGTGCCCAGAAAAATTTCTGGGTTAACTGGAAAAAGAATCGTTGCAGGTATAGCTTATCTTGTTGCCATTGCCATTTTGATTTATGGTGGCTACCAGCATTACTAATACTTCTTATTATAGGAGGATCAATCATGAAAGAACTTTATGATGTGCAGCAGTTGCTTAAAAGATTTAATATTTATGTTTATTTAGGCAAACGAAAATGGGATATTGAATTAATGCTACAAGAAATTCAAAGTCTACATCAATCAGGTGTGATTACTGATCAAGAATTTAAGGAATCTTTACTTATTTTAAAACGAGAACATCGGATTGAAGAACAAAAAGAAAGTGGAGGGGAACACATTGAGTAAAAAATTAATGGGGATTGACTTAGGTGGGACAACAGTTAAGTTTGCAATTTTAACTTTAGATGGAGAAATCCAACAAAAATGGAGTATTGAAACAGATATTTCAGAAAATGGCACAAAAATTGTACCAGATATTATTGCTTCTATTCACCACCGTTTTGAAAAAAATGGGTTAACAGCAGCAGATTTTTTAGGAATTGGTATGGGCTCTCCTGGAACAGTAGACAGTGTAAGAGGAACGGTTATTGGGGCCTATAATCTTAATTGGTCAACCTTACAAATGGTAAAAGAGCAAATTGAAGCAAGTGTTGGGATTCCATTTTTCATTGATAATGATGCCAATGTAGCCGCTCTAGGTGAACGCTGGAAAGGCGCAGGAGAAGATGGCGATAATGTTACTTTTATTACTTTAGGGACTGGTGTAGGCGGTGGTATTATAGCTGAGGGCAGATTGCTACATGGCGTAGTTGGTGCAGCAGGCGAAATTGGTCATATTACGATTGATCCAAATGGGTATGATTGTACTTGTGGTAAAAAAGGCTGTTTAGAAACTGTAGCAAGTGCAACAGGAATTGTGCGAGTTGCTAGAGATATGGCGGATGAATATGCAGGAGATGCTGTTTTAAAAACATTAATTGATGATGGTCAAGAAGTGACAGCAAAAACCGTTTTTGATCAAGCGAAACTTGGAGATGATTTAGCCTTACGTGTCATTGATAAAGTATCTTTTTATCTTGGCTTAGCATGTGGCAATATTGCCAATATGTTAAATCCTTCTGATATTGTGATTGGTGGTGGTGTTTCAGCAGCAGGAGACTTCTTGTTAACAAGAGTGAGACATTATTTTGAAGAATTTACTTTCCCGCAAGTACGTGATTCAACCAGAATTAAGTTAGCACAATTAGGAAACGATGCTGGTGTTATTGGCGCTAGTTCATTAGCGAAGCATTTAGTAAAGTAAGTAAAATTTCTCTCATCTAATCAAAAGAAGCGATGTTGTGAAAGAATGGGGATTTTTTCATAGCATTGTTTCTTTTTTAGATAAGTTTATTCATCAGCTAGAGTAGCTAAACTCATGAAAAAAGCATCATTTTTAGGAGATGAAAGAAAAAGCTAGCAAAAGCAGAGCGAGCAGTGTAAAATTGTTTACTGAAGGATATTTGAAGGGAGTAAGGATTGTGTCAGAAAATAATATTTCATTCATCCTAACCATCATTGTATTGGTTGGATTCATTATTTATCAAGGGTATCAATACTATACGCGAAAAAAAGCAAGTACAGTTTTAACTGAGGAAGAGTTTCGTAAAGGGATGCGAAAAGCGCAGTTAATTGATGTACGTGAGAAAAATGTATTTGATGGAGGGCATATTTTAGGTGCGCGCAACATTCCTTATACATTATTTAAAACAAGAATGGTCGAAATTAGAAAAGACCAACCTATTTATTTATATGATCAAGGAAGAGCAGTTAGTGCTCGTGCAGCTGTTAAACTTCGTCGTGCTGGCTATGAAGATATCTATTGCCTAAAAGGCGGATATGAAAAATGGACTGGTAAAACAAAACGTAAATAATCATGAAGTAGAGGAAACCATCTGTGGTTTCCTCTATTTTTAAGGTCAAATCCTCGTAATCTATCCGCTTATTTTGTATAATAAAGTCAGATAAGGGAAAGAAAGAAGGGGTTCATGAGATGAAAAATCAATGGCGTTTAATTCTAGGACTTATTTTAGTACTAATGGTTGTTATTTTTGCTGTTTTAAATGTTTCAGCAGTACCAGTGAATTTTGGCTTTATAGAGGCAGAATGGCCACTTATTTTAGTGATTTTAGGGAGTTTGATTCTAGGTGCTTTAACAGCTGTATTAATCAGTACAGGAACTAATTTTCAAATAAAAAAAGAATTGAAAAGTATGAAAGAAGCACTTGGTCAAGCTGATGAAAAAGCTGCGACTACATTTAAAAAAGAAAAAGAAAGCTATGAACAAAAAATTCAAGATTTAACAAAAGAACTAGCAGCACTCAAAGCAGTGGATAAAGAACCAAGAACAAATGACGCAGTCACACCTATAAAGAAATGAGACACTTCGATGTCTCTTTTTTTTACTCAAAATAAAAAATAAGATTGACTGAGCTTTTAAATTTTGTTATCTTTTAAAAGCTAGTAAATTCATGGAGGTAACAAATTTGAAAGAACAACAAACAGTAAAAGTGGTAACAATTGATCCAAGTGCGATTGGTTTATTTGGATTAGCAATGGTAACTCTCGTTGCCTCGTCCCAAAAATTAGGTTGGACAGCAGGAACATCAGGTGTACTTCCATGGGCAATTTTTCTTGGTGCATTTGCACAATTAATGGCTGCAGCATATGATGCAAAGCATAATAATGTTTTTGGTGCAACAGCATTTGCAGGCTATGGTTTCTTTTGGTTAGGTGTCGGAATGACATGGATGATTCAAAATGGTTTATTTGGAAAAGTGATGCAAACGACCTTTGATCCTAAGCAATTAGCTTTTGCTTTTCTTGGTTATCTGGCTTTCACTTTGATTATGACAATTGGTGCATTAGAAACAAATAAGGTTTTGTTTGTTATCTTTGTTTTAATTGATTTCTTATTTATTGGACTAAGCTTATCCACTTTTGGTATTGCTGAACATTTCTTCCATCAGATGGCAGCTTATGCAGAATTAGGAATTGCGATTGCTTCATTCTATGGTGTCGCAGGGAATGTCTTAAATAAACACTTTGGCTATGATTTTGTACCATTAGGTCAACCTTTTGGCTTGCTAAAAAAATAATGATAGAAGGGGACGAGACAAAACTGAAAAGTTTTATCCCGTCCCCTTAATTACTTCTAAAAAAATATGTTGCCTCCGTAAACGGTGGTCAAAAGGCAGGTTCTTCGGCAATTGGAGCAAACCTAAACGCCTTTTGTCTCAGCCTTTTTTTTGAAGTGACTACTACTTCTGAAAGATTTTTGGTATAATAATTGGGTTGGGAGGGATTTCATTGTTAAAATCTCGTACAAAATGGCAATTGCCGCAAATCGTTGATGAAAAAGAAATAGCGACGCTTGCAACTGAAAATCAAGTATCGCCTTTTTTAATCAAATTATTGTCAAATAGACAAATCAATACAACTGAAAAAATACAGCCCTTTTTAAATCCTGAAACGCAACCCTTGCATGACCCTTTTCTGATGCATGATATGGAGAAAGCTGTCGCAAGAATCCATCAAGGAATTGAAGAGGGAGAAAATATTTTAGTTTATGGAGACTATGATGCAGATGGGATTACCAGCACAACAGTCTTGTTAGAAACCTTAGAAACTTTAGGAGCCAATGCTTCTTTTTATTTACCAAACCGTTTTATTGATGGTTATGGTCCAAATGTTGCCGCTTTTGAAAAAGCCATTGAAGCAGGTGTCTCCTTAATTGTGACGGTTGATAATGGCGTAGCAGGACATGAAGCGATTGCAAGAGCAGGCGAACTTGGTGTTGATGTGATTGTAACTGATCATCATGAGCTACCAGCTGAATTACCAGCTGCTTTTGCAATTGTGCATCCAGCTCATCCAGAAGGTGCGTATCCATTTAAACAATTAGCAGGTGTTGGTGTTGCCTTTAAACTTGCAACAGCATTACTTGATGAAGTACCTGAAGAAATGTTGGATTTAGTTGCGATTGGTACAGTCGCAGATTTGGTTTCACTGACAGATGAAAATCGAACACTAGTTGCCAAAGGTTTACGTTTACTTAAAGATACAGAACGTATAGGCTTACATGCCTTATGTCAGGTAGCAGGAATCGACCAAGAATCTTTAACGGAAGAATCCATCGGTTTTGGCCTATCTCCAAGATTAAATGCTGTTGGTCGTTTAGGGGATGCCTCTCCAGGAGTGAAGCTATTATCAACCTTTGATCCAGAAGAAGCAGCGCTACTCGCCAAAGAAATTGATACCATCAATAAAAAAAGACAAGAAATTGTAGAAACAATCACACAAGAAGCTTTAGCATTAGTAGCTGAACAAGCAGAGCATGCAGTGTTAGTGCTTGAAAAAGCAGGCTGGCATGAAGGTGTGTTAGGGATTGTTGCCAGCAAAATTGTCTCTGAAACAGGGAAACCAGCTGTTGTCTTAACTAGAGATCCTGATAAGGGGCTATTAAAGGGCTCTGCTAGAAGTGTTGGTGCCTTTAATTTGTATAAAGCATTAAATGAAAAAAGAACACTATTTACTCATTTTGGAGGACATCATATGGCAGCAGGCATGTCTTTTCCAATTGAAAACTTAGCAGCTGTTCAAACACAACTAGATGACTATGCAAAAGCGCACTTTTCAGCAACAGATTTAATGTCAGAAACGCAAATTGATGAAGTCTTAACCATACCAGAAGCAACCCTAGGATTTATTCAGGAACTGAATCAATTAGCCCCCTTTGGAACAGATAATCCAAAGCCAATTCTTTTGTTTAAAGAAGTCAACTATACTGATATGAAAAAAATAGGTGCCAATAAAAACCATTTGAAATGTCAGCTTGTGATGGAGGATGCCAGCTTAGATGTTGTTGGCTTTGGCATTGGTGAAGTAGTAGATCAAGTCAGTGCTACGGCTAAGCTATCAGTCATTGGCAAATTAGGGATTAATGAATGGCAAGGAAATAAAAAGCCACAGTTATTATTAGAGGATATTGCAATTGAAGGCACACAAATTTTTGATTGCAGAAAGTCTCATGTAGCCAATGAAATCTGGGCAAATAATGACACACATTTTGTTGTATTTTCAAGAAAAGTTTATAAAAAGGAAGTACCAAATATGGTTGATGATGCGCGCATTAGTATCATTTCCACACTAGAAGATGCACAGCAGTTTGTCACAGCAGAACAAAGCTTAACCTTTATTGATTGTCCGCCTACATTAGAGCTAATGACAGCTGTTTTAGAAGGGAATCAGCCTGAGAATATTTATGCTTGTTTTATTAATCCAGATGAAGCTTACCTAAATGGGATGCCTTCAAGAGAAAACTTTATGACACTATTTAAGTTCTTTTCACAATACCAAAATATTGATGTTAGGTATAAAATCAACGCTTTAGCACAAGCTATTAAATTAAAAGAAAATCTATTAATTTTTATGATTCATGTGTTTTTTGAAGCAGGATTTGTTACAATAGATGACGGCATCTTAAACATTGTAGAAGCACCGGATAAGAAAGAGCTAACAGAAATGCCTAGCTATGAAAAACGCATCAAAAAAATGGAAGCAGAGCGACTATTGGTTTATAGCAATTATCAAGACCTAGTTGCATGGTTTCAACAATTGTAAATAAAAGAAAGAACAATTACAGGAGGATAACGACATGGATTTAAAGAAATATATTGCAAGTGTACCTGATTTTCCAGAGAAAGGCATTGTCTTTAGAGATATTTCCCCTTTAATGGCTGATGGAGATGCTTATGCCTATGCAACAAATGAAATTGTAAAATATGCAAAAGAAAAAGGCGCAGAAATGATTATTGGACCAGAAGCACGTGGCTTTATTGTTGGCTGTCCAGTTGCCTATGCAATGAATATTGGCTTTGCACCTGCTAGAAAAAAAGGGAAATTACCTAGAGAAACAGTCGAGGTTCAATATGGTTTAGAATATGGTTCTGATGTGTTAGCTTTACACAAGGATGCTATTAAACCAGGACAAAAGGTTTTAGTTTGTGATGATTTATTAGCCACAGGTGGTACCATTGCAGCAACCATTAAAATGATTGAAGAGCTTGGTGGAGAAGTTGTAGGTACAGCCTTTCTAATTGAGTTAACCGATTTAAAAGGTCGCGATAAAATCAAAGGCTATGATATTTTTACTCTCATGAATTATTAAGATAAAAGGCACTATCTAAAATTTTTTTGGGTAGTGTTTTTTTATCAGCTAGATGCTTTATGTGTTTAATTGATGAAAGAAAGCTGATGACAAAAAAAATAACAACAAGATCTATTAAAAAATGCGATTTTCGTTTTGCAATTCCTCTGTATAAAAGTTATAATATTGAATAATACGAACGCTAACAGCACTCGCAATTGGGTGCTTTCTTTGATAGAAAATTAGCAAAAAAGAATAGAGGTGTGACAATGGCAAAGGATAAAATTTTATCTCCTGAAGAAGTCATTGAAATGACAAAAGGATATATGAATAAAAACCATGTTG
Source organism: Isobaculum melis (assembly GCF_900111355.1). GTDB lineage: Bacteria > Bacillota > Bacilli > Lactobacillales > Carnobacteriaceae > Isobaculum > Isobaculum melis. The sequence continues at coordinate 58,640 of NZ_FOHA01000005.1, forward strand.
CTTTTGTTAAACGAGCTTGTGAGTATGCTGCTGAAGCACATAAAGATCAATTTAGAAAATCTGGAGAACCTTATTTTATTCATCCTGTCCAAGTAGCTGGGATTCTGGTTCAATTAAAAATGGACCCAGAAACAGTTGCTGCAGGTTTTTTACATGATGTGGTTGAAGATACATCTGTCACATTAGAGGACTTAGCAAAAGAATTTTCACCAGCTGTTGCCATGCTTGTTGATGGTGTCACAAAGCTTGAAAAAATTAAATATAAATCACATGAAGAGCAGCAAGCAGAGAATCATCGTAAGATGCTGATTGCAATGGCTCAAGACTTACGTGTGATTATGATTAAATTGGCTGATAGATTGCATAATATGCGCACCTTAAAGCATTTAAGACCAGATAAACAAAGAAGAATTGCAAATGAAACCCTAGAAGTTTATGCACCGCTTGCGCATCGTTTAGGGATTAGCTTAATTAAATGGGAATTAGAAGATACTGCACTGCGTTATTTAAACCCACAACAGTATTACCGAATTGTTCATCTTATGAAGACGAAACGAGAAGAAAGAGAAGAGTATATTACAGACTCTATTGATAAAATCCAGCAATCTGTTGATGAAATGAAGCTACAAGCAAAAATCTATGGTAGACCAAAGCATATCTACTCTATTTATCGTAAAATGCGCGATCAAAAAAAACAATTTGATGAAATTTATGATTTATTAGCAATTCGTGTATTAGTGGATTCTATTAAAGATTGTTATGCTGTTTTAGGGGCTATTCATACCAGATGGAAACCCATGCCTGGCCGTTTTAAAGATTATATTGCTATGCCTAAAGCCAATATGTATCAGTCTCTGCATACAACGGTGATTGGTGAAAATGGTAACCCCTTAGAAGTTCAAATTCGTACCTTTGAAATGCATGAAGTAGCAGAATTCGGGGTTGCTGCACATTGGGCGTATAAAGAAGGGAAGACAGATCCAGTTGAAGAAAAATCCCCTGATAACCAATTAGGTTGGTTTAGTGAGATTTTAGATTTACAGGATGATTCAAGCGATGTTTCTGACTTTATGGAAAGCGTAAAAGGAGACATCTTTGCTGATAAAGTGTATGTATTTACACCTAAAGGAGATGTCAGTGAGCTTCCTTCAGGAGCAGGTCCACTAGATTTTGCTTATCATATTCATACTGAGATTGGTAATAAAACCATTGGTGCTAAAGTCAATGGAAAAATTGTCCCACTTGATTATAAATTAAAAACAGGAGATATTGTTGATGTCATGACTTCTCCTAATTCATTTGGACCAAGTCGCGACTGGGTAAGCCTTGCTTCCACTAGTAAAGCAAGAAATAAAATTAAACGCTTCTTTAAATTACAGGATCGAGAAGTCAATATTGAAAAAGGGCGAGATATGCTCGAAAAGCAATTAAAAGAGCTAGAATTTCTGCCGAAAGACTTTATTAATAAAACTAAAATCCCTCAAATTATTGAGCGATTTAATTTTAATTCTGAAGATGATTTAATGGCAGCGATTGGTTATGGTGAATTGACGGCCTTAACCGTTGCCAATCGAATGACTGAAAAAGAACGTAGAGAAAGAGACAATGAAAAGAAAAATCGAACAGTAGATGAAATGCCTCCTGAAAAGAAAGAAAATGAAAAAATGAAAATTCGTCATGAAGGTGGCGTTGTGATTCAAGGGGTAGATAATTTATTAGTACGAATTAGTCGTTGTTGTAATCCAATTCCTGGAGATGAAATTGTCGGTTATATTACAAAAGGTCGAGGTATCTCGATTCATCGCAAGGATTGTCCTAATATTCAAGGGGCTGAAGATCTGCAAAACCGTTTAATTGATGTAGAATGGGAAGACACAGCTTCACAGGGAACGGAATATGATGCAGATGTAGTGGTTTATGGCTACAATCGTTCAGGCTTACTGAATGAAGTTTTACAAACGGTAAATAGTATGACAAAAAATCTAAGTAGTGTGAGTGGGAAAGTCGATAAAAATAAAATGGCAACTATTACATTGACAATTGGCATCCAAAATCTAACTCAGCTACAAAAAATCGTGGATAAAATTAAAACGATTCCAGAAGTTTATAGTGTGAAACGAACAACATCATAAGGAAGTGAAGCCATGAAAGTTGTCATTCAAAGAGCAAAAGAAGCAAGTGTAACCATTGAACAGGAGCTAGTAGGCTCAATTAAAAAGGGGCTTGTTTTACTTGTGGGAATTGCACCAGAAGATACAGCAACTGATATTGCTTATCTGGTTGGGAAAATTACTAAAATGAGAATTTTTGAAGATCAAGAAGGAAAAATGAATGATTCCATTATAGATATTGATGGAGAAATTTTATCTGTTTCTCAATTTACACTATTTGCAGAAACGAAAAAAGGGAACAGACCAGGCTTTTCAAAGGCTGCTAAACCTGAAATATCGATTCCACTTTATGAAGCTTTTAATGAAGCTTTAAAAGCAGAAGGGTTAACTGTTGCAACGGGGAAATTTGGTGCAGATATGCAAGTCCAGCTAGTCAATGATGGTCCTGTTACCATTATATTAGATAGTCAAAATAAATAAGTAAAAAAAGAGTTCCTTAATCTGAGCCGACCCCCAAAAGTTAGATTTTCAAGTCTAACTTTTGGGGGTCACTACAATCGAGGGACTCTTTTTTTATTTAAATATAAATTAATTCTTTTGGTGTTCGAGTAAAAGATTCACAGCCATTTTTGGTTACATAGACACAGTCTTCAATACGTACACCTGCTACTCCTGGCACATAAATGCCTGGTTCAATCGAGAAGCACATCCCTTCTTGAATCACCATATCATTTGTTTCAGTAATCGAAGGAAATTCATGAACTGTACTCCCAAGACCATGACCTAAGCGATGGTTAAAATAAGGACCATAGCCTGCTTCTGTAATGATGTTTCGTGCAATTTTATCTAATTCTGAAGCTTTCACACCTGGTTTAATAGCAGCCATAGCAGCTAATTGAGCCTCTAAAACAATTTGATAAATCTTTTTAGCTTCACTAGAGGGTTCACCATAAGCGACAGTTCTTGTTGCATCACTTGTATAACAATTGTGTACCACACCTAAATCAAATAAAATCAATTCATCTTTGACAATTTTTCTAGCCCCTGGATCTCCATGAGGACTAGCAGCATGGTCACCCGCTAAGCAAATTGTGTCAAAACTCATTTTAGCAATGCCTTTTTTCTTTAATTCATATTCAATTTCAGCCACGATTTCTTGCTCCATTTTACCTTCTTTAATCGCTTTAAAGCCTACTTCAAAAGCAAAATCAGCCCATTGCCCAGCTTCTTTCATGATTGCAATTTCATCTGCGGTTTTAATGAGTTTTTGTTGCTGAACAAAATGAGTGATGTCCGTTTCAAAATTTGCCTGAGGAAAGCTAGTGGTTAAAGCTTCAAATCGGTCCAATGTGATAAAGTCTTTTTCAACAGCCCAATGGGTTGAATTTTTCGTTCTTTTTTCAATCTCAGCTTTAATCTTATCCCAAGGATTTTCTGTATCAAGATAGCCCACAACATCATATGACCAATCACTATTTTTAGCATCCTCAGCTTCTAAACCAGGAGTAAATAGGAGAGGGGCATGATCTTTAAATAAAATAAGTGCTAAAATTCTTTCATGAGGCTCACTATGATAACCTGTATAGTAGGCAATATTATTGGGGTTTAACAGAAAGGTAATATCTAAATCAGTTGTTTTTAACCAATCAGTCATTTTTAATAATTGTTCATTCAAAGCATTCACTTCTTTCGTATTTTCTAAGGATATTGTACCACTTTTTTTAGAATATATCTAAAAAGCAAAAAAGAAGGATGAAAGGGTTTTCTGAAAAAAGAAATGAAAGTTTCATGAAAATGGATTAAAAACGTTTGCAAAATTGAAATGTTTCTGTTAGATTGAGTACGAATAGGAACGTTTATCCTAAATAAAGTTAAATAAGGGAGAGAAAAGAATATGGAAAAACAAACCATCACGATTTATGATGTTGCAAGAGAAGCAAATGTTTCCATGGCGACTGTTTCACGTGTTGTTAATGGTAATCCAAATGTAAAGCCAGTTACAAGAAAGAAAGTATTAGAAGTTATTGATCGCTTAGACTATCGTCCAAATGCTGTAGCAAGAGGATTAGCAAGTAAAAAAACCACAACAGTTGGTGTGATTGTACCTGATGTAACGAATGTTTATTTCTCATCATTAGCACGAGGAATTGATGATATTGCAACGATGTATAAATATAATATCATTTTAGCCAATTCTGATCAAAATAATCAGAAGGAAGTTCAAGTATTAAATACCTTACTGGCCAAACAGGTAGATGGTATTATTTATATGGGCTACACAATCTCAGATGAAATGCGAGCTGAGTTTTCACGTGCGAAAACTCCAGTTGTTCTAGCAGGTTCAGTTGATACTGATGAACAAGTAGGGAATGTCAATATTAATTATGAAGAAGCGACCAATGAAGTGATTCAATACTTTATTAAAAAAGGTCATCAAAAAATTGCTTTTATCTCTGGTCCACAATCTGAACCAATTAATGGCATTTATCGCCTAAATGGTTATAAAAAAGCATTAAAAGATGCTGGGATTTCCTTTGATTCAGGCCTTGTTTTTGAAACTGATTACTCTTATCAAAGTGGTGAAAAGCTTTGGGGAGAATTAGCATCAGCAGGAGTAACAGCTGCATTTGTTGGGGATGATGAATTAGCAGTAGGCGTTAAAAATGGTGCAATTGACCATCAAGTAAATATTCCTGAGGATTTTGAAATTATTTCAAGCAATAATTCAAAATTAACAGAGATGGCACGTCCAAAATTAAGTAGTATTACACAACCACTTTATGATATTGGTGCTGTTTCTATGCGTTTATTAACCAAATTAATGAACAAAGAAGAAGTAGAAGAAAAAACAGTTATTCTACCGCATTCTATTGCTTATCGTGGTACAACTAAAGATTAAGTCGAAAAAACACCTTAGCTTATTGAAGCTAAGGTGTTTTTGGATTTAAGAACCATTTCCGTTATTTAATTCAACATCTTGTTTCTTTTTATTTTTTTCTTTCTCTTTACGCTCTTGTTCTTGTTTTTCTGCTTGTGCTTCTTTATCTTTTTTCTCTTTCTCTTCTTTTTCCTCTTTTTCCTTTTTCTCTTTTTCTTCTTCTTCTTTTTTCTTTTTAGCATCTTCTACAATACCATGCCAAAACTTATCTAATTCACCTTGGGTAGCACCTAAAGCAAAATCATATTTAGTTGTTGTAGGAAGGAATTTACTATTGAAGAGTCCTGTGACCATTTCGCCACTTGCTTCAAGCTCAGTACCATCAGGTGCACTTAATTTACCAGGTAGCATCCCAGTTGCTTTTAGCACAGAAGCAGAAACAATACCATTTGGAGCATAGAATGATTCACCTGCGCCCATTACTTCAGGGTTAGCGCCATAAGCAGCATTAGCAAGTCTTGTCCAAACATCAAAGTTTGTTTCATTATAGCTAGCAGAATTTAATCTTCTTGTTACAAATTTATTGTCATAACCGGTCCAAATAGAAAGTGTTACTTTGGGGTTGAAGCCAATAAACCAACCATCTCTAAATTCATCAGTTGTTCCAGTTTTACCAGTCCAATCAGAATTTACAGATAAATTTGCTTTTGATCGTGCACCAGGGCCCCATTGGAAAATACCTCTCATCATATCAAGAAGAAGGTAGGCTGTTTGAGGAGAATAAACACTCTCATTTACTACCGGCTCATGTGCATAAATGACATTTCCCGCCTTATCAGTGATGCGATCAATTAAATATGCATCCACAAAAGTACCATCATTTGCAAAAGTAGCAAAGGCATTTGTTTGTTCTAACACACTGACACCATTTGTTAAGCCACCAAGTGCAGCAGGGCGACTATCGTAATCAGTATCATCAAGGCTAGTGATCCCCATTTCTTTCAATTTATCAATAGGATTAAAGTCTGTGTCATTCATAATCGTTTGATAAATTTTAACTGCAGAATGATTATAAGAAAATTTTAATGCTTCTCGAACTTGGATGAGGCCTGCTTGACCACCATCATAGTTATTTGGAGAATAATTACCTGCAAGTTTTGTATCTGCAACAATTGTACTTGGACTAACAACACCTTTTTCTAAGGCTGGTGCATAAACTAAAATGGGTTTAATGGTAGAACCAGGTTGACGTCTTGTGTCAAAGGCATGATTCAATTGCGTTAATTCGAAGTCTCGACCACCAACAAAAGAAAGGATACGCCCAGTTTCATTATCAATTAAAGTACTAGCTACTTGAACAGGTTCGATTTCTTCAACAACTTGTCCTGTTTCTTCATCCGTATAGGAATAGCTATACGTTGTACCAAGAGCATCGCCATAATCTGCAATCACTTGTTGTTGTGCATCATAAATTGATTTATCAATTGTAGAATGAATTTTTAAGCCATCCATTCGTAAGTTTTTATCCGCGATTTCATAGTACTTATTATATAATTGTTCATCAGCATTGACAGCTTCACTCGTCAAGCCATCTTCTTCATAAAGTTTTTGCATTAAAATCAATCTAGCTTCTTTTTCAATCGCATTATAGACATAACCATATTCAGAAGTAGAAGAGTTTTCAGTAGGTAAGAAATCCTGTGTAATGTCATAAGCAATGGCAATATCATATTCTTCTTGTGTAATAAAATTCTCTCGTAGCATTCTAAATAGAACAGTATTTCTACGTTCAATACCACTGGCTAAATTCTTCCTTAATTCACCAGTGTTTGTATAAGGTGTATAAGCAGAAGGACTTTGTGGTAAGCCAGCTATATAGGCTGCTTGAGATAGTGTTAATTCATTTGCATGTTTTCCAAATATACCAATTGCTGCAGCTTCAACCCCAGCAATATTTTGTCCTTTATTATTACGACCAAATCCTGAAACATTTAAATAGGCTTCTAAAATTTCTTGCTTAGAAAAATGATTTTCTAAATGATAAGCCAATAAAATTTCATTTGCTTTTCGTTTAAAAGAAACTTCATTGGTTAAGATTTGCTGCTTTACCAGCTGTTGGGTTAGTGTTGAACCACCTGTTTGACTAGCTGATCCAGTTACCTCTTGAAGAAGGGCACGAACAACTGCTTTTGGTACAACCCCATCATGTTCATAAAAATGCTCATCTTCAGTAGCAATAATGGCTTGTTGCAAATAAGGAGACATTTCTTGAATGCCAACATTAATACGTACTAAGTCCGTTTTTAAAGTTCCTAGCGGCACATCATTTGCAAAGTACAGATTTGAAACTTCTTCTAAATTATGAATATTTTTTGATAATTCTTCATAAGTAGGCACTTTTTCATCGGAGACGAGATAAGCAAAGTAACCTGCGCCAATACCACCAACTAAACCGCCAATGAGTAAAACAGATACGATGAGAATGATTCCTAATTGTTTAATGACACTAAAGGTAACATTAAACGTAAAGGCTGCCTTATGTAAGGGCATGACCTTTGCTTGATCACTATTGTCATTTCTTTTTTCTTTCTTTAGCGCACGTTTACTAGAAAAATTCGTTTGAACTTTTTTGAAGAAACCGCCGATTTTGCCAAAGATTTTTTTAGAAAATGTAGCCATTCTATGCCAGCTTTTCTTTAGTAGTAATTTAATCTTTTGAAGAAAAGGAGCTAGTTTTTTAAACATTAAACCAATCTTTTTCCATAAATTTGTCAAAAATGGTTTAAATTTTTCATGATAAAATGTCTTTAGCTGTTTGATTATGCGATTCAGCCATTCTCTTATACTGAATTTATTTTGCTGATTCAAGTATGGTTCACCTCAATATTAATCTATTAATTTTACTAAAATTTATATACCTGACTATTATACCAAACACCAGTACTAAAACCTAGATTTTTTTAAAAACAAGTTTTCACAACTTTACCGCGTTAAAGTGTTGACATGTTTTGAGAATGCATGTATGATGTAGAAGAAATAAGTGAATAAAAGAAATGTGAGTGATTCGAATGGAAAAAATGTTCATGCAAAACTTACAATTGAATAACGCTTACTACTATAGCTATTTTAGATGACGTTTGTAAACATGAAATTCATGGGTGCAAGCGAAAGTTTGTATCTATGATGGCTGTAGCATTTTGTCTTACAAAATTTGCCACATAGATGATTGTATAGAATCTATGTGGCTTTCATATTTTTTGGTAACGCGTGCCAAATAAAAGTAGCCCTAATGATTTTATACAATCATTAGGGCTACTTTTTTGTTAATCAGAAATTGGAGGAATGGAAAATGAAGAAAAAGAAAATCATGACAAGTTTATTGATTACAGCAGGTGCACTTTTATTATTAGCAGGATGTGGAAATAACAAAAAGAAGGACAAGGATGTAACCAAAATTGGGATTCTACAATTGATTGAGCATCAAGCCCTTGATGAAACACGAGCAGGCTTTATTGCAGAACTTGAAAAACAAGGCTATAAAGAAGGAGAAGATGTAGATATTGACTTTCAAAATGCGCAAGGGGATCAAGCGAATCTAAAGAGTATGAGTGATCGTTTAGCCAGTGATCAGAATGACCTGAATTTAGCGATTGCGACACAAGCAGCACAATCATTAATTTCAGCAGATAATGAAACACCCACTTTATTTACAGCTATTACAGATCCTATTGATGCAGGACTTGTCAAAGATGTCGATAAACCAGGTGGAAATATTACGGGTACAAGTGATATGGTTCCTGTGAAAGAGCAGATTAAATTACTTCAATCCATTGTACCAAATGCAAAAAAGGTGGGTCTACTTTACAACTCTAGTGAACCTAATTCCAAATTACAGATTGAATTAGCAAAAAAAGAATTAGACAAACTGAATATTGAATACCTTGAAATGACAGTTACTTCAACGAATGATGTTGAGCAAGTGACCAGAAGTATTGCTAAGAAAGTGGATGCAATCTACATTCCATCTGATAATACCTTTACATCAGCAATGTCAACAGTGGGAGATATTTCTAAAGAAACGCAAATTCCTGTGATTCCTGCTACTGGCCCAATGGTTGAATTAGGAGGCATAGCAACTTACGGGATTGACTACTTTAAATTAGGTGAGCAGACGGCACAAATGGCTGTTAAAATCCTAAAAGGAGAGGCAACACCAGAAACGATGCCAGTTGAAACCTTAGAAAGCTTAAGCTTAATCATTAATGAAGAAATGGCAAAAAAATTAGGCATTGACCCAACATCTATTAAGGCACCTCAATAAAAGAATTGTAAGAATATAAAAAATAGTTTGACAATAGCGACCGAGTTGTTTTATACTTGGTAACAAGATTGAATGATGGAGTGATTGATAATGGAAAATATGAAACAACATCAAACACAACTAAATACTTTCAACTTTAGCTATTTTAGACGCTGTTTGTAGTCATGACATTGATTCATGGGTACAAACAAAAGTTTGTATCTATGATGGCTAAAGCAATTTAACTTGCAAATTTTTGCCACATAGAGAAAATAAATCTATGTGGCTTTTTCATTGGTTTCCTGAGCGGATCCCTTAGGAACTTGTTGAATCCCATGTAGATGATCAATTATCTACATGGGATTTTTTTGCATACTACTAGGAGGAAAAAACAATGAAAAAAAGTTATTTATTAACCGTTTGTATGACAGCTTTGGTTTTATTATTAGCAGCATGTGGTGGAAAGAAAGATAAGGAAGTGGATCTTTCAATAGGAATACTTCAGTATGTAGAACATGGTTCTCTTGATGCAGCAAGAGAAGGATTTATTGAAGAACTAGAAAAAAATGGGTATGTAGAAGGCAAAAATTTAAAAATTGATTATCAAAATGCGCAAGCAGATACAGCAAATTTAAAATCAATGAGTGAACGATTAGTGAGTGATAAAAATGATGTGAATTTAGCCATTGCCACCCCAGCAGCAGTTGCTTTAGCAAATGAAGATAGCGAAACCCCAATGGTGATAACTGCAGTAACAGATGCAGTAGATGCTAAATTAGTGAAAGACAATGACAAGCCAGGAGGCAATGTAACAGGAACAATTGATTTAGTTCCAATTGAAGATCAAATTAAATTATTGCTTTCAATTAAACCTGATGCTAAAACAGTTGGACTCATTTATAACACAAGTGAAACCAATTCAGAGATTCAAGCAAAACTCGCAGAAAAAGAATTAAAAGCAGCTGGAATTACTGTAAAAACAGTTACTGTAACAAGTAGTAATGATGTCCAACAAGCCTTAACTAGCGTGTTAAAAGAAGTAGATGCACTGTATATTCCAACTGATAATATAATGGCTGCTAGTATGGCGACTGTTGGTCAATTAGCAAAAGAATATCAAGTGCCAGTCATTCCAGGCTCAACAGATATGGCAAAAGATGGAGGCCTTGCAACATATGGGATTGATTATAAAAAATTAGGGCAACAAACAGCTAGAATGGCGCTTAGAATTACTGAAGATGGTGAAAACCCAAGTGAAATGTCCATTGAAAAATCAGAAATTCTTGAATTAGTTGTAAATGAAGAAATGGCGAAAGCATTAGGAATAGATCCAGCAAGTATCAAAATCGATGAGTAAGAATTGAAAGTAGGGATGGAATAAAATGAGTATCATATTATCAAGTACGTCACAAGGTTTGTTATGGGCAATTATGGCAATAGGTGTTTACCTCACATTTAGAATATTAGATATAGCCGATTTAACGGCAGAAGGGAGTTTTCCATTAGGGGCTGCTGTTTGTGCACAACTGCTTGTAAACGGTTGGTCGCCATTATGGGCAACCTTAGCAGCGATGCTAGCAGGTGTTTTAGCAGGATGGGTTTCTGGTCTACTTCATACCGTTTTAAAAATACCAGCTTTACTAACTGGTATTTTAACCATGACAGCTTTATATTCTATTAATTTGAGAATTATGGGGAAAGCCAATGTTAATATTCAAATGAATGATACCCTCATTACTTGGTTAACTGACACAGGCTTAAGCAAAAATAATGCTGTATTAGTTTTAGGTATCATCGCTGTAACAATTGTCATCACCATTTTATACCTCTTTTTTAATACAGAATTTGGTTTAAGCATTCGTGCAACAGGAAACAATGAAGAAATGAGTCGTGCAAATGGGATTAAAACAGGCGTGATGCGTGTGATTGGCTATATGCTATCAAATGGATTAATTGCCTTATCTGGTGCACTAATGATGCAAAATAACGGCTATGCAGATATTAATATGGGGATTGGAACAATTGTTATTGGCTTGGCATCCATTATCATCGGAGAAGTAATATTCCCTAAAATTACTTTAGGAAAACGCCTTGTGATGATTGTTATCGGAGCGATTATTTACCGACTCATTATTGCAGCTGTTTTAGAATTAGGTGTTGCACCGACAGATTTAAAATTGTTCTCAGCAATCATCTTAACCATCTGCTTATCGGCACCACTTGTACGCACAAAATTATTGGCATTTATCCTGCCAAGCAAAGAAAGAAAGGTGTAGAAAATGGAAAAAGTTTTAGAATTGAAGAAAGTGCATAAAACCTTTGAAGTAGGTACACCAAATGAAAATCATGTCTTAAAAGGCATTGATTTAACCATCCATCAAGGTGATTTTGTCACGATTATTGGCGGAAATGGCGCAGGAAAATCGACCTTATTAAATATTATTGCAGGAAATTTTCCAGTAGATGAAGGAACAATTAGCTTAAAGGGCCAAGAGGTTACTAAAAAGAAAATGGAAGCTCGTTCAAAAGAAATCGGTCGTGTTTTCCAAGATCCTCGTACAGGAACCGCAACAGGCTTAACAATTGAAGAAAACCTAGCGCTGGCTTTACGGCGTGGCAAACACAAAAGACTTTTCAAGATGGGCATTCGCAAAACTGAAAAAGAATTTTTTAAAGAACAGCTAAAACGCTTAGAATTAAATCTTGAAAACCGCTTAAAATCAGAAGTAGGGTTACTATCTGGAGGTCAAAGACAAGCTTTGACCTTACTGATGGCCACATTAGTAACACCTCAATTATTACTTTTAGACGAGCATACTGCTGCTCTGGATCCTAAAACAAGTGCAAGTGTATTAGCTTTAACCAATCAAGTTGTAGCAGAGAGTCAACTCACAACATTTATGATTACTCATAATATGGAAGATGCCTTAAAATATGGCAATCGCTTGATTATGCTACATGATGGAAAAATCGTAGTGGATGTTGCAAGAGAGGAAAAAGCTGATTTATCTGTTTCAGATTTACTAACATTATTCCATAAAAATAGCGGTGAAAGCTTAACCGATGATAGTTTGCTTCTTGCATAATATGAAAACAAATAAAAGGTTGAAGAAATGTTTCATTTCTTCAACCTTTTATTGAGATAGTGCACGATTTATTCCACTTCATACATAATCGCAAATGCACCAGGACCAGCATGTGTCATAATACTCGGACTAGCATATTCTACTAAAAATTGCGCATTTGGAAAATGTTCTTTTAATTTATCAATTACAGCTTCTTGAATCGCTTCTAGACCACCAATATGGCTAATCCCAATTGAAACAACACTTTTAGCTTGCTGCATTTCTTCTATTAAATGATCCACATATTTAAACATAGGCTTCATGCCACGTCCTTTAGTAGCAGGATAGAGTTCGCCATCCTTCATCCCAAGCATGATTTTCATATTAAGGAAAGTAGAGATACGGCCTAAAGTTTTTCCAATTCGACCACCTTTAATCAGATTTTCTAAATTCACTACACAAATATAAAGGGCAGATTTACTACGAATTGTTGTGAGCTTAGATAAAATTTCCTCCATTGAAGCACCATTCAAAGCAAGATTGGCTGCAGCAATCACTTGGAAAGCCAGTGCACGGTCAATAAATTTGCTATCAATTACAGTAACCTTACTAGTTGTCATTCCAGCAGCTTGATGTGCAGCTTGAACAGTTCCACTTAAGCCTTCTGTTAAATGAAGAGAGAGGATTTCACTGCCATCAGCACCTAACTCATTATAAACATCAATAAAATTCCCAATTGCGGGTTGTGATGTTTTAGGCAACGTTTCACTTGCATTCATTTTGGTTAAAAATTCTTCTTTTGTAATAGAGACACCATCAATATATATTGTATTGTCAATCATTGCTGTTAATGGGACAATCGTAATGTTTAAGTCATTGATTTCTTTGTCAGTTAGTTGGACAGTAGAGTCCGTTACAATTTTAATTTTAGTCATGTTGGAGCACTTCCTTCAAAGGATATTTTTAATTGTTAATACCCATAGCATATCAAATAATTACGAAATAAGATAGCAAAAAAATTAGTACCTAGTATTATTTTTTTATAAAAAAGCTGAAAGTCACTTTTAGAAGCTTTCTTAAAAAAAAATATGTTATACTATTTAGGGCTTTAATGAAAAGTTAAGAAGAAGGTAGGTAATTTCATGGAAGGCATTCTCCCGTTGTGGAAAGAACGTGGTATGACAAGCCACGATTGTGTATTTAAATTAAGAAAAATTTTACAAACAAAAAAAATAGGACATACAGGAACCTTAGACCCAGATGTTGATGGGGTATTGCCGATTTGTATCGGACGTGCAACAAAGGTTGTTGAATATATGGTAGATTCTGGAAAAGCTTATGTGGGTGAAATAACTTTAGGCTATAGTACAACAACTGAGGATAGCAGTGGAGAAGTTGTTGCCAAAAAAGCAGTAGAAGCACCAATTTCTGAGGAAGAAATAGATGTAATGATGGCAATGTTTAGAGGCGAGATTACCCAAATTCCGCCAATGTATTCGGCTGTCAAAGTAAATGGAAAAAGACTATATGAATATGCACGAGCAGGAGAAATAGTAGAACGACCAAAAAGAATTGCAATGATTGAACAATTTGTAAGAACTTCAACTCCTATCTGGGATGAAGTCGCACAAACCATCTCATGGAAGTTTGAAGTCACTTGCGGTAAAGGAACCTATGTCAGAACACTAGCAGTTGATTTAGGCGAGAAATTAGGTTATCCTGCGCATATGTCTGATTTAACCAGAACCTCAAGTGGAAAATTTAACGTGAGTGATTGTGTCACTTTAGCGCAAGTAGTAACATTAATGGAAGAAAATCAAATCGAAGAAAAGCTAGCACCTCTTGAATATGGTTTATCCGCCTTTCCTTTTGTGGCTTTAGATGATCAGACTTGGGAAAAAGTTAAAAATGGTGGACTCTTACTGAAAAAGGACTATGCAGATTATGCAGTACCTTTTGTTGTGACCTATCATGATAAAGCTTGTGCTATTTATGATGTCCATCCAAGCAAAAAAGAGTTATTAAAACCAGTAAAAGTCTTAAGAAATCAATTAGATTAATACTATTAAACGTAAAGGAAGCAAGAAATTATGGAAATTATACACATTCATCATCCCTATGAAGCAACACGAATCCCAGCTGATAAAGTAGTTTTGGTTTTAGGTTTTTTTGATGGGGTTCATAAAGGGCATCAAGCTTTAATTGAAAAAGCAAAAGAGTTAAGCAAAGAGAAAAATCTAAAAGTAGCTGTGATGACGTTTGATCCGCATCCATCTGTAGTCTTTCAAAAAATTGATCCAGAAAAAATGAAATATCTCTCTACCTTATCTATCAAAGAAGACTTAATGGCAGCGCTTGGTGTAGAAATCTTATATGAGGTGCAGTTTACTTCTTCATTTGCAAAATTAACACCAGAAGAGTTTGTAGAAGACTATATTATTGGGCTAAATGCTGAGCATATTGTCGCTGGCTTTGATTATACTTATGGGCCAAAAGACATTGCGAATATGGAGAGATTACCAGGTTATGCCAAAGGAAGATTTGGTATTTCAATGATTGAAAAGCAAACTTTAAATGATGAAAAAATTAGTTCAACTAGAATCCGTTTAGCATTAGATGCTGGTCATCTTGAAGAGGCAAATCGGCTCTTAGGCTATGAGTATACAATGAGGGGAAGAGTGGTGCATGGAGATGCTAGAGGAAGAACCCTAGGCTTTCCAACCGCAAATATTCAAATAGAGCAAGGCGTTCATGTTCCTAGAATTGGTGTATATGCAGTTAAAATACTAGTGAATCGCACTTGGCATCACGGGATGGCATCAATTGGCTATAATGTGACCTTTGAAGCGGATCGACCAATGACAGTAGAAGTTTATATTTTGGATTTTGATGAAGATATTTACGGGGAACCTGTTAGTGTTGCGTGGTGTCATTACTTAAGAGATGAAATTAAATTTTCTGGGATTGAACCATTAATTACGCAACTAAAGCAAGATGAAGTTGATACACGAGCATTTTTTAAGAAATAACGTTTATGTTTCATCAGTAGAAAATTGTTTATCTTTGTTCATGTGAGAAATGAAGGAAGATATGTTATGGTTGATTCGAAAAAGAACCTGCCTTTTGGCCACCGTTTACCGAGGCAATTTATGCTTTTTTAGAAGTAATTAAGGGATTGGGATAAACTTTTTAGTTTTGTCCCAATCCCGCTTATAGAGCCGTTTAAAAGACGGTGACTATATTTTGTCTAGTTAAGCCATCTAATTAACCGCTAAGTGGATTAGATGGTTATTTTTGTGGCTTGTTTTTGTCTATCAGCAACACAACTAAGGTTGCAAAAGCAATCATTAGTATGAGTGCTTCAAAGTTAGGCAATGATGATAGAATATGTTAGAATATTGTGAGCATCGGGTGACAAGGAGATAAAATTAACTGCTTATCGTCTATTTTTATGATGACTGATAAGCCTGAGAGATGCTCTTTGACTTAAATTAATTACAAATTTCTTTTTAGCATTTTTACCGTTTAAGAAGAATATTTTATTCGTGTAGATAGTTATTTGAAAAAATGAGATGCTTTTGTATTTTGAAAGGAACATGATAAATGATAAATAAGAAGGAAAACAGTCATAACCAAGTCGGAGCGTATATCCACATTCCATTTTGTGAACATATCTGCTTCTATTGTG
Organism: Isobaculum melis; assembly: GCF_900111355.1. Taxonomy (GTDB): domain Bacteria; phylum Bacillota; class Bacilli; order Lactobacillales; family Carnobacteriaceae; genus Isobaculum; species Isobaculum melis. Next base: position 74,682 of record NZ_FOHA01000005.1, read on the forward strand.
ATTTTAATAAGGTTTTTCTAGAAGGGCAGCCAGTCGATGAATATGTAGAAATGCTACTTAGAGAAATGGCGTTAACCGCTCAAAATAAGGGGATTTCTCCCATAGAAACCATCTATGTTGGTGGGGGAACACCAACTACGTTAACACCAAAACAATTAGATCGATTGCTAACAGGAATGCGTGAAATACTACCATTTAAAAGAGGCAATGAGTTTACCTTTGAAGCAAACCCAGGTGATTTATCAATTGAAAAATTAAGTGTTTTAAAAGAACATGGTGTCAATCGTTTAAGTATGGGGGTCCAAACATTTAATGATCATTTGTTGAAGAAAATAGGGCGTATTCATCGAGCGGAAGATGTTTATCGTTCCATTGAACATGCTAGAAAAGTTGGCTTTGAAAATATTAGTATTGATTTGATTTATCGTTTACCTAATCAAACAGAGGATGATTTTAAAGATAGCTTAACCAAGGCACTCGCCTTAGAATTACCACATTATTCTACCTATTCTTTGATTTTAGAGAATAAAACCATTTTTTATCAACTGATGCGTCAAGGGAAGTTACCTTTGCCTACAGAAGATGCGGAAGCGAATATGTATCAATATGCCATTGATATGATGGCTGCAAAAGGTCGCCAGCAATATGAAATTAGTAATTTTGCATTACCAGGTTTTGAATCTAAGCATAACTTATTGTATTGGAAAAATGAGGGGTATTATGGATTTGGTGCAGGTGCTCATGGCTATACTCATGGCATTCGTTATCAAAATTATGGGCCCATTCAGCAGTATTTGACACCTTTACGAGATCAAAAACTTCCTATTCTAAGAGAAAAAGAATTATCATTAGAAGCAAAAATGGAAGAAGAAATGTTTTTAGGGCTAAGAAAGCTAGAGGGGATTAATACCGTTCATTTTGCTGAAAAATTTCAGGTTGAATTCTTAGCTGTCTACCAAGAAGTTTTTAACAATTTAGTTAATAAGAAGCTGTTAGAAAAAGAAGGGGACTGGATTCGCTTAACACCACAAGGAAAATTTTTAGGCAATGAAGTTTTTCAAGCCTTTTTAATGAATTAAATCTTAAGTTACTTTTGTGATAAAACAAAAGTAGCTTTTTTGTCTATTATATAGATTGAAAGTAGCCAATTTTATTAAAATAATGTCATTGTTTTCCAAAAAGGAATTATGGTAAAATGATATTGCTTATATGGAAAGTTGGTGAAAAGATGGAAACAAAAGATCGCATTATCGAACTACGAGAAAAATATGATTTAAATCAAAAAGAGCTTGCGGAAAAAGCGGGGATTAATAAAAGTGTCATGAACCGTATTGAAGCAGGAACACGTCAAATTTCTGAAAGAGAATTAGCAAAATTCGCTGATATTTTTGAATCATCTGCTGATTATTTATTGGGAAGGGCTGAAACAAAGCAACCAAATCAAAAGCTTGCAAAAACTGACTTAGGGACAGCTTTGAATCAAATTTTGTACACCTTAGAAAATGAGGAGAATATTTGTATTCATCATACCGTTATCCCAGATGAGGATGTCAAGCTACTGAAGGCTTCTGTTCATCAGGCAGCTATTCTTGCAAAAGAAATCAGTAGGAAAAATCAATAATAAAAATTTCAAATTAAAAAAGGAATAAAACTAAAAAAATAGTTTTATCCCTTTTTTTTATGACATAATATTGACATCGTCAGCAACTTTCCAAGGTTCTTTAGCATTGATATGATCATAAAACATAATGCCATTTAAATGATCAATTTCATGTTGAACAACAATTGCTGGGTATTTTCTGAGTCTCGCTTTTTGAGTTTCTCCATTTAAATCCGTATACTCTAATGAAATTCTACTATGTCTCACAACATAACCAGGAACTTCACGATCAACAGAAAGACAGCCTTCGCCTTCAGATAAGCAAGTTTCTTCCACAGAATGACTTAAAATTTTAGGATTCATCATAACTGCGCTAAATAAAGGCTCATCAGGATTTTCAACATTTGGTACATGAACAGCAATCACACGCTCAAGCCAGTCAATTTGTGGGGCAGCTAATCCAACTCCGCCTCTTAATTGATATTTTTCAGAGATTTCAGCATCTTGGCTATTTTTTAAGAACTGAAGCATTTCCTCAGCCTTTTGTTTCTGTTCTTCTGTTAAAGGAAACATAACTTCTTTAGCAACTTTTTTTAAAGAAGGGTGCCCTTCGCGGATAATATCATCCATTGTAATCATATCTATTTCCTCCATTCCAAATCCGTTTCTTCATTTGAATATTTTACCAGTAAACGACAATAAATGCTAGGTTTCTTATTCAACCATTGAATTGATTCAGGCGAAAAATACTAGATTTCAACAAAGAAAAATGAGATAATGATGAGAAATAATGAATAAATTAACTAGAAGAGGTGATTGGATGCAAACAGCAACAGCTTATGTGAACGCAGTCTATGAAAAGGCTTGTCAAAAGGATACCGAGCAAAAGGAATTTTTACAAGCATTAAAAGAGTTTTTTGATACCATTACACCTGTTTTAGCCCAACATCCTCAATTAATAGAAGAAAATATTTTAGAACGATTAATTGAGCCTGAACGCATTTATCAATTTAGAGTACCTTGGACAGATGACCAAGGAAAAGTACAAGTAAATCGTGGTTTTCGTGTTCAATATAATGCAACAATTGGTCCTTATAAAGGGGGCTTACGTTTTCATCCAAGCGTGAATCAAAGCATTATGAAATTTTTAGGCTTTGAGCAAACCTTTAAGAACTGTCTGACTGGTTTACCAATTGGTGGTGGCAAAGGTGGAAGTGACTTTGATCCAAAAGGAAAAAGTGACAGAGAAGTGATGCGTTTTTGTCAGAGCTTTATGACAGAACTACAAAAATATATAGGGCCAGATCAAGATGTACCTGCTGGTGATATTGGTGTTGGTTCCCGGGAAATTGGCTACTTATTTGGTCAATATAAAAAAATAAACAGTTATCAAGCAGGAGTCATAACTGGAAAGCCAATTCCGATGGGCGGAAGTCTTGGTCGTACAGAAGCAACTGGTTATGGTTTGGTTTATTTTGCAAATGAAATGCTAAAAGAAGCAAACCAAAGCTTTAAAGGACAAAGAGTGGTTGTCTCCGGAAGCGGAAATGTTGCAATTTATGCGATTAAAAAAGTGCATGAACTTGGTGGAACTGTCATTGCTTGTTCAGATTCAAATGGCTATATTTTTGATAAAAATGGAATAGATGTAGCAACACTTAAGCAAGTGAAAGAAGTTGAGCGCAAAAGACTAACAGCTTATTTGGAAAAAAATCCTAAAGCAACCTATCATGAAGGTAATGTTTGGCAATTAGAAGCAAACTTTACAATTGCACTTCCTTGTGCGACTCAAAATGAAATCGATGAAGTTGCTGCAAAACATATTCTGGCAAAGGGTGTGTTCGCTGTTGTTGAAGGAGCCAATATGCCAAGTGATTTAGCGGCTATCGCGTGTTATCATGAAGCAGGTATTTTATATGGACCATCAAAAGCAGCCAATGCAGGTGGTGTTGCGGTATCAGCTCTTGAAATGAGTCAAAATAATCTTCGACTAAGTTGGACATTGGAAGAAGTAGATGAAAAATTAAAAGAAATTATGAAAACAATCTTCCTAACCTGTCGAAATACAGCAAAAGCCTACGGTGTCGCTGGTAATTATTTAAGTGGTGCAAATATTGCAAGTTTTCTAAAGATTGCGGAAGCTATGGTGGCTCAGGGGGTTGTGTAAGGAATACGATGCTTCATGATTCATTAAGTAAAGAGAACATAGCAAAGGGAGGCGAGCTTTTTGAAAAAAGAAGTCGTGAACTTATGGGAACATATCAACCAACAAAATTGGACGCATTTAACGGCTTATTTTGTAGAAGATGCAATCATCAATTGGCATGATACAAATGAACAATTTAATGTAGCAGAGTTTGTTCAAGCAAATGCCTGTTATCCAGGAGATTGGCAGATTCAAATAGAACGATTAGAGCAAATTGGAAAATTAGTAATCTCAGTTACTAAAGTTAGTTTGTCCGATGGAAAACAGTCTTTCCATGCGACTTCATTTTTTCATTTTGAACACAATAAAATTGCTCAGTTAGATGAATACTGGAGTGAAATTACACAAGCGCCTCAGTGGCGACAGGATAAAAGGATTGGACGGCGGATTGAATAAAATATTGCCTTAATTAGGTAAACTTCTCAAAAAAGTGATACTAAGCTATCACTTTTTTGTTATTGACTTAGAAAGATTTCGGTTTATCGGTGCAAATCAATCAAACAGAGAGTGCACATCATTTTTTATTCCTCATTCTTTGATTGAATGAAAAATACAATAGCCAAGACAAGTTGCGTAAAACATAAGAAATACATTAAAGTTGGTGGATCAAATCGATAGTATGTATTAAATAAACGATTTACGACCAAAACCATCCCCAAAAAACTAAGTAAAAATTAAATGCCTGCAAAAAAGTATAACTTTTCCATATGGTTTCCCCCTTTATTTGATAATAGCATAAATTATTTTATTTTTTTAATGGGTAACATATTCACATATTTTTATAAAAAAATCTCGAAAATAGAAAATAATATTTTTTTCTTTCTATATAATAATGCGACTCTTTTACCGTTATGAAGCACCTCATAAATCAGATGTGAATACCAATAAATGAACCATTAAAGGTTGACGAAATAGAAAATCTGCGTTACAGTGAGTATGTAAACAACGAAATATTTGCTTCTGTTAGGTGAGGCTCCTATATGGAAAAATGCTGCTGCCCAAAAATATCGAGAGATGCCAATGGGTCAACAAGTTTGGTCGGATTAAGGCCATTTTTAACGTAGCTGATTTGAGAAAATCTACGCCATATAGTGCTAAAGCTCGATGATGGGGAATTTTGGATGAACTGCTTGTATTTGGGCAGGCTTCAATTTTATTTGTGGATGATGTCTTATCATGCCCATACTCTGATTCGAGTATGGGCATTTTTGTTGTGAATCAATTGAATGATGATAAGGAGTTGATAGTATATGCAAAGTTTGGTCGTTGTAAAAGATAACCCTGACCCTAGTAGTCAGAACAAGCAAGAAAAGTTAAAACTGAGCAGCGCTATTGATTCTCTTTGGAAATAGTCATGATCTGTTCAGAAATTTCTTTTCTTGCTTAGGAAAGGAAGGATGAGTAACATGATGATGAATAAAGTAAATGTAAAAAAAGAAGAAAGAAAATCTAAAGATACACAATTAAAAAAATTGGCTGTCTTAGATGAAAAGAAATTATTTAAAACTTTAACTATCACTGCTGAGGGGATGACAAGCACTGAAGCAGAAGAAAGACTTGAAAAATATGGTACCAATGAAGTCGCTTCACAAAAACCAACTAGCTGGCCTAAATTATTGCTGCAATCTTTTGAAGATCCGTTTACCTATGTATTGCTCTTATTATTTGCAGTGTCTTTATTTACTAAAGACTATGAAGCTGCAACAGTTATGATCTTAATGGTATTATTCAGCGCAGGTATCCGTTTTATTCAAGAGTATCGTTCACAACAAGCGAGTTTAGCACTAAAGGAAATGATTGAAAATACAGCAGCTGTTATTCGTGATGGCAAGCAACAAGAGATTCCAATGGATGAAATTGTGCCTGGCGATATTGTGATTTTATCTACTGGTGATATGATTCCTGCTGATATGCGTATTTTATGGACAAAAGATCTATTTATTAATCAATCTTCATTAACTGGTGAATCTTTGCCCGTTGAAAAATTCCATGAAGTAGAAGAACTAGATAAAGTTGGCTTTGTCGAAAAAAGTGCATTAGATATGCAAAACTTAACCTTTATGGGCACAGATGTATTAAGTGGACAAGGTCGCGCAGTTGTTTTAAAAACGGGTGGTGAAACCTTCTTTGGCGATATTGCAGCAAATGTTTCAAAAGGAAGAGGCGATACCAGCTTTGATGTTGGTGTCAAAAATGTTAGCAGATTATTGATTCGCTTTATGATGGTCATGGTGCCTGTTGTTTTTCTCATTAATGGGATTACTAAAGGAGATTGGCTAGAGGCTTTCTTCTTTTCTATCGCAGTTGCAGTTGGTTTAACACCAGAAATGCTTCCAATGATTGTAACTAGCAATTTAGCAAAAGGTGCCATTGCAATGTCAAAGAAAAAAGTCATTGTTAAAGAATTAAGTGCTATTCAAAACTTAGGCGCAATGGACATTCTTTGTACTGATAAAACCGGTACAATTACAGAAGATAAAGTTGTTTTAGTTAGACATGTCGATCCATTCGGTAATGAATCAACTAGTGTTTTAGAAATGGCTTATATTAATTCTCGTTATCAAACTGGTTGGAAAAACTTGATGGATCATGCAGTGATTAACTATTTTGATGAAAGTGATTTTAAAGCGCGTTTAAATGTTGAAAAAATTGATGAAATTCCTTTTGATTTTTCTAGAAGACGCTTAACCGTTATTGTTGAGCACAATGGTCATCATCAAATGATTACTAAAGGTGCAGTTGAAGAAATGCTCCGTATTTGTAAATATGTCGAAATCAATGATGAGATTGTTCCTTTAACAGATGAATTAAAAGTGAAAATGACAAAAATTAGTGAAGATATGAATAAAGAAGGCATGCGTGTGATTGGACTTGCTTATAAAAATGATGTGCATAGCAGTCCAACTTATACCGTGAATGATGAAAATGATATGATTTTATCTGGCTTTATGGGGTTCCTTGATCCAGCTAAAAAATCTGCGATTTCTGCAATCAAATCATTACATGAATATGGTGTAAATGTAAAAGTTTTAACTGGTGATAATGATATTGTCTCTAGAAAAGTTTGTCATGATGTTGGGATTGAAGTCGATGAAATCTTATTAGGTTCTGATATTGAAAAAATGAGCGATGAAGCATTATCAAAAGTGGTGGAAGAAATTAATGTATTTGCTAAATTAAATCCAACTCAAAAAGCACGTATCATCAGCTTGTTGCAAAAGAAAGATCATACTGTTGGCTTTATGGGGGACGGAATTAATGATGCAGCGGCACTGAGGACGGCTGATGTTGGGATTTCAGTTGATACTGCTGCTGATATTACCAAAGAAGCAAGCTCTATTATTTTACTTGAAAAGAGCTTAGATGTGCTAGAAGATGGGATGATTGAAGGCCGTACTGTTTTTGGCAATATTCAAAAATATTTAAAAATGACCATTAGTTCTAACTTTGGGAATGTTTTCAGTATTTTAGTAGCAAGTGCATTCTTGCCATTCTTACCAATGCTTTCGATCCAATTGCTTGTTCAAAACCTCGTTTATGATGTGGCACAACTTGCGATTCCTTGGGATAAAATGGATGAAGAAAACTTACGTCAACCAAGAAAATGGAATGCAGGTAGTATGACACGCTTTATGGTAATCATTGGACCTATTAGTTCAATCTTCGATATTTTAACATTCTTACTCATGTGGTTTGTCTTTGGTGCAAATACACCAGCTCAAGCAGCTTTGTTCCATTCAGGTTGGTTTGTCATTGGTCTCATTACACAAACCTTAGTTGTTCATGTGATTCGTACTGAAAAGATTCCATTTATTCAAAGTATTGCGAGCATCCCTGTTTTAATTACAACTGGACTTGCTATTCTAGCAGCTGTGTTAATTCCAAGTAGTCTTTTAGGAGAATGGATTGATTTAGTAGCGTTACCAGGAAATTACTGGGGATGGGCTGCAATGATTGTGGTTGCTTATGTGATTGTGACACAATTAGTGAAACGTTTTTATATTAAAAAATATCATGAATGGTTATAAAATGAAGGCTGACTTTTTGCTGCCGTTTATGGAAACAATAGATGTGTTTGGGATAGAACTTAAAAATTTTATCCCAAGCACTCTTTTTATTGATTCCTTTGTGAAAGAATTATAATAGATACAGATTCAAAAAAACAGAGCGGAAAATATAACAGATTATAAAAATGACTATAACAGTTTGAGGTTGGTTAGACTTATTCAAATAGAATACGCGTAATTTTATATAACAGATGAATGTGAGATTGAAGTAACGTATTGATTGTTATAGAATTCACAAAGTGTGGAGTTCAGCTATTGAGAATACTGGTTAGCAAGGAATTTGGAATAAAAAAGTTTGTGATTCGTGAGACTTTTTCCTTGCAACGGAATTGAAAGCGTGTTATTTTAGTCTTGTAAAGAAAAAAATAATACAGTTTTTAAAATCTGTATAAATGAATCTTACGAAACAAAAAAGATACGTTAAAAGAGAGAGGATGAATTGATAATGGCTAAAGAGACAAAACAAGTTGTCGATTTTGATGCATTAATGGATGAAGTAAACGCTGAATTCCCGATGATTCAGATTTTAGATGAAGAAGGAAAATTAGTAAGTGAAGATGTTCAATTAGATATTACTGATGACGAAATGGTTGAATTAATGAGCAGAATGGTATGGGCTCGTGTGTTAGACCAACGTTCAATCGCTTTAAACCGTCAAGGTCGTTTAGGTTTCTATGCACCAACTGCTGGTCAAGAAGCAAGTCAATTAGCAAGTCATTATGCATTAGAAAAAGAAGACTTCCTATTACCTGGTTATCGTGATGTTCCTCAATTAATTATGCATGGCTTACCATTAAAAGAAGCTTTCTTATGGTCAAGAGGACATGCTGGTGGGAATAAATATGCACCTGAATTACGTGCAATGCCACCACAAATCATTATTGGTGCTCAATATGTTCAAGCTGCTGGTGTTGCGTTAGGTCTTAAAAAACGCAATAAGAAAAATGTAGCGATTACTTACACTGGTGATGGTGGTTCTTCACAAGGAGATTTCTATGAAGGAATCAACTTTGCTGGCGCATATAACGCTCCTGCAATCTTCATTATCCAAAACAATGGCTTTGCTATTTCAACACCTCGCTCTGTTCAAACTAAAGCTAAAACATTAGCTCAAAAAGCTGTAGCAGCTGGTATCCCAGGTGTTCAAGTTGACGGAATGGATGCTCTTGCAGTTTATGCTGTTACTAAAGCAGCTCGTGCTCGTGCAGTAGCAGGAGATGGTCCTACTTTAATTGAAACAATGACTTACCGTTATGGTCCACATACACTTTCTGGTGATGATCCAACTCGTTACCGTACAAAAGAAACAGATGATATTTGGGTGAAACGCGATCCATTAACTCGTATGCGTAATTTCTTAACTGCTAAAGGTCTATGGACAGAAGAAAAAGAAAACGAATTAATTGAAGCGGCAAAAGAAGAAATTAAAGAAGCAATTAAACAAGCGGATCAAGAACCAAAACAAAAAGTTTCAGATTTCTTGAAAAATATGTTTGAAACACCTGATCAACTATTAAAAGAACAAATTGCAACTTTTGAAGCAAAGGAGTCGAAATAAATCATGGCACAAAAAACAATGATTCAAGCAATTACTGAAGCGCTTGCTACTGAACTTAAAAATGATGAAAACGTTGTGGTATTTGGTGAAGACGTAGGTAACAATGGTGGGGTTTTCCGCGCTACTGAAGGCTTACAAGCTGAATTTGGTGAAGATCGTGTATTTGATACACCTCTTGCTGAATCAGGAATTGGTGGATTAGCAATTGGACTTGCGCTTGAAGGCTATCGTCCAGTACCAGAAATTCAATTCTTCGGTTTTGTCTTTGAAGTAATGGATTCAATCGTTGGACAAGCAGCACGTACGCGTTACCGTATGAGCAGCACACGTAATTTACCAATTACAATTCGTGCACCATTTGGTGGTGGGGTTCATACACCTGAACTTCACTCAGATAACTTAGAAGGTTTAATGGCACAATCACCAGGTATTAAAGTGGTGATTCCAAGTAATCCATATGATGCTAAAGGCTTATTGATTTCTGCGATTCGCGATAATGACCCAGTTATTTTCTTAGAACACATGAAATTATATCGTTCTTTCCGTGAAGAAGTACCAGAAGAAGCTTATACAATTCCTCTAGGTAAAGCTGCAGTTGCTAAAGAAGGGACTGACGTTTCTATTATCACTTATGGTGCAATGGTTCGTGAAAGTCTTAAAGCTGCTGAAAACTTAGAAAAAGAAGGCATCTCTGTTGAAGTGATTGACCTTCGTACAGTTGCTCCTTTAGATATTGAAACGATTATTGCATCTGTTGAAAAAACAGGTCGTGTAGTAGTTGTTCAAGAAGCACAACGTCAAGCAGGTGTTGGCGCAGCGGTAATGGCAGAAATTTCAGAGCGTGCAGTTCTTTCATTAGAAGCACCAATCATGCGTGTTGCAGCTCCAGATACTGTATTCCCATTTGGTCAAGCTGAAAATATTTGGTTACCAAATGCAACAGATATTGAAGCAAAAGTTAAAGAAGCATATAACTTTTAATTTTATGTAAAAATAAGGTAAGGAAGAAGACCGCAATCTTCTTCTTCCTATTTTATACATTGTATTAGGATAGAGAACAGTATTTTGAGAAGGGAAGATAAAAGATGGCTTTTAAATTTAAGTTACCAGATATCGGTGAAGGAATCCATGAAGGCGAAATCGTAAAATGGTTTGCTAAAGTTGGAGATACAATTAATGAAGATGATACTTTATTAGAAGTTCAAAATGATAAATCAGTAGAAGAAATTCCATCACCAGTCACAGGTGTTGTGAAAAGTATTTTAGTAGAAGAAGGAACAGTTGCAATTGTAGGGGACGTCTTAATTGAAATTGATGCACCTGGCTATGAGGATGCAGAAGAAACTGCAGCGCCAGCAACAGAAGCACCAGCGGCAGCTCCTGCACCAGCAGCAACAGGCGGTTTATTCCAATTCAAATTACCAGATATTGGTGAAGGAATTGCAGAAGGCGAAATCGTAAAATGGTTTGTTAAAGCAGGCGATACAATCAATGAAGATGATACTTTATTGGAAGTTCAAAATGATAAATCAGTAGAAGAAATTCCATCACCAGTCACAGGTGTGGTGAAAAATGTTGTGGTTCCAGAAGGAACTGTAGCAAATGTTGGTGATGTTTTAGTTGAAATTGATGCACCTGATTATGTTGATCATAGCGCACCAACAGCTCCTGCTCCAGTAGCAGCGACACCAGCTCAAACAACAGCTGCACCAGCAGCTTCAGTAACAAACACAGGAGTGGTCGCAAACAGCAACCCTTCAAAACGTGTACTAGCAATGCCTTCAGTTCGTCAATTTGCTCGTGAAAAAGGCGTAGATATTAGCTTAGTAACTGCTACAGGTTCACATAACCGTGTCTTGAAATCAGATATTGAAGCATTCTTAACTGGTGGCGGTTCAGCTCCTGTTGCAACAACAGAAGCAGCAACTCCAGCAGGGGAAGCAGCAACAACAACAACAGCAGCTCCAGCAGTTGCACAACCTTTTGTTTCAGCACCTGGTGCATCAGAAACAAGAGAAAAAATGTCACCAACTCGTAAAGCTATTGCAAAAGCAATGGTGAATAGTAAAGCAACTGCACCACATGTTACTTTATTCGATGAAGTGGATGCTACTAAATTAATGGCACACAGAAAACGTTTCAAAGACGTTGCAGCTGAAAAAGGCGTGAAATTAACTTTCTTACCTTATGTAGTGAAAGCTTTAGTTTCTGTTTTACGCAAATACCCAGCATTAAATGCGTCTATTGATGATGCGACACAAGAAATTGTATACAAACATTACTTTAATGTTGGCATTGCAACGGATACAGATCATGGTTTATTCGTTCCAAACATTAAAAATGCAGATGCGAAAAGTATTTTTGCTATCGCTGATGAAATTACAACACACGCCAAAGCAGCAGCTGAAGGTAAATTAGCAGCAGCAGATATGCGTGGCGGTTCTTGCACAATTAGTAACATTGGTTCAATTGGTGGCGGTTGGTTTACACCAGTCATTAACTACCCTGAAGTTGCGATTTTAGGCGTTGGTAAAATTGCTAAGAAACCAGTTGTAACAGCTGATGATGAAATTATTGTTGCACCAGTTATGCAACTTTCTCTAAGCTTTGACCATAGAATTATTGATGGCGCAACAGCTCAAAAAGCAATGAATGATATGAAAACATTACTTGCTGATCCAGAATTATTATTAATGGAAGGATGATCATAAAATGGTAGTAGGAGATTTCGCTATAGAAACAGACACAATTGTGATTGGTTCAGGGCCTGGTGGATATGTAGCCGCAATTCGTGCCGCGCAATTAGGACAAAAAGTAACAATCGTTGAACGTGAATTTATTGGTGGTGTTTGTTTAAACGTTGGATGTATTCCTTCAAAAGCATTAATTAGTGCTGGACATCATTATCAGGATGCACAACATTCTGAGGTTTTCGGTGTAACAGCTGACAATGTAAAATTGGATTTTGCTAAAACACAAGAATGGAAAGACACTAAAGTTGTTAAAACTTTAACTACTGGTGTTGAAATGTTGCTTAAAAAGAACAAAGTTGAAATCGTTCGTGGAGAAGCATTCTTTGTTGATGATCATAACTTACGTGTCATGACAGAAACAGCTTCACAAACTTATAGCTTCAACAATGCGATTATTGCAACTGGTAGCCGTCCAATTGAAATCAAAGGATTTAAATTTGGCAAACGTATCATTGATTCAACTGGTGGATTGAACTTAAAAGAAGTTCCTAAAAAATTAGTTGTTATTGGTGGAGGTTACATTGGTAGCGAATTAGCAGGTGCTTATGCCAACCTTGGTGCTGAAGTAACTATTTTAGAAGGTTCTCCTTCAATCTTACCTAACTTTGAAAAAGACATGGTAAAACTTGTTTTAAATAACTTCAAGTCTAAAGGTGTTGAAATCGTAACAGGTGCAATGGCGAAAGAAGCTGTTGAAACTGAAAACGGTGTAACGGTTAAATATGACGTTGATGGTAAAGAACAATCAATTGATGCTGATTATGTAATGGTAACAGTTGGTCGTCGTCCAAATACTGATGATATGGGCTTAGAGCAAGCAGGTGTTGAAATTGGTGAACGTGGTTTACTTCCAGTAGACAACCAATCTCGTACAAATGTACCAAACATCTATGCCATTGGCGATATCGTTGCTGGACTTGCTTTAGCACATAAAGCAAGCTATGAAGCGAAGATTGCTGCTGAAGCAATTGCTGGTAAAAAAGTTGCAGTTGATTATGTAGCGATTCCAGCTGTATGTTTCACAGACCCAGAATTAGCAACAGTTGGCTTAACTGAAAAAGAAGCAAAAGAGCAAGGAATGGATGTCAAAGCATCTAAATTCCCATTAGCTGGTAACGGTCGTGCTTTATCTCTAAATGCTACTGAAGGATTCGTTCGTTTAGTAACACGTAAAGAAGACGGCTTAGTAGTAGGTGCTCAAATCGCTGGTGTTGGTGCAAGTGATATGATTGCTGAAGTTGGTTTAGCAATTGAAGCAGGTATGGTAGCTGAAGATATTGCTTTAACAATCCATGCACATCCTTCATTAGCTGAAACAGTGATGGATGCTTCTGAATTAGCTTTAGGTATGCCAATTCATATTTAATTGATTGAAGAGCAGGGAATTTTCCTTGCTCTTTTTTTGTTTTATTCTTCCTTTAACGTTGCAAAGAATAAAAGATAAGTTTACATAATGATGACAAACAGATTAAGTTATTACGTCAGAAGGAACAAATGTTTTTGAAATAGGGTATAATAGATAAGGAAAAGATTGGTTTACTAGGAAAGAAAACTGGTGGTTTGTTACAAGGGGGGAATATGATGATGAAGAAACATCTAAAAAAAGTGGTGATTGCTGGTACCAATCATGTTGCTTATGACTTAGTATTTGCGCATACAATTCAACCGGTTGCAGAGCAAATGTTTTTGCTTGAGTCAGATGAAATTGATGAAAAACGTATTGCAGATATGATTTATGCGAGTTCCGCAATTAATCAAGTTGAGGTAGCTGTTAAAACATATAAGGAAACAAAGGATGCAGATATTTTAGTGATTTCTGCGACACCTGAAAGACTAGAGGATGAATCAGAGACAGATCATTTAAAAAAGACGATTCAAATGGTGCGAAAAATTATCAATCAATCAATGGAGAATGGTTTTAATGGGATTGTGATTATTGCAACACAGCCAACAGAAATTTTTACACATCTTGTTTGGAAGTTTTCGGGGTTACCCAAGCATCGTGTAATAGGCTTAGGCACATATGCAGAATCTCTGTATTTCCAACAATTATTAAGTGCATACTTTCATATTTCAATACATGATGTTCATGGTTATTTAATGGGAGCTAGTGGTATAGATGAAAAGGTACCTATTTGGAGTCGTACCTCTGTTGGTGGCGTACCTGTTTTGAGTTATGCGACAAATGAAGTCCATGAATTTGATCAAAAAGTCATGAGTGATATTCTTGAGGATGTATTAGAATTAAGCCAATTAAGCAAAACGGCGAATACAGGTTATAGTACAGCCTCAGCGCTATTAAGCCTCTTACAAGCGATTGGTTCTAATGCTGAGACAGTTATTCCTATTTCCTATGTACATTCATGGGAGGAGCTAGAAGATATTACTTTATCTGTGCCAGCTGTTGTATCCTCTGAGGGTGTTCGTCCATTCCCAGAATTTACTGTATCAGATATTGAAAAGCAAGAATTACTAACGATTGCAACAGCAATCAAAGAAAAGTTAACCTTAATCTTAAAAGGAAAATTATAGTAAATGAGGCTCAGTTAAGATGGAAAATTATAGCTATCCACTAGATTTTTCTTGGTCAAAAGAAGAAATGCTGACGGTGATTTCAATGTGGAATGCAGTTGAAACGGCTTATGAAAAGGGCATCTCAAAAGAAGCTTTTTTATCAGCTTATCGTGCATTTAAAAAAGTTGTACCAAGTATTGGGGAAGAGAAAAGATTAGGAAAAGATTTTGAAGCTGTTTCAGGCTTTTCTTTATATAGAGTTGTACAAGCTTCAAAGACTGAAAAAGCTAAAATTGTGATGTAATATCTTGTCAAAAAAACTTAGATTGTATCTAGGTTTTTTTATTGCTTTAAAGTATCTTATCATTTATGGTATGATAAAGAGAGTAGAAGAAGATGGAAAGAAAGAAGTGATAGACAGATGCCCTATAAAAAGATTCAGTATGCAGAAATAGAAACGAGCGCCATTTCAAGAACGCAAAAGACTGATAAAAAAAGAAGAATTAAACGAAAGAAAAGTAAACAAGAATGGTTGACCAATATCTTTGTTATCGTAATTGCTATTTTATTAACCTTTTGGTTGCAATATTTTTATTTCACAACAACGACAGTAAAAGGGCTTTCTATGGCACCGACTTTAGATAATAATCAACGATTAATTGTGAGTAAACTAAGTTTTGTTAATCGTTTCGATATTATTGTTTTCCCAGCACCTGATCAAGAGGATAAAATGTATATCAAAAGAATTATTGGTGTTCCAGGGGATCATGTGATGGTAGAAGCTGATGTACTATATATTAATGGTGTCGCGCATGATGAGCCTTATTTAGATGAATATAAAGCAGCTTTAACTGATAAAAAGCCTTTTACAAATGATTTTTCATTATATGATTTATTTGGTGTCGATGCGGTACCAGAAGGAACATACTTTGTTTTAGGGGATAATCGTAGAAATTCTCATGATGGTCGAGATATTGGCTTTATTTCACAAGCAGATATTGTGGGGGAAGCTAAAGTACGTTATTGGCCATTAAATGAATTAAAGTATTTTAACTAGTCGTCATAAAATCGATTATAAAAAGAGTAGAAAGGGGCTAGATTGGACTAGTTCCTTCTATTTTTTTTAAAATTCAATAAGAATGTAGCTTTTTTCTTTCCAAATGAATAGATAAGTGGTAAAATAGGAAAGTTGAAATGTTGTTTTCATAAGTTTTCAGAGTATTTTCAAAGCTGACAGCGCCTCTAAACTTATGAAGGAAACGAACGTATTTATTCTTCTATTAATGATGATAAATATACATTCAGTTTACTAATTAAGTGCTGTAGAGGTAAAGGTTAGTAAAAAATACGCTCTCTAGGAGTAATTGGAGGAAAAAATAAAAATGAAAACAAGAAATGATATTCGTAACGTCGCAATTATTGCCCACGTTGACCATGGTAAAACAACCCTTGTTGATGAGTTGTTAAAACAATCAGATACTTTAGATGGACACACACAATTACAAGAACGCGCAATGGATTCAAATGCGATTGAAAGCGAACGTGGTATTACAATTTTAGCTAAAAATACAGCTGTTGATTACAAAGGTACACGTATTAACATTTTAGATACACCAGGACATGCTGACTTCGGTGGTGAAGTAGAGCGTATCATGAAAATGGTAGATGGTGTTGTTTTAGTTGTTGATGCCTATGAAGGTACAATGCCTCAAACACGTTTTGTATTGAAAAAAGCATTAGAACAAAAAGTTACACCAATTGTTGTTGTGAATAAAATTGATAAACCATCAGCTCGTCCTGAGCATGTTGTGGATGAAGTCTTAGAATTATTTATCGAGTTAGGTGCAGATGATGATCAATTGGAATTCCCAGTAATCTATGCATCAGCTTTAAATGGAACTTCAAGTGATTCTGATGATCCTGCAGATCAAAAACCTACAATGGCACCAATTTTCGATCAAATTATTGAACATGTACCAGCTCCAGTTGATAATTCAGATGAATCTTTACAATTCCAAGTATCATTATTAGACTACAATGATTATGTTGGTCGTATTGGGATTGGCCGTGTTTTCCGTGGCACAATGAAAGTTGGCGATCAAGTTGCTTTAATGAAACTAGATGGCAGTGTGAAGAATTTCCGTGTCACTAAAATCTTTGGTTTCTTTGGGTTACAACGTGTTGAAATCAATGAAGCAAAAGCAGGCGATTTAATTGCCGTTTCTGGTATGGAAGATATCTTTGTTGGTGAAACGGTTGCTGATGTAGCCAATCAAGAAGCTTTACCAATCTTGCATATTGATGAACCAACATTACAAATGACCTTTTTAGTAAACAATTCTCCATTTGCTGGTCGTGAAGGTAAATTCGTTACTTCTCGTAAAATCGAAGAGCGCTTAATGGCAGAATTACAAACAGATGTATCTTTACGCGTAGAACCAATAGGTCCAGATTCTTGGACAGTGTCTGGTCGTGGCGAATTGCATTTATCAATTTTGATTGAAAATATGCGTCGTGAAGGCTATGAATTACAAGTTTCTCGTCCTGAAGTGATTGAACGTGAAATTGAAGGCGTAAAATGTGAACCATTTGAACGCGTTCAAATCGACACTCCTGAAGAATATATGGGTAGTGTGATTGAATCATTAAGCCTACGTAAAGGTGAAATGCAAGATATGATTCACACTGGTAACGGTCAAATTCGTTTGATTTTCTTAGCACCAGCTCGTGGTTTGATTGGTTATACAACTGAATTCTTATCAATGACTCGTGGCTATGGTATTATGCATCATACCTTTGATCAATACCTACCAATGATTAAAGGAACCATTGGCGGACGCCATCAAGGTGCTTTAGTTTCAATTGATACTGGTAAAGCTACAACTTACAGTATTATGAGTATTGAAGAGCGTGGAACAGTCTTTGTAGAGCCTACAACAGATGTTTATGAAGGTATGATCATTGGTGAAAACAACCGTGACAATGATTTAACTGTAAACATCACAAGAGCAAAACAAATGACTAACGTTCGTTCTGCCAATAAAGACCAAACATCAGTTATTAAAAAAGCAAAAATCCTTACATTAGAAGAATCGTTAGAGTTCTTGAATGAAGATGAGTATTGTGAAGTAACACCAGAAAGCATTCGTTTGAGAAAACAAATTCTTAACAAAAATGAAAGAGAAAAAGCTTCTAAGAAAAAGAAACCAGCTGAATAATTAAATCGTTCTTAAAAGATATGCTCACAAGTAGCATATCTTTTTTGATAAGATTGATGGATATTCGATTTATTAGGTTAAATTATGCTATAATGATAATGTTCAAAAGGAGGTAGAGAGAATGTCAAATACAATCAATACAACGACTGCATTAGAAATCTTAATGGCAGATGCTGAAAAAATCTATCAATTAATAACAAAACAACAAGCTACATTATGTTTAGCACAATGTCCAGCTTTTGAAGAAATAGTGGATACACAAATGTTTGGTTTCTCAAAACAAGTGATGTATGCCACACAAATAGGTGTGATTACTGAAGAAGCTGGTCATCGCATTTTAAGTGATCTTGAAAAAGCCTTAAATAATGTTTATACAGCACTTTATGATGAAGTGAAAGGAACAAATAAGGGGGAATGATTACAAATCACTTTGTAATCTAATTGATGCATGAAAAAATTAAGATATTTAGATTATTTTATTTTTATACCCTATATCATCTTGTCGGTTATAGGGGCAGTGATGGTATATAGCGCAAGTAGTGAAGTTGCTGTGACACAAGGTAAAGCAGCTGCGAGCTATTTTGAGAAGCAGGTTATTTTTGTCATTATTGGTTTAATTTTATTATTTTTTACTTTTTTCTTTAAATATCAAATGTTAAAAAATAAAAAAATTGTCTTAGGTTTATTAATTTTTATTTTTGTTTCTTTAATCCTAGTCTTTTTCCTTGCAGAAGAAATTAATGGTGCAAAAGCTTGGATTTCAATCGGTGGTGCTTTTAACTTTCAACCAGCAGAATTTGCTAAACTCGTTCTAATTTGGTATTTAGCGTTTATCTTTTCAAGAAAACAACAGTCCATTGTAAAAGATACTTTGAATACTATTTGGCCACCTATGGTTATTTTCTTACTGATTGCTATTCTTGTTTTTCTTGAAAACGATGTGGGTGGTGCGTTAATTTTAACCATTATTGCTTTAGCAGTGATGTTCTCTAGTGGAATGCCTGCTAGACTAGGTGTCTTATCTGGTCTGGGTGCAAGTACATTTGCTGGTGGTTATATCTATCTAGTGTATAAGTATGGAACAAAGGTACCCTTTATGAACGAAACAAGATTAAGCCGTTTCCAAGCATTTTGGGACCCATTTAAAACCTCTCAAGAGGCAGGTCTTCAACTTTATAATTCTTATTTAGCTTTATCAAGAGGCGGATTATTCGGTGTTGGATTAGGCAGAAGTGTACAAAAGTTAGGCTATCTACCTGAACCTTATACCGACTTTATCATTGCTATTTTAGGAGAAGAATTAGGACTTGTTACCTTACTCTTTGTGGTCTTGTTAATTATGATGTTAATTTCTCGTATTTATTTAATTGGTATTCGTGCGAAGGATTCATTTGGCTCATTAATTTGTGTGGGTGTAGCTACCATGATGATGATTCAAACCTTTTTAAATCTAGGCGGTGTGACAGGTATTCTGCCGATTACAGGGGTTACTTTCCCATTTATTAGTTATGGTGGTTCAAGTATGCTTGTCTTGAGTATTTCACTTGGCTTAGTTTTAAATATCAGTGCAACTGAGAAAATGAATAAAGAAATAAAGAGCTAAAAGAGAAATTCAGCTTTTAGCTATAAAATAAAGGCTGAGTTGTGTATAATGAGAATTAGATTAGAAAAGACTTCTTAATTGAAGTCTTTTTTTAACATACAAACGAAGGAATAGAGGAGTGTGAATCATATGGAAAAAGTTTTGGTAGCGAATCGAGGTGAAATTGCCATTCGTATTTTTAGAGCGTGTACAGAATTATCAATGAAAACAGTTGCTGTTTATTCAAATGAAGATGCAAGTTCTGTCCATCGCTTTAAAGCTGATGAGGCTTACTTAGTTGGAGCCGGAAAAAAACCAATTGATGCATATTTAGACATGGATGATATGATTCGCATTGCTAAAGAAGCTGGCGCAGATGCCATTCATCCAGGTTATGGATTTTTATCTGAAAATATTACTTTTGCAAAAAAATGTGATGAGGCAGGACTAACTTTTATTGGACCCACACGCCATCATTTAGATATTTTTGGTGATAAAATTAAAGCTAAAACAGCAGCTCTTGAAGCAGGAATTCAAATAATCCCTGGAACAGATGGGCCAGTAGCCGGAATCGAAGATGTTCATTTATTTGGTCAGAAATATGGTTATCCTATCATGATTAAAGCTGCACTAGGTGGCGGCGGCAGAGGCATGCGTGTGGCTCATTCTGAAGCAGAAGCAACTGAGGCCTTTGAACGGGCAAAAAGTGAAGCAAAAGCTGCTTTTGGTAGTGATGAAATTTATGTGGAAAAATATATTGCAGATCCAAAACATATAGAAGTCCAGATTTTAGGCGATAAACATGGCAATATCCTCCATCTTTTTGAAAGGGACTGCTCTGTTCAAAGACGGCATCAAAAAGTTGTTGAAGTTGCACCTTGTGTTTCTATTTCAACGGAGCTAAGAGAAAGAATGTGTCAAGCAGCAGTCAAACTAGCTAAACATGTTGGCTATGTCAACGCAGGAACAGTTGAGTTTCTTTTAGAAGGCGATGACTTTTACTTTATTGAAGTCAATCCCCGTGTACAAGTGGAGCATACCATTACTGAAATGGTAACAGGAATTGATATTGTCCAATCACAATTACAAATTGCACAAGGACAGGATTTACACAAAGAAATGAAGTTACCTAAGCAAAAAGATTTGTTGCTGATGGGTGCGGCTATTCAATGCCGTATTACAACAGAGGATCCAATGAATCATTTCCTACCTGATACTGGAACAATTGATACCTACCGCTCGCCAGGAGGCTTTGGGATTAGATTAGATGCTGGTAATGGCTTTCAAGGAACGGTTGTTAAACCATTCTATGATTCATTACTGGTAAAGGCTTGTGTTCATGCCTTAACTTTTGAAAAAGCAGTAGAGAAAATGGATAGAGCACTAAAAGAATTTAGAATTCGTGGTGTCAAAACCAATATTCCTTTTATGGAAAATGTCATTAATCATCCTGTCTTTTTAAGTGGTGAAGCGAAAACAACCTTTATTGATACAACCCCAGCCTTGTTTGTCTTTTCTAAATTAAGAGACCGAGGCAACAAAACAATGAAATATATTAGCTCAGTGACAGTGAATGGATTTCCTGGCATTGAAAAAATAGAAAAGCCATTTTTAAAATTACCTCGAATGCCTAAAAAACTCAAGCAGCAAGCACCAATTGAGGGAACAAAGCAGTTATTAGACCGTGCTGGTGCCACTGGTGTCACAGACTGGATTAAAGCGCAAAACCAAGTATTGTTAACCGATACAACCTTTAGAGATGCCCATCAGAGCTTGTTAGCTACCCGTGTCAGAACCAAAGATTTTTTACAGATTGCTGAACAAACAGCACAAGCAATGCCACAATTTTTTTCAACTGAAATGTGGGGCGGCGCAACATTTGATGTAGCCTACCGTTTCTTAAATGAAGATCCATGGGAACGTTTAGAAAAATTAAGAAGCCAAATGCCAAATGTTCTTTTTCAAATGCTATTTAGAGGTTCCAATGCAGTAGGCTATCAAAACTATCCAGATAATGTAATTGAAACCTTTATTCAGCAAGCTGCTAAAAGTGGAATTGATGTTTTTCGAATTTTTGATAGCTTAAATTGGCTGCCACAAATGGAAAAAAGTATTCAAGCAGTCAGAGATGCAGGAAAAATTGCTGAAGCAGCTATCTGCTATACGGGGGATTTATTCGATCCAGCTAGGCAAAAATATGATGTCCATTACTATAAAAAATTAGCCAAAGAATTGGAACAACAAGGCGCACATATTATCGCTGTTAAAGATATGGCAGGCTTACTTAAACCACAAGCTGCCTATCGCCTAATTAGTGAATTAAAAGAAACAACCGATTTACCCATTCATTTACACACACATGATACAAGCGGCAATGGTATTTTAACCTATTCAGAGGCCGTTAAAGCAGGTGTAGACATTGTGGATGTTGCAATGAGTGCAATGAGCGGTGGAACAAGTCAGCCTAGCTTATCTTCTCTTTATTATGCTTTAGAACATACCAATCGATCGCCTAAATTAGATATCTCAGCAGCCCAAGAAATCAATCATTATTGGGAGGACGTTCGCAATTTATACCAAGATTTCGAAAATGGCGTAACCGCACCACAAACAGAAGTCTATCAACATGAAATGCCAGGTGGACAATATTCTAATTTACAGCAACAAGCAAAAGCAGTTGGTTTAGAAGATAAATGGGATGAAATTAAAGCAGTTTATCCTAAAGTTAATCAATTATTTGGTGATATTGTTAAAGTGACACCTTCGTCAAAAGTAATAGGAGATATGGCACTGTTTATGGTTCAAAACAATTTAACAGAAGAAGATATTTATCAAAAAGGGACGCAAATCGATTTTCCAGCTTCTGTCATTAGCTTCTTTATGGGAGATTTAGGCCAACCTGAAGGCGGATTTCCAAAAGAATTACAAAAAATAATTTTAAAAGATAAGCAGCCATATACTGTTAGACCAGGTAGTTTAACAGAACCGATTGACTTTGAAAAAGTTGCATTAGATTTAGCTGAGAAAATTGAAGATACCCCTAGCATTCAAGATGTGTTAAGCTATTTAATGTATCCGCAAGTATTTTTAGATTATCAAAAAATGTATGCACAATTTGGCGATGTTACATTACTTGATACTCCAACCTTTTTCCATGGGATGCGCCCAGGAGAAACCATTGAAGTACAAATTGAAAAAGGAAAAACCTTAATTATTAAGTTAATTGAAATTGGTGAACCAGATACAGAAGGCATGCGCATTATGTTCTATGAATTAAATGGACAAGGCCGCCAAATCGTCGTGAAAGATATTGGCATTCAAACAACAAGTATTGCTAGACGAAAAATCGAACCAACAAATCAAGAACATGTTGGTGCAACCATGCCAGGATCGATTATCGAGGTATTAGTTAAACAAGGAGACCAGGTGAAATGCGGTCAATCACTCATCACAACAGAAGCGATGAAAATGGAAACTACGATTCAAGCAAATTTTGATGGTGTGATTTCTCAAATATATGTACAAAATGGCGATATGATTGAAACAAATGATTTATTATTAGAAGTCATTGCCAACTAGTTAACAAAAAGGAGGGAAAGGTTTCAATATGAAAAATATTGTACGTGCAATACCACTATTTTTAATTTTTATGTGGTTTGCCTATTTCTCTCCTTATTTTGGACCAGATCATTCTAAAAAAAATGAAGAGCCTGCAACTAAGCAAACAAGGCAAGTGGATCCAACTGGCACAAATATGACAGTTCTTCCAACGAATGGGTTTGCACAATATATTGGCAAAGATTTTTCGGTTTTAGAGAATGAATTTGGTCAACCAGACCGAGTAGATGAAACGGCTTATGGCTACCAATCTTATATTTACGCAAAAGATCCTCAACATTATCTGCAAGTTGGTGTCAAAGAGCACAAAGTTGTGACAATTTATGCTTTAGGAACAGCGCTGGATGTTGCTCCTTTTCAAATGGATATGTATCTAGATGATTTATATTCAATTATCACAATTGTCCCAGAAGTAGCCTTTAAATATGAGCAAAATAATTACCAATTAGAGTTAACAGAAGAGGATATGAATTATTTACCATTAGTTTGCTTTGAGAATGAAAGCTATGCAGCCTTGGAGATAGATAGTCAAACCAACCAAGTTGTTTCTCTGCGTTATTTTGATAAAGAAACACTATTAAGAGTTGCACCTTATGATGTAAGTGGCTTAAATCAATTAGAAGCCTTACCTACGATTGATGCAGAGGAATGGAAAAAAATAGATGAAAGCAATCGCAAACAAACAATGGAAATTTTTAATGTGATTCGTCAAAGAGCGCAGCTGCCAGAATTTACAACAACTGAAGCTATTGATTTAATTTGTAAAATGTACCAGCAACAAATTTTTCATGAAAGCCCAAAAGAAGCAGATTTGAAGCAGCAACTAACAGACTTATTTACTGAACATCAAATAAAGGCACAGCGATTTTCCTATTTTGTTGAAAGCATTAAGCCTGACGCACCAAGTGTTGTTGATAAGGTATTACGTACATCAGCTTACCATCAACAACTATTTGACCCACAGCTTAACCATTTTTCTATTCATTTTTTAGAAGATAATATTTTTGGCTTATTTGTTCAAAGTGAATAATGAAGAAATAGCTAGCAATTTTCCTGTTTATTCTGTACAATTTGAGTAGGTAAAAAAATGAATGAAAGTAAGTGACTAAATGATAGTAAATGATGCTTATTTTAAAATAGAAGATCAAGCGTTACTGTTGGTAGAACAAATTATGCGCAGTGAAGTAGCTAGACAATATAAAGAAGCAAAGGCTGAGTTACAAAATAATGAAAGTGCCCAGCAAAAAATTCAGGATTTTCAGCTAGCAAAAGAAAAATTTGAAGAACTGAGTCGTTTTGGCGATTATGCGCCTGGCTTTAAAGAATTAAGAAGAGAAGTCAGAGCCTTAAAAAGAGCAATGGATATGGATGAAGTTGTTGCCTCTTTTAGATTTGCTGAGATGGATTTGCAAACCGTTTTAGATGAAGTCAGTTTAACCATTGCAAAACAAGTTTCTGAAACAATTAAAGTACCAACTGGTAATCCATTTTTTGAATCAAAAAGTGGCAAATCTGGTTGTAGTAGTGGCGGCAGCTGTGGGTGTAGTTAAGGATGGTGGAAAAAATGATTGAAAGACAAGGCTTGATTGTTTGGGTCTATAGTTTAAGAAATTTAAAAATACTCAAAAGACATGGTTTAGTACACTATGTATCAAAAAAAATGAAATATGTTGTACTTTATACAAATCGAGAAGATATTGAAATGCTTGAAAGAAAAATCAAAGAACTACATTTCGTTAGAAAAGTAGAACGCTCCTATCGTCCTGAGATTGATATGAACTTTTCCGAGAGAATTGGGACATCACAACGTGACATAAAAGAAGTTAATGAAGCTGAATTAACAGAGACAATCTTAATTGAACCTGTTTAAAACAAAGTAAGCGACACAAATAGTGTCGCTTTTTTTGCTGAAAAAGGGTAAAATATAGACTATTAATGAACAAATGAAGGGATGAACAACAGATGCGTGTAATTTCTGGTGAATATGGTGGAAGAAGATTAAAGGCGGTGCCTGGCGTCAATACAAGACCAACAACAGATAAAATCAAAGAATCTATTTTTAATATGATTGGTCCTTATTTTGATGGTGGCGTTGTGTTAGATTTATTTGCTGGAAGTGGTGGGTTGAGTATTGAAGCAGTTTCCCGAGGCTATGATCGTGCCATCCTCATTGATAAAGCACCACAAGCCATTCAAACCATTAAAGAAAATATTGAGATAACAAAGGAAGTAGAAAAATTTGATGTTTTTCGTAATGATGCTAAAAGAGCGATTCAACTATTAGCTAAAAAAGAGGAAAAAATTGACTTATTATTTCTTGATCCACCCTATGCAAAGCAAGAAATTGTTCAACAAATTGAACAAATGAATCAGTTAGACTTATTTAATCACCAAGCGATGATTGTTTGTGAAGTAGATAAACAGGTTGATTTACCTGAGATGATTGATGATTTTATTTGTTTGAAGAATGAAAAATATGGTGTAACTAAAATTGTAATTTATGAAAAGAGGGCTTAGTATGACAAAAGTGGCATTAGTTCCAGGAAGCTTTGATCCACCCACTAATGGGCATATTGACATGATGAAAAGGGCCGCTGGTTTATTTGATCAAGTGATTGTTTCCATTTCTACTAATAGTTCAAAGTCTTCCTTATTTACGGTTGCAGAAAGAAAAGCTTTTATTGAAGAAGCTTTAAGTGAATACTCAAATATTCAAGTTGCCATTCATCAGGATGGATTAACCGTTGATTTTGCTAAAGAAGTTGGCGCAAATGTGATGGTTCGAGGGCTACGAGGCATGGCTGATTATGAATATGAAGCACAAATAGCTGCAATGAATCATTATCAAAATGAGCAAATAGAAACGGTCTTTTTAATGACAGATAAAAAATATCAATTTGTCAGCTCAAGTATTATTAAAGAAGTGGCTAAATTTAATGGGCGTATCACAGATTTAGTTCCGGCAAATGTTGTTGCTGCTTTAAAACAAAAATTGAAGCAGGATTAGGGGGCTTTATCAATGAAAGAAAAAATAAAAAAATATAAAATCCCCCTTATTTTAGTCAGCTTTATCGCGTTGCTATTTATTGGCTATTTTCCATTAGATTATTATATTGAGTCCCCAGGTAATGCCGTTAGGTTAAATGATTTAGTTGAGGTAGATCATGAATATGATCAAAATGATGGCAGTTATATGCTAACCACTGTTAGGATTGCTAAAGCTACACCGTTAACTTACTTTTTTCAATATTTACCCTTTCGTGAAGGAATCAAGAGTACTGATTTATTTGATGAAGACCAATCAGAGGATGAATATGATATTGAGCAGCAACATGCCATGTCTAGTTCAATAAACAGTGCGATACAAGTCGCTTTTACAGCAGCAGATGAGCCTTATGAAGTTGATTATCACGGGATTTATGTTTTATCTGTGTTAAAAGAAAGTCAGCTTTATCAGCAAATTAAAGCGGGAGATACCATCACATCAATTGATGACCAACCATTTGAAAGCGCGCAGGAATTTACAGCCTATATTAGCTCTAAAGAAATTGGAGATAAAATTAGCATTGCATATGAAAATGCAGCTGGAAATAATGAGAAGCTGACCACTGAGTTAATCGATTTAGGCGAAGGCCGTGCTGGTATAGGGATTACATTAATTGATGATTATACCGTGACACCAAGTAAACCTGTCTCAATCGCAACTGATAGAATCGGTGGTCCCTCTGCTGGTTTTATGTTTACATTAGCCATTTATACCCAATTAACAAATGAGGATTTAAGAAACGGACGGGAAATTGCGGGCACAGGTACCATGAGCCCAGATGGTACAGTAGGTCGAATTGGTGGGATTGATAAAAAGGTAGTGGCAGCAGATAAAGAAGGGGCAGAAATTTTCTTTGCACCAGATGATGAAATCACACCTGAAATGAAAGAAATCTATCCTGATATCAAAACAAATTATGAAGAAGCAAAGGAAGCAGCAGAAAAATGTCAGACTAAAATGAAAATAGTTCCTATTCGTCATTTTCAAGATGCTTTAGATTATTTAAAAGAACATTCATAAAACAGCAAATTTATTTGCTGTTTTTTTGTTTATTTACATATATTAAAACTAAGGAGGTGAAATCATGGATGTGCATCAAATCATTCGCTATTATCAAACGTATAAAAAATATTTATTGATTGCAGGGATTGTGCTGGGGATGATTGTTCTTTTTTTGAGTCAATTATCAAAGAAAGAACAACCAGTAGTACAGTCTAACTTGACCAATCTATCAGAGGTTTCCGAAGAAGCAGATGCACCAGAAGAAATAAAATCACCACAAATATTTGTTGATATTAAAGGAGCGGTTTTACATCCAGGAATCTATGAAGTCTTACCAGAAAGTCGAGTAGCTAGTCTAATTGAATTAGCAGGTGGATTAACAGAGCAAGCAGATGCAAAACAAATAAATTTAGCCCAGCAGCTTCAAGATGAGATGGTTATTTATGTGCCAATACTTGGAGAAGAGCCGATGATACAAGAGAATGAAGGGGCTTTATCCCAACAAAAAGATTCAACAAAAATTAATTTAAATAAAGCAACATTAGAAGAGCTACAAAAAATACCAGGAGTAGGGCAAAAGAAAGCAGAGGCAATTTTACAGTATCGAGAAGAAAAAGGTGCCTTTAAAAAAATTGAAGAGATTACTGAGATTTCAGGAATTGGTTCTCAGACATTTGAGAAATTAAAAGAATTTATTGTTGTTCAATAAAAGAATACTTGCTTGATTATTTTTCCTTGCGTATACTAGAAAGAAAAGCAGAATAAGCTTAAGGAATAAACCAAGAGCTATCGCTAGAAAAAGGAGGAAATAAATTGATAGAAAGAATACCTTGGGACCAATATTTTATGGCACAGAGCCAATTATTATCACTAAGAAGTACCTGTACACGTTTAATGGTTGGTGCAACGATTGTGAGGGATAAACGTATTATAGCAGGTGGATATAATGGGTCAGTTACTGCGGATGATCATTGTATTGATGAAGGCTGTTATATTGTGGATGGCCATTGTTTAAGAACCATCCATGCAGAAATGAATGCCATTTTACAATGTGCAAAATTTGGCGTACCAACAGAGGGTGCTGAAATTTATGTGACACATTTTCCTTGTTTACAATGCACTAAAATGATTTTACAAGCAGGAATTAAAACGATTCATTATCAAGCTGATTACAAAAATGATGAATATGCTTTAAAATTACTTAAACAAGCTGGTGTTGCCCTACATCAAGTGCGTTTATCGCAAGATTATTTTAAACAATTGCATTTTGATGAAACTACTGATCATCAAGGCTGCGATTGCTAAGATTCCTTTAACGAGCGATGAAAGGTTATCTTATTTTTCCTGGTATATTATCGCTTTTAATCGTAGTTGCTTTATTTTATCCAAATGCTATTTTTATCTATTTACTACTTTTGTTATTTTTATTCCGCTTAGGCCACACAAAATGTTTAAAAGTGATTAGTCTTACCATTTTTTGTGGTCTAGTGGTGTTACTTGTTGGTTATTTTAAAATATATCATGTCTCAACCTTGCTTAATGGTACGGAAACACAGCTTCAAGTTCAGGTAGCGCCAGATGGGATTAAAGTAAATGGGAATCTCTTACGTTTACAGGGATCCTATCAAACGGATAAAGGCAAAGAAACACTCATTTTATTCTATACACTAGCCAATGAAGAAGAACAAAAAGCTTGGCAGAAACAATCTGATCCATTACAACTAGAGGTTATTGGTACACTAGAATGTCCTGAAGGCAATCGAAATCGATACCAATTTAATTATCAACAATATTTAAAACACCAGGGAATTCAGTGGGTTATGAGTATTGATCAGATTAAAAAGCAACAGGTGAACCAGCCAAATTGGTGGGCGTTTGATGTCAGGCTGACAAAGCTTCGCATACAGGCGATTCAAACATTGGAACAAAAATTTAATCAGCGATCTTTTAGTTATATTGTTGCGCTTGTTATTGGCAATGGTGATTTTATAGAGCCTGAGTATAAGGAAATTCAGCAACAGTTGGGGATTGTGCCGCTTTTTGTTATTTCTGGCTTACATATTCATTTTTTATGTCAGTTTATTGAGTATTTTCTATTAAGGATAGGTGTGACGAAAGAAAAAAGTCAGTGTCTTTTATTAGTCGGTTTGTTGATTTATGGTCAATTTGTTGGGTTTGGTGTGAGTGTCATGCGTGTGGTACTGATTCACTTCTTCACATTCCTTGCAGCCTTACTAAAACAACGGTTTGCATCACTTGATTATTTCTTTTTAGCACTGATTGTTTCGCTGCTTTATCAACCACAATTTATCCTAAATATTGGTTTTCAACTTTCTTATGGTGTCACAGCCATCTTCTTATTATTTGGATATCTTGTTCAACCGCTCTCAAGTATCAAAAAAAATCTGTTCCTCTCATTCTTAGCTTCTCTTTTTTCTGCACCTATTTTAGCCTTTCATTTCTTTGAAATTCCTCTTTATTCCATGTTATTTAATTGTTTATTATTACCATTCTTTGAGTGGGTGCTGATTCCACTTTGTTTTTTTCTATGTTTAGTAGGCTTATGTTTTTCAGCTACTTCACTAGTTTTAACGTTAGTCGTACAATTATCAAATGGTATTTTTCTTTTTTTAGATGATTTATTAATGTTTTTTGGTAAATTACCCTATTTAACTTTTGTAACAGGTAGGCTCTCCATTTTCACAATAAGTATTTATTTTTGCGGCTTTTTTGGTCTATTGATTTATTTATATCAACCTAAGAAATTTTATCGTTCTATTAGTAGCATCCTGGTTTGCTGTCTATTTATTTTAGTTGGTTCCATTCAAATAAAAAATTACTTCATGGCAGGGGAAGTGATGATGATTGATGTTGGGCAAGGAGATGCCATTTTAATTCGTTTGCCAAATCATCAGGGAGATTATTTAATTGATACAGGTGGACAAATAAGCTATGAAAAGGCAGCTTGGCAAATTCGCTCAAATGAACAAAGCTTAGCTAAAAAAACGCTGATTCCTTATTTAAAAAGTGAAGGGATTACAAGGTTAGAGACAGTATTTATTACCCATGCGCATTTAGATCATTTTGGTGCCTTAGAGGAATTAAGTGAAGAGATTCAAATTGATGAGGTCGTTTTTCCTAAAGGCTCTGACAAAAGCAGCACCTTTTCAACTGTTTTAAACAAGCTTGATGAAAAAGGGCTTCAACTAACACCAGTCTTGGCTGAAACGACTTATCAAAAGCAGTCATTTTCTGCTGAAATTCTCTTTCCGTTTAAAGTAGAAACAGGGGGAAACAATGATTCATTGGTACTTCAGACAACATTTGGTACATTGAGTTGGTTATTTGTAGGGGATTTAGAGAAAGAAGGAGAAGCTGAGTTATTAAAAAAATATCCGCAATTAAAAATAGATGTTTTAAAAATTGGTCATCATGGTAGTAAAACCTCTAGTTCAGCAGCGTTTATTGAACAGTTACAGCCAACTTATGGTTTGATTTCTTGTGGCAAAAAGAATCGTTTTGATCATCCGCATAAAATTACGCTTGATCAATTACTATCTAGCCAAGTGATGATTTACCGAACAGACTTACAAGGGGCAATTTATATGAAATACATGCCTAACGAACATGAGCCTTTTCAAAAGATTTTAACAAATGACTAAAAGAGCTTGCAATTTCTTGGATAGCTTTGTAACATAAAAGAGGAAGAAAGAAGGGATGAAATGAATTTTACCAAAGAAATGTCAAAAATTTCTCAACAGCAATTTTCATCTGTGTATCTCGTATTAGGTACTGAAGCATATTTGAGAGATCAAGCAAAAGCTAGTTTCTTAAAGAATGCATTATCAGAGGATGAAATCGATTTAAATTTTGGTAGTTATGATATGAATGTGACGCCACTAGCTGCTGCTATTGAAGATGCCGCTTCTGTTCCTTTTTTTGGTGATAGAAGATTGGTCTATATTGAAAACCCTTATTTCTTAACAGGGGAGCGTAGTAAAAGTAAATTAGAACATGATATTGAGCAATTAACTTCTTATTTAAATGATCCACCACCATATAGTGTGCTTGTTTTTTTCGCACCCTATGAAAAATTAGATGAACGAAAAAAAATTGTCAAGCAATTAAAAAAAGTAGCAACAATTATCGAAACAGGGGCACTTTCAGAAAAAGATACAAGACATTTTCTAAGAGACTATATTCAAAATGAAGGATATGAAATCTCACCAGAAGCATTTGAATTATTGATTCAGTTAACAGATGCCAATCTATCAAGTGCCATGGGAGAATTGCCAAAACTTTTTCTATATGTAGCAGACACAAAGAAAATTTCAAAAGAGATGGTTACAAATCTTGTTCCCAAAACACTAGAACAAAATATTTTTGATTTAGTGCCAGCCGTTTTAAATAAACAAGTTGAAAAAGCGTTGACGATTTATCGAGATTTATTATTACAAAAAGAAGAACCAATTAAAATTCATGCCATTTTATCCACTCATTTTAGATTGATGCTACAAGTTAGAATTTGTATACAAAAGGGCTATCAACAAGGAGATATTGCGAGCATGCTGAAAATCCATCCTTATCGTGTGAAATTAGCAATGCAGCAAGTGAAAAAATTTGATATGAACACTTTATCAACTGCTTTTCAAGGTTTAGTTGATGCAGAATATGCCTTAAAAACAGGGCAAGGAAATAGAGAAATGCAATTCGAATTATTTGTTTTAAAATTTGCTGATCAGCATGCAATGGCAAACTAAAAAAGAGTGAAGCTTGTGGTAAAAAAACAAGTTTCACTCTTTTTTAGACAAAAATAAAGCGCCCATCTAAATAGATGAGCGTTCCAAAATCAATTATTTAGCAAGTTTGCTAGTTAAACGAGATTTGTCACGGTTAGCTTTATTTTTATGAATCAATCCTGATGCAGCAGCCATATCAATAGCTTTGATTGCTTCGCTGTGTAATTCATTTAAATTATCAGAACCAGCTTCTACAGCTTGTTCAAATTTTTTGATTGCAGTACGAGTAGCGCTCATTTTAGAATTGTTTAAAGCATTTGCTTTTTCAGAAGTACGTACGCGTTTAATTGCAGATTCAATATTTGGCATTTGATTCACCTCCCACTTTCGATGATTGATAACTTTACAGTTATTTCCAACATCAATCATTATACCGAAAGATACTAGAGTTTGCAATAAAAAAGTGTAAAGTTTTTTTACTTGATAGGAACAAAGTTCTTCTGTTTGTGTTGAGGTAATAAAATAGAATGGTTGAGAATACATAGATGATATTTTTTATTGTAAAGAAGGAGGAGCTTTTGTGGGATTAAATCATTTGACAGAAGAACAAGTTTTTTCTTGGAAAAAAGGGAAAGAGAACAAAGTTTTTATTTTTATTATGGGAAGCAGATAATGATTGTAAAGGGCTCACAAGCTCAGGAGTTAATAGAAGATTTAGAACATGCAAATCAAGAAGAGGAACAATACCTTTTAGCTCGTATAACAGGTAATTTCAAACGAGGAAATGAAAGACTGGCAAAAGAACATCCAAAGTATCAGCGTAAAATTTAAATAATGAGATAATGCTTGATTTATGGTAAAATAGAGGAGTATTCTCAGTAATACGAATAAAGGGAAATTAAAAGGAGACGATACTATGGCAAAAGAAGTATCTGGTTTAAAGTTATATTTTAGAAATGATGAAACATGGCACATTGAAAAAAAATATATCGGAGACTTATGGATTAAGCATATTACAACAAGCATCGGCCGTATTGGAGACAGTGATATTCAAGAAATCCATCCTTGTGAATCATTACGTGTTCAAATTCACCCAGAAGCTGATAGTGTAAAATCGATTGATATCAACACTGGTGGTTTAGAAATGGGAATGTTTGATCGTGTGAATAAATATCCAGATATTGAAAAAATGGATATTTTATATACAACAAATGAAGCAGATCGTATTTATTTCCCCTATTTACCAAAAGATGAAGATGGTATTTATAACAAATTCCAAAGCTCAGTGATTTCTGAAGATAACTATTTATACTTAACAATTGATCCAAATAAATCTGTTCATGATATTTATGATGCAGACTTTATTCAAAACAAAGGCAGTGTTTATTTTACAACAATTGACTAAATGTGAGGTTCATTTTATTTTATGAAAGGATGGTCGATATGGCTTCGTTTCGTGAAATTGTTGTCAATGAATGTACCTTTATGTGGAAATATCGTTTTGATGAGGATGACTGTCAAAACGATTCTAGTTTCTGCTGATAAGAAAGGGAAACTGATTATTTATTTCCGAACGTATCAGTGGGATTATGGTTATTGTCCTTTTAATAAAGGACTACCTGCATGCTATCGAAATGAACATGTCATTATCAATTTAAACCAACCTAAATATATCGCTGAAATGATTGATTATTTACTTCAACAACCTAAGCTTGATTTTTTATGTCAAACAGTTGAACTAAATAATGGTCTTGAGCTATTACATCAATTAGGTTATGTGTTTGATTATAAAAAATCTTTAAATGAATAAATATTCCTTTAAAGAGACCTATTTAGACTGTAAGAGCTATCTTTTACCCAAGATAGCTCTTTTTTTGTATCAGAAGACTAGATGTTTATTGAATTAATCCTCATAGATTGGTATAATTTGTTGTGATGTTTTTGAGATAGATACAGAAAGTAGGATAATAATAGATGATGAATAAAGATGAAATGTTGGAAAGGCAGTCGAAAATTCGTAATTTCTCGATTATTGCTCATATTGACCATGGTAAATCCACATTAGCAGATCGGATTTTAGAAAAAACGAATACAGTATCAACGCGTGAAATGCAACAGCAATTGCTCGATTCAATGGACTTAGAAAGAGAACGTGGGATTACCATTAAGTTAAATGCTGTTGAGCTACAATATACAGCAAAAGATGGGGAAACTTATATTTTCCATTTAATCGATACACCTGGGCATGTGGATTTCACTTATGAAGTTTCACGAAGTTTAGCAGCCTGTGAAGGGGCAGTTTTAGTTGTTGATGCAGCACAAGGAATTGAAGCGCAAACATTAGCCAATGTTTATTTAGCGTTAGATAATGATTTAGAAATCTTGCCAGTCATTAATAAAATTGATTTACCAGCAGCAGATCCAGAGCGTGTTCGTGGTGAAATTGAAGATGTGATCGGGATTGATGCAAGTGAAGCCGTTTTAGCAAGTGCGAAAGCTGGAATTGGGATTGAGGACATATTAGAGCAGATTGTGGAGAAGGTTCCTGCACCACATGGGGATACTGAAGCACCTCTTGAAGCCCTTATTTTTGATTCAGTCTACGATTCATATCGTGGCGTTATCTTAAATATCCGTGTGATGCAAGGGGTTGTTAAACCTGGTGATACAATTAAAATGATGAGCAGTGGTGCAACCTTTGAAGTTGTTGAAGTGGGAATCTTTTCTCCTAAGCCAATTCCTCGTGAATTTTTAATGGTAGGAGATGTTGGGTATTTAACTGCAAGCATTAAAACGGTTAAAGATACACAAGTAGGAGATACGATTACATTGGCAGAAAGACCAGCAGCAGAAGCTTTGCCAGGATATCGTAAAATGAATCCAATGGTTTATTGCGGTCTGTATCCAATTGATTCTTCAAGATACAATGATTTACGTGAGGCTTTGGAAAAATTACAACTGAATGATGCAGCGTTACAATTTGAAGCGGAGACATCTCAAGCATTGGGCTTTGGTTTCCGTTGTGGTTTCTTAGGATTACTGCATATGGATGTGATTCAGGAGCGTTTAGAGCGTGAATTTAACTTAGATATGATTACAACTGCGCCATCTGTAATTTACCATGTTAACTTAACTGATGGCTCACAAGTAGTGGTAGATAATCCAGCAGAAATGCCTGAAGCTGGGGTGGTTCAATCCGTAGAGGAGCCTTATGTAAAAGCGAGCATTATGGTGCCAAATGACTATGTTGGTGCGGTTATGGAAATTGCACAGCGTAAACGTGGGGACTTTGTGACAATGGATTATCTAGATGAGTTTCGTGTTAATGTGATTTATGAAATTCCTTTATCTGAAATTGTTTATGACTTCTTTGATAAATTGAAATCAAGTACAAAAGGCTATGCTTCATTAGATTATGATATTATTGGCTACCGTCCAAGTAAATTGGTGAAAATGGATATTATGCTAAATAGTGAAAAAGTGGATGCTTTAAGCTTTATTGTGCATAGAGACTTTGCTTATGAGCGTGGGAAGCTAATCGTTGAGAAATTACGCGCTTTAATTCCAAGACAGCAATTTGAAGTGCCCATTCAAGCAGCAGTTGGACAGAAGATTTTAGCTCGTTCTACAATTAAAGCTTTACGTAAAAATGTTTTAGCCAAATGTTATGGCGGAGATATTTCTCGTAAACGCAAATTGTTAGAGAAACAAAAAGAAGGTAAGAAACGGATGAAACAAATTGGTTCAGTTGAAGTACCCCAGGATGCATTTATGGCTGTGCTTAAAATGGATGATGAGCAACCAAAGAAATAGTAAGATTAAAAAATTTTCTGAGTCGTTCGAATGGAAGTGTTTAGTGTTCATTTAGACTTAGAAAATTTTTTATTCGTGTACAAGAAAGAAGGGTGAAAATGAAATCTAGAGAAAATGATATTGATTATTTAAAAGGAATAGGAATATTTTTTGTTGTTTGGGGTCATGTTTGGTTAATACCAGGCGATATTTTTCATTACATTTACAGTTTTCATATGCCGTTATTCTTCATGCTTTCTGGTTATTTATATTATATGCACAGAGAACGTTATCATAAAAATACATTCAAGCAATTTATAAAAAATAAAGCTCGAAGTTTGTTAGTTCCATATCTTAGTTTTTATGTAGTCTCACTCATACTTACGGCTATTACTGCATCAATACAACTGAATGTTTCTTTTTTTGTGATAACACTTAAAGGGATTTTTTTGTCAAATCATTGGCAGAATGTTAATAACTTTGCTTTATGGTACTTACCCTTATCTTTTATTGCAATTATTATCTTTTATTTATTGGAAAAAAGGGGGAAATGGCAACTTTTTTTAGGTGTTTGTCTATCTTTAATCCTTACTCCAATTTCTTATCAAATGCTCTATCAATCAACTGGACGTGTACCATTTACAATTCATGTATTATTTCCAGCTATTGTATTTTTAGCAATTGGTTATTGGATGAACAAATATAGTTGTTTAGAATGGCTAAAAAAACAATATTTTGCTAAAACCATTTTGCTTTTAATAGTGGGAGGAATTGGTTTAAGTACCTCGTTGAAGTGGCCTAGTGAAATATTATTTATTGAAAATATAGGATATTTTGTAACTGCAGTGTTAAACCTGTTATTTATTCTATGGGTTTCTTTAAATAATCAGAATAAAGTTATTAGTTACCTTGGAAAGCACTCTTTATTTATTTATGGTCTTCATCGACCCATCATTCATTTAATGAATCATTACCAAGTTGAGCGTATATTAAATCGTTTAGCAATTAAAGGTCTCTTTGCTAGTCTAGTTATAACAATTAGCGCAATTATTTTCAGTTTATTGTTGATGTATATATATATGACTCTAAAAAAAATTATTTTAGTCAACAGTGTAGAAAAAAATAACTATCAGACTCCCTAGCATACCAATTAAATTAATAATAAATCGATCTAAATCAAGCTAAAAAAACGTTTAAATTCGAGCGCCAAGTAGGAACCTGTTGTCATCTACACAGTAATTTTGTGTTAGCAGGAATTAAAGGGGGTGAAATTAGTCAAGTCAAGAAAACTGTTTAGTTGTTTAAAATGATATAAAATATGGAAATAGATATTGACGGAAAAAGTAAAATTATGAGGAGGATTTAAATGAAAAAAGTTGGATTCATATTAGCTCTAAGTATTGTTTTAATAGGATGTACCTCTAAAAATAATTCAGATGTAACATCAAAAGAAGATTCGAGCAAAATATCAGAAGTGGTAGAAGAAAGTAAGGCATCAACAAAAAATGGACAAGCTGAATTAGCTTCTCAAAAAGAAGAATCCACTAACACAGCGCAAACAGAGAATCCTTTTCCAGGATATTCTGATGACCAAATTGAGTATGCAAGAGTTGTGATGGCTGTGTATCATAGCTATGAAATCACTCAACTTCCTATTGAAATCAGTGTGACAAAAAATCCCGCTGGCACTCAAGTATTGCCCTTTGATGGCTCAGTAGTATTACCAGAAGAAAGTATAACAATCTCAGCAAGTGTTGATCAAACGATGGCGGGAACGTTAATATTTACATATATTTCTCACCATGATGGAAGTATTTCTTTTTATAAAGTACCAAATCATTATCAAGGTGAGCGCTACACCAATAATCCAGAATGGGTAAAAACTGAAACACAAAATATGTTAGATCAGATGAAACTTTTAGAGATACCTACTACAAATGATGATGTTGTATCAGAGGTTATTTCTTTTGTTACAATGAATTAAGTCATTAAAACTAGACTAGCGCTATTTAGATTGTCACTTGTGACAATCTTTTTTTTATCAGGAAAAAGCTGTTTTAACTAAGCGCTTTATTTAAAAACAAACATCGTTTCTAGAGAATCTATGTAAATTTTTTATTTTCTCAAAGAAAAAAATATGTTAAAATAAATTACAGGAAATAATACGCTTACATTCTGAACGAAGGAGTGGACATCTATGATTAAAAAAAATGCAAGTTTCTTATTTTTTATCTTGATTGCAGCTACAATGCTTAGCTACATTTTAATTAAGCTAGGTTCAAGTACGATTGCGTACTCAAATATTCCAGGGCTGGTTACCATTATATTGGCTTCAACTTATCACATTGTTAGAAATAGCAGAAAGAATAAAATAGAATAGAAAAATTGAAAGAAGCTACAACATAGTAGCTTCTTTTTTTATGATGAACTATCTTGAACTATTTTTAAAATCGCAGAAAGACAATGGTTAAAGTCTTTATCTTGAGGATTGGTTCCTTCCAATAAAAACACGTTATCTTTAGTCTGAATAGTTAAACGATAATGACCACCATCCAAGATATCCATATCTGTTGTTAGGTTCTCAGGTTTTTCTAAGATTTTATCTTGTTTTAAAACTCTGATAATCTGTTCATAGTTATTAGGGGAGAGCATTATTTCTTCTTCAATGACTTCATACTCATAATTTTCATTTTGCTTTGAAAATCGATAAGTGACTTGACCATTATTTTTTATTTCATAAAAACTACCATTATCGTCACTGTGTTTATATACGGGTGTTATTTGGATAGAAATACTTTGAATGGTTTCATACTTTTTATCAGCTGCTATTCGTGAGTTCATATAAAGACCTAGAAAAATACCAATTCCTAATAGAGCAAGACTCAAAAGGCAGATTTTTTTCTTTTTACACATCAAAACACTTCCTTTTTCTATTGATTAATATGTAAATATTGATTATTCCGTATAAGCAATAGAGGATTTATGATATACTATGACTATTGTGAATTCATCACATAAAATAAATTTATTTTGGAGGAACAAAATGCAAAAAGAAGGAACAAAGGATTTAAACTTATTTTTATTAATTACAAATGGAATTTTATTATTTAGTTTATTTTTGCCATTATTTAAAGTAGGAATTTTTGGACTCTCACAAAGTATTACAGGAATGGACTTCGTTACAAATGGAGCGATTGCTGTATTTTTCTTATTATCACCAATTGTACCGATTGTGACGGAATTTGTTCCAGCTATTAAGCAATATCAAAAAGTAGCTGTAATTGCTGTAGCTGTGATGGAAGTGATTGGCTTAATTAGCCTTTATACTTATGCAGGTAAAGATGCTTATGGTCTATTGAAAACTGGAATTGGTTTTTGGGTGATTATGATTACAAGTATCGTAACAGTTGCACCAATGGTAATGAAACGATTTAATATTGAACTACCAAAAGTAAAATAATAAAAAGTAACCAATCGTAACTAACGATTGGTCATTTTTTTTATTCATATTCAGGAATTTTTATATTTTTAGATTGGAATAGGAATTTTTCATCATTTGTTTCAATTAATACTGCAAAGTGAGCATCACTGAGAAGGATTTCACCGACTTTTTCTCTTGAATAAATACGACCATGAGGGAAGTAGTCAGGTAACTCTGTTCTTAATTCTTTTAATTCATAAAAGCCTGTTGCAATTGTTTCAACAAAAATTAAATCTGCTAAATCATGTAATTCTTTTGTTTCAGTAGCAGATAAATCTTTGATATACCCTTGATTCATTCAATAAACCTTCTTTCTAAAATTTCTATCTTCATTATTGTGTTGACTCTCTATAGCATAGCATAAAAGAAATAAAATGGAAGAATCTTTTCTCGTAAAAATAAAGATCTTTTTTACAGTTTGAGTACCATGAAGTCAGCTTCTTTTTTTGTTTTATGTTAAAATGAAGGTATCAGATTATAGGGGGTTTTTAAATGAATAAAAAATTAGCAATTTTTCTTGGGGTAACAGTAGCAGCTACTGTTACGGCTTTGCTTTTAGATGAAGAGAATCAAGCAGAGTTAAAAAAAGCTGGCAAAGAGCTTAAATCAAAAAAAGATACACTGGTTGATCAAGCTGCTGACTTTTATGATGAAAAAAAAGCTGTCTTAAAAAAAGAATGGAAAAAATTAAGTAAAGAAGCACAGGAAGAAAATGAAGTAACAAAAGAAACCCTTCAACAAATTATTGCTGAAGCACAAGCTTATTTAGATCAATTATCTTAAGCCATTAATGAGCTGTTACAAGTTTTTGTAACAGCTTATTTTTAGTAGAAAGGAAGCTGAAACATGAATTTTGCGAAACAGGATGAATGGTTAAAAAATGCAGCTGAAGAATGGCCAGGAGCCAAGCTGATATATAAACCTGAATGGGATGTCTATGTTTTTTTAGTGGCGCATAAAATATTTGGAATGTATGGAGAAAATACACAAAAAGAATTGATTTTAACAGTCAAAGGTTTACCTCATCAAAATGAAGAATTGGTAGAAATGTATTCAGAAATTAAACCGGGCTACCATATGAATAAATCCCATTGGATTTCCTTACAATTGAGAAATCATCATCTTGAAAAGACATTATTTATACATGTTTTAAAAAATTCTTACACCCTTGTTTTCGACAAGTTACCCATTAAAATTAAAAAACAACTAAAAATAAGTAGTCACTAAACTTTTAAACGTTTAATGGCTACTTATTTTTTGAATGTTTCATATGTAAGGCTTCTGCTAAAGCTAATGCCTGAGAAAGGGAAGCCATCAGTAATTGCTGATCATCTGCTGGAATTTTTGTGCCAAATACCATGATTTCTTGCTCAGCTTGAATCAATTGGATTAATTGTTGTAGGGCTAAGCCAATATCCGTTTCTAAAGTCAGGGTAGCCATCTTTTTTTCTCTTCCTAATATGTAATCTGTTGAGACTTGAAAGAGATTTGCCAATATTGCCAGTTCATGCTCTTTAATCGCTCGTTCTCCTGACTCAATGCGACACATAACAGGTCGCGTTAACATCATTTTATCTGCTAAATCTTTCTGCTTCCAACCCTGTTTTTTTCTTAAAAGAATGATGCGCTCATGTATCTCCATATTTCAACCAACTTTCTATAATAGCAATAATATTGTACCATTTTTCCGTAAAAGAAGCTATTTTATTTCATAAAACGAAATTATTAGTTGACATATACGCAATAAAAATTTAGAATTAGATATGTGAGTTTCACTTTTAGAAATCGGAGGTCATAGAATGGAATATCATATTGATTTAGCATACATCAAAGAAAGAAGGCAAGAAATGGCTTATAGTCAAGAATATTTGGCTAGATTATTAGGATTTAAAAATGCATGTAATTATTTTAAGTATGAAAATGGAACTTATATGTTTAAAGCAGTTCATTTACCAATATTAGCATCACTTTTTAAATGTGAATTATCCGATTTTTTTATTGAATATCGAGAAAAAATAAATACATAACAAGAGTAAAGGAAGAGTCAACTGAAGCGAATCAGTTGGCTTTTTTAATGATAATATTATTTTATTAGAATAAGTGTTAATTTTTGAATGTCAGAGTACTTTTTGCTATGATTGTCTATAGATAGAAGAAAGAGGATGATCAGCATGAATGAAAAACAAACAAAATTTGGTTGGAGTGAATTTTTAATTGGACTAATTTTTATATTATTTGGTTCAATGGCCATTAATCGACCAATAGCTAACTTATTAGCAATCACTTTACTATTTGGTTTAGGTGGGATTGTGAAAGGAATCTTCTTGATTTCAGGTTATGTAGGTATAAAAAAAGGTACTGCATATCATGCAACATATATGTTGATTATGGGGATTATTGATATCATCTTTGGCTTGATTTTAGTTTTCAATCTAGGGATTGGTGCACAGGTCTTACCATTTATATTTGCTACTTGGTTTATTATTAATTCTATTTTTAGACTGTTCCATGCCTATCAAACAAAAAAAATTGGAACGGGTTATTATTGGTTGACCATTATTGTGAACCTTATTGGCGTTGTGCTTGGTGTCTTATTATTAATGAATCCATTTAGTTCTGCATTAGCGATTTCTTTCTTAATGAGTTTCTATTTCTATCTATTTGGATTTATTTATCTAATGGATGCCTTTATAGGAAAGAAATCATCAAAATAATGAAAAAAAAGATGAAACAGCTTTTAAACTGTTTCGTCTTTTTTTTCGTCTGCTTGTTCTTGTGTTTCCATTTGTTTTTTGTCATCAGATTTTTCATCAGGTGTGATGAAAAATTTTTGGAACATATCTTCAACAGTTAAACCATCTGCGGTTCTTTTCTCAGCCATTTGATTGCCTTCCTTCATTACAGTATGGAGAAATTATACTATAGCAGATAAGATTTAGCAAAACTCTAGGTGTCATTCTGCTGCAATATCATGTACAATATTTGAAGTAGAAGAAAGAGGGGATTGACATGGTAAAATTAGATTTACTAACCTATTTAGATGAAAAAATGAAAGAACAATTTCATGATGTTGAATGGACCATAGAATGGTATAAGAAAGAAAAAAATATCACGCTTTATTTTTCGCTGTTTGCTGAGATTTCAGATGATGCAGCAGAGATTGCAGATATTGAAGGGACAATTGCGGAAAATGAAGTGATTGAATTCGAAGATAGTCTTGTTTTTTTTGACCCAGAAAAATCAAAGATTGAGGCAACAGAAGATTATTTACAAGTCATTCCTTTTTCCTTAAAAAAAGGACTAGAAATAGGTTATCTTGAGACTCTTTTAGCTTATTTAAAGGATGTTTTAGACGAAGGACAAAGTGATTTGCTTGATTTTGTAACGAATCCAGATATTGAAGAATTTGAATTAAATTGGGATGACGCTAGCTTTGAAGCAAGATTAGCACAAGCTAAACTGGAAACAAAATATGATCAAACATTTATTCCTTATCCTAAATTTTAAAATCCTATAATATCATGAGAAAACATGGCTAAAGTCTTGCTTTTTAAATGTAGTTCGTGTAAAGTTACATTGTGCAATTGCACAACCTTTTACTTGGTTTAACGAATCACCAACGTTTTACTCAGTATCAGGATAAAAGAAAAGGAAGAGGTGTTTTAGAAATGGCTATTTCTAAAGAACGCAAAAATGAAATCATCAAAGAATTCGCGACACATGAAGGAGATACTGGTTCACCAGAGGTACAAATTGCTGTATTAA
Organism: Isobaculum melis; assembly: GCF_900111355.1. Lineage (GTDB taxonomy): Bacteria > Bacillota > Bacilli > Lactobacillales > Carnobacteriaceae > Isobaculum > Isobaculum melis. The sequence continues at coordinate 117,623 of NZ_FOHA01000005.1, forward strand.
CTGCAGACATTAACCACTTAAACGAGCACGCTCGTAACCACAAAAAAGATCACCATTCTTACCGCGGTTTGATGAAAAAAATCGGTCACCGTCGTAACTTACTTGCTTACTTACGTAACAAAGATGTTGCTCGTTACCGTGAATTGATTCAACGTTTAGGCCTACGTCGTTAATTCTCGCAGGTCTGTTTGAAAGCGAGATTCTTATGAATCTCGCTTTCATTTTGAACAAATAGCATCATTTGAAAAGTCTACATGTTTTATGAACCTACTATACAAATATGAAGAACCAATAAAGAGTTGGTTTTTGATATTTGTTTAGTAGTTCGTGTGTAGCAAGTGATGACTAAAAGTAGGATAAGAAACAAAAAGAAATGAGGACAAGTTACATGAGTGAAAAAAAAGTATTTACAACGGAGTGGGCAGGACGTCCACTAACAGTTGAAGTTGGACAATTGGCTAAACAAGCAAATGGTTCAGTCTTTATTCGTTATGGAGAAACAGTTGTCTTAACCGCTGCTGTAGCTAGCAAAAAAGCTAAAGATGTAGATTTCTTTCCATTAACAGTCAATTATGAAGAAAAAATGTATGCAGTTGGTAAAATCCCTGGTGGATTTATTAAGCGTGAAGGTCGTCCAAGTGAACGTGCAACCTTAACGGCTCGCTTAATTGACCGTCCAATTCGTCCAATGTTTGCGGAAGGTTTCCGTAATGAAGTGCAAATCACAAATACAGTCATGTCTGTGGAACAAGATTGCTCACCAGAAGTAGTGGCAATGTTAGGTTCTTCTTTAGCATTATGTGTTTCTGATATTCCATTTAACGGCCCAATTGCTGGTGTTGATGTGGCTTATGTTGATGGAGAATATATTTTAAACCCTTCAATTGAACAAAGTGCAAAATCTAGTATCCATTTAAGTGTTGCTGGAACAAAAGAAGCGATTAACATGGTTGAAAGTGGCGCTGAAGAAGTATCTGAAGAAGAGATGTTAGGTGCTTTGCTATTTGGACATAAAGAAATTCAAAAAATCATTGCTTTCCAAGAAGAAATCGTTGCTGCAGTCGGCAAAGAAAAAATGGAAGTTGCTTTATTACAAGTAGATGCTGAGCTTGAAGCAGAGATTAATGCTGCTTATAAAGGTAAAATGATTGAAGCAATCCAAACAGAAGAAAAATTAGCTCGTGAAGACAATATTGAAGCAGTGAAAGAAGAAGTCATCGCTGTTTATGAAGAAAAATTTGCAGATCATGAAGAAGCTGCAAAATGGATGAAAGAAGTAAAACAAATTGCGGAGGATTTAGAGAAAAATGAAGTCCGTCGTTTGATTACTGTTGAAAAAATTCGTCCTGATGGTCGTAAAATTGATGAAATCCGCGCATTAGCGTCAGAAATTGGGATATTACCACGTACCCATGGTTCTGGTCTATTTACACGTGGTCAGACACAAGCCTTAACAACAGCTACATTAGCACCTTTAGGTGAGCATCAAATTATTGATGGTTTAGGTATAGAAGATAGCAAACGTTTCATCCATCATTATAATTTCCCACAATTCTCAGTAGGTTCAACAGGACCAAATCGTGGACCAGGTAGACGTGAAATTGGACATGGTGCTTTAGGTGAACGTGCATTGTCACAAATTATTCCAAGTGAAGAAGATTTCCCTTATACCATCCGTTTAGTGTCAGAAGTATTAGAATCAAATGGTTCTTCTTCTCAAGCAAGTATCTGTGCAGGAACATTAGCATTAATGGATGCTGGTGTACCAATTAAAGCACCAGTTGCTGGGATTGCGATGGGACTTGTTAAAGAAGGCGACGATTATACTGTTTTAACAGATATTCAAGGACTAGAAGATCACTTAGGCGATATGGACTTTAAAGTAGCTGGTACAACTGCAGGAATCACTGCTTTACAAATGGATATTAAAATTGATGGGATTACACAACAAATTTTAGAAGAAGCATTAGCACAAGCTAAAAAAGCACGTATGGAAATTTTAGCTGAGTTAACTTCAACAATTGCGGCTCCTAAGGAAGAATTAAGTCCTTATGCACCGAAAATTGAAATGATTCAAATCCACCCAGATAAAATTAAGGTTGTCATCGGTCGTGGTGGCGAACAAATCAATGAAATCATTGATGAAACTGGGGTTAAAATTGATATTGATCAAGAAGGTAATGTAAGTATTGCTTCAACTGATGCAGCAATGATTGAAAAAGCGAAGAAAATTATTACTGATTTAACAAGAGAAATCAAAGTTGGTGAAATTTTCTTAGGTAAAGTGAAGCGCGTTGAAAAATTCGGTGCCTTTGTAGAAATTCTAAAAGGTAAAGATGGCTTAGTTCATATTTCTGAATTAGCCAAAGAACGTGTTGCTAAAGTGGAAGATGTCTTAAATCTTGGCGATGAAGTACTTGTAAAAGTAACGGAAATCGATAAACAAGGACGTATTAATCTTTCTCGTAAAGCCTTACTAAAAGATGACGAAACAGCTGAAACGAAAAAATAAATCAGGGATAGGTATTGAAGTTGACTTCAATACCTATTTTTTATTATTATGAATGCAGTAGAGGTGATGAGAGATGCTAGAAAAATTAGTAAAAGAATATCAAGGAACGATGATGTTTGATGATTTACATCATTTATCGTCAGATAAAACGGTGCAAGAACAAGTCAGCTACCTAAAAGAAGATTTATTACAAGCGCATTTTATACATAATTATATACTAGATATAGGTTGGTATCCTAGCTTCAGTGGAAATGGCGCCTTTCAAATTTTATTAATCAAAGCAGGAAATTGGGATATGCCAATTTTTCATAAAAAGACTGCTCATTTGACTGAGCTGTTGCATTTTTCTCATGAAGCGCTAAAGGAAATGATAAAGGAGTGAAGCACCAATGCATAAAACTATTAGAATAGCTGGTAATACAGAATGTCCATGTTATTGGGCAATCATTAAAAAAGGTTTTGAAGTAACAATCTCTAGCCAATTAACAAATGTAGAAGGCTCCGATTGCCGTTGGACATATGAAGCGCAAAAAGATGATTGGCTTTTTAGTGCGACGACAATTCAAGCATTACTTGGCTTAATTACCATGTGGGAAATAAGAAGCGATGATTGGCGAGCATCTGAAAATGAAAAAAATACATATATCGAGTATAGAGGTCAGACGCCATTTTATGATATAGAAGGCAATGAAATTTTTGATGAATAATCGATGAAGGTAAAATGTCGTTAGTGAGTATAGAAAGTGAAAGGAGTCATGATGAAAACATTTGCACAATATAAAGGTTTATTTTACCCAAGAAAAATAGGCAATAGATTGCTTTATGTCAGCTATAATCAACCACCTTTGCAATATAAAGGTGCTAAAACATCCTTACCTCATGAACAAATAAACCTTGAAAATAATTTGGAAGTAGAAGCCTTAATTTTAGATTACGATGAGGGGAATATTGATAATTTTTTTCCAATGTATTTACCGGATCTTTTAAATTTAAAATTTCTACAAATACCAATACACTATCTTAGTAAGTTGACCATTATTCCAGAAAATCTTGAGAGATTAGTCTTAATAAATAAAAAAGGTTATCTATCAGAAGAAAATAAAAAAACAATTCTCTGGCCAAAAGAATTAATCTTATCAGATTTAAAATATCTTCATATAGCTAACTCTCATTCTCAAATTGATATTGATTGTTTATTTGGTATGGCACAAAAACACTTCCCTAATTTAGCATTTTTAAACCTTACTTTGGATAAAAAAGGAATACTAATGGAAGAGATCTCAAATTTTTCTTCACTAAAAGCTTTAGAATTAGGAATGGTTAAAAAAAAGCAGATATTTGATGCGATTGATGATCAAATCCATTATCTCAGTCTAAGTAATATTCAAAATATTGAAGGCATTTCAAATTTGAGTAAATTAAAAAAAGTTGTACTTAATAGTGTGAATGGTGAATTGGATTGCAGGTTATTTAAAAAACTATTATTTTTAGAAGAATTAACAATCTATAATTCTTTTAAAATAAAGAATGTAGAAGCCTTGTTAGACATGGATTCTCTTAAAATGTTAACAGCCGTTAATTGTAAAAAAGCATTTGGCGGAATGAAGCATATGTTTGAAAGCAAAGCATTTGATTTACTAAGTATTGAACACTCTTAATGATTTTTCTACTGATCATCTTTCGAATACCATCTATAAAATCAATTTAAGCTTGTCATTCATTTTTGATTTGTGTAAACTGTAAATATAAATACAGGTTAACGCAAAGGGTGGTAAAATGAAATTAACAATAAAAGAACAAGTAGAAATCGCTTTATTTACGGCATTACTTGCTATTGGTTCAATGATAGTGATTCCAACGGGATTAGTCCCAATTACCTTACAAGTATTTTTTGTATTGGTCACAGCGCTACTTTTAACAAGAACGCAAAGTGTATTGGTTATGTTTCTTTACATGATTTTAGGCTTAATAGGGTTACCTGTTTTTGCAGGAGGAAATGGTGGTATCCAAAGTATTTTTAGCCCAAGTTTTGGCTATATTATTGGTTATAGTGTGGTTGCATTTCTGATTGGAACGTTGCTTCAATCTAAGCGTGGTCAGCTTCAATTTGTTTCAACGCTACTAGTATCCATTATTGGATTATTTGTACTATATGGGATTGGCATCACATATACCTATTTTATTTTAAAATATGTATCAAAAGCACCAATTCCTTATCATCTTCTGATCAAAACAAACTTAATCACCTTTTTACCACTAGATCTACTTAAAAGTGTTATTGCAGTAATGGTTGTGCTACGTGTTCAAAAAATAGTTATTAAAAAAACTCAAGATTAAATATAACCTTGAGTTCCTCGAATTGAGACTTCTCCTGCAAAGATAGGGGTTGTCTTTTTTTCATTTTCAAATTGTACAAGCAGTTGTCCTTTTTCATCAATATCAACAGCTTTTGCTAAACGCTTGCTATCTTGCTGAATCACATAAATCTCTTTTCCAATCACAGCAGAGTGTTGCCGACAAATCTGTAAAGTTGGCTGATAATTTCCTGTTGCAATAAATGCTGCATAATACTTTTCAAAAGTAGTTAAAAAGCTTGCAATCAAATGATTAGGATCAATTTCTTTGCCTAAAACTTGTAAGAGTGAGGTCGCTTTCTCTTGAATATCAGGAGGCATTTCTTCGAAACTTAAATTTGTATTGATACCAATGCCAATCACAACATAATGAATTTGTGTCAGCTCTGCAGATATTTCAGTTAAGATTCCACAAAGTTTTTTACCATTTATGACAATATCATTTGGCCACTTAATTTGGACATCAGCTATATTTTTGGTTGCTTCAACAAAAGCAGCTGCAACAATTTGGGTTAACTTGCTAGCTTCCATTGGAGGGATTTCTGGTGTAAGGACCATCGATAAGGCAATTGTTTTCCCTTTAGGAGAAGACCAAACACGACCCAAACGGCCTCTACCAAGTGTTTGCTCCTCGGCCAAATAGACTTTGCCATTTTCAGGTTTTTGTTGTGCTTCTTCTTTAGCAAAGACATTAGTTGAAGGAATCGTTGGAAAGACTTGCATTTTTTGTCCAAGAAAATGAGTCTTTAATTGTTGCCGAATTTTAGCTTCATCAATGGGTAAATAGGGAAGTGCATAGCCATTTTTCCCTTGAGAAACAATCCCATAACCATCATCCTTCAAGCTTTGAATTCCTTTCCAAATAGCGGTTCTTGAAATGGCCAAGAGCTGACCCATTTTTTCACCAGATAGGGCATTTGGTGCTTCCTTGATTAACAAATGTAGGATTTTTTGTTTCGTTGTTTTCATAAGAATCTCCTTTTCTAAGAATGTTCTTGTTAGTATTGTAACAGATTTTAGCCAACTAGATAAACTTATTGTTGAATCTATATAGGCGAAATCTCAAGATTGTGGTAAAATATAGAGATAAATATAGAGCAAATGATAGGGGTGTTGAAAATGAATGGCTATCATCTAGCAGTCGTTGGCGCAACAGGAGCAGTAGGTACTAAAATGATTGAAATGTTAGAAGAAGCAAATTTTCCTATTGCTTCTGTAAAGTTTTTAGCATCAAAACGTTCAGCAGGTAAAGTATTATCCTTTAAAAATCAATCAGTGATGGTAGAGGAAACGACACCAGATGCGTTTGAAGGTGTACATATTGCCTTATTTAGTGCAGGTGGAAGTATTTCAAAACAATTTGCTAAGGAAGCAGTCAAACGTGGGGCAGTAGTGATTGATAATACGAGTGCTTTTAGAATGGATCCAACTGTTCCATTAGTTGTACCAGAAGTGAATGAAGCAGCTTTAGCAAACCATCAAGGCATTATTGCAAATCCAAATTGTTCAACCATTCAAATGATGGTTGCTCTTGAACCGATTCGTAAGCAATATGGCTTAAATAGAATTATTGTATCCACTTATCAAGCAGTCAGTGGTGCTGGTGTTTCGGCGTTAGAAGAAATGAAAGAGCAAGCAAAAGCCTTGCTAGTTGGCAAGACAGAGGTTGCTGCCAACATTTTACCTTGTGGTGCAGATGAAAAGCATTTTCCAATTGCCTTTAATGCATTACCACAAATTGATTTATTTGCAGAGGGTGGCTACACATTTGAAGAGTGGAAGATGGTCAATGAAACAAAGAAAATTATGGCAGATGACACCATCAAAGTTTCTGCAACCTGTGTCCGGATTCCTGTTGTTTCTGGACATTCAGAATCTATTTACCTTGAAATAAACGAAGAACAAGCTACCGTTGCAGATATCAAAGCATTATTAGTTGATGCTCCTGGCGTGGTGCTAGAGGATGAGCCTGCTGAGCAACGCTATCCAACACCACTGGCAGCAGTTGGTAAAAAAGCAACATTTGTTGGTCGTATTAGACAAGATATTGATGTGAAAAATGGGTTTCATATGTGGGTTGTCTCTGACAATTTACTAAAAGGAGCGGCTTGGAATTCAGTGCAAATTGCTGAAAGCTTACATCGTTTAAACCTAATCCAATCTTAATAGTCAAAGAAGGCGAGGAGACAATGTTGAAATTAAAAGATGCTAAAATAATGACTGCAATGGTCACGCCATTTGATGCTAATGGACAGGTTGACCCCAATCAGACAGTTATCTTAGTTGAGTATTTGTTAGCCAATGGAACGGAAGGTTTAATTGTTGGTGGAACAACAGGGGAAGCCTCGACTTTAACCAAACAAGAAAAAGTTGATTTGTATCAGCATGTTGTTGAAATAGTGAATGGTCGCGTACCAATTATCGCTGGTACAGGAACAAATAATACTGCTGAAACGATTGCCTTTACACAAGAGGTTGCACAAATCCCTGGAATTGATGCAGCGCTTGTTGTGGTGCCTTATTATAACAAACCAAATCAAGCTGGATTATATGCACATTTTGAAAAAATTGCATCAGTCGCATCTTTGCCAATTTTGCTGTATAATGTACCAAGTAGGACAGGTGTGAGTCTCACAACAGAGACAACCATCGCTTTGGCAAAATTACCAAATATCATTGGTATCAAAGAATGTGGTGGTGTTGAAATGATGAGTGAAATCATTGCAAATACCGAAAGTTCCTTTTTAGTTTATTCAGGAGAGGATGCTTTAAGCTTACCAACTCGTTTAATTGGTGGTACAGGTGTGATTTCAGTTGCCAGTCATGTGCTCGGAAATGAAATGCAACAAATGTATCAAGCATACAATCAAGGAGATTTAAAAGAGGCAGGCCGTGTTCATAGAGGCTTATTACCCAAAATGGCTACCTGCTTTATGGTGTCTTCTCCGGCACCAGTAAAAATGTTATTAAATCATGCTGGTATTCAAGTGGGCGGTTTAAGATTACCAATGGTCGCTTGTACCGATGAAGAATCAGTGATGATATTAAATAAAATGAATCAATCAAATGATAGCTAAATGTTAGTTATTAAATAATAAATAATAGAGGTGAAAAAATGAGTGACATCAAAATCATTCCACTTGGTGGTGTGCGTGAAAATGGAAAAAATATGTACATCGTTGAAGTGGATGCCGAGATTTTTGTCTTGGACTGTGGGCTCATGTATCCAGAAAGCGAATTATTAGGAATAGACGTAGTTATCCCTGATTTTAGCTATTTAGAAGCAAATAAAGAAAGAGTAACAGGTGTATTTTTAACTCATGGACATGCAGATGCCATTGGGGCATTACCTTATTTCTTACAAAAGTTTGATGTACCTGTTTTTGGGACTGAACTAACCATTGCACTTGCAAAATTAGCAGTTGAAGAAAATGGACAAGTGAAAAACTTTACTGATTTCCATGTGATTGATGCGACAACAACTGTTGGCTTTGAAAATGCAGATGTGCGTTTCTTTAGAACGACCCATACCATTCCTGATTCTGTTGGAATTGCAATTGGCACAAAAGATGGCAATGTCGTTTATACTGGGGATTTCAAATTTGATCATAGCGCCATCCCAATGTATCAAACAGATTTAGGCAAGATTACAGATTTAGGGAAATCTAAAAAAGGTGTGTTAGCTTTATTAAGTGACTCATCAAATGCTGAGCATGCAGGTGATACTGCGAGTGAATTAAAAATTGCAGAGGAAGTTTTAGAAATTTTCCGTAATACAAATGGCAGAATTATTGCTGCTTGTGTGGCAAGCAATATTTGTCGTGTGCAGCAAGTTTTAGATGCAGCCCATAAAACACATCGTAAAGTAGCCATTACTGGTAAAGATTTAGAAAAAGTTTTTGCAACAGCTTTAAAATTAAATAAAATTATTTTGCCAAGCGATGACTTAATTATTCCAGTAAAAAATATTGCAAAATATGATGATGAAGAAATCGTTATTTTAGAAACGGGTAGCTATGGGGAACCTATTAAGTCCTTACAAAAAATGGCTCAAGGCAAGCACCGTCAAGTCAATATTAAAGAAGGGGACTTAGTTTATATTACCACAACCCCATCAACTGCTTTTGAAACAACTGTAGCAAAAACAGAGGATATGATTTATCGTGCTGGAGGAACCGTTCGTTTAATTAATGAATCACTTAGTGTTTCAGGACATGGTTCAGAAGATGACTTAAAATTAATGATCAATTTATTAAAACCTAAGTTCTTCATTCCAATTCAAGGTGAATACCGCATGTTAGCTGCTCATGCTAAATTAGCAAATGAAGTTGGCATTGCGCATAAAGATATCTTTATGCCTGGTAAGGGAGATGTGATTGAATATAAAGCGGGTCGTATGCGTATGGCTGGTCAAGTAGATGCTGGAAATACCATGATTGATGGTATTGGCATTGGTGATATTGGCAATATTGTTTTACGTGACCGTAAAATTCTATCAGAAGACGGTATTTTTGTGGCAGTTGTTACAATCAGTCGTAAAAAAGGAACCATTATTTCTGGTCCAGAAATCACTTCAAAAGGCTTTGTTTATGTCAAGGAAAGTGAAGAGCTGATTAAAGAAACGACTGCAATTGTGAAAGAAGTAGTAGAAGAAAATCTTGGTAGAAAAGAATTTGAATGGAGTCGTTTAAAACAAGAAATTCGCGATTCTTTAAGCCGATATTTATTCGATAAAACAAGAAGACGACCTGTTATTTTACCAATCATCATGGAAGGTAGCAGTCGTAAAAAAGGTTAAAATCAATGGAATTCCTTTACAGTGCTACTGTAAGGGAATTTTTCAACAGCAGGAAAAAAGGAGTCTTATGAGACATGAATAATGACCTATTAGAGGAATGGTTAGCGCAAGGAGAAACATCAATTTCTAATATCTTATTAATGCATTATAAAACAATAGGTTTAAATGAAGTCACATTTATTTTATTGCTACAAATTAAATCATTCTTAGATAATGGCATTCAATTTCCTTCAATAGAGGAACTTTCAAGCCGTATGCAATTAACAAATGAACAAGCTTATGCTGGGATTCATCAATTAATGCAACAAAATATGCTTAAAATTGATACGGTTACAGATACTGATGGCAGAGCGCGCGATATTTATAGCTTAAAGCCGCTATGGCATCAGTTGGCTCGTGTTTTAACAGATCTATCTGAGCAACAAAAGGAAACCCTTGCAGTGGATTCTGAGTCTGCTTTGTATGAACTATTTGAAAAAGAGTTTGGTCGTCCTTTATCTCCAATTGAAGTTGAAACCATTGGGATGTGGATTGATCAGGATCATTATAAGATTGAGCTCATTCATTTGGCCTTGCGTGAAGCAGTATTGAGTCAGGTTTATAATTTGAAGTATGTGGATCGGATTTTGTTGAATTGGGAAAAACGCAATATTAAAACAGCTGAGCAAGTTGAAAAAGAATCAGAAAAATATCGTGCTCAAAAAACACAAACGACTCAGCCAACTGAAAAAAAACAGGGGAAAGTTCCTTTACACAACTGGGTAAAAAAACAACAATAGGAGGGAAATCAAATGGTCTACTCAAAAGCTAAAACAATCCATGCAATTGAAGTGATGGGGGAGATGTTTCCAGAAGCGAAAGCAGAATTAGAGCATCGCAATGCCTTTGAGCTTTTAATTGCTGTGATGTTAAGTGCACAGGCAACAGACATTTCTGTCAATAAAGCAACACCTGCTTTATTTGCAGCTTATCCCACACCGGAAGCTTTTGTTGCTGCCGATCTTTATGATATTGAAGATAAAATCAAAACGATTGGTTTATATCGAAATAAAGCCAAGCATATCAAAGGCTGTTGTGAGAGGCTAGTCAATGAGTATCAAAGTCAAGTACCTCAAACAAGAGAAGATTTAATGACTTTGCCTGGGGTTGGTCGAAAAACTGCGAATGTGGTTTTAGGAGATGCATTTGGTATTCCTGCGATTGCTGTTGATACACATGTTGAACGTGTCACAAAACGCTTAGGTATTTGTCGTATCAAGGATACTGTGTTACAAGTGGAAGAAACTTTAATGGAGAAGTTACCCAAAAAGATGTGGGTCGATGGCCATCATCGTTTAATCTTTTTTGGGCGTTATCACTGTACAGCTCGTAAGCCTAAATGTGATCAATGTCCATTGCTAGCTGAATGTCGAGAAGGAAGATTAATGGTGAAATAAAACTAGCCTCGCTACAATGCGCGAGGCTAGTTTTTTTGTTGCTTTCAATCATTAAGGTTTTTTAGGCTATTCAGAAGAAGATTCTGATTCTAAGCTACTTGAAGATTCACTGCTAAGATGACTTTCATCACTGTTTTTTTCTTTTTCTTCTTCTTTTGGCGGTTCTTTATCAGGTTTTTTTTCTGCAGTTGCTGGAACTTCAACATTTACGGACACTGATGGACTAGTACTTCCATTGAACTGTGCAGCTAATGTAATCGTAATACTCTTACCAGCAGGTGGCGCTTGCAGCACATAGCTTAAGTCTTTGGTTTGATAAGCTGTACCATCAATGGTTAATAAATACGTTACATCATAGCCTGATGTGTCATAAGCATCCCAGTTGATTGTGATATGGTTTGCGGTTTGATCATAAACTGCATTTAAGCCTGTTGGTGCTTTTAATTCTGTACCAAATGAGGTAGAGATACTTGACGGCTCTGTTCCTTTGACAAATAATTCTTGTAGGATATTCACAAGTGGTGTATTTGGACCTGGTTTTTTAGCAGGATTCGTTCCTTTTTCTACCGAAGCCTTCACAACACTACTTGGCATTTCCCAATCAGAGGTATCAGAACCTTCATAAACGCTAGCAATTAACTCATGAAAGACTGAACGAGCAACACCATATTGTGAAACGCTTATTTGGCTGTTTTCTTCTAAAGGTTTATCATACCCAGTCCAAACAGAAATTGAATAGTTTTTCGTATAGCCGCTGAACCAAGAGTCTTTTGCATCACCGTCTTCGATAATGGCGCCATTTTTTTCTGCAGCAGCCATTTCATCAGAGCCATAATCTGTTGTTCCTGTTTTACCAGCCATTGGTAATCCTGTAATGGCTACATCATTTGCAACACCATATCGAACAACATCTTTTAACATATCTGTCATCATGTAGGCAGTATAATCTTCCATCGCTTTTTCACCAGCTGGTTTTAAATCTATTTCAGTATCATCCTGTAGCACAATTTTATTTACTGTATGTGGTTTATAATAGGTTCCACCATTTGCAAAAGCTGCATAGGCAGCTGATAAATCCATTGGTGAGACTTCAATCCCTGCGCCAATTGAACTAGCCTCTTGGAAATCAGTAGGGGTGATGCCTAATTTTTTTAAGAAGGCTTCAGATTTTTCAATGCCAACATCTTGGAAAACCTTTAATGCAGGAATATTTCTAGACTCAATAATTGCTTGGCGCATGGAAATTGAACCTTTATACATTAAGTCATAGTTTTTAAGCTCTTGGCCATTGGAGTAATGATACGGCTCATCTTTGATTTGTGTATAAGTTGAATAGTCAAGTTCATCAATTGCAGGACCATAATCAGCTAATGGTTTAACGGTAGATCCAATGCTTCGCTTCGCTTGAGTTGCGCGATTAAGCACCTGTTGTGCATTTTGATTACGACCGCCTCCTAAAGCCTTTACGGCACCATCATTCACATCCACCATTGAGACACCAGCTTGAATATTGTCTGTTTTATAATCAACATATTCATCTGAATTTAGAATATCAAAGACTGCTTGCTGTGCCTTCACATCGAGGTTTGTATGGACGGTAAGCCCTTCAGTATAAATATCATGTCCTGATGCTTCAACTTCTGCAATTACTTGTTGGATATAAGCATCATTCACAAGTGTATCAGAAGCATCTTGCGAATGGTCAATCAATCCTGTCTGAATATCCTCATTCTTAGCTGTATCAGCATCTGCTTGACTCAGTTTATCGTTTTCAACCATTGCATTTAATACTTGATTACGACGAGTTGTTGCAAGCTCAGGGTTTGTATAAGGATCATACTCATTTGGACTTTGCGGCAACCCAGCAATAAAGGCCGTTTGTGCAATGGAAATATCCGTTAATGGTTTGCCAAAATAATACTGTGAGGCTGTTTCCATTCCATAAACACCATTCCCTAGGTAGACTTTATTGATATAAAACTCAAAAATTTGATCTTTGGAATATTCTCGTTCTAATTTTAAGGATAACCAAGCTTCTTGTGCTTTTCTTTTGATGGTTTGATCTTTTGCTTCTGTAGAAAAGACGGATAATTTTACCAATTGCTGTGTTAACGTACTACCACCTTGTGCAATCCCGCCACTTTTCGCATTTGCAAAGAGGGCACCAAAAATACGGATTGGATCAATACCATGATGTTCGTTAAAGCGCCTATCTTCAATAGAAATAACAGCATTTCTAAGTGGATCTGGCACTTCAGAATACTCAATATATTCCCTGTTTTCTGTCCCAATTTCTTTAATTAAAGAATCATCACCTGCAAGGATTTTAGAAGATATTGCATCTGTTAAATCTTTTTTTGTGAGCTCAGGAGCAGAGGCTACATAGTAAGCAAAAAGCCCACCACCAACTAGCAGGATTGTTGTAAGCAGTCCTAAAATACTCCATAAAACAACTTTCCAAGTTTTTCTTTTTGTTGTTTTCTTTTTTCGTTTTGTAGGTTTCTTATTTCGATTAACACGAGATGATTTGTTTTCACTCATCTTTATTCACTCCTTTAATTCGACGATTCCTCGATTTGTAGAATCAACTTGTCTACAGCATCTAAATAAGGTAATCTAGGGGAGAAGCCGTAAGAGATTTCTAATGCATTTTTTTGTATATCTTGGTATGAAATTGATTTTTTACCACCATTTTGTTGTGCATCCCAGAATTGAAATAATGCGGATGCAGGCAATAAAAAGACTTGATTAAATGCTGTAAAACGGATAATAACAAAACAAATTCCTTTATGCGTGACACAATTCCTTAAATGATTGATTTGATGCTCATGGAAATTTTTTAAGGGAAAAGAAGTTTTTGATTGTGTTTCTTTTGCTTCAAAGTCAATATAGTAACCACGGTAGATTCCATTGTAGTCAGTTGTTGAAGCTTGTTTAAAATAGGCTTCTTTAATGACTGCAGCACTTCTACTTGGATAATCAACTTGAACAATCTGGACAGGAGTTGGTTTTTTATGAATAACAGCAACACCACGAAGATTGTAAGCTTCATTACTAGCGTTAATGTCTTCCTCTAAGGTCATGCCACGGTTACCAAAAGTCATGGACTGCTTGTCTTTTTTTATTTTATTGTTTTGGATCCCATTAGGATAACTTTTCCCATTCGGGTACTGAATAGCCAATTGATATCACACTCCTAATACCGTATTATAACAAAAAAGCAGATGGAAAGAAAATTTGAAAGGATGAAATGATGATTAAAAATAGGTTGATTACTGGCTATAGAAGCTTTGAGCTCAATGTATTTAAGGATGATGATCCAAAAGTAGCAGTTGTTAAGAATTGTTTAAAATTAACATTGATTCCGTTAATAGAAGAGGGAACAGAGTGGTTTTTAGTGGGAGGCCAGCTTGGCGTTGAGACCTGGGGGGCAGAAGTTATTCTTGATTTGAAATTATTATACCCTAATATAAAGTTGGCGTTGATTATGCCACATGAAGGTTTTGGCAGTAACTGGAAAGAAGAAAAGAGAGAAAAGTTGCTTCAAATCAAAAAACGTGCGGATTATGTGAATAGTACCTCGCATCAACCATATGAAAATCCAAGTCAATTACGTAATCATCAAGCCTTTATGTTACAGCATACAGATGGTGCTGTTTTAGTGTATGATACGGAGTACCCTGGGAAAACCCAGTATATTTATAAAGAAATACTTCGTCTGAAAGAACAAGAAAATTACGAATTGGTTTCAATCGATTTTGACATGTTACAAAATAGTTACCAAGATTAAGAGAAATCTATTTTTTTTTGTGCGTTTATTTGGTACAATGTTATTATAGCTAAATTCTGTTAGAAGAAACGTATGATAAGATGAGGTGTATTTATGACAAATAGAGCATATACAACAAAGGAAATTTTACAAAAAGATTTCAAAACAAGTATGCGAGGATATAATCCAACAGAAGTAGATGAATTTTTAGATAATGTCATTCGTGACTATGAATCTTTTACAAAAGAAATTGAACAATTAAGAGTTGAAAATGGGCATTTAATCAATAAAGTTGAAGCCTTAGAAAAACAAAGTGTGGCGCCTCAAAATGTACCAGCAGCACCTGCTATGCCACAAGCAAACACCGTGACTAACTTTGATATCTTAAAAAGATTATCTAACTTAGAAAAACATGTATTTGGTAGTAAATTAAGCGAGAATGATTAATTGTTTTACTTTGTAAATTTTGGGTAATCGCGGTTTATATATAATAAGCTGAGGAAAGTCCATGCTCGCACAAGCTGCGATGCTTGTAGTGTTCGTGCTTAGCGAAAAAATAAGCTAAGGTATCTTCTTAGGAAGTTAACGGCAGAAAAACGTGCTAAGGAATTTATTCTATGTGCTAGTATTCTTGAAAGTGCCACAGAGACGAAGCAATTGGAGAAATCCCATTGGTGGAACGCGGTAAACCCCTCGAGCGAGCAACCCAAACTATGGTAGGGGCATTTCTTCCAAGGAATTGAACAGAGGAAGAGAGCAACATTGTTGCAGAT
The DNA here is from genome assembly GCF_900111355.1 of Isobaculum melis. Classification (GTDB taxonomy): domain Bacteria; phylum Bacillota; class Bacilli; order Lactobacillales; family Carnobacteriaceae; genus Isobaculum; species Isobaculum melis. The sequence goes on from NZ_FOHA01000005.1 coordinate 133,265, forward strand.
AGATGATTACCAACAGCTAAAGATTCACCTGAAGCTTTAGCTGTTACAGAACATGGCTTACAGAAATTTACAAATTCAGGATTTACCCTCCATCATTGGAGGGTTTTTTAAAAAGCAAATTTATAACAGTGAAACGGGGAAAAAAACCATGGAAACTTTTCAACTTGTTGCAACGGCAGCTAGTGGTATCGAAGCGTTGGTAGGAAAAGAATTAAAGGATTTAGGCTATGCCTGTCAAGTAGAAAATGGCAAAGCGTTATTTGAAGGGACTAAAAAAGATATTGCAACAGCAAATTTATGGTTGCGCACAGCTGATCGTGTCAAAATTATTGTTGGACAATTTAAAGCGTATGAGTTTGATGAATTATTTGAAAAAACTAAAGCTTTACCATGGGAAGATTTTTTACCAATGGATGCACATTTTCCAGTTGCTGGAAAATCAATTAAATCGAAACTATTTAGTGTGTCTGACTGTCAAGCGATTGTAAAAAAAGCGATTGTTAATCGTTTAAGTGATGTTTACCATCGTCATACAAGATTACCTGAAACAGGTGCATTGTATCAATTAGAAGTAGCCTTATTAAAGGATGAAGTTACCATTACATTAGACACTACTGGTTCCAGTCTCTTTAAACGTGGCTACCGCATTGATAAAGGAGGCGCCCCTTTAAAAGAGAATATGGCAGCGGCTTTAGTAGCCTTAACAACTTGGCGTCCAGATCGACCATTTTATGATCCAGTTTGTGGTTCTGGAACGATTCCTATTGAAGCAGCTTTAATTGGTCATCGGATTGCTCCTGGATTTAATAGAACCTTCGCTTGTGAGGAGTGGGATTGGTTTGAACCTGAAATTTGGGATGAAGTCAGAGCAAACGCTGAAGAACAAGCAGATTACGATATTGAGCTTGATATTACTGGAACAGATATTGATGGAAGAATGATTGAAATTGCACAGCAAAATGCTGAAGAAGCAGGGCTTGCAGATAGTATCACATTTAAACAAATGCAATTATCTGATTTCACTACTGATAAAGAATATGGTATTATAGTTGCTAATCCACCATATGGTGAGCGTTTAGGAGATGAAGAAGCAGTTCGACATCTTTATAAACAAATGGGACAAACTTATCAACCATTAAAAACATGGAGTAAGTATATTCTAACCAGTGATTTGGATTTTGAAAACTATTATGGGGCAAAAGCTACTAAAAAACGGAAGTTATATAACGGTGCTTTAAGGACTGACTTATTCCAATATTGGGGAGAACGTCCACCTCGTAAAAAACAAAATGAAGAGGAGTGAAGAGTATGGAGAGAAAAGAACAAGAATTTTTAGCGTATTTGAAGGAAATCTCATCAATTGAGCAAGCCGTTGCTTTACTTGCTTGGGATGCACGGACGTTGATGCCTGAAGGAAGCAGTGATTTTAGATCAGAATCAATTGGTTATTTATCAGGTTTGCAATTTGAGATGAAGCAATCTGGAAAAATGAAGCAGTTTATTCAAGCATTTGAAGGAAAAGAGAACACTTTAGGTGAAGTCGCTCGTTGTTCTTTAGCTGAAGTGAAGAAAAATTATGAATTAAATAGCAAGTTACCAAAAGAAGAACTTGAAGCTTACATAAAAGCATCAAATACTTCGGAAAACCTATGGGGAACCGTGCGAGCTAATGATGATTTTGCAACATTTGAACCACACTTGGATACTTTAATTCAATTTAACAAGAAATTTATTGACTACTGGCGTAAAGATGAAAAAACGCCTTATGATGTTTTATTAAATCAATATGAGCCTGGAATGACCGTTGAAATTTTAGATGATGTTTTTAGTAAACTAAGAGCTGGCATTATCGCTTTAATGGATAAAATTAAAACGCAAGGAACACCACCTCGTACCGATTTTATTGAACAATATATGAGCAAAGAAGATCAACGAGCGTTTTCTGAAGCTGTGATTAAGAAAATGGGCTATCGTTTTGAAGAAGGTCGTTTAGATGACACTATTCATCCATTTATGCAAAGTGTGAACCGTGCAGATGCTCGAATTACAACAAGATGGAATGAAAACTTCTTTAAAATGGCAATTTTTGGGATTATTCATGAAGCTGGACATGGTATTTATGAGCAAAATGTTTCACCAAAATGGGATTATACACCAGTTTCTGGTGGGGTTTCAATGGGAATTCATGAGTCACAATCCTTATTCCATGAAATTGTGATTGGCAGCAATCGTAGCTTCTGGCAAAGTAACTATGACTTATTGAAAAAACATGCTCATGGTAATTTAGATGAAATCGATTTTGATACATTTTATCGTGGATTAAATGAAACAAAAGCTTCATTAATTCGTGTTGAATCAGATACGTTAACTTATCCACTGCATATTATTATTCGTTATGAAATTGAAAAAATGATTTTTAATGGAGAGGTTGCGACAAAAGATTTACCTCAAATTTGGAATGATAAATATGAAGAATATTTAGGGATTCGTCCAGCAAATAACCGTGAAGGTATTTTACAAGATATTCATTGGGCAGGTGGTTCATTTGGTTACTTCCCATCATATGCTTTAGGGTTTATGTATGCGGCACAATTGAAAGCTTCAATGGAAAAAGAAATGGACATTTCTGCTATTCTTGCGACAGATGACTATCATCAAATCCGTGAGTGGTTAACAGATAAAATCCATCAATATGGAAAATCTAAAACACCAAGTGAATTAATGATGGCTGCTACAGGAGAAGTATTGAATCCTCAGCACTTACTAGATTTACAAGCGAAAATTTATGGAGATGTTTATCAATTTTAAATCAGTACTTTAAGTAAAAAAATAGACTTTAACCAATTGGTTAAGGCCTATTTTTTTATCTTTAGTGCTTTTTGTAAGCCTTGTCTTGCTAAGTGATCTGCTCCTTTATTTTTGGCTTCAGGAATCCATTCAACAAAATACAGTGGAAAGTGTGCCAGTTGTTCTTCAAAAAATGGAAGATAAGGCTGATAATCTGGATTTTTGGTATAAGAGCGTTGAATGACTTTTGCTAAAATATTACTGTCCGTATAAATTTTGAGAATTTCATGAGTTAAATTTTGCTGAGTGAGCATTTTAAGCCCAGTTTTTAAAGCCTCAAATTCTGCTTGATGGTTTGTATATAAACCATTTAACGGGAAAGCAGATTGTTCATAGATATTTTCAGTTTTAATGATAATTCCGATTCCGCTTATCCCAGGATTCCCTTTAGTGGCAGCATCTACATATAAATGAATCATATTTTTCTCCTTTATAAAAATTTAACGATTAATGGTTTTGTTATTCCTTTTGTTTGATAAAAACTTATGTTAGTATGAGTGTATAAACAATTTAATACAGAAGGGAAGTGAATCTGGTGGAGACTAAGAAGAATTATCGCATATTTAAATTACATTTTGATTGGGCATATCTGATTATATACTGGTCAATCACCATCTCACTTCTATGTTTTAGCATTAGTTTGTTTCTTGAATTTTTAACGATTGATGTTCGAAATACACCATTATTTATTTTGTTTTTAGTAATGGCTTTTTTAGGAACTGGCTTTCAAGCTAAATTATATAATCAAGCAATTATTATTTCTAATTTTAGAGGAATCTATCGTAAAAAAATTAACCTTGTTGATGTTGCCTATATTTCTGTTGAAGATAAGGAACTTGTTTGGCAACTGAACAACCAAAAGAAATTGGTTCGGATTGGCTTAGATGAAAAAGATGTCGATCTTTTTATTCAGTTGATGAAAGAGGCTCATGTTGTCGTTCGGGATAATAGAAGCGAAAAAAAGAAACATGCTTCTAATTTTCCATTAGGGAAATTAGAAAATAAAAGCTATTAATTATTGTTAGTAGTTTAAAAATAGGTAGGGTGGAACTCGTTGAGTTTTCCCTACCTATTTTTGATTAGATATAGTTTAAAGTAAAACAAGAGTGACTTTTTGTCGTGTTTATACCTTTAAAAGATAAGAGCTAGAAGGTTCAGAGTTGAACTGTGTTCAATCTGTATCATGTTTCTAAGGATTAGAAATCCTAAGAAGCATGACAATCCTTAGAAACATAACAATCCTAAGAAGCATGACAAGAATTATGACAAAAAGCATGACAATCTATTGTTTGTGAACGTTTGTTGCTTGAGGACCACGACTACCATCTACTACATCAAAAGTGACTTCCTGATTTTCTTCAAGGGTTTTGAATCCATCTGATTCGATTGCTGTAAAGTGAACAAAGATATCTTCACCATCCGCTGTCTCAATGAATCCATAACCTTTTTCGTTGTTAAACCATTTTACTTTACCTTTTTGCATGTACGTTCCTCCTCAGTTCAAAATGATAAGTGCTAAGTAATAAGTAAAAATGTCACTTTTTACCTATCTACTTCTATTATAAAAATAAAATAGGTATACGTCAATCAAAGACTGTTAAAACGCTTTCTTAAAAAATTAAGAATGAAAGTTAAAAAGAACGTTTAAAAGAAATGGTGCTGAAAAGTATTTAGTGTATAATAGAGTTAAATCATAACAATTAGTTAAAAATCACTAGTAGTGAGATAGGGAGTTGATCAACTTATGACGCAAACGGATATTCAGATTGCACAAGCTGCAACCTTAAATAAGATACAAGATATTGCTTTAAAAGTAGGCTTAACAGATGAGCAAATTGAACCTTATGGGCATTATAAAGCTAAATTGACAATGGATGCTTTAAAATCGTTGGAAACCAAAGAAGATGGCAAATTAATCTTGGTAACTGCCATTAACCCCACACCTGCTGGAGAAGGAAAGTCGACGGTTACGATTGGCTTAGCAGACGCGCTATCACGTTTAGGTAAGCAGACTATGATTGCTTTAAGAGAGCCGTCTCTTGGACCAACAATGGGCATTAAAGGTGGTGCAGCAGGTGGAGGTCATGCACAAGTTGTACCAATGGAAGATATTAACTTGCATTTCACTGGCGATATGCATGCGATTACGACTGCAAATAATGCTTTATCTGCGTTTATAGATAATCATTTACATCATGGAAATGAGTTGGAAATTGATACAAGACGGATTTTATGGAAGCGTGTTGTTGATTTAAATGATCGCTCATTGAGACATGTAAATGTTGGGTTAGGCGGTCCTATGCAAGGTGTGCCAAGAGAAGATGGCTTTGATATTACTGTAGCAAGTGAAATCATGGCAATTCTTTGTTTAGCAAAAGACTTAAAAGATTTAAAAAACCGATTAGCAAATATCTTAATTGGGTATACAGCTAAAAAGAAACCTATTTTTGTGAGAGATTTAGAAGTAGAAGGCGCCTTAACCCTTTTATTAAAAGAAGCTTTAAAACCAAATCTTGTTCAAACCTTAGAACATACACCTGCCATTGTTCATGGTGGACCATTTGCGAATATTGCTCATGGCTGTAATAGTATCTTGGCAACTCAAACAGCTTTAAAATTGGCTGATTATACAGTAACAGAAGCTGGATTTGGTGCTGATTTAGGTGCAGAAAAATTCTTAGATATTAAAGTGCCACAATTAGGTAAAGCACCAAATGCTATTGTAGTTGTTGCAACAATTCGTGCCTTAAAAATGCATGGTGGGATTCCATTAAAAGCGTTAAATGATGAAAACCCTGTTGCTGTGGCTGAAGGTTTTGCAAATTTAAAGAAACATATTTTTAATATGAAAGCATATGGAATACCTGTTGTTGTTGCAATTAATGCATTTGTCTCAGATACAGAAGCTGAAATTGATATTGTAAAGGAATATTGTGAGGCGATTCATGTACCCGTTGCCTTAACAGAAGTTTGGGAAAAAGGCGCTGCAGGTGGTTTCTTACTCGCTGAAAAAGTCATTACAGCAATTGAAGCTGAAGAGACTCATTCTTTTACACCGCTTTATGATGTAGCTGAACTTTCTGTTCCTGAAAAAATAAATAAAATTGTGAAGAATATTTATGGTGGAAGACAAGCGAATTTCACTAAAAAAGCATTGAATCAGATAAAAACAATTGAGGAAAATGGTTGGGAGAAGCTTCCCATTTGTATGGCCAAAACACAATATTCTTTATCTGATGATCCTCATTCATTGGGCGCTCCAACAGGATTTGATGTTACTATCAGAGAGCTTGTCCCAAAACTAGGTGCAGGATTTATTGTTGCTCTAACAGGGGATGTAATGACCATGCCAGGGTTGCCGAAGTATCCAGCTGCTCTTAAGATGGATGTTGGAGAAAATGGCGAAGCAATTGGTTTGTTCTAATTTAGATAGAAAAGAGCGATTTTTCGCTCTTTTTTTATGAGAAAATTAGATAAATTGATGGCATGATAAAAAGGAGTGGCTAAAATGACAGGACTACATCATTTAGAAATTTATGTTGGTGATTTACAGAGAAGCAGACAGTTTTATCAGTATTTACTACCGAAATTAGGCTATACATTATTTCAAGAGTGGCAAGCAGGATTTAGCTATCAAGCAACGGATGGCTCTTATCTTGTTTTTGTACAAACGAATAAAGAATATCTTGCTAATGGCTATCATAGATGCAATATTGGCTTAAATCATTTAGCCTTTCAAGTAGCTTCAAAAAAAGAAGTAGATGATTTCCAACATGAATTAAAGCTTAGAAATGTGACGTTGTTGTATGAAGAGAACTATCCATTTGCTGGTGGTGAAAATCATTATGCTGTTTTTTTTGAAGATCCAGATAAAATCAAGCTTGAAATTGTGTCAAAGTGAAAATGAAGCTTCATTCAAAAAGAAATAGCAATTTCACTTTCAACTTGAATTTGATATAATGAAAAAAGTGAATATAAGAGGTGAACAAAATGAGAGATATCCATGTAGAAGGTTTAAGAAAAACATATGGTGAGAAAGTTTTATTTAATGACATCTCATTTAGCATTTCTGAAGGAGAACGTGTTGGCTTAATTGGTGTGAATGGAACCGGTAAGACAACTTTATTAAATATTTTAGCAAATGAGGATAGTAAAGAAGCTGGTGAAATTCAAACTGCTAAAGATTATCGGATTGGTTATTTAAAACAACAGCCACATTTAAATCCAGATCAAACCGTTTTTGATGCTATTTTTGAAGGAGAAACACCTATTTTAAAAGCCGTCCGATTGTTTGAAAAAGCTGTTACAAATTTAGGGGAATATCCTGAAAATGAGCAATATCAGAAACAATATTATCAAGCAGAACAAGAAATGAATGCACAAAATGCTTGGAATGCGGATACTGAAGCAAAAACTATTTTAAGCAAATTAGGTGTACCAAACCTAAATGAACAAATAAAAAATCTTTCTGGTGGTCAAAAGAAACGTGTTGGCTTAGCTCAAGTCTTAATTCAAGCACCTGATTTATTGCTACTTGATGAACCAACAAACCATTTAGACTTTGAATCCATTCAATGGTTAGAGAATTATTTGACACAATATAAAGGCTCATTATTATTAGTAACCCATGATCGTTATTTTTTAGACCATGTTGTCAATCAGATGTTTGAGTTAACTCATGGAAAGCTGATGACTTATAAAGGAAATTACGAATCTTATTTAAAAGAACGTGCAGAAAGAATGGATGAAGCACAAAAACAAGAGCAAAAAAGAAAACAATTGTATACCAAAGAACTTGCTTGGATGAGAGCTGGAGCAAAGGCAAGGACGACAAAGCAACAAGCAAGAATTGATCGCTTTCATGATTTAGAAACCAATTTAAATCAGGTACAAATTGATGAAACAGTGGAATTAAATGTAGAAGGAAGTCGTTTAGGAAAACGTGTTTTTGAAATCAAAGAGGGCGAACTTCAGTTGGAAGGTAAGCAGTTGCTTGAACAGTTTAATTTGCTGGTTCAAACCAAAGACCGTATTGGGATTACTGGCTTAAATGGAACAGGAAAATCGACTTTACTCAATATTTTAGCAGGAAGAATCCAGCTAGATAGCGGTTCATTGATTGTGGGAGAGACTGTCAAAATTGCTTATTATACGCAAATGACAGAAGCGATGGATCCAAACAAGCGAGTGATTGCATATTTACAAGAAGCGGGAGAAGAAATTGAAACCAGTAATGGTGTTAAAATGAGTATTACAGAATTATTGGAGCAATTTCTATTTTCACGAGAAACCCATGGTACCTTAATTGGTAAGTTATCTGGTGGTGAGAAACGCCGTCTCTATTTACTAAAACTATTAGTTGAACGACCAAATGTGTTATTATTAGATGAGCCTACCAATGATTTGGATATTGCAACTTTAACCGTTTTAGAAGATTATATTGAAAGCTTTGCAGGAGCCGTTATTACTGTTTCTCATGATCGCTATTTCTTAGATAAAGTTGCTGAAAAATTATTAATCTTTAAAGGAAATGGTCAAATTGAAACCTATTTAGGTGCAATGACAGATTATTATTTATCACAGAAAAATGAAAAAACGATGATTCAGACACCAACAAAAGAGAAAGCAGAGAAAAAAGTTGTAGTAAAGGCCAAAGAAAAAACGAAGTTAACCTACAGCGAGCAAATTGAGTGGGAAACGATAGAAGAGGCCATTTTCTTAATTGAGGCAGAAATTGAAGCCATTCAAGAGGAAATGAATCAAGGTGAATCTGACTTTGCTGTCTTACAACAATTACAAGAAAAATTAGATCAAAATACCAATGAACTTGAAGCAAAAATGGCACGTTGGGAATATTTAAGCGAATATATTGAATAGTGGGGGAATAAACAAATGGAGCAAGCATATTTAGACTTAGGCAAAAAAGTATTAACAGAAGGGCAAAGTAAAACAGATCGTACTGGAACAGGAACCAACAGTGTTTTTGGACATCAAATGCGATTTGATTTAGCTAAAGGGTTTCCTTTATTAACGACTAAAAGAGTGCCAATGGGTTTAATTAAAAGCGAATTGTTATGGTTTATTAAAGGGGATACAAATATCCGTTATTTACTACAGCATAATAACCATATTTGGGATGAATGGGCTTTTGAGCGTTATGTAAAAAGCACTGATTATAATGGACCTGATATGACTGATTTTGGTCGTCGTTGCTTAGTGGATGAAGCTTTCAATACGGTTTATCAAGAAGTATTGGCCGATTTTTGTAAAAAAATTGTTGAAGATGAAGACTTTGCTAAAAAGCATGGTGACTTAGGCAATATTTATGGTTCACAATGGCGTCATTGGAAAACTTCTAAAGGAGAAATGATTGACCAATTAAAAGATGTGATTGAAATGATTCGTACCAATCCTGATTCAAGAAGACTCATTGTTTCAGCTTGGAATCCTGAAGATGTCCCATCAATGGCGTTACCTCCTTGTCACACGATGTTTCAATTTTATGTGGCAGATGGTAAATTAAGCTGTCAATTATATCAACGTAGTGCGGATATTTTCTTAGGTGTCCCTTTTAATATTGCAAGCTATGCTTTATTAACGCATCTAATTGCTCATGAAACCGGTCTTGAAGTTGGAGAATTTGTTCATACATTAGGAGATGCTCATTTATATAGCAATCATTTTGAGCAAATGAAGGAACAATTATCAAGAGATGTTAGAGCATTTCCAACTTTACAACTCAATCAAGATAAAACAAGTATTTTTGATTTCGATGTAGATGATATTACCATTGAAAATTACCAACCACACCCAGCAATTAAAGCACCTATTGCGGTTTAAAGGGAGGAAATGAAGATGACACTAGCATTTATTTGGGCACAAGATGAAGCAGGAACAATTGGCTTAGAAAATAAATTACCTTGGCATTTACCCAATGATTTACGCTTCTTTAAAGAAAAGACATTAAAGCAAGTGATTGTTATGGGAAGAAAAACCTTTGAAGGAATGGGCAAACGCGCTTTGCCTGGTAGAAAAACGATTGTTTTAACGACAGATTTAAACTATCAAGCAGATCAAGTTGCCATCATGCATAGTAAAGAAGAAGTATTAGCTTTTGCAAAAGAGTATGAAGGAATAACCTATATTACTGGTGGTGCAAATATTTATCAACTTTTTTTAGAGGATGCAACGCTGCTGTACCGAACTGTGATTCATGAGAAGTTTCTTGGAGATACGGTGTTTCCTAAAGTAAATTGGGAAGAGTGGCAATTAGTAGAAAAAATAGAAGGTCAGCTTGATGAAAAAAATAAGTTTGCTCATTCTTTTGAGAAGTATGAAAGAAACGCATAACACGATAATTTTGTATAAAAAAACTGATTGAGCATTGCTCAATCAGTTCGTATAAAGTAGTAAGCCTAGACTGGTTTACTACTTTTTTATGCATATAATAAAATTGAGAAGTAAATTAAGGCAGTACCTAGTAACACAAACAGATGCCAGACAACATGCATATATTTTACATCACGCATGCTATAGAAAATCGCGCCGACTGTGTAAGCTAAGCCACCAGATAGCAAGAGCATAAATCCAGTTAAGCCAAGACCACCCCATAGTTGCTTGATTGCTACCATACAAATCCAGCCCATCGCTACATATAAAACAGTAGAAGCCTTTTTAAATTTGTCAATCCAAAGAGATTTATAGATAATACCTAGGATAGCAATGGCCCAAACAGTCAGAAATAAAATCCAACCTAATCTTCCACCAATCGTCACTAAACAAAGTGGGGTATAAGAACCAGCAATTAAGATGTAAATACTGCTATGGTCAAAAATTTGGAAAACTTTTTTAGCCTTAGTAAAAATTAAGCTATGGAAAAGCGTTGAGCATAGATGGAGCAAAATAATACTAGAGCCATAAATTGTATAAGAGACGAAACGTAGGCTGTCACCTGTTTTTGAGGCAGATATCAATAAAACGACCAAACCTGCAATGCTAAGCACAACACCTATTCCGTGTGTCACCGCATTTAATACTTCATTTAGAATCTCATATTTTCTTGTTGCTTTGACAGGTTGCATAAACATCACTCCAATTTTTTTTAGATTCATCATCAACAGAGTATACGAAAAAGTTAGAATCTGTTATACTAGTTTCATGATTAAAACGTTTGTTTTTTGTTAGGTGTTTTAAGATAAGCGTTAAACTATAGATTATTTATGTAGTATATCATGAAATTTAAATTTGATATATACAAATTATGGGAGAGATTACAAAATGAATAAAATTAAGATTGTCACTGACTCTTCGGCAGAGTTAACGCCAGAGGAAATCGAAGAATTTAATATCACGGTATTACCTTTGAGTGTCATGATTGATGATGTTGTGTATATTGATGGGGAAAATTTATCAAAAGTTGAATTTATGGAAAAGATGCCGTTAGCAAAAGCATTACCTAAAAGTAGCCAACCACCAATTGGTAAATTTATTGAAACATATGATGCCTTAGGTGAAGATGGCAGTGAAATTATTTCTATTCATATTACTGAGTCTTTAAGTGGGACGGTAAATGCTGCAAGACAAGCAGCACAATTAAGTAAAACAAATGTAACGGTTTTAGATAGCCTATTTACTGATAGAGGGTTGTCCTTCCAAGTAATCGAAGCTGCTAAAATGGCACAAAAGGGTGCTTCAAAAGAAGAGATTCTGGCACGCATTGAACATGTAAAAAATAATACAAAACTTTATATTTGTGTTGTTACATTAGAAAACTTAGTGAAAGGTGGCCGCATTGGTCGCGTAATGGGGGCAATTTCTAGTCTTTTAAATGTAAAAGTGATGTTTGAATTAGTTGGTGGAAATTTAGAAGTGTTGGTAAGAGGGCGTGGAATGAAGCCAATTAATCAATGGATTACTTCACTAATTGAGACTTTAAAAAGCAAGACCAATATAAAAGAAATTGGTTTTTCACATGCAGCAGCATTTGAATATACAAATGGCATGATGCAACAATTTAAAGAAGTCTTTCCAAATGTTCCGATGCCAGTTAGACAAACTGGTCCAGTTATTGCAACACATACAGGTAAAGGTGCTTTTGCGATTATGTATTATACAGACTAATAGCAGTCTGACAAAAGAGCAGATTGCTTCAATCTGTTCTTTTTACTATCATGAAAACAAGATTTAAGAAGGTGAACAAATGAAAAAAAGAACAAAAATGATTCTGAGTGTTTGCGTATTCCTTTTGATTGGCGGTGCTTACTTCATTTATCAATGGCAATTTAAAGGAGACAAAAAAGTAACTGAATCGAGCCATTTGACGCTAGTTTCCATCGGGGATTCATTAACTGAAGGTGTTGGTGATGGAAAAAAAGAGGGTGGATATGTTGGCTTGTTGACTGAAAAGCTAAAAGCAGAATACCCTAAATTAGATGTTTCTTCTCATAACTATGGTATTAGTGGGGAGAGAAGTGATCAAATTTTAGAACGAATCAAAGAAGATGAGGCATTAAGAGAAGCTATTGAGGAAGCACAAGTTATTTCAATCACTGTTGGTGGAAATGATGTAATGAAAACTTTTAAAAGCAAACTTTTAGATATTACAGAAGAAGATTTTGAAGAGCCTGGTGAGGAATATCAGGAGCGTATTCAAGAAATCTTTGATGAAATTAGAAGCTTAAATAGTGAGGCAGCTATTTTTATTTTAGGAATTTATAATCCATTTTATGTCTATTTCCCTGAAATTACTGAACTTCAAAGCGTCATTGATCATTGGAATGAAGGAACAGAAAAAGTAGTCAATAAGCAAAAAAATGCTTACTTTGTGCCAATTAATGATTTATTGGAAAAAGGCGATACAGAAAAGAAAGAAAATTATGAAAAGAAAAAAAATAAACTGCTTTTTGAAGAAGATAACTATCATCCAAATGAAGCAGGTTATGAAAAAATGGCAGAGCGCTTATTTGAAAATATTGTAGCCGAAGAAGAAAATTGGCATTAAAGAGGTGGAAAGTGTGGAAGAAAGTCGTCGTACTTTAAAACAAAAAAAACGTAAAGACCCCACTAAAAAAAGAAATAAGTGGAAAATAGCTTTTCTTTTTTTAGTAGGAATCTTACTGATTGTCACATTGTGGATTGGTGTGAGTGTATTCAGTAAACCAGCAACAAAGGATCAATCTGATTTGATTCTGAAAGATGCAACACAAGTCCCATTTGAAATTGCAGCAAATAAAGTGGATATCAATACAGTTGTTGCACATTATCTTGAAGATTTTACAAAAGATAGTGAGATTAAATACTCATTGATTCTGGATGAACAAGCTGAATTAACTGGGACTTTCCAAATATTTGGTCATGATGTGTCTTTTAGTTTATTCTTTGATCCTTATGTAACTGAAGATGGTAATGTTCAATTAAAAGCAACACATTTAGCAGTTGGGGATTTAGATTTACCGATTTCATATGTGATGAACTTTGTGGCAAAAAATTATAAGATTCCGAGTTGGGTAACAGTTGATTCAAAAGAAAAAACTATTTTATTGCGTTTAGATAAATTTTCATTTAATAGTGGCACTCAAATATCAGCTGAGAAAATTGACTTAAAAAACAATGATATTAGATTGAAGGTTTACCTTCCGTTGAATCAAGAAGTAAAAGCCACACAATAAAGGAAGATGCACATGCGTAGAAGTTTTTATCATTATTTAATGACCCAAAGAGATCCTCATAAAAAAGATGCCATTACTTTGTTTGCTAATGATGCTTATTTAGATGTTAGCTTTCCAAAACAATCAGAGTCTTATTTAGAGCTCACACATTATTTAGAAATTAGTGTAGATTATTTGCCAAGCATGACCATCTTTGATGAAGCTTGGGAAGCGTATTTACACTTTGATCAATAAATAGCAAAAAACATTAATGGAGGTTATCAAATGAGTATTCATATTGAAGCGAAAAAAGGACAAATTGCAGAAACCGTTTTACTACCAGGAGATCCATTACGTGCAAAATATATTGCGGAGACATTTTTAGAAGATGTTGAGCAATATAATCGTGTACGGAATATGTTTGGCTACACTGGAACTTATAAAGGTCATCGTGTTTCAGTTCAAGGAACTGGCATGGGACAACCATCCATGATGATTTATGCACATGAATTAATGGTGGATTATGGTGTTCAAAACTTAATTCGCGTTGGAACTGCTGGTGGGATGCAAATGGATGTTAAGATTCGTGATGTTGTCATCGCTCAAGGGGCAACAACAGATTCCAGAATCAATCAAAATACCTTTCCAGGTGTTGACTTTGCACCAATAGCTGACTTTGATTTATTAAAAGCTGCTTATGATGTAGGTACTGAAAAAGGGTTGACCATTAAAGTTGGTAATGTTTTATCAGCTGACCGCTTTTATAACGATGAATTAGATAAGAAAAAACTAGCAGATTATGGTGTGTTAGCTGTTGAAATGGAAGCAGCTGGCTTATATACATTAGCTGCAAAGCACCATAGAAGAGCTTTAGCTATCCTGACAATCAGTGACCACCTTTTCAGTGGAGAAGCAGAAACTAGCTCTGAAGAGCGTGAAAAGACCTTTAATGATATGATGATTGTTGCGTTAGAAGCAAGCTTAAAAATGAAATAGAAGGGAGTGCCTGTTGATGTCAAATCAAGAATTAGAACCTAAAAAAAAGAAAGTCCTGACCATTCAACCCATTACTTATCTTTTTAGTATGTTAGCTGTTATTGTGCTGTCAGTAGGCATTACTTATGCTGTAACAGCAAATCCTTCACCACTAGCAAATAATACTAGTAAAGAAGAAGCAAAAAAAGTTGATGAAGAATTCAAAAAATTCTCTCAAGTCTATCATGATATCACTGAAAAATATTATGATGATGTAGATAGTGAAAAATTAATTGAAGGTGCATTAGCTGGAATGACTGCTTCTTTAGAGGATCCATACTCACAATACTTGAATGTTGAAGAGGCCAGTGCTTTAAATAGTTCGATTTCAGCAAGCTTTGAAGGCATTGGTGCAGAAGTCAGCATTCAAAATGGGGATGTGACCATTGTTTCTCCAATTGCTGGTTCACCAGCTGAAAAAGCTGGTATATTACCGAATGATATTGTCACAAAAGTTGGCGATACTGAGGTTAAAGGTATGGACTTAGGGCAAGCTGTGAACTTAATTAGAGGAGAAAAAGGAACCGATGTTTCCTTAACCATCCAAAGAGGTACGCAAACATTTAATTTAACCATCACAAGAGATACCATTCCAGTAGAAACCGTCATCAGTAAAATGGATGAAAACAATCCAACTGTTGGTTATATTAAAATCACCAGCTTTTCAGAGCCGACTTACAACGAGTTGAAGCAAGCAGTAATAGATTTAAGAGAAAAAGGTGCAACCTCGTTTATTTTAGATGTCAAACAAAATCCAGGTGGCTTACTTGATCAAGCAATTGATATTTCAAGTATGTTTATGGAAGATGGACAAACGATTTTACAAGTCCAAGGAAAAACTGGAGATCCAAAGATTTATCAAGCAAGTTCTTCAAAAAACAGAGATTTCAAAGTTACTGAACCAGTAGTTGTTTTAATTGATGAAGGAAGTGCAAGTGCTTCAGAAATATTTGCAGCAGCACTTCAAGAATCTGCCAATGTTACATTAGTAGGTGTAACAAGCTTTGGTAAAGGAACGGTTCAGACTATGTTACCTTATCAAGATAATAGTGAATTAAAGATCACCATTGCTAAATGGTTAACGCCTAGTGGCAACTGGATTCATGAAAAAGGTATTGAACCAGATGTTGAAGTAGCGTTACCAGATTATGCCAAACTGACTTTAATTGACAGTAAAGAGAAGTATCAAGAAAGTGACTTATCTGATGGCGTTAAAAATATTGAAGCAATGTTGGCCGCTTTATCTTATGATTCAGGAAAAGTAGATGGATTCTTTGATGCGACAACAAAAGCTGCGGTAGAAAAATTCCAGAAAGATCAAAATTTACCTGTAGATGGTATTGTTACTGGAGATACTTCATATAAAATGATTGAAAAATTAAGAGAATTACTCTTGAAAAATGATACACAATATCAAAAAGCATTAGAAATTCTTGAAAAATAAGTTGGAAAGCACTGAATAAAAATTATTCAGTGCTTTTTCTATAGATTGATTGACTGCAACTCCTTTTGCACCTATACTTTAAGAATAAGCAAACTAATTCTTTTTAGGTTTAATTGGTGAAGTTTTCTTCACTATTCAGGAATTAGCATCACTTAATAAAATATTAATCATGAATTATGCTAAAATGATAGTTTTTTTTCTTCTTTTTTAGTATGATTAATTTATAAAGAATTCAGGTGAAAGATTTGAAAAAAAGTTGGAGAGATCATTTATGGGACTGGTTTAAAGCCATACTTATTGCCTTAGCTTTTACACTTGTGTTAAGAAATTTTGTCTTTATTCCTGTAGTGATTGATGGAACATCTATGGCTCCAACCATCGAAGGTAATGACCGCATACTGATGACATCCTTTTCAGCCATTAAAAGGTTCGATGTGATTGTATTTCAAGACAGTAAAGGGAAAACCTATGTGAAACGAGTAATTGGTTTACCAGGTGAGAGAATTTCTTATAAAGATGATGCTTTATATATAGATGATCAACAAATAGATGAAAAATTTTTGAGTCAATATCAAGATGAAAAGGTAAATAAACATGAATTATGGACTTCAGATTTTACATTAGAAGAAATTACAAGTAAAAAAACGGTGCCTAAAAATCAGTTTTTTGTTTTAGGAGACAATCGAAGATCTAGCAAAGATAGCCGTTATTTTGGTACAATTAACGAAAATCAAGTGATTGGAAAAGTCATTTTCATTTATGGTCCAAGAGAACATATCGGGTTCATACACAAATAATTTTATAACGAGAGAAGGAAACAAATTGGATCATTTTTCAAACAATCAGCAATTACCCTCTAGAAGTCAAATTCATGGGACTCGATCAGGTTCAGAAAAAGGAAAGAAGAGCAATAAAAAGAGTGATTTAGTCAGTTTTGGTGTAACAATTGCCATTAGTTTAGCCATTGTCTGGTTAGTGCATCGCTTTTTATTTATTCCAGTGATAGTAGATGGAAAATCTATGGCACCAACATTAGCAGATCAAGATCACCTAATTGTAAGCAAAGTAACGACTATTGATCGTTTTGATGTGGTTATTTTTCCTGCACCAGATGATCCAAAACGAGAGTATATTAAACGTGTAATTGGTTTACCAGGAGATAAGATTGAATATAAGAATGATATTTTATATGTAAATGATAAAGCCTATGAGGAACCCTATTTGGATGAATATAAATCAGACTTGGTAACAGGTGAGTTGTTGACACCTGATTTTATATTAGAAGATATTCAAGGCGTTAGCGTTGTACCAGAGGGGCAGATTTTTGTTTTAGGAGATAATAGAAAAGTATCTCATGATGGTAGACAAATTGGCTTTATTCAACAAGATAAAATAATTGGTGAAGCAAAATTGCGTTTTTGGCCTTTAAATAAAATTGGGACCATTCCAACGAATGGACAGGAAAAATAAGGAGAAAAGAGTGGCATAAAGGCCATTCTTTTTTTGAGAAGGAGTAAGAAAATGACAATACAGTGGTTTCCAGGCCATATGGCTAAAGCAAGAAGAGAAGTTTCTGAAAAAATAAAATTAGTAGACATTGTCTATGAATTAGTAGATGCACGTTTACCTTTATCAAGCCGTAATCCGATTTTAGATGATATTATTGGTCAAAAACCAAGAATTATTATTTTAAATAAAAGTGATTTAGCAGATGAAGCACAAACAAAAGCATGGATCACTTATTTTGCTAATGAGGGCATTTCAGCTATCCCAATTGTGGCACAAGAAGGTAAAGGAATGAACAAAATATTAAGTACTTCTAAAGCCTTATTAAAAGAGAAATTTGATCGATTCAAAGCAAAAGGAGTGAATCCAAGAGCCATTCGTGCAATGAGTATTGGTATTCCTAATGTTGGGAAATCAACCCTAATTAATCGTATGGTGAAAAAAAATATTGCAAAAACCGGAAATAAGCCTGGTGTCACAAAAGGACAACAATGGTTAAAATTTGGTAAAGAGATTGAATTGCTAGATACGCCTGGTATTTTATGGCCTAAGTTTGAAGATCCAATGATTGGCAAAAAACTAGCGTTAACAGGTGCTATTAAGGATACTTTGTTAAATATGGATGATATTGCCTTATATGGCTTAGCTTTTTTCAAAGAAAATTATGCGCAGCAATTAGAGAAAAGATATGCTTTAACAAAGGAAGAGGCTCAGTTAGAGCCACCAGAATTATTAATGCGTATTAGTGAGAAACGTGGTTTTAGAGATGATTATGATCGTGCCAGTGAAATGGTGATTTATGAAATTAGAAGTGGAAAATTAGGGCGCTTTACCTTAGACATGGTCCCTGTTTCCCTAACTGAATAAGGTGATAAAGATGAGTCAAACAATTCAAGAAGTAAAAGCACTGCTTCAGACGATTCAGAGTGAAACAGATCCATTATTTGTAGCACTCTTAAAAGATGAACGAAAAGGTGTACAAACACAGATTGTTAGCTGGCGCAAAAAGCAACTTAAACAGCAACAGTTAGAAGAAAAGTTTCAGGAAATGCTACAATTTGAAAAAGAAATTTGGCATAATGGGCAAACCTATATTGCTGGCATTGATGAAGTTGGAAGAGGTCCTTTAGCTGGTCCGGTTGTTGCAGCTGCAGTGATTTTACCCAAAGATTTTCATGTTTTAGAAATCAATGATTCAAAGCAATTATCTGAAAAGAAACGCCAAATGCTTTTTGAAAAAATTAAAGAAGCAGCGATTTCAATTGGTGTTGGTATTATTGATGAACAAACCATTGATCAAGTCAATATTTATCAAGCTTCCAAATTAGCAATGGTGCAAGCAGTTGAACAGCTAAATCCTCAACCAGAATATTTATTGATTGATGCCATGACCCTACCGCTTCCTATGCCACAAGAAAACCTCATTAAAGGGGATGCACGAAGCATTTCAATAGCTGCGGCAAGTATTGTTGCCAAAGTGATAAGAGATGAAATGATGAAAGATTATGGACAGACTTATCCTGGTTATGACTTTGAAAATAATGCTGGATACGGTACTAAAAAGCATTTAGAAGGTCTTGGAAAACATGGGATTACTCCCATCCATCGTAAAACCTTTGCGCCAATTAAAGATTATATTAAATAAAAAAGAACTTTTTTGCATATATTGTATTTGAACGCAATGATATGTAAAGGAGTTTTTTTATGAATAAAGAAGAGCTTAAACAACAAATTTTTCATTTATTTCACTGTAAACACATGACGACCAAAGGGATTATTTACTGTATTGCTGCCTGTATTGATCAAGCAGAAATTTCCCCTTATGAGTTAGCTTTAATTGCTCAACTACCTAAAGGTGTGATTCATGATTTTTTAGAAAGTTATCATCAAGTGGATATTCCTACTTTAGTCGCACGTTATCAAGAGCAAAATATTAAATGGTTTACAATGATTGATACCTGTTATCCTTCATTATTTAAAGAAATGGATTGCCCGCCAGTCTTATTATTTTATCAAGGAGATATTAGTTTACTTTCAAAAAAGAAAATGGCTGTTGTTGGATGTAGGAAAATGAGTCAATATGGAAAACGAAGCTTACAATGTATTTTACCTGGCTTAATCAAAGAAGATTATGTGATTGTTAGTGGTTTAGCCAGAGGAATTGATACTTGCTCTCACCAACTCGCACTTTCGTTAAAAGGCAAAACCATTGGGGTAGTAGGAGCTGGATTAGATGTTGTTTATCCAAAAGAAAATGCTTTTTTACAAAAGAAAATTGCAACAGAACAATTATTGCTATCAGAGTACCCCATTGGTTCACCACCAAAAAAATATCATTTTCCAATGAGAAATAGAATTATTGCGGCGCTTGGGCAAGGTTGTTTGGTTGTAGAAGCTAAAAAAAGAAGCGGTAGTTTGATTACTGCAAATTTAGCATTAGAATATGGAAAGTCAGTGTTTGCAGTACCTGGGAGTATTACAAGTGCCTCCTCAATGGGAACCAATGAATTGATTCAACAAGGTGCTAAATCAGTTTATCATGCACAGCACATTTTAGAGGAATTAGGCTAAAAAAGAGACAAATTTTGTGGTTATTATATAGTAGGAAAAAAACTATCTGTTGACAAAGACCCCTCAGATAGCATAAGATGGGTTACGATTTGGATGATTGATTTATTGATGCTATCCAAGCTAGTTAACGATAAATAAATAATAACCTTTAATGGAAGGAGTTTCTTAATGGCTTATAAATATTTAGTAATAGTGGAATCACCTGCTAAAGCGAAAACAATTGAAAAGTATCTTGGGAAAAATTATAAAGTAGTAGCAAGCGCAGGACATGTAAGAGATTTACCAAAGAGTAAAATGGGGGTAGATGTTGAAAACAACTATGAACCTCATTATATTTCAATTAGAGGTAAAGGTGAATTAATTAGAAATTTAAAAAAATATGTTAAAAAAGCAGATAAAGTTTATCTCGCAGCCGATCCGGATCGCGAGGGAGAAGCGATTGCTTGGCACCTTGCGACTTTATTTGGATTAGACAAAGAGGATAAAAACCGTGTTGTATTTAATGAAATTACCAAAGAAGCGGTTAAAGAGGCTTTTAAAGAACCTCGTGCTTTAAACATGGATTTAATTGATGCACAACAAGCAAGACGTATCTTAGACCGCTTAGTTGGCTATAACATTAGTCCGATTTTATGGAAAAAAGTCAAAAAAGGCTTAAGTGCAGGTCGTGTACAATCTGTTGCGCTTAAATTGATTATTGACCGTGAAAATGAAATTCGTCGCTTTAAACCAGAAGAATATTGGACAATTGGTGGTAATTTTAAAAAGCAAACAAAGAAATTTAAAGCTGCTTTTTATGGCGTAGATGGTAAGAAAAAAGCCTTATCCAATGCTGAAGATGTAAAAGAAGTGATGTCTAAACTAAATGGTAAAGACTTCGAAGTCGCTAAAGTTGTGAAAAAGGAACGTAAAAGAAATCCAGCATTACCTTTTACAACAAGTAGTTTACAACAGGAAGCTGCTAGAAAATTAAATTTCAGAACAAGAAAAACAATGATGGTTGCACAGCAATTGTATGAAGGGATTGCAATTGGTAGAGGTGGAGCAGTCGGTCTGATTACCTATATGCGTACCGATTCAACACGTATTGCTGATAGTGCCAAAGGTGAAGCAGCTGGATTTATTCAAGAAACTTACGGAAAAGAATATACTGCTACTGAAGTAAAAGTAACGAAAAAAGCGCAAGGCGCACAAGATGCTCATGAAGCCATTCGTCCTTCAAGCGTGTTAAGAACACCTGAAGAAGTCGAAAAGTATTTAAGTAAAGATCAATTAAAACTTTATAAATTGATTTGGTCTCGTTTTGTAGCCAGCCAAATGAAACCAGCTATCTTTGATACGATGACAGTTGATTTGGTTCAAAATGATGTCCTATTTAGAGCGAATGGCTCAAAAGTTAAGTTCCCAGGTTTTACCAAAGTCTATATTGAAGGCACAGATGATGGTAGTGAAGAAAAAGAGAATATTTTACCAGATATGGAAAAAGGCGATCTTGTCAAATCAGTTGATATGGAGCCGAAGCAACACTTTACTCAGCCACCACCACGCTTTACAGAAGCAAGACTAGTTAAAGCATTGGAAGAAAACGGAGTTGGGCGTCCATCAACTTATGCACCCACTTTAGAAACTATTCAAAGAAGATATTATGTGGCTTTAAAAAGTAAACGTTTTGAGCCAACTGAGTTAGGTGAAATTGTAAATGGCTTAATTGTTGACTTTTTCCCTCAAATTGTTGATATTCATTTTACTGCTGAAATGGAAAAAGAGTTAGATGAAATCGGTGTAGGGCATCAAAAATGGGTAACTGTTATTGATAAATTCTATCAACCATTTAAAATTGAACTTGAAAAAGCTGAAGAAGGCATTGAAAAAATTCAAATTAAAGATGAACCAGCTGGCTTTGATTGTGAGCTTTGTGGTCATCCAATGGTGATTAAAATGGGTCGTTATGGAAAATTCTATGCATGTAGTAATTTCCCAGAATGTCGTAATACAAAAGCCATTGTTAAAGATACAGGGATTACTTGCCCAACTTGTGGTAAAGGACATATTATTGAACGTAAATCTAAGAAAAATAGACTTTTCTACGGTTGTGATCAATATCCAACCTGTGAGTTTGTTTCATGGGATAAGCCAATTGGTAGAAACTGTCCAAAATGTGACCATTATTTAGTTGAGAAGAAACTAAGAGGTGGCAAGCAAATTCAATGTAGTAACTGTGATTATAAAGAAGAAGCACAAAAATAAATCGCAATATTGTTTGAAAGGATGATTTAATGACTGAACAATTTATTAATATCATTGGAGCTGGCTTAGCTGGGAGTGAAGCTGCTTGGCAAGCTGCAGAGGCTGGTGTACAAGTTCATTTATATGAAATGAGACCTGTAAAAAATACAGAAGCACATCATACTTCAGATTTCGCTGAATTGGTCTGTACGAATTCATTGAGAGGCAATCAAGTAACGATTGCTGCTGGACTTTTAAAAGAAGAAATGCGCTTATTGAATTCTGTCATTATTGACATGGCAGATCAACATGCTGTTCCTGCTGGAGGCGCTTTGGCTGTAGACCGTGATGGCTTTTCTGCAGCTGTAACAGAGAAATTAAAAAATCATCCAAATATTACAGTATTTTCTGAAGAAATCACTGCTATTCCTGATGGTATTACGATTATTGCAACAGGACCGCTAACTTCTAGTCCTTTAGCAAAAGCAATTGCTGAATTTACAGAGGAAGATGGCTTATATTTCTATGATGCTGCAGCACCAATCGTAGATAAAAGCACAATTGATATGGATAAGGTTTATCTAAAATCACGTTATGATAAGGGAGAAGCAGCCTATTTAAATTGTCCAATGACAAGAGAAGAATTTGATGCCTTCCAAGATGCCTTAATCCATGCAGAAGTTGCGCCACTTAATACTTTTGAAAAAGAAAAATTCTTTGAAGGCTGTATGCCAGTTGAAGTCATGGCTGCTAGAGGGCATAAAACCTTATTATTTGGACCAATGAAACCAGTTGGCTTAGAGGATCCTAAAACAGGTGAGCGACCTCATGCAGTGGTTCAATTAAGACAGGATAATGCAGCAGGTTCTTTATTTAACTTAGTCGGTTTTCAAACACATTTAAAATGGGGCGAACAAAAACGGGTCTTCCAAATGATTCCTGGTTTAGAAAATGCTGAATTTGTTCGTTATGGTGTGATGCATCGCAATACTTTCTTAAATGCACCAAAGCTTTTAAATGCAACCTATCAAACGAAGAAACGTGTCGATTTATTCTTTGCAGGACAAATGACGGGTGTTGAAGGCTATGTTGAGAGTGCTGCAAGTGGTTTATTAGCAGGGATAAATGCCGCTAAACTATTAAAGGGTGAAGAACTAGTTGTCTTTTCAAATGAAACAGCAATTGGGAGTATGGCTCATTATATTACACATACTGAAGGTAAACATTTCCAACCAATGAATGCAAACTTTGGAATTTTAGCGCCTTTAAAAGAAAAAATTAAAGATAAAAAGTTAAGAAATGAAGCTTATGCAGCACGAGCTTTAGAAATTGTAGAGAATTATAAGAATTTTCTATAAATGAGAGAGAATGAATTGTATTCCCCTAGCTATTGTGATAAAGTGACTTTGTCCATAGAAAGGGGGATTTTTTATGGAGAAAAAAGAAGCCATCCAAATATTTTTAACCTACTTAATGACAGAAAGAAACTACTCTGAGCTAACCAAAAAAGCTTATGAAGAAGATATTGCCTCTTTTAGCAATTTTCTTGAAGCATCAGGTGATGGCAATTTGGAAAATGTCACAACACAAGATGTTCGTGTTTATTTGGCTTATTTACAAGAGGAAGCCTATAGCAGAAATTCAGTTTCTAGAAAAATATCTAGTTTACGCGCTTTTTATCAATTTTTATTAAAAAATCAATTAGTAAATGAAAATCCTTTCTCTTATATCCAACTCAAGAAAAAAGCATTAAAATTACCACACTTTTTCTATGAGAAAGAATTAGAAGTCTTTTTTGAGGCAGCTCAAGGGGATTCAATGCTTGATAAGCGTAATATTGCTTTAATTGAAGTCTTATATGCCACTGGGATTCGTGTGAGTGAGTGTACATCCTTGAAAATGCAAGATATTGATCAAGAATTAGGGGTCTTATTGATTCATGGAAAAGGGAATAAAGAAAGGTATGTTCCTTTTGGCCAGTTTGCGGCAGCAGCAATTGAAAACTATTGTCGTGAAAGTCGCGGAATACTAATGGAGAAACATCATAAGGAACATCCTTATTTATTTGTAAACCATTATGGGGATCCCATCACAACAAATGGGATTCGCTATGTTTTAAATCAAATCATCAAAAAGAGTAGTTTGACCAGTCATATTCATCCTCATATGTTGCGGCATACATTTGCGACACATTTGTTAAATAATGGCGCTGATATGCGAACTGTGCAAGAGCTACTAGGGCATGCGAGTTTATCTTCAACACAAATTTATGCCCATGTAACAAAAGAAAATTTACAGAAAAATTATAGATTATTTCATCCAAGACCATGATAGAATAGAAGAAGAAACGAGTTTTAGGAGGTAATAGAATGACAACTTTTCACGCAACAACAATTTTTGCAGTTAAACATAATGGGAAATCTGCCATGTCAGGTGATGGGCAAGTTACAATGGGAGAATCTGTTGTAATGAAAGCCACTGCAAGAAAAGTTAGAAAAATATATAATGGTGAAGTATTAGTAGGCTTTGCAGGTAGTGTTGCAGATGCTTTTACACTAGAAGAGAAATTTGAAGCAAAATTAAATGAATATGGTGGCAACCTAAAACGGGCAGCTGTTGAATTAGCACAAGAATGGCGTACAGATAAAATGATGCAAAAACTAGAAGCACTTTTAATTGTGATGAATAAAGAGGAAATGCTAATGGTTTCAGGTGGTGGAGAAGTGATTGAGCCTGATGATGGTATTTTAGCGATTGGTTCTGGTGGCAATTACGCCTTAGCAGCAGGTCGTGCTTTAAAAAAACATGGCGAAAAATTAAGCGCAGTAGAGATTGCACAAGAAGCATTAACTGTTGCGGCAGATATTTGTGTCTTTACGAACCATAATATTATCGTAGAAGAATTATAGATAGGATGTGTACCAAATGAATACAACAAAAACGCCTAGAGAAATTGTAGAAGAATTAGACCGCTTTATCGTTGGTCAAGCCGATGCGAAAAAAGCCGTAGCAGTTGCTTTGCGTAATCGTTATCGTCGCACCTTATTAGATGCGGAAATGCAACAAGAAATTACCCCAAAAAATATGTTAATGATTGGCCCAACCGGTGTTGGTAAAACTGAAATTGCTAGAAGATTAGCAAAAATTGTGAATGCTCCTTTCTTAAAAGTAGAAGCGACAAAATTTACTGAAGTTGGTTATGTCGGCCGTGATGTTGAATCAATGGTTAGAGACCTTGTTGAAGTGAGTATTCAAATTGTTAGAAAGAAACAACATAGTCAAGTTTATGTCCAAGCGGAAAAAAATGCAATTGATCGCTTAACAAAGCTGTTAGTTCCTGGTATTAAAAAAGAACAAAAGAAAAATGCAACGAATCCTTTTGAAGCAATGTTCCAAAATATGAATTTGCAGCAAGAAGAAGAAAAAGAAGAAGTGAATGAAACGATTACAACAAATCGTGCACAAATAAAAGAGCAAATTAGAAATGGTCTGCTTAATAACAGAGAAATTACCATTGAGGTGGATGAAGTTAAGAAACCAATTGGTGCCATGGGCAATGGTTTAGAGCAAATGGGGATTGACTTAAATGATACCTTAAGTGCATTAACTCCTAAGAAAAAAGTGAAGCGCAATGTAACGGTGAAAGAAGCAAAAGAAATTCTGATTCATGAAGAATCTGAAAAGCTAGTTAATGATGAAGATATCCATAGTGAAGCGATTTTACATGCGCAAAACAATGGGATTATCTTTATTGATGAAATGGATAAAATTGCCTCGCAAGGAAGCCAAGCTGGTCAAGTATCTAGAGAAGGTGTTCAAAGAGATATTTTACCAATTGTTGAAGGCTCTCAAGTAAACACTAAATATGGACCCATTCAAACGGATTATATTCTCTTTATTGCTTCAGGAGCATTCCATGTTGCCAAACCAAGTGATTTAATCCCAGAACTTCAAGGTAGATTCCCAATTCGTGTTGAATTAGATAATTTAGATGCAAAGGATTTTGTACGTATCTTAACAGAACCACAGCATTCTTTAATCAAACAGTATGTTGCGATGTTAGCAACTGAAAACATCAATGTAACCTTTACAATTGAGGCGATTGAACGCTTATCTGAAATTGCTTATCAAGTCAATAATGAAACTGACAATATTGGTGCTAGAAGACTGCATACCATTTTAGAAAAATTACTGGAAGAATTATTATTTGAAGCACCAGATATGGGAATGGGGGATATTACCATAACTGAAAGCTATGTGAATGACAAGATTGAATATATTGTAGAAGACAAAGATTTAAGTCGCTACATTTTATAATAAAGAAAAGAGGGAATAAAATGAGTTTATTAGATAAAACTCGAAAACTAAATGCAATGCTTCAACAAAATGGAAGAGTATCGATGGGGGAAGAAGCTTTACCTTTTACTAATATGGCCATGACCTTAGGGGATATTATTGATGCCAACACTTACATTATTGATAACAAAGGGATTTTGTTAGGCTATAAAGAAAAGCATGAGATTAACAATGAACGTGTTAAACAAATGCTTGTTGACCAAAAATTTCCAATTGATTATACCGATAATCTAAGAAGTATCACAAGCACTGAAGCAAACATTGGTGTTGAAAGTGACTATACAGCATTTCCTGTAGAAAATAGAGATTTATTTAATCAGGGATTAACAACTATTGTACCCATTACAGGGGCTGGGGTTCGCCTAGGTACACTAATTTTGGCTAGGGTTGATGCTGCTTTTACAGATGATGATTTATTACTAGCTGAATATGGCTCAACTGTTGTTGGGATGGAGATTATGCATGTTCAATCCATTCAATTAGCAGAAGAAGTGAGAAGTACAGCTGTTGTACAAATGGCCATTCGCACTCTTTCTTATAGTGAAATGAAAGCTGTAAAAGCTGTTTTTGCGGAATTAGATGGATTAGAAGGACGTCTAACCGCTTCAAATATTGCGGATAAAGTTGGGATTACTAGATCAGTGATTGTGAATGCACTTCGTAAATTAGAATCAGCGGGTGTGATTGAATCTCGTTCTTTAGGAATGAAAGGGACTTATATTCACATTAAAAATGAAAATTTCTTAAAAGAATTAGACAAAGAAGTAATTTACTAAGATTTTTAGGAAGTGATAGACAGTGGCATTTGGTGTAAAAAAGAATGAGTTAAAGCGTTATAAAGAAAATGTGACCAATAATGAGTTAGCTGTTTTAACTCATTATTGGTCAGATGACCGCTTTCCAGATAGCAATACCGTCACAAAAGTTGCAGCAAACGACTTAAAAACACTTAAAGTATGGGGAAAGAAGCTACAACTCTATGACTTTATGATTGATCCTGAAAGTACCAAAATTCCACATTTTGATTTATTTGGGTCAATCCAAGTTCGTGTGCTAAAAGAGCTACAACGTTGGAATATGTTAGATAGGTTTCACTTAATGACTGAACACGAATTGGAGGAAGAAGTTATGCCGATTGTATTAAAAAATGAACAACTCACTGTTGAAGTAAATCCACAGGGTGCTGAGTTAACCAGCATTAAAGATAATCATTCTGAAATTGAGTATTTATGGTCTGCTGACCAAGCATTTTGGGGGAGACATGCACCTGTTCTTTTTCCAATTGTTGGGAAACTAAAAGATGACCAGTATCAACTGAATGGTCAAACATACCAAATGACACAACATGGCTTTGCTAGAGATGGCTTTTATGATGTGGTATCTCAAACAGATAAAGCTGTTTCTTTAAGACTAGAATCTAGTGCAGATACAAGAAAGCAATACCCTTTTGATTTCACCTTAACCATTACTTATACTTTAGAGGATCGTACAGTTAGAACAAGCTATCATGTTGAAAACGGCTCACAAGAAGTCCTGCCATTTTCGATTGGTGCTCATCCTGGCTTTAATGTACCTTTGGTTGAAAATACAACATTTGATGACTATTATTTAAGTTTTTCTCCAAGAAAAACAAGAACAATGATTCCTTTAGTGGGTCCTCATATCGATTTAAATGGTCGAACATTAGGGCAAACAAATACTGAAATCAGCTTAAATCGTGCTTTATTTAAAAATGATGCTTTGATTTATGAAACAAATGGAGAAAATACTTTTTCAATTAAATCAGATAAGACAGAACATGGGATTGATGTAACCTTTAAAGATTTTCCTTACACAGGAATATGGTCTCCCTATCAAACCGAAGCACCATTTGTTTGTATTGAACCTTGGTTTGGTATTGCGGATAGTGTTGATAGTACTGGGCAGTTTTTAGATAAATTAGGGTTACGTAAGTTAGATCCTAAGCATGAATTTGAAACTTATTTTGATATTACTGTTTATTAAAAAAATGAGGGCGAGACAAAACGTTAACGTTTTGTCTCGCCCTCTTAAATTGCTTCTGAAAAACCATAAATTACCTCTATAGACGGTGGCCAAAAGGCAGGTTCGGTCTGCAATTGTCAAGAACCACTGTAAACGTAGTGAACAGATGCTGATTGATACCTACTACGCTACGCTTCGATCACAACAAATTTATAAGGTTCAGAGTCGAACAAGTTCGAT
>NZ_FOHA01000006.1 GCF_900111355.1 Isobaculum melis
CTCATTTATTAGGTAGTATTACCAACTTAGATGGTGCTCAAAGTATGCGTGCCTTAATTTCGATTAATGCCGAATTAAAGCGTCGCCAGCGCTTATTCTCAGAAAACAATGTGAATCACATTAACCAATATCAAAAGCTTTATAAAGATGGCGATGTGAGTGAACCAATGCCACATTTATTCTTGATTAGTGATGAGTTTGCGGAGTTAAAATCTGAGCAACCAGAATTTATGAAAGAGCTCGTTTCAACGGCTCGTATTGGACGTTCACTAGGTATTCACTTGATTTTAGCAACTCAAAAACCAAGTGGTGTCGTAGATGACCAAATTTGGAGTAACTCAAAGTTCAAATTGGCCTTAAAAGTAGCGGATAAATCAGATTCAATGGAAATGCTCAAAACCCCAGATGCGGCGGAAATTACCCAACCAGGACGTGCTTATTTACAAGTTGGGAACAATGAAATTTATGAGCTGTTCCAAAGTGCTTGGAGTGGGGCAGATTACCTTCCAGATCAGTCTGATCAAGAAGAAGTGGATAATACAATTTATGCGATTAATGACTTAGGTCAATATGAAATTTTAAGTGAAGATTTAAGTGGCTTATCCGATGGCAAAGAAGTCAAAACGGTGCCAACTGAATTGGATGCGGTGATTGATGGCATTCATGCGATTACTGAAGAAGCAGGGATTGCACCATTACCAAGACCATGGTTGCCACCACTTGCAGAGCGTGTGTATTTACCTGAGTTGGATACGGTAGATTATAAGGTGGCTTGGCAAGAGAAGTCGGAGCTTGAGCCAATGCTAGGGATTGCAGATATTCCAAGTATGCAGGCGCAGGAAAGCTTTAGAATTAATCTGTCGAAGGATGGGCATATTGCCTTGTATTCAAGTCCAGGTTATGGGAAGTCGACTTTCTTACAAAGTATTTTAATGGGCTTAGCAAGACAGCATAATCCAGAACGATTACACGCTTACCTGCTTGATTTTGGGACAAACGGTTTGCTTCCACTAAGAGGATTGCCTCATGTGGCGGATACGATGAATATTGATGAAGAAGAGAAGATTGGGAAGTTTATGCGTCGCATGATGACGGAAATGAAGCGTCGTAAGAAGCTGTTGAGTAATTTTGCGGTGGCGAGTCTTGAAATGTATGAGAAGGCTAGTGGTGAGGAAGAGCCACGTATTTTAGTGATGATTGATGGTTTTGAAGGATTCAAGAATGCAAAATTTGAATCAGATTTAGAATTAGTCTTCAATCAAATTGCTAGAGAAGGTGCAGGAATTGGGATGCACTTGATTGTGACCGCAGGTCGCCAAGCAAGTATGAAAGCAAATCTTCAAAGTAATATTAAGGTTCAGATTGCATTGAAAATGATTGATGATAATGAAGCGCGTGGGATTGTTGGGCGTACGACATTGTCGATTGAAGATCTGCAAGGTCGTGGGATGATTAAGTTTGATGAACCGACAATCTTCCAAAGTGCCTTACCAACGATGGGTGAGGGAACATTGGAGATTATTGAGGGGATTCAGAGAGAAGCGAGAGAGATGGATGAGGCTTGGGATGGTAAGAGACCTATAGCATTGCCAATGGCACCTGATGAGTATAGTATCTCTGACTTAATGAATTGGGATGGTATGGCAATAATCAAGGAAGAAAAACAATTACCATTGGGAATTGATTCAGAATCAGTTGAAATTGTAACTGCGGATTTTGAAAATGAAGGAAACTTGGTCATTTCTTCTCCAATAAAAGAATCATTAGAAGCTTGTGTAACAAGTGTTGTAGCACTTGTTTCATCATTAGATTACTTTACAACATGGGTAATGGATAGTAAGAAGAAAAAACTTTCTGCATTTGAAAAAACTTCAGCAAGTTATTTCAATAACACAGATAAATTTTATGATTTCTTAGATCAAATTGAAGATGAGATTGATGCAAGAAAAGAAACGGCTACAGACGAACTTGAAAAACAAGAAACACTCGTAGTTGTAATCGCCAATATTTATGAAATAATTGCTCAAGTAGATGAAAAACAAGTGACAATTTTAGAAGAGCTATATACAACTGCAAATAAATATAAAATATACTTCATTATTGGCGCTGACTTTAGTACACTAGAAAGTAAGTATGATAGTTTCACGAAAAAACTAAAGAATACCGGAATGGTTATGTTGTTAAGAAGAACTTCAGGACAAAGTGTATTTGAAGTTAATAATAAAGATTTAACTAACACAGTGATTGAAGGAAACGAAGCAAGTTTTATCATTGGTAGAATGGGAAGCAAAATGAAATTCCCACTGTTTTCATAAGTGATACGAGGAGGGAAAGCATGGGAAAAAAACGAATAATACTAGTTTTAATGTCAATCTTAATAGTTATAGGAGGATGTACAATGAATAAAAAAGATGAAGCAACAAAAGAAGAAAAGAAAAATGATAATGCAGAAATAGTAAGTGTTCAAGACTATACAGGTGAAGGATTTCATGGCGAATATAATCAAACAACAGACCGAATTGTGAAAAGAAATTATGAAGAGTTAGAATTAATAGCAAATGAATATATGCAAGAAAATTTCAAAACAGATGTAGAAATTACAAGCTATATTCCATTAGAGAATATTGCAGTTGTGTTGTTTAAGACAAAAAAAGAACCAGTAATACACTCATCATTCTATGTGATGGTTGATCATAAAGATCGTTCATTAATCCATCAGTTTAATGCGCATGAAGGAGAAGTCGAACAGTCTATAGTATCTGGATTGTATCATTATGCTTATGAAGAAGAATTTAATAAATTTAATGAGAAAATAGAAGAATTAAAAGATAAGTATCCAGTAGTAAGTTTGACAGAAGAGGCACATGAGAAAACTTATATTTCTATGTATCGAGAGAAAAATTATTATATAAGCATGTCTAGTTTGAGTGTTCCTTCAGTATTAGATTTCTATAAAGAAACAAATGAAGTTATTTCTAAAGAAGAAGTTCGAACTATGTTTGAATTAATTGAAAGTTCAGAAGAAATAAGTAAAGGAATCGTTATTCGATTATACATGAAAGAAGCTGGAACACATTCAGATAAAAAGTTACTAAATAATCTGATAGATGATATGTCTAAGTTTAGTTTTTTATTAAAAGGGAGCTATACAATCAACTTAATGTCAAATGATGTGCTGAAAAAGAGTGGCCATGGTGTAGAAAATGAAGACTTATCTATTATTTTTGAAAATAAAGAGGAGAAATAAGAATGGCAAAACAACAAATAAGTCATGAAGACCTCATTAGACTTGGTGGAGACACAGTATATAAAGAGTTGGAAATACACGAGCGAGTTGAAATAAATGGCAAAATATTTGTCATTAAGGATATTATAAGTAATCCAAAGACTGGTTTACAAGCAATTACAGTAAGTCTTGACGGTACAGATGAATATGCAGTTATCTATCAAGGGACACAACCAGGAGACGGTGGAAATGATTATTTAACAGATGCTTCTTTGCTTACTGATAAAATCCATCCACAGTTAGATGCAGCAAGTCAGTATTATAATGATATGTATAAGAAATATGGCAATATTAAATATGTTGGTGGAAACTCATTAGGTGGAGGTCTAGCCAATTATGTTACCTATAAAAATGGCTGGTCAAATGTTCATTCAGTTGTATTGAATCCTGCAATTATTCCTGAAATTGGGGATGTAGATGATCCTGAACGCTATACAAACTATTTAACACAATATGATCCCTTGACACTTGCAGAAAAAGGGATTGGATTGAAAGACCGAATACCAGGTCATATTCATGATCTTGTTTATGGTATCCCTATATTTGGAAGGCTTGTTTCAAATCATGTTGGCTATGTTAAAGATGATGATGGTAATTTAATCGGAGTAGAAATTGAAACACCAGATGGACAAAAAGTGTGGCTTAATCTTCAAGTAGATGCATTTTTACCAGTTAGTATATTTAGTGGGAATATACTTGGGAGAGGAAATGGTGAAAAAGTTGAAATTACACCTGATATTTTAGCTCTTCTTTCAAATCAAATTACTGATAAGTTACTAGAGTGGTTTAGACAAATAAGTCGAAACAACGAAACGGTTAGTATTCTGATTGGAAATGAAAAAAATAAATTTGAAATTCGTGTTGATGAATTGAAAGGTGAAGTAGAGGCTATTTTTTCAAGTGGTGGGATGAATTTTTTTGAAACATGGGCAAATGTAAAAGAGAGTTTAGGTGTAATTGGAGATGGTTTAATTGGTGGTATGGGAATACTGTCTGAAATTCCTAAATTAGCTCCAATTAAGATTCCATTTATAACGGATGTAGCTACTGTTCTCCCTTCATTGATACAACTGATAGACACGTTATCAGATTTTTTCAATGAAATTAAAACGAAGCATGTTCCAGCCTTATTTGAAGATGTAGATAGGGGTTTTAGTGATGGAGTTGTTTCTAATTTATCCAAACATCACAGAATGCTTGAAGGCAATATAAGTACATTAGACACAAAAGTAAGAAATTATGCCTCACAGATTGATGGTGTAAGAATCACAATGGTAGAAATGGATAGGGCGTTAGCAGCAGGAATTGAACCGCAAATTATTGGTATACCAACATTTACTAATACTGTTCTTAAGGAAGAAAAATATTTAGAAGGATGGAAAGCATTAAATGAAACCTTAGATAAGAATTATAAAACTTTCACAAAGAATATAGAGGGTAGGTTTGTTTCTTTACTAACACAAATAAAAGATAAGGTAGAAGGACTTTTAGATATTGCAGAAACGATTGAGTCTTCTCTAAATACAGTAGCAAATATGATAGATATTCCTTGGTTTGAGTTCGATGATAACTTGAGAGAAAATGCCAGAGAGTTTAATTCTTTTACAGTAAGACCAATTAAAAGTTCTATAGAAGGAATCATTACTGGTATAGCAGCAATGATTGCTAATTTTCCTAACTTACTTGAAAATTTCAAACCTTATGTTAAACATGCCTTGTTTATAAATTCAAATTATGAAACTGTATTGATATTGAATGAATACAATTATGGCATATTGGAATCGATTTACTTAACATTTAATGATATGCAATACCATTTACAAGAAAATAAAGCTGAGGCTATATCAAGATTAGGGAATGTGGCAATGCATATTAGTAATGATTTTGGAACAGTCCAATATCAAATGGGACAATCAACATTAACAAAACATAATCGTCCTAAAAAAGTAAATAAACATCCAGCATTTTCAGGTGCGAGACCTATTGCTACATAATAGGGAAATAAAGATGGAGTAGAAACTATTTTTGATAGTTTCTACTTTGTTTATTTAATCGTATTTTTCTATATTAGAAAAACGTATTTATATATTTAGTTGATTTAAATAAAGCTAGATCTAAGTAATGTATAGTAGCTTCATGAAAAATTTTAAAATGTTGAAATGGTTATGCTGTTAAATAAAGTGAAGTAACCTTGGTTAAAAAAATAGTAAAGAATAATATAGAATAAAATATGGTTACACCAATATTGAATGGTATGGAAAAGAAAAATTGGAGCCTTAATTTCAATAGGTAGAGGTTTTTTATTCATATATAAAGGGGATAGACAGTTATGAAAAAGAGAATATCCATACTTTTGTTAAGTATTTTACTATTAGTAGGCTGTGCAGAAAC
Organism: Isobaculum melis; assembly: GCF_900111355.1. GTDB lineage: Bacteria > Bacillota > Bacilli > Lactobacillales > Carnobacteriaceae > Isobaculum > Isobaculum melis. Next base: position 5,678 of record NZ_FOHA01000006.1, read on the forward strand.
GAAAAAACAACCAGCTCAAGAAAAAGAAAGTTCTAATCAAATGGTAAAAATTGAATCAAATATTCCTAAAATAAAAGAAACTAAAAATATTGATGTTGTTAAATTATATAAGCAAACAGATAACACTTATGAGGAAAAGGAAAAAGAACTCATTGATAGCACCTTCTCTTTGTTTAATAATACTGAACAAGTTGTTTATAGGGATTCATTAACGTTTATTCCCGCTAACACTTTTTATGAAGAGGATGGGGTAGTGTATTTTTATGGTATTTTATACAATAATACGGGAAATAGCATAAAAAGTATTAAATTTGGATGTGATGTCAACATTGTGACTAACGAAACAATCATTCAATTAGAAGGAGCATTTGAATTGAAAAGTACCTATTATCCGTTTATGAATTCTGATGAGGGATTAAATGTAGTACTAGGATTTGAAAGAAGTGAAGAAAATAATTTGGATGCACTAAACTCTAACACTGTTATAGATGATATAGAAGTAAAGCTAAAAAATATTGAATTTTTTCAAATAAACAATTAAGAAGGATAGAGTATGAAAAAAATAATAGAAAACATATTGGAACAAAATCAACTAAAAGAAGAGAATCAAATATCCGTATTTAGCATAAAAAGACCATCATATGGTTTGAGATTAATGATGTCAGTTTTTGTATCATTTTTTACAAAAAACTATATTACCTGTTTTGGTGAAAAAGGAGTTTCTATACTAAGTACAAGTAGTATGGGTGGAAAACCAGATGGAGAATATGAATTTATTCCAGCAGAAGATATCGAACATATCTTCATAGAGAAGAAAGGTTTGTATTATTTGTTGTCAATTCATCAAGAAGATGATGAAGTTTTTCATTTAGAAATACCAGCTAGATATGGTACAAAAAAATGGCATAATGAGGGATTTAAAAAGTTGCAAGACCTTTATGGAATTTAATTTTTTATCATTAGAATGAGAAAGAAGAAAAATGATGACAGTGATTGAAGGAAACGAAGCAAAATCAAATTCTTACAGTTTTCAAAAATGAGATGTATTAAGAGAGGAAAATCATGAGGAGAAAACGATTAATCTTAGTTCTAATAACAATCTTAATAGTTATAGGTGGATGCGCACCAAATAAAAAAATAAGTCAAAAGGTGAAGATAAAGAAACAAATAACTCCGAAATAGTAAGTGTTCAAGACTATACGGGTGAAGGTTTTCATGGTAAATATAATCAAACAACAGATAAAATTATGAAGAGTTAGAATTGATTGCAAATGAATATATGCAACAGAATTTCAAAACAGATGTAGAAATCACAAGCTATATTCCATTAGAAAATACCGCAGTTGTTTTGTTTAAGACAAAACAAGAGCCTGTCATTCATTCATCTTTTTATGTGATGATTAATCATCAAAGCCATTCGTTGTTTCATCAGTTTAATGCGCATGAAGGTGAGATAGAGCAATCTATAGTGTCTGGATTATATCATTATGCGTATGAAGACGAATTCAATCGATTCAATGAGAAAATTGAAGAACTAAAAGATAAGTATTCAGTAGTAAGTTTGACGGAAGAGGCGCATGAGAAAACTTATATTTCTATGTATCGAGAGAAAAATTATTATATTGGAATCTCTAGCTTAGATTTGCCATCTATATTAGAGTTTTATAAAAATAAACAAACTAATATTTCTAAAGAAGAAATATTACCATTAATTAAAGAATATGAAAATAATCCTGCTGTATACAGAGGAATTGTGATTCGTTTGTATATGAAAGAAAACGAAAGTGAAGCAGATGGTAAAATATTGAATGACATGATTAATGATATGAAAAAACTCAATATTCAATTAAAAGGAAATTATTATATAAATTTAATGTCAAATAATTTAATTAAAGATAGTGGTCATGGTGTTAAAAATATAGACTTGCCAATTATTTTTGATGACTCCTTGTCGCATAGTAGATAAAATGAATATTTACAACTGACATAAAGAGATTAGAAGGAACCAAAAGGACAAATTTAGTTGATGATGGTTATTCTGAATTGAATTGGAAAAATTACTTAAATAAAGATAATTCTTACTCAAAAGAATGGGTAAGGTAGAACATTTCAAATAAATTATAAAGATCAATGAGGGAAAGTGCATGAAAAAAATAATGACACTGATGTCACTAACAGTTTTATTTTTGACAGGATGTATTGATACTTCTAATAAAAAATCAGATGAAGAAAGAGAAAGTAGAATAGAAACAGTTAAAATAGATTCAAATATGCCAAAAATAAAAGAAACTAAAACAATTAATGTCTTTAAATTGTACGAAAGAGGAAATGGTGCTTATACAGATGCTGATAAAAAAATGATTGATCACACATTTAGTACATTTAATCATACTGAGCAGATGGTTTATGAAGAGTCTTTGACTTTCTTGATAGATAAAGATTATTCTAAAGCGATATCGCTAGAACCTGAATATGCTTCTAGTGGTATTGTCTGTGTGGTTGGTCTACTATATAACGATACATCAAATCAAATTAAAAGCATAAAGTATGAAGCAAATTTAAAACTGATAATTAACGGTGACGAAGTTGTTTTAAAGAATGCTTTTGAATTAGATTCTCCATACTATTCTTATATTAATCCTAATGAAGCTATAAACATTTTTATGGAATTCGAAGCAGGAGACTATACAGAGACGCTATCTTCCATTTCAGATATTGTAGATGAAAATACTGAAGTTAATTTAAATAATATTGAATTTTATTATAAAAAATAAAAGTTCTAGTTAGGAAAAAATTAAAGATACTAAATAACAAAATCAACTAATCAGGTAGCACAGTATAAAAAATAAATAAAAAAATTAGGAGCAATAACATGAGCAGATACAATCGCAATAATAGAACCGCAACAATGTGTTATTTAATGATCATTACCCAAATAATAGCAACCCTATTGGCTCTAACACCCAATCTTGACATTCTTTTAGCAAGTAGTACAGGTCTAATTTATAGTTTTTTCTTTACCAAACTAATGCAAGCAGGAATCAACTTGTTTTTACTCTTTAGACAACAAAAATATCCAACATTAATCAAAAGTATATTAATCATATTTGCCTCTGTAGCAATTGGTACTTTTAATTCTTCTAGTCATAGTTGGAGTGCCTATTATTCATATGTAGATATGTTATTGGTTCTTTTGAGTGTCATTTTACTAGTTATCCAAATAAAATATAGTTACGCTGGGAAAAAATGAGCTATTGCCAGAAATGAATGAATTTTAGGCATTTAAAATATCATTTATCCAAAATCTTAATTCATTTCCATAAAAAATATGCTACTATAAATCAAGCACAACAAATAAAAAGACACAGGTGTACATATTCATGAAAATTACAAGAAAAACAGGCTTCGCTGGAAAGCTAGCGAAAGTAAAAGTAAAAATAGATAATCAAGTCATCGCTATTAACAATAACGAAACGCAGCAGTTTGAAGCACAAAATAAAATTGTCACATTTAAAGCTAGCCAAGCTTATTTCGGCTCACCAAAAATCCAAGTTGAGGATCCAAAAGAAATCGAAATCACGAGCAATCCAATAGCATCTTGGTTGCTAATCATTTCATTTTTCCTAGCTTTCATCTCAATACTAACAAACGCACTTATTTTTAGTTTAATCAGTTTTGTTTTCGTAGCATCCTTCATTATCTATTCAACCAAAAATTGGTTTAAATTAGAAATTAAATAAATATCTCAACAAAAAAGGAGCAAAAAAAAATGAAAAAAAGTTTACCACTCATCCTAACAGTGATTGTGCTGCTAACAGGCTGTAGCGCCCCCTTAAACAAAGATGGCGTGCTTAAAAAAATAGAAGAACACCAATCCAAAATCGACAGCTACCAACTTGAGTTGGGCATGAGTGTTGATGTCAAAGGAAACAATGGCGAAAAAGCATACTCAGAACTCAATCTTTCCGCCGACATTCAATCTAAAAAAGAAGCTTATCAAATCAACATGTCAAATGATCAAGAAGCAAAAGAAATCGTAATAAAAGATGATAAGGCCTACTTAAAAAATGGGGATGACTCTTGGGAAGAGGCTGAAAAAAAAGAAGCAAAAGCACTGATTTCTCAAACGGACTATCAGGTTTTTACTAAACTAATCAACGCTGTTTCTGATGAGCTAAAGCTAAATAAAAAAGATGCAGACTATCTTTTATCCTATGAAGGTGATAGCCAAAAGTTATTTAAATTGCTACAGAAATACTATAATGTTTCCTTCACAGGTGTGGATGTTGAAAAAGATGTGACCATTAACTTAGATGCTAAAGTAGATAAGAAAACATTCAATCTTAAAGAACTAGCAATCGTCTTAACGGCATTGAATGATAGTGGTAAGGTTGTCATTGAAATTACAATAGAGCTAGATAAATTTGGTCAAATTAAGGATATTAAAGCACCAACTAGCAAATAAATCATAAAAGAGCACTAGCTGATTGGATTTCAGTTAGTGCTCTTTTACTACTATTTTAAATAGTTATTTCATCACAAATTTACAAATCGGTAATTCTAATTCATAAGCAACTTTTTTGACCTTGCTACTAAATGACCATTTTTCTTTTAGGTTACTAAAGTAAAATGCTTGAAGTAAGTCATGATCTGCTTGAGTAATGTTACCAATCAGATATTCAACTTGTGACTTTTCAAAGAATAATTTTTCAATGGCCGTCATTTTATCATTAGAAACAGTTAAGGTAATCCCATTTTTCAAGGTATCTAAGGCATTTAAATAGTTTCCGCATTTTATTTCTGTTTTAGCTGCATGGATAAAGAATTGTGCAACATCAATATGATAAAAAAACTTTTGCTCATTTAAGAGAAGTGTACAGCAGTCATTAAAATAACTGCTAGCTTTTTGATACGCTTCGATTTCAAAATAACATTGACCAATCATTGCCATCAGATTTAACTCTGAGCTCATTGGTGGTCGTCCTGGTTTAAAGGTTCGCTGCAGCTCTTCTTCTAAAATAGCGGCATGCTCTGCAATATCCAGTTGTTCATCCTTTATAAAAATAGTTGGAAAGGCTGAATAGTTTTGCTGCTGATTGATGGCATCCATTTCAAGGGTTAAAAATTCAATTAAAGGTAAGTTTAACCGCTGTGAAATTTTGGCTAAGGCATCAATTGGAATATCTGTTTCACCATGCTCCATCTTGCTTAATTGCGATTGGGCACAGATACCATATGCTAATTCTTCCTGTGATAGTTTCTTTTCAATTCGCAAACTCTTTATCTTTCTGCCAATTTCTTTGTTTGTAATCATTGCTGCATCTCCTTGTTGTGTTGAGTTTAGTCTTTATGTATATTCACATTATAAGCTATCTTACCTAAGAAACAATATATTTTTTGAAAAATTATAATAAATTAATAATATTACAGGCTTTTTTTAATCAAATAGGGGATGTTTTTTCTGATTTAGAAAAAATAGTTTTTGTTAAACGACTTGACCATTTTCTTTTTTAGAAATATCACAAAATCAATTTTTTAAACGAAAACAAAATAATAGTAGATTGTTATTGAATTTTAAGTGAAAGTACTATATAATACTAGAGGTGTGATTTAACCGTCGCGCAAAATCCACATCCATGCTTGATTTATAAGGTGGTGCTACTTGATGGTAGTTTCTTATAAAGGTGAGAGCTGGAGAGGGAAACAAAATAAAAACCAAATTGGAGGAAACAAATCATGGCAGTAATTTCAATGAAACAATTGCTAGAAGCAGGGGTTCATTTTGGACACCAAACACGTCGTTGGAACCCAAAAATGAAGAAATATATCTTTACAGAAAGAAACGGAATCTACATTATTGACTTACAAAAAACAGTTAAAAAAGTAGACGAAGCTTACAACTTTATGAAAGAAGTAACTGAAAATGGCGGCGTTGCCCTATTTGTAGGTACTAAAAAACAAGCACAAGATGCAGTGAAAGATGAAGCTATCCGCTCTGGTCAATACTTTGTAAACCACAGATGGTTAGGTGGAACTTTAACAAACTGGGATACAATCCAAAAACGTATCAAACGCTTAAAAGAAATTAACAAAATGGAAGCTGACGGAACTTTTGAAGTATTACCTAAAAAAGAAGTTGGTATCTTAAATAAACAACGTGAACGTTTAGAAAAATTCTTAGGCGGTATCCAAGATATGCCAAGAATTCCAGATGTAATGTTTATCGTTGACCCTCGTAAAGAGCGTATCGCTGTTCAAGAGGCGCATAAATTAAATATTCCAATCGTTGGTATCGTAGATACAAACTGTGATCCAGACGAAATTGATTACGTAATTCCAGCAAACGATGACGCTATCCGCGCGGTTAAATTATTAACTGCTAAAATGGCTGATGCTGTAATCGAAAGTAATCAAGGCGAAGAAATGGCTGTTGAAGAAGCGATGGTTGAAGCTGCTGCTGCAACTGAAGAAGTAGCTGCTGAATCAATCGAAGAAATCGTTGCTGCTGTTGAAGGCGACAACGCTGAATAATTAAAGAATGAAGAGGCTGTCTCTAAGTAAAAGAGAAGTGAGTAGCGACTTTTTGCGAAGCGGCATCATTTCAATAGACTTTGAGAGAGCCTCTTTTTGAAGATTAAAAACAACTATTAGGAGGAATTTAAAATGGCAGATGTAACAGCCGCTTTAGTTAAAAAATTACGCGATATGACAGGCGTAGGTATGATGGATGCAAAACGTGCATTAGTAGAAGTTGAAGGCGATATCGATGCAGCAGTTGACCACTTAAGAGAAAAAGGGATGGCAAAAGCAGCTAAAAAAGCTGACCGTATTGCTGCTGAAGGTCTTGCAAGTGCACAAGTTGAAGGAAACGTTGCTGCAATCGTTGAAATCAACTCTGAAACTGACTTTGTATCTAAAAATGAGCAATTCCAAACACTTGTTGCTGAAATCAACCATCAAGTTGTAGAAGCAAATCCAGCTGATTTAGAAGCTGCATTAGAAGTGAAAACTGCTAATGGCAAAACAATTGCAACTGAAATTGCTGAAGCAACAACAGTTATTGGTGAAAAATTAAGCTTCCGTCGTTTTGCACGTGTTGAAAAAACAGATAACCAAGCATTTGGCGCATACCTACACATGGGTGGACGTATTGCTGTCTTAGTTCTTTTAGACGGTACAACAGATGAAGAAACTGCAAAAGACGTTGCGATGCATGTTGCTGCAATCAACCCTAAATATGTTTCTCGTGATCAAGTTTCTCAAGATGAAATCGAACATGAGAAAAAAATCTTAACAGAACAAGCATTAAACGAAGGCAAACCAGCTAACATCGTTGAAAAAATGATTGTCGGTCGTTTAAACAAATATCTTGCTGAAATTAGCTTGAATGATCAACCATTCGTTAAAAACCCAGATCAAACAGTTGCTGAATTTGTTGCATCTAAAGGTGCTACAGTGAAATCATTTGTTCGTTTTGAAGTTGGCGAAGGTATTGAAAAACGCGAAGATAACTTTGCAGATGAAGTAATGAGCCAAATGGGTAAATAATCCATTCAAATAGAAGAGCGCACCCGATTCAATTGTGGGCGCTCTTTTTTTAAAGCTATTTTTGTTACATAAAAAGGAGCCTACATATTATAATGCGAAAAATGAGACAGTATCTTTTACTTAGTTGTACCTTCCTATTAGTATTCAGTTTTATCTCAGGCTGTGGTGGAACTAAAACGAAGCAAGCAGACACAGAAAAAAATAAAGTAAGCAACAAAGAAGATTTTAAAACTGAAAAAGATGCGCTGACTTATGTTTATAATAAATATATGAATTCATTAGAAGATCATCAGCCAATTCGTTACTATTTAGAAGATCACACAATGCCAGGTGTTCTTACGCCTTATAGTGTAACGGAATTCATTTATGACCAAGATAAGAATGCCAAAAGTTTTCAAATGTCTGGTGAAATCTATTCGATTGATGGTATCGTTTATTCTAGAGAAATAGCTAAGAGTTTACAACATAACCTTTTAACCATCATTAGTGATGAATTAGTCGAAACCTCAACACCTACAGACTATTTCATTAGAAATTCAGCAATTGTCAATGAATTAAGTAGAAATATCTTAATGGGCTACTTAAAAGTGACACACACGACAGAGATTGAAGTCGAGGGGGAAAAGGATGATTTAGTGATCACACTCAAAAATATTACCTTTGAAGATGAAGCCTTCAATGAAAAAATGAAGAGTGGTACAATCGTGCTTGAAGAAATTGTGATTACAGATCAGGAAAATGATTTAACCCTTCAACTTGTAACAAAAGACTATACGAATAAAGTTGTATTGACGCCTAATTACCAAGGGAAGGTTGAAAAGCCCCAACTTTACCAAAAAGGAGATACCTTAGATTATGATATGTCAGAAATGAGAGAAATCCTGCAGAACAAGGATTAAAAATTTCTGATAAAACCGTTTTGTTTCCATTCTTTTACTGAGAAATGAAAAATTCTATGCTATAATGGATTAGATAAAATAATAAGATTTGTCAAATATCGGAGGGTAATAGATAATGGTGGATTCAAAATATAAAAGAGTGGTACTGAAAATTAGTGGCGAAGCCTTAGCAGGAGATGAAGGATTTGGAATTAAACCTCCTACAATCCATGAAATCGCAAAAGAAATTAAAGAAGTGCATGATTTAGGAATTGAAATTGCCATTGTTGTTGGCGGTGGAAATATCTGGCGTGGACAAGTTGGCGAACAAATGGGCATGGAGCGCGCACAAGCAGATTATATTGGCATGCTAGCAACGGTTATGAATGCTTTAGCCTTACAAGATAATCTTGAAAATATTGGTGTTCCAACTCGTGTGCAAACCTCTATTGAAATGCGTCAAATTGCTGAGCCTTATATTCGTAGAAAAGCAGAGCGTCATCTTGAAAAAGGACGTGTGGTCATTTTTGCCGGAGGTACAGGAAATCCTTACTTCTCAACTGATACAACGGCAGCTTTACGTGCAGCTGAGATTTCAGCTGATGTCATTTTAATGGCAAAAAATAATGTGGATGGTGTTTATTCTGCTGATCCAAAAACCAATGAAACAGCAACTAAATTTGAACAATTAACCCATCTTGAAATTATTAATAAAGGCTTACAAGTAATGGATACAACTGCAAGTTCATTAAGTATGGATAATGATATTCCATTAGTTGTCTTTAATTTAAATCAACCAGGTAATATTAAACGCGTCGTTTTAGGCGAAAACATTGGAACAACCGTAAGGGGGAAATAAGATGTCTCAAGAGATTTTAACAACAGCAAAAGAAAAAATGGGTAAGGCGGAAGCTGCTTTACAAAGAGAACTAGGTAGTATTCGTGCGGGTCGTGCCAATGCTAGCTTACTTGACCGTATTCAAGTTGAGTATTATGGTACAGCAACACCTTTAAATCAAATTGCGCAAATCACAGTGCCGGAAGCACGTGTTTTAATGATTTCACCATTTGATAAAACCAGTTTACAAGATATTGAACGTGCAATTATGATGAGTGATATTGGCATTAGCCCAACAAATGATGGGACAGTGATTCGTCTAGTGATCCCACAATTAACAGAAGAGCGTCGTAAAGAGCTAGCAAAAGTCGTTCGTAAAGAAGCTGAAAACGGAAAAGTAGCTGTTCGTAATATTCGTCGTGATGCGATTGATGAATTGAAGAAATTAGAAAAAAGTAAAGATATTTCAGAAGATGAGTTACGTGGCTTAGAAGCAGATGTGCAAAAATTAACAGATGCAAGTATCAAAAACATGGATGCTATTTCAGCTGAAAAAGAAAAAGAATTATTAGAAGTTTAATCAAAGACATCATCATTCTTAAAATAGTTTTTAAGCAGAGGAGCTGGCAAGATGACGCAAATATTTGGTTTAACAATCGATTCATTTGGTCGCTGTGTGCACTATCACTCTGCTGTCGATATTGTGGCAAATAAGTGCTATTCATGTAAAAAGTATTATGCTTGTTTTAGCTGTCATAATGAGCTAGAAAACCATTCATTTGAGCCTTGGCCAATTGAAAAAAAGACAATGGATAAAGTTGTACTTTGTGGTGCTTGTCAGCATGAAATGACTTATTTTGATTATCAAAGCAGTGAAAAATGTCGCCAATGCCAACAACCTTTTAATCTGAATTGTATGAAGCATCACGCGATTTATTTTAGTGAAAAAAACTAAAAGTTTCTGTATTGATACCACATTTTTAAGACAATGAATCAAGCAGTTTAAGGGATTTCTCTTAAGCTGCTTTTTATGTTTAATTTAGAAACGAAGCTCCTTTTAAGTAATCCCTTAATTTTTCTTTAAGAAAAGCTAGATTTACATAAAAAAAACGCCTTTTTTCTCATTTTCCATATCCATTTTAGCTCCTTTTTGCTACAATAGATTCAGTGTAAAAATGGAGGGATGAGCTTGTTTAACCTTTTTAGAAAAAAAACAAATACACAAAAACAACAAGGAATGTCTACATTTGATACAAATGGAGAAATCCCCAAGCATATCGCCATCATTATGGATGGAAACGGTCGTTGGGCTAAAAGAAGAATGATGCCACGGATTGCCGGTCATAAAGAAGGTATGAATACGGTTAAAAAAATTACAAAGCATGCCAGTAATCTAGGTGTGAAAGTCTTGACATTATATGCTTTTTCAACAGAAAATTGGAAAAGACCAACAGATGAGGTTTCATTTTTAATGCAGTTACCAGTGGACTTTTTTGATACTTTTGTACCAGAATTGATTGAAAATAATATTCGTGTAGAAGTGATGGGCTATATTGAGCAATTACCAGATCACACAAAGAAGGCTGTCCAGAATGCAATGGCGCAAACTGCTCAAAATACAGGCATGGTATTAAATTTTGCTTTGAATTATGGCAGTCGTGCAGAAATGATTACCGCAACAAAAAATATTGCTCAACAGGTAAAAGATGGCACCTTAGAGGTAGAGGCAATTGATGATGCATTATTTAGCAATCATTTAATGACTGCTGATTTAGGAGCGTATCAAGATCCTGATTTGTTAGTACGAACAAGTGGCGAAGAACGCATTAGTAATTTTTTGATGTGGCAAATTGCTTATAGTGAATTATACTTTACTGAGGTTGCTTGGCCTGATTATAGTCCAGAAATGCTGGAGCAATCCATTGGTGTTTATCAAGGACGACAAAGAAGATTTGGTGGGTTAAAAGCATAGGAGGCTTTACTTTATGAAACAGAGAATTATGACAGCAGTGGTGGCACTTATTTTATTTGTCCCTGTTGTTTGGTATGGTAGTTGGGTCTTAGAATTATTAATGGCCATTTTAGGTGTAGTGGGCTTACATGAGCTCTTTAAGATGAAACAAAAAAGTATTTTCTCGCTAGAGGGTGTGATTGCCTCTGTTGGGATGCTGAGCATTTTGTTACCAAGTGAGCGATTAGCTTTTCTTGCAGACTATGGCATCGAAGCAAGCTTTATTTTCTATATTTGCGTGATGCTGTTATTAGTAGCGATGGTATTTTCAAAGAACAAATTTAACTTTGATGATGCAGCAGTTGCAGTTTTAGGCAGTTTATATGTTGGTTATGGCTTTCATTATTTCTTAGTAGCCAGAGAAGCAGGATTAGCAGTGATTTTATATATGCTCTTTCTTGTTTGGTCAACAGATTCAGGTGCTTATTTCTGTGGGAGAAAGTTTGGTAAAAATAAATTGGCACCACATATTAGTCCCAATAAAACCATTGAAGGTGCATTAGGCGGCGTGGTTTGCGCTTTAGTTGTAAGCGTGCTTTTCCTTTACTTTAACCCGATGCAATATGCTTTAGTGCCGATGCTTGGTTTAACCGCATTATTCTCCGTTTCTGGTCAATTAGGAGATTTAGTAGAATCAGCTTATAAACGTCATTATGATGTCAAAGATTCTGGCAATTTATTACCAGGACATGGTGGGATTTTAGATCGCTTTGATAGCTTATTATTCGTTTTACCTATCATGCATTTAGTTGGATTAATCTAGGGTGTGTTTGAAAACTACGGTCGCATCCAAATTTTTCAGACGCATCCTACTATTGAAAGGATGTGCCTTGTAGTTGTCATCATCATGGCAGCTACTTTTATACAATGAAAAAGATTAGTTTATTAGGCATTACTGGCTCCATTGGTAGTAGTACTGTTGATGTGATTTCAGCCAATCCCGATTTATTTCAATTAGTCGCATTTTCCTTTTATTCAAATATTGAAAAGGGAAAAGACTATATCAGACAATTTTCACCTAAAATGGTTTCGGTAAAATCTGAAGCAGTGGCGGTAGAATTAGCCCAAGAATTTCCTCAGACTACCTTTGTTTCAGGTGTTTCAGGCTTATGTGAGATTGCTGCTTTACCAGAGTTAGATATTGTATTAACTGCTGTAATGGGCAGTATTGGCTTGCGTCCAACGCTGGCTGCAATTGAGGCAGGACACGATATTGCCTTAGCCAATAAAGAAACTTTAGTGACAGCAGGACACATAGTGATGGCAAAAGCCAAAGAAAAAGGGATTAAAATCTTACCTGTTGATAGCGAACATGCGGCTATTTTCCAATGCCTCCAAGGCGAAAAAATGTCACAGGTTGATCACTTATTGATTACTGCATCTGGTGGTAGTTTTAGGGATAAAACAAGAGAAGCCTTAAAACAAGTCACAGTAGAAGACGCCTTGAATCATCCCAATTGGTCAATGGGGGCTAAGATTACTATTGATTCAGCAACCATGATGAATAAAGGCTTTGAAGTCATTGAGGCCCATTGGTTATTTGATTTAGATTATGATAAAATAAAGGTAGTTTTGCACAGAGAAAGTATTGTCCATTCAATGGTTGCGTTTATTGATGGAAGTGTGAAGGCACAATTAGGGCCAAGCGATATGCGTGAACCGATTCAATATGCCTTAACTTATCCAGATAGAGCCTACTTAAAAGAGCAACAACCATTTGATTTAACAAAAATTGGTGCGCTTCATTTTGAACCATTAGATTTTCAGCGCTTTCCGATGATTCGTTTAGCTTATGAGGCTGGAAGAATAGGTGGTAGCCTACCTGCAGTGATGAATGCTGCAAATGAAGTGGCGGTGGCAGCCTTTTTAGCAAAAAAAATCACCTTTTTACAAATTGAAACAGCTGTAGAAAAAGCGATGGCTCAGCATCAAGTGGTGCCTCATCCATCTTTAGAAGACATTCTTGAAATTGATCAGTCAACTAGAACACTTGTTGAAAGTTGGATTTCACAGAAATAACAAGTGAAGGAGCGAAATATATGATTCAAACAATTCTAACGTTTATTATTATTTTTAGTATATTAGTCATTGTTCATGAATTTGGACACTACTATTTTGCCAAAAAATCAGGCATCTTAGTGCGAGACTTTTCAATTGGTTTTGGACCAAAAATTTTTTCATATAGAAAAAACGGCACAGCTTATACCTTGCGTATCTTACCTATAGGTGGTTATGTCAGAATGGCTGGTATCGGTGAAGAAGAAACAGAAATCAAAGCAGGAACACCTGTTGGGATTGTCTTAAATGAAGCCGGTGAAGTCATTCGTATCAATATGAATGGGAAGAAGCAACTAACCAATGCGATTCCAATAGAAGTTGTGACTGTTGATTTAGAAAAAGACTTATTCATTGAAGGTCAAACGGCTGCATCAGATGAAGCGCTGGTTCGTTATTCAGTGAACCGAGAAGCAACTGTGATTGAGCCTGATGGTGTCGAAGTCCAAATTGCACCAATTGATGTCCAATTTCAATCTGCTTCTTTACCGAAGCGAATGATGACCAACTTTGCTGGTCCAATGAATAATTTTATTTTAGCGATTATTGTCTTTTCAATTCTAGCCTTTGTTAGAGGTGGCGTAGCTTCTAATGAAAGTATTATAGGAACGATTAAAGAAGATAGCATAGCAGAAAAAGCTGGCTTAAAAGAAGGCGATAAAGTTGTGGCGATTGATGAACAGAAAATTTCATCATGGCTTGAAATGACGGAGCAAATTCATCAAAGTGCGGATCAAGAAGTCGTCTTAGAAGTAGAAAGAGATGGCAAAACTTTTGAAGCAAAAGTAACACCTGAAGCAGTAGAGCAAGAAGATGGAAAAACAATTGGTTTGATTGGTACCACTCAATATGTGGATGATTCATTCACTGCTAAACTCATGTATGGCTTCACACAAACTTGGTTTTGGATTCAACAAATCTTTGTTGTTTTAGGTCGTATGTTTACAAAAGGCTTCTCTTTAGATAACTTATCAGGGCCTGTTGGTATTTATACAGCAACTGGACAATTCGCAAAAATGGGCTTTTTATATGTAGTAAATTTCTTGGCCATTCTGAGTGTCAATTTAGGTGTGATGAATCTATTGCCAATTCCAGCAATGGATGGTGGTAAATTAGTGCTAAATGTTCTTGAGGGAATTAGAAGAAAGCCACTTGATCCAAAAAAAGAAGGGATTATTACATTGGTAGGCTTTGCATTCATCTTTATTCTCATGATTTTAGTGACATGGAATGATATCCAACGTAGTTTCTTTTAGCATGTGCTTGAAAACGCCAGTGATGACGATTTTCAGATATGCTTAAGCATAAATGGGGAAAAGTTCAAATTATTGAAAAAGGGTTAAAAGGAGACAAATAAAATATGAGACAATCAAAAGTATTAGTACCTACATTACGTGAGGTGCCAAGTGATGCAGAAGTACGTAGTCATCAACTATTATTAAGAGCAGGATATATCAGACAAACATCAAGTGGGGTTTATACTTACTTACCTCTTGCAGTTGTTGTACTTGAAAAAATCAAACAAATTGTTAGAGAAGAATTAGCTAAAATTGATGCAGTTGAAATGCTTATGCCTGCACTCTTACCTGCTGAGCTTTGGATTGAATCAGGTCGCTATGACACATATGGTCCAAACTTAATGAAATTAAAAGATCGTCATGAACGTGATTTTATTTTAGGACCAACACATGAAGAAGCGATTACTGCGATTATTCGTGATGAAATTACTTCTTATAAAAAATTACCGTTATCACTTTACCAAATCCAAACAAAATATCGTGATGAAAAACGCCCTCGTTCAGGCTTACTACGTGGTAGAGAATTCTTAATGAAAGATGGATATTCTTTCCATGCTTCTTATGATAGTTTAGATGAAACCTATGCCCAAATGTCTAAAGCTTATGAACGTATTTTTGAACGCTGTGGCTTAGAATTTAGAGGCATTATCGGTGATGGTGGCGCTATGGGTGGAAAAGACTCAAAAGAATTTATGGCAATTTCTGAGATTGGCGAAGACGTGATTTGTTATTCTGATGCCAGTGACTATGCGGCCAATTTAGAAATGGCTTCAAGCTTCTATATGCGTAAGAAATCTCATGAAATCGAAAAAGAGTTAGAAAAAGTCAGCACACCAAATGTGAAAACGATTGAAGAGGTAGCCAATTTCCTAGAAGTAGAAGAAAAACGTGTGATTAAGAGCCTACTATTTATAGCAGATGAAAAACCTGTTTTAGTTTTAGTTCGTGGTGATCATGAAGTGAATGATGTCAAACTTAAAAACTTCTTAGAAGCAGATTTCCTTGATTTAGCAACCCCTGAGCAAGCACAAGCATTATTAGCTGCTGATTTTGGCTTTGTTGGACCAATTGGTATTTCTGAAGAGGTGCGCATTTTAGCTGATTTACATGTCCAAGATATGGCAAATGCAGTTTGTGGTGGCAATGAAACAGATAGCCACTATATCAATGTCAATCCAGAGCGTGACTTGAAAGTAGAGACTTATGATGATTTCCGTTTTGTGAAGGAAGGCGACTTATCTCCAGATGGACATGGCGTGATTAAATTCACTAAGGGGATTGAAATTGGTCATATCTTTAAATTAGGGACGCGTTATAGTGATAGTATGCATGCAACCATTTTAGATGAAAATGGTCGCTCACAGTCTGTTATTATGGGATGTTATGGGATCGGGATTAGCCGTTTAGTAGCAGCCATTGCTGAGCAACAATCAGATGAAGCTGGCTTAGTTTGGTCAAAAGAAATTGCACCATATGATGTTCATTTAGTTCCAATTAATATGAAATCAGCTGAACAAGTGACTTTAGCTGAAGAGCTTTATGAAACATTGCAACAATCCAACCTTTCTGTTTTATTAGATGACCGTAATGAACGAGCAGGCGTGAAGTTTGCTGATTCTGATTTAATGGGTTTACCAGTACGTGTAACTGTTGGTAAGAAAGCAAATGAAGGAATCGTTGAAATTAAATTGCGTAAAACAGGAGAAACAGTTGAAGTGAGAGCTGAGGAATTAGTGAACACCGTCAATATTTTATTAAACCCTGAAAACAACGTATAATCAAACAGCATATTGAAAAGGGTCACTTATTTAAAAGGAGACCCTTTTCCGATTTTCTAAAATAGAAAAGGAGGGATAGTAGCGTGAGTTTAGACAAAAAAGAACTGTTTCAAAAGCTGCTAGAGCAAATCAACTTACACCATGAAGTCAGCTATGCGCCTTATTTTATAGATGGCGCAATTGAAAAAGTTGAAGTGAATAAGCAACAAAAGTCTTGGCACTTTACCTTTCAATTTTTTGATATTCTACCTTTTGAAGTTTACCAAAATCTACAACAACATTTACAAATCGCTTTTAAAGAGATTGCAGCCATTAGCTATCATGTTGAAGTTAAAGAGCCCTCATTAACTGAGGAAAAAATTCAAAACTATTGGCATGAAGCGATTAAAGTCAGTGGCGTTTCTTCTCCAATTGTCAATAAAACCTTTAGAGAACAATACCCAACCTTAAATGACCGAAAAATTCAGTTATTAGTAGAAAATGAAGTGGTTAAAGAGCATTTATTAAATCAATATTTAGCACCAATTGAAGTGGCTTATACCCAATTTGGTTTTCAAAAATTTCAAATTATGCCAGTAATTGACCAAGCTGCAACTGAAGCAGTTTTGGCGGCATTCCAAGCGAAAAAAGAAGAAGCAGATGCGGCACTTGCCATCAGAGCAGCTGAGAATCTAAAAAAAGCTGAATCTGAGAAAAAACGCAATGAAAAAAGTGGAATGGCAGCCTTACCAGCTGGTCCCATTATCTTGGGAAGAGAAATCAATGCGAAAGAAGAAGTCAAACGGATGGGCGATATCCTTGAGGAAGAACGTCGTGTGACCATTGAAGGCTATGTATTTGATAAGGAAATTCGTGAGTTACGTTCAGGTCGTCATATTATGATTTTGAAAATTACCGATTATACCTCTTCATTTTCAGTCAAAATGTTTTCTAGTAATGCCGAAGATGAAGCAGCTTTTGCGGCTTTAAGCAAAGGCATGTGGGTTCGTGCTAGAGGTGGTGTCCAAGAAGATAGCTTTATGCGTGACCTTGTCATGAATGCTCGAGATATTACAGAGTGGAAGCATGACTCTCGTAAAGATACTGCACCAGAAGGACAAAAAAGAAGTGAGCTACATTTACACACACCAATGAGTCAAATGGATGCTGTTTCTAGTGTCGAAGCGCTTGTTGGTCAAGCGGGTAAATGGGGACACCCAGCAATTGCCATTACGGATCATAGTGGTGCTCAATCATTTCCCGATGCTCACTGGGCAGGGAAGAAGCATGGCGTCAAAATTCTTTATGGTTTAGAGGCCAACTTAATCGATGATGGGGTACCTATTGCTTATAATGATGCCCATCGGTTATTAAAAGATGAAACTTATGTGGTCTTTGACGTGGAAACAACAGGTCTTTCTGCGGTTTATGACACAATTATTGAGCTTGCAGGCGTTAAAATGCATAAAGGCAATATTATTGATACCTTTGAACAATTCATTGATCCAGGTCATCCATTGTCTCAAACGACAATTAATTTAACAGGGATTACAGATGATATGGTACGAGGTTCTAAATCAGAGGAAGAAGTGCTTCGCTTATTTAAAGAATTTAGTGAAGGCACTATTCTTGTGGCGCATAATGCAGCCTTTGATATGGGCTTCTTAAATACATCCTATAGTCGTTACAATATTCCAGATGCAGATAATCCAGTCATTGATACCTTAGAATTATCTCGTTTCTTACATCCTGAATTTAAAAATCATCGTTTAAACGTGTTAGCGAAAAAATTTGGTGTTAGCTTAGAACAACATCACCGTGCGATTTATGATTCAGAATCTACAGGACATCTTTGTTGGATTTTCTTAAAGGATGCAGCAGAGCGTTATGAAATAGACTATCATGATCAGCTAAATGAATATATTGGTGAAGGGGATTCCTATAAGCGCGCAAGACCTTTCCATGCAACGATTTTAGCAACAACTCAAGTTGGACTTAAAAACTTATTTAAGCTAATTTCAATGTCCAATATTGATTATTTCTACCGTGTACCAAGGATTCCGCGCTCAAAATTAAAACAATTACGAGAAGGCTTAATTATTGGCTCAGCCTGCAGTAAAGGTGAGATTTTTGAGGCAATGATGCAAAAAGGGTACGATGAAGCTAAACGTAAAGCAGCCTTCTATGATTATTTAGAA
The DNA here is from genome assembly GCF_900111355.1 of Isobaculum melis. Lineage (GTDB taxonomy): Bacteria > Bacillota > Bacilli > Lactobacillales > Carnobacteriaceae > Isobaculum > Isobaculum melis. The sequence goes on from NZ_FOHA01000006.1 coordinate 24,261, forward strand.
GTTCAGCCGAAACCAGTTTATGCCCCCTTATTAGAGCAAGAGCTCGTTAAAAACGAAGCCGATTTAGAAGATATTATTCGCAATATGATTCGAATGGGCGAAGAGTTAGGTAAAGTAGTGATAGCAACAGGGGACGTGCATTATTTAAATGAAGAAGATGCGATTTATCGTAAAATACTGATTCATTCCCAAGGTGGGGCGAATCCGTTAAACCGTTCTACCTTACCAGCAGTTCATTTTAGAACAACCAATGAAATGCTAGATGAATTTTCTTTCCTAGGAAAAGAACTGGCACAAAAAATAGTAGTGGAAAATCCAAAAAAAATTGTGGATATGTGCGAAGAACTAACCCCTGTTAAAAGTGATCTTTACACACCAAAAATTGAAGGCTCAGAGGAAGAGATTCGGAAATTAAGTTATGATGAAGCACACCGTTTATATGGTGATCCTCTACCTGAAATTGTTGAGAAAAGAATTGAAAAAGAACTGAAAAGTATCATTGGGAATGGCTTCTCAGTTATTTATCTGATTTCACAAAAATTGGTGCATAAGAGCTTACAGGATGGGTATTTGGTTGGTTCACGTGGTTCCGTTGGTTCAAGCTTTGTTGCGACTATGACAGGAATTACAGAAGTGAATCCAATGCCGCCACATTATCGCTGTCCAAATTGTAAATATTCTGAGTTTTATGAAGATGGTTCTGTTGGTTCAGGTTTTGATTTACCTGAAAAGCAATGTCCTAATTGTGACCATCGCCTCATGAAGGATGGACATGATATTCCGTTTGAAACATTCTTAGGTTTCCATGGAGATAAAGTACCCGATATCGATTTAAACTTCTCTGGAGATTACCAAGCCAAAGCCCATGATTATACAAAAGTGCTATTTGGTGAGGAATATGTTTATCGAGCTGGAACAATCGGTACAGTTGCTGATAGAACAGCTTATGGCTTTGTTAAGGGCTATGAAAGAGATTTTAATTATCATTTTAGAGCAGCTGAAATTGATCGTTTAGCGAAGGGATCAACAGGAGTGAAGCGGACAACAGGTCAGCATCCAGGGGGGATTATTGTTATCCCTGATTATATGGATGTCTATGATTTTACACCGATTCAATTCCCAGCAGATGCACAAGATTCAGAATGGAAAACAACACATTTTGATTTCCATTCAATTCATGATAATGTGTTAAAACTGGATATCCTTGGTCATGATGACCCAACAGTGATTAGAATGCTCCAAGATTTATCAGGAATTGATCCAAAGACCATTCCAACGGATGATCCTGATGTCATGCAAATATTTGGTGGTCCAGAGGTTTTAGGTGTCACCAGTGAACAAATTGAATCAAGAACAGGAACGCTAGGGATCCCTGAGTTTGGAACAAGATTTGTGCGAGGAATGCTAGAGCAAACTAAGCCAAACACTTTCTCAGAGCTTCTACAAATTTCTGGTTTATCTCATGGGACAGACGTTTGGCTTGGGAACGCAGAGGAATTAATTAGAAATAATAATATTCCCTTATCTCAAGTAATTGGTTGTCGTGATGATATTATGGTTTACCTCATTCATAATGGTTTAGATGATGGGATGGCCTTTAGTATTATGGAAAGTGTGCGTAAAGGGAAAGGGATTCCAGATGATTGGCAAGCTTCTATGCGAGAAGAGAAGATTCCTGAATGGTATATTGATTCTTGTTTGAAAATCAAGTATATGTTCCCTAAAGCCCATGCGGCAGCTTATGTCTTAATGGCTTTACGTGTAGCTTATTACAAAGTGCATTTTCCAATTCTTTATTATGCAGCGTATTTCTCAGTTCGTGCAGATGATTTTGATTTAGTTGCCATGAGCCAAGGAAAAGATGCAGTAAAAGCTAGAATGAAGGAAATTAATGATAAAGGTTTAGATGCTTCAACCAAAGAAAAGAATTTGCTAACGGTTCTTGAATTATGTAATGAAATGATTGAACGAGGCTTTAACTTTAAAATGATTGATTTATATAAATCAGATGCTGAAAACTTTGTCATTGATGGCAATACATTAATTGCACCATTTAGAGCCGTTCCAAGTTTAGGTGCCAACGTTGCCAAACAAATTTGTATTGCAAGAGAAGAGAAGCCTTTCCTTTCTAAGGAAGATCTTGCAAATCGTGGGAAAGTTTCAAAGACTTTGATTGAATATATGAACGAAAATGGCGTCTTGAAAGATTTGCCAGATGAAAACCAATTGTCATTGTTTGATATGATGTAACTCTAAAGAATAACGAATAGAAAACTGCACATGATTTCATTGGGAATCATGTGCAGTTTTTATTTTTTTGAAAAAATAAAGATATGTTTAGAAAGTTTCTGTTCGTTTTATAAATAAATGGAAATAAGCTAGAAAACCTTTGCATTATTTAAATTTAAGGATAAGAATAAATTAATTATGACTATTTGAAATCTGTTTGTACAGCACTTAATTATTGTGATATAATAAATAAAAGTTTTTAATGAAATGGAGAGAATAGTGTGACATCAAAAATTAAATGGAAATATGTTGGGTACCTAGTTGCAATCGGTATTTTTATATTTTCTTCTTTTTCAACAATAGAGGCTAAAGAATCACCAAATAGAACCGCATCAGCAAAAGAAGAATTATTTGAAAAAGATTTACTACAAGCCTATCTTGCTTCAGCACATACATATACTAGTTTACCAAAAAAAAATCTGCTATTAGAAAAACAAATGGTGCCTTATAATGACACAGGTGTGGCAGGTGGCAATATTACGATTAAATATCAAGATGAGGGTGGCAATACCCTTGCCAAAGAGACCATTCTTAAAGAAAATATTGGTGTAAGCTACCAAACAGAACCGATAGAGATTGAAAACTATGAGATCACAAAAACGCCAGACGGAGCAACAGGTACCTTTCAAGCAGAAGCACAAACTGTTATTTATACTTATCGCTTAAAAAGAGGCGGGGAGATTACGGTTGAATACATAGACGTGGAAGGAAATGTTGTCTCTAAAAATAAGCGTTTAATCGGATCAATTACTGGCTATTATCAAGTGAGCCCCAATAAAATTGCCGGCTATCGTTTGGTGAACTCACCCGCAAATGCAAAGGGATATTTCACTAAAGACCCACAAACTGTCACCTTTATTTATGAGAAAGAAACTATAGGGCATGTTTGGGTTACCTATCAGACAGCAGCTGGTCAAGAAATTGAAGAAAAGGCTTTAGTTCGTGGCGAAATTGGTACCCCTTATGAAACCGAAGCAAAAGAAATTGCTGGGTACCGTCTACTCACTAAACCAAACAATGCAACAGGTACCTTTCAAGCAGATGCACAGCATGTTTCTTATCAGTACGAGGAGATTCAGTATGGGGATGTTATTGTAAAATATCAAGATACAGCAGGAAAACAGCTGATGGAACCAGTTGCATTAACTGGAGAGCTTGGTACACCCTATGAAAGTGCGATGCAGGAATTTAGAGGGTATCGTCTAACCACTACTCCTGAAAATGCAAAGGGTATGTTTAAAGTCAATCAGCAAGAAGTTACTTATATCTATGCACAGATCATCGCTGGAGATGTGATTGTTCATTACCAAGATACAGCGGGCAAAACAATAGCTGAGGATGAGGTGTTAAAAGGCAAATTTGATGCGCCTTATACTGCTGAAGCTAAGCCCGTTTATGGTTACCAATTATTAACAGAGCCAACGAATCAAACGGGTTTTTTTACTGAAAATATTCAGGAAGTTACCTATCTCTATGAACCAATCAAAGCAGGAGATGTAACGATTCATTATCAAGATACAACAGGTAAAGCGTTAAAGGAAGATCAAATCCTAAATGGCTATGTCAACCAACCTTATACGACTACTGCAACAGACATTACAGGTTACCGTTTGATTGCTACGCCAGAAAATGAAAAAGGCCTCTTTAAAGTGGAAGCCCAAACCGTTCTCTATCTCTATGAAATCAATCCATCTGCTGGTGTTTTAGTGCACTATCAAGATCTTACAGGGAAGCAATTAGCAGCAGATATCCTGTTAGAAGGTGGCATTGATTTACCCTATGAAGCAACAGCACTACCCATTGCAGACTACCATTTGGTAGAAACCCTTGGTGAAGCAGTAGGAACCTTCACGGATACCTTACAAGAAGTCACTTATCGTTATGAAAAAGACCTTGTACAGGCAGCAGACGTGGTCATACATTATCAAGATATGAATGGTCGTTTATTACAAGAGGAAGTCATTTTAAGTGGTTATGTTGGTGAACCTTATGAAAGTGAAGTTAAAGCATTTCCTAACTATGTATTAACTAGCTTACCAGAAAATCGAGCGGGTACATTTGGCACAACACCTCAAGCCGTGACTTATCAATATACTCAATTAATGGGCCATACGCTTGTGACCTATCAGACCGATAAGGGACAAGTATTAGCAACTGAACCGTTAACAGGACAAGTAGGAGAGCCCTTTGTCACAACAGCTAGAGATTTTCAAGGGTATCAATTAATTCAAGCACCTATGATTGCTGAGGGCAGTTTTACAAACAGCCTACAACACTTTATCTATCTTTACCAAAAAGAAGTGCCTTCTGAACAAGTAGTTGTCAAGTATCACAATCAATTAGGAGAAACAATCGCTGAAGAAACGCTTCTTGAAGGCGAATTAGGTACTCAATACACAACGCAACCTAAAGACATTGCGGGCTATCAATTGTATCATGTGGAAGGCTCTGAGCAAGGTTTTTACCAAAGTGAAGCGCAAACAGTGATTTATATCTATGCTGAAGCAACAAGTGAACAGCCTAAGCCATCAATAGATGAGCCAAGTACAATCGCACAATTACCTGCTACTGGAGAGCAGAAAACCCATTGGTTGTTCTTTGCTGGTATTTTTCTGCTTGGAATCAGCTGGTTTATGAAGAAAAGAAATGTATCAGAAAGTAAGTAGATAAGGGAAAAAATTGCCAGACTTACTGAATCGATATTTTCCTAGTAGCAGTCATTTGTGGTAGAGGGCTTAGCAAACCGAGAATGGTTGCAATAATCCTGTATTTATAGTATAATAACAACAGATTTAGATATCTTGGTAAAAGAGTGAGCAGCGATGCTCACTCTTTTTCGGCAGTAGAATCAGGATGGCTACCTAAATATCTGAAGTATTCTAAAGGAGGCGATAAGGTTGAGTAGTGTCACTGAAAACGTCACTCAAATTGTTCAACCAATTGTAGATGAGCTCCAATTTGAACTCGTTGAAATTGAATTTGTAAAAGAAGGTAAGAACTGGTTTTTACGTATCTATATTGATAAGCCAGGAGGCATTGACTTAGAGGATTGCGCGCTTCTTAGTGAACGTGTGAGTGATACAATGGATAGTTTAGATCCTGATCCAATTCCTCAAGCCTACTTTTTAGAGGTTTCTTCTCCTGGAGCAGAACGCCCATTAAAAAAAGAAGCCGATTATGAAGCCGCTATTGGTTCATATATTCATATTTCTTTATATGAGCCTGTTGAAGGACAAAAAGTTTATGAAGGTGACTTAGATGAAGTCACAGCAGAAACGTTAACCTTAACTTTCCGTGTAAAAACAAGAACAAAAACCTTAACATTTGATCGCAAAAAAATTGCAAAAGCAAGATTAGCTATTAAATTTTAAAAACAAATAGAACAGGAGCGAGTGAACAATGAGCAAAGAAATGTTAAATGCTCTAAATGCCTTAGAGACTGAAAAAGGTATTGCAAAAGAAATTGTGATTGAAGCATTGGAGGCCGCATTAGTTGCAGCCTATAAACGAAACTACAATCAAGCACAAAACGTAGAAGTGACGTTTGATTTGAAAAAAGGCAATATTCATGTTTTTGCTAAAAAAGAAGTAGTAGAAGAAGTATTTGACTCACGCTTAGAAGTCGGCATTGAAGAAGCACATACCATCAACAACGCCTATGAGCTTGGGGATGAAATTAAATTTGAAGTCACACCAAAAGATTTTGGTCGAATTGCTGCACAAACTGCAAAGCAAGTGATTATGCAACGTGTGCGTGAAGCAGAAAGAAGCATTATCTATAATGAATTTGTGGGTTATGAAGAAGACATTATGCAGGGAATTGTTGAAAGACAAGACAACCGTTTTATCTATGTTAATCTTGGTAAAATCGAAGCTGTTTTATCTAAACAAGAGCAAATGCCAAATGAAGTATATCAACCACATGATCGTATTAAAGTATACGTAACCAAAGTGGAAAACACATCAAAAGGACCTCAAATTTTTGTAAGCCGTACCCATCCTGGATTATTAAAACGTTTATTTGAGCAAGAAGTACCTGAAATCTATGATGGTACAGTTGAAATTAAATCCATTGCTCGTGAAGCTGGCGATCGTTCAAAAGTTGCGGTCTTCTCTCGTGATGAAAACATTGATCCAGTTGGAACCTGTGTCGGACCAGAAGGCCGTCGTGTCCAAGCGATTGTGAATGAATTAAAAGGCGAAAAAATGGATATTGTGGAATGGGATGAAGATCCAGCAGTATTCGTTTCAAATGCTTTAAATCCAGCACAAGTACTGACCGTACAATTTAATGAAGAAGATGGTTCTTGTATTGTGGTCGTTCCTGACTATCAATTATCATTAGCCATTGGGAAGCGTGGACAAAATGCACGTTTAGCTGCCAAACTAACGAGCCGTAAAATTGATATCAAATCAGAATCAGATATGATTGCAATGCTTGAAGAACAAGAAGCAGCAGCTGAAGCCATTACTGAGGAAGCTATTGAAGAAATCAGTGAGCAAGTAGAAGAATAAGAGGTGATTTAGATGCAAAAACAGCGGAAAATCCCAATGCGTAAATGTGTTGTTTCAAATGAAATGAAACCTAAAAAAGAAATGATACGTGTCGTGAAAAATAAAGAAGGCGAATTAGCCATTGATCCAACAGGAAAAATGCCTGGTCGAGGTGCTTATGTATCCATTGATCCAGTTGTTGCCAAGAAAGCCATGGAGAAACAACTATTAAATCGACCCTTAGAAACCAAGGTACCAGAAGCATTTTACCAAGAGTTATTGGACTATGTGACCCATCAGAAAGCACGGATGAGCTTATGACAAATCAAGAAAAAGCCCTAAACCTATTAGGGATGGCAATGCGTGCAGGCAAAATTGTCACTGGAGAAAGCCTTTCATTGAAAGAAATTCAGCAACAAAAAGCCAGATTTGTGATTGTCGCAACAGATGCAAGTGAGCGTACAAAAGAAAAAATGCAAAATAAATGTACCTATTATAAAATTCCAATAACTGTTCAATTTACAACTGCAGAATTAAGTCATGCAATTGGGAAAGAACGAGTAATCTGCACTGTGATGGATCAAGGATTTACCAAAAAACTGAAAGAATTATTAGCATGATAAATGGAGGTAGATTACATGGGAAAAACAAGAGTGTATGAATACGCAAAAGAACATAATATGTCCAGCAAGCGTGTCATTGATAAAGCTAAAGAACTTGGAATTGACTATAATAGTCATATGTCTTCTATGGACGCAGGCCAAGTGGAAAAGTTGAATCGTGTTTTCACACCAAAAAAAGAAAGTTCTAAAAATGAAGCAAAACCAGCTAGTCAAACAAAACCAGTAACAACAACTGCCAAACCGGCAGCAAAAACACAACAAAATACAAATAAACCCATGACAAAACCGTCAACTGGGCAAAATCAAGGTGGTCAAAAATCAGTGCAACAAAAAACAAATGGACAGCGCCCTGCACAAAGCGGGCAACAAAATAACCAGCAAAAAACTGGACAACAACGTCCGAACCAAACAAATGGACAAAGACCACAACAGAATCAAAATAAAACAACGCAACAACGCCCTGCGCAAAGTAATCAAAAACCAACGCAAAGCAACAACCAAAGGCCTCAAACAACTCAAGGCCAAGGTCAAGCTAAAACAACTACCACTTCAAACAACAACAATCGTGGTGGACAAGGTGGCGGCAACCGCTTTAACAACAACCGTGGCGGTTATGGTGGTTATAATAACAACAACCGCTTTAACAACCGTCGTAAAAAAGGCAAACGTGGTGAAACAAAACCAGTAGCACCACCCGTACCACGTAAATTTAAAGAATTACCAGAAGTCTTGGTTTATACAGATGGCATGACTGTGGCGGAATTATCTAAGAAAATTTACCGTGAGCCAGCAGAGATTATTAAAAAATTATTCTTGCTAGGTGCAATGGCGACTCAAAACCAAGCCTTAGACAAAGATACTATTGAATTACTTGCAGCTGATTATGGCATGGCTGCTGAAGAAAAAGTTCAAATTGATGTATCAGATTTAGATGTTCATTTTGAACAAGAAGAAAATCCAGAAGCATTAACAGCTCGTCCACCAGTTGTGACCATCATGGGGCACGTTGACCATGGTAAAACAACTTTACTTGATTCACTACGTAATACTAAAGTAACCTTAGGTGAAGCAGGTGGGATTACTCAGCATATTGGAGCTTATCAAGTTGAAATTGATGGCAAACCAATCACATTCTTGGATACACCAGGACATGCTGCGTTTACAACCATGCGTGCTCGTGGAGCTGGCGTGACAGATATTACCATTTTAGTTGTTGCGGCAGATGATGGTGTGATGCCACAAACTGTTGAAGCGATTAACCATGCTAAAGCAGCAGAAGTACCGATTATTGTTGCAGTAAACAAAGTCGATAAACCAGCTGCAAACCCAGATAAAGTGATGCAAGAATTAACCGAGTATGGTTTAATTCCAGAAGCTTGGGGTGGCGATACGATTTTCGTTCCAATTTCAGCTAAATTTGGTCAAAATATTGAAGAATTATTAGAAATGATTCTATTAGTTGCAGAAGTCCAAGAATTAAAAGCTGATCCAACGAGAAAAGCAATTGGAACAGTGATTGAAGCACGTTTAGATAAAGGTAAAGGAACCGTAGCGACTTTACTTGTTCAAGATGGTACCTTACATGTTGGCGATCCAATCGTTGTAGGGCATACCTTTGGACGTGTTCGTGTGATGGCAAATGATATTGGGCGTCGTGTAAAAGTTGCTGGACCAGCAACACCTGTTGAAATTACAGGATTAAATGATGTGCCTCAAGCAGGCGATCGTTTTGTTGTCTTTGAAGATGAGAAAACAGCTCGTGCAGCAGGGGAAGAGCGTGCGAAGCGAGCGGCTGTTGAACAACGTTCTGCAACCAACCGTGTAACCTTAGATAACTTGTTTGAAAGCTTACAAGAAGGCGAATTAAAAGAAGTAAATGTCATTATTAAAGCAGATGTCCAAGGTTCAGTTGAAGCACTTGCCGCTAGCTTGCAAAAAATTGAAGTCGAAGGCGTACGTGTGAAAATTATTCATACCGCAGTTGGTGCAATTAACGAAAGTGATATCACATTAGCCGCAGCAAGTAATGCAATTGTGATTGGCTTTAATGTTCGCCCAACACCACAAGCAAGACAACAAGCAGATCAAGAGAAAGTAGATATTCGTTTACACCGTATTATCTATAAAGCAATTGAAGAAATTGAAACAGCCATGCAAGGGATGTTAGATCCTGAATTTGAAGAAAAAATCATTGGACAAGCAGTTGTTCGTGAAACCTTCAAAGTATCAAAAGTTGGTACAATTGCTGGTGGATATGTATTAGAAGGCTTTATTGCGCGTGATAGCGGCGTTCGTTTAATTCGTGATGGTATTGTTATCTTCGAAGGCGAATTAGCTAGCTTGAAGCGTTTCAAAGACGATGCAAAAGAAGTGAAGCTTGGTTTTGAGTGTGGCTTTATGATTAAAGACTTTAATGATTTAAGAGTAGATGATGTGATTGAAGCTTATCGTATGGAAGAAATCAAACGTAAATAAGCGATTCATCATGTTGTAAAGAAAGTAGGGGAAAAGTATGGCAAACTTTAGAGTTGGACGTGTCTCACAAGAAGTACAAAGAGAAGTAAACGATATTTTAGCAAAAAAAATCCGTGACCCTCGAGTGAAAGACGTAACGATTACAGATGTTCGTGTAACTGGTGATTTACAACAAGCAAAAGTATTCTATAGCATTCTTTCTGACAAGGCATCTGATTTAAAAGCAGCACAAGAAGGACTTGAAAAAGCAAAAGGCTTAGTTCGTAAAGAATTAGGAAGCCGCTTAAGCTTATATAAAGTACCTGAGCTGATTTTTGAAAGAGATGAATCTGTCGCATATGGGAATCACATTGATGAGCTATTGCGCGGATTAAATAAGGATTAATAGAATGAGAGTGCCGAATTTCGGTACTCTTATTTTTTTGTTTATGCTATGATAATAGTGAGAAAACTTTGGCTGATAGTCATTATAAAGGAGCGGATGAGCAATGAAGCAAACACTATACTTAATGCGCCATGGACAAACCTTATTTAATGTCAGAAGAAAAGTTCAAGGCTGGTGTGATGCACCATTAACTGAATTAGGCATTGCACAGGGGAAAACAGCTGGTGCTTACTTTAAAGCACAGCACATTATTTTTGATCATGCGTATAGCTCTACATCTGAGCGTGCATGTGACACCCTTGAGCTGGTTACAAATCAGCCTTATACAAGATTAAAAGGGTTAAAAGAATGGCATTTTGGTACCTTTGAAGGAGAAAGTGAAGATTTAAATCCACCACTACCTTATCAAGACTTTTTTGTTAAGTATGGTGGAGAAGAAGAAAAATCCTTTCAAAAACGCGCAGTAGAGACTTGTACAACAATGATGGAACAAGGACATCAAACGGTCTTAGCCGTCAGTCATGGCGCTTTTTGTGGGCAATTTAGAAAGTTTTGGGACGAGACCTGTGAAGCTGAGTATAAAATAGCTAAAAATCATGGTGGAATTGGTAATTGTTGCATTTTTAAATATGAAGTTGAACAGCAAAAATTTAAATTAGTAGAGATTGTAAACCATGAGGCTCAGCTGGCTTTTATTGAAGCTTAATGGTTTAAGAATAAGCAATATGCGAACATGTCAGACAATTTTAAACTTACTGGAGGAATCAAAATGATTATTTACCATGCTCATTTAAAGGTCAAACAAGAAGCGATTTCAGCTTTCAAAAAAGCTACAAAAAAAGTTGTTACAGGTTCGCAAAAAGAAGCTGGAAATCTCCAGTATGATTTATATCAAGATGTGACAAATCCAACGATCTTTGTTCTAATTGAAATTTGGCAAGATCGAGAGGCGATTGCCTTTCATAAAGAAACCAGTCACTATAAGGAATTTAAAGAGAAATTACCTGATTTATTAATAGCACCTCATGATGTTGATGCATTTGAAGGGGAGAAATTAAACTAAATATGAATACAAGTCTTATGATAAAGGAAACCATCAATTTTTTGAGGGAAATCCAAGTATATCCAGGGATGTATGTGGCTCAGGATGAGCCAGCGTATTACGCTCGTTTCACTTCGTTTATTGAAGGCTATCTAGTTGCATTGAATCAATTTGATGCAAAAGTCTTTAATTTAGCCAATATGACTAGGTGGTATGGTAAAAAATATCAACATAAAAAACTAAATATTCCTCTTTCAACATATTTAAAAAATGAAAATCAAGAGAAAACTGATGAGCAGCTAAGTTTACTATTTAGTGATCTTTTAGTCGATTATTTTGAAGAAAAATTAATAAATGAGTAACTAAAGCAAGTCATAAAAGCTGACGCAAAAGAAGGAGAAATTGATGTGATTCAATATACTGGCCATTGTGCAAATATAAAAAAAACAACTGGGCAAATAAGAAACAAAGATATAATCGAAATAATGAGAACAAAAAATATTGAAACGATTCAATTATTTCGACCAATAACATTAGAGGAAGCTGCTTTACTCAATGAACTATTTATCAAGCAACCAAATAAAAAATTACATATTTGGTGTTTAGATGTATCAGCCCCAGCTGATTTAGATTATTTAGAAAATTTAACAGCTTTAGGATACTTATCAATTTTAGGTCATGACATTGAAGTGAAAAATATAAAAATTCTTGAGCAGCTACAATGTTTGAGTACCTTGAAGTTATGTCAGCTAAAAAATGTTGATTATGCTTTTCTAAAGCATCTTACAAAACGCTTAGTATCCTTACACCTTGAATTACCAAAAAGAAAAACAAAGATTGATTATCGCTGGCTACAGAGCTATCCACAACTTGAAAAATTATCTATTCAAGGAAATAAAAGAGACATTGAACAGCTACAATACTTAGATAGAATCAAATCACTTACGTTACGAGGAATCACGATTGACTCTTATGAATTTATTCATCAAATGACATCACTTGAAAAATTATCAATTAGGCTTGGAGCAAGTAAAGACTTTAGTGCCCTAAAAAACCATGCTAACATAAAGGTGCTAGAGTTTTGGTGTGTGCAGAAGTTAAGTGATCTTAGTTTTGTTAGCTCAATGAAAAATTTAGAATGGTTGTATTTACATGAACTACCTCATGTAGAAAAAATGCCGGATATGTCTGAGTTGTATCATTTAAAAACGATTATGATAGATAGCCTGAAAAATCTGAATGATTTTTCAGCTTTAAAGCATGCACCTGCGCTGCTTGAATATATAGAAGGTGGCAATCAATATGTATCAATTGATGCTAGACTACCAATCTTTGAAAATAAACAAGTTGAAACAATTTATTGTCGACCGTTAGCAAATAAAGATGATGAAAAGTTTGCAATGTATTTGCAGAAATATGCTAAGAAATTAAATGAGCATCATCCGATTATGCCTAAATGGGCAATTTAATTTTGTATTAATAACTATACAAAGGAGAGAGAAAAATGGATTTCCAATATTTATCTGAAGTACAAAATTATCTAACAGCATTCTGTGCAAATCATCAATTAACGATAGAACAAAGAATCAATAAGAATGAATCAGGAACAGCATTAGTAGCGACAATTTTCCTGTTAAAATATGAAATAGAAGTGATTGTACGAGGTGCCTATAATACGGATTATATTGTAGCAGATACAGAGCTATTGAAGGAAATTTATTATCATTATGTATTTTATGGTGAAAGTGGGCGCATTCACTTTAGTGAGGAAGCAATTTTTGCTAAATGGAAAAAAGATTTTGAAAATATGATTGCGTTAATTCGTACGACAGTAATCTGATTTTGTTGTCTATTCTTAACGTTAAATGAGTCAGAAAAACAGTATTTATTTGTAGCCTTGGTCTAATTTTCAATATGAAAGATACAAAAAAAGTCTCGTTACGATTGAATGTAACGAGACTTTTCACGATTATACAGTTGCTTCTAACGATTCACCAATTGCAGCAAGACGATCCATTACATCCTGTGTAGACAGCTGATGTTTGACCACATAACGATTTGCTGGATGGACACGACATTCATGAGAGCATCCACCTAAATAACGGTGTTCATTTTCCTCAGAAGTCAGCATTTGACGGTTACAATATGGATTTCCACAGTTACAGTAACGTTCACAAGGTGTACCATCAAACCAATCTTTTCCAACAATCACATGCTCTTTTCTGTTAATTGGAACCGCGATTCTTTCATCAAAGACATACATTTGACCATCCCATAAATCACCTTGCACCTCAGGATCTTTTCCATAGGTTGCAATGCCACCATGAAGCTGGCCAACATCTTTAAAGCCTTCGCGAACTAACCAGCCAGAAAACTTCTCACAACGAATACCACCTGTACAATAAGTCAAGACACGTTTTTCCATGAATTGCTCTTTGTTATCACGAATCCATTGTGGCAATTCTCTAAAGCTACGAATTTCAGGACGAATCGCTCCTCTAAAATGTCCTAAGTCATATTCATAATCATTTCTAGCATCAATCACAACTGTATTTTCATCTAACATAGCCTCTCTAAAATCAGCAGGATCTAAATAAGCACCAGTTAACTCTAGCGGATTGATATCTTCCTCTAAATCTAAAGAAACGATTTCTTTGCGGTAACGCACATGCATCTTTTTGAAAGCATGTCCCTCAGCAGGGTCTTCTTTGAAAACCATGTCTTTAAAACGGCTATCTTGATGCATTTCATCGATATAAGCTTGCGTTTGTTCATAAGTACCAGATACAGTGCCGTTGATTCCTTCATCGCCAACTAAAATTCTTCCTTTAATACCAATTTTTTTACAAAATGCTAAATGCTGTTTTGCAAATACTTCACCTTGTTCAATTGGGACATATTGATAATATAATAACACACGATAATTTTCTGTCATGTTTGTTCCTCCTTTTATCCATACATGAATCATTTTATCCATAAATGAACCAATGAAGCAAAGTATTTGCTTGTACATTTTTGCACAAAAGAACAGCTAGTCAAAAGGGAACGTATGTGCTATTATGAAAAGAAAAGGAGGTCGTTAGATGACTGAGATACGTTGTGCATGGGCAAAGCTCCCATTAGATATTGACTATCATGACAAAGAATGGGGCAAGCCTTTAAAGGATGAACAAAAATTATTTGAATTATTTATTCTAGAAACCATGCAAGCTGGCTTAAATTGGCATACTATTTTGACCAAACGAGAAAATTACCGTCAAGCCTTTGATCAATTTGATCCTGCCAAAATAGCCAATTATGATGAGGCAAAGTATGAAGAATTATTGCTAAATGAAGGCATTATTCGCAATAAGCTAAAGATAAAATCAGTGATTAAAAATGCACAAGCTTATCAAAAGTTGCTAGAAACGCAGACCTTTGTAGATTATATTTGGCGTTTTGTAGATCATAAGCCAATCATTAATGAATATGCAACAATTTCTGAAGTGCCTGCTGTGACAGAACTTTCAGAACAGATGAGTCAAGATATGAAAAAGAAAGGTTTTTCTTTTGTTGGACCGACAACTTGCTATGCATTTATGCAAGCAGCAGGTTTAGTCAATGATCATACATTAGATTGTACTTTTCGTTAAAAAGCAGAGGCTCAGCTAAAACGATATATCCGTTTTAGCTGAGCCTCTAATGCTTTATCAAGATAACCTATTTCTAAAGCGTAAACATGGAATACAGTAAATTTAGAAAGAGACCTTTTTGTTTTTTTTCAGGAACATTAAATTCCTGTTTATTTTGGGTAATTCGTACATCAGTTATCAAAATATCGTCTGGACTTTTTTCTGTAATTGAAGCAATAAAAATACAAGAACCAGTCCAGCTACGATGAAAATAAAGCTGATTGTTTTCAAAATAAATGAACCACCTATCATCCATATCCTTTGGCTTTACACCTAACTTTAAGCAATGGAATTCTTCTTCAGTAATCCGCATATTAATAGGAATTAATCGTGTTTCATTAGACATTTCTTTGACTTTCCAAGCTGATTTTTGCACGCTCTTCATAGGAACCACATCCTTTTTATGTATGAAATCAATTTTATTTATTATACCATGTAGAATGAGTAAAAAAATAGTTTCCATCAATTAAACCTTGCTGTTTTTCTGTTTGCATCATTTGAACTTTGTTGTGAATCATTCTTTGGAAAATTGTCAGCTCAAAATGATTTTGATATACTGAATCTACTGGTTGAGATGCGTGAATATCAGCTTCTTAATTGCAAAAAAATAAAAATGAGGTGCTTGAAAGATGGAACCATTAGCAGTTGAATGCGGACGTTTTCGGGTCAAAAAAGGGATGTCTGACAAGGTAGATGAATGGATGCAATTCTTAAATGACCATATGGCAGATGTCTTATTAACATTAGCTGATGAAAAAATGTATGTTGAAACCATTTTTAGAGAAGTCAAAGATGGAGAAGAATATCTTTATTGGTACTCGATTCAAGGACCAAATGGACAAGCAGTAGAAACTTCAAATCATGAAGTTGATCAAATACATCTGCAATTTTGGGAGGCCTGTATTGACCCAACCTTTAAAGAAGAGTTATTAGCGCCTCAAGTTGTGATGATACCTCATCCTATAAGAAGTCAAATGAAATGATAAGAAAAAAAGAATTATGAGGAGAATCAAAGAATTTACCTGAAAAGCATTGCGGTTTCTCTGACAAAACATTAAAATGAAGGTATTAACCCTGAAAGGATGATTATATTGTTTGACAAGACAGATGAATTAGCAGTAAACACGATTCGCACATTGAGTATGGACGCTATCCAAAAAGCCAACTCAGGACACCCTGGATTACCTATGGGGGCAGCGCCAATGGCTTACGCATTATGGACAAAATATTTGAAAGCGAATCCAAAAAACTCAAAATGGCTAGATCGTGATCGCTTTATTTTATCGGCAGGACATGGTTCAATGCTACAATATAGCTTGTTACATTTAGCAGGTTATCAAGTAAGCATGGATGATTTAAAACAATTTAGACAATGGGACAGCTTAACACCTGGACATCCAGAAGTACATCATACAGATGGCGTTGAAGCAACAACTGGGCCTTTAGGTCAAGGAATTGCGACAAGTGTTGGTTTTGCAATGGCAGAAGCGCATTTAGCAGCAACTTACAACAAACCTGATTTCAATATCGTGGATCATTACACTTATGCACTTTGTGGTGATGGCGATTTAATGGAAGGTGTTGCAAGTGAAGCAGCGAGCTTAGCAGGTCACTTAAAATTAGATAAATTAATTGTCCTTTATGATTCAAACGATATTTCATTAGATGGTCCAACTTCAAAAGCCTTCACTGAAAATGTTGGTAAACGTTTTGAAGCTTATGGTTGGCAACATATTTTAGTGAAAGATGGCAATGATTTAACCGCTATTTCAAAAGCCATTGAAGCAGCAAAAGCTGAAACTGGAAAACCAACTTTAATTGAAGTGAAAACAGTGATTGGCTATGGCGCGCCACTAGAAGGAACATCAAAAGTTCATGGTGCACCACTAGGAGCAGAAGGAATTGCAGTTGCTAAAAAAGCTTATGGCTGGGATTATCCTGAATTTACAGTGCCAGAAGAAGTTGCAACACGTTTCAAAGAAACAATGATTGACAAAGGCGCAGCTTCAGAAAATGCTTGGAATCAATTATTTGCAGACTATACAGCAGCTTATCCAGAATTAGCAGCACAGTTCAAAACAATTATGGCAAATGAATTACCGGCAGATTGGAAAAACGCTTTACCTAGCTATGATTTAGGAACAAGCGCAGCAAGCCGTGTTACAAGTAGCGAAATGATTCAAACAATTTCGAAAGAAGTGTCAAACTTCTGGGGCGGTTCTGCCGATTTATCAGCATCAAACAATACAATGGTCGCTGGTGAAAAAGATTTTGAACCTGGACAATATGAAGGACGTAACATTTGGTATGGTGTACGTGAATTTGCAATGGGTGCTGCAATGAACGGAATTGCCTTACATGGTGGCTTAAAAACTTATGGTGGAACATTCTTCGTCTTTACAGACTATTTACGTGGTGCCATTCGTCTTGCAGCAATTCAAAAAGCACCAGTAACTTATGTCTTTACACATGATTCAGTAGCAGTTGGAGAAGATGGCCCAACTCATGAGCCAATTGAACAACTTTCAAGCTTACGCAGTATTCCTAACTTATCTGTTTTAAGACCAGCAGATGGAAATGAAGTAGCAGCAGCTTGGGAATTAGCTTTAGAATCAAATGACCACCCAACAATGCTTGTTTTAACCAGACAAAACTTACCTGTTTTACCAGGAACAAAAGAAAATGCTCGCAACAATGTTCGTAAAGGTGCTTATGTGATTTCTCCTGCTAAAGGTCAAACACCAGAAGGTATCTTAATTGCGACAGGTTCTGAGGTTGCACTTGCGATTGCAGCACAGGAAGAGCTTGCAAAAGCAGGAAAAGATGTTTCTGTTGTATCAATGCCAAGCTTTGATTTATTTGAAGCGCAAGATGAAGCCTACAAAGAAAGCGTCTTACCAAAAGCAGTTCGTAAACGTGTATCTGTCGAAATGGGGGCAACATTTGGCTGGGAACGTTATGTTGGCTTAGACGGTATTGCTTTAGGAATCGATCACTTTGGCGCAAGCGCACCAGGAAATACAGTAATTGAGAAATTTGGCTTTACAGTCGAAAATGTTGTAGCAACATTTAACAAATTAGGCTAAGCATTCTCTAAAAATAAGACAATTTATCATTTGATAAAGGAAGGGCAATCATGTTTCATTGTGATGGCTCTTCCTTTTCGATATTTGACAAAGTGAGGAGAGAATGTTAACCTTAAATAGTCGATTTTTACAGAAAAAGAAAATAATTTGTCTTCACGTGTAAATCAAATCTTGGCAATAGAATGCAACACTTTATTGCTTTTGAAACAGATTAGCAAGATGAAATCATTACACTTTATATGATCTAGCTATATAGGCTAGCACCTCGGATAACAGATAAGAATGGGTGAGACACTTTTAGTCTCACTCATTTTTTATTATTTTCCTGTCAGAGTAGCAAGCGCTCATTTCAACATTACTTTTAGAAAATAAATGATGGTTGATAAAGTGAAGACAATGAAAACAGCATGAATGATGTGTTATCAAGCTTTATGAACTAGTACCTCGAAATAAGATTAATTTGATTGTGGAAAAGAGCATCACTTTCTAATTATTCTGTTGGTGCTGAACAAGTTCGTTTAGCTTTAAAAATAAGGAGGAGTTTAGTTTTGCCCAAAGTAAAAGTATCACATTTAACGAAAATATTCGGTAAAAAATCAAAGCAAGCACTGGATATGATCAAAGAAAACAAAGATAAAACTGAAATTTTGAAAAAGACCGGGGCAACGGTTGGGGTTTATGATGTCAATTTTGAAGTAGAAGAAGGAGAAATCTTTGTGATTATGGGACTTTCTGGTAGTGGGAAATCAACCTTAATTCGTTTATTGAACCGTTTGATTGAACCAACCTCTGGAAGTATTTACATTGATCAGCAAGAAATTGCTAAATTAGATAAAGAAGGATTACGTGAAGTTCGTCGGAATAAAATGAGTATGGTTTTCCAAAACTTTGGTCTCTTTCCTCATCGTACCATCTTAGAAAATACTGAGTATGGTTTAGAAATCCGTGGTGTACCAAAGGAAGAACGAACTGCTAAAGCAGAAAAAGCCTTAGAAAATTCAAGCTTATTAGCTTTTAAAGACCAGTTTCCAAATCAATTATCAGGTGGGATGCAACAACGTGTTGGGTTAGCAAGAGCGTTAGCCAATGATCCTGAAATCTTACTAATGGATGAAGCCTTTTCGGCTCTTGATCCATTAATTCGTAGAGAAATGCAAGATGAGTTAGTTGATTTACAGGAAAATGTGAAAAAAACCATTATCTTTATCACCCATGATCTAAATGAAGCTTTACGAATTGGTGATCGTATTGCACTCATGAAAGATGGTCAATTGATGCAAGTTGGTACAGGAGAAGAAATTTTGACAAACCCAGCCAATGAATATGTTCGTACATTCGTTGAAGATGTGGACCGCTCTAAAGTTTTAACTGCGCAAAATATCATGGTTCCTGCCTTGACAACAAACATTGAAATTGATGGTCCAACAGTTGCATTAACACGAATGCGTCAAGAGGAAGTGAGTATGCTTTTAGCTGTTGATAAAAAACGTCAGTTAAAAGGGGTTGTACGTGCTGAGCGTGCATTAGAAGCTAGAAAAGCTGGTAAGCTCTTAACGGACTATGTCGATACAGATATTACAACAATTGATAAAGATATGCTGGTGAATGATATTTTTCCAATTATCTATGATTCACCAACACCAATTGCCGTAACAGACAACAATAAATTAGTTGGTGTTGTGATTCGAGGCAGTGTACTTGAAGCATTAGCAGAAACAGAGGTGACAAACAATGACTAATTATCAACTGCCAGTAGCAGAATGGGTTGAAACAATTACAGAGTGGATGACGAATACCTTTTCAGGTGTTTTTGGTTTCTTCCAAACAACAGGTCAAAGTTTAATGGATGGGATTACCTCTCTTTTAGTTGCGATCCCGCCACTTCTATTTATTGTTTTACTGACAGCCATTGCTTTCTTGATTTCAAATAAGAAAATTGGGTTAACGCTATTTACCTTTATTGGCTTACTTTTTATCTATAACCAAAATTTATGGACAGATTTAATGAGTACTGTCACATTAGTTTTACTTTCTAGTGTGGTATCGATTGTGATAGGGGTGCCCCTTGGTATTTTAATGGCCAAAAGTAATAAAGCCAAAAGTATCATTACACCTATTTTAGATTTCATGCAAACAATGCCTGGTTTTGTCTATTTGATTCCAGCAGTTGCCTTCTTTGGAATCGGTATGGTGCCAGGAGTCTTTGCTTCTGTAATCTTTGCTTTACCACCAACAGTTCGTTTTACAAATCTTGGGATTCGCCAAGTACCAAAAGAGCTAGTTGAAGCTTCTGATTCATTTGGGAGCACGAGCTGGCAAAAATTATTCAAGCTTGAGTTACCTTTAGCAAAAAGTACCATTATGGCAGGGGTCAATCAAACAACCATGCTGGCACTTTCAATGGTAGTCATTGCATCAATGATTGGTGCACCAGGACTTGGTCGTGGCGTTCTTTCCGCTTTACAGCGTGCGCAAGTTGGTAATGGTTTTGTGAATGGTGTCGCTTTAGTTATTTTAGCGATTATCATTGATCGTTTTACCCAAAATTTAAATAAGAAAAAGACTGCTCCAGCTTCAACGAAGCAATCTAAAAACAAAAAAATTGGTGGGATTATTGTTGCCGTTGTTGCCATTATCGCTTTAATAGCTAGTTCTACACTATTCTCTGTTTCTAAAGACAATGAGAAAAGAATTGCTCTTGCTTATGTAGAGTGGGATACAGAGGTTGCCTCTACTCATGTAGTTGCTGAAGTTTTAAAAGATCTTGATTATGAAGTTTCTGTCACACCTTTGGATAATGCCATTATGTGGGAATCTCTTTCAAAAGGAGAAACGGATGCAATGGTTTCTGCTTGGCTTCCAGGCACACATGGGGAGCAATATAAACAGTATAAGGACCAAGTAGAGGATCTAGGTGAAAATCTAAAAGGCGCTAAACTCGGTATCGTTGTACCACAATATATGGATGTTAACTCAATTGAAGAGTTAAAAAATCAAGCAGATAAAAAAATTACAGGAATTGAGCCTGGTGCAGGTGTTGTTGCTGCTGCTGAAAAGACACAGCAAACTTACAATAACCTAAAGGATTGGACAATTGAAACCTCTTCTTCTGGTGCGATGACTGTTGCTCTTGGTCAAGCCATTAAAAATAAAGAAGACATTGTAATTACCGGTTGGTCTCCTCATTGGATGTTTGCTAAATATGATTTAAAATATTTAGAAGATCCAAAAGGAACAATGGGAGATGAAGAAGCCATTCATACAATGGCTAAAAAAGGTTTAGAAAAAGAAAATCCTGAAGCGTACCAAGTATTGAAAAACTTCCATTGGACAAAAGAAGATATGGAATCTGTGATGTTAGAAATTAATAAAGGAACAGATCCTACAGAAGCAGCTAGAAATTGGATTGATAGTCATCCAAAAGAAGTTGCTGAGTGGAAAGAATAATTGAAAAACTGTTAATCCTAGAGGGAATTTCCTCTAGGATTTTCTTTTTAATTAAAAAAGCGCAATTCCTAGTCTAAAGAAATATACAAGCTAAAATGAGCCTGAAATTTAGAGGAAACTACTAAAAAATAGCCAAATTCAAAAGATTCTATTTTTATTCCATGAAAACGCTAGAAACTTCTTTTCTTTTCCGGCAGAATCTAGTAAAATGATTAATTGAGAAGTCTTGAAAGGAGAAGAGTAGATATGAATATTTTAATACCAATTATCACACTAGTTTTAGGATTAGTTGGCGGTTTCTTTATCGCCAGAAAATATATGATGGATTACTTTAAAAATAATCCTCCCGTTAACGAAGATATGCTACGTACAATGATGATGCAAATGGGGCAAAAACCATCTGAGAAGAAAATTAAGCAGATGATGGCTTCAATGAAAGTTCAATCTGAACGAGCAAATAAGAAAAAATAGTGATACAATCATTATTTGACTTTAGAGAAAGGCGGGCAACTATTGTTCGCCTTTTTTCTGTCATCTAATGTTGTGTGTACAAAAATAAAAAGACTTCCTGTATACGCAAAAGTTGGCCTATTTCTCTTGAGTTTTCTAAATGGGAATAATCATATAGCAAAGAAAATGAATGAAGGTGAACATTTAGAATGGGTATTTTTAGAAAGTTAGGCTGGTTTTTTAAACAAGAAAAGAAATCATACTTTATTGGGGTTTTGTTTTTAATTCTAGTAGCAATTGTACAATTAGTACCACCTAGATTAATTGGCTTTTTAGCAGATGAAATTGGTGGTAACAGGTTAACTGTTATTATTTTAGTACAAACATTAGTAGCGATTTTTTGTGTCGCTATTTTACAATATGTATTTCGTTATATTTGGCGTGTGCATATATGGGGGTCGGCAGCACGCTTAGAAAAAGTGTTGCGTTCAAATTTATTTAAACATTTTACTGATATGGATCAAAAGTTCTTTCAAACTTATCGAACTGGGGATTTAATGGCTCATGCAACCAATGACCTGTCAGCGATTCAACAAGTAGCAGGAGTGGGAATTTTAACCTTAGTTGATTCATTGGTCACTGGTGGGGTAACCATTATTGCCATGGCGGTTGTCATTGACTGGCGCTTAACCTTGATGGCCTTGATTCCTTTTCCTTTTTTAGCCTATGCGTCTAAAAAATTAGGGGACCGCTTACATGATGCCTTTAGAGATAGCCAAGAAAGCTTTTCCAAAATGAATGATAAGGCTCAAGAAAGTATTTCAGGGATGAAAGTCATCAAGACTTTTGGACAAGAAAAACAAGATTTAAATGATTTCAAAACAAAAACGGACTATGTTGTTAAAATGAATCGCAAAGTATTTTTCCTTGATTCATTATTTGATCCAGTAATCACCATCATTATTGGTATCTCCTACATTTTAACAATTATTGTAGGGGGTCGTTTTGTGATGAATCAAAGCATTTCAATTGGACAGCTGATTTCCTTTATTAACTATTTGAATATGTTAATTTGGCCAATGTTAGCGCTAGGTTATTTATTTAATATCTTAGAGCGTGGCAGTGCCAGCTATGATCGAGTGAATGAATTATTGATGGAAAAATCAACCATTGTTGAGGATCCATTTGCCATTCAAGAACCTGCTAAAGGAGATATTCATTTCCATGTGACTGATTTCCACTATCCAGAAGATGAAAAAGCAGCTTTAAAACAGATTGATTTTGAGATTAAAGAAGGCGCAACACTTGGAATTGTTGGGAAAACAGGGGCTGGTAAAACTTCTATTTTGAAATTGATGCTAAGAGAACATGATAGTTATCAAGGCAACATTATTTTTGGTCAATATCCTGTCATGGACTATTCCTTAGATGCTTTAAAGAAATCCATTGGTTATGTTCCACAAGATCAATTTTTATTCTCTACGAGTATTGAAAATAATATTCGCTTTTCTGAGCCAGATTTATCGCATAAGGAAGTAGTAAAATTTGCAGAAATGACGGCTATTCATGAGGATATTTTAGGATTTCCAGAGGGCTATGAAACTGAAGTAGGAGAACGTGGCGTTTCACTTTCTGGTGGACAAAAGCAACGCATTTCGATTGCACGTGCCTTAGCCACTTCACCTGAATTGTTGATTTTAGATGATGCGCTATCAGCTGTGGATGCCAAAACAGAAGAAGCCATTTTAAAAGCGTTAAAAAATGAACGTGCCAATAAAACAACTATTATTGCGGCGCATCGTTTAAGTAGTGTGATGCATGCAGAAGAAATTATTGTGGTAGACAATGGGGAAATCATTGAGCGTGGCACCCATGATACCTTACTTGCACTAGGTGGCTGGTATCATGATATGTATCGTAGACAGCAACTGGAAAGTAAGCTAGATGGAGGTGAGGCTTAATGGAAAATAAAAATGAATGGTCTGAATCCATCCCAGTAAAAGAGCAAATAAAAATTATGAAACGTTTATTTGTTTTTGCTAAACCATTTAAAAAGCAATTTTATAGTGCACTTTTCTTTGGTTTCTTACTGGCACTTACCAATATTATGCTACCAAAAATTATTGAAATTTTTATTGACACCTATTTGGTTCCTCAAAAAGCCACACAACAGATTTTATTATTATTTGCAGGCTTATATTTTGGCACAATATTGATTAAAAGTGTCTTTTGGTTCCTCTCCCTTTATATTTACCGCTTAGGTTCTGAGAAAACAGTGAAGCACATTCGCGATACTTTATTTGGTAAATTGCATACATTAGGGATGCGTTACTTTGATCAAACTCCAGCAGGCTCTATTGTGTCAAGAGTAACCAATGATACTGAAGGAATTAAAGAGTTCTTCCAAGTTTTCCAAGCCGTTTTACAAGGCTTATTTGCGATTATGACGGCCTTTGTTGCCATGTTCTTTTTAGATATCCGGTTAGCTTTTAGTTGTTTAATTTTCCTACCAGTTTTAGGGTTTATTATTTGGTATTATCAGCACCAAAGCTCAAGAATCTATCGTGGCATGCGTGAAAAATTAAGCCAACTAAATACCAAGCTTAATGAATCCATTTCTGGTATGAGCATTATTCAACAGTTTAGACAAGAAAAAAGGCTGCAAAAAGAATTTGGTGTCACAAATGATGAATATTTAGCGTCAAGATATTCTATGATTAAAATTAATGCACTCTTTTTGGGGCCAATTATTAGTTTGCTTTATACCTCTTCATTAGTGGTTATTTTAGGATTCTTTGGTTATGATTCTTTCACTCAGCCAATCAGCGTAGGGGTCATTTATGCATTTATTACCTATGCACAAAATTTCTTTAATCCAATGACGAATATGATGGATTATCTAAGTGTTTTTCAGGATGGAGTCGTTTCTGGAAGCCGTATTTTAAAAATCTTAGATAATGAAGAATTAGCACCTGGGCAAACGGGTGAAGGTAAGCACCTCATTCAAGATGCTAAAATTGAGTTTAAACAGGTTAGCTTCTCATATGATGGCGAGCATGATGTGTTACATGATATTAGCTTTACCGCCAATCCTGGTGAAACCGTTGCGCTTGTTGGACATACGGGGAGTGGTAAAAGCTCAATTATTAATGTGATGATGCGATTTTATGAATTTAATCGTGGAGATATTTTGATTGATGGTGTATCGATTAAGCAATATCCTACAAAAGAATTGCGTCATAAAATGGGACTTGTTTTACAGGATTCGTTTATGTTTTATGGTGATATTAAAGGAAATATTCGTTTAATGGATGACAGTATTTCAGGAGAAGCCATTCGAGATGCTGCTAGCTTTGTCCAAGCTGATCGCTTTATTGAAGCGTTGCCAGGTGCTTATGATGCAAAAGTTATTGAGCGAGGTGCAAGCTATTCAAGTGGACAAAGACAGTTACTATCATTTGCGAGAACAATTGTAACCGATCCTAAAATTCTTGTTTTAGATGAAGCGACTGCGAATATTGATACAGAAACAGAAAGCTTAATTCAAGAAGGCTTACGCAAAATGCGTAAAGGTAGAACCACCATTGCGATTGCCCATCGCTTGTCTACCATTAAGGATGCCAATTTGATTTTAGTTCTTGATAAAGGGCAGATTATTGAACGAGGCACTCATGATGAGTTACTAGCGAAACAAGGGACTTATTATGATATGTATCAGCTTCAAAGTACTGAAGGAGAATAAAATAAGTTTGATTTTTGACAGTATTGATGATGCAAGGATGCTAAAATTTACAGGTGAAAGAAATCGAATCAATGATGATTTCTTTCACCAAATTTACAATTCCCTTTGTTTGAGCTAGATACGAAATAATTTTAACGATAAAAAACACCTCTGTTTTTTCATTTTACATGAATGAAGGCAACAGGGTGTTTTTATATTTGTTAAGTTTATTGTTTATTTTTTTCTTTTGGGACATAAACAAATTTTGGATTAAGCTCAGTATCCAATTGCTTAAACGCATCATGCATTTTTTGATCAAATAGTTGAATATTTTCTTTATCTAACTTCGTTTTTCGCTCAACAATAATAGGATCACCAAAACGGACGCTGGTTTTTTTTCTTGAAAATAAACCACCAATACTTAATGGACCTTGATAAACAACTGGAATAATTGGTGCACCAGATAGCTTTGCAATTGTAACTGCGCCACCTTTTAAATCCTCACTATGTCTTGAACCACTTGGGAAAATAATCAAATTTCTGCCTTGATCCTTTAAACCCTTAACAGGGATTTTTAAAGCACTTGGTCCAGGATTGTCTCTATTAACTGGAAACGCGCCTAATTTTGCAATAAACCAGCCTAACAGCTTATGCTTAAATAATTCTTCCTTTGCCATAAAAGTAAAGGGTCTCGGATAAGCTGCAAGTGCAAAAAAGACAGGATCAAGAATGGAGCGATGTGGTCCAACTAAAATAAAAGTTCCCTCTTTAGGTAATTTGTCTATATTTTGAACAGTAGTTTTGCCATTAATAATAAAAATCAAACCTTTTACAATTCCTGCAACAACTCTATAAAACACGGAAATCAACCTCTCAATAACTCATTAAATTATGATACTAACAAGTATAAGTATGCAAGAAATTTCAAAATAAGGCAAGGAAAAAATTCTCCTTTAAAGATAATATCTATAAACAAAAAATACTAGAAACTGTTATAATAAGAAGAAGTGGGCTGATTCAAACAGAACAACACAGATTTAGCCTCAAATAAGATGATAGAATCAAATAAAATGCCCTAAAAGATAAAATATAATGGATTAAAATAAAAGGAGAAATGGCTATGCGTGAAATAAAATGCCCTCATTGTGGAAAAGCATTTACGATTGATGAAGCAAGTTATGCTGATATCCTAAATCAAGTTCGAACAAAAGAATTTAATGATGAAGTACATGAAAAATTGGAACAATCTAAGGCGCAGCATAAAAGTGAGCTTGCTTTAATGGAACAACAAACCAAAAGTAGCTTTGACCAACAGCTTTTCCAAAAAGAAAAAGAAGTTGCTGATCTTAAAGGAATCATCAATGGGAATAAACAAGAAAAAGAACTAGCAATATCTCAGGTTGAAAGTACCATGAAAGAAAAAATTGCTGAACAAGATCAAAAAATTGCAGCGTTACTTGAACAAATAAAATCAGCTGAAAATGAAAAGAAATTTGAGGTCTTTCAAGCAAGTGCTGAAAAAGAAAAAGAGATTGCTGCACTCCAAGTAAAAATGACCCTACAAGAAAAAGAAAAAGCCTTAGAAAAAAATGCCATCAAAGAAAAATATGAAATTGAGCTAAAACAAAAAGAGGAAACCATTGCTTTTTATAAAGACTTTAAAGCGAAACAATCGACTAAAATGATAGGGGAAAGCTTAGAGCAGCATTGTGAAATCGAATTTAACCGATTAAGAATGACAGCTTTCAAAAATGCAGAATTTGGCAAAGATAATGATGCAAAAACTGGGAGTAAAGGCGACTATATATATCGCGAATTTGATGAACAGGGTACAGAAATTATCTCAATCATGTTTGAAATGAAAAATGAAGGCGATGAAACAGCGACTAAAAAGAAAAATGAGCACTTCTTTAAGGAGCTAGATAAAGACCGTAAAGAGAAGAAATGTGAATATGCTATTTTAGTCAGTATGCTAGAAGCAGAAAATGAGCTTTATAATAATGGCATTGTAGATGTTTCATATGAATATGAAAAAATGTATGTGATTCGCCCTCAATTCTTTATTCCAATGATTACATTGTTGCGAAATGCAGCCCTTAACTCACTAGCATATAAACAAGAAATTGCTTTAATGCGTGAGCAAAACATTGATATTACAAATTTTGAAGAGGATTTAAATTTATTTAAAACGGCCTTTGCTAAAAATTATGATTTAGCAAGTCGTAAGTTTAATACTGCGATTGATGAAATTGATAAAACGATTATCCATTTACAAAAAACCAAAGAAGCTTTATTATCATCAGAAAATAATTTGCGTTTAGCAAATAATAAAGCCGAGGACTTAACCGTTAAAAAATTAGTGCGAAAAAATCCGACTATGAAAGAAAAGTTTGAGGCATTAGATTAGATCAAAGACAAAAGGAATCTTCAGCTATTCGTTGTGAAGGTTCTTTTTTGTTGGATACTAGTCATCAGATACTGCTTAATCATCATTTTCATAAAAATAACCAAAAGAACTATTTATAAAAGTTGAAAAATGCAGTACAATATAGGGATGGATAAAAAGTAAATGGATTGAATGGAAAGTAGGCTAAGGAAATGAAGTGGAGTATCCCCGAAAGAATTGTTGAGCGAGCAAGAAGCTATGTAAATGAAAAACGTGTATTTGATATTTCTGCGAACCCAAACAAAAAAATCTGGACAGCTAAAGTCATGGGAAATGAAATCTATCATGTTGAACTAGATGGTGCACCAAAAGAAGAGGACTTTTGTGAATGCCCCTATTGGGTAGATCATGGCTACTGTAAACATACAGTGGCAGTTGAGCTGGCGATGCGTGATCAAGGAATTGGTAGAGTGATGAATCAACATGAGCTCTCTAAACTCAGTATGGATCAACCTGATTCAGGCGATGAAATTACAGAAGCTTTTAGCCGTCTTTATCTGAAGCAAAATGACATGACCCAGCTTCTTACTGAGCCTGCTCAAAAACTATCCATTTTTTACAAATTAGAATTACAGCCCATTACCAAACAAAAATTTCGTCAAGCCAAAGAAGTGTTTGTTCTTAGCTTAAAAATAGGCTTTGATCGCTTCTACATTGTAAAAGATTTAGATGCTTTCTTTCAAGCTTACTTCCAAAAAGGAACCTATGAAATCAATCAAAAATTAGTCATTGATTTTAATCAACTGATGATTGAACCACAACATGAAGCGATTCTAGCTGAATTAAAAAAAGTACATGTCTCTAACCAAACGATGATGAGCTTTTTGAAGGATAATAAATCCATCTTTGGCAATAAAAAGTATCTAGTTTTACCTGTTGTGATTGCTGAAGAAATGATTTCAACACTAAAAGAAGTTGGAAAATTAACCTTAGAAGTAGATGGTGCAACCTATCATGAGATTGCTTTTGTGCAAAATCAATTGCCACTTTCTTTTGATTTATTTCAGGATCAAGACAGCTTTATTTTATATATTCAAAATCATGATATTCATTACCTCGAAGGCTATGATTGGTTGCTCTTAAAAAATATGATTTTCCAACCAACACCAGAGCAAATGAAAAACTTTCAAAGTATGAATTATTATATTGAGCGTTATGGGAATCAAGAAATTCCAATTTCTGCTACTAATGCGCCAAAATTTACGAATTATGTTCTTCCTTTATTAAAAAAAGTAGGAACGGTCCACTTAGATGAACAATTACAACAACAATTTATTGAAAAAGAATTAGCAACAGAACTCTTTATTTCCTTAAAAGATGATGTGTTGCAGTTGGTCTTAGATTTTATCTATGGAGAGGTTCGGATTTCAACTGATCCAAGCAGAAACGAAAACAATCAGCTAAATTTTATTCGTGATACGCAGCAAGAGCTGCAAATCAGCGGGCAAATTGAAGCTCTTGGCTATCAAAAAATAACTGGAAATTATGTGAAAAATGGTGCAAATCCAGAGGTGCTTTATACCTTATTTACAAAAGAAATCCCTTTATTAGAAAGCTTAGCAACCATTCATGTAGATCCAACACTTGAAAATCTGTTTTTAGAAGAAATCGAACCAGTTACCACAATTGACATTCAAAATGAAGGTTCTTTATTAGATGTTCAGTTTGATGTTGCTGGTATTACACCAGATGAAGTAGATGAGGTCTTGATTAGTCTAATTGAGAAGAAGGCCTTTCATCGCTTTGACAATGGGACGATTTTATCACTAGAAACAATGGCCTTTCAAGAAGTTGCAGATATTTTAAGAGAGCTTAGAGTAGATGCAACACATGCCAGTCATGAAGGAAAGGTTAGCATTCCAAGCTATCAAGGGTTAGCCTTACATGAAAAATTAGAAAAAGAAACACATGGCAAACGCGTGTTAACTAGAAAATTCCATACTTTATTAGAAGACTTAAACCATCCAGATGCCATGGAAGTGACTGTTCCAAAACAATTAAATGCTACCTTAAGAAGCTATCAGCTCTTTGGCTTTAAATGGTTAAAAATGCTAGCTAAATATGGCTTTGGTGGTATTCTAGCAGATGATATGGGACTAGGAAAAACCTTGCAAACCATTACCTTTATTTTATCTGAAATCGAAGAAGAAAAAGCTGAAAAACCGTTTTTAATCCTAGCACCTGCTTCTTTAATTTACAATTGGGCGCATGAGTTTGAAAAATTTTCCCCACAATTAAGGACGCAAGTTGTCACAGGAAATGCAGCAGAACGTAAAAAAATGATTACTGCTGGAGAATCAGCACAAATTCTGATTACTTCATATCCAAGCTTTAGACAAGATGCAGCCATTTATGAAACCATTCAATTTGATACGTTAATTTTAGATGAGTCACAAATGGTAAAAAATTATCATACCAAAACAGCACAAGCGATTACAACCCTAAGAAGTTATCGCAAGTTTGCTTTAAGTGGTACACCAATTGAAAATAAAATCGAAGAATTATGGGCGATTTTCCAATTGATTATGCCTGGCTTTTTCCCAAATCTACGAACATTTAAAAGCATGACGCATGAGCAAATTGCCAAAATGGTACAGCCTTTTATTTTACGGCGCATCAAAAAAGATGTCTTAAAAGATTTACCGGATAAAATTGAAACGAACCTCTATAGTTCACTAACAAAAGAGCAAAAAACGATTTATTTAGGCTATTTAAAACGAATTCAAGAAAGTGTTCAAGGCATGAATCATGATGACTTCAAACGCAACCGAATTGAAATCCTAGCAGGCTTAACGAGATTGCG
Source organism: Isobaculum melis (assembly GCF_900111355.1). Classification (GTDB taxonomy): domain Bacteria; phylum Bacillota; class Bacilli; order Lactobacillales; family Carnobacteriaceae; genus Isobaculum; species Isobaculum melis. Next base: position 55,193 of record NZ_FOHA01000006.1, read on the forward strand.
CCAAATTTGCTGTGATCCACGTTTATTTGTTGAAAATTATGAAGGTGAATCAGGTAAGCTTGAGCAATTAAAAGAGCTGCTTCAAACAGCTAAAGAAAATGGCAAGCGTGTGCTATTATTTTCTCAATTCACATCGATGCTTAGCTTGATTCAAGAAGAGTTAACGGAATTAGGCTATGAGATGTTTTATTTACATGGTGGAACCAAACCAAAAGAAAGAATTGAGATGGTTAATCAATTTAATGCTGGTGAAAAAGATGTGTTCTTAATCTCACTAAAAGCAGGAGGTACTGGTTTAAATTTAACTGGTGCAGATACCGTTATTCTTTATGATTTATGGTGGAATCCTGCAGTGGAAGAGCAAGCAGCAGGAAGAGCGCATAGAATTGGTCAAAAAAATGTAGTGCAAGTGATGAAGCTGATCGCTACAGGAACCATTGAAGAGAAAATTATGAAAATGCAACAAGAGAAAAAAGATTTATTCGATCAAGTGATTGAATCAAGTGGAGATGGTAGCAGCTTCTCAAGCTTTACTGAAGAAGATATTCGAGAAATTTTAAGTTTAAACGGCTAATCAAAAAGTAGATTGAAAGGGAAAGGTTGTCTTTTTCTTTTTAATCTGCTTTTTTATGTTTCAAAAATAGAGCAAGTTCAGTAATGATAGGAGCTAGCTATGAAATAAAAGGTGAAAGTATTTAAAAGGGGATTTAGTATGAATTAAAAATAAAAAGAGGTAGGAAATTAGTAAATGAGAAATTTTATTTATTATGACATAACAAATAGCCCAAATGCTTGATGTCAACCTAATTTAAACGGATTGACAATGTAGAAAAGATACCTTAGTATTGTGATTGCAAGTAACATCTGTTTTTTACATATTTTCAATTTAAAATAGAGTAGAATAAAAAAAAGCTCCAAAAAGTTGTTCTCACAACATTTTGAAGCATACAAATTTATAATGTTTTATCATTTTAGGTACAGATAAACAGTGGTGCAATAAACAGATGTTTTTTGCGGAATTTACAAGGAGGGACAGTCACATGTTTCATCAAAATAATAGGATAAAAAAAGGAACAATTGCAAAATTAATAGGGCTGACATTATCAATCGGTTTCTTTTTTCAATTAAGCCATCCAACAGCATCTACAATTAAAGAGAATGGCGATTTCCGTTTAACAGCTGAAAACAAATGGGATACAGCTTCAGAAAAAAATTATGCTGCCCTAAATTGGGATAAAGTAGCCAATCTTACAACTAATGGTTATACTTTATATCAATCTAAAGATTCAGGGCTGACTTGGACGACAGTATCTATGAATTATCAAAAACAAATTAAGGTGCTAAACATCCATCCAGATGATGTGAATTTTGATAACTTAAAAAAATGGATGGAAATGGACACCCCAGCAGCAGGAATGGGCCTAATTAATGTTTCTTCAGTATCTGTTGCAGCTTTCAATGCCAACCCAAATTTATATTTAAAAAATGCGAGTGGCGCGTATCAATATGATGTGATTATGTTTGGCTCAAAGGACTGGTATGGTTTTAAAGACTTAAGTATGACATCAGCAGCGGCTTTGCAAGGGCATGTTGATTCTGGTAGAGGCGTACTTTTTGGTCATGACACCGTTACAGGTATGTCAACGCCATCAAATCCAGGAGGTGGCTCACATCCTAATTTTAATACATTTGCCCCTCAATTAGGAATTCAACTATCAAATAAAACTTCAGTTGGCTCAACCAAAGTTCGTGTAGATAATAATGGCTATATGATGAAATATCCGCATCAACTAGCAAACTCAGTCGAGTTGACCATCCCATTAGCACATTCTTGGGGACAAATTATTGATACTACTAGCACAACAACTAAATGGTTATCATTCATTCCTCCTTATGCATTTGGTAGTTTATCTGAAAGTGGTACATTAACCAATAATTTTTATTTAATTACAAAAGGAAACTTAGGAATGATTCAAACAGGACATTCAGGAGGCGCATCAACACCTGATGAACGAAGAATTATTGCAAATACCTTATATAATTTAGCTCAGGTTTCTTTAGATAATTTTGCCTCTGATTATACGGTTAAAGATGAAGTTGCGCCACCTAAGCCAACTTTAACTCTAAAGACTGGTGGCACAATAGAAAATCAAATCTTTGATATTGGTGCGATTGATAAAGGCTCAATGTATCAATGGTATGTTGAAGCAGATACAAAATCAGGTAAGAAAAAATCTGATACAGTAGAAGAAGAGATTGTGAGTGGTACAAAGGGGTTTATTCATATCGTCGATAATCAGCCGAATACCTTAGTTGCTGCAGAAAAAGATAGTTTTGGTAAAGTAACCAATCTAACCCTACAAGGAACAGATGCAACCCTATCTTTTAATGGATTAACAGATGGTGAAAAATGGTTACATATTCGTGCGGTTGACCGTGCCGATAATATTGGAGAAATACGCCATATTCAAGTCAAAGATTTTCTCGGTATTTTTAGAATTACAGAGAAATATGAAGATGAAGCAGGACAGACACTGGCACCAAGTACCTATCAGGATGTAAATAGAGGTGCAACCTATGAGAAATTAGGTCCCTTATTGCCTCATAACTGGCTTCAAATTGGTTATCGTTTAAATCAGACAAACTTCAAGGAAACAACCGCAAAGATTACTGCTGTTGATAAGGTCAATACGGTGACCTTTATTTACCGTAAATTACCTGCAAAAATTCATTTAAGACAAGTTATTTTAGATAAAAAGGATGACCTTGTGATCCCAACAAATGGTTATTTCCAGTTGCTTCATCATGACACAACAATGAATCTCCAAACACAATCTGGCGCATCAACAACCGTGCCTTTTAATACAATCCAATCAGAAATGCAGGTAGGAAACTATCAATTTACGATACAGTCAATTGTCCCAGAGCATTATAGCTACGATGGCTATCTCATTAGTTCAGAGCAAGCAACCATTCATGATGAAAAAAATCGTATCCAAACAGGTTATCCTCAGTTAGATTTCACTGTTGAAAAAGAATATTGGGTAAGTATTTATTTGAAACCAATCAATGCTAATGAAGTACGATCCTATAGTTGGAATTACCAAACCAATCCATTAGGTAAATTAATTCCCTAAAATAAAAAGGCATGTCTTGAATTTTTTCAAGACATGCCTTTTACTAATCTTCATCCTTAATATCAATATCCTCAGGAAGTGGTTCACTTAAATACTGCGCTAAATCCATTTTATACTGCTCAATTGCTTTTAAATACAAGTTAAATTGCTCCTTATAAATTAACAATTCCTCTCCATCAAAAACCGTTCGAATTTGCTTTTCACGAATCAATCGTTCAATATCTTCTATTGACAATTCTAAATACTCAGCTGTTTCCTCAATTGTGAGATACATCTTGTACCCTCCATTCATCTACTACTTTATTCTACAAAATTTTGCTAAAAATAGAAAGCCTCATATACAGAAGCTTCTTCATCAGACAAAGAATTTATTTATGCGGCAATCTTTCATTTCATGGTACAATAGAACAAGCGAAAATGATAATGAAAGGTGTGTCAGCCGTGATTACGAAAGTTATTGCGCATCGGGGAAGTAAAGGAACCCATCCAGAAAATACTTTAGCTGCTTTTAAAGAAGCTGTGCGAGTAAAAAGTGATGGGATTGAATTAGATGTACATTTTACAAAAGACCGTGAATTAGTTGTGATTCATGATGAAACCCTTGATCGCACAACCAATGGGACTGGGAATGTTGGGGAACAAACCCTAGAAGAAATCAAACAATATGATGCTGGAAGTTGGTTTTCTCCTGTTTATCAACAGGAGAAAATTCCTACATTAAAGGAAGTCCTATCCTTATTAGCAGGATATGAAGGACTCTTAAATATTGAAATAAAAACAGATAAAATTGCTTATGCAGGAATTGAAGAAGCGCTGATAGGATTGATTGAACATATGCAACCAACCTGTCACATTGTCTATTCTAGCTTTAATTTTAGCAGTTTAAAAAAAATCAAAGCATTCAATCCTAAAGCAGAGATTGCTTGTCTCTTTAAAATGAATAATAAGCAAACTAAACTATTTTCAAGAACAACACAAGTTGCCTTTTGGCATCCATCTATTCAATGGCTTAAAACGAAGAAATGGTTGTTGCTGTTTCCCAAAAGACGCCATCTGCGCGTATGGACTGTGAATAAAGAAAAGGAGATGTTGTTTTGCTACAAGAAAAAAATCGCTGCGATTATTACAGATTATCCTGAACAAGCTTTAGCAGTAAGAAAAACTTATCAAAAATAGAGAGTACGTGAAATCAATGAAAAAGAAAATTATTGTGATTGTTGGACCAACTGCAGTAGGAAAAACAGCCCTTAGTATCCAACTGGCACAAAAATTTAATGGAGAAATTATCAGTGGAGATTCAATGCAAATCTATGAGCATTTGAACATTGGAACAGCTAAAGCAACCCTTGCAGAAAGAGCAATGGCTAAACACTATTTGGTTGATTGTATTCCAATTACCCAACCTTATACCGTTTCTGATTTTCAAAAGCAGGCCAGAGCTTCTATTGATCAAATCATTGCAGCTGGAAAAGTGCCAATCATTGTTGGTGGCACAGGTCTGTATATTGAAGCCTTGCTCTATGATTTTTCACTTGGAGGCACAAATGATAAAGATGTCGCTTATCGTCAGCAATTAGAAAAAGAGGCTGCAGAAAATGATGTGCTTTATTTATGGGAGCAATTAAAAGCAATTGATCCACTAGCTGCTGAAAAGATTCATCCGAATAACCAAAAAAGAGTGATTAGAGCGCTAGAAGTCTATCATACAACTGGACAGCCTTTTTCAGCCTATCAAACGGCAGTAGAGAAGCCAGAGCCATTATACGATGCTTATTTAATTGGCTTAGAGACAGAACGTCCAACTTTGTATGCACGTATCAATGAACGTGTTTTATTGATGATGAAACAGGGCTTATTAGAGGAGGCAAAATGGTTATATGAACAGCAAATTCCGACTTCTCAAGCAGCCCAAGGGATTGGCTATAAAGAACTATTTTCATACATTGAAGGCACGCAGTCATTAGAAAGCTGTATTGAAAAAATTCAACAGCATTCCAGACAATATGCGAAAAGACAACTTACATGGTTTAAAAACCGGATGACGATTCCTTGGTGGGATTTAGTAATGACAGAAGAGATTTATCCAACTTTAGAACAAGAAGTTGCACAATTTTTACAAAATAAATGAAGTCAAACAACGAAAGTGTGAACAAAATGGAGACAAAAACAGAAACAGAACGCGTGATTATCGTTGGTGTGCAAACAACAGAAGACCAAGCTGATTTCCATTATTCAATGGAAGAACTTGAGCAATTAACTGAAACAGCACAGGGACAAGTAGTGGCAGCAGTCACACAAAAAAGAGAACGTGTAGATGGTAAAACTTATATTGGCAAAGGCAAATTAAATGAACTGTTACATTTAGTGGAAGAACTAGCAGCTGATGTCGTGATTTTTAACTATGGATTAACTCCTAGCCAAACTAGAAACATTCAAGAAGAAATGGATGTTAAAGTCATTGACCGAACCCAGCTTATTTTAGATATTTTTGCCATGCGTGCGCAAAGCAAAGAAGGGAAGCTGCAAGTTGGTTTAGCGCAGCTTCAATATTTATTGCCAAGATTAGCAGGGCAAGGTAAGAATTTATCTAGATTAGGTGGAGGAATTGGTACCAGAGGACCTGGTGAAACCAAGCTAGAATCTGATCGCCGTCATATCCGTAACCAAATTAGAGATATCAAAAAAGAATTGGTTGAAACGCAAGCACATCGCAAACGTAGTCGAGATAAAAGAAGTCAAAGTGAAGTCGTTCAAATCGGTTTAGTTGGTTATACAAATGCCGGAAAATCTACTCTTTTAAACCAATTAACAGATGCTGAGACTTACGAACAAAATCAATTGTTTGCTACATTAGATCCATTGACTAGAAAAATGGTTCTACCAAACGAAATGCATGTCACATTAACAGATACAGTTGGCTTTATCCAAGATTTACCAACACAATTAGTAGATGCCTTTCACTCAACTTTAGAAGAAACGATGGAAGTGGATATGATTCTCCATGTTGTTGATGCATCAGCACCAAATATGCTACAACATGAAGCGACTGTTTTAAAATTACTGACTGAATTAAAAATGAATCAAATTCCAATTTTAACTGTTTATAATAAAAAAGATTTGATTACAGGAGCGTTTTTACCTGATTATTTCCCACATATTCTGATGTCTGCAAGAGATGACGCTGACATTGAACAGCTAAAAATAGAAATCATTAACTATTTAAAAAATATGATGGTTCCTTATCATAAAGTTGTCAAGGCAGATCAGGGCGATTTACTGGTGAAAATCAAAAAAGAAACCTTAGTTGAACTGTTAGCATTTAATGAAGAAACCAATCAATATGAAGTTTCTGGTTATGCAATGCCACATTCAAAATGGATTGGAGCGAAAGAAGCAGAATGAACTGGAAAGCAGATTATGACCAAGAATTAAATGAAAAAATTAAACTTGTTGAAGCAAAAATTAAACCACTACATGAAAAAATTCATGAAGTGGCCTTAGTCAATCAAAAGAAGATTTTAAATAGTTTCCGGAAGCATCAAGTATCGGATAGTCATTTTAATCCAACAACAGGATATGGCTATGATGATTTTGGCCGCGATACCTTAGAAGCCATTTATGCAGATGTCTTTGGCGCAGAAGCAGGTCTTGTTCGCCCACAGATTATTTCTGGCACACATGCCATTTCGACTGCCTTATTTGGTGTCTTAAGACCAGGAGATGAATTGCTTTATATTACAGGAAATCCATATGATACCCTACAGGAAATTATTGGACTGACTGGCAATGGTATCGGTTCACTCAAAGAATATCAAATAACCTATGATAAAGTAGATTTAACCGCAGAAGGCAACTTTGACTATCCAGCCATTAAACAACAATTAACGGCTCAAACAAAAGTGGTCGGTATTCAACGTTCAAGAGGTTATTCAAGCAGACCCTCCTTGACTATTGCCCAAATTCAAGAAGCGATTACTTTTGTTAAAAAACAATTGCCAGAAGTGATTGTCTTTGTTGATAATTGTTATGGTGAATTTGTTGAAGCACAAGAACCAACAGAAGTTGGTGCAGATTTAATGGCAGGTTCTCTGATTAAAAATCCAGGTGGCGGCTTAGCTAAAATCGGTGGCTATATTGTTGGAAAAGAAACCCTAGTGGAAGCTTGTGGTTACCGGTTAACTGCACCAGGAATTGGTCGTGAAGCAGGGGCATCCTTATATAGCCTACTTGAAATGTACCAAGGCTTTTTCCTAGCACCTCATGTTGTCGGAGAAGCTTTAAAAGGAGCCATTTATACAGCAGCTTTATTGGCAGAGTATCAAGTGAAAAGTGATCCAGCTTGGGATGCACCAAGAACAGACTTAATCCAAATGATTTCATTAGGCGAGAAAGAAGCCATGATTTCTTTTGCACAAACCATTCAAAAATACTCACCAGTAAATGCCTATGTCACCCCTGTTCCAGCTTATATGCCAGGCTATGAAGATGATGTCTTAATGGCAGCAGGAACCTTCATTCAAGGCGCAAGCTTAGAATTAACGGCAGATGGCCCGATTCGCCCACCCTATACTTTATATGTACAAGGTGGTTTGACATATGAACATGTAAAACTTGCTGTGACAGAAGCTGTCAAGGAGCTACAAGCTTTTAGAAATGAGCAAGACTAAAAAAAGTCTGTTAAGGATGGATGCTTGTCCAATGTCCTTAACAGACAGTTAAAATGACTCAAATAATTGGAGGAAGCGCATGAAAAAAAGACAGTCAAATTTAGAAGTTTTACGCATCATTAGTATGCTATTAATCATACTTCATCATTATTCAGTTCATGGAAATTGGGATTTTCAAACTGCTAATGGCTTTCAGAAAATTTTTATAGAAACAGCGGCAATTGGCGGGAAAATAGGTGTAAATGTTTTTGTACTGATTTCTGGTTATTTTCTGGTATCCTCAAAATTCAATTTAAAAAAAGTAGTGATGCTGATTAGTCAAATCTTCTTTTATTCCTGTTCAATCTTACTATTTTTTAAATTTGTGTTACATTACCCATTTAGTATCCAAGCAATAGCGACGAGTTTACTTCCTACAACATTTAATGTTTATTGGTTTGCAACAACTTATGTTGCGCTCTATTTACTTTTTCCGTATCTGAATATTTTCATTAAAAATATTTCTCAGCAAGGCTTAAAGCATCTGCTCATATTATCGTTTATTTTATTATCCTTGGTACCAGGAATGAAACATCTGGTTTCAGGTATGCTATTCTTAAATGCAATTGTTTGGTTTATCTTCTTATACCTGATTGCTGCCTATATTAGACTTTATGGACAGACATTTCGCTGTCAAATGAAGCATTATATTTGGGGCTTATTGCTTAGCTTAGGATTTATTATTCTTTCTTTTCCTGGTATAGATTACATAAAAGCACATGTTCCACTATTGGGCTATTTAAATACGATTTATTTTACCGAAATGAATACAGTGCCAGTTTTAATCATTTCAGTTTGTCTCTTCTTAATTTTTAACCAACTAGATTTAGGTGTGAGACCTTGGATTAATCTGATTGCGAAAACAACATTTGGCATCTACTTAATTCATGATAACGTTTTAGTTCGTCCATTTTTATGGCAACAATTAGCTAAAAATGCGATCTTTTTGCATTCAAAATGGTTATTTTTACATATGATTGTTTCTGTTTGCATCGTTTTCATTTTTTGTTGTATAATTGAGCTTATTCGGATGTATTGTATTGAACCAATCTATGCAAAACTAGTTGATCAAGTCATGGAGACTAAACCAATCCAACGATTGATAAAAAGCTACGAAGTAAAATAACCTAAATAAAAGAGGGATAAAGATGTCTAATGGAATCTACTTGGATCATGCGGCAACAAGTCCAATGCTTCCAGAAGTTATTGATGCGATAACAAATGCGATGCAAGAAAACTATGGCAATGCTTCTAGCATGCACCAATTTGGCAGAAGAGCAAGACAAGCATTGGATCAAGCCAGAGAAATATTTGCAGCCAGTATTCAAGCGACGTTTAATGAAATTGTTCTAACCAGTGGTGGAACTGAAGGGGATAATTATGCCATTCTTGAAACAGCTTTTTCAAGACAAGCAGTAGGACGTCATCTGATTACCACTGAGGTAGAGCATCATGCTGTGTTGCATACCATGGAACATTTAGAAACACTCGGCTTTGAAGTGACTTATTTACCTGTGGATGAAAATGGAGCGATTTCCATAAATGATTTAAAAGCTGCCTTAAGAGAAGATACCATTTTAGTGAGCATTATGTATGGAAACAATGAAGTAGGGACACTGATGCCCATTCATGAAATTGGTGCCATTGTTCAAGCAACAAATGCCTATTTCCACACAGATGCAGTACAAGCTTATGGTTATGAAGAAATAGATGTGAAGCGTGATCACATAGATTTACTCAGTGTAACCGCACATAAAATTAATGGCCCAAAAGGCATTGGTTTTCTATATATCAATGAAAACATTCATCTGCCAAATATGATGTATGGTGGTGAGCAGGAAATGAAGCGCCGCCCAGGAACAGAAGCGATTCCAAATGTGATTGGCTTTGCTACAGCAGTTGAATATATGAAACAAACCAATCAAGCTAAAAATAGGGATTATCCAGCACTATTTGATGCTTTGCTACAGGAATTAAATCAGGCACAAGTTGACTATTCGTTGAATGGACAAAATGTCCCTCATTTACCCCATATCCTCAATATCTGGATCAAAGGTGTTCCTGTTGAGCAAATGCTGATGAACTTAGACCTAGCTGGTGTTGCAGCTTCAAGTGGTTCAGCTTGTACAGCTGGTAACTTAGAGCCCTCACATGTGTTAACCGCCATGTATGGCAAAGACAATCCAAGAATTCATGAGTCCTTACGCTTTAGTATTGGTTTTGGTACCACAGAAGCGGATATGAAGCAAGCAGGCCAAGCCATTGCAGCCATTGTGACACGTTTAAAAAAATAAAGTAGCGTCAACCTTTTCCTTTGAGGATTCTCAGAGTGAAAAGGTTGATTTTTTTCTAGAGTAGCTTATAATAAGTAAGACTGAAAAAATGCGACCTTCAAATCGTAGATGCTTCAGAATCTATATTGAAATGATGGTGAAAAAATGACAGATAACAGCAAAATTCGCGTTGTTGTTGGCATGAGTGGAGGCGTCGATTCTTCTGTAACCGCGCACTTATTAAAAGAGCAAGGTTATGATGTAGTTGGCATCTTCATGAAAAATTGGGATGATACAGATGAGTTTGGGGTTTGTACTGCAACAGAGGATTACAATGATGTGATCCGTGTAGCAAATCAAGTGGGCATTCCGTATTATTCTGTTAACTTTGAAAAGGAATATTGGGACAAGGTTTTCGAGTACTTTTTAAAAGAATACAAATTAGGCAGAACACCCAATCCTGATGTCATGTGCAACAAAGAAATTAAGTTTAAAGCCTTTTTAGATTATGCAATGAGTTTAGGTGCAGATTATGTCGCAACTGGTCATTATGCACAAGTGACACGTGATGAAAATGGTGTGACTCATATGCTAAGAGGTGTTGATCAAAATAAAGACCAAACCTACTTCTTAAATCAATTGTCACAAGAGCAACTTTCTAAAACCATGTTCCCATTAGGTGGCATGGAAAAAAGTGAAGTCCGTCGTATCGCTGAAGAAGCTGGCTTAGCCACCGCTAAGAAAAAAGACTCAACAGGAGTTTGCTTTATTGGCGAACGCGATTTCAAACAATTCTTGATGAACTATTTACCAGCTAAACCAGGTAAAATGTTAACCATTGATGGAGAAGAAAAAGGGACTCATGATGGTTTGATGTATTATACAATTGGGCAAAGACAAGGCTTAGGTATTGGTGGTGGCGGTGCCTCAAACGATCCTTGGTTTGTTGTAGGAAAAGATTTAGCTAAAAATGTGTTATATGTAGGACAAGGATTCCATCATGAATGGCTTTATGCCACACATTTAGATGCGACTGATTTACATTTTACAACAAATGCTGAACTGCCTAAAGAATTTAAATGTACAGCGAAATTCCGTTACCGTCAACAAGATGTTGGTGTGACAGTGAAATTAGGGGAAGATGGTACGACTGCAACGGTTATCTTTGATGAACCAGTACGTGCCATTACACCAGGCCAAGCTGTGGTTTTCTATGCTGGTATGGAATGCTTAGGCGGTGGTACGATTGATCGAGCGTATCAAGAAGAAAAGCTTTTACAATATGTATAGAATATAATAGGGACTACTTATTTCTAATAGGGAATAAGTAGTTTTTTTGTCTCTTTTTCTAAATTGAGTGAATTTCAGTAAACAATACTGTAAAATGGAGACAGAATAAATTGTTCAATTGGAGGTTCAATCAAATGAGAACTGAAAAAGAAAAAATGCTACAAGAGGATTTGTATCGTGCAAGTGATTCAGAATTAATTGCAGAACATGCAAGGGCAAGTAGTTTAACACGTTTACTGAATCAAACAACAGAAGAGCAGTTAGAAGAAAGACAAGCTCTAACGAAAGAACTATTTGGTCAAACTGGCGATAAAATTTATGTAGAACCGCCATTTCGTTGTGATTATGGCAAAAATATTTTCATTGGAGAGCATTTCTATGCCAATTTTGATTGTGTCATGCTAGATGTGGCAAAGATTACAATTGGTAAAAATGTGATGTTTGGGCCAAGAGTTTGTTTATTTACAGCAGGTCATCCAATTGATGCGGTTGTGCGCAATACGGGTTTAGAATTTGGACGAGCAATCACAATTGAAGATAACGTTTGGATTGGCGGAAATACAACGGTAAATCCTGGTGTGACCATTGGAGAAAATGTGATTATTGGCTCTGGTTCAGTTGTCACAAAAGACATTCCACCAAATACCATTGCAGCAGGAAATCCTTGTCGTGTCATTCGAAAAATTACTCATGAGGATGAAAAATATTGGCAAGAGAAGCAAAATCAGTATTGGGCAGAGCTTGATAATCAGTCATAAATTTTGAAGGAGGTATGCCAATGAAACAAGAATTAAAATCCGCTGCCAAAGAAAAATGGGAGATGAAAACAAAGATCATGGATGCGTTATATGAAGATACAGCATTTATCTTTACTGACTTTAATCATCCAATTTTTACAAAGACAGTATTTAAAAACTGTTTATTTAGAAATGTAAATTTAAAGGATGCCAGAATCTATGATTGCCAATTTATTGACTGTACCTTTAAAAGTGTTCATTTTGCAACAGTCACAATTGGTGCACATAATGGTTTGTATCAAGACTGTACTTTTACTAGCTGTCGATTTAGAGGTGCATTCTTTTATAACCCAGAATTTATTGCTTGTCTTTTTAATAAATGCCAATGGAAAAGTGTGGATTTAAGCGCCAGCTATTTTGATTCCTGTAAATTTATTGGGAAATTAGAAGATGTTACGTTTAGAGGATATCATGAGTCAGACCTTACTGAAGGTGCAAAACCTAACCCAATGAAAAAAGTGGATTTTTCTGAAGCTATTTTTGGTGAATTTGTCGGTTTTACTGGCTGTGATTTATCAACTGCAATTCCACCTGTTGGTTATACGTTTGAAGAATTACTGAGGCCATCTAAATACGGTAGTGATATGGCGTACATAGGAACGGGAGAGAATGGTATGCTAACAGCATATCAAAAATCATAATAGAAGAGGTAAATAAAATGAAATTAGAAAAAATTGCACAAGTAGATGAGAATGAGCTAAAAAAGTTTTTAGCACAAATTGATTTTGAGTTACCAAAAGACTATCTTTCATTCATTACAGAAAATAATGGTGTTCGTGTAGAAAATGGCTATTTTTATGTGGAGGATTTAAGTGAATTTATTTTAATGGATTTATTTCTTGGAGTGAGTCAACCAAAAAGAAATTTAATGAATCTAAATGAGGAATTTGAAGATGAAATTCCTAAAAATAGTTTATTGATTGCTAGAGATCCTGGCGGTGGCTTCATTCTGCAGATTCATGATGGAGAAAATGATGGGATTTATTATTATGATCATCAATACTTTTTTGATCAATCTTCTGATGAAGAGAATACTTACTTTATTGCTCAAACATTTTCTGAATTTTTACATTTATTAGAAACAACACAATTAAATTAATTGGATGTCCTGTTCTCCTATAAATTTAATAAGAAATAGTGTAAAATGTTCCTATTGGACAAAACAAGAAAAGGCGTGAATCAAATGAATCGTAACCAACAATCCTTTGAATTATGGGAGCAAGGTAAAAAAGAAGAGGCTATTCAATTATTATTTGAAGAAATAGAAGAGCATCCAGCAGATGCAGATGCTTATATTAACTTAGGCAGTATGTTTATGATGATGGAAAAATATGAAGATGCAGCTGCAATCTTTGCAACGGCTAGCGAAAAAAGTCCTGATAATACAGAAGTGATTTATTGTTTTGCTAGTCTTTATTATGAACAAGGACAATATGAAGTAGCGATTAAACAATATGAAAAAGTAATTGCGCTAAAACCAGAGCAAGAAGCACTAGCTGATGCAAACTTCATGATCGGTATGAGCTATCAAGGCATGGGAGATTATAATCGTGCGCTTGTTTATGTGCTACGTGCAACTGAATTAAGTCCTGAGGTAACCGATTTTAATCTTTCAGCAGGAGATATTTTAATGAGTTTGGAGCAATTTGATCAAGCCAAACAATATTATGATTTAGCGATTCAGCATGAACCTGACCATCAAGGTGCTTACTTTAAACGTGGCTTAATGGCCTTTATTTTAGATGAAGCAGATTCAGAAGTTTATTTCAAAAAAGCTAGTGAGTTAGATCCAGAAATGTATCAAGAGCAATTAAAACAATTAAAAGAAATTGAAAGCTTTATTCAAGCACAAAGTAAAAAATAATCGAAAGGGGCACCAGTAATATGGCACAAGAAAATCTGAATTTATTCTCTGCAGAAAATCCGTATATTGCTGGTACTGTAGTCGCTATTTTTTATCAGAACCCAACCAACTTTTATAAAGTGATTTTATTAAATGTAACGGATACAAATACAGATTATTTAGAACGCGAGATTGTCGTAACAGGCACCTTTGGAAAAATTCAAGAGGGTGAACCCTATCGTTTTTTTGGTAAGCTAACGGATCATCCAAAATTTGGCATGCAATTTAATGCTGAAACTTATCAAACTGAGACACCAACCTCAGAAGCGGGTATTGTGGCGTATTTATCTAGTGAAAAATTTCAAGGAATTGGCAAGAAAACGGCACAAGGCATTGTAGATCATTTAGGTGAGTCTGCGATTGATGATATTGTGAGAGACCCAACCGTTTTAAACCAAGTTCCAGGAATGAATGCTAAAAAAATAGAAACCATTGTAAATGTATTATCTGAGGGTGCCGGTATGGAAAAAGTCATTATTCAGTTAAATGGCTTAGGCTTAGGAAATCAATTGGCATTTGCAGTGTACCAACATTATCAGGAGCGAACCCTAGAAGTGATACAGGAAAATCCCTATCAATTAATTGAAGATATTGAAAATATTGGGTTTATTAAAGCTGATGGCATTGCTGATCAATTAGGCATTCAAGCAGATTCACCTGAACGGATGCAAGCCGCGATTCTATTTGCCTTAAATGAAGCCTGTCTTTCAAATGGCAATACGTATACAACTGCAGAGCCATTGCTATTAGAAGCCATTCAATTATTAGAGTCTCATCGTCCAATTGAATTAAACGCAGAAGAAGTGGCAGAACAAATTGTGACATTAATGACGCAAGAACGGATTATTGAAGAAGAAGGAAAGCTCTATTTACCGACACTCTATTATGCAGAAGTTGGGGTGGCAACAAGCATTCATCGTTTGCTTGACCGGAAAAATAAAATTCACTATCAGGACAAAGATATCCAAAAAGAAATTCGTATTTTAGAGAAGCGTTTAAAAATTTCCTATGGTGATTCACAGAAGCAAGCGATGGAAGAAGCCATTTTATCTCCAATATTTATTCTGACTGGGGGACCAGGTACTGGGAAAACAACTGTATTAAATGGCATTGTTGAATTGTTTGCTGAATTAAATGGCATTTCTTTAGATTTAGCAGACTATACCAATGCAATTTTCCCAATTCTTTTAGCGGCACCAACAGGGCGAGCAGCGAAAAGAATGAATGAATCAACTGGCTTACCAAGCAGTACCATTCACCGTTTACTAGGCTTAAATGGACGAGAAAATCCAAATGATTATCAGGGCGAAAAGGAATTAGAAGGTGGCTTATTAATTATTGATGAAATGTCGATGGTTGATACCTGGCTTGCTAATCAATTATTAAAAGCGATTCCCAATAATATGCAAGTCATTTTTGTAGGAGACCAAGATCAGCTGCCATCTGTTGGACCGGGACAAATTTTACATGATTTATTGAAAACCAAGAGCATTCCAAGTATGGAATTGGTCGATATTTATCGACAAGAAGATGGTTCAACCATTGTTAATTTAGCCCATGATATTAAAAATGGTCAATTACCAGCTGATTTTATGGTCAATCAAAAAGACCGTTCATTCTTTCAATGCCAAGCTCTGCAAATTGAAGGTGTGATTAAGCAAGTTGTAGAAAGAGCAAAGAATAAGGGCTTTACTGCTCAAGATATTCAAGTTTTAGCACCAATGTATCGAGGACCTGCTGGGATTGATGCGCTAAATAAAATGATGCAAGAAATTTTTAATCCTAATCTAACAGGTAAACGAAAAGAAGTGCGCTTTAATGATAAGGTTTATCGGATTGGCGATAAGGTGCTACAGCTGGTCAATTATCCTGAAATGAATGTCTATAACGGAGATATGGGGGAAATAGTCGGCATTCAGCTAGCAAAAGAAACTGATGATAAAGTGGATGAGCTGACGATTCAGTTTGATAGCAATGAAGTCACCTATAAACGAAATGAGTTTCTTAAAATTACCTTGGCGTATTGCTGTTCCATTCATAAATCCCAAGGTAGTGAGTTTAAAATGGTGATTCTACCAATGGTCAGGAATTATAGCCGCATGTTAAGAAGAGACTTGCTTTACACTGCGATTACACGTAGTCGTGATTTATTAATATTATGTGGGGAAGTTTCAGCCTTTGCGGATAGTGTAGAGAAAACCTCTGATGATCGTTTAACTACTTTAGCAGATAAGATTCTTGGCATTGAAGGAATGACTGAAAAGCTAGCAGCTTATGAAGTAAAAGAAAAAGAGAAAATTAAAGAAGCAATGGCTGTGAAACAAGAGGAGAAAGCTGTTGAAGTAACAGCAGTACCTATTGTTAAAGAAGTTCAGCCAATTGTAGAAGCGGTTGATTTATTTGCACCAGTTGTAGAGGAAGTTCCTGAAAAAGGTGCAGTGCTAACGATTCAGTTAGTGCAAAGTGGCGGAATTGACCCGATGATTGGGATGAAAGAGTTAACGCCAATGGATTTTTTATAGCAAAGAACCACAAATAAGTTCCTAGAAATAGCAGCTTATTTGTGGTCTTTTTTTGTTTATCTAAATATTTGCTTTACTTTTTGATACTTGCAACAATCTTCATTTTTAGTTTAACCGGTACAAACCGTTGAGCTTTGTTAAAAAGACCTGGAACAATGACTTCCTTACCTTTTAATAATTTTTTATAGGCGTAATGAGCCACTTTTTCAGCAGACATTGAGAGCGGAGGTGTAGCCATACCCTCGCGTTGAAAGAAATTAGTTCTAGTGGCACCAGGACATAAGGTGGAGACAAGTACACCTTTTTCCTTGGCTTCATATCTTACTGCACGAGTATAGCTTAATACAAAAGACTTACTTGCAAAGTAAGTGGATGTATAGGGACCCGGCTGAAAGGCACCTGTTGATGAAATATTTAAGATGTTCCCTTTATTTTTTCGATACATATCAGCTATCAAATACTTTGTTAACTCTACCAATGAAATCATATTTAAAACCATCATTTTTTCATCCTGAATAAAATCAATTTCTTCAGTAGCACCAACGAGACCATATCCTGCATTGTTGATTAAAATAGAAATATCTAATGCTTCATTTTTAATGATTTCATATAAATATTTTGCCTGTCCAATGATACTCAAATCTATTGCATATGAATGAATAGGTACCTGACTCATTTTTTTTATTTCATTTGCTGCTAAATCTAATTTGTCTTGATTTGAGGATACAAGCACCAAACCATAATTATTTCGGGCAAATACTTTTGCAAGTTCAAAGCCAATACCAGATGAAGCTCCTGTAATCAATACATATTCCATAAAAAACCTCCTTTATAAAACTTATTATAAGGAGTCGCGTAACCATTGTAATTCGCATAGGTCAATTGCTAAAGCTTTTTTCGGATTCTACTTAAAGAACTAGATTGAATACCAATATAAGAGGCTATGTACATTAAAGGGACTTGAGCATGAAGCTTGGGATAAATGTGTTGAAAATGAAGATATCTTTTCTCCGCACTACTAAATAACAACATTTTCTCTCTTTTTTCGAGTTTGGCAACTTCATCTGTATAAAGCTTTCGAATCATTTTTTCAATGCGCTTATCTTCATTGCTTAATTGATGAATAACGGTATAGGGAATTTTAAAACAAGTACATTTTTGAATACATTCAATTGAAAAGGAAGCTTCTTTCCCAGTCCTCAAACCTTCAGATGAAAAAAAATGATGCTCTGTCGCAAAACATTTCGTATATTCCTCTCCCGCCTCATTTGAATAAAGACCTCTCACAATTCCAGAAATGACATAATATAAATGGTAAGGTGTTTCTCCTTCCAAAAGAATCATCTCATTAGATGCAAAGTGAACCAGTTCAACATGCTTAGTTAATAAAGCTTGGTGAGATGAGGATAATTGAAAATCAAAAATAGTAAAAAGAGCATTGGATGGATTCATAAGTAGGACACCTTTCTTTTCTGTAGATGATTTAATTCATTATAAGGTTAAAAATGATAAATCGCTAATTATTCTATCAATAATAGAAAAAAATTAAGGAATTATGATAATGAGAACTTACTGGATACAAAAAAGAACATCTCTAAAATCACTTTTAAACAGATTTTAGAGATGTTCTTTGATTTTTTATCAATGATATAGATCATTCCCAATCAATATTCAAAAAATTAATGGCTAATTAGAACTATTTTTTAATGATTCAAATGAGCCTCTAATTTTTTGAATATTTTTAACACATCTTCTTCATTTGGGGGATTATGAATAGAAACAATTTTTTCCTCCTCATAGATATCAAGCCAATCAAGTTTATTACCACTTGTAATAATCATATCAGCTCCAGTGTAACCATCAGAAAAATCTGTTGCTCTGACCTGAATATTTACTTTGTCTTTTAAAGCACTTAGAATTCGTTCGATGATTAAATTTTTATATAAAATATCAAAACTTGTATCAATTGTCACGGATACCTTTTCCTCAAAGTAGCTAAGTGGTCTAAGAAGATTGAAAATTAAGGCGTAATTTGTTTCTAAAAAACGAGTTGTATGATTTTCTAACAAAAATAAATCACTTTCAACAATTGCATGCACAATATGAGAAATCCGTTTATCTAAGTTTTTAAAATGATTATTGATTGTCGGAGAAACAGCTACATCATTCCATTTGGGATATAAAAATAAAGAGAGGTGCTTAGAAAATACATAAGGATAAATCAATTCTTTTTCAAATGAAGTCAATTCAATTAAGTAAGTTTCAAATGATAAGAAAAATAAATAATTCAGATAAGTAAATGGAGATAAATAGTTTTGAAACGTATGTAAAATGCTGTTTCCACTAGCATCTATTGTGAACTGTGGATCTTTAAGAATATGAAGGTATAAATAGAGAATTTCGTTTTCAGGTAAGGAAAGTTTATTTTTTAATTGGGTTCCTTGAACATAATTAGAAAAGAGGAGTTCCTTTTCTCTTTTCAAGCACTTTGGTATCTCAACATATCGTCCATTTTTTACTCGAATGATGAGGATTCCAATAAAATTTTTGATTCTTCTTAAATCATTATGAGTTGTAAAAATATGCTGATTTTCTTTTGTAATATGAAGTTCTTTAACATAAAAGTCGACTTCATCTTTTTTCACTTCTTGAAATGGCCAAGTCAGACTACCATATATTTTCCAAAAAAAATATTCAGCGAACAGTCGAATCTGTCTTTCATCTCCAAAAAGCGTAAGGTGACGTTTTCTAGATTTAATTTTTAAATCATATTTTGAGAGAAAATGATTTAGTTCCTTAATTCTTCTCCGAATACTTGTTTCACTAATGAAGTGTTCTTGTGTTAGCTGATAAAAACTCAACTCATAGCCAAGTAATAACTTGGAGAGTATCACAATTCCTAGCTCATCCATCATTAATTGTTTCACAAAAAACTTATATTTATGTTTATCATAAATCGTCATACTTAATCCTGAAGAAGGCGTATTCTTTATTTTTGCTGCTTGCTGATACATCAATGCATCATCTAATTCCTTTATATATTTATATAAAGTATTGGTTGCAACATTGATTGCTTTTGCTACATGAAAAATTTTAATTTTCTCTTCAGATTCTTCTAGTAAATGAAGTAAATCTAATTTAATCCAAACATTTTTTGTTAGAACATTCTTGTATAATTCATTAAACATACAAAACTCCAATAAATAAATTTATTCTTTTACTATATTCGAATATAAATCAATATAACATAAATTCAATCTTTTTTTTAACCTTTTTTTGAGCAGTTTGTTATCAAAAACTGAGAACAAATAAAATTCTTTTTATATTATTCTATTTATACAGAGAAAAAATGTCTGGATAAGGAGAGAATTTAATAATGTTTATTAAAAAAAAGAAACGAGAAGATGAGTATGATTACGATTATGAAGAGTATGATTTAGAACATGAACAGAGTGATTACAATCCTATCAGTCATTCACAACCAACTCATTCCGTGAATCATGATTTAGAGGACGAGTTATCAGCCTTAAAAAAGGTTTTTGAACAAACACAAAATGATTACGTTAGATTGGATTCAGAGATTTCACAGTTGAGAGAAGAAAATCATAGATTACATACTATTAATGAAAGAGTGAAGCATGAAGCTGATGAAAAACAAAGAGAGATTGATCAGCTAACTAGTAAAGCAATGGATTTTCAAGACTCAACCAATCACTTTGAACGTGATTTGGATCAAGTTAAACGAGCAAATCAAGAAGAGATGGCACATTTAAATCAAGTGATTTCAGATTTACAGCTTGAAAAAGAGCGATTGAAGAACGAGCTAAAATTGGTCAATCAACAATTAGATCAAACCATTAGAGATGAAAGAAATCAAAAAGATCAAGAAATAACGCACCTATTAAAAACGATGGATGAACTAAAAGTAGCAAAAAATGATCTAGAAACCAATCTAAATGAAAAAATTCATAATCTGCAGTTAGAATTAGCACAACAAAGTAGTGATAAAAATAGCAGCAAGATTGAAATTGGAGAAGTTTTAGTAGAAGCAAAAGAATTGTCTAGTCGAATTGTTGCAAAAGCTGAAAATGAAGCAAGCCAAATTTTGAATCAAGCATCATATGAAGCGCAAACCAAAACAGCAGAAGCTGAAATGCAATTACGGTCCATTCAAAGTCAAGCTTATGACTTCTATAAAAATGTTGTGGTATTAAAAGAAGTATCAAACTCAACATTTGATAGTTTAACAAAACGCTTAAGTGTTTTTGATAAAGAAGAAAAAATTAGCAGAATTAAATAGAGAAGAGGGGGAACGAGTATGCAAGAAGTAAAAATAGCATTATTTCAGCATCCATCGCCAAAAATCGGTCAAGTTCTCTATCAAAGCAATCAAAGAGACGCCTTCATTATTGGTAGCCGGAAACTGCTTGCAAAAAATTACTCTCCTTATCAATCAGAAGAGTTACTCAACTTATTTGAACCAATTTGGGCAATCAGTTCCCCTGTTAAACATTTAGAAGTGACCTTTGATACTGCCGAGTTAGACTGGCAAGCCGTTTTGCAAAAAATGAAGCAGCAATATGAACAATTGATTTGGTTACAAATTCAAGTAAAAAAAATAGAACCAAATAAAACAATCTATTTCTTTGATTTTATCCCTTTGGCCAGAAAATGTGAAGGCTTTCCAATAGAAGTTAACCTAACAACGAGTTTGACACAAGAATTAGGCAAAACTGAGCATCCGCTTAAGCATTTTGTGCTACAACTAGAACAAAGTTTTCTTCCTTATCTGAGTTTAGCACAAAAGCCTGCTTTTGCTAATGATTTAGGGTCTGCTCATTTTCAGGGAAATCATAAGATTCAGCAGCTATCTTCCTCTAACTATCAGGTAAGCAACCAAATAGTAGAAGGAAGACGACAGCTCAAATTGAGTACAACAAGAACTAAAAAGACGAATCGAGGACTTATCGCTGCTGCTTGAACAGCAGTACCAAAAAAATTCTTTTTTAGTTTTATGACGGCCTTTTTAGTTTTGTTCATTATAGCTGGAATAGTCATTTTTCCAAGAGATGAAAAGCTTCAGGCGCAAGTTGAAGGAGAATCAATGATGCCAACTTTTCATAACTTAGAAGAAGTTATTGTGGCAAAAAATAAAAAGACGATTAAACGATTTGATGTGATTGTGTTTCAACATGGAGAAAAGGATAAGTACATTAAGCGAGTAATTGGTCTACCAGGAGAGAGCCTTTACTATCAAGATGGCATTCTTTACATCAATCATCAAAAAGTTGAGGATCCTTATCATGAAGGAAATGAAAACTTTACTCTTTATGAAACAGCTGAAGTGATGGTTATTCCTCCAAATCAATATTTTGTGCTAGGAGATAATCGTAAAAATTCCTATGATAGCAGATCATATGGCTTAATTAATCAATCTGATCTCATTGGTATTGTAGATGAAGGAGTGAAAGAATGAATCAACGCGAAAAATTAGAGTGGTTGGAATATTTTTATTGGGGCTATTTTGGTGCTTCCATTGTGACAATACTGATTTCCATCATTTATCTCATTAAATTGTATATCTTTACATTAGAAGTAACAACAATTGCGGATATTTTTTTGATTTTAGTCTTGTTGTTATCAAGTTTCTATTTTAGATATAATGCGTTTCATTATCAAAATTTAGTGATGCAGCTAAAAAAAGAAGAAATTTGAAGGAGGTCAATTAAGGATGGATTTTTTCAAAAATAATAAAAAAAGTTACCTACTATTGACAACTTTTAGCTTATTCCTAGTAGGAACCGTTATCGTAGGCGTAACAAATAGAGAAGAATTACATTTATTAGCAAAGACATCAGATGTTGTGGAA
Organism: Isobaculum melis; assembly: GCF_900111355.1. Lineage (GTDB taxonomy): Bacteria > Bacillota > Bacilli > Lactobacillales > Carnobacteriaceae > Isobaculum > Isobaculum melis. Next base: position 77,690 of record NZ_FOHA01000006.1, read on the forward strand.
ACAAAAAAAGAAGCTTCTAAGAATTCAGCCAAAAAGGAAGCCTTCAAAGATTCGTCGGGAATGGAAGCTTCTAAAGATTCATCAGAAGAAGAGGCTTCCATAGACTTATCGGGAACAGAAGCTTCCAAAGATTCATCAGAAGAAGAGACCTCCAAAAACTCATCAGAAACGGAAGCTTCTAAGGATTCAACAGAGGAAAAAGATGTTGCAGATACTTCAGAAAAAGAAGAGGGAAAAGAGGAAAAAGAAACCGACAAAGAGTCCTCAGAAAAAGCACCTACTGTTATTTCACCAGAAAAAGAGGTCATTAAAGATTCATCAGAACAGACAGCAAATAAAGTAGTAGAAAAACCTCAAGAAAAACCAGCTGAACAAAAATCAGAAATGACTAAAAAACCAGCTGAACAAGCTACAGATGATGCTAAACCAAAAGATGAAAATCTAGCGACTCTTGCGAAGGAAGAGCTTGAAGATAATTATTATTTTTCAGTAATTAAGAATCAAACGACCGAGGAATTTATTGATACATTAAAAAAAGATGCTAGTGAAATTGCTTGGCAGAATGATCTCTATGCATCTGTCATGATTGCGCAAGCGATTTTAGAAACAGGCTCAGGAAATAGCGCCTTGTCTAGTGAACCTAATTATAATTTGTTTGGTGTAAAAGGTAGCTATGATGGAGCAAGTGTGATGATGAAAACAAATGAAGATGATGGAAATGGCAATCTATTTATGATTCAATCAGCATTCAGAAAATATCCTAGCTATCGAGAAAGCCTTGAAGATTATGCAGCTTTATTAAAAGGAGGCATTTCAGGAAATCCAACTTTCTATCAAAATACTTGGAAATCTAAATCAAAAGCCTATACAGATGTGACGGCATTTTTGACTGGGCGCTATGCAACAGATATTCATTATGCAAAAAAATTAAATGCCATTATTACAACTTATCGTTTAACACAATATGATGTTCAGCTTGATGCTAAGCAGAAAGATAAAGAAATCAAACAAACCAGCCAGCAGAAAGAAAATCAAACAAAAGTAAATCAGCAAAAAAATGAGGTAGAAGCAGCAACTGATTCTCAAAGCGTATCCTCTAAATCAACAGAAAAAATGACTAAAAAAGAGGGTATAAATTTTGATGAAGAGGAACAAATTGGTTTGATGAAACGAAAAATTCAAGAGGTTTCAAGTGACACAAATATTCTGTTTAAAGGACAGTAAAATTCATTTGGGAGATAGAGGTAGGACATCATGAATGATTTTAAGAAAACATTGATCAATGAAGAAGGCCTATCAATGATTGAAATATTAGCAGCCGTGGTGATTTTAGGGATTGCCCTCTTACAGCTTTCTTCTTTAATGTATCAAAATTTTATTGCCATCGACCAAAATAAGCTAAAAGAAGAGGCTATTTTTGTAAGAGAGGATATCAAGGAATGGCTGACCTATAGAGCCCAAAACCAGGATGTGGCCAACTTAAATACCTATGCTTTGCTCTGGGAATTCAACAATGCAGGGACCTATACAGAAGAACAAACCATGCGAAGGAAGCATTTCATTTTAGATGAAACAGGTATTCAAGTTGATGTAAACACAGGGGAGAATATCTATGGTGAAATTGCAAGAGAGGCAAGTGCTGAAAGAGGAGAGCTTGTTTCAAAAGTCAGATATGATTTTTCAGGTAGCTTGCTACCAGATGCCCTACAGCAGGATCCGTACAATAAATACTATATTGGAGAATATATCGATTCAGAGGCGGATGAGCCGCTGTTCTTAGTGAAAATTTTAGTAGAACCCAAAGATATACTCAATAAAAAGTACGATGCAAGAACAGGCGGTGTAGGGTTAAATATTTTGATTTATAGCAAAGAAACAGGAAAACTTCTCACCGAAACATATCTGAATTTTGTAGCAGCATACTAAGGAGGTAGGGTTATTTGCAGAAAATGTTGAAAGAGGAACGAGGCGTATCAATACCAGAATTATTAGGCATCATAGCAGTTTTAGGTATTGTCCTTGCTTTAATGTCAGGAATCTTTCTAAGCATTGTAAAAACTACCACCATTCAAGGTCAAAAAGTTGAAATGCAGCAAACCGCTAATAATTTGGTTGTGCAATTGGAAAAGATTAGCAAAATTGATGGTATTTACGAACAGGCTGGTTATTTAGGTAAATTTGTTGGAATTGATTGGAAACAAGCGCATATTTTTAAACCATTAGTTCAAGAAAATGGCTCAGATGAATGGGTTGAAATGAGTCTCACTGGACAAGGTGCGAATCAAGTTGCTCTTACTGATATCAATGATACCTTAAACCAATCAAAAGAAATGTTTAAAATCAAAGATCCAGCAATTAAAATCAAAATTTTACAGCAAAAAAATGAAAATGAAGTCACAAAAACCCTATATGGGACACCAAATTATCGTGATACTTTCTCCATTCAAACAACCGTGATGATTCTTTTTTATAAAGAGGAGATTAACTTTACAGATTACTATCAGACATCAACTGGTTATTGGAAGTTTGAAGAAATCAAACAGCATCCTAATGTCGTTTATTCACGAGAAGCCATGTTTTATTATCGTGATGATGCGAAATCGAAAGGAGAGATTCCAGGAAATGGTAGATGGTAAAAAAAATGAATCAGGACTTGCCCTAGTCTCTGTCCTTGGCATTATTATTTTAATCGCTGCAATGGTTGGTAGTATCTTTTTTATTGCGAGAATAGTTTTTTTTCAAGTAGAAAAAGTCGACCAATTTACGCGGATTAAGGAAGTTGAAGAGTATGCACTACAAGATGGTGCCAATCAGATTCAACAAAAAATTTCTGATTATCTTTTTGAACAAGAGACAATAGATTTTGGTCAAGATATCACTGGAATCGGTACAGCAATAGATTCACTGCTTTCAAATTACGCTAAATCAGAAGAAGAAATTGGCAGTCAAGATCAGTTTTCTTACACCCTTTCAATTAAGGGGATACATAAAGAAAAGGTTACACCCTATGTTTTAGTAAACAATACTGGTAGCTTTGGTTGGGAAAAAGACACCTCTATTATGAACAAAACCAACGCAACAAATGTCAAATTAACCTTTGATTTGGAAGCTATTGTAACAGAGAAAGAACAAAATGGGCAGGAAACAACAGCAACAGCAACTTCTCAATTTTGCTATGAGATTCAATGGAATGATGTGGATGTAGCCAATGAGCTAACAGAATTGGATGTTTGGCGAAATGTGGTTTATTCCTACAATATCCCAAATGGTGCGCTGTATCTATCAGCTGATTCTTGGATAAAAAAGATGGAGGCTGTCTATCACTATAACAGCAAACCCTCACAATTTGATTATATTGGATTTGACAATCAACACCCACATGTAGCTGGATATATGAATGGCCAAGTGGTTGATATCACAGATGGTAGAGTCTTAGATTTTTCAACAAGTGGGAAAAAAATTTATTCAAGCTTATCATTCCGAGGTTCTTTACTGTTGGAAAATGGTATCCAAATTGAAGGTGATCATGAGATGGCGCGCTTAAAGACCAATAATCTATTAGCTTTAAGAACGAAGAATCATGAAAAAAACTTTATTAAAAAGTTAGATATTCAAGCAGCTTCTGGAAGTTATATTGATTTGAACGGTCAAGAGAGTTATTTAGCAATGATTGACACAGCCTTTGATACAAGTGGTTTATTGATCAATCATACACCCATGAAAAATGATAAGAGTACGGGTGGTTTCTTATTTGGAAGTGGTAAATTACATGTTCAGCTACAACATACAAATGAACCTTTTTCATTCGCAAATTACTTAAGTCATGCCTTACAAAAATCGCCACAAGATGAATATTGGAATGAATTTTTAAAAGGCTCAATGGTAATTGCAAGTGCTAATTTTTATGCAGGTCCTGTTAGTCTGAGTGATCAAATTCAATCTACTGTAGAACAGGATCGGAGAATTCGAGTATCTGGCAACTTTATGTTGACGAGTGCCATGCTTGAGAGTGATTCAGAAGGCAAAAGAATTTCTTATTTTGAAAAGGAATCCACGAGAGGGGTGTCTGATCCAAATGCACCGTCAACCTTAACCTTAGATGGACCCTATACGGATATGTATGTTGATGGAAAAAGTTTTATTGATGCTCCAAAAACAAGTCGAAGAAAATCACCAAGTGAATCGGATTTTATAGAGACACCAAAATTTTATGGTAGTCAGAATGATTGGAATTCTATCCATATTAAAAATGGCGCGAGCATGTATTTAAATTATACAGGGATTGAGCCTTTTAATTTAACCATTGAAAAAGATTCTATCTTTTCTGCAAAAGTCTTGCCTGATTTAGCTTTCTTCGATACAACTTTTCTTTTTAATAGTGTCAGTGCTGGAAAATTAAAAGGAAAGGTCATTCTTCAAACCTTTAATCAAAAGGATGCCAATACATTAAAGGATGATTTAAAAAGTCAACATATTCCTGTATCAACAGCAACTTATGAATCAGATGCTAAAAATGGTGAAGTGACCATTATTAAACCCGATAATCCTGCTGGATCAGGGTCTTCACAGATTATTTCAAGAACCTTTTATTATGTAGATAAGGTTGATTATTAAGTAAAAGGAGACAAAAAGATGGATGAATCTAAATATAGAAGCTATCAGGAAACACGCAGACCTTTGACAGAAGAGAACCGACCACGCTCAGTGGATTTATTTAAACATACCATTCATTCAGAGCTGCTTGATTTAATTCCTAAATCATTTGCAAAAGAGCATAGTGTGATTCCGCTAGAATTGGATCAGCGACGAAACCAATTAACCGTAGCCATTGGGAATCCAATGAATTATTCAGCTTTAAATGATTTACGACTGAAAACGGGCATGCAAATTGTACCACTAAGTGCGAGTGAAGTAGATATTCAACAATTAATCGTGCGAGATTATCCTTCCGAAATTAATTTAGATGGTTTTTCAGCTGATGAAGAAGTGATGGCTTATTCAGGAGGAGGAGAAGAATTAGCTAATGATGATTCTCCTATGATTAAGCTCGTCAATAGTTTGTTACAAGATGCGGTTGACCGTAGAGCAAGCGATATTCACTTTGATTCGCAAGAAAAGTATATGGTTGTGCGCATTCGAATTGATGGAGAGTTAAGAGAGTTAAAGAAGCTCCCCAAAAATATTCAGCCTGCAGTTATTTCCCGTTTAAAAATTATTTCTTCATTAGATATTACAGAGAGTCGGGCACCACAGGATGGACGTGCTGTTTTTAAGAATGGCTCTCGTGTAGTTGATTTACGGGTATCGGTTTTACCAACCATTCATGGGGAAAAAGTGGTGATTCGGATTATGGATCGTTCGGTTGGAATTAGAAAACTAGAAGATTTTCGGATTGAACCCAATAATTTAAAAGCCTTACGCCACTTATTAAGACAGCCACATGGCATTATCTTAGTGACAGGACCAACTGGATCAGGGAAGTCCTCTACCTTATATGCTGCCTTAAATGAATTAAATGAACCCAATGTCAATATTATTACAGTAGAAGATCCTGTGGAGTATCAATTAGAAGGTGTTAACCAGGTTGCAGTAAACAGTAGTATTGGTTTAAGTTTTGCAAGTGGTTTACGGTCTATTTTACGACAAGATCCAAATATTGTGATGGTGGGAGAAATTCGAGATGGCGAGACTGCTGAAATTGCCATTCGTGCGTCAATGACTGGTCACTTAGTGCTTTCAACAATTCATACCAATGATTCTGCAAGTACAGTCAATCGTTTAATTGATATGGGCGTTGATCCATTTTTAGTGGCAAATTCTTTAGGCGGTGTCCTTTCACAAAGATTAGTTCGTACGATTTGTTCGAGTTGTAGTGTACAGGAACCAGTTTCTAGCCAAGATATGACCATTTTAGAAGCGTACCATCTTCATGCTAGAACATTAGCTAAGGGAAAAGGCTGTGCCAAATGTAGCTTTACTGGCTATCAAGGTCGAATGGCGATTCAAGAATTACTTGTGGTAACAACTGAAATTCGTAAGATGATTACCTCTAATGTAACAAGTGAAGCATTAACAGATTATTTAAAAAGACAAGGAATGAAATTTTTAATTGATGATGCTTTTGATAAAGTTTTAGCTGGCTATACAACCATCGAAGAAGTATTAAAAGTCGTTGCAACAGAGGGATAAAGAAAGAGAGGAGATTGCTGGATGTACCAGAATGATGCCTATTATAAAGGTGAAGATTATTTAGATACCGATTTTAAAGAGAGAAGTAACTATCGTGATACAACTTATGAGTCCACAACGCCCTCTTCATATGAACCATATGAGTCAAGAGAAATGACCGCTCAATCAACTTATCAGAAATATGCTGGAAGTCCTACTATTGTCAGTCCAAAAGCAACGTTAGATGAATGGTTAAACTTAACCGTTACAAAAAATGTTTCCGATTTACATTTAGTTGAAGGGGTTGAACCCATTTTCCGTTTAAATGGAGAGTTACTTCCAATTGAAGGCTCTTCTGTTTTATATTCAGAGACCATCACAAAAATGGGCGAAGCCATCTGTGATCAGGAACAATGGGAAGAATTTTCTGAGAAAGGTGAAGTCGATTTAGCCTATGAACTAAAAGGCGTAGCTAGATTTCGTGTCAATATTTTTAAACAAATGGGCACAACCGCCATTGCCTTTCGACGGATACCAATTGATATTCCTAGTTTAGCCTCATTAGGCGTACCAGAAGTGCTGCAAAGTTTGATTCATAAAAGCCAAGGTCTATTTTTAGTCACAGGACCAACTGGTTCAGGAAAATCAACCACCTTAGCTGCTATGCTAGATTATCTGAATGACACAAAGAAAACCCATATCTTAACACTTGAAGACCCAATTGAGTATGTGCATCATCATAAGAAATCAATTATTTCGCAACGAGAAATTGGACGAGATACGGATTCCTTTGGCAATGCCTTACGTGCAGCTTTGCGTCAAGATCCTGATGTAATCCTAGTTGGAGAAATGCGAGATTTTGAAACCATTTCAATTGCCTTAACTGCGGCTGAAACAGGACATTTAGTATTAGGAACGCTACATACTTCAAGTGCACCAGCCACAATTGAACGGGTTGTTGATGTATTTCCAGCCATTCAACAAGCACAAATCCGCTCACAGCTGGCAGGAGCCTTACTTGGTATTTTATCACAACGCTTATTGCCAACAAGAGATGGCAAAGGACGTGTAGCAGCAACTGAAATGCTAGTAAATACCAAAGGAATTGCCAATATTATTCGCTCTGGAAAAACCCATCAAATTAGTAATATGCTACAAATGGGTAAAAATGAAGGGATGCATACAATGGGCGCAACAATTACTAAGCTCATTCGTTCAGGACGTGTTGATTCGGATATTGCTTCCTCCTTTGAAGAAGAAGGTAGTGATTTTTAATGGCACTCTATAGCTATGAAGGAAAAAAATCAAATAAAGAAATTGTGACAGGAAGTATTCGTGGCAATTCGATCTCTGAAGTTCAAAAAAAACTACGAGAAAGTCAAATTAAAGCCATTTCGATTATCGAACAAGAACAAACACTAGCGAATATGGAAATTCAGCTCTTTAACAAGATTAGCTTAAAACAAGTTGCTCCTTATTTACAACAAATGTCTACCCTAATCAATGCTGGGATTACGGTGTTGGATGCTTCTATGATGCTTGAGAAACAAACCAAAAAGGGGAAGTTTCAATTGATTTTAGAAGAGGTCAGAAAGGATTTAGAAAATGGTGAGTCCTTATCAGCAAGTTATCGTAAACATCCCAATGCTTTTCCAACCTTATTGGTTAGTGTCATTTCAGTAGCTGAACTATCTGGAGCACTGGAGAGTAATTTACAGCAAATGGCAAAGTATTATGAAAAAACGTTAGAGAATAAGAGCTCAATGATTACAGCAATGATGTATCCATTAATGATGCTACTTGCGGCAGTAGGAGTAGGTGTTTTTCTGATGGTTTCTATTGTCCCAATGTTTGCAGCCTTTTTTGAAAGTTTTAATGCGCCACTACCAGCCATTACCAAGGCAACAATGGCTATTAGTGCTTTTATCTCAACTAAAGGCTATATCATTGTATTAGCCCTGATTGTAATCATTTCATCTTTTTCAGTAGCAAAGCGCAATCCTGTGTTCAAGCTGAAATGGGATGCCTTTAAATTAAAAATTCCCGTTTTTGGCGAATTTATTCAAAAAAGTGATTTTGCAGTATTTATGACCACTATGTCAACCTTATTATCTAGTTCTGTACCCATGGTAAATGCACTAAAGATGAGTAAGGATGTCGCGAGTAATGGTTGTATCCGTGAGGTCATTTCAAAGTGTGAGCTTGAAATTGAACAAGGGGGACGTTTAAGCAATATTTTCTTAGATAGTCCAATCGTGCCAATGATTTTATCGCAAATGGTAGAAATTGGCGAAAAGACCGGTTCACTAGAAGACATGCTCGCTAGATTGAGCATTATTTTTGAAAAAGAAGTAGATGAAAGCAGTAAACGTATTAAGACAGTCTTAGAACCACTAGTGATGGTTGTCATTGCTGGCATTGTTGGATTTATTGTTGCGGCAATTATGCTGCCAATGTTTTCAATGTATACAACGATTCAAGGATAACAAGAAATTGAATTGTTTTAAAAGGTTTCATTCAGCTCATTTGAGCGACTAAAAGGTGTTATTAAGCTTAGAGACCTAGACCTCTAATTTAATATAAAAAAATAATCAAAGTTTATTAGGAGGAATAATAAAAATGACAGGTGTATTAACGTTAAAAGAAGAAAGCAGAATGAGTCGTATTTTAAAAGATGAGCAAGGGATGACACTAGTAGAATTACTAGCAACAGTTGTAATCTTAGCGATTATTGCAGCAATTGGTGTAACCGCAATTGGAAAAGTGATTCAAAATACGCGTGAAGATGCTGGAATTGCAAATATACAACAAGCAATGAATGCAGCGAAATTGTATCAATCAACTAATTTAGGAGCAGGTAGTGGTACTTTTCATTTATCAGATTTAACAGATTATTTAGATACAGCTGATGCAACATGGGCTGATCCAAGTGCTGTTTCATTTGAAGTACAAGATAATGGCTCTTTATTAATTACTGTTCCAGCTGGGCAATTAACTGCTGGTAATAAGAGCAGTAATGTTTTAACAGATATGTCTAATAGTCAAATTCTTGATTTAGATAGAGATACATTGTGGAATTAATTTAGCCTAACTTACTTATAGACCACACCAAAAAGGAGTTTTTTTATGAATGTAGTACAACAAAATATCAATCCAATCTTTGTCTATAGCTATATTTTTATCATAGGAATGTGTCTAGGATCTTTCTTTATGGTGGTGGGCTACCGAATACCAAGAAAAGAAACACTGATGGGGAAATCACATTGCGAGCATTGTCAAAATCAATTGCGATGGTGGCAAGTGATTCCGTTGTTTTCCTATATCCTATTAAAAGGAAAATGTTCTTTTTGTACTTCCAAAATAGGGGTAATTTACCCTATTTTGGAAGTATTCATTGGTTTTTTATTTGTAGCGAGTGCCTATTTTTTAAGATTAACACCAGAAGTATTGGTTAGTTTCACCTTTATTTGTTTGTTATTTACAATTAGTGTTTCTGATATCTTATATCGCATCATTCCCAACAAAGTTTTGCTCCCATTTTTGATTGTGGGCTTAATTGAAAGGTTGCTGATTCCTCAAAATGATAGCTGGTGGTATCCACTAGTAGGTATTTTAGCAGGTTTCTTACCCTTATTCCTGATTGGCTTATTAAAAGAACAGGCGATTGGTGGCGGGGATATTAAACTATTCGCTGTTGTAGGGATTTTTATCGGACCTATTGGCGTGTTGATTTCTTTATTTTTATCATCTGTAATTGCTATTATATTTCATGTTTTTTCATTTTTTTCTAGTAAAGAAAAGCAAAAATACATTCCTTTTGGACCTTCGATAGCAATTGGTTCTTTGATAATTTATCTATTTACATCAGGTCAAATTGAAGCAATAACACAGTTATTTATGTGAGAATAGTAGAATGGAAGTGAAGAAGTAATGTTTGGGAAAAAGAAAGATATTTTAGGGATAGATATTCAAAAAAATGTTGTCAGATATTGTATGTTACATAATGGAAAATGGAAATATGGTGAAAAAATAGGGAATGGCAGTTTTTTTAAAGATAATGGTGTAAAGAATAAAGAAGCTTTAAGAGAAATTTTACACGATATTTTTGCTGAAATCCACATAAGAAGCCCTCATATTGTCATCTCTGTTTTAAATTCTAAGCTGTTGATTAGACAAATACCACTTCGAGATATGGGAACCGAAAAAGAAATTCGAGAATTTTTATTTTTTGAATTAGGTGAATCGATTCCATTACCTTTTGAAGAGCCGATTTTTGATCTATTAATCTTAGATCGACCAACCCCAAAAAAACAACAGTCATCAAGGCTAAAGAAAAATACAAAAGCACCATCTCATCAAAAAAATGTAAAAATTAAAACCATTAAACGGAATCGCTTTGCAGTCAATGGGAAGGTTCCAGTAGTGATTACTTCAGAGCCACTTCTTGAAGAAATAGGAGATACGATTCAAAAAGGTGGTGGGCATTTATCAGGTGTTGATTTTAGTGCACTTGCTTATACACGTGCGCTAAAAAGAAATATTCAATGGGGAGAAAGCTTTGCTCTTGTTGAAATTGATTCAGGTGAAGCGACTATTACAATTTTTGAGAAATTTGTTCCTATTTATGTCCAATATGAAGCCTATAATCAAGTCAATTGGCGCTATCAAGAAATAAAAGGCAAGATTGTTCCTGAGTTTAAAGGAGAGATGGAATCCTTAACACAATTAGGCGAAACTATTCGCAATTTAATTCATTATTTTGAATCTGAAATTTCACTAAATAGTAAAGTTTCAAGAATCTACTTAGTTGGGGGACATCCTCACTTAAAGAGAGAAGTTTCAGAAATCATTCAAAAACAAAATAGCATTCCAGTGAGTGTACCAGCAATGCCATATACATTAAGAAATCAAAAAACACTTCCTCATCGATTCTTATTAGCGGCAAGCTTATCTATGAAGGAGGTTTAATGAGATGAATATCAATTTATTGCCACAAAAATTTGTGAAAAATAGAGCAACAGACCTGATCATCATGGGCACCATTGTTGCCAGCCTTTTTTTTATCATCTTAATTGTTGTGATTCAGTTATTTTTTAGTATTCAGTTGAGCCAATTAAGTGGAAAGGTTCAGCAGGCTAAAGTAGAAAAGTTTACACTTCAAAATGAAGCAAGTTTATTAAAAGAATCACAATCATTGGATATTCAAAACTATCTAACAACCTTTAAAACAGATAAAAAATTAATGAGTCCTGTGATGGGAAACTTTGAAAAGGTAGCAGGTGGCTTAAATCTAAAAATATTAAATTATCAAGTTTTCTTAATAGATCCGGAAGATCAATCTAACCAAAATCAAAATTTCGTTGGTGCGACGGGTGAGCCATTGCTCCAACCCATTACCATTAGGCTACAAGGAGATTTATTTGATCATACAGCTAAATTTAAAACAGAAATAGAAAAAATAGATTGGGTTTATGATGTTCAGCCAGTTCGTATGACCACTGAAAATGATAAAACAGAATCAGAATTTGTGATTCGGATTAAAAAAGAGCAAGTTACTGGGGCAGTAGAAAAGGAGGGGGCTGAATCATGAATCAGGTGTTATTCACAAAAAAGCACATCATAGTCTCCATAGGAATAGGCTGTCTGATTATCCTATTAGTTGTGGGAAGCTGGCTTTTACTCATTTCTCCTAAGAAAGCCCAAGTGGAAACAGCAAAAAAAGAATTAAATACATCCCAAAGTGAGATTGCCACAATTAATCAAGAATTATCAGGCCTAAGAGCAAATCCAACTTTATTTGAATCTGCTGTGGTAAAAGAAGCACCAATTATTTCAAATGGGATTCGTTTAGAAAATTACTTTCAAGAATTAAAAGGAGTTAGTACAAGTCTCTCTGTTTCCATTCAAAATGTTGTATTTGAACATTTTTTGGTTTTTCCAGAAGAACAGAGTGCTGAAAAACAACTACGAAAAAGTGTCATTGGTTTTGATGTCATTGGAAATAGTGGCCGAGATTTAATTGCTTTTGTTGATGGCTTAGAGCAAGGCAATCGTTTTGTGAAGGTTCAAAATGTGACCTATCGTGCAAGTGAATCAATGGGAGATGAGAGTTATGCTTATTCAGCAACAGTGGTCATAGAAATGTATTATCTCTCTAACTTTGAAACAGGAAAAGCAAATGAAGAGGTTAAAGGACAATAAATTTTTGATGAAAAGGAGGCAAAGACATTGAAAAAGAAAGTAGCTATTACACTATTTGTATTGGCAGTCGTTGGTGTAAGCTTGTTGGTATTTAATCCATTCAAACAAGAACGAATAAAGGTTAAAGGAGCCGACTATGAGACCGAAGTAGTTAAAAGGGGAGATTTTAGACTAACTGCTGAGAATAAATGGGATTTAGAAAATGAAAGAATCTATGTTTCTTTGGAGTGGGATGAAGTGGATGAACTGCTCCATAGTGGGTATCAAGTGTATCAATCTGATGATTTAGGTTCAACTTGGAATATTCGTTCTATGAACTTTGATAAGGCAGTTAAAGTCTTAAATATTTATCCAGATGTAGGCGGTTCAAATACTTTAAAAAGATGGATGGACGATGCATCCATTGGTTTGGGTTTAGTTGATGTCACACCAATGTCCCTCTCAGCTTATAATGCTAATCCCCAAACTGCGCTCATGGATCAAGAGGGAAATTATAAGTATGATGTTTTAGTATTTGGATCATGGGATAATAATAATGGAAAAGATTTAAATGAAGCCGGTCGCATTGAAACCAAGAAATTTATGGATGTTGGTAGAGGGGTTCTTTTTGGTCATGATACAGTTTGGGCTGGAAATCCTAACTTTAATAGCTTTAAAGACTATCTAGGCATTACGACTTTTTCATTAGGAAACCATAATAATCCTTGGGGAAAAGAACTACGAATGGGAAGCACACAAGTAAGAGTCGTCAATAATGGCTATTTAATGAAGTATCCCCATGAATTAGCAAATAGTGTCACTTTAAACATTCCTTATGCCCATTCAGCAGCACAGATGACTAGAGCTGTAGATAATACGAGATGGTTAGAGTTTCTTCCACCATTTGGGATAGCAGATCCAAATTATCGTAATGGAACGCTTATAAATGATGCAACTTATGGGACCAATAATCACTACTTAATTACCAAAGAAAATATTGGATTGATTCAGACAGGGCACTCCAATGGAGCCTCTACTAAAGATGAAATGAGAATATTAGTCAATACCATTTATAATTTAGCGCAAGTCTCTTTAGTTACTTATGGAAATGATCAAACAGTGATTGATGATGTTGCTCCTGAACCACCAAGCTTAGAATGGGGTGATGCTGCTGCTGGTCATAGTTATGAAGATTTCCCTATTTCTATCAAGGGCAAAGACAAAGGCAAGCCCTATCAATGGTATGTATTAGCTGAGACATATGAGAGGACCTTAACATCTGATGTTGTGATGAATAATGTGAAGAGTAATATTGCCGGCTATTTTTATGTTGTAGATGATCAGCAAACGTCTAATTTAAAACAAGTGGTAGAAGGTCAAAAAGATGAGTATGGACGCATTTCTAAAGAGAAATATGATTTTTATGTGGCACCAGAAAATAGCACGGCATTGGAATATGAAACAAAGGCTGTGATTCCACATTTTAATGGCGCAACTGATGCGAACAAATTTGTCCATGTAGTTGCAGTGGATCGTGCGAATAATATCAGTGAAGTGAGTACAAAGCAAGTTAGAGAAATTATGATTGAGTTTCGTGTGACAGAAACTTACTCTGATGATTTTGGCAATAAACTAAAAGAAAACCAACAAGTAGCTGTAAAACAAAATGGTGAATATATTGAAACCTTTCCTAGTATCACTGATTATCTAAAATATAGTTATCAAATTGATAATGGTGTAGTGGAGACAGCGAATGAAGATACTATTGTGGAGATTATGAATATAACAAATAATCATACAGTCAATTATGTTTATACAAGACCAGTCAAGTTACATTTGAGACAAGTCATTCTTGAAAGAAATGGTGCGATTGCGATTCCTGATAATGGTCATATTTCCGTGTGGAATACACAAGATCAAACAACAGATCAGATTGCGAGTAAAATGAAGTATGATATCAATTCAGGAACGGAAGATGTCTCCTTTTCTGATATTGAATTTAAGAAAACAATGGGCTATCATTTCTTACATTTAAAACCGAATGAACCAAGTCTTTATGAATATGTAGGTTCAGTTGTCACAAATAGTGATACCCCTCATAATGTTGCCGATCGAACAGCAGAGCCTCCTGTTTTATCATTAGCGGAGGGAACTGAGTATTGGGCAACGATTTATCTGAAGCCAGTCATAGATATGGGGGTTTACCTAAATGTTGTGAATGATCAGCTAAATGTCTATTATTCCAATATTAATAAATTTACTGTTTTTATAGATGGAAAGAAGTATCGAGATTACTCAGTTGATTTTAAACCAACAGTAGAGTCAATTGCATTAGATATGCCGATTAGCGAAATTAGAAATAAAGTTTCTGTCAAGTTTCTGACGCCATATGGTGTTCATGTGACAGTCTATTGGAACAATACTTGGGATTTTGTGAATGATAGGGATCGATAATTCTTAAAAGTCAGAGCGGTTGTTTCCAATTAACGATAAATAAAAGCCTTGAAAGTTAGACTAAAATCTAGCTTTCAAGGCTTTTTATGTCTGTCAATCAAATCTAGTAAGAATGGCTCTTCCATTACAGCAAAATAATGTCCTTCTGGATCAGCAAAGTTAAAAACTCTTCCTTGTGGCCTATGCACTACTTTGCCAACTGTTACACCCGCCTTTTGCAATTTTTGATAAAGTGCATCAAGCTCTTGGCTAGCCAATAAAATAGAAGGTGTCCCAAAATTTAATTCAGGCTTAAGCTTTTCAATGACAGCACGTTCAAATAAAACAAATTGTGTTTCACTATCTCTTGAGGGGGCAATCACAATTTGGATGATGCCTTGAGTATTTTCCTTATAAATCGTTACAAAATCAAGTGACTCAATCCAAAAGTCAGCAACTTTCTGTGGGTCATTTACATAAAGCATCACTTGTGCAATTTTTTGAATCATGGCTATCCTCCTAGTAAAATTAATAATTGCGTTTATTATTGGCGTGAATGGCAGGAAAGTCATTTGAAAAGGTTTGCATTTAAAGTGGAAATGCCTAAAAAATCTGTTAAAAAAATCTCATTTTACTAGGGCTATCCTTTGTCCTATTGTCCAATTTGTAGTATCGTATAGATGAGACTTGCAAATCCTTACAAGCCAATCTACTAAAATAGTTACTGGGGAAAAAACTATTTTTATGAAACGGAAGTGATGAATCAAACCAATTGAATGGTTAGTGACACATTAGTTTTCATAGGGGGAAAAGAAATGGAGAATGTAAAAAAGAAAAAGTTTCAAATGCCTTCGTCATACACAGTTTTATTCTTAATTATTGGTATTATTGCAATTTTGACATGGATTATTCCAGCTGGACAGTATGATGTAAATGATGCAGGAGGAGTGATTGCTGGAACTTATCAGCATACAGCTGCATCACCACAAGGAATCTGGGATGTTTTGATGGCGCCAATTAATGGGATGTTAGGAACAGATAGTACAAGTGGTGCCATTGAAATCTCTTTGTTTATTCTTGTTATTGGTGGCTTCTTAGGAATTGTCACTTATACAGGAGCAATTGATGCAGGGATTGGCTCTGTTGTTAAAAAGAATAAGGGCAAGGAAAAAAGATTAATTCCGATTTTGATGATTTTATTCGCTTTAGGTGGTAGTACCTTTGGGATGGCTGAAGAAACAATGGCGTTTTATCCGTTACTGATTCCAGTAATGGTTGCAGTTGGCTTAGATACAGTAGTAGCTGTGGCGATTATTTTAGTCGGCTCACAAATCGGCTGTTTGGCTTCAACTGTTAACCCATTTGCGACAGGTGTTGCTTCTCAGGCTGTTGGGATTACACCAGGAGATGGGATTATCTGGAGAGTTGTTTTATTAGTGTTAGGGACAGGCCTAGGTATTTGGTATGTCTATCAATATGCTTCAAAAATTGAAAAAGATCCAAAACGATCATTGGTTTATGAAAATCGACAAGCTGATTTAGCTGCATTTAAAATCACTGAAGAACCAGAAGCGATGGATAAACGGAAAAAGTCAGTGTTAATACTGTTTATGCTAACTTTTGTGATCATGATTATTGGATTGATTCCATGGGATGCGATTAATGAAAATTGGACATTCTTTATTGATTTAAATAAATGGATTGCAAATATTCCATTTTTAGGCAACCTGATTGGACAAAATGTTGCCCCATTAGGTACTTGGTATTTTAGAGAAATTACAACGCTGATGTTGTTAATGTCGATTGTTGTTGCCTTTGTTTATGGATTAGGAGAAGAAAAATTTGTTTCTACTTTTATTGCAGGCGCTAAAGACTTACTGAGTGTAGCTTTAATTGTAGCGATTGCAAGAGGAATTCAAGTGGTCATGAATGATGGGAATATTACGGCAACTGTGCTTCATTTAGGAGAGCAAGGGTTAAGCGGCTTATCTTCGGCTGTATTTACCATTTTAACCTATATCTTCTATATTCCAATGTCCTTTTTAATCCCATCAACTTCAGGCTTAGCTGCTGCGACAATGGGGATTATTGGCCCAATGGGAGAGTTCGCTAATGTTCCAACACATTTAGTTGTGACAGCCTATCAAGCAGGCTCAGGTATCGTTAATTTAATCACACCGACATCTGGTGTTGTAATGGGTGCTTTAGCTATAGCACATATTGAATATGGCACCTGGGTAAAATTTATTTGGAAATTAATGCTGATGCTCTTCATTCTTACTTGTTTAGTTTTAGGTGTTGCATCAGTGATTGCTTAAAAATAGAAAAGGGGTTTTAACATGAAAAAATATGTAACAGAAAAACAACAAAATGAATGTATCGAAACCATTCAAACCTTAATCAGCTATCCTTCTTATTTAAGAGAAGAAACAACTGATGGTACACCTTTTGGACAAGATATTGTTGATGTCTTAGACAAAATGTTAGCCATTTGTAAAGAGATGGGAATGAGTACTTTCCGTGATCCTGAAGGCTACTATGGGTATGCAGAATATGGTGAAGGAAAAGAAATGCTAGCAGTTTTATGCCATTTAGATGTGGTTCCACCAGGTAATCTTGAAAAATGGGAAACCGAACCATTTAAAGGAGAAGTAAGAGATGGCTTCTTAGTAGGTCGAGGCTCACAAGATGATAAAGGACCAGCGATGGCGGCCTTATATGGTTTCAAAGCATTATTAGATAATGACGTTAATTTTAACAAACGTGTCCGCTTTATTTTTGGAACAGATGAAGAAAACCTTTGGAGATGTATGGATAAATATAATGAAAAAGAAGAAAAAGCAACAATGGGCTTTGCACCAGATGCTGAATTCCCATTAACTTATGCTGAAAAAGGTTTACTACAAGTGAAACTAAAAGGAGCAGGAGATGCAACACTTGCACTAAATTGTGGGGGTGCCTTGAATGTTGTACCAGGAGAAGCAGCTTATGAAGGAATAGATCTTGAGGCAGTTATCAAGAACTTAAAAGCAGCAAATTTTGAGTATGAGGAAAAAAATAATGGTGTGACTGTACTTGGAAAAGCGATTCACTCTAAAGATGCCAATCAAGGAACCAATGCTTTAGCACGTTTAGCAATGGCACTTGCACCATTAACAGAGAATCAAGCCGTTCAATTTATTGCAAAAGAAGTCAAAGAAGATGCAAAAGCTATTGGCATTTTTGGTGAATTATCTGATCAAATGTCAGGTGTCTTAACCTTTAATGTTGCTTCTTTAAAAGTGACTGCAGAGGAATCAGAAATTGGCATTGATATTCGTATTCCAGTTTCTGCAGATAAAGAGGAAGTAGTAGCAAAATTAACAGCGCTCGCCCAAGCATATGATTTAACTTATGAAGAATTTGATTATTTAGCATCACTCTATGTGCCGTTAGATAGTCCACTTGTTAAAACCCTGCTAGCTGTTTATCAAGAAAAAACAGGCGATATGAGTGAACCCATGTCATCTGGTGGGGCAACTTTTGCAAGAACAATGGAAAATTGTGTTGCTTTTGGTGCGGTTATGCCAGATTCACCGATTACTTTCCATCAAGAAAATGAAAAAATGTCATTAAGAGATATTTTTGGTGCGATGGATATTTATGCTGAATCCATTTATCGTTTGTGTTGTGAATAAAATGATAGAACTAAAAAATATGATACTCAAATAGAGTGTCATATTTTTTCTTTTATCCATAAAAAACGCCCAAATAAAATAATAAAACCTTATTTGGGTGTATGTTATCTAAACCAAAATTGTCTTTTAACTGTTTGAAATTCAAAATCAAAAGACTTCATACCTAGCTCTTCACCATCAGCTTGCCCATCCTCTAAGGTTGGTGAATAGAGCTTGATAACCTTCCCTTGAAATAGGTGAACACGTTTAAATGCAGTGTGCTTCTTAAATGGCATCATCATAAATAACCATAAAAAATAAAGAAAATTAATTTTTGTGACAATAATTAAATCTAATAACCCATCATCTACTACTGCATTTGGAATAATAGGGACACCACCACCAAAATAGGGATGGTTTGAAGTTGTTACAAGATAGGCATCTTCAAAGTGCTGTTGCTGTCCATCAATTTCAATATCAATTGGAAAAGGTTTTTGCTTAAAAAAGACTGAAATCACAGAACTTAAATAAGACAAAGAACCTAATTTATACTTATTTAAGGCTTCTTTATTTGTTGAATGATTAGTCTTTTTCACAACTGCGGCATCAAAGCCAATGCCGATGTTATTCACAAAATAGCCTTCTTTTAATTGCTCTTTTTCTTTGTAATGAACAATATCAAAAGTCTTCGCTTCCGTTGCATTTAAGATTTTCTCTAAAGCAACAAGTGGTTTTCTAGAAATACCAACACCTCTAGCAAAATCATTACCAGATCCACAAGGGATATAAGCAATTGGGATGCTCGTCTGCTCATTTCCTAAACCATTCATCACCTCATGAAGGGTGCCATCGCCACCTAAAACTAAAATGATTCCCGTTTCCTTTTGTTCATTTTGAATGATTTCACTTGCTAAAATGGCACCATGTCCAATAAATTCAGTTTCATAAGCTGTATACAAAATATGTTGATCAATCAAAACTTGCTCTACTTGCTGCCAAGCTTTTTTACTTGTACCGCTGCCGGCATGCTGATTGAAAATAATATGATAATGTGCATTGTTCAAAAAATAACTCCTCCTAGAGTGGAACTGCATAAGTTGTCAAAGAGCCAATCAATTTAGCCCTTCTAAAAGTATACAATGTTTTTTACATAAATTCTAATGAAATAATGTATAAAGCAATTAAATTAAAAAATGATTGTAAAAAGATTAAAATTAAAGTAGAATGGTACAAATAGTTTTTCATGACCATCGTTTCAGCAGGAAAATTTTACAACAAGAAAAGGAGAATGAGATGATTAAGAGGAGAAGTAGCTTTTTACAGAATTGGAAGAGTTTGTCAATGGTTGGTTTATTGCTCATCACACTATTTGTCAATACAACCGTTAGTGTAGTATCAGCAACTGAACAAGAGATTACAACAACAGGATCACATTACGATGAGATGGATCAGCTGTTAACTGAAAAAATGGAAACAACAGATACGGTCAGTAAAAAAGCACTTGAAGAAAATATTCGCGCGCAATTAGAAGCTCGTGGCTTTGATTTGAGCGAATTGCAAGAAAATGAAGCTCTAGCAGAACAAGAATTCCGCATCATCATTCAATTAGAATCAGAAGCAGCAGTGAATGAAATTTCAGCTCCTACAGGTTCAGAAAGCTCAGTTAGAAAAATTGAAAGCGCCACTGATGAAGTGATTGCTGAACAAAAGGATATCAAAAAAGAGGTAGAAAAAATCACTGGCAATCAAGTGAATCAGTCATTTGGCTATCTTCTAAATGGTTTTTCAATAGATGCCAAGTATGCTGACCTAGATAAAATTCGTGAGATTGATGGTGTCCATTCAGTGGCCATTGCCAAAGCTTATTATCCAACAGCCATAGATGCGAATCAATTAGCTCATGTAGAGCAGGTTTGGGAGAAGCACCAATTAAAGGGAGAAGGCATGATTGTTTCAATTATTGACTCCGGTATTGATCCCACCCATAAAGATTTAAGACTTTCTGATCAAACCAATGAAAAGATTTCAATCAGTGAAGGCCAAACAAACGTGAACAATATTGGGTATGGAAAAGTTTTTTCTAGAAAAATTCCCTATGGACATAATTATGCAGATAATAATGAAGAAATTGTTGATAAAAATCCAGCAGTAGGAATGCATGGCATGCATGTAGCAGGAATTGTTGCAGCCAATGGAGAAGGAGATGATCCAGCCAAAGCAGTCTTAGGCGTTGCGCCAGAAGCACAACTTTTAGCGATGAAAGTCTTCTCAAATAATCCAAGAATTGCCACGGCTTTAGATGATGATATTATTGCTGCAATTGAAGATTCCGTTAAGTTTGGTGCAGATATTATTAATATGAGCTTAGGCTCCGTTTCTGGTTCAATGGATCCCAATTCCCCAGACCAGATAGCCATTAGAGAAGCAGCAGAAGCAGGCGTGCTCTCTGTCATTTCAGCTGGAAATAGTAGCTTAAGTACCACCAATAATCCTAATGTAGATCCACAAAATTTACTTGGTACAGTTGATACAGGAACCTTAGGTGCACCAGGAGTTGCAGCAGAGGCTTTAACTGTCGCTTCAGCTGAAAATAGCCTGATTACCAGTGATGGCTTACTACTTTACTTAGAAGATGGTATGGGAAATAAAACGCCTCATCAAATAGAAAGCGCTACTTCACCATCAGGTGCCATTCTTTTTTCAAAAACAGTCACCGCTAGTCATGATTTACTAACCACGACGCATGAAATGATAGATGTTGGTTTAGGAACAGAAGCAGACTATCAAGGAAAGGATGTTCAAGGCAAAATTGTGTTAATTAAACGCGGTGAAATAGCCTTTTCTGAGAAACAAGCCAATGCAAAAGCCAATGGAGCAGCAGCAGCGTTTATTTATAACAATATTCCCAATAACGCACCCATTTCCATGCAATTAGCCGACCCTAATTACTTGACATTAGGTTTAACAAATGAAGCTGGTGCAGCGCTAGTAGCCTTGATACAACAGCAACCAAGTCAATTAGTTAGCTTTGAAATCAATGGTTACCAGTTTTCTAATCCATCTGAAGGGAAAATGTCAGCTTTTTCTTCATGGGGACCTTTACCAAACTTAGAATTTAAACCAGAAATTTCTGGACCAGGTGGGCAAATTTATTCTACTTTAAATGATAATGGTTATGGTACAAAGAGTGGCACCTCAATGTCCTCACCATTTGTAGCAGGATCAACAGCTCTAGTTTATCAAGCATTAAAGCAAAAACAAGCACCTCTAACTGGTATTGATTTGATTCATTTTACCAAGCTATCTGTGATGAATACAGCAATTCCGATGTTAGATAAAGAACACCAAAATGCGATTATTTCACCTAGACGCCAAGGAGCTGGTCAAATTAAGGTTGATTACGCTATTGAGAATACAACCACATTAACTGATCTAGTAGATGGAGATGGTGCTTTAGCCTTAAAACAAATTGGCGCAGTAACGACTTTTTCTGTTCAGGTAAAGAATAATGGGGCAAAAGAAGTGCATTATCAATTTGATGATGTAGGTGGTGTTTATACAGAAGCTCAAACGGTTTCTTCTGAAGTCTATGATCAAAAAATTGAAGGAGCAACCCTAACAGCAAGTGAGCAAAGTATCACATTACAACCAGGAGAAGAAAAGATTCTTGAATTTTCATTACAGCTACCAAGTCAATTTTCAGTCAATCAGTTTGTTGAAGGCTATATTCGCTTGACTAGTGACACAGAGCCAGCACTTACAATGCCTTACTTAGGCTTTTATGGGGATTATGGAGATGCACCTGTGATTGATGCACCAATCTATGAGATGACTTCCTTACTTGGTTATGGTTATTTTACAGATAAGAAAAATACCATCTTAGGATTAGAAAATAACACTGTCAATCCAGAAAAAATTGCCATTTCACCAAACGCAGATAAAAGACAAGATGAAGCTAAACCAACACTACTTTTTTTAAGAAATTCAAAATCAATCGTTTATGAAGTCACAGATGCAAATAAAAAGGTGCTCCGTAAACTATATGAAAGCAAGCAAGATAGAAAAGATTATTTTAATGCAAATACAAGTAATTTTAGTTCACATACTATCACAGATGCTAATTGGGATGGAACCGTCTATCAGACTAAAACAGGCAAAAATGAAGTGGTTGCTGATGGGCAATATTATCTAAAAGTGACGGCATATGCTCAAGTAGAAGGTGCCAAAGCACAAGAAACCTATCTGCCGATTAAGGTAGATACCACTGCCCCAGAAATCAGTGAATTAGCATTCCAAAATAGTGCAGGAAATCCTACCTTAACAATGAAGGTGAAAGATGAAACAAGCAAAGTAGATACAAGAACAATGGTGGTTTCAATTAATGGGAAAATAGATACCTATGAAATCACAGATCAAAATCTAGATGCAGTCAAAGTAGCGATTTCACAAGCTCATGCCCCTCGAAATGGTGTGAATCAAGTAGAGGTTCTTGTGTCAGATCATGCTGGAAATCGCGGTTATCTCAATCAATTTGTGAAATATGGGGAAAGTGAAGCTCTTGTTCTATTTAATTTAGTGGAAAATCAAGTGATTACAAGCAATACTTTGGATTATTCTGAAGCAACTCAAACTTTTACAATTCAAGGTTCTTATCCAATAAATGGACAGCCTTTATTCGTAAATGGTCTAGCTTTAAATCCTTCACAAGGAGTATTTAAAGCAGCTATACCAATTGATGAGAGCACTGAAGAAATCATCTTTTCAACAGATGAAGCACAACAAGAAATACTTCAAGAAATTCCAATTGAAGTACATGTAAAGAAACCTGAATTCACGCTATTTACACCAAGTGAAATAACGAGTACAACCAACGAAGCAAGTGTAACAATTTCTGGTAAGGTGGATTCAACCATCCAAAACTTAAGCCTTGAAAATCATGGGACAACTCAAATTCTTGATTTAACCAGTCAGATTCAAGCAGATGGAAGTTTTAACCTAACAATTGGTTTAGCGAATGGTCAAAATGCGATTGAGGTTACAGCAAAAGATGCTTATGGAAATCAAACAATTGTGAAGCGCATGGTTACAACAACAAGTATCCAACAAAGAACGATTATTGAGCTAGAAAATGTGGACAGAAGTGGCATCACGCTTATTGGAGTTGGCAATCCATATGTTGATACAGAAAATCAAACCTATACCATTAAAGGCCGTTTAAGAGAAAAAGTTGATCAATTTAAGATTAACCAAGAAGATGTAGCCTATGATGAAACAACCTTAACCTTTGAACATCCAATTCAGTTGAAGCAAGGAAAACAAAGTGTTGCTTTCTATCTTCAAGCAGCTCATTTAAATAATGGGGAAGCTTTAGTCAATGAAGGCTATTACCTTTTCTCGGATACAGTCTTACCATCACTTGAAATTGCAGACTTATCAATTGATGAAAATGGTGACTATCAAGTCTATACAAATGAAAATCCTTTCCATTTAAAAGGATTGGTTTCAGATAATTTATCTGGCTATAAGCTTTATATTAACAATGAAAATGTGTATACAGATATAGACTATGCTTCCTTAGACGAAAAATTCTTTGAGGGAAAATCAGCCGTTTCTTTTGATCATCCTGTGGCATTAACAGAAGGCGAAAACTTTATTCAAGTTGGTTTGGTTGATAGCTTAGGCAATTTAGAGAAAAAAAGAATCACTGTTTTCTTGAAACAAGCAGTTGTTCAAGCGCCAGTTATCACACCTAGTACCACTGATGCTACAAAACAAGCAGTTCATTTACAAGCAACAATCCCAGAGGAAACAACCGTCTTTTATAGCTTTGATGGAGAAAACTTTGAACCTTATACAACAGAAATTGCTGTTTCTCAAAATCAAAAAGTTTACTTTAAAGCACAAGATAAATATGGCAATGTGTCAGAGCTAACGATTTATGAGGTTCAGAATATTCAAGAAAAGATTGCATCCAAACCAAAAGTAACCATTCGTGCTTATGATGCTGCAACAAAATCTGTTACAGCTATATTAGACTATGAAACACCTTTAACAGATGCTCAAAAAGCATATACACATTTACGTTATCGTTTAGATGATAAGAAGCAGCGCACAACTAAGGATGAATTTGTAGCTTATGAGGGACCGATTCAAATCACTCAATCCACTGTTTTAGCAGTACAAAGTTATGATGATGCTGGCAATGAAAGTGAAGTCATTGAAACAAGGATCCAAGTTCACCATCCTGTCAAACCAACAACACCAGAAACTGAAACTCAAAATGATGAAAAAGCTAAAGAAACAAATGAAAAAGAAAATGGTGTGAACCAAGCAAGTGATACAACCCCTCATGCTAACCAAAGGCAAGAAAAAGCAACAAGCCAAAATGAAGAAGAGACGAACCCTTCAACACATAAGGGCTCCTTACCAAGAACAGGGGAGCAACCAATCGTCGAATTGAATTTATTAGGGTTAACAGTTGGACTGCTAGCGCTTAGCTATCTAAAAAGAAGCAAAAAAGTAAAATAAGTTATTAGTATAAATGGGCTAAGAATCGCTAAATAATAGCAGATTCTTAGCTTTTTTTCAAAAAGTAAAAAAATAAGCTGGGCAATAAGATGAGAAGAAAAGAGGTGGTTAACTATTGACAAAATCATAAAATAACCCTATAATTTCAAGTATCTGAAAGGCTATATCAACTTGAATTCAATGATTTTAGAGACATTTCTCAAGGCTGAAAAGAAATGATCATGAACAGTTAGATGCTCCCTTTCCTAAAGATGTGATAGAAATATCACCGCTTTTTCTAGCGTTATCAAGAAATTTAAGAGGTAATGAATTCAAAGCGACTTCATTGCAAACAAGGTGGTACCGCGATTTTTCGTCCTTGTATTGCAATGAAAGTGGCTTTTTTTGTTTCTTTTGTTGCAGCAGAAACAGCATCAAAATCTATCAAAAGAAAGAGGAAAGTAAACATGAAAAAATTAAGTAGTAGCGAAGTCCGTCAAATGTATTTAGACTTCTTTGCATCAAAAGGTCATAAAATTGAACCAAGTGCGTCACTTGTACCCGTTGATGATCCAACCTTATTATGGATTAATTCAGGTGTTGCCACACTTAAAAAATATTTTGATGGCACCATTATTCCTGAAAATCCAAGATTAACCAATGCACAAAAAAGTATCCGTACCAATGATATTGAAAATGTTGGGAAAACAGCGCGTCATCATACTTTATTTGAAATGCTAGGTAACTTTTCAATTGGTGATTACTTTAAAGAAGAGGCGATTACTTGGGCCTGGGAATTATTAACTAGTCCAAAATGGTTTGATATGGAAGCAGAAAAGCTCTATATGACAGTGAATCCTAAAGATGAAAAAGCTAAAGAAGTTTGGTTATCATTAGGAATTCCAGAAAGTCATATTATTCCATTAGAAGATAACTTCTGGGATATTGGTGCAGGTCCAAGTGGTCCAAATACAGAAATCTTCTATGACCGTGGTCAAGCGTATAATGATGTAGCAGAAGATGATCCAGAAAACTTCCCTGGTGGAGAAAATGAACGTTATTTAGAAATTTGGAATATTGTTTTCTCTGAATTTAATCACAATCCAGATAACACTTATACACCACTACCTAAGAAAAACATTGATACAGGAATGGGCTTAGAACGTGTTGTCTCACTTTTCCAGGATGCACCTACAAACTTTGAAACAGATTTATTCTT
Organism: Isobaculum melis; assembly: GCF_900111355.1. Lineage (GTDB taxonomy): Bacteria > Bacillota > Bacilli > Lactobacillales > Carnobacteriaceae > Isobaculum > Isobaculum melis. The sequence goes on from NZ_FOHA01000006.1 coordinate 103,853, forward strand.
ACCAATTATTGAAGCAACAGTGGCGATGAGTGACAATAAAAAATATGCAGACAATAAAAATGATGATATTTCATTTAAAGTCATTGCTGACCATGTCCGTGCAGTTAGCTTTGCTATTGGTGATGGTGCATTGCCTTCTAATGAAGGAAGAGGTTATGTTTTACGTCGTTTACTACGTCGTGCAGTGATGCATGGTAAAAAACTAGGAATTCATGAAGCCTTTATGTATAAATTAGTTCCAGTAGTCGGCAATATCATGTCAAGTTACTATCCAGAAATTAATGAGCAAGCTGAATTTATCCAAAAAGTTATTCGCACAGAAGAGGAAAGATTCCATGAAACCATTAATGATGGGCTGAACATTTTAAGTGATTTAGTTGCAGCACTTAAAAAAGCTGGTAAAGATACAATTGAAGGAAAAGATATTTTCAAATTATATGACACTTATGGCTTCCCTGTTGAATTAACAGAAGAATATGCTGAAGATAATGGGTTAAAAGTGGATCACAAAGGTTTTGAAGCAGAAATGCAAGCACAAAAAGACCGTGCGCGCGCAGCGAGAAGTGATGAAAAATCGATGGGTGTTCAAACGGGCTTATTTGCAGATGTAAAAGTGAAGAGTGAATTCACTGGTTATACAGATGTTGCAGATAAAGCAAAATTAGAAGTGATTGTGCATCAAGATGCATTAGTTGAAGAAATTGATGCAGGTGAAGAAGCACAATTAATCTTTAACCAAACCCCATTTTATGCTGAAATGGGTGGACAAATTGCCGATAATGGTGTGATTAAAAACTTAGATGGCGCGATTATTGCTGAAGTCACAAATGTTCAAAAAGCACCAAATGGTCAACCGCTTCATTTTGTAACGGTTTTAGCACCCATTAAAAAAGGTGAAAAATATGAGCTAGTAGTAAATGATACCTTTAGACATAAAGTGATTAAAAATCATACAGCGACTCATTTACTACACCGTGCGCTAAAAGATGTGTTAGGGGAGCATGCAAACCAAGCAGGTTCACTGGTAACAGAAAAAGGTCTTCGTTTTGACTTTACCCATTTTGGTCAAGTAACAGCAGCAGAGCTTGCTGAAATGGAGCGTATTGTGAATGAGAAAATTTGGGAAGCTATTACAGTTGAAACCATTGAAACAGATGTAGCGACAGCTAAATCAATGGGTGCAATGGCACTATTTGGTGAAAAATATGGAGATGTTGTGCGTGTAGTCAGCATTGGAAACTACTCAATTGAGCTTTGTGGCGGGGTACATGTCCGTAATACAAGTGAAATTGGTATCTTTAAACTAATCTCAGAATCAGGAATTGGTGCAGGTGTAAGAAGAATTGAAGCTGTTACAAGCCAAGAAGCTTATTTATATCTACATGAGGAAGAGAATCGCTTAAAAGCTGTTGCAGCACTTGTAAAAGCACCTCAAACAAAAGATACGCAAAGCAAAGTTGAAGCTGTGCAACAAGAACTGAAAGAATTACAAAAAGAAAACGAATCCCTTCAAGCAAAACTTGCCAATGATCAAGTAGGAGATATCTTTGGACAAGTGACAGAAACAAATGGTGTCCGCCATATCGCTGCTCAAGTTGATGTCAAAGATATGAATCAACTACGTCAAATTGCAGATCAATGGAAACAACAAGCAGCTTCTGATGTGCTCGTTTTAGCAACAACAAGTGAAGGCAAAGTCAGCTTACTGGCTGCAGTTAATGAAGCAACAATTGCAAAAGGCTATAAAGCAGGAGATTTAATTAAAACAATCGCACCTCTAGTAGGCGGTGGTGGTGGCGGCCGTCCAGATATGGCACAAGCAGGTGGTAAGAATCCAGCAGGGCTACCTGATGCTTTGAAAGCTGTTACGGCTTGGATTAGCGAGAAATAGAGTGAACAGACCATGAGGATTTTCATGGTCTGTTTTTTTAAAGTGGTTGTGACAAATGAATTTCGCACACTTCTATATCAATCTTTAAACGTCTTAAAATTAGTAAGGATTGACAAAATATCAACACTTCAACAGTTAAAGGAATAATACCTTGAAAAGTGTCCTCATATAGTTGACTATACAAGTTTAGAACAAAATGCTACAATTGAAGAACTATTTATTTCGGAATGAACTTCTCTTTCATTTATTCAAAAAAATGAAAAAGTTAGCTGTTGTTCAATTTTGGTATGTAGAGGCTGAGCGTTTAGAACCACTGCTTCAAAATGTTAATCTAAAGCCAATCTATTTCTATCCGAATAAACGACATGACAACTATAAACTAGCTGAAATACAAGGAATCATAAATAGGAGAGCTTAAAATAAAAAACATGTAAATGCTACCCTTATCACCAAGTATAGCGTCAAAAATAGAACAAATTCTTAAAAAAGCTTAAGGATTACATAATCTGTTTGTAGTTTTCAGTTATTTCTTGTAAAATAGTATATAGAACGAAAGAAAAGCCGAGGTGTTAGATATGAGTTCACTAGACAAAACAATGCACTTTAATTTTAACGAAAATCATGACAAAAATGTTGAGGAAACACTAACGGTTGTTTATGATGCCCTAACAGAAAAAGGGTACAATCCAATTAATCAAATAGTTGGTTATTTATTATCTGGAGATCCAGCATATATTCCACGTCATCAAGATGCAAGAAATCTAATCAGACGTTTAGAACGTGATGAAATTGTGGAAGAATTGGTCAAAAATTACTTGAATAAAGCAGGTAAGCGTGACTAATGAGAATAATGGGATTAGATGTAGGGTCTAAAACAGTAGGAGTAGCAGTAAGTGATCCTTTTGGCTGGACGGCTCAAGGGATAGAAATTATTCGTATTAACGAAGCTGCTGAAATATTTGGGCTAGACCGTTTAGCAGAATTAGTTGCAGAATATGAAGTCACGAAGTTTGTTGTTGGCTTACCAAAGAATATGGATAATTCTATAGGTCCACGTGCAGAAGCTTCAATGGCTTATGCAGAGCTATTAAAAGAACGCTTTTCTTTGCCCATTATTTTTCAAGATGAAAGGCTGACAACAGTTCAAGCAGAGCGGATGCTTGTTGAGCAGGCCAACACATCTAGAGCAAAGCGTAAAAAAGTCATTGATAAGGTAGCTGCTGTCATGATTTTACAAAATTTTTTAGATGGACAAGGGAACTAGATTTTGTTAAAGTCTTTATGTATAGATGAATATTAGAAAGAGGGGGCTATCAAAATGTCACATGAACACGATCACGATCATCATGATCACGAACATATTACAGTTGTCGATGAAAACGGGAATGAAGAGCTTTATGAAATTCTTTTTACCTTTGATTCTGATGATTATGGTAAATCATATGTTATTGTTTACCCAGCCGGAATTGGTGAAGGAGAAGAAGTTGAATTACAAGCATTCTCTTATGTAGAATCTGAAGAAGGTATGCAAGGTGCTTTAAATCCAATTGAATCAAACCAAGAGTGGGATATGGTTGAGGAAGTTTTAAACACTTTTCTTGCTGACGAAGAAGAATAGATTGTTGCTTAAAAAGTATACTGGGAAATCGCCTAGTATACTTTTTTTTATGCACATGAATCAAAAATATTCACTTATCTAAAGAAAAGCATAAGAAATACAATTTTTAGTTTAGGTGTTCTCATCTACATTCAATTCATGTATAATGTTAGAAGTTAATAAAATGATTTCTTACACTCAAGGTGAGATACATTATAGAAGAGGAGTGCTTTGATATTGGGAAAAGAAAATGAACCAAGCTCCCAAAAGAAATTTGATTGGAAAAAAGATTGGAAGCAAGATGCGACACCAAAAAAATTAGAACGACAAAAAGAATCAAAAATTGTTAGAAGAATTGTTTTTTCGATTGTTGCAAGTGTTGTTGTTGTCTTAGCAATTGTTGCTTTCATTGGCTATAATTATGTTCAGTCTGCTTTGAAACCATTAGATGCAAAAAGTACAGAACAGATTCAAATAGAAGTACCAATGGGCAGTTCTACTAAATTAATTGCTAAATTATTAGAAGAAGAAAAAATCATCAAAGATGCAACAGTTTTTAGTTATTATGTTAAAACCAATAACACTGGAGAATTTCAATCTGGTTATTATCAACTATCACCAGCAATGAGTTTAGATGAGATTATAAAAGAGTTACAAGCAGGTGGGACAGCAGAACCATATGAAGTTTCTGGTAAAATATTAGTAAAAGAGGGCGATACAGTGGATCAAATTGCTGATACCATTGCTGAGCATACTGATTTTACTAAAGAAGAATTTTTAGCATTAATGACAAATGAAGCATTTTTACAACAAATGAGTGGACGTTACACACATTTATTGGAAAGTGCAATGACTGCTGAGGGTGTCAGATACCGTTTAGAGGGTTATTTGTTCCCTGCAACCTATGATTATGATGAAGAAAAAACAACCTTAGAAGATTTGGTTGCTAGTATGTTGCAAAAAACAGATGAGATTTTATCTAAAGATAATTTCTATAGTGAAATTGAAGCACAAGGTAAAACCACACAAGAGGTATTGGCGATTGCGTCTCTTGTTGAAAAAGAAGGGGTAACTCCTGAGGATCGCGCAAAAATTGCGAGTGCTTTCTATAACCGAATTGAACAAGGAATGCCACTTCAGTCTGATATTTCTATTTTATATGCTTTAGGCGTTCATAAAGAATTAGTGACCTATGATGATTTAGAAATCGATTCCCCATATAACCTTTATCAGCATACAGGTGTTGGACCGGGACCATTTGGAAATCCAGGTGAAGAAGCGATTCGAGCGACATTACATCCTGCAGATACAAATTATATTTATTTTGTTGCAGATATAAAAACGAAAATCGTTTATTTTGCGGAAACTTATGAAGAACACTTAATACTAAAAGATAAATATGTGGACAATCCAGAGTAATTAAATTTAATTGAAGAGAGAGCATTGAATCTAGCTAGGTTCAATGCTCTTCAACAGACAAAAGGGGTATTTTAATCATGGAAAATGGCAAAAAACCAATTGTGATTGGCGTAACAGGTGGATCAGGAAGTGGAAAAACAAGTGTTAGTCGCGCTATTTTTAATCAATTTTCAGGGCATTCAATTTTAATGATTGAACAGGATTTTTATTATAAAAATCAAAGCCATCTTAGTTTTGAAGAGCGTTTAGAAACCAATTATGATCATCCATTTGCATTTGATACAGACTTGTTGATTGAGCATATTCATGATTTGATTCAATTTAAAAAGATTGAGAAGCCAGTCTATGATTATGCTGCACATACACGAAGTGATCAAACCATTATTCAAGAACCTAAAGAAGTGATTATTTTAGAAGGTATTTTGATTTTAGAGGATGCTCGATTACGTGATTTAATGGATATTAAAGTGTATGTTGATACAGATGATGATATTCGGATTATTAGAAGAATTAAACGAGATATGGAAGAAAGAGGCAGAACATTAGATTCTGTGATTGAACAGTATTTATCAGTCGTTAAACCAATGTATCATCAATTTATTGAACCCACAAAAAAATATGCAGATATTATTATTCCAGAAGGTGGACAAAATCAAGTTGCAATTGACTTAATGACCACTAAAATTGGCAGTATTTTGACAAATGGAAAATAAATTTTCAAGGTAAATCACATACATTTATTTTTTTGTATTTACAATTAAGCGTGTTCATGGTATCTTTTCAATATTGAATGATAGGATAACAAACAAAGAGATTGAAAACATATAAAAGATTGTTCATCATCTGTGTTATATGTAAAAAGGAGAAATCAACTTATGGTAGACAAAGTATACCCTATGACATTAGAGGGAAAAGAAAAATTAGAAAATGAATTAGAAGAACTAAAAACAGTTAAAAGAAAAGAAATCGTAGAAAGAATCAAAATTGCTCGTGGCTTTGGTGATTTATCTGAGAACTCAGAATATGAATCTGCAAAAGATGAACAAGCATTTGTTGAAGGACGTATCACAACGATTGAAACCATGATTCGTTTTGCACAAATTATTGATAATAATGGTGTTGATAAAGATGAAGTTTCAATTGGAAAAAGTATTACTTTCATTGAAATGCCAGATGGAGAAGAAGAAACATATACGATTGTGGGAAGTGCAGAAGCTGATCCATTTTCAGGTAAAATTTCTAATGAGTCTCCAATTGCTAAAAGCTTAATTGGTAAAAAATTAGGTGAAATGGCAACTGTTTCCACGCCTGGTGGGGATATGGAAGTAAAAATTGTCAAAGTAAGCTAAGTCTAAGAAGCTACTCATGGGTAGCTTCTTTCTTTTTTTGAAAACTACGACTTTAGTCTGAGAAAGAGTTCGTTCTTTTGGTGGCTATTCAAATGAATAGGAACAAGCTATAATGTTTTCATAGAGATTATGGATAAAGGGGGATAAAGATGACTAGGAATTTGCGGATGTTTATTTTAGTTGAAGCTTTGTTATTATTAGGAACATTATATGACATCTTTAAAAATATTCCATTACTCATTTGTGCAGTGATTGCAGTTTTTTTAATTTTTATTAGTCTTGAAAAAAAACGACCACGTTCTAATACCTCCAGCTTCACATTAGTGTTAGGAAGTATTATGCTGATATTTGTTCTCTTATCGACCATGTTCTTTTGGTTATTCCTTGGTTTTGGGATTGTCTTTTTTGTCAAAACAACTAAAAGAGCCTTTCCAAAAGCAGGAAAGAAATTTAAAAATGCACCATGGAATAAGAAGGAGTTAGTTGTTGTTGAAACAACAGAGTCCACCGAAAAAAATGGAAAGAAATTTAAACGCCAATGGTTAGGAAATCAGCGTATTGGTGATTCAATTTATGAATGGGATGATATTAATATCACGATTTTTGCTGGAGATACAATCATTGATTTAGGAAATACTTTATTGCCAAAAGATGATAATGTTGTCTTAATGCGTAAAGGATTTGGTAAAACAAGAATTTTAGTACCAGTAGGAACAGGTGTCATGTTAGAACACACTACTTTAAGTGGTAAAGTTACTTTTGAAACACAAAAGTTTGAACTACAAAATGAATCTGTTAAAATATATAGTGAGCATTACGATGAAAATAATCGTAAATTAAAAATTATTACAAATGTACTAGCGGGGGATATTGAGGTGATATTTGTATGATGAAAGCACCAAGCAAAATCTTAATGTTTGTCAGTTCTTTCCTCGCTTTTGCCGTAACAATTTTGATTGCGATTTCTTATAGCTATTCTACAGGGAATAAAGAGTGGTATGTCGCGCTTGTGAGAGGGCGAATTTTCCATATTCCTTTTTTAGCCTATTTGCTTTTATTTTCTTTGATGATTGGTATGGCGGTGACCTTAACCGTTTATTTAGTCAATCGTAGACAATATGGTAATATTGAAGAAAATTTAAGAAATTTAGCCAGTGGGAAATATGAAAATTTACTAGCAGTTGGTAGTGAAGATGAGCAACTGAATACATCCATTGTATTGGTTGATATTGATACACATATTCATGCTATTAGAAATAAGCTGCTTGATTTATCTAAGGAAATTCAAATCATTAGTAATCAACCACAATTAGTAGATGGACAAACCAAAGAAGAAATTCTAACAGGTGAACGACAACGGTTAGCAAGAGAATTACATGATTCAGTGAGTCAACAATTATTTGGCGCAATGATGCTTCTTTCTGCATTAAATGAACAAGCCGGTGAGTTAACCCCAGTCTTTCAAAAACAATTACAAATGGTTGAAAGTATTATTAATGAATCACAGTCAGAAATGCGCGCACTCTTACTTCATTTACGTCCTATTCAATTAGAAGGAAAACGATTAAGAAAAGGTGTCGAGCAATTATTAGTTGAATTAAAAACGAAGATTCAAATTGAAATGAAATGGGATATTGATGATGTTTGCTTACCAAATGGTATTGAGGATCATTTATTTAGGATTGTTCAGGAATTACTTTCAAATGCACTGAGACATTCAAAAGCAACTGAACTTGATGTATACTTAAAAGAAATTAATAAAAGTGTGCTATTAAGAATTGTTGATGATGGTGTTGGCTTTGATGTTTCTGAAAATAGAGCAGGTAGTTATGGCTTACAAAATATAAAAGAACGTGTTCTTGGCATGGGCGGTACTTGTAAAATTATTAGCTTCCCAGGCAAAGGAACCAGTATTGAGATTCGTATTCCATTATTAGGTGAGGTGTCAGAAGAAGATGATTAGAGTACTGTTAATTGATGACCATGAGATGGTTCGTTTAGGTGTATCTGCCTATTTATCGATTCAAGAGGATATTGAGGTTGTAGGTGAAGCCGAAAATGGTAAAGAAGGCTATGAAAAGGCATTAGAGCTTCGTCCAGATGTGATTATGATGGATTTGGTTATGGATGTCATGGATGGCATTGAATCCACTAAAGCCATTATGAAGGATTGGCCAGAAGCGAAAATTGTCATTGTCACAAGCTTTATTGATGATGAAAAAGTTTATCCAGCTTTAGAGGCTGGTGCTTCAAGCTATATGCTGAAAACCTCAACTGCAAGTGAAATTGCGAAAGCCATCCGTTCAACTTATGCTGGAGATTCTGTATTAGAACCAGAAGTAACAGGGAAAATGATGGAACGCTTAACCAAAAAGCATGTACCTGAACTACATGAAGATTTAACCAATCGAGAACAAGAAATCTTGATGCTGATTGCGCAAGGGATGTCTAATCAAGAAATTGCAGATACCTTATTTATTACCCTTAAAACAGTGAAGACTCATGTGTCTAATATCTTATCTAAGTTAAGCGTAGAAGACCGTACACAAGCAGCAATTTATGCATTTAAGCACAATTTGATTGATTAAAATAAACCTTTTACTATTCCTGTTCTGCTAGGAGAAGTGAAAGGTTTCTGCTATACTGTGAAGGAATAGTGAAAATGGAGGCTTAAAAGGCGATGAAACAAAATTTTGCAATTATTGGTCTAGGAAGATTTGGCGGCAGTATCTGTCGTGCTTTAATCGAAAGTGGGCAAGAGGTTTTAGCCATTGATTCTAATGAAGACCGTGTAAATGAGTATATGAATATTGCTACACATGCTGTCCTTGCAAATGCACAAGATGAAAATGTCTTACGTTCATTAGGTGTGAAAAATATGGATCATGCAATTGTGGCAATTGGTGAGGATATTCAAGCGAGTATTCTAGTAACTTTGATGTTAAAAGAACTTGGGGTGCCTTATATTACTGCAAAGGCACAAAATGAATACCATGGAAAAGTCTTAGAAAAAATTGGTGCTGATCGTGTGGTGCATCCGGAAAGAGATATGGGAAAACGGATTGCTCATAATTTAGTGTCAAAAAATGTATTAGATTACATTGAAATCTCTGATGATTATATGCTGATTGAATTAAAAGTAACCAATCCAATATTTTTCAATCAAACGCTACAAGATTTAAATTTCCGAACCGCTTATGGTGTCAATGTTATCGGGATTCGTCGTGGCAAAGAAATTATCATTTCGCCAAAAGCAGATGAGCAAATTAAAGAAGGAGACTCTTTAATGGTTGTAGGCTCAACCGTATCAGTAGAACGCTTAGAGGGAAAAATGCCTTAGTAGCATATTGTGACAAACAGCATTTATCCAAATTTGTTCATTTCATGGTACAATCAATTTAAGAAACGAGATTGAGATGAATAGGAGGAATTATAAAGATGAGGTCATCTTTATGAGCAAATAGATGAAAATTACTTTAGATAAGCAAGCAACTAAATGGTTTCAAGATGAAGTAGGGGTAAAAGCGGGTGATTCAGTTCGCTTCTTTGGAAAATATGGTGGTTCAAGCCCCATTCAGCATGGTTTTTCATTAGGGGTAGAATTAACTGAACCGCATCAACCAATTGCTGAAGCAAAGGAAGATGGGATTACTTATTTTGTTGAAGAAATCGATGCCTGGTATTTTGATGGACATGATTTATTGGTCGAATATGATGAAACCTTACAAGAGCCTAAATATGAATATGCCTAACCAATCAAAAGTACTTGGCTGAACCAAGTACTTTTTTATTCAGAAAACTATATTTTATCTGTAAAATATGATAGAATATAGTACGTAACAACTTTTCTCTGGGGGCGTTACGGATTCGACAGGTATAGGTCGAGCTTGGATGGCGTTTCGTAGGTTACGACTACGCAAAAACGTTACAGTTAAATATAACTGCAAAAACAAACAATAACACTTACGCTTTAGCTGCCTAAAAACAGTTAGCGTAGATCCTCTTGGCATCACCCATGTGCTCAAGCAAGGGTCTCAAATTTAGTGGGATACGTTAAAACTTTCCGTCTGCAAGTTTTAAAAGAGATCATCAGACTAGCGAAGTTCGAGGCCTGTTATGTGGCATAGGGCTTAGCGAAATTGAAATAGCATAACTATGAACGTAGAAATCTAAGTGCCGATATGCTTGGACAGGGGTTCGACTCCCCTCGTCTCCATCTGAGTGAATAGCCAATAAATACTGTTAAATCAGTATTTATTGGCTATTCTTTTTTTTCGAAAAATGTGTAAAATACTAATCTTAAAATTATAAAAATGGAAGAAACTAAACCAACTTTAATAAATGTAAAAATTCTTTTGAAGCACTTGAAAAGATTTGGTCTTTTTTCCAAACAATATTGATATTTGCTGTTAATGGTGGTGATAAGGGAACAAAAGCTAGGTTTGTATTAGCTGTATTCACAATACCATCAATACAAAGGACACTTGCGACACCTTCTTTTGCCAACAGCGAGGCATTATAAAGTAGGTTATATGTGCCAACAATATGAAGATGCTCTATATTTCCTCCAAACCATTCAGACAGCTGATTGTCAACGAATGATTGATTTGAAATGAGTAAAGGCGTACTTTGAATATCTTTTGGTTGGACTGTTTTTTGGTTAGCCAGAGAATCGGATTTATTGACTAAAATTCCCCAAGAATCAGTTGAAGGTAGTCGAATATATTCGTATTTTTGTTTTTCTACTGGGTCAATAACAAGGCCAAAATCTAATAGTCCTTTATCAATTTTTTCTAATACATCATCTGCATTTCCGCTATAAAGGTCTATATTAATTTCAGGATAGTTGTCTCTAAGTTCATGAAAAATACGACCAAGAAACTCAAATGCTTGCGTTTCTCCACCGCCAATTGTTATTTTTCCACTAATAACTTCATTCCTATGAAGATTTGTTGTTGTTGACTCAACCAAAGATAGAATTTCTTTTCCTCTATTCATTAAATAGATACCATCTTCCGTTAGTGTGATAAAACGATTTCCTCTAGTAAATAATGTAACACCTAGCTCTTCCTCTAACTCTTTTAATTGTTTTGAAAGAGTTGGTTGAGACAAATGCAAGACTTCAGCAGCTTTACTAATGGTTTTTTCTCTCGCAACAGTTAAAAAATAAGTTAATACACGAAGTTCCATTTAATACTCCTTCCTATAACTAAAAAGAATAGTTATCTATGTTTTATTGGTATTAGTTAAGTATAACTGATTCAGGTATAATTTGGATAGTGAAAAGTTAATGAATAGGTAAGGAGGGAAAGCAAATGTCAAACATAAATTTGCAGCAGAAAATTGTAGGAAAAGAGATATTAAAAGATTCGTCTTTGTTTGAAGAAATCCATTTGGTTAAACAGGATAATGAGCGATTGGTGATGTTGTTGAATGCACAGTATTATCCTAATGAGGAGGTCTTACAGTATTTAGAGAAAATTACTGGACAAACAATTGATTCATCGGTAAAAATTTCTCAACCTTTCTATAGTGATTTTGGTAGGCATATCACATTTGGCAAAGATATTTTTATTAATCAAAATGTAACGTTTGTTGATTTGGGTGGAATATCAATTGAGGATCAAGTGTTGATTGGTCCAGGCTCTAGATTAATTACAGTGAATCATTTAATTTCCCCTAAAAATAGGCGCGGAATTAAAGTAGAGCCAATTTGGATTAAGAAGAATGCATGGCTTGGGGCAAATGTGACGGTTTTACCTGGAATTACCATTGGGGAAAATTCGATTGTTGCAGCGGATTCAACAGTAACAAAGGATGTTCCTGATAATGTGGTTGTAGTAGGAAGTCCGGCCAAAGTGATTCGGAAAATTGAAGAAGATGTGAATGTTAACGAATTTACAGTGAGTCCAACTAGTCAGCCATGGTGATATAAACTTGTTAAAAAAATACTGTTTAAGTTGTATAATGAAGGATAGAACAAGGACAAAACTGAAAGGATGATAAGAATGGAGTATGCAAAATTAGGAAATACTGGACTAGATGTTTCAAGGATTTGTTTAGGTGCAATGAGCTTTGGCGATCCTAAAAATTGGATTCATAAATGGGTACTTGAAGAGGAAGAGAGTAGACCGCTAATCAAAAGAGCACTAGAATTGGGTATCAACTTTTTTGACACTGCAAATGTTTATTCTTTAGGTAGAAGTGAAGAAATTCTAGGTAAAGCCTTGAAGGACTATGCAAATCGAGATGAAATTGTGCTAGCAACAAAGGTTCACCAAAAAATGTTTGATGGCCCAAATGGACAAGGATTATCAAGAAAAGCGATTATGTCTCAAATTGATCAGAGTTTGAAACGTTTACAAACAGATTATGTGGATTTGTATATCATCCATCGTTGGGATCCATTTACCCCCATTGAAGAAACAATGGAAGCGTTAAATGACGTTGTCAAAGCTGGAAAAGCAAGATACATTGGAGCTTCTGCAATGTACACTTATCAATTTCAACAAGCAAATCATATAGCCGAAAAAAATGGTTGGGCAAAATTTGTCTCAATGCAAAACCACTTAAATTTGATTTATCGTGAAGAAGAACGCGAAATGATTCCTTACTGTCTTTCTGAGAAAATTGCACTTACACCCTATAGTCCAATGGCATCCGGCCGATTAATTCGAAGTACCACAGAGGCAACTAAACGAAGCACTACTGACGAAGCACAAAAGTCTAAATATGATGAAACAGCTGATAAAGATCAGATCATTATAGATAGAGTTGCTGAATTGGCTGCCAAATATGAGACGAATAAAGTAAATATTGCCTTAGGATGGTTACTACAAAAAAATCCAGTAGTTGCACCTGTCATTGGGGCAACTAAAATGAATCATATTGAAACAGCAGTGGGCGCTGTAGATTTTAAATTAAGCCAAGCAGATATTCTTTATTTAGAAGAACCTTATATCCCGCATAAAGTAGTAGGTCATGTTTAAAAAATACTTCCCGTTCTTCAGTGAATGGGAAGTGTTTTTAACTATTTTTCTAAAATAAAACTTTCTCCAGCAGCCATGATCTGGATTCTTTCCGGATTATCTACTCTATCCAGTAGGTCAGCTGGATTTCCATTAAAAACATTCATATGAGGTGCATCAACTGTACCCCAATGAGATAACAGCAAAGCACTATTTGGATAAGTATTTGCAAGTTTAATTGCATTGTCTAAGCCTATATGCCATTCGTTATCAGAAAAATCAAAGAGAATCGCATTTGGTTCAGGCATTTCTAAATGAGAGGGTAACAACTTGGAATCGCCAGGAATCCACAAGGTTCCATCTGGTGTTTCAATCCAAAAGCCACAAAAGTCATCTAATTTAAAGAGACGATCGTATTTTTTGCTCTCGTTTTGCCATAAATGATCAGCAGGGGTTAAAGTTATTTTTAAAGGTCCCTCCTCAAAAGAAGCGTGTATGTCATGACCAAGTGCTTCAAACATCATTTTTTCTTTGACTAACCCAGCTACATATTTTGGTGCGTGTAAAGCAGTTGTCAGCGGGAGCAATTTTCTTAAGGTTGGTATACTAAAATGGTCATTGTCAGAGTGGGTGATAAGAATGCTATCTAAATGTTGTACTTCGTCTGTTTTGATTGGCATTTCAATTAACAAAGGCAAATCAAAGCCTTCTAAAACTGGATCAACCATCATGCAATAGCCTCTACTATTTAATAATATGCCGGAATTTCCTAGCCATCTGATTTCAGTATGATGATTCTTTTGAAAAGCTTCTGCGCCAAATGGCATCGTTTTAGGTGGTGTTGCTTGCGGTAGTTCGTTCATCATTTTCTCCTTTCCAGCATAATTATTTTTCATAAATCTCTTTAGCAATCGTAAAAGCTGACCAGGATTTAGGCCATCCAATATAAAAAGCAAGATGAGTAATGATTTCTGCCATTTCTTCTTGAGTAACCCCATTTTCCTTTGCTTTACCCATATGAAAGACTAACTGTTCAAAATTACCACCAGAAATTAAGGCTGTAATCGTAACAATTGAGCGATCACGTGGATTTAATTCGTCTTCTCTCGACCAAACTTGACCAAATAAAACATCATCATTTAGTTCAGCGAATTTAGGTGCAAATTCACCGAGTTGATCACGTCCTGCTGTAATTTTTTGCATATTGATAACCTCCTAATTTAACATCTACTTAAAGTATACACCTTAAAGTACACTTTAAATCAAGAGAAACTATTGGTAAGATAGAAGGGGAAATACTTAAACTATAAAAGAGGGATTGATTACGATGAATATTTCAGAAGTTGCAGCAAAATATGATATGACACCCGCTACGATTCGATACTATGAAAGTCAAGGATTAATGCCGGCAATTACCCGTAACGAATCAGGAAATAGAGATTTTCAAGAAGAAGATTTAAACTGGGTTGAATTTATTAAATGTATGCGAGATTCAGGATTATCCATTCATTCTCTTTCAAAATATTCAGAATTATATCAAATGGGGGAACAAACATTATTGGAAAGAAAAGAAATCTTGGTGGATGAATATCAAAAACTTTTAAAGAAACAAGCATCGATTAATGCAACTGTAGCTAAATTAGAAAAGAAAATCGAGAATTATGATGTTAAAATCAGACAGTATGAGGAAGCAATAGTGACAGAAAAAGAACTAGGCTAGTTTAAAATGGAGGTAAATAAAAATGTATCTTTTTCAAAGAATTGAAGAAGCAGTCTTTAAACAAAATGATGCACGTCGAGTGATTGGCGAGTTTATTCTTGAAAATCGTGATGAACTAAAATCTTACTCAATGGAAGAGATTGCCAAACAAACGTTTACGTCTAAGCCAACCTTAGTCCGATTTGCAAAATATTTTGGCTATTCTGGTTGGAAGGAGTTTATGTATGCTTTTGCTCATGAAGTGGCATCTCATAATGACAATGCTTATTTAGATGTTGATCCTAATTTTCCTTTTTCAGCTGAGCATGATACGTTAGAAATCATTGAAAGTATTGCTACCTTAAAAATTCAGAGTATCAAAGATACTATTTCTTTGATTGCGGCAGAGGATTTTAATAAAGCCGCAAAACTTATTCATGGTGCAAACAGCGTTGCAATTTATGGGACGAGTCCAAATTATTATTACGGTGAACTGCTTAAGAGAAACTTGTTATCTATTCAAAAGAAAGCAATCATGGCTAATGCAGGTGAAAGTGGTCTTATTACGCAAACACTGAATCATAAAGATTGTGCCATTATGATTTCTTATTCAGGGAATAGCGTTGATGATAATCCAACCAGTCATGTAAAATTGTTAATGAAAAAATCTGTACCAATTATTAGTATCACAAGTGGCGGTGAAAACTATTTAAGAGATTACTCAGATGTCATACTCAATATTTCTAGTAAAGAAAAGCTATATTCTAAGATTGCCAATTTTGCGACACAGGAATCCATTCTATTTATTCTTGATGCCCTATTTGCAAAAGTATTTTCACTTGATTATGAAGTCAATAGAAAGAATAAAATTTCAAATTCAAAATTATTGGAGTCTAAAAGACAAGCTACTTTCAAAGAGCTGTCTGAAAAATTCTAATGACGAAAAGCACTTGGATAGTTTGAACCAAGTGCTTTTTAAACGATTTCATAACGATACTAAAGCATACTTTTTTTACTTGTTGGGTCAATGATATCAATGAGTTCAAAGTGATGTTTTTCATAAGTATAAATGAAAATGGCACAGTTAGGAAAATGAGTAGGGATTTTTTGATCAGAATGATGACAAATAGATTTTAAAAAATAAAAACACGCGCCATTGTGTGATACTGCCAAAACCTTTTGATGATCTTCCTGATCCATCATCGAATGAAGTGTATGGCTCATTCGATTTTGAACATCAGAAGCTGTTTCACCACCAAATTGTTCATAGAAAGTTTCAAAATTTTGAAATCCTTTTGGCTGTAGCTCCGTACTTTCACCTTCAAATCGTCCGAAATTCATTTCTTTCAAGCCTTTTTTTCGTTGATAGAAATGATTACTGTTGGTAATGATTTCCAATGTATCACAAGCACGCTCTTGGGTTGATGAGTAGTAATGATCAAAGTCAATGTGATTTTCTTGAAAAAAGGTTGCGGCTTGTTGTGCTTGTTTTTTTCCTTTAGTTGTTAATGGAGAATCACATGCACCTTGAACTTTTCCCAGCTGATTAAAAAGCGTTTCTCCATGACGCATGAGATATAATTGTTTTTTCATTTCTAGACCTCCTTATGCTCATTATAAGACTTAAAGCAGGCTTTAAGTCAATCATTTCTATTAAAAATTCAAGTAAACATGAAACAGATTTCAATAAATGCGATTTTTTTCTCTTTTTTTCGGAATATGTTTCGAGATGTTTTGAAACTATTGGAAACGCTATCACTAAATGGTAAAGTTCGATTATAAACAAGAATTGAATAACCGGTTCATTCAAAATAGAAACTTGTTACATTGAAGGGAGAAATCCATGAGTAAAAAATATGGGAAATTGGCTCAAGACATTGTTGAGAAGTTAGGTGGAAAGGAAAACATAACAGATGCTTATCATTGTCAAACACGCCTTCGTTTTAAAATAGTAGATGAACAAAAAGTAGACAAGGAAGGTCTTGGTGAATTAGAAGGAGTCGCAACGTATTTGGTAAATGCAGGTGTTCATCAGGTTGTCATAGGGACACATGTGAAAGAGGTCTTTGAAGAGATTGAGAAAAAAGTTAATGTGACTGCAAAGAATGAACCATCATCAGAGAAAAAAAGCATATTTAATCTCATTATTGAGTTTGTAGCGGGTACATTCCAGCCAATTATTCCTGCGTTATCTGGAGCTGGAATGGTAAAAGCTGTTCTAGCGTTGTTGGTTGTTTTTAATGTTGTTTCTGTAGAATCGCAAACCTATTATTTATTGAACTTATTTGCAGATGGCGTATTTTTCTTCCTACCTATGATGTTAGCTTTCACAGTTGCTCAAAAGTTGAGATGCAATCCTATCTTAGCAGCTTCTGTTGCAGCGATGATGATGCATCCAAATTGGGGAGCATTAGTTGCAGCAGGGGACCCAGTTAATTTTTTTGATATTATTCCTTTTACCTTAACTACTTATACTGGGTCTGTGATTCCGATTCTTTTAATTATTTTGGTTCAATCCTATGTGGAGAAATTACTCAATCGTGTGATACCAAAATCAGTTGAATTAGTCTTTGTACCGATGCTGACTTTCTTAATTATGGGAACTTTGGCATTTTCAGTGCTAGGGCCAATCGGCAGTATTATTGGCGGTTACCTTGCGGCGTTTTTTACGTTTTTAAGTGTGAATGCAAGTTGGGTACCAGCCGTCTTGATTGGTGGCTTTTTACCGATTATGGTAATGTTTGGTCTTCATAATGGTGTGGCTCCTTTAGGTGTCATGCAAATGGCAGAGCTTGGTTATGATAGTATTTTTGGTCCAGGCTGTGTTTGTTCAAATATTGCTCAAGCAACTGCTTCTGCAGTAGTCGCATTTAGAACAAAAGATAAAAAATTGAAGCAATTAGCTATTTCGGGTTCAATTACTGCTTATATGGGAATCACTGAACCAACTTTATATGGTGTGAATCTACCGAAAAAATACCCATTAATTGCTGCTATGATTGGTGGTGGAGCAGGTGGTTTATATGCTGGACTAACCAATACACACCGCTTTGCAACAGGATCATCTGGTTTGCCTGCAATTTTACTATATATTGGTGATAACTCGATGACTTTTTTCTGGAATATCGTGATTGCCTTGATCATTTCAGCAGTAGTTTCAGCAGTGTTAACTTATATTTTAAGTTTCAAATTTGAAAAAGAGGTAGAAATTCCATCATTTAAAGAAGTCATTCTAGAAGATACAACAATCACTAACCCTATTAAAGGAAATGTTATTCCCTTGAGTGAAGTACAGGATGGTGCCTTTGCATCAGGTGCTCTAGGAATGGGCTTTGCTATTGAGCCAATAGAAGGAAAAGTGATTGCGCCATTCAATGGGAAAGTTGAGGCTGTTTTTCCAACAAAACATGCGATTGGGCTTGTGTCAGATACAGGAATAGAGCTTTTAATTCATATAGGCTTGAATACTGTAGCATTAAAAGGTCAATATTTTGATACTTTGGTAGAGTCGGGGCAAACCGTTAAAAAAGGACAGGCAATCCTAAATTTTGATTTGGAAAAAATTAAAGAGGCTGGTTATGAAACGCAAGTGCCAGTTGTGATAACAAACAGTCTTCAATATTCTTCAATTGAATTAACAAATAAAGGACAATTAGTAAATAATGAAGAAGTGTTAACGGTTAGAGTATAAACGAACTATTTCAATGAAGAATCGTTAAGCATCACTTTTTAAATACAATGAATAGGAGCTATCAATACATGACATTAGATAAAAATTTCTTATGGGGCGGAGCAACAGCTGCGAACCAAGCAGAAGGAGGCGTGTTGGAAGGTGGCAGAAAGCTTTCCAATATTGATGTACTGCCTTGTGGTGAAGATCGCAAAAAAGTAGCTTTAGGTGAGTTAGAAATGCTGGATTGGCAGGATGGCTATTATTATCCTGCAAAAGAAGCAATTGACATGTATCATCGTTATATGGAAGATATTCAATTATTTGCAGAAATGGGATTTAAAGTTTATCGCATGTCATTGTCATGGTCTCGTATTTTCCCTAATGGAGATGATGCTGAACCAAATGAAGAAGGTCTAGCATTCTATGAAGGGATTTTTAAAGAATTAAGAAAGCATCAGATTGAACCACTAGTAACCATTGCTCACTTTGATGTCCCCATTCATTTGATTAAATCCTATGGTGGTTGGAAGAACCGTCAGTTGATTACATTTTATACGCGGTATGCTGAAACAGTTTTAAAACGCTATCAAGGCTTAGTTAAGTATTGGTTAACAATTAATGAAATCAACATTCTATTACACCAGCCTTTTGTTGGTGGGGGAATTGTCTTTAAAGAAGGCGATAATCAAGAAGAAATTAAATATCAAGCTGCACATCATCAACTAGTAGCAAGTGCTATGGCAACAAAAATTGCACATGATGTTGATTCGAAAAATCAGGTAGGTTGTATGCTAGCAGGCGGCAGCCATTATCCTTATACTTGTCGCCCAGAAGATTATCAAGAAGCGATTCATCGTGATCGTGAAGGTTACTTTTTTATTGATATACAGGCGCGTGGAAAATACCCCAATTATGCTTTAAAAAAATTAGAGAGAGAGGGCTTAACTATTGTGATGGAAGCAGGGGATGAGGAAATTCTTGCAGCATCACCAGTTGACTTTGTGACTTTTTCTTATTATTGTTCTCGGACAGTGAGTGCATATTCAGAAGATTATGAGCAATCAACAGGTAACCTTTTTGCTTCAATAAAAAATAAAAATTTACCTTCAACTGAATGGGGTTGGCAGATTGATCCATTAGGCTTAAGGAATTCCTTAAATCAATTATATGATCGTTACCAAAAACCTTTATTTATTGTTGAAAATGGCTTAGGTGCAATAGATACACCCGACAATAATGGTTATGTAGAAGATGAGTATCGCATTGATTATTTACGAAAACATATTCAAGCATTTAAAGCGGCAGTAGAAATTGATGGCGTAGAATTACTTGGATATACAACGTGGGGCTGCATTGACTTAGTAGCTGCAAGCACGGGTCAAATGAGTAAACGTTATGGATTTATTTATGTAGATCGTGATGATGAAGGAAATGGGACATTAGAACGTTCTAAAAAGAAATCTTTTTATTGGTATCAGCAAGTAATTGAGACAAATGGGGAGAATCTTTCTAGTGAGCATTTGAATGTGATGAAGTAAGTAATGTTTCATGAGGCAATAGTAGAATCAATCATGCTGAACTGATCACTGTATGGCCATTCAAACTCATTTCTTCTCCACATGAGCAAAGCTTCAAAATGTGAATAAAAACATTTTGAAGCTTTTTGTTATAAAATAAGGTTGCTTGGATAGTGAAGTACTGTATCCAATATTCATAGCGATGGCGCCATTTATAAATATAGTGTCAATGTTCCAAAGAAACATATGTTATACTTGATTTGCATGATAGTACTTACATAAAAGGAGCGAACAACAAATGAAAATCATTGTAGAAAAAGACTACGAAAGTATGAGTAGAGTGGCAGCAAATATTCTCCTAGGCGAAATGTATCAAGATAAGCGTGTAAATCTTGCAATAACAGCAGGTACGACGCCCATAAAAATGTATGAACAATTAGTGAAAGATGTAAAAGGTAAATCTTATTTGGATAATGTTCATTATTATAATTTTGATGAAATCCCTTATGAAGGTGAAACAGGGTATGGTGTTACAATGAGCAATTTGAATCGCTTATTCTTTGAACCTGCTCAAATTAAGCTAGAAAATATTCATGTGCTAGATGAAACCAATTATCAACATCAAGATGCAAGAATTAAGCAAGATGGTGGATTGGATTTAATTCTTTTAGGAATTGGCGCAGATGGTCATTTCTGTGGGAATTTACCAGGTACAACTAAATTTGAGGATGCAACTTCTTATGTTGGGGAGGATGCCATCCCTGGAATGAAGGAAATTTTATTAAGCGAAGTCGGTGGGGTAGCAGAAAAAAGACCTAATTTTTATGTCACAATGGGGCCTAAAAGTGTCATGGCTAGTCGAAAAATTGTTTTATTTGCTACTGGTAAGAAAAAAGCTGCTATTATTAAAGAAGCATTTTTTGGTCCAGTTACAGATCATGTACCCTCTTCGCTTTTACAAACACATCCCAACTTAACACTGGTTTTAGATGAAGAGGCAGCAAGTGAGATTCAAGGATTTATTTAAAAGAAGAAGTGAGCCTTTTTTTAATAGGGCTCACTTTTTTTCTTACATTTAATAATCTAGTTGAAGCAATGAAAGGACAATGCGATCTTTATTATTTTCTTTAATTTTATAGCGACGCATGTTTTTCTCAATTTCTTTTTCTTCGGCAGTTCCTTCACTAAATTTATCAAAAATGGCTAAGACAGCTGTCGATAAAATGGACATGACACCTGCACCACCAAGATCGAAGCCTAAAGATTCTGTTTCTGATAATTGACTTTTTGCAAAATGACGTACAGTTTGACAAAATTCATTTTTAATAACAATTTGCTCTTCTTTATTTTTAAATGCGATTAATAGCTCTTCCGCATTATGTGCTTCATAGATAGGGTGCTCTTTTTCTAAGAGGAATAATTCATCTAAAACAGTTCCAGGTGTTTTATTAAGTGTTTCAGCCACTGCTTTTAAGATTTTTGTTGAGTAGCGATCAATACTTTTTTTACCTGCACTTGCTAAAGTTTGTTGGCTAATACCTGTTTTTTTGTATACATCATAGCGTTTCACACCGTTTCTTTGTAAATAGACATCAAGTAAAGTCATTTTTATTCCTCCTCTTTTTTTATCTTTCTATATCTTAATGAAAGGTTACTACAAAATATTTTAGTAGTCAATTATTTTTTAGTAAGAATAGAGAATTTATTGACATTCCTAAAAAGCTATGATAAAGTGCCTTTTAAGGATGGTGCTTAAAATGTATTGCGGTAAACTAGAATTATTTATTACGAGACTTGGCTCCCTACAACTTGATTTAGATGAAGCGTTGTATGGAGCTTAATCGAGAAGGATTGCCTTCTCTTATTCATCAGCACATAGTTTATAGATAGGTGTAGGAACTACGCTTATTTGAATTGAGCTATTTTTGCTGAAGAATATATAGATTAAAGGACCCTAGACATTGCTTTTGTCTGGGGTCCTTTGTTTTTGTATTTTTTGGCAAATGAAATTTGAACCAAAAGCAGAGGACAACGTATTTTACGTTTGCTTCTGCTTTTTTTATATAAGGAAAAGAGGAATAAGAAATGGGATTATTAAAAGTAGAAAATTTATCACATCGTTTTGCAGATAAAGTGTTGTATGAAAATGGGTCATTTAATTTATATAAAAATGACCATATGGGTATTGTTGGACAAAATGGTGCAGGTAAGAGTACCTTGATGGAGATTATTATTGGACAAGTCTTACCAGATGAAGGGAGTATTAAGTGGCAGGCAAATGTGAAAATTGGACATTTAGATCAATATGCTGATGTTGATCGGGAATTAAAGATCAATGATTATCTACAATTAGCCTTTAGTGAGCTATTTGCCATTGAGCAGCGCATGACTGCATTGTACGAAGAAAGCGCAGTTTCTGGTGATGACGAGCCCCTACTAAAAGCAGCAGAATGTCAAGAACAGCTTGAAATGCATGATTTTTATGCGATTGAAAGTACGATCAATAAAATTGTTGTAGGGCTAGGGATTGATGCAATTGGGATTGATCGACAAATGAAAACGTTAAGTGGTGGGCAGCGCGCAAAAGTCATTTTAGCGAAATTATTGTTGGAAAAACCAAATGTTTTACTATTAGATGAGCCAACCAACTTCTTGGATAAAGAGCATGTTGAATGGTTAGCTAGCTATTTAAATGAGTTTCAAGGTGCTTTTATTGTGATTTCTCATGACTATGAATTTTTAGAAAAGATCGCCACCTGTATTTGTGATATTGAATTTGGTACCATTAAAAAATACAATGGTAAATACTCAGCCTTTCTAAAACAAAAGGAACATTTAAGAGAAGATTATATTAGACAATATAGTGCACAACAAAAGAAAATTAAAGAGACAGAAGAATTCATTCGCAAAAATATTGCAGGAATTAATACGAAGATGGCGCAAGGACGTAGAAAGCATCTTGAAAAAATGGACCGCTTAACTGAACCTAATTTTACACAAAAGCCAACCATTAAGTTTAAAGAAGTGCCTTTGGCGTCCCACAAAGTATTGACTGTCAATCATTTATCTGTGGGATATGATCAGCCACTATTAAAAGATTTAAACTTTTCAGTGCTAGGCAATCAAAAGATTGTCATCACAGGATTTAATGGGATTGGTAAATCGACCTTGCTCAAAACATTAGTTGGTGTGAATCCATCACTTGCTGGCGGGTTTCAATTTGCGCCACAAGTGAAGGTAGGGTATTATGAACAGGATTTGATTTGGGAAAATGGTTTATTAACACCTATTCAAGTGGTTTCCGATGCACATCCTAAGTTAACTGTGAAAGAAATTAGACGTCATTTAGCGCAATGTGGTGTGAATGATAAGCATGTGACACAAGCCGTTGGTACATTAAGTGGTGGCGAACAAGCAAAAGTGAAATTATGTATTTTAACATTAAAATCAGTAAACTTTTTGATGATGGATGAGCCAACAAACCATCTGGATGTTGATGCAAAAGAAGCTTTACAAGAAGCCTTGATTGCTTTTCAAGGTACCGTATTGCTTGTTTCCCATGAAGAGAAATTTTATCGTGATTGGGCTGATAAGGTGTTATCCATTGGACAGGATTTTGAATAAAAAAAACAAGCATTTGAAGCGCTTCAAATGCTTGTTTTATCTGGTTTTAGAAGTGTCAATAATTCACTTAATTGCTGAATCTCTATGGTTGGGATAAAAGAGGTTGGATTGGCTAGAGAATGTGGATTAAACCAACAAGTATCAATTCCAGCTAAATTTCCTCCCTGAATATCTGAAGTCAAGGAATCCCCGATAATCAATGTTTTATCAAGCACTAAATGAGGGATTCGATTAAAAACATAATCGAAATATTCCTTCATTGGTTTTTGATAGCCTGTATCCTCTGAAACAAAGACATCTTTAAATAAAGGCAGTAATTGGGCGTCAGTTAAGCGTTGATATTGTGTTTTAGAGACACCGTTTGTAACGACATATAAGTCATAGTCTTGCTGTAAAGTCTGAATAAGTGAGAAGGCACCAGAAATAAGGTGATGCCCTTGATTTAAATAAGTACGGTATTTTTTTTCAAACAAGGCACCATCTACTTGTTGGCCATATGCTTCAAATAAAAGAGAAAAACGTGTATTAAGAACCTGGCTACGCGAAATTTGCTCTTCTTCAAAGGCTTTCCATAAACCTTGGTTAATCACTTGGTATTGCAGCTTAATATCATCCGTTAAAGGGATTTGTTGCGCATCAAAAAGTGCTTGTAGTGCAAAAGCTTCAGAAGCTTGAAAATCTAATAAGGTATCATCAATGTCAAATAGTAAGGTTTGATAAGTTTTCAAAATATCCCTCATTTCATTGTAGTCGCTTCATCATTGTAGCATGATTTTATGCTATTGTTTAGAAATAAGCAATCGGACGTTGCTTTAATTTGTTTTTGAAAGAGGAAATAATTCCTTGATTAGTTTATATATATTGTTTGTTTTCTGTTTTATAACTAAAATATTACTAGTTATTTATTAAAAAACTATTTAGTGATATAATAAGATGGTCAAAAAACATAGGAGATTACAGACAAAAATGCCAAAAGTTGATGAAGCATACATAGAAAAAAAAGTAACGATGATTTTAGATGCCGCAGTTCATATTTGTAAGGACAAACCAATTTATGAATTAACGATGAAGGATATTGTGGATGCTTGTTATATGAGTAAAGGAAACATTTATCGTTATTTTCCAGATATTAATGCCATTATTGTTGCAATGGTTAACCGCTCTCGGCGTGAAGCGGTTGTGTCTTTGGAAGAAGTTGGGCTATTTGAAGAAGATGATTCTTTGACGATTATTACTAAAATTATTGACTATATTGTGATTTATTTAGAAGAGAATATGTACACCCTTGGAAAAATTCAAATGGAATTGATGATTTTAATGACCTGCAAGAATAAGAATTGCCATGAATTGATGAAAGTTGTTGAAATAGATGCAGGACTAATTATCTTTAAGCGCGTCATAGAAGAGCTGGTTAAATGTGTTGGGGAAGAAAAGGCTGCTGAATTTTCTGCATTTTTACGTTTCACAGTTGAGGGGATTGTGATGAGTACCGTTTTTCATGAGTATTATAAAGAAGAAAATCAGCTTGGATTAAAGCCGGTCTCAATCAAATGTTTATTGCGAATTTTTAAAGAAACCGCTTATATGATGATTTCTGAGGCACTGATTTCATAGAACTGTGACAGCCATTTATACATAGAAGGATTTTTATTAAAAATAAGTTGACAGACCTGTAGTTATTTCTTATACTACAAGAAGTGACACTATGTCACTTTGCTGTTTGAAGGAGGAAGAGGAATTATGCCAAAAGAAACTTTTAATAATTTATCAGAGGATAAAAAAGAAAGAATTATGGAAGCAGCTAGAAAAGAGTTTTCGCTACATCCTCTTCATGAAGCATCAGTAGCCAATATTATTAAAGATTTGGGAATTTCAAGAGGGAGCTTTTATAAATATTTTGAAAATTTAGAGGAGCTCTATATTTATTTTTATCACAAAGTGAAAATTGACTTTCACCAACTGATTTTTGAATCAATTGCAGAAAAAAAAGGAGATTTATTTGCGGGATTGGAGCTGTTTTTTGAGCGAATGGTGCATAAGCTATTAGATGATGAGTATGCGGCTTATTTTAAAATGACATTCACACATATGGACTATGAAATTGGCAATAAGCTAACGCCAGAGCTCTATGCAACTGGACAACATCACCAGCCAACAACGAGCGATCAACTGATAGCGAGCATTCAAATGGATCGGTTAAAATTAAAGAGTGAAGTGGAGCTTTTTAAATTTATTAAAATGTTAATGTCAATTTTGCATGAGTTATTAAATGAAGCACTGACGAATGATTGGTCCAAGGAGAAAATATTAGCAGAGTTTCAATTAAGAATGAATTGGTTACGAAATGGATTAGAAAAATAAGGAAAAGAGGGTTTATTTCATGAAAAAATTAGTGAGAGTTTCTGCTTTTTATGCAATATTTGGTTTACTATTTGGTGTGTTTTACCGAGAATTCACAAAAATACAAGGATTTACTGGGGAAACCCAATTATCAGTACTTCATACACATGCATTTATTTTAGGGATGTTTTTCTTCTTAATCGTGTTGTTACTAGAAAAGAATTTTAGTTTAATGAAAGAAAAACAATTTAAACTATTTTACAGCTTTTATAATGCAGGTTTAGGAATCACATTGCTGATGTTATTGGTTCATGGTAGTATGACGGTTCTTGGAAAAGAAGCAGGTGCAGCGATTGCTGGGATTGCAGGAATTGGGCATATTTTAATAACGATTGGTTTATTCTTCTTTTTTAAAGTCTTAGCTCAAACTGTTACTGAAACCGATAAAAAATAATAAAGTAAAATTGCTACTAACTAAAAAATGAAAACATCATTTATTGAATTCTAGTAAAAAGAATTCAGTAAATGATGTTTTTTACTAGTTTTTAAGAAAAAGTAATTACTGGAAAGCTAACCTATTTTTATGGCATCAATATTTCTGTTATTTAAAGTAGCTTTTGCAATTTATTGAGTATGTATATCATTAATGATTTTCCTGTTATCACTGATTTAATGTGTTTTTTAAGGGAAGTTCTAAGAGAAAATAGCGAATGACTTTTTTTATTTACTAAAAAAAAGAAAAAAGAAAATAGCTTTTTTTAATAAACACTATATATCTTTATTAACTATTAGAGTATAATGATGGTTGTGTTTAAATGAATACTAATGATTATCTGTTACAGCTTATAGTAAGCATCAAAAGAAATGCGAAAGGAAGTTTTAGTATGGAAAAAGAGAGTTATCCAAAAAATAGTAGAAATAATTACCATCATAAGATCTTTCAATTAAGTAAAGCTTTTTGGAAAATTGTTGAAAAAGATTGGAATGATTGGTTAAGTAAAAGTGGACTAAATATCAATGAGCATAATACTTTATTGGTTGCCTATTCAAAGGAGTGTTGTACGATAACAGATATTGCTTTATTAGGTACCATGCATATCTCAACTGCAGTAAATTTTTCAAAAAGCTTAGAAAAGAAAGGCTTACTAAGGTTAGAAAAAAATAATGAAGACAAGCGCGTCACAATGGTATACATAACAGAAAAAGGTAGAAAACTTGTAGAAGACATTGAAGCACAATGGGAACCAAATAAAAGTCTATTCTATGATGCAGTTGGGGAAATAGAAGAAGTTTATGGCTCAAAACCGCATTTTGGTGATATTCAAGCGATTGTTAAGAATTTTTATGGGGATGAAGTTTTAGATCATATTCGTCACTTTAACCAATAAGAGGAAATAAAGAAGCTCAAAAATGAGGGATGAACCTTATTTTGAGCTTTTTTAGTTTTTACTCAAAAAATCTTTCAGAGATTCTATAAAAAAATTTTTATTATTGACTTGAAGCATGTATAATAGAAAAATAGAATCAAGTGAAGGGTAGGTTGGGAAAATGAAAGTAATCTGGAATAAAGAAATTGTAGATAGAGCCTCTGTTAAAATTGATTTAGAGGATCGAGGGTATCAGTTTGGTGATGGACTTTATGAAGTGATTCGCGCATATAATGGCACACTTTTTACAATTGATGAGCATATTGATCGGATGTTTCGTGGAGCAGATAAAATTGACTTAAAGATGCCTTTTACTAAAGAAGAACTAAAACAACTGATTATCTCATTGATAAAAGAAAATCAAATTGACACTGGCAATATTTATTTTCAATTAACAAGAGGGAATGGTAGCCCAAGAAATCATGCCTATCCAGATCCTGAAAAAGTAACACCTGTCTTTACTGCTTCAACAACCGTTGTTCCAAGAGATGCAGTATTGATGAGCAAAGGAGTTGCAGCAATTACGATTCCTGACATGCGCTGGCTGCATTGTGATATTAAATCAATTAGTCTGCTTGGAAATGTAATGGCAAAACATGAAGCTCATAAAGTAGGTGCTTTTGAAGCAATTCAACATCGTGATGGAATTGTGACGGAAGCTTCTTCTTCAAATAGCTGGATGATTAAAGATGATGTGATTTATACCCATCCTGATGGAAATCTTATTCTAGCTGGGATTACAAAACTTGTGATTTTAAAAATAGCTCGTGAAGCTGGTTTGAAGGTAAAAGAAGAACCTTATACTCTTGAACAATTAAAACAAGCAGATGAGGTTTTTATTTCAAGTACAACATTGGAAGTCATGCCTGTTGTGACACTTGATGGTGCATCTGTTGGCGATGGGAAAGTAGGTCCTATTGTAACAAAATTACAAGAACTTTATGCTCAGGAAGTAACACGTGTTTGTGGCGAGCTTGTTTAAAAAAATGACATGCTTTAAAAGGTAAGACTGTCTATTGCAGGCAGTTTTATTTTATTGAACAGAAAATAATTTTCCAAAAGAACGTATGTCTACTTGACGAAATGCGCGAACAGCCCTAAAATAAACATACATGATTAAAATACCATTTTAGTTTTACAATATAAAACATAGAAGGATGAGCCATTGTGGAATTTGACTTAGATACAGGCTGGCAATTATTACCAGCTGGTGGTGACACTGGAAGAGCATATATTGGTATTCGAGCTGAAGAAAAAGTTTTTTTAAAACGAAATTCTTCACCTTTTTTAGCTGCGCTTTCTTTAGAAGGTGTAACACCTAGATTAGTCTGGACCAAGCGAATGGGCAATGGAGATGTTTTAACTGCACAAGAATGGTTAAATGGACGAGTTTTACTGAAAGAAGAAATGGATTCACCACAAGTAGCGAAATTACTTCGAAAAATTCATACCTCTTTACCTTTAAAGAAAATGCTTAAAAGAGTTGGTGGCGTTAAAACAACACCAGCAGACTTTTTAGAATTATTTCAAATGGATTTAGATCCTGAGTTAAAAGGACATCCTCTGATTAAAAAAGTGCAACAAAAACTTACTGAAGAAAGCAAGAGCCTGCCTAATGTTTCCGTTTCAGTTTGTCATGGTGATATTTATCGCAAAAATTGGTTGCTATCTGATGAAAGTAAGCTTTACTTGGTTGATTGGGATATGGCACTATTAGCTGATCCTGTTATTGATATTAGTATGCTGCTTTATCAATATGTTGCAAGAGAAAAATGGTCAGAGTGGTTACTTGAATATGGTGAGCCCTTAACGCCAGATTTATTAAAACGAATTAGTTGGTATGGCATGATTAATTTGTTAAATCGTATTAAACAGTATCATCAAAAAGGTCGTTTCCATGAAATGAATCATGATTTAATGTTATTGGAAAAAGTTTTTCAACCAACGGAATCATTTCCGAACCTATCAGTAGATTGATAGGTTCGTTTTTCTTATGAAAAATCCTTTATTCAAAACAATAACAGACGAAAGCTTCCCTTTGTGGTAGAATAATCATATCTTAAAAAATAGGAGAGACATTATGCGTTTAAGAAATAAACCAGGTTCAGATGAAAAAATTGCAAAAAATACAAAATATGTAGTACCCAATCCTGAAAGTTGGAAGGGAAAATGGCAAGAGCGTTTTGCTAAAGAACAGCCTATCCATATTGAAGTTGGAACAGGAAAAGGTCGTTTCATTACAGAGATGGCAAAAGCACATCCGGAAATTAATTATATTGGTGTAGAGCTACAAATGAGTGTTGTAGTGGTTGCTTTAGATAAGTTAATTGAAGCGGATTTACCAAATTTACAATTACTTCATGCAAATGGTGGCTCACTGGCTCAATATTTTGAAAAAGGGGAAGTCAAACGTGTTTATTTAAACTTTTCTGATCCTTGGCCAAAGACAAGACATGAAAAAAGAAGATTAACCTATAAGGACTTTTTACAAGCTTATGAAGAGGTTTTAATCCCAGAAGGTGAGATTCACTTTAAAACAGATAATCAAGGGTTATTTGAGTATTCCTTAGCAAGTATGTCTCAATATGGTATGTTACTACAGCAAGTTTGGTTAGATTTGCATACAAGTGACTATGAGGGGAATATCATGACTGAATATGAAGAAAAATTCTCTTCAAGAGGGCAGCGTATTTATCGTTTAGAAGCGCGTTATCCTAAGAGATAGTACAAATAAGTAATATCCAATCATCTTTAGGTGGTTGGGTATTTTTTGTATGCAGATTGGTTCTTTTCTTGAGAGAGGATAAGGGATGATAAAATAAAGCTGAATGCATAAAAAGGGGAACTGAAGCTTATGAAAAAAGAAAGAAAAGTTACGTGGCTAGAGCTATTTTTTGACCTAGTCTTTGTAGTAGGTGTTTCATCAGCCAATCATCATGTACTACAAATTGGTCAAGAGCCTGAAAAGACTTGGTTTTACTTACTAGAATATTTATTAATGATTACCCCAATGTGGTGGGCATGGGTAGGGCAAACAATGTTCTTTAATCGTTATGGGGAAGATTTGAAGTATCCACAAATTTATATGATGATTCAAATGGCTTTATTAATTTTAATGACGGCTAGCTTTAATTTAAATTTTGATAAAACCTATTTTAGCTTTATCCTTTGTTATCTGGGCATTAGGCTTGTTACAGTGATTGAGTATTTCAGTGTATCTAAGCATTGCAATCCGATTTATACTCAGACAGCGATTTTACTTGGGAAATTATTCTCAATCGGAATTGTGGTTGCTGGTATGTCCATGCTTTTTGAGGGAACGATTCGTTATAGTGTGATGTTCTTAGGTATTTTCTTGGATATTTTATTTCCCTTACTTTATAAAAATCATCTCAAAAAATTTGCGGTAGATTTTCCGCATTTAGCCGAGCGTTTTGGCTTGTTTGTCATTATTACATTTGGAGAAAGTATCGTTGTGATTACTGGTATTTTAAGTACAAACACTTATGATGTCTCTGTGATGTTGAAAGTCTTGTTGCTATTTGGTTTAATTTGTACCATGTTTTGGTCGTATTACGATAATGCAGAAAGTCTGATGGATAACCAGCTTAAAACAAATGGACAACTGCTTCTTTATGGGCATTATTTTATCCTTGTGCCTCTGATGATTTTTGCAGTAGCTAGCCATTTTCTGATTGTTGATACAATCAACCCAGTGCTTACCTTAACGCTGTTTTATAGTTCAGCGACTATTTTCTATCTTACAAAGCACCTTATCTTTTATTACCATCGGAAAAAAACAATGAATTTCAGTTTAACAACGGCAATTTTCATGCTTTTAGGTTTTGTTCTAAGCTATAGTGTTCTATTATTTTTCCAATTACCAAATGAAGTAGCTCTGCTCTTTTTAATTCTTTTATTTGGTTTAGATATCAGTCAATTCAATCAAATAAAAAACAACCATGTAAAGAAGTAATTTTCTTTACATGGTTATTTTTATAGTCTATACAAATCTAACACAGCGCCTGTATAGGCATCTGCATAAAATTCATATTGAACAAGCTCATCATTTTCTTTACGAGTGATGCCACCATAATAAATATCTGTATGCAGCGCATATTTATTAAAAGGAACTTTTTTTAATTCAATCCAAGAGCCTTCAATGGGGCCTTCCTTTAAGAACATATTTTTGACACGAATTAAAATATCATCTCCGTGAATTCCTTTTTTATTTCGAATAAACCAGCTAGCACCCCAACTTGCAGCAGCACCAATAACTAGTCCACCAAGGAAAATTAAACCATTTTTATTTTTCTGAGACATGTGTTCAGTCCTCCCTTTAGATCAATCTTGACTTAAGTATAGTATACACAATTTTTTATGAAAGATAACTAAATATCTACTTTTTTTCAAAAAAATAATAGAATGATTAAAATAAATCGCTTTTCTTTAAAAAAATAGGAAATTTCATGTATAATAAATGGTGTTATGAATTCAATTGAAGGAGGGGAGTGTATTTATTTCTCAGCAAATGAAATAAATACAATACCAAATGACAGACAAAACGTTTGATTTAATCAAAAAAATGACAGAATTACAAGGAACTAGTGGCTTTGAACACAATGTTCGCGAAGTCATGCGTGCAGAAATGACACCGCTTGTGGATGAAATTGTCCAAGATGGCTTAGGTGGTATTTTTGGGATTAAGCATAGTAAAGTTGAAAATGCACCACGTGTGATGGTTGCGGCACACATGGACGAAGTAGGGTTCTTAGTGGCTCAAATTACAGAGCAAGGCTTATTAAGAGTTGTTCCTTTAGGTGGCTGGAATCCATATGTTGTTTCAGCACAGCGTTTTACTTTGCAAACAGCTAAAGGGGATTATCCAGTTGTTTCGTCTTCAATTCCTCCACATTTATTAAGAGATAAAGGGCCTCAAGGAACATTGGATGTCAAAGATATCTTATTTGATGCAGGCTTTGATTCAAAAGAAGAAGCCATATCTTATGGCGTGCGACCTGGCGATTCAATTGTACCAGATGTTGAAACTCGTCTTATGGCAAATGGTAAGAAAATCGTTGGAAAATCATGGGATAATCGTTATGGTTGTACAGTTGTGATTGAAACATTGCGTGCTTTAAAAGATGTTGAATTACCTATTACTTTAATTATGGGTGCTAATGTCCAAGAAGAAGTGGGCCTACGTGGAACAAAAGGTGCGGTTCATCAATTAAAACCAGATTTATTCTTTGCTGTTGACTGTTCAGCTGCAGATGATTTAACTGGAGATAAAAGTAAGTATGGTCATTTAGGAGCAGGCTTCTTACTAAGAATCTTTGATCCAGGGATGATTACACTGAAAAGTATGCGTAACTTCTTAATTGAAACTGCGGAAGCAAAAGATATTCCTTATCAATATTTTGTTTCACAAGGTGGAACAGATGCTGGTGCATCACATATGATGAATAATGGGATTCCAAGTGCGGTAATTGGTGTTTGTGCACGTTATATTCATACACATCAAACGGTTTATCATCTAGATGATTATATAGCTGCAAAAGCGATGGTACTTGAAGTTGTTCAAAAACTAGATCGAAAAACAGTGGATGCAATCATTCAAAATGCTTAAGGGGAGATTGAAATGAAAAGTTTAACTTCAATGGAAGCTTATCAAGAACAAATCAAGCATGGAAAAACAATTTTGCTATTTACAGCAGACTGGTGCCGGGATTGTGTATTTATTAAACCTTTTATGCCAGAAATTGAAGAAAAATTTACAACCTATCAATTTCTAAGTGTTGATCGTGACGAAATGATAGATTTATGTAGCGATTTAGCCATTTTTGGGATTCCCAGCTTTGTAGCTTTTGAAGCTGGCGAAGAAATTGGTCGTTTTGTGAGCAAAGATCGTAAAACACAAGAGGAGATTGAACAGTTTATTGCGTCTCTTCCTGTAAAATAACATGCTGCCAGCTATGATAAATAGCTGGTTTTTTATGCTATTAGTCAACAAAAAATCTTGAGACAGTATGTTATCTCAAGCTCATTGCTTATTTTCCTTCTTTTTCACGTCTAGCTTCTTCTTTCAAATTCCGCTTTGCTTCTTTCTCTTCTTTTTCTTTTGCAACCTGTTCTCTTTGTTTATCAATGGATGCTTCAAAGATTTCTTTATTTTTAGCTTCTTTAAAGGAAGCTCTGTTTTCTTCTTCTCCGTGGCGTTTTGTTGACATATTCATCAAACCCCTCTCTTGTATGAGATAATTGTAGACCTGATTCAAGCAAATAGCCAATGAAACGATTGCTTAGATATATTTTAATCAATACAGAAATAAGCTGATTTTCTATTTGAAATTTTATGCCTGAAGCTTGTGGCAATGCCTGCTTGGTGGTATGATAATAGAGGAAGAACACTAATCTAAGGAGTGATAGAAATGGTAGAAACCTTGCATGAGTATCATAAAGTAATGGTAGCAATTGATGGTAGTGATCAGTCAGAACAAGCTTTTGAGAAAGCGGTGCATGTTGCCAAAGTAAATCACGCTGCATTATTACTGTGTCATGTTGTAGATATTCGTTCATTTAGTTCGGAAACTTCAATTATGGATGCAGGAATGTTTGAGGAGCTTCATCAAAGTATGCAAGTAAAGCTAGATGCTTATGCTGACTTAGCACATCAAAAGGGGATAGAAGAGATTCAAACAATTGTTGAAACAGGTTCACCAAAAGAATTGTTGGCACAAGATATTCCTAAGAATGAACAGGTTGATTTAATTCTTTGTGGACAAAGTGGCTTGAGTGCTGTAGAGCGCTTTTTAATGGGAAGTGTTAGTAGCTTTATCATCAGTCATGCACCTTGTGATGTATTAGTTGTTCGTAGTGAAGAAACATAAATAGAAAATGAGGTTAAAACAGAATGAATATTGCTTTTTATAATGAAAATGGTGTAGGAGATACACTACTTGTAACTTTAGCTAAAAGCTCATATGCTGAGCAAGAATTTGATCGTGTAGGAGATGTTGCACGTATTTATCAAACCGAAACTGACCAAACTGTTGGCTATAACTTTTTTAATATCTCACAATTAACAAAAATTTCAGAAGTAGGACAAGTTAAGTTAGATGAAGCGCTTGTCACTTTATTAAATGAGCAAATTGCTAAAGCTGGCTTTAAAGAGTTGCTAGCTGTAGATGATCAACCTAAATTTGTGGTTGGCTTTGTCAAAGAATGTGTGCCACATGAAGATTCTGATCATTTATCAGTGACGCAAATTGAATTAGATCAAAATGAAGTGGTTCAAATTGTTTGTGGTGCAAGTAATATTGCCCAAGGCCAAAAGGTTGTTATTGCTAAAATTGGTGCGGTTATGCCATCTGGTATGATTATTTGGGATGGTGAGTTACGTGGGAAACGTAGCCAAGGAATGGTCTGCTCTGCTAAAGAATTAGGCTTAGCAAATGCACCGGCAGTAAAAGGTATTTTAGTATTAGACGATACTGTTGCAACAGGTAAAGCATTTGATCCTGCAACCGATGTAAAATAAATAGTGGACGAATAAGGCGCATCTTAATGATGCGCCTTATTTATGTGGTTAGGCAAAATAATTGCTTCTCCTCATGAATTCTTATAAACTTAAGAGGTGCGAATTTGTCAAAAGTAATATGAGAGCGCAAACATAGAGCTGATATACATAAAAATTGCTTTTACAAAAATAAAATCGCAACAATCATTTATAAAGGAGTTTTGAAAGTGGCAAAGAAATTTCGTTTCATGTTGGTTGCATGTTTAAGTATGATCGTATTAGCAGGTTGTTCAGGGGATAAGAAAGAAACCGCAACTAAAAAAGAAGACGCTTCAGATAAAATTGTAGAAAATGGCATACTAAAAGTAGCGACTTCTGGTACTTTATATCCAACGTCTTTTCATGACCAAGAAACAAGCGAGTTAACTGGTTATGAAGTTGAAGTTGTTAAAGAATTAGCAAAGCGTTTAGATTTAGAAGTAAACTTTGAAGAAATGGGTATTGATGGCATGTTTTCAGCAGTTAATAGTGGACAAGTAGATATGGCTGCTAATGATATCGATATTACAGAGAGTCGTAAAGAAAAATTTGACTTCTCAACACCACATAAATATTCTTATGGAAGTATGATTGTTAGAGAAGACGATTTATCCGGAATTCATAAAATGGAAGATTTAAAAGGCAAAAAATCTGCTGGTGGTGCAACAACCATCTATATGCAAATTTCTGAAGGTTTTGGTGCAGAACCAATCATTTATGATAATGTAACCAATGATCAATACTTAATGGATGTAGGAAATGGCCGCACAGATGTGGTGTTAAATGATTTCTATTTACAAAGCATGGCAGTGAAAGCTTTTCCAGATTTAGGTGTAAAAATTCATCCAGATTTATTTTATAATCCAACAAGTGCAGGTTTAGTCATCAAAAAAGGTAATACTAATTTATTAGAAAAAGTCAACGATACCTTAGCTGAAATGGAAAAAGATGGCACATTAAAAGAATTATCTGAAAAATTCTTTGGTGGCGCAGATGTTTCTGTTGAGCCAGATGTTGAAATTACTGCTGATGTAAAAGTAGATTAGGTTGCTAAATATGGGAGCGATTCAATGGCAATATGTATTTAATCCTCAGTTAGCAATTGATTCTTTTCCTTTTGTGTTACAGGGAATAGGATATACCTTACTCATAGCAGTAGTGAGTATGACAATTGGCATGATACTGGGCTTATTTTTATCCTTAGCTAGAATGTCAAAATCAGCTATTTTAAGAATCCCAGCTAGATGCTATATTTCCTTAATGAGGGGAACACCAATGCTAGTGATTTTATTTATTCTCTATTTTGGTTTTCCGTTTATCGGTATTCAATTTAAGGCCGTTACAGCAGCTTTAATCGGGTTCAGTTTAAATAGTGCAGCATATCTTGCTGAAGTGAATCGCGCAGCCATTGGCTCAGTAGATAAAGGCCAGTGGGAAGCAGCTTATGCCTTAGGAATGCCCTATGGTTTTATCTTAAAGAAGATTATTTTACCA
Source organism: Isobaculum melis (assembly GCF_900111355.1). Taxonomy (GTDB): domain Bacteria; phylum Bacillota; class Bacilli; order Lactobacillales; family Carnobacteriaceae; genus Isobaculum; species Isobaculum melis. The sequence continues at coordinate 140,409 of NZ_FOHA01000006.1, forward strand.
CAGGCAATTCGAGTGGCAATGCCTGCTATGGGAAATATTATGTTAGATATGATAAAAGCAACCTCATTAGCAGCGATGATAACAGTCCCAGAAATCTTTCAACAAGCTAAAATTGTCGGTGGACGAGAATTTGATTATATGACCATGTATATTTTAGTCGCGTTGATTTATTGGGCAATTTGTACATTGTTTAGTGTTGGTCAGCAGGTATTAGAAAGAAAATTTAGTGCGTATGATCCACTAAGTTTAAAGTGATTCATTCAAGAAGCGTCCTACTTAGGGCGCTTTTTTTATGAAATAAGATAAAATATTAATTTTTTACAAATAAAAAGCAGATTTCAAGTATTCTTTGTTGATTTCATGTAAAATGGAGAGTGGAGCAATGAATAATTACGAAATGAGGAAGAAGAATGAAAGTTAAAATTGTTTATGGTTCAGTGACCGGAAATACTGAGGAAATGGCTGAATTTATTAAAGAAGGATTAGAAGAAAAAAATATAGAAGTGGATTTAGAAGAAGGTGCAATGGTGGATGATGTGCAATCATTAGAAGCCTATGATGGCGTACTTTTAGGAAGCTGTACTTATGATGGTGGTTATTTTCCAGGAGACTATCAAGATTTTTATGAAGATTTAGCAGATATTCAGTTATCAGGAAAAAAAGCAGCAGCCTTTGGTTCTGGCGATACCTTCTATGAGCAATACTATTGTGTTGCAGTAAATTTCCTTGAAGAACGTTTGAAGGAAATAGGAGCAGAAGTTGTTTTACCTGGTTTAAAGATTGATTTACAGCCGGATGATGAGATGATAGAACAATGTAAACAGTTTGGTCGAGATTTTGGAGATATGTTAAGATAAAATTAAAAAAGGGATAATTATCCCTTTTTCTTTTTGGCTTTTTCTTGTAGTATGGTAAACTTAAATGGAAAGATACTAAGAAAAAGGGGTAATGACTATGAGTGGATATGAAGGTCCAAGCTATCATCAAAGTGAGCGTAAAAAAAGAGATGTCCTGCTGGCAGATAATCAACAATCAGACTCTACAACATTAGTGCCCAATACAGAACCATTAACCAGTTTTTCTCGTAGTAAAAAGAAAAGAAAAAGAAAAAATATTCCAGATCCTCTTTTTAGCAAACATGGGGAGCATTCTTATCTTACAACTGAAACTAAACAACCCGTTGATGTTTTTGAAGAAGCACAACGTTATCGTACGTTAGAAAATAAAAAAGAAGAAACAACCTTTGAACGTAGCTTGAAGCAACAGGAGCAGCGTATTCAAGAGCGCCTTCAAAATAGAGAGACATTAAACCAGCATAAAAAAGAAACAGCTTATGAAGAAAAGCGTACATCAACGCCCTTTAGAGCAAGTGCTGTCCCCTCACCAATGTATGGATTTCTGAAAGAAGAGCAGCAAGAAGTAGATTATGAAGAACTTGAAAGCTTATTTTTAAAAGAGAAAGATACTTATTTATTATTTGAAGAAGAATCTGACTTATCCAATATGTCTGAAATAAGTAAAGCTGAGGCATTAGCAGTTGAACCACTGGAAGATTTACCGCTTGATTGTGAGCCAGAAACAGTATTATCAGAAGAAGCAGAACTTGATGAGCTAGAATTAGAAGCTAGCATTCAACGCTTAGAAGCTGTTTCTCTCGAGATGCATAGCCAACATGTTGCGATAACACAAACTGAAGCGTTATCAGAAGCAATCGCAGTTAGTGAGGAAGCACATGTTGAAGCTGAAGCTTTAGTTGAAGTTCCTTTGGCAGAAGCTACTGTGATAGAAGAAACACTAGAAATAGAAGATGAAGCAACAGACGAAGCAACCCTGACCCATTATCAAGAGGAAATTGCACCTGCTTTTGATGCAAGTCAGCAACATACAGCGGCGTATCTATTTCCCTCATTGCAATTATTAAAACCACCAAGTAATGCGCTAAATGATGAACAAGATGAGTGGGTTTTAACACAAGCAACCTTATTAAATGAATCATTAAGTGCTTTTGGCGTGGAAGCGCAAGTTGTCAGCTGGACAGTTGGTCCTGCTGTCACACAATTTGAATTACAGCTTGGTCGAGGAGTAAAAGTAAATAAAATTACCAATTTAAGTGATGATTTAAAACTGGCTTTAGCAGCTAAGGATATTCGGATTGAAGCACCCATACCTGGTAAAAGTACAGTAGGGGTCGAAATTCCTAATTTAAAAATGCGTGCGGTAATGTTATCTGAGGTAATGAGCAGTAAACAATTTATGCAAAGTACCTCGCCTTTAACAGTTGCTATTGGGGTTAACTTATCTGGAGAAGCAGTTGTATCGACCTTAGATAAGATGCCACATGGCTTAATTGCAGGGGCAACTGGCTCAGGTAAAAGTGTCTTTATTAACTCATTACTTGTTAGTTTACTATATAAAGCTAATCCAAGTGAGCTTAAACTCATTTTAATTGATCCAAAAGCAGTTGAATTAGCACCTTATAATGATATTCCTCATTTATTATCGCCGGTTATTTCTGAACCAAAAGCTGCAGCCGAAGCCCTTAAATGGGCTGTAGATGAAATGGAAACAAGGTATCAAAAATTAGCAGCTGCAGGGGTTAGAAATATTGAGAAATTTAATGAAAAAGCCGAACAAGCAGAAGAGCATGGCTTAAAGCTTCCTTATATTGTGATTATCATTGATGAATTAGCTGATTTAATGATGGTGGCAAGTAATGAAGTGCAGGATTATATTGCCCGTATTACACAAAAAGCCAGAGCTGCAGGCATTCATTTGATTGTTGCAACTCAAAGACCAAGTGTAGATGTGATTACTGGAACCATTAAAAATAATATTCCAACAAGGGTTGCTTTTATGGTATCTAGTCAAGTAGATTCCAGAACCATTATTGATGTTGGAGGAGCAGAACGGTTACTTGGAAGAGGGGATATGCTGTTTCTTGAAAATGGGATTGGTCAACCAATACGTGTACAAGGTACCTATGTTGAGGAAGAAATTGATCAAATTGTACAACATGTGAAGGATCAGCGCGCTCCACAATATTTATTTGAGCCTGAAACCTTATTAGCAAGAATTTCTGATAATGAGAGCCAAGATGAATATTATGATCAAGTCTTGGAATTAATGGTTGAACAAGGAAATATCTCTGTTTCTGTTTTACAAAGAAAATTTAATATTGGCTATAATCGAGCTGCACGAATTGTTGATCAGCTAGAAGAGCAAGGTCTTATCTCTGGTAATAATGGCTCAAAACCACGTGATGTTTATTTAACAAAAGATGAATTAGCCAAACGACAGTATACAATTTCAGATGATTGTTAGTTAGTGATTTAAAATGGTAAATGAAAAATGTTGTTTTTTACAGAAAAAAAAATAAAATCATGGTATACTGGTATGCGTTCATATAAAGATAAAATAAAACGATGATAAATATAGATTATATTGAAGGGGTTTTTTTGATGATTAAGGATACAATTTACCATTTTGTTGGCATAAAAGGTTCGGGTATGAGTGCATTGGCGCTTATTTTACATGATAAAGGATTTAAAGTACAAGGCTCTGATGTTGAAAAATACTTTTTTACACAAAAAGGTATTGAAGAGGCAGGGATTCAAATTTTTCCATTTGGAGAAAAAAATATTGTCCCAGGCTTAACTGTTATTGCGGGAAATGCATTTCCAGATAATCATGAAGAAATTCAAGCAGCGATGAACCAAAATATTCCAGTTATTCGTTACCATAAATTTTTAGGAGATTTGATTCAACAGTTTACAAGTATTGCAGTAACTGGTTCTCATGGTAAAACCAGTACAACTGGTTTGCTCGCTCATGTGTTGCGCAATATTGCGCCTACTAGCTTTTTAATTGGTGATGGTACTGGACATGGTGAAAAAGGGGCACAATTTTTTGCGTTAGAAGCATGTGAATATCGTCGACATTTTTTATCTTATGTCCCTGATTATGCCATTATGACAAATATTGACTTTGATCATCCAGATTATTTTACTGGCTTAGATGATGTTTTTAATGCTTTCCAATCTTTGGCTACTCAAGTAAAAAAAGCAATTATTGCTTGTGGTGATGATGCAGAGTTAAGAAAAATAAAAGCAGATGTTCCTGTTGTTTTCTATGGCTTAGGAGAAGACAATCAATTCCAAGCTAAAAATATTTCTCGGACAGTTACTGGTTCAAGCTTTGATGTTTATGTAAATCAAGCATTTTATGAGCATTTTGAAATCCCTACTTTTGGGACACATAATGTCCTAAATGCACTAGCTGTTATTGCAGTTTGTCATTACGAAGGCCTAGATAAAGCTTTAGTCAGAGACAATTTAACAACATTCCAAGGTGTAAAACGTAGATTTAGTGAAAAAACGATGGGAGATATGACCATTATTGATGACTATGCTCACCATCCAGCAGAAATTCGTGCAACCCTTGATGCTGCAAGACAAAAATATCCAACTAAAGAAATTATTGCGGTTTTCCAACCACATACATTTACAAGAACTGTTGCTTTATTAAGCGAATTTGCTGAAGCTTTAAACTTGGCTGATAGTGTTTATTTATGTGATATCTTTGGTTCTGCTAGAGAAGATCAAGGCAGTGTATCCATTCAAGACTTAGCAGATCGTGTCAAAGGACCTGCTGAAGTTTTAAGCGAAGAAAATATGTCTCCATTGTTAGAGCACAAAGATGCTGTTGTTATTTTTATGGGAGCAGGAGATGTTCAAAAATTTGAATACGCTTATGAAACTTTGTTAAGTCGTAATATTTTACAAAATAATTAGTGGTGACTTATATTTATTTTCAAATGTACTTCTCTTTAGAGGTGAAAGTTGGACAACTAGAAAGAAGCTAGCAGTTATTTAAAAAGCGATTAGATAGTCAATCTATCTAATCGCTTTTTTATATGCACTATTTTTTTAGATATACCAATTTAATTAGTTGTTAAAAATCTCTTACGTTTCCCTTGAATCTATTTACTTATCCTCAATAAAGAATATAATGAAAGCGTAACCAAAATAAGAAAGGTGGATTCTTAATGAATAGACCAATTGAGTTTGATAACGTAGTGGATAAGCAGTATCAATTATATATTGATGGTGTGTGGACGAAAGGTTCTGGTGAACGGACAATTACTAGTTTCAACCCAAGTAATGGAGAGAAGCTAGCAGATTTTGTGGATGCAACACATGAGGATGTAGACCAGGCAGTTAGCGCAGCCCAAGAAGCATTTAAATTATGGAAAGATGTCGATGTTCTGACGCGTAGTAACTTACTATTACAAATTGCTGATTTAATTGACGCTAACAAAGAGCACTTAGCACTTATTGAAACATTGGATAATGGCAAGCCGTTACGAGAGACATTGACAATTGATGTACCAGCTACGGCTGATCATTTCCGTTATTTTGCAGGGGTTATTCGAGCTGAAGAAGGATCTGTGAAAGATTTTGATCAAGATACATTATCAATTGTTATTAAAGAACCAATTGGTGTAGTGGGACAAATTATTCCTTGGAATTTTCCTTTATTAATGGGCGCATGGAAATTGGCGCCAGCTATCGCGGCTGGTAATACAGTAGTGATTCATCCATCTTCAACAACCTCATTAAGTTTGCTGGAATTATTTAAGCTACTTGATCAAGTGCTTCCCAAGGGGGTTGTCAACTTAATCACAGGACGTGGCTCTGATTCTGGAAATTATATGTTAGAGCATGAAGGCTTTGATAAATTAGCATTTACTGGTTCAACAGAAGTTGGCTATACAGTCGCAAAAGCGGCCGCTGAAAAACTCATTCCTGCAACGCTAGAATTAGGTGGTAAGTCAGCGAATATTATTTTTGATGATGCAAATTGGGAAAGGGCTTTAGAAGGTGTACAATTAGGTATTTTATTCAACCAAGGACAAGTTTGTTGTGCAGGATCAAGAGTCTTTGTACAAGAAGGCATCTACGATAAATTTGTTGCAGCTTTAAAAGAAAAATTTGAACAAATAAAAGTTGGTTTGCCGTGGGAATCAGGTGTTCAAATGGGCGCACAAATCAATGAAAAACAGCTAAAAGATATTTTGAAATATGTTGAAATTGGGACAAAAGAAGGGGCAACTTTAGTGACTGGTGGCTATCAGCTAACTGGCAATAACTTGGAGCAAGGGGCCTTTTTAGCACCAACATTATTAGCAGATGCGAATAATACGATGTGTATTGCCCAAGAAGAAATTTTTGGTCCCGTTGCAACTGTCATGAAGTTTAAAACTGAAGCAGAAGTGATTGCTTTAGCAAATCAGTCTAATTATGGTTTAGGTGGCGCTGTTTTTTCACAAAATATTAATACTGCAATACGAGTAGCACGTGGTGTTCGAACTGGACGAATGTGGGTCAATACGTACAATCAATTGCCAGCAGGCGCACCATTTGGTGGATATAAAAAATCAGGAATTGGCCGTGAGACACATAAGTCAATGCTAGATGCCTATACTCAGATGAAAAATATCTATATTGTGACAAAAGAAGAGACTGATGGTTTATATCATTAAGCGAAGAGCGAGCAGTTTATATCAGCTAAGTTAAATACCAAAAATACCGTTTCAATTAGGCAATAAAGCTAATTGAAACGGTATTTAGTTTAATTATTTAACACGTAAAGTTTGTCCAATCACAATAATATCAGATTTTAAGTTGTTCATTTGTTTTAACTTCGCAACTGAAGTATTAAACTGATGGGCAATTGACCATAATGAATCACCTAAAACAACTTTATGGGTTGTTGCTTTAGAAGGGGCAGGAGTGGTTGTACTGCCACCGTTTTGGCTTACTTTAAGTGTTTGACCAATCGAAATGATATCTGATTTTAAGCCATTCCAAGTTTTAATTTGAGCAACAGTTACTTTAAATTTATTGGCAATGGCCCATAAAGAGTCACCCTTAGCAACTTGATAAGTTTTGTTAGTTGTAGCAGAAGGAGGTGTAACTGGTGAAGTTGTCGTACCGCCGCCATTTGTATTGCTACCACCATTTGCACTAACCGTTAATTTTTGGCCAATCACAATCATATCAGAAGATAATTTATTCCAAGCTTTCAGCTGTGCAACAGAAATGCCAAATTTATTGGCAATGGCCCATAGAGAGTCGCCTTTAGCTACCGTATAAGTTTTGCCGTTTGTAGCAGGAGGTGTCGTCACTGGAGGCGTAGTTGTACCACCAGTGTTGTTATTGCCGCCGCCATTCGCACTAACGGTTAATTTTTGACCAATGACAATGATGTCAGAAGACAGTTTATTCCAAGCTTTTAATTGTGCAACAGAAATACCAAATTTATTGGCAATGGCCCATAAAGAGTCACCTTTAGCTACCGTATAAGTTTTTCCGTTTGTAGTAGGAGGTGTCGTCACTGGAGGAGTAGTTGTTCCACCACCAGTGTTGTTATTGCCGCCGCCATTCGCACTAACGGTTAATTTTTGACCAATGACAATGATATCAGAAGACAATTTATTCCAAGCTTTTAATTGTGCAACAGAAATACCAAATTTATTGGCAATGGCCCATAAAGAGTCACCTTTAGCAACTGTATAAGTTTTGCCGTTTGTAGTAGGAGGTGTTGTCACTGGAGGCGTAGTTGTACCACCACCACTATTGTTACCAGTGTTCCCACCACCAGTTGCACTAACCGTTAATTTTTGACCAACCATAATCATATCAGAAGATAATTTATTCCAAGCTTTTAGCTGTGCAACAGAAATACCAAATTTATTGGCAATCCCCCATAGAGAGTCGCCTTTAGCTACCGTATAAGTTTTGCCATTTGTAGTAGGAGGTGTTGTCACTGGAGGCGTAGTCGTACCGCCACCATTATTGTTACCAGTATTCCCACCACCAGTTGCACTAATAATTAATTTTTGACCAACGATAATGGTATCAGAGGTTAGCTTATTCCAAGCTTTAAGTTGAGCCACTGTTACATTAAATTTATTGGCAATGCCCCATAAAGAATCACCACTTACAACGGTATAAGTTTTGCCATTTGTAGTAGGAGGTGTCACTGGAGGCGTAGTCGTGCCACCACCATTGTTGTTGCCACCGCCATTTGAACTACCAGTGTCATATTGTGTTAAATTATAGGTTGTAATTAAATTGTTTAATTTTGATGCATAGGCAGTATCTGTTGCATAACGACCAGTTAACCATGCAGTTGCATCTTTATAAGAGTTTGTTTTACTTTTCCAAGCGCCAGAATAATAGTTTGGATTCCATGAAGGACCTGTTTTAAGCACTTGTGCATAATCTTCTAATGATTGATGATAAGAAGGGTATTTACGGAAATGTGCAATAATTTCATAATAATTGCCGCGTCCATCATCTTCTAATGTTTTCATTGGAACAGATTGTCCATTATAATAACCTTTAATACCAAATAAATTATAGTTTGGTGCAGAAGCTAGAGCACTTTGTCCATAAGCACTTTCTAAGACAGCTTGTGCAATCATAACAGATGCATATAAATCATTATTTGCAGCGATTTGTGAAGCAGAACCTGAAATGGAATCAATAAAACTATTCACAGCGAAAGTACTTCTAAACATTGAAGCTCTTTCAACAGCGAGATAATTTGCTTCAGGTGAGAAAGTTTCTTTGATATCAACTTCTTCTAATTGTTCTTCTGTAATAACAGGTGTTTCAGCCGTTACTTCTTCAGAGACCGTTTCATTGGTTACTTCTGGTTGAGTTTGTTCTGTTGGCACAACTGTTTCAGGTACAGTTTCCACAACTTCCTCAGTTTGTGGTGTTTCAGAAGCAGCAGTTTCTTGATCCGCTTGATTTTCAATATTTTTTTGGCTAGTCGTTGCAGCTTCATTTGCACTTGCTAAGACAGAAAAAGTAGGGAGCACAAATGAACCCATTACCACTGTTGTACTAATAAGTGTCATACTTTTCTTTACAATAGGATTTGCACCTTTTTCAGCAAGTAGCTGCTGTTTGTCCTCTATAATACGTTCAGTTCTTGATTTCAATTTTCTTATTCCTCCTCCAAGTATATATTTCCAGTATTTTATGCTGTCTATCTTTAATATGTCCATATCTAAAATTGTCTTTTTAAGACTCCGTACTAAATTATAACAGGTTTTATAGAAAGTTATCCACAAAATCATACTTTGTATTGAGATTGAAATATTTCTGTCATATAAAAGTATTTTTTTAAACTTAAACTTGTTGATAAAATGCTGTTTTTGACTGTTTTTCATTTTAATGTATAACATAAGAGGCTTTTTTTAATAAATAATACGATTGTTTTCCTATCTTCTCTTTTTTTTGGTAAAATAGAAGAGGATGATTTAAGAAGAATAAAAATGGGCTAGAGATTATCACGTAAAGTAAAAATGAGGAGTCAATAAAATGAAAAAGAAAAACAAATTATTATTAATAGATGGAAGTAGTATTGCTTTTAGAGCCTTCTATGCCATTCCAGGTTCGTTAGATCGCTTTATGAATAAAAATGGGCTGCATACGAATGCCTTATTTAGTTTCCATAGAATGTTGGAAAATGAAATGGATAAAGAAAAGCCAACACATGTACTTGTTGCATTTGATGCTGGAAAAACCACCTTCAGACATGCGTTTTATCAAGAATATAAAGATGGACGCTCTAAAACGCCTAGTGAATTTAAAGAACAAATGCCTTATTTACGTGAACTCTTACAAGGATTTGGGATTCCTCATTATGAATTAGATAATTATGAAGCAGACGACATTATTGGCACCTTAGCCACACATGCAGATCCAGCAGAGTTTGAGGTTGTCGTGGTATCTGGCGACCGAGATTTGACACAGCTTGCTAAAGAAAATGTTCGAGTAGATATTACCATTAAGGGTGTTAGTGAGATTGAAGAAAATACACCTGCTTATTTGATGGAAAAATATGGCCTAGCTCCACATCAAATTATTGATATGAAGGGCTTAGCTGGAGATTCTTCAGATAATATACCAGGTGTCACAAAAGTAGGAGAGAAAACGGCTCTTAAATTATTACAAGAATTTGGCTCAGTTGAAGGCGTTTATGAAAACGTTGAAGACATGAAGAAAAGCAAGCTAAAAGAAAATTTAATCAATGATAAAGAAAAAGCTTTTTTAAGTAAGAAATTAGCAACTATTGATACAGATTCTCCAATTGAAGTTAAGGTTGAAGACTTAGCTTATAAAGGAAAAGATATTAGTAAGTTAATTGAATTTTATAAAGAAATGGATTTTAAATCATTTTTAAGCAAGCTTGATACCACAGCTCATGATGCTGAAAATCAAGTGAAAAGAGAAGCGATTGATTATGAAGTCGTAACAGAAGTAACCAAGGAAATGTTTGGCGAAAAAGGTGCAGTCTATCTTGAAATGCTAAGTGATAATTATCATCTAGCAGATATTGTGGGAGTAAGCTGGACAAATGGTGCCAAAATCTATGTTGCAGAGCCTGATGTGGCACTATTTTCACCTATTTTTCAAGAGTGGGCTAAAAATCCTAGTAACGTAAAGCAGGTATTTGATGCAAAACGCACTTATGTTGCATTAAAGCGCTATGACATTGATTTGGAAAGCATTCACTTTGATATTTTACTTGCCTCTTATATTTTAGATACAAATGATAATAGTAAGGATTTATCAGAAGTTGCAATGGAGCATGATTATTATGATGTGGCATCTGATGAAAGTGTTTATGGCAAAGGAGCTAAAATTAGTATTCCTAATGATGCAAATGTCCTCTATGAGCATTTAGCACGAAAAGCGAAAGCCATTGCATATTTAAGTGAACATTTAATTGCTGAATTAGAAAAAAATGAACAAATTGAGCTTTTCTATCAAATGGAGTTACCCTTATCAATGGTCTTAGCTGAAATGGAATTAACAGGTGTGAAAGTTGATGCACCGCGTCTATTGGCAATGAAAACTGAATTTACAGCAAGATTACAGGATATTGAGCAACGCATTTATCAAGAAGCTGGAGAAGAATTTAATATTAATTCACCTAAACAGCTAGGTGTGATCTTATTTGAAAAAATGAACTTACCAGTTATCAAAAAAACGAAGACTGGCTACTCAACAGCTGTTGATGTATTAGAACAATTAAGCGCACAAGCTCCAATTGTTGATGATATTTTACAATATCGCCAAATTGCCAAAATCCAGTCAACTTATGTTGAAGGCTTACTAAAAGTCATTCATGGGCATACTGGTAAAGTGCATACACGCTATGTACAAACGTTAACACAAACAGGACGCCTTAGCTCAGTGGACCCAAATCTACAAAATATTCCTATTCGTTTAGAAGAAGGACGTAAAATTAGACAAGCTTTTGTGCCAAGTCATGAAGGTTGGAAAATGTTTTCTTCAGATTACTCTCAAATTGAATTAAGAGTCTTAGCGGATATTTCTGGTGATGCGCATATGAAGCAAGCCTTTATTGATGGGGAAGATATTCATACAAGTACAGCGATGCGTGTCTTTGGCATTGAAAAAGCAGAAGATGTGACCAGCAATATGCGTCGACAAGCAAAAGCAGTTAACTTTGGAATTGTTTATGGCATTAGTGATTACGGTCTATCTCAAAATTTAAATATTACAAGAAAGCAAGCACAACAATTTATTGACACCTATTTAGATAAATATCCTGGTGTCAAACAATATATGGAAGACATTATTAAAGAAGCTAAGAAAGATGGCTATGTGACGACTTTATTCCATCGTAGAAGATATTTAAAAGATATCAATGCAAGAAACTTTAATTTACGTTCATTTGCTGAAAGAACAGCTATGAATACGCCAATTCAAGGTAGTGCAGCAGATATTATTAAAGTCGCAATGATTGAAATGGCTAAGGAATTAAAAACGCATCAATTAAAAGCTAAAATGCTTTTACAAGTACACGATGAATTGATTTTTGAAGCACCAGAAGAAGAAATCCCTGCTTTAGAAAAGCTTGTCCCTGAAGTCATGGAAAAAGCGGTGAAATTATCTATTCCATTGAAGGTCGATAGCAGTTTTGGTGATACTTGGTATGATGCAAAATAAAAGGATAAAGGATGTTGATAAAGATGCCTGAATTACCAGAAGTTGAAACAGTCAGAAAAGGCTTAGTGCATCTTGTCAAAGGCAGCAAGATTCAAGCGGTTGATGTTTATTGGGACAATATCATCACGCCTGCTACTGAAGTGATGCAATTCAAAGAGCAGCTACAGGGTCAAACCATTCAAGACGTAAAAAGAAGAGGAAAGTATTTAATTTTCCTCTTTGATGATTTAGCGATGATTTCTCATCTACGAATGGAAGGTAAGTATGAAGTTGAGGAAACGAATACGCCCTTGAAAAAGCATACCCATGTTGTTTTTCATTTAACCGATGGACGTGATTTACGTTATCTGGATGTGCGCAAGTTTGGTCGCATGCAGCTAGTACCATTAGCAACAGCAATGGAAGCAGGAGGCCTTAAAAACTTAGGTCCTGAACCTTTACCAGATACTTTCTTATTGAAAGATTTTATTGCTTATTTAGCCACCAGGTCTCGTCCCGTTAAACCCTTATTGCTTGAGCAAAAGGTTGTTGTTGGATTAGGGAATATTTATGTAGATGAAGCACTGTTTGAAGCAAAAATCCATCCACTTAGACCAGCAGATTCACTCACAAAAGCAGAAGCTAAAAAGTTACGTTTAGCGATTATTGATGTATTAGGTCGTGCTGTGGAAGCAGGAGGAACAACCATTCGAACCTATCAAAATGCTTTAGGTGAAGCAGGGAAATTCCAAGTAGCCTTGAATGTTTATGGTCAAACAGGAGCGCCTTGCCCTCGTTGTGGTACACCAATTGAAAAAATAAAAGTTGCACAACGTGGCACACATTTATGTCCACATTGTCAAAAGTTACCCATGAAATATCGTTAAAAGTAGGTGTCATTATGACAAAAGTCATTGGTTTAACAGGAAGTATTGCTTCTGGGAAATCGACAGTCAGTGAGTTTTTAAAAGCACAACATATTCCACTGTTAGATGCAGATGTGATAGCCAGAGAAGTTGTTGAAAAAGAAAGTGAGGGACTCCAAAAGCTGGTGCTAGCTTTTGGCAAAGAGATTCTTCAAGCAGATGGCACACTGAATCGTAAAAAATTAGGCCAGCTGATTTTTAACCAAGAAGAAAAACGAAAAACACTGAATCAAATCCTTCATCCACTCATACGAGAAGCCATGCTCAGAAAGCGAGATGAAGCAAAAGCGCAGAATATTCCTTTACTAGTGATGGATATCCCTTTATTATTTGAAACAAATTATGCAGATGAAGTAGATGAAATTGTAGTGGTTGCAGTCAGCCCAACAGTTCAGCTACAAAGATTGATGGATAGAAACCAATTAAGCCAAGCAGAAGCAACTGCAAGAATTGCTACACAATGGCCCATTACACAAAAAATGGTTTTGGCAGATGTGGTGATAGACAATAATGGTACAAAAGAAGAAACAAGAGAACAAGTAGAAGCTTGGCTAAAAAAACTTTCCTAAAAAGAGGAAAGTTTTTTTATATTTTCTCTAGCTTTTCATGTACTAGACTCCTGTGTTATAATGAATAAAATAGGTTTATTGTATCTATTTAAAGAATCTACCTGCAAATAATTGCTTAGGATAGGTTTGAAAACGACAGTGGTAAATAGGGCGTAATGATGATGCTATGTATTGTCAGAAATATCCAACCCTATTGCTGGAAATTTCTAAGGCCACCATCGTTTTTTAGACAGATCTTATTAAAATAGAAATTAAACAAGTGAAAAGGATGATGACCATGCAGTGCCCACGTTGTCAGAATAATAATTCTCGTGTCGTTGATAGTAGACCTGCTGATGATGGTCGTGCTATTAGAAGACGTAGAGAGTGTGAAGATTGTCATTTTAGATTTACAACATTTGAAAGAATAGAAGCAGCCCCATTACTTGTGGTTAAAAAAGATGGGACTAGAGAAGAATTTAGCCGAGAGAAAGTCTTAAGAGGGCTGATTAGATCTTGCGAAAAACGTCCAGTTGCTTTAGAGCAAGTTGAAAGAATCGTGGATGATGTTGAAAATAGAGTCAGAAATCTTGGAGAAAATGAAGTGTCAACCACAATTGTTGGTGAATTTGTGATGGAGGACTTAGCCAAAATAGATGAAGTTGCTTATGTTCGTTTTGCTAGTGTCTATAGACAATTTAAAGATATGAATGTTTTTCTACAAGAATTAAAAACAATGGTAGAAAAAGAGCGTGAATAAAGTCGTAAAGGAAGTGTAAAGGTGGAAAATCCATGGCAATTATTGAACCCAAAGGATCGTTTTTCAGTAAAGTTATCAGGTACTTTGACTGCTAGTGATCAGAAATATCTATCCTTTTTGTATCAGCCATTAATTGGCCATACAGCTTATAGCCTTTATATGACTTTATGGACAGAAATTAATGAAGAAAAATATTGGAGTGAGCCTTTGCTTCATTCTGAACTATTAATGTTGTTGAATATTGGCATTCCAGAGCTTTATCAAGCAAGAGTTCGCTTAGAAGGAATAGGTCTGTTAAAAACCTATCAACACTTACATGAAGATGCTTATGTTTATGAACTATTGGCACCTCTTGATAGTGAACAATTTTTTAAAGAGGATTTATTAAATATGTCCTTATTTGAAATGGTTGGCGAAAGGAAGTACCAACGTTTAAAACAGCGTTTTGCAATTGAACAAATCGATAAAACCCAGTACCATAATGTGACAAAATCTTTTTTAGATGTTTATCGTTTTGGCAATACGAGTCAGACACATTTTGATGCAAAACAAACCCTTACAATAGCAGGAAAAGCAAAAGTGCAAGCACCCGTTTTAGATCAAGCAACTTTTGATTGGCACTTTTTCTATGAAGGACTTGCCAGCCAATATGTTAATAGAGATCAAGTTACTGCTGAGATCAAAGAAACGATTATAGTGCTTCATGAAATGTATGGAATTGATGAATTAGAGATGCAACGTTTTGTTGCTAGAGCGAGTCATCCTCAAACGGGAGAAATAGAAGCCCAAAAGCTGAAAAAAAATGTTTATGCAGCATATCATCAACAGGAGCAATCACAGCTTACCTTACATGATGTGGTTGGCTCAGAAATAAAAGCAGATGAAGGCAAAGAATTGTTCCGTAAAAATGAATTGCGTCATCAAGGATTTTCAGAAGCAGATATCACATTGATTCAAAGTGCGAAGAGTTTCTCGCCATATGATTTTATTTCATCGATTAAAGAGCAAAAAGGTGGCTTTGTTTCAAAAACAGAAACATGGGTTTTAGATAGTTTAGTCAAAAATGCTAAGCTGCCAACCTCAGTGGTTAATTTGTTGATTCATTACATTCTTGTTGTGAGAGGTGATGTGACCTTAACACAGGGGCTAGTTGATAAAATTGCTAACGACTGGAGCCAAGATAAGATTTCAACACCAGAAAAAGCGATGCAAAAAGTGCAACAAATGTATGATGAAACGGCTAAAAAGATTCAAGAAAAAGAAAGCAAACAACAGAATCGTACTCAAAATAATCGTTCATCTTATCCACAGAAAAACCAATCAAATCGTAAAGAAACCTTGCCAGATTGGGCATTGGATTCAGCTATTGAAGTGGAAGAAAAACCATTATCAGCAGAAGAGCAAGCAGCATTTAAAGAGAAATTAAGGAAAATTCAAAATTTTGGAAAAGAAGGTGATGCATAATGGAAGATATGGGACAAAATTTAACGCGCTTGATTAAGGAACGCCAGCTAGATCATCAATATAGTGAATTAATTGAAGAAGTTTTAAAAGACCCAGATGTTCAAGCTTTTTTAACGGATCATCAAGACCAATTAACTGAAGAGATGGTTGCTAAAAGTTATGCAAAGCTCTATGAATTTGTTCATGAAAAGAAAAAATTTGAACGAAATGATGGGATGATGGCACCAGGCTATAAGCCAGCACTTGTGATGAACTTTAAATTTATTGATGTGACCTATGTCCCA
The DNA here is from genome assembly GCF_900111355.1 of Isobaculum melis. GTDB lineage: Bacteria > Bacillota > Bacilli > Lactobacillales > Carnobacteriaceae > Isobaculum > Isobaculum melis. The sequence continues at coordinate 156,426 of NZ_FOHA01000006.1, forward strand.
ACAGCCGAATTAGTGGCTAGACAAAAAGAAAAAGAAATTCGAGATCGCGTTCGTTCAATGGATATGCCAAAAGATATTCGGAGTGCTACAATGGAAAAGTTCGAGTTAACGGATGCAAGACGTGAAGCGATGGCTGAAGCTTTGACTTTTACTTCAAATTATATTGAAAACCCTAAAGATTTCCATAAAGCACTTTATTTACAAGGTTCATTTGGTGTCGGAAAAACCTATTTATTAGGCGCAATTGCTCATGATTTAGCGAAGCATGGTCATGTTTCAACATTGGTACACTTTCCATCTTTTGCAGTTGAAATGAAGCAATCAATTGCTAAAAATAATATGGGCGAAAAATTGGATGCAGTGAAAAAAACACCAATTTTAATGCTAGATGATATTGGGGCAGACTCCATGTCAAGTTGGATTCGTGATGATGTATTAGGTGTGATTTTACAATATCGGATGCAAGAACAGTTACCAACCTTCTTTTCTTCAAACTTTAATATGCAACAACTTGAAAGTGAGCATTTACGCACAACGCAACGTGGTGAGGATGAGCCACTTAAGGCAAAAAGAATTATGGAACGGATACGTTATTTAGCAAAAGAAATTCAAATGACAGGTAAAAATCGTCGTCATAGTTCATAAATAATTCAAACAACATTAGGGTGGAGCGAAGAGGGATGAATACATTAACAACATTACCTAATATTGGAAAAGAATTAGAACGAAAATTAAAAAGTGTAGGCATTACTTCAGTTGATGAATTGAAAGCGTTAGGTAGTGAGAGAGCTTTTTTGAAGCTTAAACATCAGTACTCAAATGTTTGTTTAGTCCATTTATATTGTTTGCAAGGCGCAATTGACTCAATTGCATATGATCAATTATCAGCTGATTTGAAAATTCAATTAAAGAAATTTTCTGATAGCTTAAAAACAGCCTAAAGATTTGTGAATAAAATTGGCGCAGTAAAAAAAGAAAATGTTAAAGGTAAACTGACCTTTAACATTTTTTTTATTGTATCTTTTGAAAACCACGAGCTATGCTTGTGGTTCAGTAGAGCTTCAAGCGGTGTCTCAGGGTTTTAAGAAACCTCCCAAAATGCTAAAGTTAGATTGGTTCGTCAACCACTAACAAAAGATTAAGGGAGGAATATCCAATGAAGGACAAAGCCAGTTTAGCACACACAAAGTGGAAATGTAAGTATCATATAGTATTTGCACCAAAATACAGAAGACAAGTGATTTATGGAAGATTAAAAAAAGACATAGGAGCAATATTACGTCAGCTATGCGAAAGAAAAGGAGTAGAAATACTGGAAGCAGAAGCTTGTATAGATTATATTCATATGTTAGTAAGCATTCCAC
>NZ_FOHA01000018.1 GCF_900111355.1 Isobaculum melis
GACCCAAATTATGACCCAGCCAAAGATGCAAGCTTAATAACCTATCCAACAACCGGAACTATTACTGGATTCAACGGTTTAACAGATATAGATAAATATATTCATATCGTTTCAGTGGATCGTGCCACTAATGTGAGTAGTGTGAAAACAATTCAAGTAAGAGATCTTGTTCAAAAGTTCAGAATCACAGAAAAATATCAATATCAAGATGCTGATGGGAATTTTCATGATTTACAAGCGCCAAAAACAGTTGAAGTGAATCGGGAAACAAATTATAGTCAGCTAGCTCCAGCACAAGCAGACAATTGGGAGATTGCTTCTTATATGGTGGATAATGGCAGTGAAATCAAACAAGATACTGCAACTATTAACAATGTAACAGACCATCATACGGTTACCTTTATCTATAAAAAAGCCATTGCAACTGCACATTTAAGACAAGTCATTGTAACTGAAAATGATGAAATTGTCCTACCAGAAACAGGTTATGCTAGTTTGGCTCAGCATGATACAATGCTACAAGCAAAAATGAAGTCAAGCAAGCTAAACACTGAGGTATTTAGTCCAGTTCAGCTAGAATTATTAACAGGATATTACACTTATACGGTAACCCCAGTCATTCCTGAACATTATGAATATGTAGGCTACTTAATGACAGATACTAAACATACAACTGGAACCATGGTTGCAGATGGTTCTTTACCAACACTAGACTTTATTAAAAAGAAAGAACAGTGGGTCACGCTTTACCTAAAACCTAGCAGTTCATCACCTAGACCCTATAGCTGGGACTATCAAGTGAATGATTTTGGAAAGGTGCAGTAATCATGTAAAGGAAAAGTAATCTAGTAATGGCTGTTTAAAATCGCTTCATCAATCGACCAAACAAATAAAATTTTAAAAAGCATTTTTATTATGTTTATATTTTAAATCTTGATGATAGTAAGTGTTTTTGAATCTTTTTAATATGAGTTAATATTTTAAAAGAAAAAACCTGCTGCTTTCCGTATTTTAAGCATTTGACACCTGTTTTTATTCCTTTATAATGTAGTTTGCAAGTAACAAATGTTAATTGCATCAACAAATAACTAATCATTAAATATGTATTTAAAAACTTCGGAACATTGTGTAAACAATGTTTTGAAGTTTTTTTTGTTTTTTTTTCTGAAAATGTAAAAAACATTTGTTTTCTGCAAGTAAATGAAGCTGGAAAAGTAATCTAGTAATGTCTGTTGGAATGTATTTACTAGCCATTTATCAAAAAAATATAACCTTTTTTGGATAAACGTTAAATAGATAAAAAGTAGACAGCATACTGAAAATAGGAAGGTGATTTTTTGGGAAATAACAAAGTTTTTTCAAGAAAAAGAATAGGCTACATATTTTTAATGAGTTTATTTTCAATTTTCTTTATGATCGGAAACAAGCATTTTGTCAATACAGTTGAAGCGACACCTGCTGAAGAGAATTTAATCGATCTAGCTAAAACACAATTAAAGAGCGATTTAGCTAGTGGTTCATTTATTAAACTGGCAAATGGTAGTTTTGAAATGGGGCACTCAGACGTTCCTTTTAAGACTGCTGGTGCTACTTATAAATTTGTGCCTTCTAAGCATATTACCGCAACAGGAGAACCTTTTTATTGGGAAACCTTTGATTTAGTCACAGGTAAGCATGATAGTGTTGAGATTCAAAATGATAAAGTATATCCATCAAGTATTGGTGTGAACTTTTTCCCAAAATCAGGAAAATGGATGGTAGAACCGAATCCTGATAAAGCAGTGGCTTTTTCACAAGATATTGATACGGCTCCTGGTGTAACGGTATATTGGACCTTATCTTATGCCAAGCGACTTTCAGGAGTCGAAAGAGCAGGTGTTTATTATGGGAAAGTACCATCAAGTGGGGAGGTCTTAAGTAATCCACTTAAAAATATTTTGCCTGAAGCAGATAGACAGAAAGTGATGGGTGAGGATGGTAGAGAATATGAGTACTTAGGGGACGAGTTTGCCGAAATATTTAATTGGCATTCCTACAAAGGAAAATATAAGATACCTGTTGGTCAGTTTAAAACACGTTTTCAATTCATCAGTAAGGCTTATTCCAATCCCGCAGGTGGAAACCTAATGGATGATATCGAATTTGCATCAGGAGCTAAGTTATATCTTTACAATAAATATGACAATAATGCTGTGGAAGTTGGAGATAAGTTGCATTATGAAGTAGTGTTAGCCAATTCTGGGGGAATGGATGCAAATGATGTTGAAATTCAAGTAACACTACCAGCAGCTGTTAAATTTACTTCAAGTGAGCAGCCGACATTGACTACATATGATGAGAATGGTGTCAAAACAGTTTCGACAAATCATTTAACAGTAGCAGCTATTAATGGGCAAGTCGTTACCCTGAAATTAGAGCAACAAGCAGGGAAACAAATTTCTAGTATTCGTATGCCAGTTGAAGCGATTTCTGAAAGTAATCAATATAAAGAGGCTGATGATAATGCCATTGCAAAATCAAATGTTGTATCGTATCACAATGGAAATTACGAATATATTGAGAATAAAATAAAACCAAGTGGGAATCGAGACATTCCAGAAGTACAGGATGGTGTCAGAATTGTTAGTAAGCCAACATTAGTCAAAAAAGTAGATATCAGTACAGCATATTATGATGATGAAGTGACATATTCTCTAACACTAAAAAATCCAAATGCTTATTTGAAACAGCACAAAATTGTAGTATCAGATGTCTTGCCACAAGGACTAGACTATAAAAAAGATTCACTAGTAGTCAATGGACAATTCCAGCATGAACTTTCAGCATCAGAACGAGTAGGGGACTATTATGCAACAACAAATGAAATTCGTGTTGCAAAAGAAGAGCTTGCAGCCTTACAAGAACTCACCATCAGTTTTAAAGTCATTGTGAAAGAAAAACAATTTAAAAAAATTGAAAATACAGCAAATGTTACTTACAAAATTGAAGATGATCTGCGTGCGCAATCACGAGCGGTTAAAAGCAATTCAGTAGCAACCGATATTTTAGGTGTCATCATCTTACATTTGAGGCAAGTGGTTCTAACACCTCATCCAGATTTAGTGATTCCAACATTAGGTTTTTTCAATCTTGATCAAGTGAATCCGGCAAAACAAAGCAAACAGCAAATGAATCTGACAACTGCCTCAGATTCGTCTAATCAAATCGTGCCCTATACAACAACCCAAATCAATTTAGATAAGGCCTATCAGTATCTTGACATTGAACCAGTTATGCCAAGTTACTATCAAAATAGCGGTTATCTTGTGACCACTAGTGAGCAGCAAAATGGCTCACCTCAAAAAGGAAAGCCAACGCTAGATGGCACGAATGTGCATGAATATTGGGTAACCATCTATTTAGAGCCTACGATCAACCAGCCAGCTGCACCTCGCCCTTATAGTTGGGATTATCATCGGAATAATTTTGGCAAAGTAGAAATCAGATAAAAACTTTTATGATGCGGCTGAAAATAGCTATTTCCTAAAAAAGACATCACTTATTGCATGCAATAGGTGATGTCTTTTAGTGTGGACTCTTATTTGAATAGCCTATTCTCTAAAATAAGTCATCATCACTACTTATTTTCTGACTTTAAAGGATATGAAAGTCATCGATTTCATGAAAATAGGACTGTGTATCCTGCCTAGGTATGTTAAAATAAGAGAGATGTGTTTAAGAAAGGATGAATCATATGACTGAAATAACTCAAACAAATGATTTTGCATTACTAAAAAAAGAATTAGCCTATAGTGAGAAACAATTAAAAACAGTACTAACCCTATTAGAAGAAGGAAATACTGTTCCATTTATCGCGCGTTATCGTAAAGAGATGACAGGGAGCTTAGATGAGGTACAAATTAGAGAAATCGAAGAGCGCTACACATACATTCAAAACTTAGAAAAACGAAAAGGCGAAGTTTTGCGTATAATAGAAGAGCAAGGGAAATTAACACCAGAGCTAGCCCAAGCAATTCAAACTGCGAGCAAAATGCAAGTAGTAGAAGATCTTTACCGTCCCTACAAACAAAAACGCAGAACCAAAGCCACAATTGCTAAAGAAAAAGGCTTGGAGCCACTGGCGAAATGGCTGATGTCGACACCAACACAAGGTGATGTGACACAAGAAGCAGAAAAATATTTAAGTGAAGAGCATGAATTGTTGACAATTGAAGATGCATTACAAGGTGCCCATGAAATTATGGCTGAAATGATTGGTGATGAGCCAAAATATCGGACATGGATTCGCGAGTTCACTAAAAATAATGGTGTCATCACAACAGCGGTTAAAAACCAAGAAAAAGATGAAAAAGAAGTTTATGAAATGTATTATGCCTTTAGTGAGCCATTAAAAAAATTAGTCTCTCACCGGATTTTAGCGATTAATCGTGGAGAAAAAGAAGACATTTTAAAAGTTTCTTTATTAGTAGATGAATTGAAAATTTTTGCTTATTTAGAAAAAGAGCTGATTCAAAATAAAGCTTCCATAACTGCCCCTTATATCCAAACAGCTTTTGAAGATAGCTATAAGCGCTTTATTGGTCCAGCAATTGAAAGAGAGCTCCGTGGAGAATGTACAGAAATGGCAGATGAGCAAGCTATTCATATCTTTGGAGAAAACTTGCGTAATTTATTATTACAAGCACCATTAAAAGGCAAGATGGTATTAGGCTTAGATCCTGCTTACCGCACAGGCTGTAAATTAGCTGTTGTCGACCCAACAGGTAAAGTCATGAAGATTGATGTGATTTATCCACATAAACCAGCTAAGGAAGAACAACGTAAAGCAGCGAGTGTTAAATTCAAAAATATTGTGCAATCTTTTAATATTCAAATGGTGGCAATTGGAAATGGTACCGCTAGCCGTGAATCAGAGCAGTTTGTTGTAGAAAATCTCAAACAATTAGAGCAAGAGGTTTACTATGTGATTGTCAATGAAGCGGGTGCTTCGGTTTATTCTGCAAGTGACAATGCCCGAGCTGAATTTCCAGACTTACAAGTTGAGCAAAGAAGTGCGGTAAGTATTGCGAGACGTTTACAGGATCCATTAGCAGAGCTTGTCAAAATTGATCCTAAAGCGGTTGGTGTAGGCCAATACCAGCATGATGTTTCTCAAAAACAATTAGCAGAGCAGCTAGACTTTGTTGTAGAAACAGCTGTCAACCAAGTTGGTGTAAATGTAAATACAGCCAGTGGCGAATTATTGCAACATGTAGCGGGCTTAAATAAAACAACCGCAAACAATGTGGTGAAATACCGTGAAGAAAATGGTCGTTTTGATAGCCGAGCACAATTGAAAAAAGTACCGCGTTTAGGACCGAAAGCTTATGAACAGGCAGTTGGCTTTATGCGTATTGCAGATGGAAAAAATCCATTTGATAATACAGGGATTCATCCAGAAAGCTATGCTGCTGCTAAAGCAATTTTAAAAATGGTGGATAGCACTGAAAAAGATTTAGGAACAGAGCAATTAAAAGAAGCTTTAGGGAAAATGAGTATTGCAGCATTAGCTGAAAAAACTGATTTAGGAAAAGAAACCGTAAAAGATATAGTAGAAGCCCTATTGCGTCCAGGAAGAGATTTACGTGACGAGTTACCGGCACCATTATTAAGAAAAGATGTTTTAGCGATGGAAGACTTAAAACCAGGGATGGAATTACAAGGAACCGTTCGAAATGTAGTCGATTTCGGTGCTTTTGTGGATATTGGTGTGAAACAAGATGGCATGGTTCATATTTCTAAACTAAGCAATCGCTTTGTGAAGCATCCAACTGATATTGTATCTGTTGGTAATGTTGTGACCGTTTGGGTAGATCAAGTAGATCTAAAAAAAGGCCGCATTGCTTTAACAATGCTTCAACAAGAAAGCAAGTAATCTACGCAGACCATTAATTTTTTATTAATTAATGGTCTTTAGTAGTCAATTTTGTTAGATATCAAGTATAATATAAAGTAAGTAAGAACAATTGTATGAAACATAGGAGGTTGCCGATGATGAAAAAAATGAGGAATTTAGTATTAGGGCTTGTTGTTTTGGTTACCTTAACAGCATGTGGGAATTCAGAAAAAGATTATCAAGCAGCAATGGACACAGGAAATGATGCTATTGCAGCAAAAGACTATGACAAAGCAATCACTTCTTTTGAAAAAGCTTTAACATATAAGAAAAGTGATGCAGAAGCACAAGATTTAATGGATCAAGTGAAAAGCTATCAAAAGGCCACAAAATTAGAAGAAGATGCAAAATTAGATGAAGCAAAAAAAGCCGCACAAGAAGTTATTGAGATGAAAAATGGTTCTTCGACACTAGCTGATAGAGGTCAAGCTGTCTTAGATGAAATTACAACTTTAGAAGAGAATGAAGAAAAGTATCAAGAAATGTATGACCAAGCTAAAAAAGAGTATGCTGCAAAAGAATATGATGCAGCTGGTGGAACGATTCAAATTTTACTTGGTAAAGACTTAGATCATAAAGTATTTGCCACATTAAAAACAGATGCAACCACTTTGAAAGAACAAATTGTAGCCGCACAAAAAGAACAAATGACAGCCATTCAGCCTGGTAGCAAATATAGCAAAGAAAGAAACTCTAAACTCATTGCAAAAGAATTTTTAGAAGCTACAGGTCAAGAGATTACTCAAGCAACAGATGAGGATATCACTACTTGGTTGACACAAAAAAATGAAAATGAAACACGGCCAGCACCAGGCAACCCAGAACAAACAGAAGCTGATAAAAAATTAGCAGTGCAACAAGCAGTTGTGAAAATCACAGGTTATTCAGATGCTTCAAACGCAAACCAATATTATGTGACAGCATTAAGTGATGATTTATATCAAGTTGAAATTCGCAGTAGCCAAGGTGAAGCAGGCACAGAAATTTCAAATATGGTAGGCATGTTCCAATATAAACCATCAACAAAAGAGTTAAGCAAAATGGATCCAGTTACAGGTGAATATAGTCCATTTGTTGCCCAATAAAAAAACAAAAACTACCTGTTAGAAATAGCAGGTAGTTTTTTTGATAGGACGGAAAATAAAAATGATTAGACAAGCAAAAAAAGAAGATGCGAAAGTAATTGCACCACTGATTCTAGTGGTATTAAAGGATATGGAGTTACCTATTTTAGAGAGCGTAACAGAAACTGAAATATTAGCTATATTAGAACAAGGAATTCAAGATGAGCAGTATCGTTATAGTTATCGTCATACGATTGTTGCAGAAGTAGATGGTAAAGTTGCGGGGGTTTTAGTTGGTTATCCAGGCTCAAAAGAAGCTGAAATTGATGTGCCACTTCAACAAATTGCAGAAAACCTGAATATTTCTTTAGGAGGTCCACTTTTTGTTGAAAAAGAAACCTTCTCAGGTGAATGGTATCTAGATACCTTTGTGACGGATGAACAATATCGTGGACAAGGAATTGGTACAAAATTAATTGAAGCTTTACCAGAATTTGTACAGCAATCTGGGGAGCATGTAGTTGGTCTGAGCTGTGATCAAGGAAATCCAAAAGCGAGAAAATTATATGATCGCTTGGGCTTCGTAAAAACAGGAGAAGTGGTCTTAAGTGGTCATCGTTATGATCATCTTCAAAAGGAAATATAAACAAGTAAAAAGCTGTAGCACAATGCTAAGAATGTTCAGTCACTCTTATGGATTATGCTACAGCTTTTTTTATAATTGTTTTCTGCCACATTTAGCACAATAGCTTGCATCAAATGGATTGATTGTTTGGCAATAGACACAGCTTTTAGTTGCTGATTGCTCCAACAGTGGCTGCTGGTCAGCAACGAGCTGTTGTTGGGGCTGGTTTAAAACTTGTTGCATGAGATTGCCTAAAATAGCTTTGCTTGTTGCTGGGGTGCTCATTTCAACTAGATTCTCCTGCACTTCTTTTGAAATTTGAATCGTAAAAGTATCTAATATTAAACCATAGGACTTAAATTTTTCTTGGAGTGCTATTTCAATGAGCTGATGAATCGGTTCAGTTACGGCGGCTAATGCTAGATAAGCCGTTTTAGTGTCATTTAAAGCATCTAAAAAGGCTTCTAAAACATGTGTCTGTAATGGCTCTAGTATTGTTTCAGCGGAAACGACAGCAGTGCTACCGAGTATTGTGTTTAAGAATAGAACCGGATCGCTAACATGATAGGAAAATGTTCCATTGGCATGCACATTTACCCATTGGAAAGCTGGGTGATACATTTGAATAGGCGTTGTTGTTTTCCAATGTTGATTCATGATTTTTTTAGTATGAATAAAATAAACCTCCGCTTTAAATGGAGACTGAAATCCGTAAGGCCATGCTTTTAATTGCGTCAAGCGCGGCATGTTTTTAATGGCTAATTCATAGTGTCCAGGCTGGAAAAAATCAGCTACTGTCCCTTCACTGACTAAAATAGCTACCTGATCAGGTGCAACAATCAATTGTGCCCCCATTTTAATTTCTTGATTTTTAACAGGAAAACGGTAAACGAATTGGTTAGCTGAGTCATCCAGGCATTCAATCATTTTGATGCAGTGCGATTTAAAAAAATTCAATGGCATAAGGGCACCTCCAATAATACTTCATCTTCTTCATGATACTGTTCAGTTAGGGAAGTTACAATCATTTTTTTGAGGAAGTATGCTAAAATAAGGAGATAAAAACTTTTGAATAAAAGAGGGATTTCTTGAAGAAAGAAACATTACAACAATTAGTAGAAGAAATATCGCTTGCTTCATTTGGGCGTCCATTTAAACACCAAGCGACTTTTAATAAACGACTGAAAACAACTGGTGGCAGGTATCATTTGCAAAGTCATCATTTAGATTTTAACCCCAAGGTTTATGAGAAATATGGGCAGGATGAGCTAGTGAAGGTGATTAAGCATGAATTATGTCATTATCATTTGCATCTTTTGGGTCAAGGCTATCAGCATAAAGACCGAGATTTTAAAGTGTTATTGCAGCGGGTGGGTGGCTCAAGATATGTTCAGCCTTTAACAGAAGCACAACCTAAGTCAACGACTCTATGGGCCTATCAATGTACAAAGTGTGGGGTAGAAGTGCGACGAAAAAGAAGATTTGATGTAAAGCGCTATGTTTGTGGTAGCTGCCAAGGTAAACTTGTGTTAAAAGGGAGGATCTCTTAGATGGTTCAATATGGACAAGTGGTTTCAGCAACATTTATCGAGCGACCGAATCGGTTTGTTGCAATTTGTGAAGTGAATGGACAAGCAGAAACGGTTCATGTGAAAAATACAGGAAGATGTAAGGAGCTGTTAATACCTGGTGTTGAAGTTTTCTTGGAAGAAGCCAATGCTACAACTAGAAAAACAAAATATGATTTAATTGCTGTGATGAAAAAGGGGCAGTTAATTAATATCGATAGCCAGGTACCCAATAAAATATTTGCTGAAGCAATAAAGAAAACTCCTACACTACCAACATTAAAAGGGAACATTCAAGTCCTACAAAAAGAAGTCACTTATGGGCAATCAAGGTTTGATTTTTATTTTGAAACAGATCAAGCTGAAAAAGGCTTTGTAGAAATTAAAGGAATGACCTTAGAAGAAAATGGCGTCGTTTCTTTTCCAGATGCTCCAACCTTAAGAGGCTTAAAGCATGTTAATGAGCTTGGATTAGCGATGACAGAAGGTTATTTAGGATTTGTTGTCTTTATTGTTCAAATGAATCAGGCAACCTATGCAACCATTAATGAGAATATGCAGCCTGCTTTAAAGTTAGCAATTCAAACGATGATGGCAGAGGGCTTACAGGTTTTAGCTTATACTTGTGAGGTATTAGAGGATCGCATCTCTTTAGCAGAGGCGATTCCATTTAAAATTTAGCGAAAAAATAAAACACCAGAACGAGGTTTCTGGTGTTTTATATGATTTTATGTTTTATGAATGAAAATTACCCTGATGCAATGATGCATTCTTAAAGCAGGAAGAAGTATCTTGCATTAATTTTCAATACTAACACTTAGTACCTAGTATAACTATCAGTTGCTAAAAAATCAACTATTTTTTATTCAACAGCGGATTGGTTTCTTTTAGAGCCAAAATATGGCAAAATAACAGTAATAAGAAATGGGAGGCAAACTTACATGATTAAATTAGGTGTGATTGGAACCAACTGGATAACAGATGCATTTATATCAGCAGCACTTGAAACAAAAAAATGGACATTAACAGCTGTCTATTCTAGAACCATCGAAAAAGCACAGGACTTTGGTGCAAAATATCAAGTGTCTATCTTTTTAGATGATATCGAAAAATTTGCTGAGCATCCAGAAATTGAGGCTGTCTACATTGCTTCACCCAATAGTCTCCATTTTGAACAAGCCATCACATTAATGGAGGCAGGAAAGCATGTGATTATTGAAAAACCGATGTTTTCTAATCCGGCTGAATGGGCACAAGCTGTAAAAGTTGCTAAAGAAAATCAAGTTTTGATGCTAGAAGCAGCCAGACATATTCATGAACCAAACTTCCAAATTGTCAAAGAACAAATCAAACAGCTAGGAACCATTGAAGGGGCTACCTTCACTTATATGAAGTATTCCAGTCGTTATGACCAAGTCCTAGCCGGAGCAGAACCCAATATCTTCTCTTTACATTATTCAGGAGGCGCATTATCAGACCTTGGTGTCTACTCCGTTTATGCAGCTTTGGGCTGGTTTGGAATGCCAGAAAAAGTCCATTATTTTGCACATAAAATTCAAACAGGTGTGGATGGAATGGGCACAATTATTTTAAGATATCCACAATTTGATGTCACCTTATTAACAGGCAAAATTGTGCAGTCCTATTTGCCATCAGAAATTTATGGACAACAAGGAACAATTGTAATGGATGCGGTCAATGCAATCACACAAATTACAACAATAGATACTAAAACAGGAAAAGAAGTTTCCCATGCAAAACCAGCTAAGGAAAATCCTATGTATCATGAAGCGATGGCTTTTGCAGAAGTAATCAACAATCCAACCTTACCAGATCATCAAGCAAAATATGAAGAATGGTTACAGTTAAGTAAAAATGTGAATCAAGTGTTAAAAGCACTACGAGAAGATGCAGCAATTGTTTTTGATGCAGATTAACAAACCCGTTGGATTATGTGTTAAAATGAGTTGCTAAGAAAATAGAATGAGGGGATTATGTTGGAACCAAATCAGATAGGCAGTGTACAGGTAGATGGTGCAGACCTGTATTATGAAACTTATGGCACAGGGCCTGCTATTTTGTGTCTACATGGAAATGGTGGCAGTCATAAAAGCTTTATGGCACAAGTTGACTACTTTTCAGCTCAATACGAGCTCATTTTAATGGATAGTCGAGCGCATGGACGTTCAACACGTGGAAATGGAAAGTTAACCTTTGAACAGATGGCAAAAGATATAGAAGCTTTACTCACACAATTAAGTATCAAGGAAGTCATTATTTTTGGCTATAGTGATGGTGGGAATTTAGCTTTGCAATATGCCTTAATGTACCCAAGTAGAGTGAAGCTCATTGTAGCATCAGGCATTAATTTAACTCCTCAGGATTTAAAAAGATCTATGCGTGTTTCAACCTTTATCTCCTATTATTTATTAACTTTTGGTGCATTATTTAATCGCAAAATTCGGACAAGAAGAGAGTTATTAGGGTTAATTGTGAAACAGCCTCAGCTTAAATTAAGTGAGATGCAGCACATTAACTGTCCCACCTTATTATTAGTTGCAGAATCAGATATTAGTCAAGTCGGGCATACCCAAAAAGTAGCAGCACAATTGCCAAATGGCACGGCTATAGAAGTACCAAAGGTGGGTCACAATTTTATGAGAAAACACCCGCAACGATTTAATCAAATTGTGTCAGATTATTTAGGCTGTGTCTGAAAACGACGGTAGCATCCGATTTTTTCAGATACGACTTAGCAAAACAAATAGAAATTGAGGAAACAAATGGAAAATAAACATCAGAAATTTAAAGAACACTGGGAAAAAATTGCGTATCAGCCACCAACCTTTATCCAAGAACGTGTCTATCCAATCCTAAAAGAAAAGCAACATGTTGTGGGGATTTCCCCAACTGGTACAGGAAAAACGGTTGCCTATGCCTTGCCATTATTAGAAAATGTTGTGCCAAAAGCAGGTATCCAGCTCGTGATTTTAGCACCTTCTCAAGAGTTAAGTGTGCAAATTACAGAAGTTGTGAAAGAATGGGCAGCTCTACTATCCTTGAAGGTTCAGCCTTTAATCGGTGGTGCCAATATCAAACGACAGCTAGAAAAATTAAGAGAAAAACCAGAAATTATTGTGGGGACACCTGGTCGCATTTTAGAGTTATCTGAAATGAAAAAATTAAAACTACATCAAGTGCAATCCGTTGTCCTAGACGAATGTGATTATATGCTAAAGGATCAACAATTAGATGTTGTGAGAAAACTTTTAACAAAAATGCCAAATGAGCGTCAATTATCTTTCTTTTCAGCGACTAAAAGCGACTTGCTGGATGAACTACCAAAATGGTTTGGAATTGAGCCACTTGTTGTAGATGTGACCAATGAAGCTTCTACAATAGAAAATATTAGTCATGCTTATATTGAAGGCCCTACTAGAAAACGAGTGGAGGTTTTACGTCGCTTAGCACAAGTTGATGATTTTAGTGCGTTGGTTTTTGTGAATAATATGGCGAATCTCACACTCTTAGCTGAAAAACTCAACTATGAAAGAATTCCTGTTGCCGTTTTACACAGTGAAAAAAATAAAGTGGAGCGAGAGCAGGCCTTGAGCCAACTGAAAAGTCGCAAAGTAAAAATGCTCTTAACAACAGATGTAGCTTCTCGAGGCTTAGACATTGTTGGCTTACCTTATGTGGTGCAATACGATTTACCTTTAACGAAAGAAAGCTATGTCCACCGAGCTGGACGAACAGGAAGAATGGGCGCTAAAGGAACTGTTCTAACTTTGGTGAATGACCGAGAGTTACGTACCTTTAAACAAATCATCAAAGCTTTAGACTATCAAGTGACACCACGTTATCTGTCCCATCGGCAAATTTTATTAGAAAGACCCGAGCAAGAAGAAGTAGCAACTACGGCTAGTAATCAAGCGCCAGCTAAAGTGAAAAAGGATAAACCTAAAAAGCCAGCCGCTGAGCCATCACTACCTTTACTCAAGAAAAAGAAAAAAAATCGTACAAAAGATCGCAAAAATAAAGGAAAAAGAACGAAATAACCCAAAAGAAGTTACACACTAAACCGTTTTCTTAGGCAAGTGTGTAACTTTTTACTTTACCTCTTATCAAAAATTACGTATAATTAAGAAAAGAATAAGGGAATGATAGGGGAGTCAGAAATCATGGCGAGTAGAAAAGAGACCATTTTACAATTTTTAGCAGAAAATGAAGCCGCTTTTACAGCAGCAGAAATTGCTGAACAACTAGATTTAGATCGTGCAAATGCAAGTAGATATCTGAATGAACTGTATAAATCAGGGGAAATTAACAAAATTAATGGCCGACCTGTGCGTTACCAAAAACTGATTGTGATGGAGTCAATCATAGAAGAGGAAGCTTTTTCCAAATTAATTGGGAGTGATGCTTCATTAAAAATGATGATTCAGCAAGCCAAAGCAGCGATTCTTTATCCGCCTAATGGCTTACACACCATGATATTAGGAAAAACAGGAACAGGGAAATCCTTATTTGCTGAATGTATGTACAAATTTGCTGTTGAATCCAACACATTAAATGATGAAGCACCTTTCATTTCCTTTAACTGTGCAGATTATGCCCAAAATCCCCAGCTTCTTTATGGACATATTTTTGGCGTGAAAAAAGGATCTTTTACAGGTGCAACCGAAGATCGTGATGGACTCCTCAAGAAAGCCAATGGCGGTATTCTCTTCCTAGATGAAATTCATCGTTTACCACCAGAAGGACAAGAAGCATTATTTACCTTTATTGATAAAGGAGAATTTAGACCATTGGGAGAAAGTGGAACAGTGACGCAGGTGAGTGTGCAGATTATTGGTGCCACAACTGAAGGCACAGAAAGCCTATTATCTACCTTTAAACGTAGAATTCCAATGACCATTACCTTACCACCCTTATCAGAAAGAACCATTGAAGAGCGCTATGACTTAGTTACGACCTTCTTACAGCAAGAGGCTTACCGCTTAGGACAAAAAATTGTGGTAGAACGAGAGGTTCTCTCAGCCTTTATGCTTTACCAACCAGAAGGTAACATTGGACAAATTCAACGCGATTTAAAATTAGTTTGTGCAAAAGCTTTCCTACATTATCGCACACAAAATCATGACCATTTACAAATTAGCCAAAAAGATTTGCCTTTACAAGTTCAAAAAGGCTTGTTATTCATTAAAGAAGCACCAGAAAGTATGGAACGCTTGATTGATATGAAAAAATCAAACTTTAGCTTCCTACCAGCGTCACAAGAAAGAATTCTTTCTGAAACAGATCCAGCAGCAGATATGCGAGTCTATACAGCCATTGATCAAAAAGTAAACGAAATTTCGCAAGGAGAGGTCCCTGATAACATAGAATTAGAGACGCTGTTACAATCTGATATGGAAGAATATTTCAGAGAATATGTCGAAAAACTATCCATGACCGATATCCATCAAGAAATTATTCCACAAGAAATTTCTCGTTTAACAGACAAATTATATGATGTCATCGAAGAGCGTCTCAGCCGAAAATATGATGGAAAAGCGCGCTTTGCATTTGCCTTGCATTTACAAAGTATGATTGAGCGTGTGAAAGAGCATCGTAATATTGTCCATCCAGACTTAAATGATGTCCGTAAGCGTTATTCCAAAGAATTTCAAGTAGCTATCGAACTTTCTGGCATTATTGAAGAAGAATTTAATATCGAATTACCTTTTGATGAAATTGGTTTTATCACCATGTTCTTAACCATTGAACTTGGCGAAACGCCTAATCAAAAAGAGCATATGGTAGAGGTTTTTGTGTTAATGCATGGGAATTCTACGGCAACAAGTATGCTAGAAACCGCCCAAGAATTACTAGATATGAAGTATGGATACGCCTTAAATATGCCGCTTACAATGGAAGTTCAGAAAATGTATGAGCAGCTAAGAAAGCTTGTCTTAGAAAATCAAGCACAGTATACAAGTGGTATTCTTCTATTAACGGATATGGGCTCACTGACTTCCTTTGGGAATATGATTTATGAAGAAACAGGGATTCGTACCAAAGCACTCTCGATGGTGAGTACCCCAATTGTGTTAGAAGCAGTTCGCATGGCGTCCATTGGTCGTAGCTTAGAAGATATTTATCAAACCTGTCAATCAAACTTTGAAAATATGACCAGACAGATGATTCAAACGGATGATAAGAAACCGCAAGCCATTCTTGTCACATGCTTTACTGGAGAAGGTGTTGCTGCCCATATTTATAATCGCATTAAACTCAACATTAATGAAAATAAAGTCAAAATTATCCAATTACAATTCTTACATCGTGAAGCCTTTAAGAAAAAAATTGATGATCTGATGGAAGAATATGAGATAAAAGCGATTGTAGGAACGGTTGAATTTAATTATCAAAATATCCCATTTTTCTCAGCTTATGATATTTTTGAAAATGAAAAATTAAATCTTTTAAGAAGAATTGTGGATGAAGAAGTACCTGTTGAGCAAATCGTATCATCACTTGAAGGGCAATTAGTTCATGTTGGCTCTGTTCAAAAACTGATTTTACTCTTACAAAAAATGGTGCACGAGATTCAATCACAGATGCAGACAATTCTTGAGCCAGGAGTAGATATTGGGATTATCCTCCATTTAGCATTTTTAGTGGAACGCTTAAAAACAGGTAACTTTGATCGTCATTTCCCAGAAAGAGAAGCCTATCAAAAGCAACATCGTTTAGAAATGGATATTGTTAAAACAGCTATGCTAAAATTAGAAAAAGAATACCGTATCCATATACCAACAGATGAAATTGCTTTTGTTGTTCAGATGCTTGTTAACAATCAAATGAATTAATCAAGTCAGCTAAAAGGTGCCAGTAGGCACCTTTTATGCTTCATTACACAGTGCACAATGATTTCTCATAGTGTGTGAATGTGTGTACATACCAATTTTAGAGGGAAAAGTGAGTAAACAAGGGGTGTTGTAAGCGTTTTTCACTTGGCACGCTTCTTGCATTATATAAAGGTGTAAAGAAAAAACAACTTATAGGAGTGAATAAAAATGTCAAAAAAAACCATTATGTTAGTCTGTTCAGCAGGTATGAGTACAAGCTTATTAGTGACAAAAATGCAAAAAGCAGCAGAAGAAAAAGGAATTGAAACAGATATCTTTGCTGTATCAGCCTCTGAAGCCGATACACATTTAGCTGAAAAAGATGTAAATGTTTTACTATTAGGACCTCAAGTAAGATTTATGAAAGACCAATTTGATAAAAAAGTTGCAGATAAAGGAATTCCTGTAGATGTTATCAATATGGCTGACTACGGTACAATGAATGGTGAAAAAGTTCTTGATACAGCGTTAGGCATGATCAAATAATTAAATGAAAGAATCGTAAGGAGGCGGATGTAAATGAGCGAACAAGAAAATTTAGAACAAATTATGGGACTGATTATTAATGGAGGAAATGCTAAAAGTGATGCAATGGAAGCGATCCAAGCAGCAAAAACAGGTGATTTTGAGTTAGCTGATCAAAAATTAGCAGATTCAGATAAAGCTTTAGTTGAAGCGCACCATTCACAAACAGGCATGTTAACCCAAGAAGCTAATGGTGAACCCGTTCCAATTACCATTTTAACCATTCATAGCCAAGACCATTTAATGAATGCCATTACCTTCCGTGATTTAGCTGGAGAAATGGTAGAGATGTATAAAAAAATGGCTGAAAAATAAACCATGAAAACTAAAGTACGTTAAATCAATGAAGCAGCATCCGATTCAATTTGGAGGAGAGTAGAGAACATGAGCGATTTAATGCACCAATTAAAAATAGCTTTTAGCAATCATAGCTTTGAGTAAATGAGCATTTAAAAAAATTGATTTTCTGAATGCTCATTAGGCTCAATAAAAGCCATTTAACTAAAAAGGGGGGGAATGAACATGAAAGTTACTGAGAAATTAGCCATTTCAGCTGAAGATTTTTTTAAATGTATGATTGAATCAGCTGCTCATGATGTAAAAGAGCATACTGGGAAAACCCTAACACGCAATCAATTAGCTGGCTTTGAATATAAAAAAGTTCTTGGTCAAAAACAAAGTGCCCGTTTAAAAATCACCAAAATTGTTGATAACCAAACCTATCAATTTGTAACAAAAACTGGTTTAAATGAGTTTGAAGTAACCTATTCCATTCAAGCGCTGGATGCAAATCATTGTGAAGTAACCTATCTAGAAAATGTAGTTTCTCATGGGAAAATGCGCACACTAAATGATAAGATTGTTGGCGGTTTTGTAGGATTTTTTAGAAAAAAGAATGTCAAAAGATTGCTTCATGCAATTGAACAAACAGCGGTTCAAGCTTAAACGGTAAAATGTTTAAAAAATGCTTGCACTTTCCAGTATTCTTTAGACATTTTCAAATGGCTAAAAAGTATCATCTCATGTGGAAAAGTGTTATGCTAAGTACAGAGAAAAGAGATGATAACATGAAACGCTATGTAGTAAAAAGAGTTGAAATTAAAGATTCAGAAGCGCAAAGTCAAGCATTTGATTTAGCGAAGGATTTAAATTGTGTTGTTGAAATTGAAGATGAACCAAATAAAGAAATCAGCTATCCTTATTGGGAAGAGCTCGTACAATATCGACCATAATGATGGATTAATGTGAATACAAATTGAACACACTTGAATACAATTTTGTTTTTATTTTGTATACAATATCCAGTATAATTATGGAGAAAGCTTGATAATACTTGATTTTAGTAGAATTAAACAACATTTTTTTCAATCATGGTTATCCATCCATTTGTTTTTTGAGGAAAGTAATTGACAGCAAGAAACGAGGATGAAATAATACAGATGACACGAGGTGAAATTTACTTGTGTGCCAAGGGGAATATCGGGGCAAGTAAGAAGTAGTACCTAGGGGAAATAAAGATAGTAACATCATGAAATCAAAAACAAAAAGCGTTATTTCTTTTAATAAATAAGAAGTGGCGTTTTTTGTTGCTCTTAAATATAGCGATCAAATAAGCTATCCTATTCATATTTTTTTGTAAACAAAGAGGATACAAATTTATTTTGTGAAAGATAGACTTTATCATCATTAGTGTCATCAATAAAAAATGTGCAAGTGACTGTTTTAAAACAAGTTACTTGCACAATTTTTTTGTTTATATGAGTGTGATAGCTGATGTTAACAATTAAGGTGCAGTTGTTTCAATAACTCTATCAAATTTTTCTGGTTTACCAGATAGATTAAAATCTAGCATTTGAACAGGTGATCCTGGGAATTCAATATCGAAACCTACAACTGCTTCAACAGTTGCGCCTGGTTTAATATTTGTGCCCCCCATTTCAACAAGCTCAGGTTTATAATCATCTGGATAATAACCATTTGCGCCATTTAGTGTTTCTACTGTAACATCTGTTTCTTGGGTTGCTTTAATTGAAGTAGCAAAAGCCATCCATGGACTAGTTGGCGTATCTCCTTTATTTGTAAATTCGATTGTGATAGCAAGAATTTGTTTATTATCATATTTTCCTGTTAATTGTTCCACTTCTTTAATCACAAATTTAGCATGATCAGTTTCATATTCGCTATCGCTTATTTTGTCTTCTTTTTTTGTTTCGGTTTTAGCAGAATTTTCTTGTTTAGATTCAACCTTAGCAGAGTTCTCTTCTTTAGCTGTATCTTTAGAGCTATCACCATTTCCGCAGGCTGCAAGTGTAAGTGCACATAAACCAACAAAGCTTAAACTAAGTAATTTTTTCATTTTTTTTTACCTCTTTGATTATTGTATTGAAAACCAATTTTTCAACCGCTTACATTATATCATTAGTAGATTTGGATATCAATTAGTTGTAAAGAGAAAAAGTTTTAGGAAATAAAATATCGTTTGTTATTCAAATTAAAAGAAGATGCAAAAAAACTTGCCATTTTATTTAATGACAAGTCTTTTTGGTTATTTTATTGATTTAACTCTCCAGTGTTAATCACTGGCTGTGTACCTTTATCTGTAATAATAGAAACTAACAAGTTATTAACTAATTGAATGCGTTTGCTATCATCTAGTTTTAGCACGCCATCATGCTCTAATTGTTCAACTGCTAATTGTGTCATACCAACAGCACCTTCAACAATAATTTTTCTTGCAGAAAGGATTGCTTTAGCTTGTTGACGTTGTAGCATCGCACTTGCAATTTCAGTAGAGTAAGCAAGGTGTGTTAAGCGGGTTTCAATGACTTCAACTCCAGCTAAGTTCAAACGTTGTTGTAACTCTTCTAATAATTCAGCAGAAACCTCTTCAGCATTGCCTCGTAAAGTAATATCTGAATCAGTAAATGAATCATAGGAATATTTTGTGGCAATATGACGAATAGCCGTTTCACTTTGAATTTCTACAAAGTTTTCATAGTATTCAACATCAAAGCAAGCTTTTGCTGTATCAATGACTTTAAATACAATAACCGCTGCAATTTCAATTGGATTCCCATCAACATCATTTACTTTTAATTTTACACTATTAAAGTTGCGAACTTTTAAAGAAATAGGTTGTTTTAAGGTAAATGGAACAGTCATAAATAAACCGTTCGTGTGGATAGTTCCAAGATATTTCCCGAAGAATGTAATGACTCTTGCTTGGTTTGGTGCAACCACAGTGATTGAGCTTAAGAAAAGCATGGCAATCACAAAGAAAATAAGTGCTGCCAATCCAAGTGAAAGCATTGTAGAAACTTCTTCAGCGACGATTGCTTTAAAACCTAAAACCAAGCTACCGATAATCGCTATAATACACAAAATAATTCCAAGATAACCATTAATCGCTGGTGCTTTTTTTTCTGACATAAGTAAAATCTCCTTTAAAATATGATATGTTGTTATTGTACCTAATCATGTGGCATTTTGCTATAGAATTATCACAATAATTTTCATAAATTTTGAAAAAGGAGAGGGGAATTGCTAAATAACTAGTAATAAATCCTTTCATGTAAAATAAAAATCCATCTGTTCAACAGATGGATTTTATCAAAACGTCCCCGATACGATTTGAACGTACGACCCCTCGCTTAGGAGGCAAGTGCTCTATCCAGCTGAGCTACGAGGACTTCATATTATTTCTAGCCAATAGGCAATTTATTAACTAAAAAAAGAGCTATTCGACCATGAGAAAATACATTCCTATTCTCTCATGGTTCCATAACACTTTCAAGTATTTTTTAAGCCCAATCACCATTACGGAAAACTGGAACACGTGTCCCATCAGCCTTAATTCCATCAATATTCATTTCAGCTGAACCAACCATGAAATCAACATGTGTTTGACTTCTATTTAAGCCAGCTGCAATTAATTCTTCCTCAGACATTTCAGTTCCACCTTGAAGGCTAAAAGCATAAGCAGAGCCTAAAGCTAAGTGGTTTGAAGCATTTTCATCAAATAAAGTATTATAGAAGACAATACCAGATTGTGAGATTGGTGATGGATCTGGCACAAGTGCAACTTCTCCTAAATGACGCGCACCTTCATCAATGGCTAATAATTTTTGTAACACATCATCGCCTTGCTGAGCAGAGGCTTCAACAACACGTCCATCTTTAAAGCTGAATTTCATATCTAAAATGGTTGTGCCAGCATAGCTTAGTGGTTTTGTGCTTGAAATGTAACCATCTACACGATTTGCATCTGGTGCAGTAAAGACTTCTTCGGTTGGCATGTTTGCCATAAATTCTTCTCCACGAACATTAAAGCTTCCTGCGCCTTCCCATAAATGATTTTTAGGTAATCCAATCACTAAATCAGTACCAGGAGCTGTATAGTGTAAAGCATCAAATTGTTCTTTATTTAGTTCTTCAGCTTTATTTCTTAATGTTACATCATGCTCATGCCAAGCAGCAATTGGATCGGGTGTATAAATACGGGTTGTTTTAAAAATTGCATCCCATAAAGCATCTACCTGTTCTTCTGATGTTTTTAAATCTGGAAAGACTTTAGCAGCCCAGGCAGCGCCAGCAGCGCCAACAACTGTCCAGCTAACTTTATTGGCTTGTGTTGCAGTACGAACGACCATTGAAGCTTTACCCATAGCAGATTGGAAAGCAGCCACTTTATCACTATCAACACCTGCAAGTGCATCTGGATCCTTTGAAACAACACTAATTCTGCTAGCGCCTTTAGCAATCCAGTCCTCCATTTCAGCAATACGATAAGCTGGGATATCTGTTAAACGTTCTTCAGGTGTTCCAATCATTGCTTCACGCGTGATTTCATCATCTGACCATTTCACAATGACTTCAGTAGCACCTAATTTATAGGCTTCTTTGGTAATTAAACGCGCTAAAGGTGCTTGCTCTACCTCAATATTTAAAACCACGGTATGACCATTGCTAACATTTACCCCTACTTTAGCAATTAAAGCAGCATATTTTGCTAAATTTTCATCAAAATTTTCTAACATTATCTATTCCTCCTAAAAAAATCTATCTGTCATCATCCGGAAAATGAGAATGAGATTAGAATTATCATATCATACCCTTAAAAATTTAGGAATGCTAAAACATGATTTCAATAAAAAAAGAATGAAAGGAAAGTCATTCTATCATATTCTGGGAAGATGAATAAAATGATATGTTAATAACAAAATAAAATAACCTATCTTATTTTATTCGTATCAGAAAAAAACATATTATTTATATATTGTAAGCTGTAAAACGTGTCTGAAAAGCGCTAAAAATAAGTATTGACGCAATGTGAAATATGAAATAAGATGGGGTGTGAAAATAACAAGTGTTAATTGCAGTAAGGGAAATCTGTTCTTTTAAAAAGAATACAACTTAAAAATTAAGTCCAAGAACGTTGAGAGAATCAATGTTTTTTTTGTATCCAGTATATTTTTTCATATTTTGTTAAAATGCATAAAACACTTGTTTCTTGCAGATAAATGCTAAGTTCTTACATCATAAAAATGTGCATAAAACAGGACGGAGGACAAATGAAAATATACAAATTTGGGTTACTATTCTTTTTTTTAAGTATGCTAATCTTTATTGGTATTCAAGAACCAAAAAAAGTTTTAGCTTTTGATATGAGGTATTCTACAAGTGGTTTTCCTGAAGTACCTGATGATGCAAAAAATTCCAATGTAAATGTTTCAGATGCATTCACGATTGTAACTGGAAGTAACTCTTATGTTGATTCAATTAATCAGAATATGGTGGTATTAATTCCAAATGTTCCAATACAAAGGGGAGCGATTTGGTATAATTATCAATTAGATTTAACACAAGATTTTAGTTTTGAAGGCTATGTCTTTAATGGTTATCAAGGCGGTTCAGATGGCTTAACCTTCACTTTTCATAATGATCCAAGAGGTATACAGGCGATTGGGAATTTTGCAGGTGGTTTAGGAGCTTATGGAACAACCTTCCATTATGGGGACGATGTGTATATAAAAAATGCTCTTTCTTTAGAAATAGATATTTATAAGAATCAAGCACCAGATAAATTTCTTTCAGATACACCATTAATGGGAGTACCAGCTGATTCTTTGGTACCACATGCAGCGCTCATAGTTCCTGGAACAGGAAATCAATTAAGTACCACAAATAAACATATGGATATTGTGTATCCTAAAACAAGAGCAGAACAAAATCTTGTTTGGGCAACACCAAACAATCTTTTTTGGAATCCACTAAAAATTTCTTGGGATAGTGCAAATCAAATCTTTAGCTGGAAATATGCCCATTTCGAAGAAAAATCTCGACAGATTGATCCTCAACTTTATTTTGGTTCAACGAAAGTATGGTGGGGATTTACAGGTGCTAGTGGTGGTCTGCCTTCTCCAGAAGGTTTTATTATTAAAAAATTACCACAAACACCTCATGCAGAGGTTAGCAAAAAAGTACGGAATATTTCTAAAAAAGAAACGCTTTTTTCCAATGTTACATATAGTGAAATTGGTGATGTTTTAGAATATCAAATAGAAGTGGAAAATTTAGCTGATAGTGTGGTTCCCTTGGTGAATACTGTTTTATCAGATGAATTAAAAGGAACAGAGTTTATTCTTGGTAGTCTTAAGGTAGATCAGTTATCGGTAGCTAATCCAGCTGTGGATGCGAACAATACCTTTCAAGTAAATCTAAACAAATTAGAGGTCAATCAATCAAAAAAAATAACTTTCCAAGTAAAAGTAAATCAAGCTGATGAAAATGCCACAATTTTAAATGAAGCGACACTAACTTCAACTTATTCTGAAAAGCAACTATCCAATCAAACCAAAGTAATTGTTGCACCAAAATTAAATTTAAAAAAAGCAGTTGATAAGAGTCAGATCCCTTTAAATGGAGAGTTAACCTATACCTTAACACTGACAAATGATGCAACCGCAGGTAAATGGAAAGGTAGCTTAACAGATACACTTGCAGCTGATTTAAGCTATGTTGCTGGTAGTATAACTTATAAAGACCCTCTAGGTGTGTTACACGTGCTACCTGATTCAGTTTGGGTTAGTCAAAACTTAACAGTCGCTGATATCTCTTTGAATCAAGGAGAAGCAATAAGTGTCACATTTACAGCAAAAGTTGATTTAAAAGAACCTTTGACTAGTGATAGGCTATTGCTGAATCAAGCTTCCTATATAGGTTTAAATGTTGATGAAACAATCAACTTTAACGGTGTGAGTAATGTTGCTGAAACAGCGATAAAAACACCAATTATTCATCTTAGACAAGTCATTTTACAAGAGACAGTAAGCTTACCTGTGCCAGTGTCAGGGTATTATCAAATTGAACACGTAAAGCCTACAGATTTAACAGAGAAGTTAATGAGCTTTTCAAATAAATCTCCATCTGGTTTACTCGTAGATAATCCTGCTTATAATGAAGTCACACTTTCATTACCTACTGAGCAGAGTAAGGTAGTCATTCAACCAATCCAACCACAGTATTATGAGTATGATGGCTTCACCCTCACAACCAAAGAACAGCAACATCAACCAGAAAATCGCAATAAAAATGATGCCATCCTATTAGAGTTTAGGCAAGATAGCGAGTATTGGCTAACCGTTTATCTGAAACCAACAACAGAACAGCCGAAACCTTATAGTTGGTTTTATTCTGGCAATCAACAATTAGGCAAACTCCAACCATAATAAAAAAATGATACATAAAGGCCTTTTCGCCTTTGTGTATCATTTTATTGCTTATCTAACCTAATTTACCAACAAGCTCTTTTGCAAAAGCTTCTAAGTTTTGAATATCTTCTTCTTCAGCAGCTAAATCAACTTTAACCACCTCAGCACCTTTAGTAGCACCCGTTTCAGCGAATTTTGCATCAAAATCATCTACTGATTTACAATATTCATCATAGAAAGTATCTCCTGAACCAAAGACACCATAAATTTTACCTTCAAGGTTTACATCGCCTAAATCATCATAAAAATCAACGATTTCATCTGGTAAATCGCCATCGCCATAAGTGTAGGTGGCAACAAGAGCGATATCTACTGTTTCAAAATCCTCAGGATCTGCTTGTGTACATTCTACCGTTTCAACGTCAATATCTAATTTTTCTAAAGCTTCTGCTACAATATCAGCTAATTCTTCAGTGTTACCAGTCATACTTGCATAAACAATCTTGGCTGTTGCCATGATACTCATCCTCCATTTATTTAAAAATTAAGACTTCTTCTATAGAGTATAACAAAAAAATAAAAACTTAGGAACAATTAGCGCGATTCTTTTCTGAAAACAAACATCAAACATTGAGAAATCAAGAAAATGCTGTATAATAAAAACGAATGATAGAAGAAAAAAAGGAGCGTATTTAAATATGATTACATTAAAATCACCTCGTGAAATAGAGGCAATGGATGCTTCAGGTAGCTTATTAGCTGATGTCCATATTGCCCTTCGCGATTTTATTAAACCAGGGATTACAAGCTGGGACGTTGAAGAATTTGTAGATCACTATATCACAAGTCATGGCGGAATTGCTGCTCAAAAAGGTTTTGAAGGCTATAAATATGCAACTTGTGTCAGTATTAATGATGAAATTTGTCATGGTTTTCCTAGAAAATCGGTTTTAAAAAATGGCGATTTGATCAAAGTCGATATGTGTGTAGATTTAAAGGGTGCTTTATCTGATTCTTGTTGGAGCTATGCTGTCGGAGAAGTAACAGATGAAGTCAAACATCTAATGGATGTGACAAAAAAAGCCATGTATTTAGGCATTGAGCAAGCTGTGATTGGCAATCGAATTGGGGATATTGGTCATGCGATTCAAACTTATGTAGAAGGAGAAAACTTGTCTGTTGTACGTGAGTTTATTGGACATGGTATTGGACCAACGATTCATGAAGGACCAGCAGTGCCGCATTATGGTGAAGCTGGAAAAGGCTTACGTTTAAAAGAAGGCATGATTATTACCATTGAGCCCATGGTAAATATTGGCACATGGAAATCTAAGATGGATGATAACGGTTGGACTGCTAGAACACAAGATGGTTCTTTAAGTTGTCAATATGAGCATACATTAGCGATTACAAAAGATGGTCCAAGAATTTTAACGTCTCAAGGCGATCAATAAAAAAAGGAAACTGTTTCGCAGTTCATTTAGATAGAGCGAAGCAGTTTTTCTTATGGAAGGAGGAAATGCTGTGAATGAAAAGCAGGAGAAAACAGTATTTTACCGCAGAAAAAATTTCAAAAGACTCTTTCATTTAATTGTTGAGCGCGTAAATGAAGCTGATATTAGTAACTCAGCTGTGGTGATTGCTTATTATTTACTACTTTCTATCTTTCCACTTTTGATTGTTTTGGGGAACTTGCTACCATATCTTTCATTTGAAGTAAATGAAGTGATGGGCTATTTAGCAACGATTGTTCCTGAAAATATTTATTCAGCCTTAGAAGGAACCTTACGTAGTTTGCTAACCAATTCAAGTGGTAGTTTGCTTTCTTTTGGTGCAATCGGTGCCTTGTGGTCAGCAAGTCGCAGTATGAATGCTTTACAAAATGGGATGAATAAAGCTTATGGTGTGGATGGCAGACTAAATTTTATTGTTGTGCGCATCGCTTCACTCCTATTTATGTTAGCTTTGATTTTAGGGGTTCTAGTTGTGGTATTAGTATTTAGTTTTGGGCAACAAGCGCTAAGTTTTGTTGCACAACATATTGATATTTCTGGGAACATTATAACCGCATTTACTAGCTTGAAATGGCCGTTAACCATTGTGATTTTAATCGCTGTTTTTGTTTTGCTTTATTATCTTGTGCCTAATGTAAAACTAAGCTTACGTAGCACATTACCAGGTGCATTATTTGCAACAACAGGCTGGATTGTGATTTCTCAAGGGTTTGCTTTCTATGTATCTGAATTTGCAAGTCGAACCATTAGTTATGGAAGTGTAGGTGTATTTATTGTATTGATGTTATGGCTCTATTTAGCGGGCTATGTTATTACTTTAGGTGCGGTAATAAATGCGGTTATTCATGAATATCGTAATGGCTCTGATAAAGAAATAGGACAAATAGAAAAGATTGTTGGGAAAACGATTGGCAAAGGTAAACGAATCATCAATAATCGCAAAGAGAAAATAGTGTCTAAAAAACAAGAAAAAAATGAACAGCTGATGATAGAGCAGGAAGGTGAGTAATCATGGCAATTGATGCAGGTGAAGTTTTAGCAAAACTTGTTCCCAATCAAAAAATTAATTACCATCGTGTGTTGGGGAAGATGATTGATTCATGGGTGAAAGAACATCTTCGTCCAACCATTCTGCTCCATAGCTGCTGTGCACCATGTAGTACGTATACATTGGAATACCTATCAGCATTTGCGAATGTCACAATTTATTTTGCAAATTCTAATATTCATCCACGGATTGAGTATCAACGTAGAGCCTTGGTTCAAAAAAACTTTATTGACGATTTTAATACGATGACAGGACAGCAAGTTGGCTTTATTGAAGCACCTTATCAACCACAGGATTTTTTGGCAAAAGTAAAAGGGCTGGAAAATGAACCGGAAGGTGGTGCTCGTTGTCATGTCTGCTATCAAATGAGGCTAGACTTAGCCGCACAAAAAGCCAAAGAATTAGGCTTTGATTATTTTGGTAGCGCACTTACCTTAAGTCCTAAAAAGAATAGTCAAAAAATTAATGAAATTGGTCTTGAAGTACAAGAATTATTTAAAGTCCAATATCTTCCTTCTGATTTCAAGAAAAATAAGGGCTATCAGCGATCAATAGAAATGTGTAAAGAATATGAGGTCTATCGCCAATGTTATTGTGGCTGTGTATTTGGTGCAAAGGCACAAGGAGTAGATTTAAAGGAAGCTGTTAAAAATGCGAAAGAAGCAATGAGAGAAGCTGATTTATTAGCTGATCGATCAGAGCAATTAGCTCGTATTTCTTGCCATTTACAAAATAAAGCGAAAAAATAGCATCTGATGCTTTGACATCACATGCTATTTTTTCTTTTTTTCATCAATCACCAAAGCAGGAGAAAATCATGAATAGACCACATTATAATAAAGGGTATAGACACTTGAAAAAAACTGCTTTCTGCCCTTTTTAGTCATAGAAGCTCCTATATTGAGATGATTCACAAGCTCCTTTATTTATTATGCTAAATGTTCAAGTTTATCTACAATCGTTTTTAGGACAAAATCAGCATCTGCTTTATGTTCAATGTCAATTTCATCAATATCAATCACTAAAGTTGGACTTTTATCATATGAGGAGAACCAATGATCATATTGACCATGCAGATGCTGATAATACTCAAGTAAATCTGAATTATTTTCAATTTGTTCAAAATCACGACCTCGTTTAGCAATTCTACTTAAAACAGTATCTAAAGAACCTCTTAAATAGATCAGCAAATCTGGTGATTTTTTCGGCATCCCATCTAGCTCTTCCATCATATTATCAAGCAAATCTAAATAAGTATCCATCTCAGCATCGCTCATATTTCCTTCTTCATAATTGATTCTTGTAAATAAGGCATCCTCATAAATAGAGCGATCTAAGACATTATTTTGATGCTTTAGTGCAGCCTTAATACTTCTAAAACGTGTATTTAAAAAATAAATTTGTAAAGCAAAAGCCCAGCGTTCAGGATCATGATAAAATTTTTCTAAAATCCGATTATCATCGACACTTTCAAAAAAGGCTTCACTTCCTAAAGCATCAGCAATTAATTTTGTATAACTACTTTTCCCAGCACCAATCATTCCAGCAAGTACAATCACAGCTTGACAAGCTCCTTTCGATTTCAAAACTTTCTATTCCTCCTCGGATAGCCATTCCTATTTTTACAAATTTTATTATAACATAGAAGCTATGTGGAAAATGCTCTGTGCAGATGAGGATGTGTCTAAAAATTACTGCGGCGAATGTTTTCGCGAGGATTTTGTAACGCATCGTCAGAAATACTCGCTTATGTACCACATAAACTATGTTTTCTTCCTAGATTTCCACCATAATCACTGAAACAACGGATGCCACTGTAGTTTTCAGACACACCTCAGAAGGCGTTTGTGTTCTTTCTATTTATTTGAGATAATCATAGATGATAGAAAACAAGAGAATAAGCTTGAAGATAGGATTTGATGACATGGATAAAGAAAAACATCAATTAAGTGTAGAAGTAGCTAGATTATACTATCAAATGGAGTATAGTCAGCAAGATATTGCCAATCAATTAAATATTTCCAGACCAACTGTCTCTCGTTTATTAAAGTATGCAAAAGATAAAGGCTATATCCAAATTAAAATTGTAGACCCATTTTCTGATATGACTTCTCTGAGTAGGTTATTAAAAGAAAAATACGATCTATTGGATGTACAAGTTGTGTTTGCTCCGACAATGGATTATCCGGTGTTGACGGAATATATCAGTAAAGCTACAGCTGAGTATCTAGAAAAAACAGTAACCAATGGAGATATTATTGGTGTCAGCTGGGGGACAACCATGCATGAAGTTGCGCGGAAAATGAAGCCTAAAGAAGTTAAAGGTGTGGAAGTTGTTCAATTAAAAGGAGGCATTAGCCATTCCAGTGTGAACACCTATGCAACGGAGACCTTGAATTTATTTGCTGATGCCTTTCAAACAGTGGGAAGACAACTTCCGTTACCCGTTATCTTTGATCATCCAGAAGTGAAAAAAATGGTTGAAGAAGACCGCCACATTAAACGGATCATTGAATTGGGCAGGCAAGCGACCATTGCTGTCTTCACAGTTGGGACTGTGAGAGATGAAGCGTTACTTTTCCGTTTAGGCTACTTTGATAAAGAAGAGGAAAATCTATTAAAGAAGAAGGCAGTTGGAGATATTTGCTCTAGATTTTTTGATAGTAATGGAAATATTTGTAGCGAAACGATTGATAATCGAACAATTGGTATTGATTTAAATGAGTTAAAAATGAAAGAAAAATCAATCTTAGTAGCAGGCGGTATGAGAAAAATTCGTGCCATTGATGGCGCTTTAAATGGGAAATATGCCAATATCCTCATTACCGATCAATATACGGCACAAGCGCTACTGGATTTTGATGGCACATTAAATAGTTAATATTCTTTCTTTGAACAAAATTTCAAACAAAAGTTTACAAGTGTGCAACCTTAGTTTATACTGACAGTAATAGAACAAAGAAGGAGTGTTACATGATGGGATTAGCAAAAATGATTGATCACACAGCATTAAAACCAGAAACAACAAAGGAGGCTATTCTAAAACTCACTGCTGAAGCTAAGCAATATCAATTTGCGTCAGTCTGTGTGAACCCATACTGGGTCAGCTTAGCAGCCAAAGAATTAGCTGGAACAGGTGTTGATATTTGTACTGTAATTGGTTTTCCATTAGGCGCCAATACAGCTGAAACAAAAGCTTTTGAAGCAGCAGATGCCATTGCTAAAGGTGCAACAGAAGTCGATATGGTCATCAATATTGGTGCATTAAAAGATCAAGAAGATGCCATTGTAGAAGCAGATATTCGTGGTGTTGTGGCAGCAGCTAAAGGAAAAGCTTTAGTAAAAGTGATTATTGAAACTTGCCTTTTAACAGAAGAAGAAAAAGTCAGAGCGTGTGTGTTATCTGTAAAAGCAGGTGCAGATTTCGTTAAAACTTCAACAGGCTTCTCAACAGGTGGCGCAACGGTAGCTGATATTGCATTAATGCGTCAAACAGTTGGCCCTACTATTGGCGTAAAAGCTTCAGGTGGCGTGCGCTCGAAAGCAGATGTAGAGGCATTAGTTGCAGCAGGCGCAACAAGAATTGGAGCAAGCTCAGGTGTAGCAATTGTTTCAGGCGAAGTCTCTCAATCAGATTATTAAAAGAAACTAGAATAGGACTGGTGAATGCAATGAGAATGGTAGACTTAATCTCAAAAAAACGCGATGGACAAGAGCTAACAACTGAAGAAATCCAATTTTTTATTGATGGTTATACAGATGGTTCAATTCCAGATTATCAAGCAAGTGCTTTAGCCATGGCTATTTATTTTCAAGATATGTCAGACAGGGAACGTGCTGATTTAACAATGGCGATGGTAAACTCTGGTGAAACCATTGATTTATCAGCAATCAATGGCATTAAAGTAGATAAGCACTCAACAGGCGGTGTAGGCGATACAACCACATTAGTCTTAGCCCCATTAGTTGCAGCCCTGGATGTTCCCGTTGCCAAAATGTCAGGTCGTGGCTTAGGACACACAGGTGGTACGATTGATAAATTAGAAGCGGTTAAAGGCTTCCATGTAGAAATTACCAAGGAACAATTTATTAATCTAGTGAACCAAGATAGAGTGGCTGTTATCGGACAAACAGGGAATTTAACACCAGCAGATAAAAAAATGTATGCTTTACGTGATGTGACAGGAACCGTCAATTCAATTCCATTAATTGCCAGCTCAATTATGAGTAAAAAAATTGCAGCAGGAGCAGATGCGATTGTATTAGATGTTAAAACAGGTGCAGGCGCTTTTATGAAAACAGAAGCAGATGCTGAAAATCTTGCTCGTGCAATGGTGCGTATTGGGAACAATGTCGGGCGCCAAACCATGGCTGTTATTTCTGATATGTCTCAACCATTAGGTCATGCAATTGGCAATGCCTTAGAAGTGGAAGAAGCGATTGAAACCCTCAAAGGAAAAGGCCCAGCAGATTTAACAGAATTGGTACTCGTTTTAGGAAGCCAAATGGTTGTATTAGCGAAAAAAGCTGAGACGCTAGATGAGGCAAGAGCGATGCTACTAGAAGTCATGAACAATGGCAAAGCATTAGTAAAATTCAAAGAGTTCTTAAACAATCAAGGTGGCGATGGCTCTGTTGTAGATGATGTAACCAAATTACCGCAAGCCAAATATAAAATTGAAGTTCCAGCCAAAGAAGCAGGCTTTGTTTCAAATATTGTTGCAGATGAAATTGGAATTGCAGCGATGCTACTTGGTGCAGGACGTGCCACTAAAGAAGATGAAATCGACTTAGCAGTGGGCCTAATGCTCAATAAAAAAGTAGGAGACCCAGTAGCAGTTGGGGATTCACTTGTTACCATTTATTCAAATCGTGAAGCAGTCGAAAATGTCAAACAAAAAATTTATGATAATATGACAATTGCTAAAACAGGTGTCGCACCTAAGCTGGTTCATTCCATCATTACAGATTAACCAAAAACCCATGCTAGAATCAAATGATTCTAGCATGGGTTTTAGTTCTCATTGATTATCTTGTTTTAACAGATAAAATGGTCTGTTTATTATTTTAAAAGAAGACGTGCTACAACTTCAACTCGAGCAGTTTGTGGGAACATATCTACTGATTGTAAATAATCAACTTGATAAACTTTTGTCAATTGAACTAAATCTCTTGCCAAAGTAGAAGGGTTACAAGAGATATACACTAATTTTTTAGGCT
Organism: Isobaculum melis; assembly: GCF_900111355.1. Taxonomy (GTDB): domain Bacteria; phylum Bacillota; class Bacilli; order Lactobacillales; family Carnobacteriaceae; genus Isobaculum; species Isobaculum melis. Next base: position 32,102 of record NZ_FOHA01000018.1, read on the forward strand.
TATTTTTCAAAATAGCTTTTAATAATTCCTTATCACAGCCAGTACGTGGTGGATCCACCACAATAGCATCCGGTTTAAAGCCGCGTTTTAACCAAAGTGGTAGCAGACTTTCAGCTTTACCAACTTCATATTTCACATTCTCAAACCCTAGTTTCGCAGCATTTTTCTTAGCATCTTCAATGGCTTCTGGGATAATATCCATACCACGCACTTCTTTGGCCTCTTTGGCTAAACTTAACCCAATTGTTCCAACGCCACAATAGGCATCTACTAAAGTTTCATTTTGTTGCAGTTGCAGTGCTTTTCTTGCTTCCTCATAAAGAACTTTTGTTTGTTCAGGATTCAATTGGAAAAAGGCTCGAGCAGAAAGTTCAAAACTAAGTGTATCAATTCGTTCCTCAATACTTTCTTTACCGGCTAGCAAGATGGTTTCATTTCCCATCACCAAAGAGGTTTTTTCTTGGTTCACATTTTGCATGACTGAAACAACTTCTGGCAATTGTGTGTTAATTTTCTCAAGCAATTGCTGCTTTTTCGGTAACTTTTTACTATTTGTAACAAGCACCAACTGCACTTCACCAGTTTCAATACCAACTCGGGTCACAATTGTTTTAACAATCCCGCTATGTTTGATTTCCTCATAAATAGGAATCGCTAATTCCTCCAAAAAGCCACGAACAGCATTGATCACACGAGTTGTTTCAGGGCGTTGCACTAAACAATCTTTAATCGCAACCAAATGATGGGTTCCAGCACCATATAAACCAGCAAAAACTTGCCCTTCTTCTGCTCTGACTTGGAATTGCGCCTTATTACGATAATGCCATGGCTCAGCCATTCCGATTGTGTCCATTAATTTAAATTGCTGATAGCCACTAGGTTTAAATTTTTCTAGAGCCTGTAGCATCATATCTTTCTTAAAATCTAATTGTTTTGGATAGGCTAAATGTTGTAACTGACAACCGCCACACGTTTCATAAACCGGACATGGAGGTGTAACCCGCTGTTTGGAAGCTTTTCGCATTTTTCTGATTTTAGCTTCTGCAAATTTTGGCATAACAGCTGTGACCTCAACAACAGCCTCCTCCTCTGGCAGTGCCCCTTTCACAAAAACAATCGTGCGTTTATAGTAACCAATTCCTTCACCATTGATACCTAAACGCTTAATTGTTAAAGGAAAACGCTGGCCAATTTCAATTGTATGTTCTGTCATTATTTTAACTCCCTACCCTTTTTAGTTTCAATGAATGATACCATATTTTGAGTGGAAAATAAAAAGGTCTAGATAAAAAATAAGACAACTCTGTTTCCAAATAGTACAAAAATTGCTAGAATAAGAAGATAGCAAAGAAAGCAGGTGGGCTTATGACAGAAAAAGAAACAAGTTTACCCAAGATTACAAAAATCGAAACCCAGAAGCGTAAAGAACGTTACAATATTTATGTAGATGGTGAGTATGCTTTTCCAGTTGATGAGGCCATTTTAATTAAATATGTCTTGCATAAGGATATGGAAATGCCTGCTGATTTAATGAAAAAAATTATGGCAGATGATACAGAGCGAAAATACTATAACCAAGCATTAGGCTATATTAGTTATCGCTTACGTTCAGAAAAGGAAGTTCGTCAACATCTTAAAGAAAAAGAAGCCACTGCAGATATTATTGAAAAAACCGTTCAAAAACTAAAAGAACAAAAGTACTTAGATGATCAAATTTATGGCGATAGTTTTGTGCGAACAGCGGCTACTATTTCGCAAAAAGGACCTGGTGTATTGAAGCAAGAATTGAAATTAAAAGGGTTAAAAGATGAAGTGATTACGCAAGCCTTAACTCAATATTCAAATGATCAATTAATCGAAAATGCATTAAAGCTAGCACAAAAAACTTGGAAGAAACACCGCAATACCTCACAAAGAGAAGCCAAAAATAAAGTGCAACAAATATTGTTCCAAAAAGGCTATACTCAAGAAGTAATCCAACAAGTATTAGCAGCCTTGGATACAGAAAAAACACCAGAGGATGAGTATGAATCTGTACAAACCCAAGGAGCTAAAATTTGGCGTAAAAATCAGCGTCATGACTTACGTAAAAGAATTCAAAAAACCAAACAATCACTTTATCAAAAAGGATTTCCAGCGGATATGATTACACAGTTTATCGAGGAAATACAACTAGAAGAAGAGTAAACGTTAGTAAAGGGGAAAGACATGTCGAATAGCAACCATTGGAGTAAAGAAGAAACAGCGGATTTTAGTTATACCTTTTTAGCATGGTATGAAAGAGAAAAGAGAACCTTGCCATGGCGTGAAAATAAAGATCCTTACCGAATTTGGGTCTCAGAAATTATGCTACAGCAAACCAGAGTAGATACCGTTATCCCCTACTTTTTAAATTTTATGACCTTATTTCCAACCATTAAAGCGTTGGCAGAAGCACCAGAGGACACCTTGTTAAAAGCCTGGGAAGGTCTAGGCTATTATTCAAGAGTGCGCAATCTGCAAAAATCTGCCATTCAAATTATGGAAGACTTTGATGGTAAAATGCCTCAAACTGCAGCAGAAATCAGTACCTTAAAAGGTATTGGACCCTATACAACAGGAGCGATTGCTAGCATGGCTTATGGACTACCTACACCAGCCGTTGATGGCAATGTGATGCGTGTTGTAAGCCGATTGTTTGAAATAACTGATGATATTGCCAAGCCTAAAAGCAGAAAAATCTTTGAAGAAACGATGCAAGACATTATTTCGCGAGACAATCCAGGAGATTTTAACCAAGCCATGATGGACTTAGGCTCAAGTACCTGTACACCGAAAAATCCGAGCTGCAACCTTTGCCCGGTAAACGAATTTTGCCAATCCTATGAAAAAGGTACAGTTGGCAATTACCCTGTGAAAAGCAAAAAAGTAAAAGCAAAGCCCGTTTATTATGTTGGGATGATTATCAAAAATGAAAAAGGGGAATTCCTATTGGAAAAACGGCCAACAGAAGGCTTATTAGCGAACATGTGGACATTCCCGCTTTTCCCAGAAGAGATGATGACGCATGAAGTAGAAGTTCCGGCAGGCGGCTTACATGAAATAGCTTCTGAGCAAACGCAACAGATTGTGTTGAAGCAATTACAAGAAGCAATGACTCAAAAATATCAGTTACATCCAACCTTTATGAAACGCCCATTACCAGAAATTAAGCATATCTTTACCCATCTAAAATGGTTTATTGCCTGTTATTATGGACAAGTTGATCAGGTGAAGCTGACGGATTTACCAGAGAATTGTGAATTTGTACATCCTGAAAACTTTGAGAAGTATACGTTTCCAGGACCACAACAGAAGATGTTGGCGCAATATCAAAAAAATATTGGGCAGAAGAAATAAACCTAGAGGATTAGCACTGTTAAATAAACAAAAATATGCTATAATGGTTACGATGTTTGGTGTGAGAAGCACCCCCCAGATCTTTTAAGTAGATAGAGTGAAGATGCGAGAGCATGAAAGAAAGTAGGGTATGGGATGCGTATTCCAAAAGAAGGCGAGTACATTACCATCCAAAGCTACAAACATGACGGAAGCTTGCATCGCACCTGGCGTGACACAATGGTTTTAAAAACGAGTGAACAATCGCTAATAGGTTGTAATGACCATACGTTAGTAACAGAAGCAGATGGTAGACGTTGGCTTACTCGTGAACCAGCTATTGTCTATTTTCATAAGCATTATTGGTTTAATGTGATTGCAATGATTCGAGATAACGGAGTTTCTTATTACTGTAACTTAGGTACACCTTATCTAGTTGATGCAGAAGCGTTAAAATATATTGATTATGATTTAGATATCAAAGTGTTCCCAGATGGAGAAAAAAAGCTGCTAGATGTTGATGAGTATGAAGAACATAGCAAGCGTTGGCAATATCCAAATGAAATTGATCATATTTTAAAGGAGAATGTAAAAATCTTAGTTGATTGGATCAATGAAAAAAAAGGTCCTTTTTCGCCTGAATATGTAGAACTTTGGTATGAACGCTATCAACAACTCGCGCGTAGATAAGTTTGTATGGCTACTGGATAAATGTAAGCCACCGTGTAACAATTCAAAAAGACCAACTAATCTTAGCATTAGCTGGTCTTTTTATTATTCGATTATTGTTCAACATCTTCAATATTGGAAATATCAGAGGATAAGGACTGGCTATTTCTTTTATAGCTAGAAACCAAGAGATTTAAGCGTTCTAAATATTCTTCATAATTTAAAATCGCAGAAACGACTTTAATGGCTTGATAGGTTTCAGAAAAATCTTCTTCCGTCCGACCTTCATTGGTTGCCTCTGCAAGAAAGACTTCCATCAATGCGCGTTTACTTTCTTTATCATTAGACATGAAATATAAACTATCGACAGGAACACGGCCTAAAAATTTCATTAATATTTGTTCATGTGCGCTGAGTAAGGTTTCTACCCGATCACGAATGACCTGTCTCGTTTCTATTGGAAAGTGATTATAGACATTTTCATTATGATGCAGCATTTTTAATAAGTTATAAGCTGATTTTGTGCTGGAAATCATTGCACGATAAACCACTACTTTGCGCATTTGCACAATTCTCTTTTGTTTTGAATAATAATCTTCTTCTCTAAATAATTCAAAATAAAAATCCATTTTTACTAATTGCTTTTTAGTCCACTTTAAATCTTTTTTCAGAAATGGATATTCAGCATTTTTCCTAAGTGTTGTGCGAATCCATTTTAAAATTTCACTGGTTGAAAAATCAATCACATGGAATAACTTTTCTTCATACTTAGGTGGAAAAAAGAATGTGTTAACAATAAATGCTGAAACAATCCCCAACATGGTTGAGCCAAAGCGCAACAGTGCATATTGTAAGAAGTGATCTTCAGGCGTCATCATCACAACGATTAGCGTAGACATGGTTAAGCCAATCACGGTATCAAGATGAAGTCGATTTAAAACAGCGATGACCAAGATTGCAGCTAAGCCAATAAGTAAAGGGTTACTGCCTAAAACCAATACAGTGACGATTGCAATTCCTGCACCAATGATATTACCTAATGTTTGATCCATTAAAGTTTTTAAGGATCGTTTGACAGAAGGTTGCATAGCAAACACTGCAGCAACAGCAGTAAAGGTTATCGTATCCAGTTTTAAAGCATTTGCAATAGCCAAAGATAGAATAATCGCGATTCCAGTTTTTATTGTACGTGCACCAAGTTTCACATCAATCAGCTCCATAGGGTTTCTTTTTTTAGTATCTATCTTAATCTACATTTAAAAAATACGCAAAACAAAAATCACGATATTCTTCAGTTTAGTTAGAATATCGTGATTGAATAATTTATTGGGCTAATTTTTCAAAGACACGATGGATTACGGCAATTGTCTCATCAATATCTTGTTGTGTATGCATAATTGTTAAGAACCATGCCTCAAATTTACTTGGTGCTAAATTAATACCTTCTTCTAACATGAGATGGAAAAAGCGACCAAACATTTCAGAATCTGTATTTTTAGCATCTTCATATTCTTTAATAGGATGGTCAGAAAAATAGACAGTTAAAGAACCGCCAATTTGATTGACAACAGTTGGAATCCCATTTGTTTCTCCCGCTTCTAATAAAGCATCTTTTAATTGGCGAGCAAAATCAGCCATTCGTTCATAAATACCAGGTTCTTGCAGGACTTCCAAACAAGCAATCCCAGCTTGCATTGATAATGGATTACCAGCCATAGTGCCTGCTTGATAGGCTGGTCCAAGAGGTGCAACAGTATCCATAATATGTTTTGGGCCACCATATGCACCAATTGGCAGTCCGCCACCAATTGATTTTCCAAAAGCAGTTAAATCCGGAATGACACCTAACATATCCTGTGCTGCCCCGTAGCGGAAACGGAAGTTTGTAATCACTTCATCATAAATAACTAACGCACCATGAGCATGAGCAATTTCATTGATAGCTTCTAAAAACCCAGGTTCAGGCGGTACCATCCCAAAATTACCAATAATTGGTTCAACTAAAACTCCAGCAACCTTACTTCCCCATTTTTCCATAACCGCTTGAAAAGGTGCAACTTGATTAAATGGTACAGTGATGACTTCTTGAGCAGTGCTGTTTGTAACCCCGGCGGAGTCGCTAGCGCCAAGGGTAGAAGGGCCACTGCCGGCCTCGACTAAAACTAAATCAAAATGACCATGATAAGCGCCAGAAAATTTAACGATTAAATCACGATTGGTATAAGCACGTGCTACCCGAACCGTTGTCATAACAGCTTCTGTTCCAGAATTTGTAAAACGGACTTTATCCATAGAAGGGATTGCATCTGTTAGCATTTTAGCGAATTTATTTTCATATGCGGTTGGTGTACCGTATAAAACCCCAGTTTCAGCAGCTTTCTTTATTGCCGCAACAATATGAGGATGGTTAAATCCAGTAATAATTGGTCCAAAAGCTGCAAGATAGTCAATATACTTGTTTCCATCTACATCATATAAATAACAGCCATCACCATAAGCCATTGTAATAGGTGTGCCACCGCCAACGCCTTTATAAGAACGGCTGGGACTATTCACCCCGCCGACAATATATTGATTTGCTTCAATTGCCGCTTGCTCTGATTTTGTGTGTTTCATTAAATAACGCCTCCTATATCTATTCATTTCAATAAGTCATTGAACTATACCTATTGTAGAACTTGAGAAGGGAAAGTGCAAATTTACACTTATAATAGAAGTAATGAAGTAAACTTGCATTTAAAATGAATTAAATGTAGAATAAAAACACGAATAATGATTTGATATCATCGTATCGATTATTTGAGCGCTATTTCAATTAAATAAACTAAAATTACTAAATCAAGAGAAGGAGGTAACCTATGGAAACTAAGAGTGCAATCATGGCGAATTCAGTAGAAAAATTAAAAAATTCAAATATCCGCATTACACCACAACGATATGCAGTATTAGAATACTTGATTCAATCAGAAAGTCATCCTACAGCAGATGAAATTTATCAGTCGCTATCTGGAAATTTTCCGAATATGAGTGTTGCAACAGTCTATAATAATTTAAAATTATTTACAAAAATTGGCTTTGTTCAAGAAATGACATATGGAGATGCTTCTAGTCGATTTGATTTTTCTTGTACACAGCACTATCATGCTGTGTGTGAAAATTGTGGGAAAGTAACTGATTTTCATTATCCAGAATTAGATGAGCTTGAAAAAGGGGTACAAGACTTAGTTGGGTTTAAAATTGTACGCCATAGATTAGAAGTTTATGGTTTATGTCCAGAATGTCAAAAAGCAAAGGAACAATAAGTTCTTTTGCTTTTTTTGTTTTCACGAATAATGAAGTAGTAATTATGAAGGAAAGTTGTTTTTCTGGTTTTTTAATCGAACGTTTATGTGGATATTTCTATTCAAGGTTCGACTTTGATAAAAAGATAAAAAAAAGTGAAAAAAAACGTTGACCAAATAACAGAAAGTTGTTATAGTAATAAGCGTCGCTAAGGCAATCGCAACCGCTGTTCAGTTAACTTGAGAGTGGTTTAAATATCAAAAATATGATACGATAAGTAAAGTCATATAAGGTATTGAAATTGCTTTTTCTGATAAAACGAATGATTATACAAAAAGATGAATAATTATTCAAAAAAGATGTTGACACATAATCTTGTGTGTGATACTATTTAGAAGTTGTCGAAACGGCGACAAATTAGACCTTTGAAAACTGAACAAAGTAAGACGAACCAAATGTGTAGGTTGTTTTAACAAGGTTAAAACAAACAACATTAGTGAATAAAATTCGCTAGCAATTCAAAAAAATAATGAGCTACAAGCACATTATAAAAATGACTTTAAACCTTCGGGTTTGAACGATACTTTTATGAGAGTTTGATCCTGGCTCAGGACGAACGCTGGCGGCGTGCCTAATACATGCAAGTCGAACGCTTCTTTTCTCCCGAATGCTTGCATTCAATTGAAAAGAGGAGTGGCGGACGGGTGAGTAACACGTGGGTAACCTGCCCATAAGAGGGGGATAACAGTCGGAAACGATTGCTAATAC
>NZ_FOHA01000020.1 GCF_900111355.1 Isobaculum melis
GTATTAGCAATCGTTTCCGACTGTTATCCCCCTCTTATGGGCAGGTTACCCACGTGTTACTCACCCGTCCGCCACTCCTCTTTTCAATTGAATGCAAGCATTCGGGAGAAAAGAAGCGTTCGACTTGCATGTATTAGGCACGCCGCCAGCGTTCGTCCTGAGCCAGGATCAAACTCTCATAAAAGTATCGTTCAAACCCGAAGGTTTAAAGTCATTTTTATAATGTGCTTGTAGCTCATTATTTTTGAATTGCTAGCGAATTTTATTCACTAATGTTGTTTGTTTTAACCTTGTTAAAACAACCTACACATTTGGTTCGTCTTACTTTGTTCAGTTTTCAAAGGTCTAATTTGTTGCCGTTTCGACAACTTCTAAATAGTATCATTTATAATAAGTTTTGTCAACAAATTTTTAATTTTTTTTAAACGTTTGTTGAGGCTTATTAATGTCGATAACGACATGTATAAATATACCAACTTCCTGAGTTTACGTCAAGTGCTTTTTTAACAAAAAATGAACACAAACCATTTTTTATTTAAAATGGCTATTTGTATTCATTTTTTGTTTGAATAAGTAATAAAAATGACTTAATCTAATACAATTTCAATCTCTTCTTTTTTTTCAATCATTAATAAACCATCACCTAGTGGTAGCAAGCTAGAATCTAATGCTGGATGATGCATGGTCACTTCCAGAAAAGCATTTAACTTTTTATGAATCGCGCGATTTCTTTTAGGAATTTCCTCTTTTGGTTGAAAAATCGTTCCTCCTTGCAATACATCATCTACAATTAATAGGCCACCTACTTTTAATAATCGAACACATTCTGGTAAGAAATCATAGTACTTTGATTTGGCGCTGTCCATAAAAATGACATCATAAGGACCAGTTAGTGTAGGTAAGATTTCTGAAGCTTGCCCTTCTAATAAAGTAATTTTATCAGTTAAGCCTAAGCGTTCATAATTTTTTTTAGCCTTCTTAATCATGACATCAAAGCGATCAATCGTTGTCACATGTCCATTTTCGCCAACATGTTGGGCCATTAAACTAGATGAGAAGCCGATTGCAGCTCCTATTTCAAGTATTTCTTTGGGTTTAATCTGACTCAATAAGAGATTAAGAAATTTAACTGTTTCATGAGGGATAATTGGGATTCCTAATGCATTCGCTTCTCTTTCTATTTCTCCTAATAAACCAGGTAAAGGTTCTTGATTTCTCATAAATGTGAGCACATCTGTATTTACAACAGGTCTATGCATCATCTCGTTTAACGCCATTTTTGTTCAGCTCCTATTTTAAGTAATTTTGGTAGCGCATCTTTCAAGCTGCCAGAATTATCAAATGTTATATCCGCTACTTGTTGATAAATTGGTAATCTTTCTTCATATAATTGAACAAATTTTTCTGTTCCTTCTGCTAATAATGGTCGCCCAATAGGATTCAGGTCTTTCAATATATCTGGGACACTTCTATTTAACCAAATACAAATACCATTTTCTTTTAAGTTGGTAACATTGCTCTTAGCTAAAATAGAACCCCCACCAGTAGCAATCACGATTCCTTTTCTTTGACTATACTTTTGAATGACATTTTGCTCGCATTCTCTAAAATATGCTTCTCCCTTTTCAAACAGCGCGGCAATTGTTTGCTGGTATTCAGCTACAATCGCCTCATCAATATCCACAAAAGGACAATTTAACTCTTTACTAAGAGCTCTACCCATTGTTGTTTTTCCAGAGCCCATCATGCCAATTAAGACTAGATTTTGATTTTTCATAAGCCTGTACCTTTTTCCATGCTCGCTTTTTGCTGCTCTTTACTAACTTTTAGAAGGTACTGGAAAATTTCCTCAATAGCTCCTGTATAAGTTGAATCTTCAACTTTTAATGCCACTTGTGCCAATAAGTTTGCTTCTCTAGCTTTATCAAAAATAGGAAGTTGGTTTTCTTTTTTGATAACAGCAACTTCTTCTACTACCTTTAATCTCATTTCTAACAATTGAACAAGCTTTTGATCAATTGCATCAATTTGCGCTCTTTGTTTTGCTAACATTTGTTTGCCTCATTCCTAAATAACCATTTGCTTTGATCATATCTGAATTTCTCCAGACATACCTTAGCTATTATATAATTTTGTAAAAGAAAAAACAAACAGTGAATCAGCTTACTTCTTCTTGTAATTTATTCTCTAAAACATTGCAACCACATGTTTTCATATGGTATTATCAATGCAAGCGAAGTATTTGTGCTTATTTCATAAAAAAAGGGGGCTTTATCTGAATGCTTATTAAATCATTATGTATTCCAAAGAAATCTTTAACAACTATTAAAGAAACCGCTACACTGCAAGAAGCAATTGATATTCTTGAAAAATCGGGCTATCGTTGTGTGCCTATTTTGGATGAAACTGGAAAAATTTTCCGTGGCAATATTTACAAAATGCATATCTATCGTCATCAAGCAAGCGGTGGAGATATGAATTTACCTGTAACGACACTACTTAAGAATGCAACAAAATATATTTCTGTTGAATCTTCTTTCTTTAAAGTGTTCTTTACAATTAAGGAGTTACCATATATCGCTGTTTTAGATGAAGACAATCGTTTTTATGGTATTTTGACTCATAGTAAATTATTAAATATGTTAGAGCAATCTTGGAATGTAGATATTGGGAGCTATGTGTTAACGATTGCTTCAACAGGTCAAAAAGGTGACTTAGCAACGATGACTAAGATTATCAGTAAATACTCAAGTATTGCAAGCTGTATTACACTTGATATTTCTAGAGAAGATTGGGTACGCCGCACAATGGTTACTTTACCTGCCGGTGTTACAAAAGAAAATTTAGATGACATTGTGGCGCATTTAGAGCGTAAAAGTTTTAAAGTAGTCGAAGTTGAAGATTTAAATCAACAATAAGAAAAAGTTTCCGAAGCATCGGAAACTTTTTTTATTCTTCAATTATTTTATTAAAATGGACTGATTTGTCTACATACAGCATTAATGGAATTGCAAGTCCCATAACCACAATCTCACCTACTGCGACAAAGAAGTAACTTGCCCAAAATGGCGCTTCAAATGCAATCACTAATTCCCAGGCAACTAAGAATGAACATAATGCAAATGATAACATGTTAATCACCATTTTTACTGGCACTGATTGAACATATTTTGTTGCAATCATTGTGAGACTTAATGCTAGAACTGAGTGTGCGACACCAAATACCAAATCAATCGGTCCTAAATCAGAAAATAGTAAGTTGGCTATAAACACCCCACCTACAATCCCATAAAAATATTTTTTATTGAAAACGACTAAGTGATTAAACATTTCTGGAACTCTAAATTGTACTTGGCCAAAAGCTAGCGGCTTAATTAACAGTGTTATAACAATATAAAGTGCTGCAACAAGAGCGTTAATCACCATTTTTTTACCTTTCATTTCTTCTCCTCCTCCTAGTTTTTTTTCGTGGGATGGTATGAATGAACCACGGGTCACTGAATAAACAATGCCAGCAACCATTGTAACCAATAAAGCCACTTTTCTCAAGAACTTTCTTAAATAATATAAAAAAAGCATCTATCAAAAAATGATAGATGCTTCAATATTTATTTTTTGTTTTTTAATTCATCAATTTTATCATTTGCTTTTCCAATGACTTTATCTTTGGTTTCATGAGCTTTATCTGAAAATTCATCCGCTTTATCGTGAACCTTTTTTTCAGCATCCGCTTTACCAACTTGCGTTTTCCCCTTTAATTCTAGTTCTTCATTATGAAATACTTTGCCCACGCCTTCTTTAACTTCCCCAGCTACTTTGTCTTTTACATTTTCTAGCTTTTCTTTAAAATCTGTCATGACAAATTCCCCCTTAATTTTTAACTAAAAGTTTTACTAAGTATATTTTAACATGACTTTGATTAAATGACATGAAATTAGACTCGTAGCTCTTCAAAAAGCAGGCGTATTATCTGTGGGGCATGACTAAGCCAAGGCTGATTGCTATGCCATGATCAACTTTTTGCATTTGCTTAACATCCAGGTTTGTAATTCGATCCCTTAACCGTTGTTTATCAATCGTTCTAATTTGCTCTAATAAAATAACAGAATTTTTTTCTAACCCACTGCTTTCAGCACTAATTTCAATATGTGTCGGCATTTTCGCTTTTTGAATTCTAGCTGTAATCGCAGCGACAATAACAGTTGGACTGTAATGATTGCCAATATTATTTTGTATAATTAATACTGGTCTCATTCCCCCTTGCTCCGATCCAATTACTGGCGAAAGATCCGCAAAATATATTTCCCCACGTTTTATCATAGGTTTTCCTCCTACTTTAACATCACTTATAAATTTTTTTCACACTCGTTTTAATATCCCATATTTTTTTATGACTTCATAATGAATGTTTTAAATTTACAATTCACGTTAATCCCTTATTTTTTTATTTTTAACAATAGATTCTAGGTACTCGATAACTTAAACCACAAACAACTTCATAATGAATGGTCGACAATTGATTCGCAATGCTTTGGACAGTAATCTCATGTTCCCCTTCTTTACCAATCAGGGTTACTTCTGTCCCTATTGGTACCGGTTCATCTAAGCGAATCATACATTGATCCATACAAATTCTACCAACAATTTCTGCTTTCTTACCATTAACTAAAACAGACATTCCTTGTAATTGCCTTAACCAACCATCTGCATAACCAATAGGTAAGGTAGCAATCCATTCTCCTTCAGATGCTTCATAAGTTGCGCCATAACTGATTCTATCCCCTTGGTGCATTTGTTTGATATGAACAACTTCCGTAACCAATTTAAGCGCTGGCCTTAATGGATAAGGTGCTTTTAAAGCTTCTCCCGAAGGATTCAATCCATACATTGCAACACCAAATCTCACTAGATTAGACTGCGTTTCTTGATGCCATAAGGCTGTTGCTGAATTGGCAGTATGCACATATTTTGGTTTGCTTTCTACACTCGCTAGTAGCTCATTAAAGGTTGCCACTTGTTGATTAAAGTAGGTTGTATTTTCTTGATCTGCTGTTGCAAAATGTGTAAAGATTCCTTCGAAATTTAGATGTGTTGCTTTTTTTAGAAGCGTTTCTGCTTCTTTGATTGCTTCTTTACTTGTGAAGCCAATTCTTCCCATCCCACTATCAACTGCTAGATGGATATTTAAAGGTTGTTTAATAGGTGTATCTGCTAATTTTTCTTGTGCTTGTGCTAACCATGAAATGGAACTAGCTGTCACTGAAATATTTTTTTCAGCCAAAATGGCTACATAACGGATATCAACTAAACCCAAAATAAAAATAGGCTCTTTAAAACCTGCTTCTCTTAACTCTAACGCCTCATCAATGATTGCAACACAAAAACCGCTAGCCCCCGCATCTTTAGCAATTTCTGCGACTGCGACTGCACCATGCCCATAAGCATTTGCTTTTACGACTGCAAATAATTCTTCATTTGGTGAAAGCCTTTCAAGTTCATTTTGAATATTGTCAAAAATCGCTTCTTTTTCTATCATCGCTACTGTATGTCTATGTAAACCCGATATCATGAAATCTCCCCCTAATTTATTCTGATATTTTTTCAAGTATGACTTGTGCTGCTGCAACCTGCCCCGTATGTGTAATGGAAACAAAGGTTTGAAAGTCGGTTGGTGATTTTGTTACTATTGGTTTCCCCTTTGCATCATTTAAAATTTCAATATCTTGAAATGATACTTGCCCCAATCCAGTTCCATAGGCTTTTGCAAAAGCTTCTTTGGCTGCAAAACGCCCAGCTAAGAATTCTATTTGACGATTTCCAGTTAACTGATCATATCTTTCTTTTTCCGCTGCGGTCAGTACTCTTGCTACAAATTTTGGTTGTTTGTTTGCGGCTTTTTCAATTCGTATTAAATCTACAATATCCAATCCTATTCCAATAATCATTCAGTTCCTCCTTTGATTAAAGTCCCCCCAATTTAATTGCACCACAACATTTATTTTTCATAATAACTATTTTTACCATATTTATTCAGTTGAAGTCCACTAATAAGATTGATTATTTACTTTTTGACAATATTCTCTTTTAATATAACATAAACAATAAAAAAGTCATAGGCAGTTAGATAACTACCTATAACTTTTGGATGATTAATCTTCTGATTTATGGATGGTAAAACTTCTACCTTTTCCTTCACCATTTCCGCTACGACGGTTGTCAGATTTTGCACCACGTTTATTTTGTTTTGCATAATCTCCGTGGCGGTTATCTCCACTACGTTTGTTATCTTTATTGAAGTTTCCGCGACGTTTATCACCGAATGATTTTCCACCACCACTGCCTCCGCGACGATCATTTCCACGACGATCTCCACCACGATTACGATTTCCACCGCCACTACGACCTCCACCGCCACCCATCTTGCGACTTGGTAATGGACGTTCTGGTGTAATTTTTACTGGTACTTCAGATGCATCTTTTGAAATCATTTTTAAAAGAGCTGCAGCAATATCATTGGCATTATAAGCTTCTAATAGTTTTTCTGCTGATTCTTCATATTGAGTTAAATCACCTGAATCAATTGTTTCACCAATTTGTTCAATAGCTGCTTTAATTTGACCTTGTAAAGCTTCTGCTCCTGTTGGTGGACGCAAAGGTGTCATTTTTTTCTTCGTTAATTCTTCAATAACACGCAAGTAACCCATTTCGTTTGGTGTAATAAAGGTTACTGACATTCCTTCTTTACCAGCACGACCTGTACGACCAATACGGTGAACATAGCTTTCTGGATCTTGTGGAATATCATAGTTATAAACATGTGTCACACCTGAAATATCTAAACCACGTGCAGCAACATCTGTTGCCACTAAAATATCTAGTTTACCTGATTTAAATGCTTTCAATACACTCATACGTTTTTGTTGTGATAAATCGCCATGAATTCCTTCAGCTTTATAACCACGCATTTCCAAACCGCGTGATAACTCATCTACACGGCGTTTTGTACGGCCAAAAACAATTGTAAGTTCTGGTGTTTGTACGTCCAATAAACGAGTCATGACATCGAATTTTTCAAAGTCTTTACAACGAACAAAGAATTGCTCAATTAAGCTAGCTGTCATCTCAGCTGCTTTTACCTTAACATGCTCAGGATTATTCATGAATTTTACACCAATACGTTTAATTGCTGGTGGCATTGTTGCAGAGAATAAAAGTGTTTGTCTTTCACTTGGTACTTCTTTAATAATTTTTTCAATATCATCTAAGAAGCCCATATTTAACATTTCATCTGCTTCATCTAAAACTAAGGTTTCTACATTTGCTAATTTTAATGTGCGACGGTTGATATGATCTAGTAAACGACCGGGTGTCCCAACGACAATATGTGGTTGGTCCTTTAATGCTCTAATTTGACGGCTGATATCTGCGCCACCATAAACAACTTGTACACGCACTTTTTTATCTCTGCTCAAACGGAATAATTCTTCCTGTGTTTGAATAGCAAGCTCACGTGTCGGTGCTACTACTAGCCCTTGTACTGAGCGATTGTTTAAATCAATTTTTTGTAACATTGGTAAACCAAAAGCAGCTGTTTTACCAGTCCCTGTTTGTGCTTGACCAATCACATCTTTTCCTTCCAATGCTAAAGGAATTGTTTCCCCTTGGATTGGTGTTGCTTCCTCAAAGCCTAAACGTTCTACTGATTTTAATAATTCGGGTACTAAGCCCAATTCTGAAAATTTCAAAAATATTTCCTCCCATTTCAAAAGCTGAAGAGAGTTTTTTGCGAAAATGCAAAGATTAAAATGCATTATTTCATTCTAGTCTTTGGCGCTAAATATTAAATCTTAATGACTGATCCACTAAATGGTGCACTAAGTTATCAATGTTCATA
This sequence comes from Isobaculum melis, assembly GCF_900111355.1. GTDB lineage: Bacteria > Bacillota > Bacilli > Lactobacillales > Carnobacteriaceae > Isobaculum > Isobaculum melis. Next base: position 7,895 of record NZ_FOHA01000020.1, read on the forward strand.
TGAAAAGCCTGGACATATTTTCCAAGCTCTCTTGTCATCTATTCACAAAACCCTCGATGGCTTCATTTTTTTATATCTTAACCATTCTATCATGCTTATCATATGTTTTCAATTAGTTTTCATTATTCTTAAAATGAACACGTTTTCTTGATAGGAGTCATGAGACATGATTCATAGATTGTTTAGCGCCACCTAGAATCATACTATTTAAATTCCAGCATCATTTGTAGCAACAAAAAAACTGTCAAAAACGATGTTTAGTTTTTGACAGCCACTTTATTCTTTAATTTCTTTTTCCAAAAATACGTAATACTGCTAAGAAAATATTAATAAAATCTAAATATAATTCTAAAGCACATAAAATCATCAATGAACCAATTCCTGCTGAATCTGCATAGTGTTGGTAAATATATTTAATTTTTTGTGTGTCATATGCAGTTAAAATAGAGAAGATAATTACTGTAACAATTGAAATCATCATGCTGACACCTTCACTTTGGAAGATAAAGGCATTGACAAAAACGGTCACGATTAAGCCGATTAGGGCACTTAATGCACCACGACCAATTGGCGATAAATCTTTTTTGACTGTTACACCAATCACACTTAACACACCAAACATTGCTGCCGTTGAGATGAAGGCTGCCATTACACTCTCACCCGTATAGAGAGAAGTAATCAAGCCTAAGGTTAAACCACTTACGACTGAATAAAGGATAAACAATACGGTTGAAGCTGCTGTGCTTCGGATACGATTTTCTTTAAATCTTAAAGAAACAACCAGTAATAATTCGATTCCAATCAGGATCAATACTGAATAAGGCACTTCATATAGGAACTCATAAAACATATCTGAAATAATTGTATCAGAGTAAATTGCTAGGTATGCAGATGCAGCACTCATTAATAAGCCTAATGTCATATAACCATAAATTGCTGCATAAAATTTAGGTAATCCTTCTGTTCTGTCTATCTGTTTATATTCTTGCATTATAAAAGCCTCCAGTGACAATCGTTATTTTTTCCTATTATATCAAACTTTTTTTCTTTGTATAGTCTTTTCTGTCTTAGTCTGTTTGCTTGATTGCTTCAATGACTTCTCCTAAGCCAGTACCATTACTTGCTTTTACTAAGATTTGATCTTCTTTTTTAATGGTTGCTTTTAATGCTTCAATCAACGCCGCTTTATCTGTTGAATAGTAATGTAGCTTTTCTGGTGCATAACAAGAAGTTAGCTTGTTAGATAGCTTTTCCATTTCTGGTCCAAATAAGAATACTTCTGAAATGTGCTCAGGATTTAGATGTGCTGCTACACTTTCATGTAAGGAAGTAGACAACTCGCCTAATTCTAACATATCTCCTAAAACGACTAGCTTTCTTCCGTTTAATTCAAGTGCACTAAAGCTATCTAAAACTGCATTCATAGCTGTAGGATTTGCATTATAAGCATCATTTAGAATCTGGCTGTCATTCATTCCAGGAATCCATTCTGTTCTACTCTTAGTTAAGCCAAAGGTTGCAAGTTTTTCCACAGCATCTGTTACAGGCACAGCTAATTGTTTTCCTACCATTAAAGCTGCTAGTGCGTTATTTACATTGTATTGGCCAATTACTGGAATTTTACAGCTTAATTCTGGAGCTAGATTCATTGTAAAATGGGTTTCTTTCATTTGCGTTTCAGTAGTTAATACATGGATATCATTTAGAGGACTTTGTCCAAAAGTACAATAATTGATTGGCATAATTTTTTGTATTTCAGCCTGTAATAAAGGTTCTTCACCAGGAATAATGAGGACTCCCTCGGGTTTTAAGCCTTTCACAATCTCCATTTTTGTTTGTGCAATTTTTTCACGACTGCCGAAGTACTCAATATGTGCTTCCCCAATCATTGTAATGACAGCAATATCTGGTTTAGCAATGAGTGATAATTCTGCTATTTCCCCTGGATGGTTCATACCCATTTCTAAAATTGCGACTTCTGTATCCTCCGGCATCTCTAAAATAGTTATTGGTAAGCCAATCTGATTATTAAAGTTACCTTGTGTTTTATGCACCTTATATTTAGCTGAAACAACTGCTTCAGTCATATCTTTTGTCGTTGTTTTACCATTACTACCTGTGATTCCCACTACTTTTGGTTGAATCAGAGCTAAATAGTAGCTCGCTAAATCTTGTAAGGCTTGTAAAGTATCCTCAACTTGAATAACAGGAAAATCTTTAGGTGCTTCTGCTAATGGTCTGCTCCAAAAGCTAGCGGTTGCCCCGCTCTTCATTGCATCTGCTAAATAATCATGGCCATCTGCATTGCCTTGAAGCGGAACAAATAAGCTCCCAACTTCAATTTTTCTTGTGTCAAAAGCGACTTTGGAAACGGATAATGTGCCCCAATCCCCTAATTCATTTTTCCCTTGAACTGCTTTTGCAATTTCATTTAATGTTAATGCCTTCATTTAAGAATCCTCCAGTTAAGCTTAAGATAAGAAAAAAACCGCTTTGCAACGGTTTCTTCGGACGTATCTGAAAACAACAGTGGCGTCCTAACGTTCAGTGATAAAGCTTTGCTTTTCTTCAAAGCGTTTAATCGCTAATTGAATCAATTCTTCCACTAAATCGCTATAATTTAAACCAGTGTTTTCCCATAATAAAGGATACATACTAAATTCTGTAAAACCTGGCATGGTGTTTACTTCATTAATGAAGATTTCATGATCATCAGTCACAAAGAAATCACATCTCGTTAAGCCACTACCATCAATCGCTTTAAATGCTGTTGCAGCATATTCGCGTAATTGCGTTTGTACCTCTTCAGGCAATAAAGCAGGAATTTGCATGGTTACTTTGTTATCAAGATATTTTGATTGATAGTCATAAAATTCATTTGTTGCTTTCACAATTTCTCCTGGAACAGAGGTATGAACATCATCATTACCTAAAACAGCCACTTCTACTTCTCTTGCTTCAACGCCTTGTTCTACTAAAACACGACGGTCATATTTCAAGGCTGTTTCAATTGCAGCAATTAATTCTTCTTGGTTCATTGCTTTAGAAATCCCTACACTTGAGCCTAAGTTTGCTGGTTTAATAAACATTGGATAGTCCAATATTTCATCACATTTCGCTAAGACTTTTTCTTCATCTCTTAACCAGTCTGTTTTAATAATTGGAATAAAGGGTACTTGTGGCAGTCCTGCTTGAGTGAATAAATGTTTGCTAATGATTTTATCCATCCCACATGCACTAGCAAGTACACCTGCACCAACATAAGGCATATCCAAGATTTCAAAGAGACCTTGAATGGTGCCATCTTCTCCATTTGGTCCATGTAAAACAGGGAAAATAACCGCATCTTTTTCTTTAATCTCTGCAATTGTAATGGGAACACCTGTTGAAACAGCGCCTTCTTTGATGGCAAGTGCCGCTTCTTCTCCAGCAGTTAAATGTAGTGCTTCAAGATGAGTTGGTGGTGCATCTAAGGTCAATCCCTTTAACCAGGCACCCTCTTTTGTAATATAGACAGGAACAACTTCATAGTATTTATAATAAACTTCTTTCATAATTGAATAGGCTGTTAAAATGGAAATATCATGCTCTGCACTTTTTCCACCATAAATTAAAAATATTTTCATGTTTGTTTCCTCCAAATAGGTTATCGTCGTTTGATAGCTATTTCTTTTGTTCGGTTTATTTCCTCGAAACTCTTAATTATTTTAACATAAATTTAATCTATTTGAAATAAAAAAAATAAGATAGACTATGTTGTTTATTTTCACAATGCTGATGATTTATCCAGCTAATGCCTTATTCTTATTTACTCAATCAATATGCTGATATCTGATGATGAACTGAATAGATTTTTTGATGAAAAATCATCTCCTTAAACTGTGCTTAAATATCTGACTTCTATTTTACTACAAAACGGTCAATAGTACTATTCCCAAAAAACTTATTGGGACAAAAAAATAGTTGGGACAAAACGCAAAAGTTTTATCCCAACCATATAGATTGCTTCTATAAACGGTGGCCAAAAGGCAGGTTCTTCGGAAATTTCTCAAACCTAAACGCCTTTTGTCTCAACCTTCTTACATATGCTCTAAACGTTCAATTCTTTTTTCAGTTGGTGGATGTGTCGCAAAAAGACTACCACGATTTTCTTTTTTAAAAGGATTTTCAATATATAGGGCTGCACTTGCACTATTAGCTTGTTTCATGGGTCTTTCTTGTCCAGATATTTTTTCTAAAGCTGAAATTAATCCTTCAGGGTTTCTTGTCAGCTCCACAGCAGAAGCATCTGCTAAATATTCTCTATTTCTTGAAAGCGCCATTTGAACCATTGTTGCGGCAATTGGTGCTAAAATTAATAGGACAATGGAAACAAGATATAAAATAGCTGTTGCGCCACCGCTATCTTTAGAATCACTTTTACTATTTCTTCTACCACCGCCATACCAAAGCATTCTGGTACCGATATTTCCTAGTAAAGCAATGACTGCTGCTAATGCTACAGCTATGGTTGATAAGCGAATGTCATAGTTTCGAATATGAGAAACTTCATGAGCCATGACGCCTTCTAATTCCTCTTGATTTAATTGTTCAAGTAAGCCAGTCGTTGCGGCTACCGCAGCATTTTTAGGGCTATTACCTGTGGCGAAAGCATTTGAGCTTGGGTCATTAATGATATAGATTTTAGGCATTGGAATTTGTGCCACCATTGCCATATTCTCAACTGTATCCCATAAAATAACAGCTTGTTCTCTACTCGTTATTTCTGTTGCATGGTTTAAGCCCATCACAACTTTAGTTGAATTACTAATCATTAATAGCATATAAAAGCCTGATAAAACTGCAGCAAGAATGATTCCTGTTGTGATACTATTAAAATTTGCATAACCAATTGCGGCACCAATTAACATGACCAAAACAAAAAAACTAAACATCACAAGGACTGTTTTTCGCTTATTTTTCGCAATTTGTTCATATAACATAAGTTGTCCTCCTAAACGTTTTTAAATAAAAAGTGCCACTTCAAAGTAAGACATTAAGCAAGCTGTCCTCTTACCTTGAAGTGGCCTTATTTTTTAGTTAAAGCTTACTTTTGGTACGCTCTTTTCTTCTTCTGGTGTTGTTAACATTTCAGTTTTTGTGAAATGGTGAATGCCAGCAACAATATTACTTGGGAATGATTGAATTTTTGTATTATATTTCATCACAGTATTATTATATAACTGACGTGCATAAGCAATTTTATTTTCTGTGTTGGTTAATTCATGTTGTAATTCAGTAAAGTTTTGGTTTGCTTTTAAATCTGGATAACTTTCACTTAAAGCAAAAATTGATTTTAATGAGTCTGTAATTTGGTTAGATACTTCCATTTGTGCTTGGTGATCCCCAGCTGGCATTGCAACTAACTTGTTTCTCATTTCAATAACTTCTGCTAATGTTTCTTTTTCATGTTTTGCATAACCTTTGACAGTTTCAATTAGGTTTGGAATCAAATCATTACGACGTTTTAATTGAACATCAATTTGTGCCCATGATTCTTCTACCCAGTTTCTTAGTTTAATTAAGCCGTTATAAATGCTCACATAGAACAATACAATCACGACGACAACAGCTAAAACAATTAATAATGTTGGCATAAAAGCCCTCCTCTTTATACAATCTAGTATTAGTAATATCATAACAAATAAAAACAGAAATGAGAAGTTAAATTACTCATTTCTGTTTAAAAAACTATTCGCCTTCTAAAGGATCTTGGCCAAGGAATGCTTGGAGCATCCAAATATTTTTGTCTATTTCAGTTTTATAAGCAATTAACATATCTTGTGTGACATCGTCTCCTGCTTCTCCTGTTAATTCAATACCCTCTGCAATTTCATCACGCATTGTACGGAAATCTGCTACGACTGTAGCAACCATCTCTTCTGCTGCAATTTTCTTTGTATAAGGTTTTTCTTCAATTGAAGCATGCTCTAAGTATTCTCTTAAGGTTGAGTAAGGAGCACCACCAATTGCAATTAAACGCTCTGCAATCAAATCGTTGTTTTCATCCACCATTTGGAAAATTTCTTCAAATTTTTCGTGTAAAGTATAAAATGCAGGTCCTTGTACAAACCAGTGATGTTGATGCATTTTAGTATATAATACACCGTGATTCGCCACCTGTTTATTTAATATTCCATGAACATCAATTGTTGTTTTTTGCATCTTGCTCATCCTCCTATAAATCTCTTATTGATAATTATTATAATCTAAAACGGGAAATTTGTCCATTCTAAACACTTCTTGCTTTTTTTAAAGGGAAATCTAATGCTTTAAGTTGTATTTTTGTTGCGCAATCGTTACAATATACATGTGAAATCGAGGTGAGAACTATTTACTTTATTCAAGAAACATTATTCAATCAACTGCCTATTCAGGAAGAAGAGCTTACTTTATTAAAAGAACAAATAAATCAGCCATTGCCTACTGCTTTTATACAACTACTGCAAGAACAAAATGGTGGCTATCTTAAAAACAATTGTTTACAAACAACAGAACCTACTAGAGATGGCTTGGAATATGTAAAGATTCATTATCTATTGGGAACAAAAGCAAACAATTATGCCCCAAGTCTGTTTGAGCAACAAGTAATGAGAGCTCAGTGGGAGCTTCCAGATTATTTTTTTATTTTTGCTGTTGATGAAACACAAGTTTTTGCTTTAGACTATGCCCATCTGCTAGTGGCTAAAGAGCCTAGTATTCGCTATTTAGATTTGGAAGTGATGCAATGGTTAACTGTAGCACCAACCTTTCATGATTTTTTGGCACAATTATATCAACAAGAAGATGAAGCTATTAGTGAACAAATTTTTACGTATCATCAGGCCAACTGGTACTTATTACAACGTCAATTTGAGCAGACTAAAAGAGTATTATCTGTTTTGGAAGATCATCCTGATAAAGAATGGTATTTCACATGGATCAAACAATTAGCACAATCTATTCATTTAGAAGAGCGACAATTTGCAGCAAATTTATTTTTGACACAAGTACAATTTTTCCACCCAACATTGCCTAAACAGTCAACAGCTGTTGGACAAATTTTATCGAATGACTCAGATGCCACTATCCGTGAGGAGATTCTTGCAGCACGTGAGGATTGGGCATAGCCATTTGCTATTCAATAAAAAGGGAGTCCTTCATCATGCAAAATGAATTTTATATGACAGCAATTATTAGTATTGGTTTAATTATTTTGGGTATTTTGATTCGTCATGAAAAACTGCTTACGTTAATTAGCGGCTATCAGCATAAAGAAAAAAAAGAATTGGATAAAGAGGAGAGACCAGTAATTGCAAGACTTGTAGGAACTGGTTGCATTTTTATTGGCGTATTACTCTTTATTTTTGGGATGATTTTACAAGTAAAATAATGAATGCCTTTAGAAAAATCATTTGATAAAAATAAAAGCAAGCGACTTATTTTCTATTGATTATAGAAAATAAGTCGCTTGTTTTGTTTTATTGCCAACCATTCTCTGGCAATTTAAAAGCAGCCTTTGCTTCCTTAGAAGCTTCCTTCATAGGAACTTTTTCTTTTAATGTCCCTTGAACAATCAACCTGATGTCTGACTCAAAATCACAAGTAACTAATGTGACAAGCTTTTTACCTGGCACTTCGTCAATCACGTCTATACGGGTGATATCAACTTTTTCAATACTTGACACTTCATAAATATAGATATTGGTAAGATCCGTTAAATAAATCGTTTCTCCACCTTTTAGCTCAAATAATGGAGAAAATAATAATCTAGGATTTCCATTCATACGATGACTAGCTAGAGAATAGTTTCCTTCCCCCATGACCAGGTCTTCTTTCATAGTGCCCGCTCCAACAGCCAAACTAAGATTGTCGACCCCTTTAATAACTGGGAGATTTAACGAAACACTTGGAATGGCAATCCCACCAATGATATTCATACCCTCTCGCATTAATCTAGCTCTTAAAACTGTCTCAAAATCCAATTCTTTTACGGTTGAGAAATCAAATTCACCCTCTTTTTTTAGATTCTTTTGGATGGTATCTGCATCTACAGTTGATACAGCATAATCATTTCCCAGCCATGAAATAATAAATTCTTTAATAGGACCTAGAAAAATCAAAATTAAGCCTATGAATAGACAAAGTATTGCAATTGTATTTTTTAAGCCATTGTGTTTTGGTTTATTTCGTTTCTTCTCTTTTTTAGTCAAGTGGACACCTCTTTTTAGTTACGATTCAGATTAATGCATTTACAATAAGTTAAGTATACTATAATTTATTGCTTTTTCAACGATTTGTTACTTGGATTTAATACAATAAAAATAATGATACTGCTATTTGTCATAGATATACTATTGAATCGTTTCTTTTTTTTAGGCAATAAATCATTTATTTGATCTATATCATGTTTCTAAGGAAAGTATAAAGGTTCAGAGTCGAACAAGTTCAATCTGTATCATGTCTCTAAGGATTAAAAATCCTAAGAGGCATGACAATGCTAGATTTGAAGGACTTAGTGATTAAATCTTAACGTCTTATTTCCGTTTCTATGATATAGACTTTTCTACATCACACACCTAAATGTTCCTTATTACAAACAGCTTTAAATAAAAAAAGAACCTACCAAAAAAAACTGTCGTAACAACGTTTTGGTAGGTTTCTTATTATTCTGCTACATTTTAGTCTGCAAGACCGTATTTTTTAATTTGCTGTTAAATAGGAAGAAATTAGATTAAATACAGATTTTCAATCGCATTTTGAGATAAAAACATTCAATCAAATTATATATTTTTTAATCAAGGGTATTCAATTTCAAATAAAAATACTTAAAGAAATATCAACAAAAGTGTCGATTTTATATACCGTATACGATACAATTATATATGTAAGGAGGGTTAATATGAAAAATCTAACTTTATTCATTAGCCTGCTTTCTTTGGCTATCTCTATAACAACACTACTAATCATAATAAAAAGGAATGAGCGTAATGACTGAATCAAAGACTAGCGAAGCTCAAAAAGAAGCAAACAGACGGTACAGGCAAAAGAACAAGGATAAGCTAAAGGTAGGCTCATATAAACGTACCGCCCACTTATTTATTAAATCGCACGCAACATTAGAAGATATATCAAAATTAGAGCAACTTATTGAGCAAAGAAAAAAAGCCTAGAATTAATTTCTAAGGCTTTTACTTCGTTTTTAGTTATCTTTACTTTGTATCGTTAGTTTAACTCTTTTTTCTATTTTTCACAATTGTAGGAATAAAAAATATTACAGATAGAATTACATTTAATAAATAAACAACAAATAAAACTCCGACGACTGACAAAATACCGCCTTCTACATAAATTTCTTTAAAAGTATTTAATCGAAACAACAATGTAGATATTATACTTATTAAATATAAAATAATACTACAAAATAATATTTGCTTACCTATCATAATCCTATCTCCTATCAATTATAAGAATAGCATTAATGCTTTAGTTACCCACCAAGCTACAGTACCATTCATCCCTAATGCCTTACATCCAGCATATACAGCATCTTCTACTTTCCCAGTGAAATTGTCAATTACATTAAGTAATGTTGATAAACCAGCAGCTCCACCAATGGCTTTTTTAACTCCTGATGGTAACTTATTCCAAGCGGCTTTTATCGCTCGTACAGCCCAGCTAAACTTACCCCTTTGAGCTACAAACAACTCATTTCCATCTTTATCAAACGCTCTTCCCTGATCTAGTGTAATTCCTGATTCTTGACCACTTAAAATTTGAAGGATTTGAGAATCTGTAAGACCAAGTTCTTCAGTAATAGACTGTTCTGTTTCCTCAATTTGTTCTGATGCAAAAACATTTGCGGTTGGTAACAATACTCCTCCTAATGTTACAAAAGCAATGAGACTGATGACTAATTTTTTCATATGTAATTCCTCCCATATTTTTTTAGGTTTTATCAAAAACCTTATAATAACTATAGCATTTATTTTCTACACATTACTTTTTTGTGTAATATATTCACACTTTTTCAAATGAAAAATTCATAGGTAACACTATCAGTCCGATTTGACAAAGTGCCAAATAAATATAAAAAAAGAACCTATCAAAACACTGTCGTAACAATGCTTTGGTAGGTTTCTTATTATTTTGCTGCGTTTTTGTCTGCAAGACCGTATTTTTTGTTGAAACGATCCACACGTCCGTCTGCTTGGGTGAATTTTTGACGCCCAGTATAGAATGGATGTGAGTCAGATGAAATTTCCATACGGATTAATGGGTATGTGTTACCATCTTCCCATTCAACAGTTTCTTGAGATCTTCTAGTAGATCCTGATAAGAATTTAAAACCTGTTGTTGAATCCATGAAAACGACTTGTTGGTATTCAGGATGAATCCCTTGTTTCATAATTCATTCGCTCCTTTGCCCTGGGTCATTTGCTGAACCAGAGTTATTTTTTGTCAATTGACAACATTTAAATAATAGCATAATCCACCCGTGATTACAATGAAAAAAACGTCTTATCTTTTAAGATTTCTTTGGTTTTTTTCAATCAGGATTTTCTCTTCTTTGACAGCTGTAAAGAATTGCTCATTATTTTTTGTTTTGCGTAATGCTTTGATGAATTTTTCTGTAAAGGCTAATGCGTCTCCTGTCATTAGCTTACGGATTTTCCATATTTCTTCTAGTTCTGCATGTGGTACCAATAGTTCTTCTTTACGGGTACCTGATTTTTTAATATCAATAGCAGGGAAAATGCGACGTTCTGCTAACTCTCTAGAGAGGTGTAATTCCATATTCCCTGTACCTTTAAATTCTTCATAAATGACATCGTCCATTCGGCTACCTGTGTCAACTAGAGCTGTTGCCAAAATCGTTAGGCTACCGCCTTCTTCAATGTTTCTGGCTGCACCAAAAAATCGTTTTGGACGATAAAAGGCTGCTGGATCAATCCCGCCACTTAGGGTTCGACCACTTGGGGGAATCACTAGGTTATAGGCTCTGGCTAGGCGTGTAATACTATCCATTAAGATAATCACATCGCGTTTGTCTTCAACTAAACGCATGGCACGCTCTAAGACAAGCTCCGCTACCCGAACATGGTTCTCTGGCTTTTGATCAAAGGTTGAGGAAACAACATCTCCTTTAACGCTTCTTTCAATATCCGTTACTTCTTCTGGTCGCTCATCAATGAGTAAGACAATCAGCTCTGCTTCAGGATAATTTTCGCTAATACCACTGGCCATTTCTTTTAACAGAATAGTTTTACCTGCTTTTGGAGGGGCAACAATTAACCCTCGTTGGCCAAATCCAACTGGCGCTAGCATATCAATTAAACGCTTTGATAGTCCAATTTGATTGGTTTCTAAGGTCATTTGTCGATCTGGATATAGGGCTGTTAAAGCTGGGAAGTGAACACGTTCTTTTGCCTCTTCAGGATTTTTTCCATTGACGGAATCTACATGCATCAGACCATAATAACGCTCCGATGGTTTTGGTGGACGCGCTTTTCCTCCAACCTTATCCCCATTTCGCAAACCAAATCGGCGAATTTGTGAAGCTGAAATATAAATGTCCTCTTGGCTTGATGTATAGTTAATTGGACGTAGAAAACCATAGCCTTCTTGGGAAACAATGTCTAAGACACCTTCCATAATAAAAAATCCTTGATTTTCCGCTTGTGCGCGAATCACAGCTAAAGAGAGTTCTTTTTTATTCATTTGACTATAATAAGGAATGTGAAACTCCTTTGCATAGGCATAAATCTCTTTTAATGTTTTTTTCTCTAATTCAGCCAGTGTTAATAAATCACTCATTATCTGTTCTCCTCTATCTCTATATGCTGTGCTTTATTCATCACACATTTGAATATCTGCACCAAGACTTGTTAATTTTTCAACAATATGGTCATAGCCACGCTCAATATTTTCAACGCCAGTAATGGTCGTTGTTCCTTCTGCCATTAAACCTGCAATCACTAAACAAGCACCCGCTCTTAAATCACTTGCCTCAACTTCAACCCCTTGTAATTTAGAAGGGCCTTCAAATAAAATAATATCATTTTCAACTCTCGCAGATGCACCCATTCGAACAAGTTCAGGAATATGCTTCACTCGTTTTGGATAAATGGTATCAATAATCGTCCCTGTTCCTTTGGTTTTTAATAGAAGCGGGGTAAGCGGTTGTTGTAAATCTGTTGCAAAGCCAGGATAAGGAAGTGTTTTGACACTCACTGCTTTTAACTCATCGCTTGCTAAAATACGGATACTATCTTCGCCTTCTTCCATATTTACGCCCATTTCAATCATTTTTGCTAATAAGCCTTCTAAATGCTCAGGAATGATATTTTTAATCAAAACATCTTCTCCAGCAGCTGCTGCTAGCGATAAATAAGTTCCTGCTTCAATGCGGTCAGGAATAATGGTATGACGACAGCCATGTAAGGTATCTACCCCTTCAATACGCAGCATATCTGTTCCTGCACCACGAATTTTAGCGCCCATATTATTTAATAAGGTGGCAACATCAATAATTTCTGGTTCTCTTGCAACATTTTCAATAATGGTTTTGCCTTTAGCTTTCACAGCTGCTAGCATGACATTGATTGTTGCACCAATTGAAACAACATCTAAGTAGATACGTGTACCCACTAAACCATTTTCACCTGTTTCTAAATACATTGCACCCATATCATTTTCGACTGTTGCACCTAATGCACGAAAGCCTTTAATATGCTGATCAATCGGTCTTGGTCCAAGGTAACAGCCACCTGGTAAGCCAACAACACCTTTACCAAATTTACCGAGTAATGCGCCCATGAAATAGTAGGAAGCACGTAAACTTTTTATTTTGCCATTTGGCATTGGAATAGATACAATTTTTGTAGGATCAACCACCATTGTTGAACCATCAAAAGTTACAGTTGCACCCATTTCTTCTAATATATGAATCAATGAATGGACATCTTGAATATCAGGAACACCTTCTAAGGTCACAGGTGAATCTGCTAAGATGGTAGAGGGAATCAATGCTACAGCGCTATTTTTAGCCCCACTGATTGTGATTTCGCCATTCAGTTTCTTGCCACCATTAATTTTTAGTTTTTTCATCTCTATAACAGCCCTTCTTATTTGCTTATTTCGATTAGGTTCTTCTATTACATAATAGAAAAGAAAGCAGCAAATGACAATAGCAATTATGCTACATTTATTTGGTCAGCCTCATTTAGTTTCTACCTTTGTTATTTTCTCATTAAAAGAGTTATTTATCAACTCTCTTTATTGAACAATTGTTAGAAAGTCTCTCCAAAATAAAAACCCCAATCCATGAATGATTGAGGTTCCTGTTTTATTTTTTCATTGTTGCGCCAATAAAACCTTTAAATAAACTTTGTGGCTTTGTTGGGCGTGAAATAAATTCTGGATGGAACTGACTCGCAATAAAGAATGGATGATCCGCTATTTCAACAATTTCAACTAAGCGACCATCTGGCGATAAGCCTGAGAAAATCAGTCCTTTTTCTTCTAATTGTTCACGGTATTCATTGTTAAATTCATAGCGATGACGATGGCGTTCTTGTACTTCAGATACCGCACCATATGTTTCATAAGTTTTTGTGCCTTCTTTTAAGTGGCAAGGATACAAGCCTAAACGAAGGGTACCACCTAAATCTTCAATATTTTCTTGATTTTCTAATAAATCAATAATATTATGGGCACAATCTGGGTTGGTTTCAGCAGAATCTGCACCTGCTAAACCGGCAACATTTCTTGCAAATTCAATACAAGCCAACTGCATGCCTAAGCAAATCCCTAAAAATGGTACTTTTTCTTCACGAGCATATTGAATCGCAGCAATTTTCCCTTCCAAACCACGATCACCAAAGCCTCCTGGAACAAGAATACCATCTGCCGTTCCTAATAATGCTTTGACATTCTCTTTTGTCACCTGCTCTGCATTGACCCAATCAATTTCGATATCTGTATCATAATCGAAGCCAGCGTGTTTTAGAGCTTCCACAACAGAAATATAGGCATCTGGTAATTCAACGTATTTTCCAACTAAAGCAATTTTTGTTTTGTGTTTTAGATTCAAGACACGCTCTTCTAAAGCAATCCATTCTTTCATATCCGCAGCAGGTGCTTCAATTTGTAAATGGTCACAGACAATTTGGTCCATATTTTGTGCTTGTAAAGCGAGTGGAATAGAATACAGTGTCGCAGCATTGCGTGATTCAATCACTGCTTCTGGTTCTACATCACAAAATGAAGCTAACTTATCTTTTAAGCTTTGTGCAACTGGCATTTCTGTCCGAATCACAAGTAGGTTTGGTTGAATCCCTAAGCTACGTAATTCTTTCACACTATGCTGTGTCGGTTTAGTTTTCATTTCTCCAGCAGCAGATAAATAAGGAAGAAGGGTTGTATGAATATACATCACATTCTCAGCACCAACATCTGTTTTCATCTGACGAATGGCTTCTAAAAATGGTAAAGATTCAATATCGCCAACCGTACCACCAATTTCAGTAATAATAATATCTGAATCAGTTGTAGTAGCAGCACGCATGATTTTTTCTTTGATTTCATTGGTAATATGAGGAATCACTTGAACGGTTGCGCCTAAATACTCTCCTCTACGTTCTTTACGAATGACTTCTGAGTAGACTTTTCCAGTTGTAACATTTGAGTATTGATTTAAGTTAATGTCAATAAAACGCTCATAATGACCTAAGTCTAAATCTGTTTCTGCACCATCATCTGTTACAAAAACCTCACCATGCTGATAAGGACTCATTGTTCCTGGATCCACATTTAAATAAGGGTCAAACTTTTGAATGGTTACCTTTAATCCTCTATTTTTCAATAGTCTGCCTAAGGATGCCGCAGCAATTCCTTTCCCAATTGAAGATACAACGCCACCTGTTACAAAAATATACTTTGTCATATTCTTTCTACTCCTTCCAAATTCTATTCTCTCTGGGGTAAAGCAACCTATTACTTGATAACCAAATTTCCTATTCCATCTGTCTACACTATTTGTTTGCTACTCATGCTGTCACGATAAATGTTTGAATAAAAAAGAAAAATCCCTCTTACACAAGTTTGCGTAAGGGGAGTATAAATGATTTGTATTCGTCCTTTTTAAAGGAGCCCAAATGAAATATTACATAGATTTTTTTCATAAGTCAAGGATAAAACGTATTCACAGCAACATTTTATTTGTTTTTAATAAATAAAAAAATTGAATCAATTGGTCACTAAATAACCAATTGTTTCAACTCTTTTAAAACATGAGTAGAATTAGAATTCTTCCTCTTCTTCATCGTCCTCTAAATCATCTTCATCAATGATGGTTAACTCGCCTTCAATACCATCTGGTAAATCCTCTTCTTCTTCATCCCCAGTTAAAGCAGAAAGGTCTTCTTTATATTCACCTAAGTCTTCTACTTTATCTTCAACAACGCCTTCTTCATCAACAAAGACTTCCTCTTCGTCATCAGCAGCAATATCCTCATCTTCAGGATCATCTGCGTTGTAATCAATCACATCTTCATCGCCAGCTGCGGCCACAAAAGGTGTTGCTTTCTTACGTTTTTTACGACGAGGTGCTTCTTCCTCTTCTTCAGGAATGTGTGAAACTTCTTCATCAATTGAATCGATTGGATACCAAGAACGTAGTCCCCAGCGGTTTTCTCCTAATGAGATAAAACTTCCATCAATGTTCATATCTGTATAAAATTGTGATAGTTCTTGCTTCATTTGTTCAGGTGTCAAGTCGACATAGCCTGCTACTGCAGTCGCTAAATCTTGAAATAACATGACATCCCCTTTATTTTTCAAAATGGCATGAGCTACCTCAATTAATGACAATTCTTCTTTTTTAATTCCTTCAAATTGCTTTAATTCCAACTTGCACACGTCCCTTCAACAGTCTACTCTTTATCATACATTTTTATGACGAAAAATGCAATTGTAATTTATAATCTCCTAACTTTTCTTCCCCCATAAATAATTGGTAAATCACTTGGATTTCTCCTTTAGGTAGTGCTTCATCTATCAAAACACTCATCTCCTGTGTGGTTGTTTCCAACTGAAATTTGCCTTGTGGGGTCACGAATTCGCTAGGATAAGCTGTCGCTAAATCAAAACGAAGCTTGGTTTCTGTCTGACCTTTTCTCAGAATGGTAACCTGACTCTCATCTGTTACTTTTAAGGTTACCATTGTGCCAACTTCTTCTTCATAACGTAAATAATAGCTATGCGCCATTTTCACAAAAGTTGCCACACCTTTAAACTGATGATAGTCTGTTTTACCATCTTGTGTGACTTCTGTTTGGAGCTGGAGTGTCACTTGTTGCCCATTTTTCATCTTCATCTTTTCCTTGCCAGCCTTTCTATACCTTAGAATTTGCTCTTATTTTACAATGTTAAGAGCTTTTCTGCAATTGTTTGGTCAATGATTAGTGTGCGAATCGCTGCTGACTTTAAAATAGCATGGACACTTTCAGCTTTTTGCTGACCCGCCGCTAGTAGGACAACATTAGGAATTTGTTTTAATTCATCTAAGGTAACACCTATCATTCTTCTAGTAAAATCATTATCTAGTGCTTCTCCTTTTTGGTTAAAAAAAGAAGCGACTGCATCTCCAACCATTCCTTGCTTTTGTAAATGGGTAAATTCATCAGCCTCGATATACCCTAAATTTTCCCAAGTGGTTAATGAAGCTGGTTGCCCTACACCAATAAAAGCTAGATCAACTTGTCGTCCTTGATTTAAAACATCTGAAACCATTTTTGAAGCAACTAATACTTCTTTTAAATCCTTTGTTTCTGCTAAAGCTGGTGCATAAATATAGGCACATTCGCCAGATAACTTCTCAGATAATAGGAAGGAAAGATGGTTGGCATCATATTTCACATCTTGACTCGCAACACCACCTGCTAGTGGTAAAATCATGGTGTCAGGATGATGCACATAAGGCACTTCTTCAATGAATTCAGCCATTGTTGTTCCCCAAGATAAGCCAATTTTTTGTTGTGGCTTTAATTGCCCTACTAAATAGGAAGCTGCTGCTCTTGCAACATTCTTTTTTAGATGCGTGCCTGTACCTGCTACTACCACAACCTCATTTAAATTGAAGCTTTCTTCAATGGCAAGGGCTAACTTTACAGAATGGCTAGACTCATCTTTAATATAAATTTCAACCATTCCTAATTCTTTTGCTTGTTGTAGCATTTTAGAAATAATTGGTCTTGAAATCCCCATTTTTTTGGCAATTTCTGATTGTGTCAATCCATGATCATAGTATAAGGTCGCTACTTTTAGCATTTTTCTTCGATCTTCTGTGAGTCGCATCTTTGGCCTCCTTTCTATTGTTTCATTAATGATAAGACTGCTTCATAGATATTGCTTACTTGTGGAATGGCGTTTTGCTCTAGCTGCGGTTGATAAGGCATGGGTACTGCTTCTCCACCTAAGCGCTTAATGGGGGCCTTTAACGCATAAAATCCATCGCTTTCTGCTACTAAGCTTGCGACTTCTCCTCCAAATCCACTGCGCTTCACTGCTTCATGAACGACTAGCAAGCGTCCTGTTTTTTTCACTGAGGTGATAATCGTTTCGATATCCAAAGGGACTAAGGTTCTTGGATCAATGACTTCAACAGAAATGCCTGCTTCTTGCGCTTGCTCCGCAACCTTTAGCGCCTTATGCACCATGATTCCTGTTGCGACAATTGTGACATCTGTTCCTGTCTGCTTAATATCTGCAACCCCAAAGGGAATGGTGTATTTGCCAGCTGGTACATCGCCTGTCATTTTATAGCATAATTTATGTTCATAAAACATCACTGGATTCTGATCCTCAATGGCTGTATGCAATAAGCCTTTTGCATCATAAGGAGTAGATGGCTGTACTACTTTCAAGCCAGGAATGTGTGCGGTCCAATTTTCTAAGCTTTGAGAATGCTGCGCGGCTGCACCTGTTCCTGAACCGCCTGCTGTGCGCATGACTAAAGGAACACTGGCTTTGCCACCATACATATAGTGAATTTTTGCTGCTTGATTCACGATTTGGTCTAAAGCAATGGTTATAAAATCAGAGAATTGTAGCTCAAAAATAGGACGCATTCCTGTCATAGCTGCACCAACAGCTGCCCCTGCAATTGCACTTTCCGAAATAGGCGTTGCACGAACACGTTTGTTACCATATTTTTCAATTAAGCCTTTTGTTGCACCAAAACCACCACCATAAACGCCAATATCTTCTCCTAATAAAAAGACAGATTCATCTTCTGCTAATGCTTCATCTAACGCTTCATTGACAGCTTCTAAATAAGTTCGTTCTCTCACTTGATTGCCCTCTTTCTTAGTCTACATAGACATTTTCATAAAGTGCTGATGCTGCTGGTAAGGTACCTGCCTCAGCAAATATCACAGCTTGTTCAACGGCTTCTTTTCTATTTGCTTCAATTTGCTGACTAGCTTCTTTTGTTAGAATTCCTGCTTGAATCAGTAATTTTTCGGTTAATTGAAGCGGATCATGGTTGGTTTCCCAATGTAATTCTTCTTCTCTTGTGCGATAAATCCGCTGATCAGATTTTGAATGGCCTTTAAAACGGTAAGTTTTAGCTTCAATTAACGTCGGTCCTCTGCCTTTTTTGGCTTTTTCAATTGCTTGATAGGTTGCATCAACAACTGCCACAATATCGTTGCCATCAATGGTTACACCTTCTATGCCATAAGCTGCGCCTCGTTCGGATAAATGGGGAATATTCACCATTTCTTTAATTGAGCTGCTCATGCCATATTGATTATTTTCAATAAAGAAAACGACAGGTAGTTGCCAAATAGAGGCTAAATTTAAAGCTTCATGAAAGCTTCCTTCATTGGTCGAACCATCTCCAGCATAACAAATTGTGACTTGATCTTTTCCTTGCATTTGTGAGGAAAGAGCTGCCCCAACTGCAATTGGATACCCTGCACCAACAATTCCGTTTGAGCCTAAATTGCCCTTATCAAGATCTGCAATATGCATACTACCGCCTTTTCCATTATTTGTCCCATTTTCTCGTCCAAATAACTCCGCCATCATCTGATTCATCTCTGTATTTTTGGCAATACTATGACCATGACCTCGATGAGTTGAAGTAATCCAATCTGTTGGTCTTAATAAATAACCACTTCCAGCTGCTGTTGCTTCTTGTCCAATCGATAAATGAGTGGTTCCATGGATTTTCCCTGCAAGAAATAAGGTTTCAACTTTTTCATCAAATAGACGAATATCCCACATTTTTTGATAAATGTTGAGAAAGTCTTGATCCGTTAGTCCTGCCTTGTTTTGAATCGATTGACCCATTCTTTTCAGCCTCCTTTTTACATTTGTAAACATGTTCATCATTTGTAAACATTATAAAGAGTCAGGGTTTTTACGTCAATCAAATTTATAAAATCTTAGGAAGTTTTCATTTTCATCTACAATATTTGATTTTTTTTAAGGATTTTCGTTTATAATAGAAGATGAGGTGAAAAATTATGCTAATAAACAATGAAGAAACTACGCTCTTTTGTATTTATTGCCAATCAGAAACACCACATACTGTCAGCTATGTGAATCACACCATTTCTGCGATTGCCTGTGAGGCCTGTGGTAACCAAATGAGTATTGATGTAGATGCGATGCAAGAATTCCATCAATATATTTATGAGCGTTTTTCAACAAAGGCCAGTAGAATGTCCGAAGAAGCGCGTCAAGATTTAAATACCTTTTTGAAATCATTGCCAATGCGTATTATTAGTAAGCCTGCTCGTTTTAGTTCTGAATACAATCAATTAAGTAAAGAAGTCAAAAATTATTTGAATAACATAAAAAAGGATGACGAATAACCATGTCGCAAGTACCTGAAACAACCAATCATTTACAGCAAACATTTGCAATTTTTAATGATGTTGCTGATGTTTTACCAAATGCCCAGCAGACACCTGCCGTTTTTGCTTTGGGCGATAGCTTAACAGAACAAGTCGGAAAAGAACTGCTGCCTGGTGTTGTCCATTTTTGGCAAAAGAAAGCCTTACTAATTTTAGGAATGATTGATACAAAGCTCCCTTATTTTGATGAAGCTTTGCTGGAATTAACCAATCAGCAATACCCTTTTCTAGTTAGAAATGCTGGTGGCTTAGCTGTTGTAGCTGATGAAGGTGTGTTAAACTTTTCTTTAATTTTATCTGAAACTGCAGGGAAAATTTCCATTCCACAGGGTTATCAATATATGTTGCAGATTATTCAAGAAGCTTTTGCTGATTTTCATCTGCCTATTGAAGCCTATGAAATTGTTGATTCTTATTGTCCAGGGGATTATGACTTGAGCATTCATGGAAAAAAATTCGCTGGGATTGCACAAAGACGTTTAAAAAATGGTGTCGGAGTCATGATTTATTTAAGTGTCAATGGCTCCCAGGCGCAACGTGTTGCTTTAGTGCAAGACTTTTATCAAGCTGGTAAAAAGGATGCCGTTACCAAATGGCATTATCCAAACGTTTCGAATGAAGTGATGGCTTCTTTAGATGAGCTATTAGGTGTATCTTTAACCATTGAAGAAGTTGAAACACGTATTTTAAAGGCAATGAAAAAATTAGGTGCAACTTTCCAAAATGGACAGTATAACCAAGAAATTGTCGCAAGTTATGAAGCGGCATATCAAAAAATGATCAAAAGAAATCAGCAGTCATTAGGTGCTTATTTTTTTGAAGGAGGAACTTCAAATGGAGCAAATTCCTTATCGTGAGCAGCTCTTAGCAAATGAAAAAGTATTTCGAGATCCTGTTCATGATTATATCCATGTGCAGCATCAAGTGATATTGGATTTAATAAACACCAAAGAAGTCCAAAGGCTTCGTAGAATTAAACAATTAGGCACCACCAATATTACCTTTCATGGCGCAGAACATAGTCGTTTTACCCATTCATTAGGGGTTTATGAAATTACGAGAAGAATTTGTGACCGTTTTTTACGTTCCTATTCTATTGCCGATTTAGGCGAGGATGGCTGGGATGATCAAGAACGTTTAGTCGCATTATGTGCCGCCCTTTTACATGATGTGGGTCATGGTCCTTATTCTCATACCTTTGAGCATATTTTCCAAACAAATCATGAAGCGATTACGGTAGAAATTTTGACCTCACCTGAAACGGAGGTTTGCCAAGTTTTAAGTCGTGTTTCAGCGGATTTCCCTGAAAAAGTTGCAAGTGTGATTCAGAAAACTTATCCAAATCAGCAAGTCGTTCAGTTGATTTCGAGTCAAATCGATGCAGATCGAATGGACTATTTATTAAGAGATGCCTATTATACCGGCGTCAACTATGGTACTTTTGATTTAACCCGTATTTTAAGAGTGATTCGTCCTTATAAGGATGGTATTACTTTCCAATATTCTGGGATGCATGCGGTAGAGGATTATATTGTCAGTCGTTACCAAATGTATATGCAGGTTTATTTCCACCCTGTTACAAGAAGCGCCGAAGTGATTCTTGATCACTTATTAATGCGCGCAAAAGAGCTTTATGAGGATGTGGATTATCAATTTTTAACCTTACCAACACTGCTAATTCCATTTTTAGAGCATGACTTTACTTTAAATGATTATTTAATGCTGGATGATGGTGTCTTAAATACCTATTTCACGATGTGGCGTTTAGAAGAGGATGCAATTTTAAGCGATTTAGCGCAACGCTTTTTAGATCGTCATTTATTTAAATCCGTTGCTTTCAATGCTGAAATAGATTTAGAGACTATCAAAAAATTGAAAACCATTGTCCAAAATTATGGCTATCATGTCGATTATTATACAGCCATTAATAATAGTTATGATTTACCCTATGATTTATACCGACCTGAACAAGAAAAAAATCGCACACAAATTGAATTAATCTATCCAGATGGCAGCTTAATTGAGCTTTCAAAAGCCAGTGATATTGTAGCAGCGTTGACTGGAAAAGGGAAAGGCGATAAACGTTTTTATTTTCCTAAAGAGATTCTTCAAGAGAAGCACACCAAAGAAATTGATTTATTTGAACCAATGTTACAAGAATTTAAAAAATATATTCATAATGATGAGATTCAATCTCTTCATAGATAAAGGAGAAGAAACATGCCAATCGAACTAATTGCTATTGATTTAGATGGAACATTGCTCAATGACCACAAAGAGGTCACACCAAAAGTTAAAGAGACTTTAGGGCGTGCAAAAGCACAAGGAATTAAAGTGGTGCTTTGTACAGGAAGACCACTAGTAGGGGCGTTAGAGTACTTAGATATTCTAGGCTTAGAAGAAGAAGGTGACTATTGTATCACTTATAATGGTGCTCTTGTTCAAAGTAGTCATGATGGAAAAGCCATTGTTCATCATACGCTAAACTTTGAGGACTTTTTAGCCATTGAAAAATTAAGTCGTGAGGTAGGGGTTCATTGTCATACAATTGATATGAATGCTGTTTATACTGCTAATAAAAACATCGGTCGTTATACCGTTCGAGAATGTTATTTAACAGGAATGCCTTTACAATATTGTGCCGTCTCCGACATGGATCAAAACATTGAAATTGGGAAAATGATGATGATTGATGAACCAGATATTTTAGATGCGGGAATTGCCCAATTACCTCCTTCATTCTTTGAAAAATATACGGTTTTAAAAAGTGAACCCTTTTATTTAGAAATTTTAAATAAAGGTGCAAGCAAAGGAAATGCTGTCGCTGGTTTAGCTGAGTATTTAAATATTCCAAGAGAAAATGTCATGGCAATCGGTGACAACGAAAATGACCTAGATATGATTGAATATGCTGGGATGGGTGTTGCGATGGATAATGCCGTTCCTAAAGTTAAAGCTGTCGCTGACTATATTACGAAAAGTAATACTGAGGACGGCGTTGCTTATGTGGTTGAAAAATATGCTTTAGAGCAAGCTTAAATAAAACAAAAACAAAACCTTTGATTCTCTGCTGAAACAGCGATTATCAAAGGTTTTTCTAATTAAATAACAGTTACTTCTTTAGCTGTTTGATAAATTCAGCAAATGACCAGTATAGAAATTTTCAAGTGGGATTATTTTTTCTTCCATAATCAGTTTCTGTTGTTATTTTTCAGTCCGTTTGATAGTGTTTATTAAAGCATCGTAGTTTAATAATCAGATAGGCAATAATGAATTTGGAAACTAGAAATCAAAGTAACTAATTTTGCTTTTCACTGTCATAAAACCATCTATTCCCCCGTTTATGCGGACTACGCTTCCACACTTACAGAAATTGCTGTGCCAAAACATATTTTTGCAACTTCAATATCCTCTCGTAAAATTTTTAAATACATATCTTCTTTTTTTAATTGAGTTATATTGTTTAAACCCACAGAGAATATATCTCTATTATTTTCTTGTAAAAAAATATTTATTTGTTTTTCATAACTATAAATAAAAAGTATCAGTTGCATATTTTTTTTTGAAAATCGATATATATATTGCCCATCTCCATAATTATCTGTCAAACTTTTCCCTTCAGATAAAAACAGTTCCATAAGTTCTAATTCATCATATTTCATTTCTACAAACTCCTTTACTATTTTGGCATGACAGTGATAATATCTCCTACATTATTCGTTATGACAGTCACATCATTTGTTTCAAATAATTCATTCGTTTTTTGTTGAGTAGACATTTTGCTTTACTTCCTTTCCAAATAGTTATTTGTTATATTAGAAAGCTCACTCAATGACTATTCGCTAAGATTAATGTAAGTTAATCCTCTATCGTTAGAAATGATACCTTTAGGAGTTAACGAACTTTTACCATATATACTGATTCTATAATAAGGTTTCCCTCTTCAACCACTTGTTCCATCCATAATTCCAATAACAATGTGGTTCTCCTTTTAGCTTTTTCTTTGTTTCTCTAATTATAGACTTTTGATTTCTAATTGCACTTTTTCGTGTATGGCCTATTTAAAGCGTCATCAAGAACACTAAATAGATTTTCCCCATCACTTGTGACAAAATAATCAGCTAATGTTTTAATATCTTGGCTAATATTACTGCCCCAAGGTGGACTTTTTTGTAAATTTTTAGCATCCCATATAATTTTATTAGGTGCTAATTTAAAAAGCTCTTGTTTTATTTCTGATAATTCATTCTTAGCTATATTTAATTCATCAATATCTAAAGTTCCTGAATACAAATTTTTCATAATTAAGGGAAATCTACTTCCCCATTTTTTATTTTCTAAATTCACGTATACTGTTGAAAAAAATGAATTAAAAAATTCTCCTGTACCTATTGAATACCATAAAAAATCTACTTTAATTCCCACTGTCATAAAATCAACTCTTAAATATAATTTCTACATCGATATTTGTCTTCTCTAATATCTTGCTACGAATTTCTTTTAGTAATTCGTTAGTGATCGTTTGACCACGTACATCTATTATGATAGTTTGTCGTGTCCCTTTTGGCAAATTATCAACTCTATGCAAAATCTGTTTACTGCTCTTCCTCTACATTTTTACCAAACAAAATCATTCATAATCTGTCATCATAGTGGTTGCAAGAAGTTCTAAAGGATGTCAAAACTATTTTTTATAAAACTGAATATTTCCTTTAACAGTGTATTTTTTTCTTGTTAAAATACTAAATCTATCATACTTAAGATGAAATAATAGGATATCTCTTTGTGTAAGTTCAAAAGATATACATTTTTTCGAATAATTATCTTTTCGTATAAACGGAATAGCATTTTTAACGGTAAATCTTTATAAAAATCAGCTAAAACAAAAGTATCTTTTTTTGTATAATAAGAAATAGTGCCAAGATAACCAAGGATTTCTTTCACATGTAAACTATTTGAGGCCTATCTTCAATTCTATACATTGAATGTGAATATAGATTACTATCCTATCAATCTTCCCATTTTTTCAGTAGTAAAATTCTTTTTAAATCGTACACACTAAATAAGGCTACTTATTCGCACATTGATTTAAAAGAATCAATGAATATTTTTGTCTCTTATTCCAAGAAGTTATGTGATAGAACTACTATCAAACATACAAAAATAAAGCCCTTGATTCTCTGCTGAAACAGCAAGAATCAAAGGTTTTTCTAATTAAATAACTGTTACTTCTTTAACTGTTTGATAAATTCAGCAAGTGATCAGTATAGAAATTTTCAAATTGTGATTATTTTTTCTTCCATTTACCAGCTACATAAAAATAGCCAAGATTATAGAAATATGTATCTCTAAAAATTGAATAAAAGTATTACATTTGAACAATCACGATAGTTGCCTACAGTCATATCAAACCTACTTTACCGTTTTTTCATTACTATGCTTAAACGCTCATTTGCAAGCACACTATAACCTGAATGTTATTTTCTATTAAATTGAATAGGGGTTTATATTTTTGATCTAAAAAAATATGCTTTTATTTCTTGATAACCCAGTAGTTCAACAAAGTACTGAAGAAAG
The DNA here is from genome assembly GCF_900111355.1 of Isobaculum melis. Taxonomy (GTDB): domain Bacteria; phylum Bacillota; class Bacilli; order Lactobacillales; family Carnobacteriaceae; genus Isobaculum; species Isobaculum melis. The sequence goes on from NZ_FOHA01000020.1 coordinate 33,418, forward strand.
GGATTTACTTGGATTTAGCAAGAAGTTACCATTAGAATCTTAAAAATATTAACTTCTAACTGCAAATATTTATGACCTACTGCTGAGAAAGATTCTGTGATAAATCATATTGAATCAAAATGGAAAAAGAATCTCTAACATTTTTAGAGAATTCACAAATGCAGAGTTCATTTAAAACCCAATTCAATTACCTTCTAAAAGGTAATCGAGGTAGACCAATTAAAATTCACAAAGAAAGTCCCTTGAACTGCCTTGGCTCAAGGGACTTCGTTTAATTCACGTTATGGAAACTAAGATTCTATCTGTTTCCAGCAGTCATTATAATCAATAAAGCAATGTCTATAAAAAACATATAAACTAAAAATAGACCAACAGGCATTTTTTGATAATTTTTATTGATATATCTCGGTCTAAAAAATGCATAAACTATTAAAAATGAAAAAAATTCAGTCCCATAAAAGATCCTAGTAAATATGCCATTGTATCCTCCTGTGATAAAGACCTTTATTTTATTTATATTCTATCTCAACTTTTAGTACAGGGTATTTTTTATTAAAGTCATGAAGCATCTCTTTTAATAAATTTGCTTCACTTGGAATAGAGTTTTCTAAATCTGACCAATTTTCAAATATTATTTTCTCTGGTAATTCAACTAATCCAGTTATAGTATCCCAAAAAGCATCCCAATTTTCACCATAATAATCAGGAAAATCAAGATTTTGTTTTAATAAAATTTGTAATTCTTCTTTAGTTGATACATTTTTTAAGTCTATTATGACTTCCCTTTTTTCTGAATCGCACATATTTTTTTCACTCCTATAATTTCTAATAATTTCCAATGAAATGCATTGTTTTATAGTGGTCTGTTGTTATATAGAGCAAACCATCATTTGAGTAAAGTAACCTTGTCCCAGGTTGCTTAGCTCGTGATAGGTCTCCTATCAATCCTACATCTGCCTCACGCCACACTCTTCCTGGAACTTCAGGTAAAAGTTTAGTGGAATTTTGATAAATATCTCCACCAATTTGTCCCCCAGGCACATAATTTTCTAAGGCTTTTCCTGGTCTCCACCCATTCTCAATTGCCAAATCTTTTGAAATGAAATTATCTGGCAACTTACCAGTTTCTCCTAAACTATCAACAAGTGGATTAGCCTTTTCAGTAGTTCTTAAAACGTCTTTGTATTTTTCATGTAAGCCAACATTTTTAGGACTGTTAGATCCATTTCCTGTACTGGGCTTACTAGCTTTCTCAAATTTAGAGGGTTGATTCAATTTATTTATAGACCAAGCAAGATAAGCTTGTATGCCCAATACGCCTATCAAATATTCAGGACCTTTATGTTCATAAATATCTGATGTATCTTGCGCAATCCCTTCAATAATAACAAATGGATTGTTGTAAATCATTTTTAAACCATTTACTGTACCATCTACTGTCTGAGTAGAAAAGGGGTGTGGTTGATAACCAAATCTTTTAGCAAGTATCACATCTGTTACAGAACCTGTTAGATTAACTCCGGATTCTGCTGTACTCGTTACGGTTTTGGTAAACCATTCTGAGGCACCATCTAATGTTTTGATTGGTGCGTTTTTGACTTTTTTAGATATGTAAGCTTTTTTCTCATCACGTGAGCCATATTTATCTTGTAGTTTTCTTGCCTGACTTGCAAAATCATCATCTATATCTTCATAGGGGATCACATGATTTTCATGAATGGCTTTCATACAGTCAATCAGTTCATTTAATTTTCTTTGATAGCTTGGCATACAACTTGTTTTAATATCATCCATTTGTCGTGCATTATATCGTTCTTTGTCTGCTTCATCCTTATCTAGGGTAATTAGACCGCCCCAATCAATCTCAAATTTATCAATGGTTAAGGATTTAATATTCAGATTGTGTTTATCTTCAAGTGTAAATAAATTCCAATAAATATCATTTCGACTAACCCTCGTCATACCATGCAATTGAAGTGGCTGGATATGCCGATTCATTTCTTCTTTATACTGAGAAAACAAGTTGAATAAGTCTCTCACTTCTTCTTGCTGTTCATCAATTTGCTTTACTAAAACTATTTTATTTGTTTCAAGCGCTTTAACTCCTTTACCTGAGTTATGCGTTGAAATATTATTTTGGATGCTCTCTATACTGTATCTCGCTTGTTCTAAACTGTCTCTATATTTATATAATTTGGTACAGATATCATCAATCACACCAAAATTTATTTGTAAATCTCGTTTCATAGATGCTCCTCTTTGTTGATTTATTTAAAATAATAGGCTCTTAAAGCTTCTTGAAAGTTACGACAGGTAACTAGGTACTCGTTTAAATATTCTTCCATTTGTTCACGTTGTACCACATTATCAAAATCCATATCTGATACTTCTTTCGAGACAGAAGTCATTGCATCATCAATCATCCCACACCATTTATTTACCATGGTTGTACAAAAATCATAGGTATGTCCCATTTATGTCATCTCCTCTGCCATTTTATCATCTGCTTCAACAAAGGATTCTTTTAAATCACCAATCTGCTGATGATATTTTTTCATGTTTTTAATCAAACTTTCCGCTTTTGTATCCTCCATAAAAGACAATAGTGTATCTGCTTGTGAAGTGAAATCGCTGTTGAAATGAGACATGTCTGACCGAACTTCTTGAATAAATTTCTTTCCGTATGTCGAAAAATCGTTGATGTTCCGTTCTAGCTGTTTTAAATCATTGTTTATTTCATCAATATTTACTTTAATAGGTTCCATTTTTCCCTCCCTCTAAGATGCGTTACTTAAACTATTATGTAATGCTATTGATTTTTATTCAAGTCTTTTTTATGGTTCTCATAAAAATAATAGGTTTCCAATAAAATCCGAAAGCTGATTTTATAAAAGTTGCTTCTTTTTCATTTTTATAGCTTAAATTTATTTTTGAGCTAGTTTATTTAAATCACACACCTTAAGTATTAAAATAGTACTTTCTGCAAGAACAGCATTTTTAACAGTAAATCTTTATAAAAATCAGCTAAAACAAAAATATCTTTTTTGTATAATAAGAAATAGTGCCAAGATAACCAAGGATTTCTTTCACATGTAAACTATTTGGGACCTATCTTCAATTCTACATATTGAATGCGAATATAGATTACTATCCTATCAATCTTCCCATTTTTGTCAGTAGTAAAATTCTTTTTAAATCGTACACACTAAATAAGGCTACTTATTCGCACATTAATTTAAAAGAATCAATGAATATTTTTGTCTCTTATTCCAAGAAGTTATGTGATAGAACTACTATCAAACATACAAAAATAAAGCCCTTGATTCTCTGCTGAAATAGTGAGAATCAAAGGCTTACTGTTACTTCTTTAGCTGTTTGATAAATTCAGCAACCGCCCAACGATGACTGCCTCGTTTTAGCTTCAACAACGCTTCTTCGTATGGAAACCATTCTAGTGTGTTAAAGCGCTCCAATGGTGGACATTTTTCCTTCCATTGATCCGCAACATAAAAATAACCTGGATTATGGAAATAAGTATCTCTAAAGCTGGAATAAAAATATTCATCTGAGCGGCCAAGATACTGGCCTACTTTTACTTGAAAGCCTAGCTCTTCCATACATTCCCTAGTGAGCGTTTCTTCATTTGTTTCCTGACCTTCAATTTCTCCACCGGGTAAAAAATAAGCACCGTTAGGGGGTGAAACAAGAATCATTTGCTTTCTTGCTTCATCTGCTACAATCATGTAAGCACCTATTCTTTGTTCATATGTTTGATCTTGTAGCTTTTTTCCAAAAATAGGAATGTTATTTTTTTCCATGTGGTTCTCCTTTTAACTTTTTATTTATCTTATCATATTCCTCATTTTTTATTAATAGTCAATTACGGTTTTATTAAGAAAATCTTCTCTTATTAAACTGCATCTCAAAAAACACAGTGGGTTAATAAATGAATGCATCTCTTTGAACAATTCTTAGAAAACGATACATTAGATAATATGAATCATCAGGCTTTAATAGCAAACATAAAATTTCTCCTTGGTTGATTTCAAATGGTATTCCATGAATAACTTATTTTGCTTGATGGCTTTTTCTATTTTTTCACTTCTATATATGATTGATTGCGGATTCCAATTAATCGCACGAATGATCTTGTAAAAAAGGTTTATTTTGACTTTTTAGGGATTTAAGAAATAGTTAATAATTGGTTAAGAGACCATTTAAGAGATGCTTGGTATAGTTATGGTGTTGAAAGGAAAACAACACAGTTGCTTGAAACAAACAACGTGTAGCCTACATAACTAAAAAAAGAGGAGTGGAACATAAATGACTGAAGCAGTATTATCATTAAAAAATGTTGGAAAAAAATTTGGTAAAGAAGAAGCACTGAAAAGCGTGACACTAGAAGTAAAAAAAGGAGATATCTACGGTTTAATTGGAAGAAATGGTGCGGGTAAAACCACCATTATGAAATTAATCACTGGCTTATCTGAACAAACATCTGGTGAAATTGTGCTACTAGGAAAAAATAAACGTACTAGAGAATATAGCAGTGTCTTACAGCGTATTGGCTCTGTAATTGAAGCACCTGCGGCTTACAATAAATTATCTGCTTATGAAAATATGAAAATCATTTGTATTCAAAAAGGCATTCATGATTTATCTGTGATTGAAGAAGCTTTAACTTTTGTGAATTTAGCGGATACAAAAAAGAAAAAGTTTAAAAACTTTTCATTAGGGATGAAACAACGATTAGGCATTGCCATGGCATTAGTCAGCAATCCAGACTTCTTGATTTTAGATGAGCCCATTAACGGCTTAGATCCAATTGCCATTATTGAATTTAGAGAAATTATTGAGCGGATCAACCGTGAAAAAAATACAACGATTTTAATCTCAAGTCATATTTTAACAGAGCTTTATCATGTCTCAACTCGCTTTGGCTTCATCCATGAGGGTCAAATGGTACAAGAATTAACCAAAGCCGAGTTTGATGCATCAAATACAGAGGCAATTGTTGTCAAAATTGATGATGTCAACAAAGCAGCTATGTTATTAAAAGAAAAAATTGGTGATACATTTGAAGTTGTTGCACAAGATGAAATTCATATTTTTACTGAGAAGCAATCTGTTAGAGAAATCAATATGCTCCTCGCAGCAAATGGCGTTCTAGTAGATTACATCGGAAAAAAAGAAAACAGTTTAGAAAACTATTACACAAATCTAGTGAGCAGTCTTAAGGAGGAAGTATAATGTTACGTTTAATTAAAGCAGATTTCTATCGATTATTTCATTCAAAAGGGTTTTATATGATTTTAATAGCTATTATTGGGTTGGCTGGTTCTGTTGTCTTATCTGAGGCGTTTACTTCAATTGGCGTAAGTACAGAAACTTCTGCAGTAATGGAAGCCTATGGTAATGCTGTATGGACGCCTGAAATTGCGCTTAAAGGAGCACTTTCATCAAGTAGTATCTTAAATTATCTTTTCATTGGCTTCTTTGTGATCATTTCTGGTTACGAGTTTTCTCAAAA
>NZ_FOHA01000003.1:0-136868 GCF_900111355.1 Isobaculum melis
TATTTTCTACATGATAGCTAAATCAAAAGAATACTATAATCTTATTAATTGTAGCATTAAAATACTCATTCACATTATTAACTTCATAAAAAATTACAACTAAATAATCATTCATACTATCCAATCACATCCATCATAACTCAATAAACAAAGACTTTTATTAAATCCTCAAAATAAAAAAACTTCCAAAATTATCCTTATAAAAATTATTACATCAAATTTAAACGACTAATCTTTCCTATTGCTTTTCCCCACAAGATTCGCTATATTAAAGATAAGTTTTAGGTTTACCTAAAAATATTTTCCAGAAAAAGGAGGCATCTATTTAGATGACACCAAATAAAGAAGACTATTTAAAAATGATCTTTGAACTAAATGGCACTTATAAAAAAGTTAGTAATAAAGAAATTGTTTCAGGACTAAAAGTTTCCGCAGCATCGGTTAGTGAAATGATGACAAAGCTTGTAAAAGGTGGCTATATTACCTATACCCCTTATCAAGGCGTTCAATTAACCGAAACAGGCATCGCTGAAGCTTCTATTCTCATTCGCAAGCATCGTCTTTGGGAAGTATTTCTAGTAGAAAAATTAGGCTACTCTTGGAGCGAAGTCCATGAAGAGGCTGAGTTGCTTGAACATGTTACTTCAAGTACTTTAAGTGAACGCTTAGATGCATTTCTAGGCTTTCCTGAAAAATGTCCTCATGGAGATATGATTCCAAAAGGGACAGTAGTTGTGGATGAAACAGTGACCTACCCCTTATCTGCATTAGAAGTTGGTCAGAAAGCATGTCTCTATAAAGTCATGGATGAAAAAGAATTGCTGGATTATTTAATTGAACTAGATATGCATATTGGCGAAAGCTTTACCTTACTTTCAATTGGCTCATACGAAGGGCCGATTAAAATCCAAAAAGAGAACTGTGAAATCGTGCATATTAGTCAGAAAGCAGCGCAGCATTTATTTGTTGAACGATTAGCATAAGGAGTGAGGTCTTTCATGAAAAAAATAAGGTTAATAGCAGCCGTTTTGATGTTGTCCTTGCTAGCGATTGGTTGTAGTGGAAAAACTGCTGACTCACAGGATCATGACAAAATAAATATCGTGACGACAACGACTATGCTGACCGATTTGGTACAAACCATTGGTGGCGAACATGTTTCTGTCAAAGGGTTAATGGGAACAGGTGTCGATCCTCACTTATATCAAGCCAGCGCAGGGGATGTCATCAAAATGCAAGAAGCGGATATGGTGGTTTACACTGGTTTACATTTAGAGGGTAAAATGGGAGATGTTTTTGCTTCCTTAGATAAGGTTGGAAAAGATGTTATTGCGATTGAAAATGGCTTAGATGAATCCAGATTAATTGTATCAGATGATGATGGTGTCAGCTATGACCCACATATTTGGTTTGATGTGGCGAATTGGAAAGCTGCTGCAAAAGAAGTGACAAAAGGACTGATTGCAAAAGATCCTACTAATGAAGCGGACTATCAACAGCATTTAACAGACTATTTAGTTGAATTAGATGAATTAGAAATTTATATTGAAAAACGTGTTGCTGAATTATCCGAGGATCAAAGGATTCTAGTAACGGCTCATGATGCCTTTGAATACTTTGGACAAGCCTATGATTTTAAAGTAGTAGGTATCCAAGGCATTAGCACAGTTTCAGAAGCAGGGACAGGTGATGTCAGTGAAATGGCCAATTTTATTGTGAAACATCATGTCAAAGCAATCTTTGTAGAATCCTCTGTCTCACCAAAAACCATTCAAGCCTTACAAGCTGCTGTTAAGGCAAAAGGTGCAGCGATTGAAATTGGTGGCGAGCTTTACTCTGATTCATTAGGAGATAAGCAATCTGGGGATGAAACCTATATTAAAACATTCAAAAAAAATGTCGATATTATTGTCGATTCATTGAAATAAGGAGGAATTGGGTTGAAGAAAGAGAATCCAGTTGTTACAATCAAGCATTTAACAGTCGCATATGACTTACAGCCAGTCTTATGGAATGTCAACTTAGCGATTCCACGAGGCCACTTAATGGCTATTGTGGGACCAAATGGTGCAGGAAAATCCACTTTAATTAAAGCGATTATGGAGCTATTAAAACCAGTAGCAGGAGAGATTACTTTTGACTTAGGTGAGCACTTATCTAAAAAAGAAGAGCGCAACTTAATTGGTTATGTACCTCAAAACGGAAGTGTCGACTGGGATTTTCCAGCAACCGTTTTAGATGTGGTTTTAATGGGGCGATATGGGCACCTTGGTTGGATGAAGCGACCAAAAGAGGCGGACTATGCTTTATCTAGAGAAATGTTAAAACGTGTGGGCATGGAAACCTATGAAAATCGTCAAATTAGTCAATTATCTGGTGGACAAAAACAGCGGGTATTCTTAGCCCGTGCCTTGGTTCAACAGCCAGACATTTACTTTATGGATGAACCTTTTCAAGGAGTAGATGCGCAAACGGAAAAAACAATTGTGGCTTTGTTAAAGGATTTAAAAAAAGCTGGAAAAACGGTTGTGGTGGTCCATCATGATTTACAAACCGTCCCCACTTATTTTGATGATGTGACACTTATTAATCGTGAAGTGATTGAAAGCGGTCCAGTAGAAACTATTTTTACAGAAGAAAATTTAGCAAAAACTTATCAAAAAGAAGCAAATGAAGTAAGAGAGGAGCTGGTTGAATGAGCTCATTGATTCAGCTGTTTTCTGATTATACCTTGCAAATTGTGGCACTAGGATCTGGTGTATTAGGTTTACTAAGTGGCGTGATTGGGAGTTTTGCTGTTTTAAGAAAACAAAGCTTGTTAGGCGATGCGATTTCTCATGCTGCCTTGCCAGGAATCTGTTTAGCTTTTATGCTAACAGGCATTAAAAGTTCAGAAGTCTTATTGCTAGGTGCCTTGATTTCTGGCTTAATTGGGACATTTTTTATTATTAAAATTGTCAATTATTCTAACATTAAGTATGATAACGCATTAGCTTTTATTTTATCGATTTTCTTTGGTTTAGGTCTGGTTTTGCTGACATATATTCAAAAACTACCGAATGCGAACCAAGCAGGCTTAAAAAACTTTATCTTTGGGCAATCCTCCGCACTCTTAATTCAAGATGTCGAATGGATGATTGGCATTGGTAGTGTGATGTTAGTGTTAGTTTTTCTTTTTTGGAAAGAATTTAAATTATTAGCCTTTGATGAAGTTTTTGCTGAAAGTATTGGTTTTTCGACACAAAAAATTAATTTGTTGCTCTCAGGAATGATTGTCTTAACCATTATCTTAGGGCTACAAACAGTTGGCGTTGTATTAATGAGTGCCTTATTAATTGGCCCTGCTGTAGCAGCTAGACAATGGACCAATCGTTTAAATATTATGGTATTTTTAGCTGCTATTTTTGGCTCAGTTTCAGGTATCGTAGGAACAGTAATCAGCTCAGTAGTCACTAAAATGCCAACAGGACCAACCATTGTTTTGGTTTTAAGTATGATCGTCTTATTTAGTTTATTATTTGCACCCGGTCGTGGGATGATTTGGACACTTTATTTAAGAAATAGACAAAAGCATTATTTAAAAGAGAAGTTAAAAACAGAGGAGGGCGCTGCATGAACAATCCAGCATTAGAAATTCAAATCATTGCCGTGATTGTTGCGGTAGCCTGCGCTTTACCTGGTGTTTTCTTAGTCTTAAGAGGAATGGCAATGATGGCAGATGCCATTACACACACAATTTTATTAGGCATTGTGATGGCTTTCTTTGTTACTGAGGATTTATCTTCTCCTTATTTAATTCTTGGGGCAGCCTTAATGGGTGTTTTTACAGTTTGGTTAACAGAATTATTACACCAAACAAAGCTCTTGGGAAAAGATGCTTCAATTGGTGTTGTTTTTCCCTTGCTTTTTAGCATTGCGATTATTCTGATTTCTCGTTATGCAGGATCGGTTCACTTAGATACAGATTCAGTGTTACTTGGCGAATTAGCATTTGCACCATTTGATCGCTTGCTTGTTTTTGGAGTAGATATTGGGGCGAAAGCCATTTATGTGATGGGGATTATCTTACTGATTGCAGTCATAGCTGTAATTGTGTTCTTCAAAGAATTACAAATTGCCACTTTTGATCCAGCTTTAGCTGCTGCTTTAGGCTTTTCACCAGTGTTGATCCATTATGGCTTAATGACAATGGTTTCAGTCACAGCAGTAGGTGCTTTTGAAGCAGTAGGCTCCATTTTAGTCGTTGCTTTTATGGTAGGCCCACCGATTACAGCCTATCTGTTAACCAATCATTTAAAGAAAATGTTGGTCATTAGTGCAGGAATTGGTGCTTTCAATGGGATTGTTGGCTTCCAATTAGCGATGCTAGCAGATGTCTCGATTGCTGGAATGATGGCAGTTGTAACTGGCTTGGTCTTTTTGCTAGTCTTTATTATCGCACCAGAAAAAGGACTATATACAGGAATGAAACGTCGTAAAATGCAGAAAAAAGAATTTGAAAAGGCATTAAAAAACCTGTTATAAGAAAATGTATCCAATACTAAATGAGGACTGATGCTTAAATGAAGGTTATGACAGTTTGTGGTAGTTTAACATTTAAAGATGAGATAATGAAAGTAGCTGTGGAAATGGAATTGAGAGGACATGTAGTATTGACTCCAATCATTCCAGCAAATCATGCCAAGGATGCTTTTTCTGAAGCAGAATTAAAGATACTTGGAAAAATGCACAAAGAGAAAATAAAGCTATCCGATGGGATATTCGTTGTCAATGTAAACAGTTATATAGGAAATAGTACAAAAAGTGAAATAGAATTTGCTAAATCATTAAATAAAGAGATTATATATTATACTGATTTAATAGAAGAACATTTAATCTAATAGTAGCAAAAATCCATATCAAAAATTGATATGGATTTTTGCTGTTTTTTGAAAAGTATTCACTGCTATCATTAGTCGTGTACACGATTTAATCATGCATTCCAATGATATTCATCCGTCACGATAATCTGATGTTTTTTCAATAAAGCAGCAGTTAATCCATTACCAATTATTTTATGCCCAGAAAAAGTCCCATCATATACCATCTCACTCCCACAAGAAGGACTATTCGCTTTTAAAATCACTGTTTTAATCCCATGCTTTTTAAGGGCTGCTAAAGTAGCCAGCGCACCATTTTTAAATGCTTCTGTCACATCTTTACCTGAAATTGTCAGCACTTTAGCTGAACCATTCCACACATCCTCAGCAGAACCGCCCACAATCTCAGCAGGCTCACGAGGTGTCGCAAGACCTCCAAGCACTTCTGGACAAAAAGCGACTGCTTGTTCATTTTGAATCAATCTTTTTATTTCTTCAACCGTATTTGCTTGTCCATCATACCGACAAGGACATCCCGCCAAACAGGCACTAACACCAATCATGATAATCTCCTCATTTTCGTTTTAGCTTTTCTTTGAATCATTATAACAAAAATAATGAAGAAAGTAGCAGAAATCGTGAAAAAAGCTACAAATCGTGATTTTTTTTTAAGATTCTCACTTTTTTTATTATTTTTTAAGCTTTAATCGTTGACAAAGCCTAAGATATTTGTTAATTTATGAGTATGTTAGCACTCGATGTTGTTAAGTGCTAAAAGGGGTGATCAGATGTTAACAGAAAGACAAGTATTGATTCTAGAATCAATCATTCGGTTCTATACTGAAACAGGACATCCTGTTGGGTCTAAGACGTTGATGAATGAGTTAAGCCTGCCTTTTAGTTCTGCTACGATTCGAAATGAAATGAGCCGACTTGAGGAGTTAGGTTTTATTGAAAAGACCCATTCTTCATCAGGCCGTATTCCTTCAGTGAAAGGCTATCGTTTCTATGTAGACTATTTGATTTCACCTGAGCAGTTGCCTGCCCAGGAGGTTGCAAAAATTCGTTCAGCATTTGGACCTAGATACCATGAGCTAGACGAAATTGTGTCGCAATCAGCGAATATTTTATCAGAGCTAACAAACTACACAGCGATTCTTTTAGGACCGAAAATGCAAGAGAATAAGTTAACTGGCTTTAGATTAGTACCATTAAGTGAACATCAAGCGATGGCCATTTTGGTCACCGATCAAGCCCATGTTGAAAATCGGACATTTACGATTCCACCTGGGATGAAGCTAGCAGATTTAGAAACCATTGTGAAAATCTTTAATGACCAATTGATTGGCTTACCATTAACTGAGGTTTTCAAGAAAATCAATGTCGAAATACCACAAATTTTAGCACGACATCTCCATACCGATTCAGATCTTTTTGTTGATGTGTTTGGCAATATTATCACACATACAATAAGAGAACGATTTTATGTCGGTGGCAAAATGAACCTGTTAAACTTTTCAGAATTTCAAGATATCGAAAAGTTTAAATCCATTTATTCACTAATGGATGAAGGAAACAATTTAAGAACATTGATTTCAAGAAAGTCTGATGGGATTCATGTGAAAATTGGACAAGAATTAAACAATGACCTATTTTCTGACTTTAGTTTAATCACTGCAACCTATCAAGTTGTGGGACATGGTGAAGGAATGATTGCACTACTTGGTCCGACCAGTATGCCTTATTCCAAAATGCTAGGACTAGTAGATACATTTAGAAATGAGCTAGCGGATAAAGTGAGCGATTACTATCGCTTCTTAGAAGAATAGCAACATAAGGAGGAAACGCTTGTGTCAAAGAAAAAAACACATGAAGAAACACAAAATGAAGAAGAAGTAGTAGCAGAAATCCAACCTGAGGCTGATGTAGAAACAGCAGAAGAAGTGGACAATAAAGAAGAAGCTACTAAAAAAACAGAATTGGAAGTTGCACAAGAAGCACTTGCTGCCTCAGAAGAACGTTATCTTCGTTTACAAGCTGATGTTGCGAATATTCGTAAACGTACCCAGCAAGATAGAGAAGATGCTGCAAAGTATCGTTCTCAAACACTAGCGATGGAATTACTTCCAGTGCTAGATAACCTAGAGCGTGCTTTAGCCATTGAAGTCAGTGATGAAGCGGGTGAAAGCCTTAAAAAAGGGATTGAAATGACCTTAGAAAGCTTCTTAGCAGCACTTAAAAAAGAAGGCATTGAAGAAATTCCTTCATTAGGAGAAGTTTTTGATCCTAATTTGCATCAGGCCGTTCAAACACAGCCTGCAACTGAAGATCAAGCAAAAGACACAGTTGTCTCAGTATTCCAAAAAGGGTATACGATTAAAGACCGTGTGTTACGCCATGCAATGGTTGTCGTCGCACAATAAAAAAAGATGTCTCTGCAAACTCTGTTTGCATTAAAAAAAATAAACTAAAAAAGAGGTAATGTAAAATGAGTAAAATTATCGGAATTGACTTAGGAACAACAAACTCAGCAGTAGCAGTATTAGAAGGTGGGGAAGCAAAAATTATCCCTAACCGTGCTGATGATAGCAATACAACACCATCAGTTGTGGCATTTAAAGATGGTGAACGTCAAGTCGGGAAAATTGCAAAAAACCAAGCAGTAACAAACCCTAACACAATCAGTTCAGTTAAACGTCATATTGGCGAAACTGGCTATAAAGTAAATGTTGAAGGAAAAGACTACACACCACAAGAAATTTCAGCGATTATCTTACAATATCTAAAAGGATATGCTGAAGATTATTTAGGCGAAACTGTATCAAAAGCAGTGATTACAGTTCCAGCTTACTTTAATGATGCACAACGTCAAGCAACAAAAGACGCTGGTAAAATTGCAGGATTAGAAGTAGAACGTATCATTAACGAACCAACTGCAGCAGCATTAGCTTATGGGATGGATAAAACAGATCAAGATGAAAAAATCTTAGTATTTGACCTTGGTGGTGGTACATTTGACGTATCAATCCTTGAATTAGGTGATGGCGTATTTGATGTATTAGCAACAGCAGGAGATAACCACTTAGGTGGAGATGACTTCGATAATAAAATTGTAGATTATATGGTTTCTGAATTCAAAAAACAAAATGCCATTGATTTATCACAAGATAAAATGGCTTTACAACGTTTGAAAGATGCAGCAGAAGATGCTAAAAAAACACTTTCAGGTGCAGCTTCAGCAAACATTAACTTACCATTTATTACAGCAGGTCCTGCAGGTCCAATTCACTTCCAAATGGACTTAACAAAAGCTAAATTTGATGAAATCACATCAGACTTAGTAGAGCGTACAAAAATTCCAGTTCGCCAAGCATTAAAAGACGCTGGTTTATCACAATCTGATATTGACCAAGTCATCCTAGTTGGTGGATCAACACGTATTCCAGCAGTTGTTGAAGCAGTACGTAAAGAAACTGGTAAAGAACCTAATAAATCAGTAAACCCAGATGAAGTAGTTGCAATGGGTGCTGCAATCCAAGGTGGCGTTATCACAGGTGATGTGAAAGATATCGTTTTACTTGATGTCACACCATTATCACTTGGTATTGAAACAATGGGTGGCGTATTTACACAATTAATTGAACGTAATACAACAATCCCAACAACTAAATCACAAGTCTTCTCAACAGCAGCTGATAACCAACCAGCAGTTGATGTACACGTCTTACAAGGTGAACGTCCAATGGCAGCAGATAACAAAACTTTAGGTCGTTTCCAATTAACAGATATTCCAGCAGCACCACGTGGTGTTCCTCAAATCGAAGTATCATTTGATATTGATAAAAATGGTATCGTAAATGTTCGTGCAAAAGATTTAGGCACAAACAAAGAACAAACCATTACCATTAAATCATCTTCAGGTTTATCTGATGAAGAAATCGAACGCATGGTAAAAGATGCTGAAGCAAATGCGGATGCCGATAAAGCACGTAAAGAAGAAGTTGATTTACGTAATGATGTTGATCAATTATTGTTCAGCGTTGACAAAACATTAGGTGAATTAGAAGGTAAAGTGGATGCTGAAGAAGTTCAAAAAGCAGAAGCAGCGCGTGATGAATTAAAAGCAGCAGTTGAAGCTAACGACATCGAAGGCATGAAAACAAAACGTGATGCATTGAATGAAATCGTTCAAGCATTAACAGTTAAATTATATGAACAAGCTGCACAAGCGCAAGCAGAAGCAAATCCAGAGGCAGCTCAAAGCGGTGCAGATGATACTGTGGAAGCTGACTTTGAAGAAATTAACGACGACGAAAAATAAGCAACTTTTTGACGTCTTGAAAGGAGGAGCCAAAGCTGAAAATGCTTTTGGCTTTTTCTTTCGAATATGGTATGCTTTGAAAGGTAAAGAAAACGAACATTGATGTCATAATGAGCATCTTATATGAAACAAACAGGAGGGAAATAAATGGCAAAAAGAGATTATTATGAAGTGCTTGGTGTTTCAAAAAGTGCCTCTGATGACGAAATCAAAAAAGCCTATCGTAAATTATCCAAACAGTATCATCCTGATATTAACCAAGATGCTGGAGCAGAAGATAAATTTAAAGAAATTGCAGAAGCATATGAAGTCTTAAGCGATCCACAGAAAAAAGCTGGTTATGATCAATATGGTCATGCAAGTACAGATCCAAACTTTGGCGGCGGAGGCTTCGGTGGTGGCGGCTTTGGCGGCTCATCAGGTTTTGGCGGTTTCGGTGGCGGCTTTGAAGATATCTTTGAATCATTCTTTGGTGGTGGCGGTGGTCGCTCAGCGAATCCAAATGCACCAAGACAAGGAAATGATTTACAATATACAATGAAAATGAAGTTTGAAGAAGCCATTTTTGGTAAAGAGACAACCATTAAATATAATCGTGAAGATACTTGTGGTACGTGTGGTGGCGATGGTGCAAAACCAGGAACCCATCCAGAAACCTGTCATAAATGTCATGGCTCAGGTTCTTTAAATGTTGAACGCAATACACCACTAGGTCGTGTGATGACACGTCAAACCTGTGATGTATGTCATGGAACAGGAAAAGAAATCAAAGAAAAATGTCCAACTTGTCATGGCTCAGGTCATGTTAAAGAAAGTCATAGCGTCAAAGTAACCGTGCCAGCTGGTGTAGAAGACGGCCAACAAATGCGCTTAAATGGACAAGGAGAAGCCGGAATCAATGGCGGACCACATGGTGATTTATATGTCATTTTCAGAGTAGAAGAAAGTGATCTATTTGACCGTGATGGCTCAGAAATATTCTATGAATTGCCAATTAGCTTTGTACAAGCAGCTTTAGGTGATGAAATAGAAGTCCCAACTGTTCATGGTAAAGTGAAGTTGAAGATTCCAGCAGGTACACAAACTGGGATGACTTTCCGCTTAAAAGGAAAAGGTGCACCAAGATTAAGAAGTAGTGCAATGGGCGATCAACATGTCAAAGTACAAATGATTACGCCTAAAAACTTAAGTGAAGCACAAAAAGAAAGCTTACGTAGCTTTGCGAAAGCAAGTGGCATCACTGTAACAGAACAGAGTGATGGCAATCTTTTTAACAAAGTAAAAGATGCTTTCAATAATGGTAGTAAAAAAGGTAAAAAGAAAAAATAACAGATAAAAGTGGCACCTTGTTAAATTGGATTGATAGTGTCACCTATGAACATTGGAGGAAGAAGAAAATTCTTTCTCCAATGTTTTTTATGTGTATTGAATTTTAAACCTTTCAAACTAAAAACACTATTTCAGATAAGGATTCCATGTTAAGATAGATATAGAAAAAAATGGAAGAGGCGTTGAGAAGATGAAGTGGATGGAAATAAAACTATTAACAAGTTCGATGGCGGTAGAGGCGGTCTCCAATATCTTTATTGAAGCAGGAGCAAGTGGGGTTTCAATAGAAGATAAAATGGACTTAGAGAATGTACCAGACGACGGCTTTGGCGAAATCTGGGAGATTGACCCAGCTGATTATGTAGCAGAAGGTGTGGCAATCAAAGCCTATTTTCCTGAAACCATTTTTTTACCAGAAATTTTACCCGCAATGAAACAAAGAATTTTGACCTTAACTACTTTTGGTTTAGACATTGGAAAAAATGAGTTAACTATTAGTGAAGTTTCAGAAAGTAGCTGGGCGACAGCTTGGAAAAAATATTATCATCCTGTTAAAGTTTCTCGCTTTTTAACCGTTGTACCTAGCTGGGAAGACTATACAAAAAAACATGAAGATGAGCGGATTCTTAAGCTAGATCCAGGTATGGCCTTTGGAACGGGGACACACCCAACCACAAGATTATCCTTGCAGGCCTTAGAGATGGTGCTTACAGGTGGGGAAACAGTCATTGATGTAGGAACTGGTTCAGGTGTATTAAGTATTGCTAGCAAAGCTTTAAATGCAGCACAAGTCTATGCCTATGATTTAGACGAGGTAGCTGTCAGATCAGCAAAAGAAAATATGAATCTTAATGCATTTGCACAAGATGTATCTGTAGCAGCTAATGATCTATTAAATGGGATTACATTAGAAGCAGATGTAGTGGTAGCCAATATCCTTGCTGAAATTATTTTAAAACTCATTGCAGATGCATGGCGTGTGTTAAAGCCAAATGGTTATTTTGTTACCTCAGGGATTATTGTTGATAAAAAAGCAGAGATTCTTGCTGCCTTAATTGCGCAAGGCTTTCAAATCGACCAAGTGCATCAAATGGGTGATTGGATTGCAATCATTGCTAAAAAAGTAGTGGAGGACTAACACGTGCAACGTTATTTTTTAGAAAAAGAGCTAGCAGAAAATCAGTTACAAGAAATCGTGATAACAGGAGAGCAGCATCACCATATGAATCGTGTGATGCGCATGAAAGAAGCCACACAAGTCTATTTAGTTTTTCCAAGTGGTCGCAGTATCATCGCTGAAATTATCACAATCAACCAAGAGCAAGTTTCCCTTAAGTGGATAGCAGATGAAGTTGCTGAAAAAGAACTACCTATTCAAGTGACCATTGCCAGTGGCTTACCCAAACAAGATAAACTAGAATTTGTTGTTCAAAAAATAACCGAATTAGGTGCAGCTGCCTTTATTCCTTTTCAAGGGCACTTCTCCATTACCAAATGGGACCATAAAAAAGCAACAAAAAAAATCGAGCGTCTGCAAAAAATAGCACTTGAAGCAGCCGAACAATCTCACCGTAGAAAAGTACCAACCATTTATCCTTTAGCAACTTCAATTGAAGAAATTGCTCAACAAGCAGCAGACTATGATTACTGCTTAGTTGCTTATGAAGAGTCTGCAAAAGAAAATGAACAAGCTGTGTTTGCTAAAGTGCTTCAGCAGGTTAAACCAGGAGAAAAAATCCTTGTGGTATTTGGCCCAGAAGGAGGACTTGCGCCTAAAGAAATAGAACAATTAGAGACTGCTGGGTTTCTTTTATGTGGCTTAGGCCCACGGATTTTAAGAACTGAAACAGCACCTCTTTATGTACTATCAGCCATTTCATATGTGACAGAATTAAAACAATAGAATAGAACAAATAAAATGAAGAAGAAATCGTATAAAAAAGCAGAAATTTTGACAGAAATGTGAGCAATCTAAAAAAAGTTTCAAACTATTTGCATTTTTTTACAGTTGCTTATTGACTGAAAAACTTTGTTTAGCTATAATTATGGTTGAACAATTGTTTTTAGCAATATTTTTTGTTAAAAAACAAGGTTACAATGAAAGCTCGGAGGGAGGGAATTTAATATGTCGAAAACAGTCGTTCGCAAAAACGAATCTCTTGATGATGCTCTTCGTCGTTTCAAACGTACCGTTTCAAAATCTGGTACTTTACAAGAATCACGTAAACGTGAGTTTTATGAAAAACCAAGTGTAAAACGTAAGAAAAAATCTGAGGCAGCTAGAAAACGTAAGCGTTTCTAAGCTTCAACTAGAAGGTGAAGATAATGACACTTCTAACTACACTAAATGAAGATATTAAAACAGCCATGAAAGCTAAGGATAAAGAAACTCTTTCTGTTATTCGTATGCTAAAGGCTGCTTTACAAAATGAGCAAATTAATATTGGAAAAGAATTGTCTTCTGAAGAAGAACTCACAATTTTATCCCGTGAAATGAAGCAAAGACGTGATTCTCTTGCAGAATTTTTAAATGCAGATCGTCAAGATTTGGTTGAAAAGGTTCAAGGAGAAATCGCAATTGTGGAAAAATATTTACCTGCTCAATTATCTGAAGAAGAGATTAAAGAAATAGTTTCCCAAGCAATTGCAAAAGTATCTGCATCTAGTATGAAAGATATTGGCGCTGTGATGGGTGCTGTAATGCCTCAAACAAAAGGCAAAGCAGATGGCAATCAAGTCAATAAAATTGTGAGAGAACTATTAAATTCTTAATAATAAGCACAGACCTTTTGAAAAAGAGGACTGTGCTTTTTTATTTTTTAAAATAGATGGATAATCAAAAATAAACCTTACTTAACAAACAAAAAAACGAAATTGTAGGTACATCAGAATAGCATACAAGTGTTTGATGCAGAGAAAAAATGAAATAGTAGATGTTCCTTTGATAACATCTCTTCTTTTTATAGGAAAAATATGCTATGATTTAATGGAATAAATGCACAAAAAAAGTGAAGGTCGTGGTGATTTTTTGAAACAAGAAATAACTATAGAAATGCACCTACAAGACGCAAACGAAGCAGCAGCTTTATTTGGTGCTCAAGATAAACATTTAACCTTATTAGAAGAAGCTATGTCTGTTGCTATTCGAAGTCGTGGTGATCAATTGGAAATTATTGGTGAGGAAGAACAAGTGCACAAGGTAAAACAACTGATTAGCCAATTACAACTTTTGTTACGAAAAGGGATTAAAATTAGTGCACCAGACATTGTGAGTGCGATAAAAATGTCTGAACGAGGGACTTTAGAGTATTTTGTTGATTTATATGATGAAGAAATTGCAAAAGATAAAGAAGGCAAAGCCATTCGCGTCAAAAACTTTGGGCAAAGACAATATGTGCAAGCTGTTCGTAAAAATGATATTGTTTTTGGAATTGGCCCAGCAGGAACAGGTAAAACGTTCTTAGCCGTTGTGATGGCTGTAGCCGCTTTAAAAAAAGGTGAAGTTCAAAAGATTATTTTGACTAGACCAGCAGTTGAAGCAGGTGAAAGCTTAGGCTTTTTACCAGGTGATTTAAAAGAAAAAGTCGACCCTTATTTACGACCTGTCTATGATGCACTCTATCAAGTTTTTGGTTCAGAGCATACAACAAGGCTAATGGATCGTGGAGTGATTGAAATTGCACCACTTGCTTATATGCGTGGTAGAACATTAGAAAATGCTTTTGTGATTTTAGATGAAGCACAAAACACCACCATTGCTCAAATGAAAATGTTTTTAACCAGACTAGGCTTTGGTTCAAAAATGATTGTGAATGGAGATAAAACACAAATTGATTTACAAAGAGGTGCGATGAGTGGCTTAGTCCATGCAGAACGAACCTTGCAAAATATTAAAAATATTGCTTTTGTTGAATTTGATGCAAGTGATGTTGTAAGGCATCCTGTTGTAGCAAGTATCATTGAAGCCTATGCTAATGAAGATAACATAAGTAAATCCTGATAAAAGTAAGAGGTGGAAAAATGAATCGTTTTTTAGAACGCATACAACAAAAATTAGGAAAGCTATATACTCCCATTGTGATGCTCCTCTTTTCACTTTTGCTTTTTCTTATTGCCTATCCAAGTGTTCGGCCTAAAACCTTAGATGTAGAGCTTTACCATGTTGCAAAAGAAACCATTCGCGCAACAGCAACAGTTGAGGATAAAGAGAAAACGGAGGAAGCAAGAAAACTAGCAGCGGAAGCTGTATCTCCTGTTTTCCATTATTATCCAGAATTTGTGAAGTCACAGACCTCTAAAGTCGAAGTGCTATTTGTGACAATTGATGAAATCAATACAGCATCTGAAAAGCTGTATCAAGAAAAAATCAAAGAAGCAGAAAAAAATGGTGAAACCACCATGCCGGCAAAACCGACTTCTAAAGAGAAAGCAGCAAGTCTGAAAGAAAAATTAGCAACCAATACCAACGTTGCCAGTACTTTTGGATCTAATTTACCTGACTGGAGTTTAATTCAGCTCTTTGATAGTGATGCGACAACTTTAAAAAATATCAAAGCGACAAGTATTGATATTATTAATGAAGCCATGAAGTCACAAATTTCTGAGGATGAACTAACAAAAGAAAAGCAAAAAGCTAAAGATAAATTAGATTTTAGTGATTTGTCTGTTCAAAATCAAAAAGTAGCAAACTTATTAATTGATAATGGCATTATTCCAAATAATGTATTAGATGAAGATGCCACAGAAGTTTCTCGAGCAGAAGCCAAAAATAAAGTACAACCAACAATGATTTTACAAGGTCAAGTCCTTGTTCAAGAAGGTCATATTGTGGATAATAATACGTATCGACAAATTGAATTAGTTGGTCTATTAGATAAAAAAATGTCTTATCAACCAGCTTATGGCTTGATTATTTTACTAGTGATGCAAGCGATTATTTTAGTTTTTGATACCATTCAAAAGAAACGTTCTTCGCTTAGCGAAGGTAGAGATATGACACTTTATGGTGTTTTAGTCGTTTTATCTGCTATTGTCATGAAATCACTCGAGCTGATTCAAAGCTCTGGTGCAAGCAATGTTTCGATGATTTATCCAGCAGCCATGACACCATTATTACTCACACTCTTTATTTCAAGACGATATGGTATTATTAGTAATGGCTTTTTAGCAGCTTATTCACTATTTATCTTTATGTCTGATACTGGAAGTGGCTTTGGTGTTGTGATGGCACTCTATTATGCCTTAAGTGGGATGATAGGCGCTATTGTTGCTAAAACACGTGTTAATAAACAACTTTTATTTATGGGAATCTGGTTGGCAGCCTTTAATTTAGGCTTTATGTTGATGATTAATTTTTATCAAAATACCAATTTATTAACGACAGATGTCTTATTTTTACTGATTTATGGAGTGGTTGGTGGCCTCATGTCCTTTGTAATGGCCTTAGCGATTATGCCATTTATTGACTTAGCTTTTGAACCAAATGCTGTCTTAAAAATGACAGAATTATCCAATCCAAATCAGCCTTTACTAAAAAGAATTCTAACCGAAGCACCAGGAACCTATCACCACAGTATTATGGTAGCGAATTTAAGTGCCAATGCCGTACAGGAAATTGGTGGAGATTCTGTTTTCGCAAGGGTTGCTTGCTATTATCATGATGTAGGAAAGCTGATGAATCCCATGTTCTTTGTAGAAAACTTACCAAGTGGCATGGTTTCTCCTCATGAACAGCTAACACCAGAACAAAGTCGTGATATGATTTTATCCCATGTTTCAGAAGGGGTCAGAATTTTAACTGAGGAAGGCTTACCTCAAACGATTATTGATATTTGTGCCCAACATCATGGGACAACCTTAATGCGTTTTTTCTATATTAAAGCAAAAGAGCAAAATGATGCTGTTACAGAAGAAGAATTCCGTTATCCAGGACCAAAACCTCAAACGAAAGAAGCAGTGGTCATCAATATTGCGGATAGCGCCGAAGCTGCTGCAAGAGCAATGTCACATCCAAGCTTAGAAGAAATAGAAAACTTAGTTTATGGGATTATTAAAAGTAGAGTAGCAGATGGTCAATTTAATGAATCAGATATTACATTAAAAGAGCTTGATAAAATTGCTGTTTCAATTATTAATGGTTTAAATGGTACTTTCCATTCAAGAATTAAATACCCTAAATTAGAAAAAAATAATGAGTAAAGGGATGGCAAGAAATGGAACTAGATTTATTTGATGAAACCAATCAATTATCTGAAGAACAAATTAAAATGGTGCAAACCTTATTAGATTTTGCAGGCGGACATCTTGGCTTAGCTGAGGATACAGAGATGTCTGTGACTTTTGTGAATAATGAAAGAATACAAGAAATTAATCGCACCTATCGTCATAAGGATGTTGAAACGGATGTCATTAGTTTTGCCTTAGAAGATGAAGTAGAAGGTGAGATGCAGATTTCTTATGGACTACTCGATGAGCCAATGCCTGTCAATATTGGAGATATCATTATTTCTATAGAAAAAACCGCAAGCCAAGCAAAAGAATATGGTCATTCCTTTGATCGAGAATTAGGATTTTTAGCCATTCATGGCTTCTTACATTTAAATGGCTATGATCATATGGATGAACAAGATGAGAAAAAAATGTTTGGTCTGCAGAAAGAGATATTGGATGCCTATGGACTTAAAAGATAAGCAAGTAGGGAAAAATAAAAGTTTTATCGCTTCACTGAAGCATGCATTTAGAGGCATTGTCACTGTTTTTAAAGAGGAGCGCAATATGCGTTCACATTTATTAAGTGCAGTGCTCTCATTAGTGCTGTGTTGGCTTTTTCACGTATCTACTGTAGAATGGTTTATGATTTTGTTCTGCTGCTTCCTTGTCATTATTATTGAAGTCTTAAATACAGTAGTCGAAAATATTGTTGATTTAGTAACAGGCTGTTCTTATCATCCAATTGCTAAAAAAGCCAAGGATATGGCAGCTGCCGCAGTGTTAATTGCTGCTTCGTTTTCATTACTAATTGGTTGTATCGTTTTTTTACCTAAATTAATTGAGCTATTTTAAAGGAGAAAATATGATGAAGATAGAAAAGTTGGTTGAACAGGCAATTGTTGCAAGAGAAAATGCTTATGTTCCTTATTCAAATTTTCCAGTAGGAGCAGCGCTTGTAACAGAAAATGATACAGTTTATTTAGGCTGTAATATTGAAAATGCATCATATGGATTAGCAAATTGTGCAGAACGTACAGCGATTTTTAAAGCTGTTTCAGAAGGAGAAAGACAGTTTAAATACCTAGTTGTTTCAGGAGATACAGAAGGCCCAATCTCTCCATGCGGTGCTTGTCGTCAAGTGATTGCGGAATTTTGTGCACCAGATATGCCTGTGAGACTAGTAAATCTAAAAGGAGCCTATCAAGAAACCACAGTGAGTGAGTTATTGCCAGGCGCCTTTACACCGGAGGACTTAAAAAAATATGACTAAACAACCTTTTAAATCAGGTTTTGTTGCAATTGTAGGAAGACCAAATGTTGGAAAATCAACACTATTAAATCGTGTTATTGGACAAAAAATTGCCATTATGAGTGATAAGGCCCAAACAACACGTAATAAAATTCAAGGGATTTATACAACGGATGAAGCACAAATTGTTTTCATTGATACCCCAGGAATTCATAAACCCAAGCACCGTTTAGGCGATTTTATGGTAGATTCTGCGTTGAGTAGCTTAAGAGAAGTAGATGCGATTTTATTTATGGTTAATGCAAGTGAGAAGCGAGGGCCAGGAGATAACTTTGTCATTGAGAAGCTAAAACATACCAAAACACCTGTTTTCCTTATCATTAATAAAATAGATGAAATTCACCCAGATGCGTTATTTGAAATTATTACAGATTATAGCAAAGAACTAGATTTTACTGCAGTTGTGCCAATTTCAGCCTTAAATGGAAACAATGTTGAAACTTTATTAGAACAAGTGGTGGGCTATATTCCAGAAGGTCCCAAGTTTTATCCTGATGATCAAGTAACAGATCATCCTGAGTATTTCATTGTTTCTGAATTAATCAGAGAAAAAGTCTTAAAGTTAACAAGAGAAGAAATTCCACATTCTGTAGCAGTTGTTGTAGAAAGTATGAAAAAAAATGAACATGATAAAATTCAAGTACAGGCGACCATTATTGTTGAACGTTCTTCGCAGAAAGGCATTATTATTGGCAAATCTGGTAGTATGTTGAAAAAAATTGGTTCAATGGCTAGAAGAGATATTGAACTGATGCTAGGTAATAAAGTCTATTTAGAATTATGGATCAAAGTTAAAAAAGACTGGCGTGATAAACAAAGCTCTCTACAAGATTTTGGTTATCGTAAGGATGATTATTAAATTGAAGTTAAGGCGTAATGCCTTAGCTTTTTGTTATTAGGTAATAGGTAGGGCTGTTTTTGATGAATAAACCAACCTTTAAAAGCAATGATAAGTGTTTGTTTATTGCAAAACAACAATAATAATATAGTTAATTGGAGGTGAGCGGGTGGCGCAATTAGAGCAAGTTGAAGGCATCATATTATCGGTAAGAGATTATAGAGAAAGTGATCGTTTAGTAAAGATTTTTACTGCAAATGCAGGGAAAAGAATGTTCTTTGTAGCTGGAACAAGAAAACCTAGAAGCCGAATTGCCCCTGCTATCTTATCATTTACTAAAGCTACGTATATTGCTGATATCAAGAAAACAGGCCTCTGCTTTTTAAGAGATGCCAAGGAAATCCACTACTACCAGACGATTCAACAAAACATCTTTTTAAATGCTTATGCTACCTATATTTTAGGATTAGCGGATGCTGCTTTAGAGGACGGAGTTGTTGATGGCAAGCTGTATCACCGAATAGAACGTGTATTAGAACGTATGGATGATGGGGAAGATCCTGAAATTTTAGTCAATATCTTTGAAATGCAGCTGCTGCCATACTTTGGTGTTGCACCAGCAATGATGGGCTGTGCGGTCTGTAATGATACAACTGGACACTTTGATTTTTCAATGCGATATCAGGGGATTCTCTGTGAAAAACATTGGGATAAAGACCCTTATCGGATGCATGCATCTGAAAGAGCTGTCTACTTACTACGACTTTTTTCTGCAGTTGATATTGATAAAATTGGTCAGATATCAGTGAAGAAAGAAACCAAACAAGAAATAAGGAAAATTCTTGATTTGATTTATACTGAAATGGTAGGTATTCATTTAAAGAGTAAAAGTTTTATTGATAAAATGGAAAATACTAACTTTTTTAAAGAAATTTGACTGCGATCATTTTTCTTTTTTTTTATCTTTTTAAGAAACGAGTCAATCATTGATAAATAATGAAATCCTTTTGATTGGTGTCACAAAATGTTCACATTTTATGTAAACAAAAATTAAGCGTTATTGCTTTTTTAAACTATATAATTATATAATTAATTTTGTATCAATAAAGATACAAAATTGTTCTAGGAGGAATAGTTACATATGAAAAATGATTTAGCTAAGAAGTTTTTAAAAAGCGCACTAATTTTAGGCGTTGGGGTAACAACATTTGTCAGCCCATTATTAGCAGGACACACAGCGGTTCAAGCTGCTGAGGAGCAAGCAAGTACACGTGCCACTCTTTGGGATCCGGATGCAACTGAAGTTTTAGTAGCAGAAAAAAACATTGTCATTGGTTATAAAGATAACTTCAATGGATCAGGTAAATTTGATTATCGAGTGTTTGGTGAAGGCACAAACGACATCGATATCAGTGCTTCACATGAATTAGTGGAATATGGTGTTCCTTTTACCGTTTCTTTTGAACATGATGGAGAGCAATACGAATTCACATTAACTCGTGAAAAACCAGCTGCACCAGTTTCACCAATTGAAACTGTAAAAAGTGTTTTATACAACGGAAAAGCAATTACTGCAAGTAACTTCCCTAAAGTTCATGTGGGTAGTGACGGACAGATTAATGTAGCTGACTTTACATTTGTAGATGCAGAAGGAAATGCAGTAGATGGTGACATCACAGCAACACCAGTTGATACTTCAATTGTGAGTGCAACGCAAAAGACGACCATTACATTAACAGAACAAGTTATCACACGTTCAACACCAAAATCAGTATCGATTGAAGTTCCTGTAGTTGTTGCGAATCCAACAATGGTTAAAACCACTGTTGAGGAAGTAACTTACACAATTAAATCAACTTCTACTGAAGCAAATCCATCTATTTTAACAACTCAAGATGGTAAAATTAAATTAGAAGCTTGGAGTATTGGGACAGATCAATATACTGTAAGAACGACTAATGTTGAAACTGGTGAAACAAAATTAAATAACTTTGATACAACATATGGTACTTACACTGTATCATTGATTAACGATATCTTAAATACAACGTCAGATTATGTATTTAACTTTAATTTTGATAATACACCAGCTGGTACAAAAGAATTAGAGAACACAACAACAGCTACTCCAGAAAATGCATCAAAACCAACGAACTTAGCTAAAACAAATGTAAATCTAGGTGTGATTCCTAGCTTAGGCGGTTTAGGTTTAATGGGCTTATCAGGTGCAGCATTTTTTAAGAGTCGTAAAAATAAAAAATAATTTTATTATGAAGAAGAGTACCCTATAATAGGTGCTCTTCTTTAAAAAATGATAGATAATAAACGATATTGAGAAGTCAATCAGACGAATGATATAAGTATATATAAGATGAATGGTAGAAAACTTTCTGAATCGAATTTTATATATACAAAAAAAGAATCATAACAGCTTTCATATAAGATTTCTTAATGGATAATACTATATGTAAGAGTTGATTATCATGAGATGAGGATATTTATTTTCACAGTTTGTTCATATTGTTTATAAGCTATCGCTAGATGTTGTTGTAAGTTGAAATATTTCACTATATGATTGTTTTGTATCAGCTCTTGATACAGAATATCTTTAATTATAGGAGGAATAGTTACATATGAAAAACGATTTAACTAAGAAGTTTTTGAAAAGCGCACTAATTTTAGGCGTTGGGGTAACAACATTTGTCAGCCCATTATTAGCAGGACACACAGCGGTTCAAGCTGCTGAGGAGCAAGCAAGTACACGTGCCACTCTTTGGGATCCAGATGCAACTGAAGTTTTAGTAGCAGAAAAAAACATTGTCATTGGTTATAAAGATGACTTCAATGGATCGGGGAAATTTGATTATCGAGTATTTGGTGAAGGTATCAATGATATTGATATCAGTGCTTCACATGAATTAGTGGAATATGATGTTCCTTTTACCGTTTCTTTTGAACATGATGGAGAGCAATATGAATTTACACTAACTCGTAAAAATCCAGCTACTCCAGTTTCACCAATTGAAACTGTAAAAAGTGTTTTATACAATGGAAAAGCAATTACAGCAAGCAACTTTCCTAAAGTTCATGTAGGTAGTGATGGGGAAGTTGATGTAGCTGATTTTACATTTGTAGATGCAGAAGGAAGTGCAGTAGATGGTGACATCACAGCAACACCAGTTGATACTTCAATTGTGAGTACAACGCAAAAGACAACCATTACATTAACTGAACAAGTCATTACACGTTCAACACCAAAATCAGTATCGATTGAAGTTCCTGTAGTTGTTGCGAATCCAACAATGGTTAAAACAACTGTTGAGGAAGCAACTTACACAATTAAATCAACCTCTACTGAAGCAAATCCTTCAGTTTTGACTTCTCAAGATGGTAAAATTAAATTAGAAGCTTGGAGTATTGGGACAGATCAATATACACTAAGAACAACTAATATCGAAACTGGTGAAACAAAATTAAATAATTTTGATACATCTTATGGTAGCTACACTGTGTCTTTAGTTGACGATATTGTCAATACAACTTCAGATTATGTATTTAACTTTAATTTTGACAATACACCGGCTGGTACAAAGGCATTAGAGAATACAACAACAGCTACTCCAGAAAATGCATCAAAACCAACTAATTTAGCTAAAACTAATGTAAATCTAGGCGTGATTCCTAGCTTAGGTAGCTTAGGTTTAATGGGCTTATCAGGTGCTGCATTTATTAAGAGCCGCAAAAATAAAAAATAAAAGTTTTGTAAGAAAATGAATGCCTAGGGATGTGTCTGAAAATGACTGTGTCATCTGAATTTTTTAGACACATCCTAAAAGGTACTCATTTTCCTATCATTTAGAGGTGAAAAAATGACAAAAGAAGTAAAAAAAGATAAACAAGAGAAAAAAGAAAAATTTTCAATAAAATGGTTAATAATAGCCATTCTATTATTTATCTTAGGTATTGGTTTGGTATTTAGTAATCAAATTTATGGTTTTTTCATTTCTAAAAGTGTAGAACAAAACTTAGTAGAGCAAAAAGATCAGCCTTTAACGATATCCTCTGAATCCCAAGAGGAAGAGCCAAAAGATGAAGGGGTATATATGCCTAAAGAAACCTATTTAGATGATTCTGATGAAGAAATTTATCTTGGGAAGCTAGCAATGCCTGATGTGGAAATTGCTTTGCCAATTGTTAAAGGTGTCGGTGCAAATAATTTATTTAGAGGGGCAGCTACAAATAAAATAGGGCAAAAAATGGGAGAAGGAAATTATCCGCTATCTGCACATAAAATGCCTGATGGACAAGATCATTTATTATTTAGCCCATTATTAAAAGCAGAAATTGGTCATAGAGTCTATATTACAGATGAACAAAAAATTTATGTCTATGTGGTCAATAAGATTTTTGATGTGAAACCAGACCAGGTTGATATCTTAGATGATGTTTATGGGGAAACAATGATTACCCTTTATACCTGTAGTACAGATATTGCAGCAGAACGTCGTGTTGTGCAAGGTGAGTTGGAAAAAGAAATCATTTATGAAGAAGCAAGTGATGCTGAGAAAGCATTATTTAATCAATAAGAATTTTTAGGTTGACAAAACACTTGGAATAGCGCTATTATTTAGATACAAGTCAATAAAAGCAATGAAGGAAAAAAGTAGAAATCAATGGACTATCAAAGCGATTTTGGAATAGTGAAAGCCAAAAATAGAAGTGATTTTGAACAGGCATTCCTGAGCTTATTTAAAAAAGTTGCTAGTTAATATCATGATTAACTAGAATTAGGGTGGAACCGCGAAGTTATTCGTCCCTATGTGCGTAGTCATTGATTGCCACATAGGGGCTTTTTTTATTGATAAAAAGTAGAAATTTTCATTGTATGTATAAAAAAGGAGTGTATAAAAATGGGGCAAAAAAAGACTGTGCAAGAAATGATTTTAGCGTTACAAGCTTATTGGTCAAAGCAAGGCTGTATGTTAATGCAGGCTTATGATACAGAAAAGGGTGCTGGAACAATGAGTCCATATACGTTTTTACGTGCTATTGGACCTGAACCATGGAATGCAGCTTATGTTGAGCCTTCAAGAAGACCAGCAGATGGTCGTTATGGAGAAAATCCGAACCGTTTATTTCAGCATCATCAATTTCAAGTAGTGATGAAACCGTCACCTGAAAATATTCAAGAGCTTTATCTAGAAAGCTTAAAAATTTTAGGCATTGATCCATTGGCTCATGATATTCGTTTTGTAGAAGATAACTGGGAAAATCCCTCAATGGGGTGCGCAGGCTTAGGCTGGGAAGTTTGGTTAGATGGTATGGAAATTACACAGTTTACTTACTTCCAACAAGTAGGTGGGCTTGAATGTAAACCTGTAACAAGTGAAATCACTTATGGACTAGAGCGCTTAGCCTCTTATATTCAAGAAGTAGATAGCGTTTATGATTTAGAATGGACACAAGGGGTTAAATATGGAGAAATCTTTATTGAACCAGAATTTGAGCATTCAAAATATGCTTTTGAAGAGAGCAATCAAGACATGCTGTTACAATTATTTGATATGTATGAAAAAGAAGCCAAAGCACAAATTGAAAATGGTTTGATTCATCCAGCCTATGATTATGTTTTAAAATGTAGTCATACCTTTAATATGCTAGATGCTAGAGGGGCTGTTTCAGTAACAGAGCGTGCGCAATATCTTGCGCGTATTCGTAATATGGCCCGTGCTTTAGCAAGAGGCTTTGTTGCGGAACGAGAAAAATTAGGCTTCCCATTACTTGCGAAAACAGCTGAAAAGGAGGATGCAGCTCATGACTAAAACATTATTATTAGAAATTGGATTAGAAGAACTGCCAGCACAATATGTTTCATCGAGTGCTGCTCAATTATTAACCCGTGTTGAAAATTATTTAAAAGAAGCAAACCTATCTTTTGAAGCAGCAAAAAGCTTTTCTACACCAAGAAGATTAGCTGTAATGGTAAAAGGAATTGCTGAAAAACAAGCAGATGTAGAAGAAGAAGTTAAAGGACCTGCTAAAAAAATTGCGTTAGATGATGCGGGTAACTGGAGTAAAGCAGCTGAGGGTTTTGTTAGAGGTCAAGGCTTAACAACAGCTGATATTACTTTTAAAGAAATTAAAGGGATAGAATATGTTCATGTTCAAAAATTTACTCCTGGCAAACTGGTCATTGAGGTGTTAGCTGGTTTAGATAAAGTCATTACTGCAATGACTTTCCCAGTGAGTATGCATTGGGGCAATCATTCCTTTAAATATATTCGTCCAGTAAAATGGGTGACAGCTTTACTAAATGATGAAATTATTCCATTTATGGTAATGGGGGTTACAACGGATAGAACAAGTAGAGGCCATCGTTTCCTAGGAGACCCTGTTTCATTTGCGCAAGCAGAGGATTATGAAGCAGCATTAGAAAAACAATTTGTGATTGCTGATGCGAGCCGTAGAAAATTAATGATTACAGAGCAAATTGAAGAAATGGCACAAAAAAATGCTTGGGTAGTGGATTTAGATGCAGACTTATTAGAAGAAGTGAATAACCTAGTTGAATATCCGACTGTTTTTTCTGGCCAATTTAATGAAAGCTTTCTTGATATCCCAGAAGAAGTCCTGATTACTTCAATGAAGGAACACCAACGCTATTTTTATGTGAAAAATAAAGCAGGTCAATTATTGCCTTACTTTATTTCAGCTCGCAATGGGGATGCTGTGCATATTGAAAATGTTGCCAAAGGAAATGAAAAAGTCCTGGCTGCCCGTTTAGAAGATGGTGCCTTCTTCTATCAAGAAGATCAACAAATCACCATTGCTGCTGCAGTGGAAAGATTAAAAAATATTACCTTCCATGAAAAAATTGGTTCAGTTTATGAGAAAATGTTGCGTGTGAAAGAATTGGCACAAATCATTGGTCAGCATGCAGGCTTAACCAAAGAAGAGCTTGCACAATTAAATCGTGCGGCAGAGATTTATAAATTTGATTTAGTGACAAATATGGTCGGTGAGTTTCCTGAATTACAAGGGATAATGGGCGAAAAATATGCTTTATTACAAGGTGAAGAGCCAGCCGTAGCACAAGCGATTAGAGAACATTATATGCCAACCTCAAGTGAAGGTGCCTTACCAGCAAGTAACATTGGGACAGTTTTAGCCATTGCGGATAAATATGATAGTGTGGCTAGCTTCTTTGCAGTTGGCATGATTCCAACCGGTTCAAATGATCCATATGCCTTACGTAGACAAGCTTATGGTGTAGTAAGAATGATTGAAGAAAAAGGCTGGAGCTTCCCAATTGAACAAATTGAAACAGAAATGATTGCTTCTTTAACAAAAAATGATCACCATTTACTTGCGCATTTTATTCAACAAAAAGATGAAGTGATTACTTTTGTCAAAGGCCGTATTCGCCAATTACTACAAGGAAGAAAAATCCGTCATGATGTGATTGATGCGGTGTTAAACTCTAGTCAAGAAGATATGCCAGTTCTTGTACAGACTGCTAGAATCTTAGAAAGTAATCTGAATTCAGCAACCTTTAAACCAACGATTGAATCCTTAACACGTGTCATGAATTTAGCCAGAAAAGGTGCCAAGGATGCCATTGAAAAAACGGATTTTGTTGTAGATGAAGCCTTGTTTGAAAATGAATCAGAAAAAGCTTTATATCAAGAAATCTGTCGCGTGGAAAAAGTCTTTGAAGTAGGTAGCATTAGTGAAGAATTTACTGCATTAGAAAGTCTACAACCAACCATTGATCAATTCTTTGATGAAACCATGGTGATGACTGAGGATAAAGCAGTCCGTGAAAATAGATTGGCTTTATTAGGTAAATTAGGGAAACTAGTGATTTCTTTTGCAAGCCTTGATGGCTTAATTGTTAAATAAATCTATTTCAAGTCCAACTTTTATGTGTAAAAGTTGGACTTTTTTTATGGCTAAACTATCATTTTTATCTGGTTTTGACTATAATAGTAAGCATATCTAAGAGAGGAGAAGACCAGATGTTAAAACGTTTTTTTAGCTATTATCAACCATATAGAAAGTTATTTATCTTAGATTTTGGTTGTGCAGTACTTGCAGCAGCTCTTGAGCTAGCTTTTCCAGTCATTGTGAATCAAGTGATTGACCAGCTGTTACCAAAAAATAATTTACGTCTCATTATTTTAGCATCTTTAGCACTACTCTTTTTTTATGCAGTCAATACAGGTGTGAAGTATATTGTGACCTATTTTGGGCATAAATTAGGAACCAATATCGAAACCGATATGCGGACTGAATTATTTGCCCATTTACAAAGACAACCCTTTAGTTACTATGACAATGAAAAAACAGGAAAATTAATGAGTAGACTCACAACTGATTTATTTGAAATTAGTGAAGTAGCCCATCATGGTCCAGAAGATATTTTTATTACCTGTATGTCATTAGGTGGTTCTCTTTATTTAATGTTGCGTATTCATGTACCTTTAGCTTGGGCAACCTTTGCTTTAGTCCCTATTATTGTGATAGCGATGACCATTTTTAATAAAAAAATGACAAAAGTAAACACCAAAATTTATAAAAATCTAGGAGAATTTAATGCGGGCGTAGAAAGCTCAATTAGTGGTGTGCGTGTTGTTCAAGCCT
Source organism: Isobaculum melis (assembly GCF_900111355.1). Taxonomy (GTDB): domain Bacteria; phylum Bacillota; class Bacilli; order Lactobacillales; family Carnobacteriaceae; genus Isobaculum; species Isobaculum melis. The sequence goes on from NZ_FOHA01000003.1 coordinate 27,510, forward strand.
TTGCAAATGAAGGACATGAAGAAGAAAAGTTTGATGTTTTGAATCAAAATTATCGTGGTTTAAAGCTGAAATTTTATCAAACCATGGCCATTAGCTCCTCATTTAATTATTTCTTGATACGTCTCATCAGTTTATTTGCCCTCTTTTTTGGTGCTTATTATACTATTCAAGGAGCTATTACTTATGGTGAATTTGTTGGCTTTATCTTATTGTCTAATATTTTTATTCGACCAATAGAGTTGATTAATAATATGATTGAAAGCTACCCTAAAGGAATTGCTGGCTTTAAAAGATTTACCGAATTAATGGATATGAAGCCTGCCATTACAGACGCGCCAGATGCTGAAACAATGCCAGCTGTTCAAGGCAATATTGCCTATCAGCATGTTTCATTTGGCTATACAACTGAAAAAGATGTATTAAATGATATTCATTTAACGATCCAAGCGGGTGAAACCATTGCTTTTGTCGGTCCATCAGGCGCAGGTAAAACGACTATTTGTAATCTACTTCCTCGTTTTTACGAAGTGACAGGTGGTCAAATTACAATTGATGGATTCCCCATTCAAAAAGCCACATTAGATTCATTGAGAAATCAAATCGGGATTGTGCAACAAGATGTTTATTTATTTGCTGGAAGTATTCGTGAGAATGTTGCTTATGGGAAGCTCGATGCTACAGATGAAGAAATGATGGCTGCTGTCAAGCTAGCAAACTTAGAAAAAGTTGTTGCTGAAATGCCAGAAGGATTAGATACTTTAATTGGAGAACGAGGTGTGAAGCTATCAGGTGGCCAAAAACAACGCTTATCCATTGCCAGAATGTTTCTAAAAAATCCACCTATTCTTATTTTAGATGAGGCAACCTCAGCTTTAGATACAGAAACAGAGCAAGCGATTCAAGAAGCTTTAAATGAACTCTCAGATGGACGAACCACCTTGATCATTGCACACCGCTTAGCCACTATTAAGCATGCAGATCGGATTATTGTGGTGAATGAGCAGGGGATTGTTGAAGATGGTACACATGAAGTCTTACTTGCACAAAATGGGGCTTATCGTAAACTATATGATGCCCAATTTTCTTCTTAGCTTTGACACGATTATGATGTCAGAGTCTAGACTAAAAAGAAAAGCTGCCACATCAAGCAATTTTGATTGGGCAATAAAAAAGATCAAAAAACAAATTAAGTTACTTCAGCAAACGAAGTAAAGTGACCTGAAAAACGCAAGGAATGATAAATTACGTTTTTTATTTTCAGTTAATAGCTGAGTTGATTTTTATCAATAGACATGTTAAAATTATTTCGAAAGGACTACAACTTGTAGTTCTATCAAAAAAAGGAGTGAAACATCATGGGAGAAGGACAAGTATCTAATTCCGAATATGTATTAATGAAGATTATTTGGGCCAACCAAAATAAAGCCTTTTATTCTGAAATTGTTGAGGCACTTGAAAAAGAAAATTTTACTTGGAAAAAAAATACCATTTTAACTTTTTTAGCGCGATTAGTAGAGAAAAAAGTCTTAGCAACCAATAAAGTGGGCAGAAAAAATGAATATTATGCACTAGTTAGTGAAGAAGAATATATTGCGAGACAAACAAAATCATTTGTTGGACGTGTCTATGAGGGCAATGTGAAAGGATTAGTATCTACTTTAATCCAACAAGACTTAATTTCATCCAATGATTTAGATGAGCTACAAAGTTTTTGGGAACAAAGGAAAAAAATAGATGAATGAGGTTTTTAAGTTATCTCTCTCCTTATCTCTCTCTGCTTCAATATTAGTTTTATTGATGATTGTCATTAAAAAAGTGGGCAAAAAATGGTTATTAAAGCGCTGGATTTATTACCTTTGGCTGGTTGTTTTTTTACGGTTATTGTTACCTTTTGGCTTTGAGCAAAGTGTGATGAATCAACTATTCCATCATTTTGATGAACAAGAATTGATAACGGATGCTCCTTTGAAACCAGCAGAAAATGGTGTTCAGCTTGAAAATGTTACCCTAATAGAAACCGCTAAACCAGATGCTGAAACGCTTCAGTCTTCAGCGCCACCAAAAAAATCGATGCTTGCACTTATTTTGCATTATTTATGGATACCTTGGTTAATTGTGGGAGGGGCATTACTCATCTATAAAATTGTGACTTATCGTAACTTTGTCAATTATGTGAAAGCAAATATTACATTAGTTGATGAACCTGCAATTCTGGATTTATTGAGTGATGTGCTAGAAGAGCTTGAAGTCAAGCGACCACTTGAACTTTTTGTCAATCCTCTGATTGCTTCCCCCTTATTAATTGGTGCGCGTAAATCGGCCATTGTTTTACCAACTGTATCCCTTCAAGCAGAAGATTTGCGTCATATTCTCTTACATGAAGTGATTCATTATAAAAGAAAAGATGTCCTCTATATTTGGCTAACACAAGTAAGTGTTTGCTTAAATTGGTTCAATCCAATGATTCATCTCATGAGTCGACAGATTCAAAAAGATCGTGAGCTTTCCTGTGATGAAGCTGTTATACATAAATTGAGTGGTATAAATCGTATGCACTATGGCGATACTTTATTACGCTCATTGAGTGCATCTGGGAGCTACAAGGAATCCTTAATGTCCATTTCTTTACATGAGCATGCAAAAGATTTAAAGGAAAGACTGATTTCAATTAGTGAGTCTGCGCCTCCTTCTAAAATGGGGAAATATCTATTGATTGTTGTAGCGACTTTTTTAATTTTCATCGGGTCAGTTCTTGGGGCTTATCAAATGAATACAAGTCCTCAACCTATCAAAGAAAGCCTTCTTTCTTCAATTAACTCAGATACAGATTCAGAGCTAGAAGCGGGGGATTTTCGTAAATTGGATTTAGCTGGTGAAATAAAAGGCCTTGATTTACAAGTGCCATTAGCAAATATTACCATTCAAACAGGTTCAGCAGAGGCCATTGAAGTGGATGGAAAATTAGACTATCAATTTGAGGATGGTTTGTTCAAAGTAACCACACAGAAAAACAATGAATATGACGAGCTATCAATTGTGATTACTTTATTAGAAGAAAAGACCTACGATGCGATTCAAATGAAAACAGAAAATGCCAATATTAAGCTTGATACCATTCAAGCGAAAGATGTTTTGATTACAGGTGATTATAATCAGGTAAATCTTGCTTCATTACAAAGTGAGACCCTTCAAATCGAAGCAGAGCTTGGCGAAATCACAATCACTGATGGTACAGTCACACAGCTTGTTACGATTTCAACCTCTCTGACAGATGCAACGATAACGAATTTACATGCTAAAAATCTAGTAGTAGTGAATTCAAATGGAATAATCATAGCAAATGAACTTGAAATTTTTGAAAAAACAACCATTGAAAATGATCACGAGATGACTTTGACTGATTTTACTTCAAATCAAATCGAAGTTGCACAAGATATTGGCGACTTAAGCATTCATAATGGTTGGATGAAGCAGCAGACAACGTTCCATTCCACAATGGGAAATATCACATATCATGGTATCCTACATGGACAAACAACCGTTGAAAATGAAGGCGTTGGTACAATTGCATTAAATATTGTTGAACCACAAAATCTCTATCAAATTCAAGCAGAAAGTGAAGAGGCAGGTTTAAATAAATTGATGATTGATCAAACAACCCATGCCTATCCTTATACATCAGGTAGTGGCGAACACCTTCTTCAACTCAGAGATAGTAATACAGTTGGTACCGCTATTAAACTTTACTTTAACAGTCCTAAGGAGGAAAACTAATGTTTTTCCGTAGTAAGAAGAAGCCCTTTTAAACCAGAAATTTAATGGCTAAGATAAAACGAATGCTTCGTTTTATCTTAGCTTATTTTTTTCTTGCACTGTAATGCATTACAGAGTGTATAATAGAAAAGTAAAAAGGATGCTAAGGGAGGAAAATGGACATGAAGATGATTAAAACAGCTACATATGAAGAGATGAGTGAAGCAACAGTGAATATTTTACTCAGTCATATGTCACAAGAAAAACGTGTGAATTTGTCAATTACAGCAGGTAATAGCCCTAAAAAAATCTATGAAATGCTGATTCCAAAAGTAAAAAATAAAACCTACTATGAGCATGTGCACTATTATAATTTTGATGAGGTACCTGTTGAAGGACAAGCCGTTGGTCTCACAATGTCTGCTTTAAATGAAGCCTATTTTGAACCAGCAGCCATTCAACCTGCCAATATTCACCCAATGACAACTGAAAATTATCAAGCTTTTCCCCAAGAAATAGCGGATGCTGGTGGCTTAGATTTAATGCTGATTGGCATTGGTGCAGATGGTCATTTCTGTGCAAATATGCCAGGGACAACACGATTTCATGAAGCAGCTTACCGAATTGATTTGACACAAAAAGTAGCTGAGCCTTGGTATGAAGAGGTAAAAAAAGACTTAAACACAGACTGCTTTGTCACTTTAGGTGCAAAATCATTGATGCGTGTGCGCCATTTGGTTTTAATTGCAAATGGTCAAGGCAAGGCTGAAATTTTAAAACAAGCTTTAAATGGTCCAATTACCCCACAAATTCCTGCCTCTATTTTACAATTACACCCTAACTTCACAGTGATTACAGATGCTGAAGCTGGCGCATTATTAAAGGATAAATAACAGAAAGAGGAGATAAAAAAATGTATCATAAAAAACTAAAACCTTTTCCAAAAGATTTTCTATGGGGCGCTTCAACAAGTGCTTATCAAGTAGAAGGAGCATGGAACGAAGATGGCAAAGGACCATCGATTCAAGATCTAAAAACGATTCCAGCTGATACAAGTGACTTTAAAGTTGCAACCGATCATTACCACCATTATAAAGAAGATGTGGCTTTAATGGCAGAAATGGGCTTTAAAACCTATCGTTTCTCAATTGCTTGGACACGTATTATGCCAACTGGAGATGGTGAAGTTAATGAAAAGGGCTTAGCTTTTTATAGTGATCTGATTGATGAACTTATTAAGCATGATATTACACCTTTAGTGACTGTTTATCACTTTGATTTACCTGCTGCGCTTGAAGAAAAAGGTGGCTGGAAAAACCGTGCAACAATCGATGCGTTTACTAGATATTGTGAAATTCTCTTTAAAGCATATGGCGACCGTGTCAAATATTGGTTAACGATTAATGAACAAAATATGATGATTCTTCATGGGGCTGCTGTGTTAGGAACAGGAAAACCAGATTGGAAAGACTTATACCAACAAAACCATCATATGATGGTTGCACAAGCTAAGGTTACAACTGCTTGTCATAATTTATTACCAGATGCCAAAATTGGTCCTGCTCCAAATATTGCTTGTGTTTATTCACAAACCAATAACCCAGAAGATGTTCAAGCAGCTGAAACGATGGCAGCAATCCGTAACTGGCTCTATTTAGATATGGCCGTTTATGGAGAATATAATGCCTTAGCTTGGGCATATATGGAAGAAAAAGGCTATACGCCAACTTTTGAACCAGGGGATGAAGCGATTCTAAAAGCTGCAAAAGCTGATTTTATTGGCTTTAACTACTATGCATCACGTACAGTGGCAGCATCACCAATTGATGATACAGCTTCACCAGAAGCAGGAGATCAACAATTAGCAGTAGGCGAACCTGGCGTTTATCGTGGGGTAACCAATTCCTATTTAGAAAAAACAGAATTTGGCTGGGAAATTGATCCAGCAGGTATGCGTACAACAGCAAATCAAATCTATTCACGCTACCGTTTACCAATGATTATTACAGAAAATGGTTTAGGCGGTATTGATAAATTAGAAGATGGTAAAATCCATGATGACTATCGTATGGACTATCTGTCAAAACATATTCATCAAGTACAAGAAGCGATTACAGATGGTGCAGATATCTTTGGTTATTGCCCATGGAGTGCCATTGATTTAATTAGTACCCATCAAGGCTTTAGAAAACGTTATGGCTTTGTTTATGTAGACCGTGATGATTTTGATTTGAAAGAATTAAAACGTTACCGTAAAGATAGCTTTTTCTGGTATCAAAAAGTGATTAAAACCAATGGTGAAGATTTAGCTAAATAAGCAAAAAAGTTCGTGCTAAGCTATTCTTAGCACGAACTTTTTTATCGATTTTTAATAGAGCAGGTAAACTAGTCATAGATTGAACTAGAGCCTATGACGATGAAAATACCTATCGTTAAAATCAGCCAAGTCCAATATTTATTGGGGATAAAAAATAAAGAAGACCCATCTTTTATCTGAATACGCTCACCAGTTTCTTCATCAATGAAAGTTTTTAAGGTATCAGATACAAATTTTTTAGTGAAAAGATAATTGAAGAGTGTAGCTAACCCAACTCCAACAATCCCTTGTAAAATATAGCCTGCTCGATAACTTGTATCAACTGGCAATAGACCAAAAATAACAGTTGTTATGTAAACTCCTAAAAAGACTGATAAAACAACTAATCCACCTTTACCACGCCAAATAATCAATTGCAACACTCCTTATTATGATAAATAGATCGCTCATTTATTATTAATGAATATGAGTTAACTGTCAATCGCTTTTGAACAGTAAGGACAAAATAAATGTTGCATAAACTCATTATTTATGAAAATATGGCTTAATAGATAGTCAACCTTGTTGGTAAATATAAGGTCACGAATCTCAAAATAATAAGATATAGCATCTAAAAATACAAAATAGTCAAATCACAGAGGAGGGTAGAAATGGCTCTAAATATAAAAATGATTCAATGTTACAGTGATTTAAATGAAACAGTAGTATTAGATTTCATGCCCTGTAAAGAGGAAGATTATGATTTTATTTACGACTTTTATGATCAAACAAACACTGAATTTCTCAGAATTTTTGAAACGGACTACACTAGACTGATTGGACCTTATTTACAACCATTATTTCCTTTAAGAGATCCTATTACTTTTGAGTTACAGCCTAAATTTGATAGTTGTTTTGATCAATTGTTGAGTAAGGAGGACTGGGAAAAACTGCTGGATGTCCTTACTTTTGAAGCTTTACCAAATGTGATAAAGAAAGAAAAATATTTTTATGAATCCTTTATTTCATGGCATAAAAAGCAATTAGGTTGGGCTGATATGATCATGATAGAAGGAAATCAGTAATTGATAATTAACATGCTGTATTATTTTTCTGCAGTAGCATTTAATTGAGAATGCTTATAAAAAAATAGAATAAATTTAAATCAGAGATAATTATTAACTAAAACCAAAAGAAATGATGAGAATATAATAAATGGGTTTTAAGTTATGGAGATATATTATAAAACGTTGTAACCTATGAGAGTGTAGTGATGAAGCGATTGACACCAAGGTGAATATCCTTTACTATGGGGTTGCAAATAACATTTGTTAATTGCACCAACGAATTCCTGTACTATAAATATGTATTTCTGGGAAATTAATTTGCTTCAAAATGTTACGTTTGTAATGTTTTGAAGTTTTTTTGTCTTTTCTCTTCTCAGAACGCACAAAACAAATGTTTTTTTCATTGGAAATGCATAAAATTTATTGTTAAATCACTCATTAATTCTAATCTAAAAAGATGATTAGAATTGTTTGTTTACTGAATGGTTGATGAAAATGAAGGATGGAGTTGGCTAAGATGCATATTAAATCATTAGGAAATAAGAAAACACGCTTACTGATATTATTGGGGTTCATATTAGGAATCATTGTTTATGGCTATTGGGGATTTGCCCAGACAGAAAATCATCCTGTTTCTGCTTCAGGAGTTTATACTGGAAAAGTGCCTTCTTATTACCAAGAAGTAGGGAAAACCTCAGATGGCTTAAAGCTTTATTCTTTTGAAAATATTACTGGTAGTTCAGGTGAAAATGAACTGCTTTATAGAGTTCATGATGGGACTTATTTTCATTTGGCTGCAGCTGATGGGGAATACGAAAAAGCGGTATTAACAGTAGCGGATATTTCCTCAGAAAAACCACAGCCTTCAATTAAAGGAAAGCCAGGGAGCTATACAAATGATGTGCTTATGGATCCGGTAAGGTCCCAATGTCAGCATTCAATATAGCCTTGCAGGACAATATTTGTTAAATTATGCAGCGAGTTCAAATATTTATGGTAGAACACAAGAGAACGCAGTTGGTGGCTTTATATTTGATGGGAAAGATGGCGTAAATATCCCTCTATTAGATGAAAAATATGGCAGCTTTACAGCGAGCTCTCAATCTGAGGGAACATTAGATATGACGACTATGAAAATAGATAAAACAATAAAAGGAAATGCTTCAAAAGCTGAATTAGTTCCTTCAAAAAATGCTGAAGGTAAGCAACTTGAAAAAGCAAATATAAAAAAAGCTTACTTAGTAACGGAGAGCTCATTGGACATGAATCAGGCCATTGCGAATCCTTCCATTCCATCAGCAGAAGCCGTAACCGAATTGCAAAATATGGGAAATCGTCCAATGACTTTAGTTGGACCATCTGGTGCAACCATGCAGTCAAATGGTTATCTACCTGAAAATTTTTCAGTTGCATATGATAAGTCCTATAAATCTACTAATGCTAGTATTGATACATCAACAGATAGTTTATCCTCTCAAAAACCAACCATTCTTTATACACTTGGTGCTTATAATTATAGATTAAGAGCTTCAACGATTACAGATGTAACAGATTTTGTGAAGCAGGAAGGTTATGGTGATTATTATGGTTATCATATTCCATCTAAACATGATAAAACCTATTTTGCTGATGTTGCCTCTGGTTGGAAGCTGATTATTGTAGAAGAAGATGCGACGATGCCTTATAGTCGTGTAGGAAATTTACAATTGGGGATGATTAATTCAAATAATGAGGTTATTGGTACGGGAAACCTCAATCTTGCGGTTAAGCTAGACGGTTATACAACACCTGTAACAGGAGATTTTAAAGGACAATTATTCTTTTCATCAGTTGGTTCTAATCCTCAAGGTGAACAATATTTGGTGAAATATGATCCAGATGATTCTGGTAAATTACCGAGCTTTTATTTAGAAACAAGAGATCGAGCAGGTGGCAATATTCATAGAGGGTACACTGGAACATCAAAAAGCTTTGGTCAAAATATCATTTCAATAGATGGTCAAAGAAGAACGGATATCAGTAGCTATCGAACCACACCAAAAGGAAATCAGCTTGAATCTCAATGGACGCTAGCAGATTATCTTGCACAGTCAAAAAATGCTCAGCTTTATACCGATGGAATGGATGTAGAATTACTAAATGTGACGAATAAACAGGGGAATATTGCGGCTAAGGATACCTTGCATAATGCTTATATAGCAAATGGTGCAAGTGGTATTAGCTTTAGTGTTACCCCATCTTTTACAGGAGATAACTTTATTACAGCCTTAGGAATTTTAACTGAAACAGAACTACCTGTTTTTAAATCTGCTATTATCCATGAACTGGTTGAAGTAACACCTGAAGATCCAACAATTTATACAACTGAGCAGGTGAAGATAACAGCTAGTGCTGAGAATGTAACCAGTAAAAATTCTAATGTCACTGCGATGACAGACACACAAGTTACAATGGCATTGGATAACAGTTTGATTCCTGACTGGTCTAAACTAACCTTAACCTTTAAAAAATATGCACCAAATGGGACTTTTATTGAGTATTCATTAAGTGATTTTAGCCAAGCGCCTACTTTAGAAAGTTTACAGACAAATAAAACCAGTAATACTTATTTTATTGATCTTGCTAACAAGACAATCACAATCAACTTTGGAACGGATGAAACGGTTTATGCCTCAGAGGAAGATAAGCTGGCCAATAAAGGGAAAATTGGTAAGCTCTATAATAATGTTGGAGACCATTTAGAAGTATCTGTCATTGCAAAAACAGATACTGTTGCAAAAGAAAATGTGACAAATACGGTTAAGGTGACAGGTGGCAATGCAATTACTAATAGTCATTTAATTGTGCCGATTCAGCCGCAAACCTATTCAAATAGTACAGATGCCTTTACAACCTATCGCAGAGATTTATTATTACATGTCAGACAGATTGTTGTGAATCCTCAGACAGATTTAGTGCAACCTACCTTTGGGTATGGTGCAGTAAATAGTCAAAAGGAGGATGGCTCAAATGTTTCTACTTATTCAGTGAAAATGAATTCTGGTACAAATCCATTGTCGCTGTTTGATGCTTATACGATTCGTTATCCAAAAGAAAATAAACGCATCCGCTATCAACAGACAATACCGGAATATTATCAAGTGATAGGTTATGTCGCAACACCATCAAATACACCTCATGCAGTTGAAAACGTTGTTCCTAGTGTGAATATTGATACAGAAGTGCAAGCTGAATCCTGGATTAGTGTTTATATCACACCTGTAACAGATGAAATCAAACCTTATAGTTGGGATTATTTGGAAAAACCGTTAGGAACGATTAAAAAATAATAAGTGATGGCGCATGTCTCTTGAATGCTTCATTTTTTTATGGCTTAGGTTTTATGATAGTAACGCACTCGCCCAATTGTCCACAGGTTGTCTTGTGGCTTCTTTTAATGGCTGATCAAAATCACGATAGCCTAAACGGTAATTTGCAATCAATTCATAATTTTCTGGGAAGCCTAATTTTTTTGCAAGTGGTGCATCTAAAATAAAGGGACTTGTTACCCAAAAGCCAACTATTTCTTTCTCCCAAGCCAAAAGGGAAAAGTTTTGAATTAAAGCAGAGGTAGCTTCAATCGCATCATAATGTTTCCGTTTGTTATCTGGACAAGTTTCACAAGAAAATAAAATCGTCGCAGGTGCTTGTAAAATTAAGCGTGTCATTTTTTTGGTCAAACGCTCCTTGGTTTCATGATCTATCAATAGTTGGTTGCGTTCATAGCAAGCCATCACTTGTTCAAATAACCATTCTTTTTCTTTTGAAGTGGTCACAATTTTTGCTAGCCAAGGTTCACTTTTTCCGTGAAAGGGCGCGTAACTGGCTTTTTCAAGTAACGCTTGAATCTCTTCAAAGGAAATAGGGGTGTCTAAACTGGTTTTTGATGTGCGGCGTTTGACAATTGCTTCAGAAATCGATTGTTGCATCCTTCAACAGCTCCTTTTTTAGTCAGTGAGAATGATTCTCAATGATAGTGTTATCATAACTGAATTTATTAGAAAGAGCAATGCTTTTAGCGTTAATTTTATTTGTGATAACGGGATTCTTGTGATATAATACAATCTGTATAGTTCTGTCTCTTTATAGATAATTAACAAAGTCGTACTGCTTTAGGTGCGACTTTTAAAACCTGTTTGATGAGATTGAACGGAAATACAGATGATGAGGTGAGTACAATGGCTAATTTAATACCCGAAGAACAAGTAAATGAGATTCGTCAATCGGTGAATATCATTGATGTCGTCAGCCAATATGTACAACTGAAGAAAAGTGGTCGAAATCATTTTGGCTTTTGCCCTTTTCACCAAGAAAGAACACCTTCGTTTTCTGTTGCTGAAGATAAACAAATTTTTCATTGCTTTAGCTGTGGAAGAGGCGGTAATGTTTTCAAATTTCTAATGGAAGTTGATGGGTTGAACTTTCCTGAATCAGTGATGAAGGTTGCTGAGATGTCGCATTTTCCTCTTGAGGGTGAATGGACTCAGTATGCACAAAACGAAGACACTGAGCAGGATACAAGTTATAAAAAACTGATTCAACTTCATGAAGAAACAGCAGATTTATTTCATCATATTTTATTAAATACAAAAGCAGGGGAAGATGCCCTGACTTATTTGGAAAATCGTGGTTTAACCAAAGAATTAATTGCAACATTTAAGATTGGTTTTGCACCAAGGGAAAGAAATGTGTTACATCAATTTGCAGTTGCAAAAGAATTTGAGCAAGATATTCTGTTGGAAAGTGGTTTATTTGTTCAAAGAGATAGTGGCGAACTGCTTGATCGTTTTTATGATCGGATTATGTTTCCTATTCGCAATCAGCAAGGAAAAACAGTCGCTTTTTCTGGACGGATTTTCAATCAAGAACAATATCCAGAAGCACCTAAGTATTTAAACAGTCCTGAAACGTCTATTTTTAATAAGCGAAAAGTATTATTTAATTTAGATTTAGCCAGGGCAAGCATTCGGCGTGAAAAAGAAGTCATTCTATTTGAAGGCTTTATGGATGTCATTGCTTCTTGGCAGGCGGGGGTTCAAAATGGTGTTGCTTCAATGGGAACCAGCTTGACGAATGAACAAATTCATATGCTCAGTCGCTTAACCAATAAGGTATTGATTTCCTATGATGGAGATAATGCTGGAATTGAAGCTACTAAACGAGCGATTGATATTTTAGGAACCAATCCAAAATTTGAGCTCTCCATTGTGAGCTTACCTGATGGCTTAGATCCAGATGATTTTATCAAAAAACTAGGTGTAGATGCCTATAAAGAGCTATTAGCTCATGGTCGAGATACCTTATTCTCATTTAAAATGCGCTACTTTAGAAAAGGCAAGCAATTGCAAAATGAAAGTGAACGTATTGCTTATATTGAAACAATTTTACAGGAACTACTGACCTTAAGCTCAGCTGTTGAAAGAGATGTTTATTTAAAACAATTGGCGATTGAATTTGATATTAGCGTGGATACATTAAAAGAGCAATATCAAAGCTTGTTAGCAAATGCGAAAAAGCAAGCGCGAACGGAGCAGCATAAGCAAGCACCGCCCGTTGGAGAGAATCGACAACAGTTTCAGCCACAGCAAGGAATTGTTGAGCGAGGTAGTCGAAAGCTAACGGATGTCGATAAAGCACAACGTCAATTACTTAAACGATTGATTGAGCATCAAGAAGCACTGATTCTATTAAGAAGTCATTTTCCTGATTTTGCGTTTGCCCATGAATCCTATCAATTATTATTTGTTTTGTTTGAAGCGTTTGTAGCAGAGCATGATATGTATTCAATGAGTAGCTTTCTAGATTATGTGAAAGATTCCCATCTCCAAAACTTGCTAGCAGAAATTGCGATGATTGAGCTAAGTGAAGAGTTGGAAGAACAAGAAATTATTGATTATGCCGATGTGATTGTAAACCGTTATTCGATTAGAACGTCCATTCAAGAAAAGAGACGTGCCTTAAATGAGGCGACCAGAATTGGTGATAAAGAAACGGCTAGAAGTTTGATGATTGAAGTGGTCAATTTGTCACGACAATTAAAAGAAAAGACCCAGTAATAAAAGATAGATAGTGAGTAGTAAAGATTTTGAAGGGGGCAATTTTTAATGGCTAAAGAAGAAAAAAATGCAAATGAATTGAACGTAACACTGGAGGATGCAACAGCTACTTTAATTAAGGAACACAAAGGGAAAGCATCGATTAATTATGATGATTTAACAAACAAAATTGCAACTCCTTATGAATTAAATGCAGAGCAAATGGATGATTTAATTCAACAATTTGAAGATGCTGGTGTCAGTGTTGTAGGTGAAGATGGCGGCCCAACGGATCAACAAATGGTCATTAAAGAAAAATTCAATAAAAATGATAATTTGGATGACTTAAGTGCACCTGCTGGGGTTAAAATTAATGATCCTGTTCGGATGTATTTGAAAGAAATTGGCCGTGTTCAATTGTTAACTGCTGCAGAAGAAGTAGAACTTGCTTTACGCATTAAAGAGGGCGAGCAAGAGGCGAAGCAACGTTTAGCTGAGGCTAACTTACGTTTAGTTGTAAGTATTGCGAAGCGCTATGTTGGTCGTGGAATGCAATTCTTAGATTTAATCCAAGAAGGTAACATGGGCTTAATGAAAGCTGTTGAAAAATTTGACCATGAAAAAGGTTTTAAATTCTCAACTTATGCGACTTGGTGGATTCGTCAAGCGATTACCCGCGCGATTGCTGACCAAGCAAGAACCATTCGTATTCCAGTGCATATGGTGGAAACCATTAATAAATTGATTCGTATCCAACGTCAATTATTACAAGACTTAGGAAGAGAACCAACACCAGAAGAAATTGGTGCTGAAATGGACTTGCCTACTGAAAAGGTTCGTGAAATTTTAAAAATTGCACAAGAACCTGTCTCATTAGAAACCCCAATTGGTGAAGAAGATGATTCTCATTTAGGAGATTTCATTGAAGACCAAGAAGCAACCAGTCCTGCAGAGCATGCGGCTTATGAATTATTAAAAGAACAGTTAGAAGATGTCTTAGATACCTTAACGGATAGAGAAGAAAATGTGTTACGCTTACGTTTTGGTTTAGATGACGGCCGCACGAGAACACTTGAAGAAGTAGGTAAAGTATTTGGTGTTACCCGTGAACGGATTCGTCAAATTGAAGCCAAAGCTTTACGCAAATTACGTCATCCTTCTCGTTCTAAACAATTAAAAGATTTCTTAGAATAAAAGAGGAGGCTGAGACAAAAGGCGTTTAGGTTCGAGCAATTGGAGCAAAAGACGAACAATACGCTTTTTGTATTGATCGTCTTTTGTGAAATTGCCGAAGAACCTGCCTTTTGGCCACCGTTTACGGAGGCAAATTATGCTTTTTTAGAAGTAATTAAGGGGGTGGGATAAAACTTTTTAGTTTTGTCCCAATCCCTTTTTTCTATGGAAAATGTTAAACTAAGAGTGAAAGAAGGGAAGTAGATGAAAAAAGTATGGATGGTTATAGCAATTTTAATGACAGGGATTATTGCAATTGGTTGTAGCAATAAAAAAGAGGATAAAAGTAAAGCTGACTCAAACCTTGCTTCATCAAAAGCCTCAGAGCATTCTGAACAAGAGCCAGCAACAACAAAAGTTAACTATACAGCAATTGTTAAGGCTGACCGAGCTGTTGGCGAGAGTCGTCTATGGGTAGAGGAATTAACCCCAATTGATGAAGGTTCAGAGGAGCAAGCAAGTATGTCTGGAGAAGTGATTTTATTGATTACAGATGAGGAAATTATTTCTTATGAAGATCCAGCTGCTGAGACGATTCAAGCTGGTCAAAAAATTGAAGTTTGGTTATCAAAATTTCCAATGGCAACAAGATCATTGCCGCCACAAATTGCTGGCAAAGATGTGTTAGCTATTCGTGTCTTAAACGCTGAATAATGCTTTCGTTTTATTGGAGGCATTCGAAAAAAGTGAAAAATGAAAGTTACCTAAAACAAAATGGTTTTAGGTAACTTTTTTATTTTTGTAATGAACATTTAAAACGTATGCTGTTCATTTATATAAGTAGGATATTTACAACTTAGAACTGTGAGAACTATTTTGTAGCTTCTATCTTATCTATCAACTGATTAGTGTTTATAAAACTGGCTTAGATGCAGGAAGATTAATGGCATCCATGATGCCAGGTGTCGCCTCTACTACCTGAGGAATTAAGTTCACACCAGGAGCACCACTAGAAGCATAGGGTTCATTTTCAGGAATCATCCCTTTAATAGCAATATCAAGCACAATATCTCCTTCAATATGATAGCTATCGGACATGGCAGGGGTCTTTTGAATATCATCACAGACCTTATGAATAAAGTGGAAGGCTGTTACCTCTTCTCCATCTTTTAAACACTGCATAGAGAATTTATGGGCACTAATAGTACCAGGCATTACTTGACCACAAGGGGGATTTAATGCTGTATCAGCAGTATAAATTTCATGTGATTCTCGATACTCGTTGTATTCAATACCTGCATAGTCAGCGATGACTTTAGCAGTAGAACCATAATAAGAGGTGATAATTTCCTGAAGAAACTGGCCATTAAAATCTTTTGGTTCAAGACCATAGCCAAAGACCTTAACCCAAGGAGAGGTATTAAAAGCATCATCTTGTCCACCATTTACAATAATTTTCTTAAGACCACCTGTCATGCTAGAAAATACTAGTGGAAGATAAGGGTTAAAAAGTCCTGGGAAAATTCCTTGCTGAGTGAATGTCACACCATTTTCTATGGCACAAGATTGAATCATATCGTATAATTTTGGTGCAACTTTATGTAGATGATACATTGGAAGTGTGGTGAGAACATTCTTCTTGGCCTTTAAAGCACGACAGATATTTTCTACATTTGGCGTGTAGCCTGTTGGTCGTGAATTTCCTTGATCACGCATATTAGGAAGATAATCTAGTACAATATCTGCTTCCATTTTCAAAGCAGCATCAATATCGTCTGATACTTCAATCCCTATTTTTTCAAAACCAAAAATTTCTCCTACATCTTTCCCTACTTTGGTAGGGTCTGTATCAACAACAGCAACTAATTTAAGTGACTGAGCCTGAGAAATCATTTTTGTCACATAACGGCCCACATTACCAAGACCCCAAATAATTATTTTATATTCTTTCATTTACAATACCATCCTTTCTAGATTTAGTAGTATTATATGCTGAAAACCACTTTGAGTAAATAGATGATTCATATGAAGGAGCGATTAAATGAAAAAATCTTTTATATAGAAGGAAAATCAAAGGATTTAACAGCTATACAAAATTTTTAGCAGCCTTTTTTAGATGAAGGATTTTTTATTTCTAAACACAAGCAAATCAATCTATTGTATAATAAAGAGGTAGATGAAAGGAATGAACAATCATTATGGATGAAAAAAATTTGTCAGCACGATTAACAGCTGCAGCAGCTTATATTCCTAAGCAAGCAAGATTAGCAGATATTGGCTCAGATCATGCTTATTTACCAACTGCTTTAATGTTAGAAGATCAAATTTCTTATGCAGTTGCTGGAGAGGTTGTAGAAGGGCCTTTTGAAGCTGCTAAAAAACAAGTCAATAAACTAAAATTAAACGATACGATTCAAGTGAGACTGGCAAATGGTTTAGATGCTATTTTACCGGAGGATCAGATTGATTGTATTGCCATTTGTGGCATGGGTGGTACATTAATTTCTGAAATATTAGATAAAGGCTTTCAAAAAAGACAGTTAACTGGAAAAGAGCGTTTGGTCTTACAGCCAAATGTTGGAGAGCAAACTTTGAGAAAATGGTTGGCAGCTCATGAATATACAATAGTAGATGAAGCCATTGTAAAAGAAGATGGGAAAATTTATGAGTTAATCATTGCTGAAAAACAAGAAACAGTGCCTCATTATACAGAAAAAGAATTAAAATTTGGTATCTTGTTAAGTAAAGAAAAAGGGCCGATTTTTAAAGAAAAGTGGCAAAAAGAATTAGAAAAAGTTGAAGCTATTTTAGCTAGTTTAGCGCAATCTCAATCAAATCAAGAAGTAAAACAGGCACAAATGATGGACGAAATAGCGCTGATTAAGGAGATGCTATAAGATGAGCAAAATTAACGGAAAGACATTAATTGAGCATTTTGAGCAATTTGCACCACCCTATTTAGCGGAGTCAGGGGATCCAATTGGTTTACAAATAGGAACGTTAAATAAGCCCATTCATAAAGTCATGGTAAGCTTGGATGTTCGACAAGAAACCGTTCAAGAAGCGATTGCACAGCAAATTGATTTAATTATTGTGCACCATCCGCCTATTTTTGTAAAGCCAGCAAATTTAGTGATAGATGATCCTCAAAAAAAATTATATGCGGATTTAATTAAACATGATATTGCAGTTTATGCGGCGCATACGAATCTAGATGTAACGACAAATGGAATGAATGATTGGCTAGGACAAGCCATAGGACTAACGAACACAATTGTGATGTCTGAAACGAAGAAAATTGGCTATAAGAAGCTGGCTGTCTTTGTGCCAAGTAATGATGCTGAAAAAATGCGTCAAGCTTTAGCTGAGGCTGGAGCAGGAAGTATTGGCCCACATTATAAAAATTGCAGCTACACACTAACAGGTACGGGACGTTTTACACCGGTTACAGGAGCAATGCCAACAATCGGTAGCATCAATCAAGCAGAAGCTGTCTCAGAAGCAAAGGTTGAAGTGATTTTCCCTGAAACCTTAACAACGCAAGTTGAGCATGCCATGTTTGCAGCGCATCCTTATGAAGAACCAGCTTATGATTTATATACGATTGAAAATTTTTATGATAGCTATGGACTAGGACGTGTTGGTGATTTAGCCGAACCAATTAAAGTAAAGGACTTTGCACAGCAATTAAAAGCTGTCTTTAAGATTGATGGATTACGCGTAGTGAGTTCTGATTTGGAAAAATTAGTACAGCGTGTTGCCATTTGTGGTGGTGCTGCTGGTAAATACTATCCTGATGCCATGCATAAAAAAGCTGATGTGTATATTACTGGAGATGTTGATTTCCATACAGCCCAATATATGTTAGCTGATGGCTTGACGGTCATTGATCCAGGGCATCATATTGAAGCAATCTGTACACCAAAATTAAATGAACTCTTAACGAATTGGGCAGTAGAAAATCAGTGGGAGCTTGAAGTCATTGCCTCTCAATTGAATACAGATCCATTTAAATTTATGTAGTGGGGGATTTGATGATAAAAGTTACGATTCAAAAGAAATATGCACCAATTTATACAGCTAAAAAAGGACAGCTATCATTGATAGATGTTCCAGCATTTACAATGATGGAGCTCCCTTGCGCTGGTAATCAAGCTGGAACCGTTTTTGAAGCTAAAAAGCTAAATGCCCTTTATGATGTTGCAAAAGGAATTCGTCTCTTTATGCAACAACATTATGAGCAAGACTATCTTGTTTTTCCAATCTCATGTGAAAAAGGAACAGCAGTTGATTTACAAAGCTTATTTGAAGAAAAAACGGAAGTCCAATGGAAACTAAGAATGCTATTGCCAGAGGAATTAACAAGTGAGGACTTTCAATCATTAAAAGACCAAGTTCAGGATAAGGTGAAAAATAGAGAAATTGAAGCCATTGATTTTGTAACGATTGCACCTCATCAAGTCATTCAAGGACTCTATCATCAAGGGAATGAAGCCGAGGAAGAAGCCTTAGCAGATGCCATGAAACAATTTGCAGCACATGAACAACTACAAGTAGAAGCAGCGCAGTCAATCATTTATCTTGAAGACCTACGAAAATTAAAAGAAAACGCTGAGGTTTTAATGAGAATACCATTAAAAAATAGTTTTTAATTTGGTAGAAAATGAGGTATGATAGGACTATTAGAGAGGGGTTTTGACCAATGTATGAAAATTTAGTACCAAGATTTATTCGTTATGTAAAAACAGAAACACGTTCTGATGAAAGCAGTACTACAGTTCCTTCAACACCAACACAAACAGCTTTTGCTAAGGTGTTAGCAGAGGAATTAAAAGAAATTGGGTTAGAAAATATTACCATTGATGATGCTTGTTTTGTGATGGGAACTTTACCAAGCAATACAGATAAAAAAGTACCAGCAGTGGGCTTTATTGCACATATGGATACAGCTGATTATGAAGCTGTTGGTGTGAATCCTCAAGTTGTAGAAAATTATGATGGAAAAGATATTGTCTTAAATGAAGCTTTAAATGTGGTCATGTCACCAAATGAATTTCCTAATTTAAAGGATTATCAAGGACAAACTTTAATTACAACAGATGGTAGCACTTTATTAGGTGCAGATGATAAGGCTGGGATTGCTGAAATTATGTCAGCGATTGAGTATTTAGCACAGCATCCTGAAATCAAGCATGGTGATGTCAAAGTTGCTTTTGGTCCAGATGAAGAAATCGGCAGAGGTGCGGATTTATTTGATGTGAAAGCTTTTGGTGCGGATTATGCTTATACAATGGACGGTAGCCGTCTTGGTGAACTGGAATACGAAAGCTTTAATGCTGCGCAAGCGCGAATTGCGATTAAAGGGGTAAGTGTTCACCCTGGAACAGCTAAAGATAAAATGATCAATGCAAGTAAGCTAGCAATGGAATTTGATGCACTTTTACCTGCTGATGAGGTTCCTGAAAAAACAGAAGGTTATGAAGGCTTTTTCTTATTGCATGATATGAAGGCAACCATTGAAGATGCTGAGCTTGTTTATATTATTCGTGATCATGATCGCGAAAAATTCAATGCGCGTAAAGCTTTAATTGAGAAAATTACTGCACAATTGAATGAAAAATATGGAGTTGAGCGCTTTACTTTGACCATGAAAGATCAATATTATAATATGCGTGAAATCATTGAAAAAGATATGAGTGTGGTTGAGATTGCAAAAGATGCGATGACAAATCTGGGCATTAAACCAATTATTGGGGCAATTCGTGGTGGGACTGATGGTTCTAAAATTTCATTTATGGGCTTACCTACACCGAATATTTTTACTGGTGGTGAAAACTTCCACGGTAAATTTGAATTTATTTCAGTGGAAAATATGCAACATGCTACAGATGTCATTGTTGAAATTATCAAGTTAAATGAGGCGCGTGGTTAGTGAAGTTTGAACCAGTTTTAGGTTATCTTCTTTTGATTAATTTATTGTTATTTTTGATGATGGGATTAGATAAATGGAAGGCTGTTCATCATAAATGGCGGATTCCTGAAAAAATTTTATTAGGCTTGGGTATACTTGGTGGTGGAATAGGTGGCTGGCTTGGCTTATTATTATTCAATCATAAGAGTTCAAAATGGTATTTTAAGCTGATTTATTTTTTAGGTTTACTAGTTTTTTTTGCGGCATTCTATTATTCTAATGAGCTAAACCAGTTTTTTTATGTGTAGCTATTAAGCATTTTATTTAGACAAGAGTCTGAATAAAATGCTTTTTTTATTTGCTAAAAGAGGCTGGGATTGTAGCCATTTTTTTTCGTTGCTTAGTTTGGTCTTTTTTTTTATTGCAAAATTAGTTTGACAATTTATTGATTATGGCTTACCATTTAAAATAATTAAGGCATACCTAAAAATGCTTTATGAAGGAGTGAGGAAAAATGATAGAAGTCAAAAATTTAACTGTAGCCTATCAAGGAAAAGAGGCTTTATCAAATATTCATTTAACTGTAAGAAAGGGTGCAATCACAGGCATCATTGGACCAAATGGTGCTGGAAAATCGACTTTATTAAAAGGGATGATTGGTTTGGTTCCCAAAAATAAAGGAGAAACAACCTTTGAAGAAAAGGAGATTGCCAGTGTTAGAAAAAATATTGCGTATGTTGAGCAACGAAATGAGATTGATTTATCCTTTCCCATTAAAGTTGAAGATGTGGTTTTGCTTGGTACTTTTCCAAAATTAGGTTTATTTAGAAGACCTAAAGCTGCTGAGCGCCAAAAGGTCATCGAAAGTTTAAAAAAAGTGAAGATGGAGGACTTTGCTAAACGTCAAATTGGTGAACTGTCTGGTGGGCAGCTACAACGAGTTTTTATTGCACGAGCATTAATTCAAGAAGCAGATATTATTTTATTAGATGAGCCTTTTGTTGGAATTGATATGAAAAGTGAGCAAGTGATTATTGATTTGCTTAAAGAGTTAAAAATGCAAGGAAAGACTATTTTAATTGTGCATCATGATTTAAGCAAAGTGACAGATTATTTTGATGATGTCATTATTCTAAATCGTTACTTAGTTGGTTGTGGTCCTTTAGATTCCACTTTTACAACAGAAAATATTCAATTAGCTTATGGTGAGACGATGGGCAATGTGTTAATTAAAGGAGTGAATAGCCAATGATTGGTCATTTTATTGAGGGATTACAAAACTATCAATTTCTACAAAATGCGTTAATTACCTCAGTGGTGGTAGGAATTGTATCTGGTGTCATTGGGAGTTTTATTATTTTAAGAGGGATGTCTTTAATGGGAGATGCGATTTCTCATGCAGTCTTACCAGGGGTGGCATTCTCCTATATTCTTGGGATTAATTATTTTATAGGTGCTTCTGTTTTTGGAATTGGCGCTGCATTATCAATCGGTTTTGTAACGCGAAAAAGCCGTTTGAAAAGTGATACAGCAATTGGGATTGTTTTTAGCTCCTTTTTCTCATTAGGGATTATTGCGATATCCTTTGCAAAAAGTTCAACAGATTTATATCATATTCTTTTCGGAAATGTTTTAGCCGTTCGAAGTAGTGATATGATGATTACCATTATTGTGGCAATTATTGTGATATTGTTTGTTGTCTTATTCTATAAAGAATTATTGGTAAGTTCTTTTGATCCGATTATGTCGGAAGCTTATGGTTTGAATGTGGGCGCAATCCATTATTTGTTAATGTTGTTATTAACTTTTGTGGCAGTTTCAGCAATGCAAACAGTAGGAACGATTTTAGTTGTAGCACTATTGATTACACCTGCGGCAACCGCTTATTTATTAACAAATAAATTGTCTGTGATGATTGTGTTATCTGCTGCTATTGGCACATTAAGTTCGGTGATTGGCTTATTCTTTAGCTATTCCTACAACTGGGCTTCAGGTGCTACGATTGTACTAACCGCGGCAGTATTTTTTATCCTAGCATTTATTTTTTCACCAAAACAATCAATCTTATTTAAGAAAAGGGGTATGACAAATGAAGAAATTTAGTTTAATGATGGTTTTAATGGCGGGGCTGTTTGCTGTTTCCGCTTGTAGTAATGGAGAAAAGACAACGACAGATGAAGCAGATAAAAAACTTCAAGTTGTTGCAACCAATTCAATTATTGGCGATATGGTCGAAAATATTGCAGGCGATTTAGTCGACTTGCATAATATTGTACCTGTGGGAACAGATCCTCATGAGTATGAGCCATTACCTGAAGATATTGAAAAAGCAACAACTGCACAAGTTGTCTTTTATAATGGCTTAAATTTAGAAACAGGTGGAAATGGCTGGTTTAGTAAGCTAATGGAAACTTCTAATAAAGAAGAAGGCAAAGATTACTTTTCAGTTAGTCAAGGTGTAACACCACTTTATTTAACTTCAACAGGGCAAGAAAGTGAACAGGATCCACATGCTTGGTTAGATATTGAAAATGGCATTCAATATGTCAAAAATATAACCACTGTTTTAGCTGACAAAGATGAAAAAAATCGTGAAACTTACGAAAAAAATGCAGACGCTTATATTGAAAAATTATCCAAATTAGATGCATCTGCAAAAGAAAAATTTAAGGATATTCCTAAAGAGAAAAAATTACTTGTAACAAGTGAAGGCGCATTTAAATATTTTTCTAAAGCATATGATTTAGATGCTGCTTATATTTGGGAAATCAATACTGAAAATCAAGGGACACCGAGTCAAATGAGTGCAATTGTTGATAAGGTTAGAACAAGTAAAGTACCCGTTCTATTCGTTGAAACAAGTGTTGATAAACGAAGTATGGAAAGTGTTGCTAAAGAAACAAATCTACCAATTTACGAAGAAATTTTTACAGATTCAATAGGTAAAAAGGGAGAAAATGGAGATAGTTACTATAACATGATGGAATGGAACTTAACACAAATTTATGATGGTTTATCAAAATAAAGCGTGAACTTAATCATTTCTTAAAGGGAACTTTATAAAAACGAATAAATGATAGGTTATACTTTTTTTAACAGAAAAATAAAGGAGTATGACACTTCATGAAAAAGTTTGTTTTATATGGTTTACTAGTGGTTTTTATTCCAGTGCTGATAGTCAGTGTTATCCATTATCAGGATGCGACTAAGTATCCTGCTGTGAGAACGGCCATTAGTCGAAATGAGGCAACAACATTACAAGATGATGAAACCTATTTTATTGTGACACCAACGAGTAAGTGGACAACTGCAACAGGGTGGATGCTGAAATATCAAAATGACACTGGAGAAGAGATTTATATTAAGGGGAAAGCACCACAAAATGAATTAAGTGATGTTTTATATGATTCCTCAAATGAGTTTTTAGTAAAAGGTGAATTGATTAGTGGTGTAAGTGAAAAAAATGGGGTAGCGTTTATCCAAGCTGAGTCTTGGGAGATTATTTATCCAGTGAGAAGAAATTATGATCTTCCTAATGCACCAGCCAAAACACGATTCTTTTATCCAAAAGGCTATATTGATGAGTTTGATGTAGAGAATCAGGATTATGGAATTAGAAAAGCAAGATAATCTAAAAGTCCGAAAAATGTATCCCAACATTTTTCGGACTTTTTATTATCTTTTCCCTGCACGTAAGTCTTCTAAACGACGGGCACGATTCTTTGTAATATCTTTGATTCTAGGTCTTGGTAAGATATCTTCTGCTTTAGCAGATGAATGTAAGTGCCAAGTTGTTTCATCTTGTTCATCATATTGTGAAAGGAAAACAATGACTTCGCGTACAATTTGGGTTGGGGTAGAAGCCCCAGCAGTTACAGCAATTTTTTTCACACCTTTTAACCAGTTTAAATCCAACTCAGTAATGGTACCAATACGATGGGCAGGTACTTTCGCAATTTCTTGAGAAACTTGTGCTAAGCGATTACTATTGTTGCTTCTTGGATCACCAATCACAAGGGTCAAATCACAGTCTGCTGCTTGTTCAGCAACGGCTTCTTGTCGCACTTGGGTTGCAAGACAAATATCTTTATGCAATTCAACTGTTGGGTATTTTTTTTGAATTTCTGCCATTAAATCTCCAACATCCCATTGGCTCATGGTGGTTTGGTTGGTCACAAAGATTTTTTCTTGTTGAATATTTAAGTGTGCAATATCTTCTAAATTGGCAATAAGATGGACTTTATCAGGAGCAACGCCAACAGCACCTTCAGGCTCTGGATGGCCTTTTTTACCAATATAGATCACTTCATAGCCAGCAGCTACTTTTTTTTCAATTAATTCATGAGTAATGGTTACATCAGGGCAAGTCGCATCAATGGTGACAAGTCCTTTTTGTTTTGCTAATGCCCTCACTTGAGGTGCAATCCCATGAGCTGTAAAAATCACGGTTCCAGTATCTACCTGATCTAATATTTCAAGACGATTTTCGCCGTCTAATGTTTGGATTCCGACTGCTTCAAAAGCATCTGTAATATGTTGATTATGCACAATCATCCCTAAAATATAAATTGGACGTGGTAAGGATTCATCTAATGAAGCATTTCGTGCGATAACCATTGCATCAACAACACCGTAGCAATAGCCACGAGGTGTAATATTGACAATTTCCATGGGTGATACCTCCTAAAAGTTTCTTGCTTTATTATTATACCGTGGTAGAAATAAAAAGCAATGCCACAGTCCTATAAGAATTTGTTAAAATGGTTGCATATTGTCTTTCTGAAAAAATACGAGTAAAATAGCTAGTGAGAGATGCTAGCAAGAGTGAATTGTTAGCTAAGAAAGATGAAATGAGGGATTTTAGATGTCTTGGTTGTATTTAATATTAGGGGGCTTTTTAGAAATTGGCTGGTCTTATTACTTAAATGAGTCGCAGGGTTTTACAAAATTATTTCCAAGTGTCATGGCGATTGTTTTAATTGCGTTTAGTTTTATGCTACTTGAAAAGGCGATGAAGGAATTGGGGATTGGTGTTTCATATGCCGTTTTTACTGGAATTGGAACAGCAGGTATTGCTTTAATTGGAATGGTCTTTTTAGGCGAAAGTATTAGTATTGGCAAAATTTTCTTTTTAAGCTTGCTTTTAGTTGGAATGGTAGGCTTAAAAATGAGCGAGACTGGGAAAGAAGGTTCTGAACAATGATGTGGCTTGTCTTATTAGCAGCAGGTTTATGTGAGGTTGGCTTTGTGACTTTTTTACAAAAATCTGATGGCTTTAAAAATAAAAAATATGTGCTCCTATCGATTTTGATTATGGGGCTGAGTATTTACTTGTTATCTGTTGCAACAACTGAAATTCAAATGGGCATTGCTTATGGCGTTTGGACAGGGATTGGTGCAGTCAGCAGTGTTTTAGTCGGCATGTTTTTCTTTGGTGAAAGTAAGTCTATGAAAAAACTCTTTTTTGTCACATTAATTATTATTAGTGTAGTTGGTTTAAAATTAACAGGTAGTTAATAATTTAGAGGATTGTTGACATGCTTCTTGTTATGCTTCTTAGGATTGTCATGCTTCTTGTTATGCTTCTTGTCATGCTTCTTAGGATTTTAATCCTTAGAAACATGATACAGATCAAACGCAGTTTGACTCTGAACCTTATAAAGTTGTTGTGATCGAAGCGTAGCGTAGTAGGAACCAATAAGCTTTACTGCAGTGATTCTTGACAATTGTAGACAGAACCTGCTTTTTAGAAGTAATTTAAGGATATGGGATAAAACTTTTCAGTTTTGTCCCATATCCATCTTTTTTCTTGACTTAAATAGTTACTGCTTTTTTAAGCTCTTAAGTGATAAGAAGCATTGAAGGAAACTTAGAGCTAAAGAGAGAAAATGTGTTAAAATAAGAAAGAGAATTTAAAAGGGGTGAGTTCATGTCGTTGCAATTTATGTTAGGAAAAGCAAGTGAGGATAAACGCCAATCTTTTGTTGATGACATTGATCAACTACTAAAAAAGGAAAGTGATGCTACTATCTTTTATCTTGTTCCTGACCATGTAAAGTTTCAGATGGAGATGGATATCTTAAATCGTTTACAAGATAAACAAGAGGGCGCAGACAGTATTGCTATGATGCAAGTCCAAGTTTTTAGTTTTACAAGATTAGCTTGGTACTTTTTACAGGATACCGCTACTTTTACACAGCCACAATTAACAAGAGCAGGTTTAGCTATGCTCGTACGAAAATTACTAGTCACTTATGAGCAAGACCTTAGTATTTACCGAGGAGAGGTTAAAAAAGCAGGATTCGTTGAGCAATTAACCAATTTATTAATTGAATTACGAGCAGGAACACTCACAAAGGAAGATATTCCCTACCTGATTTCACAGCTAGGTGATACCCCAAAAGAGCAAGATTTTAAATTGAAAATGCAAGATATTCAGTGTATTTATCATGCCTTTGAAACGGCCTTATTAGGGAAATATATTGAACAAGAGGATGTTTTAAAAGCGTTGATTCAGCGTTTAGAAACCTTAGATTTATCCCATACATCTATTTATGTTGAAGGCTTCTATCGCTTTAATGCCCAAGAAAGAGATGTGTTAATGGCTTTACTCAAAGGAAGTCAAAAGTTAACCATTGCCTTAAATTTAGATAAGGGCTATCCAACCGAAAAACCAGCACTTCATGAATTGTTTCAAGCACCTGGAGAAGTTTATTATCAGTTATATCAGGGCGCACGAAGTCTCGGGGTTCCTGTTTTAAAGGATCGTTATTGTGTGGCAAAGGAAACAACTAAAAATGAGATTCAATTATTAGAAGATTTTTGGATTGAAAGCTCTGATGTGTTAAATTTGAAGCAGTTGCAGCAATATCATTTACCTGGAAATCAGCAGAATATCCAAATTTGGTCTGCACAAAATAAGCGAGCTGAGGTTAGTCATGTTGCAAGGGAAATCCGTAAACTAGTTGCAAGCGGTCACTATCGCTTTAAAGATATCTTAGTGTTAACAAGAGATTTGGGAGAATATGAGAATTTATTCCAGCCTATTTTTACAGAGCATGAAATTGCCTTCTTTGATGATGCAAAAGAAAAAATGAGTAGCCATCCATTAGTAGAATGCTTACAATCAATCATTGCCATTGCTAAAAAGAATTGGCGCTATCCTGATATTATGAGACTGCTTCGCACAGAATTATTGGTACCACAGCAGGAAGAAATTGCTGAACTAACGGATCGTTCATTAAAAGTAACAAGGATGACACAGCTAATGAATCAATTTAGATCCAAAATAGATGTTACTGAAAATGTAATATTAGCTTATGGCTATGAAGGCTTTTATTGGACACAAGATAAACCGTGGATGTATACCAAATTTTCACATATGGACGCAGATAGACAATCCGATGAAGATAAAGCAATTGAAGCAGAAGCCAATGAAATCAAAAATTTTATGGTAGATGCATTGCTACCTTTGTTTAAAAAATGGGAACAAGCGAAAACAACAAAAGAAGCCTTACAAGATTTGTATCTTTTCTTAGAAACTAGTGGTATTAAAAATCAATTAGCCTTTTGGCGTGACCAAGGGATTGAAAAGAATGATTTAGAGGTCGCAAAACAGCATGAGCAAGTCTGGCAATCCTTTGTGCAATTATTAGATGAATATGTGGAAATTTTAGGAGAAGAGCCTTTTTCATTAGATGAATTTAGAGATATTCTAACAGCTGGCTTTGAGGAAATGACATATGGAATGGTACCACCAAGTATTGATCAGGTGATTCTTTCAAATATGGAAGTGGCTCGGATTGGTCAAGCGAAAGTAACCTTTATTTTAGGCTTAACAGAAGGAAGTTTACCTGCTAAGGTTGAAAATAAAAGTATCCTGACCAATGAAGATCGTGCCTATTTTTCACAAGTTTTTCAAGAAGAAAAATATTTAAAGCCTAGTGTTGAACAACGAGTGGCAACAGAGCCTTATATGGCTTACTTAGCTTTTACTTCTTCTTCAGAAAAATTAATTTTAAGCTATCCAGCAAGTGATGATTCAAAGGATGCCCCAATGATGTCTTCTTACTTAACAAGAATTCAAAAAGGGTTAGATTTACCCTTAATAGAAAAATTAGAAACAGCCATTGAACAAGCTGAACAGGATCTTATTTCTTTTATTTCCAGTAAAAGAAGTACGTTAACACAGCTGATTTTAGCCTTTCGAGGTCAACTTGATCAAGGCACCGCAATGAACCAGACATGGTTGAGTATTTATAATCAATTATTGGCAGATCAAGACATCAAACCAATTTTAAGCACTCTGATTCAAGGAATGTCACACCAAAATATTGCAGTTCCATTAACTTCAGACGTTGTCACTGAGTTATATGGTGCGACTTTATATACCTCTGTTTCTAGAATGGAAAATTTTTATGCGTGTCACTTTAAACATTTTGCGAATGACGGCTTAAAATTAGCTGAACGTCAAGTGTTCGATTTATCTCCTGCAAGTACAGGAGAATTATTCCATGATGCATTAGATAGATTATTTAAGCAGATTCAGTTTCAAGGATTGGAATGGCAACGGCTATCACCTCAACAATTACAACAGCTCACAAATGAAGTGCTCGTAATGCTTTATGGAGAAAAGAAATTTGCGATTTTAAACCATTCTAATAGAATGAAATACATTCAATATCAATTAAGTCAAACCATTCAAAGGATGGCATGGGTTTTATCTGAACAAGGAAAAATCAGTGGGATGAATCCAGTTGCAACAGAAGTTTTATTTGGTCAAATCGCAGGTGAAAAAGGTGTGCCTGGTTTGACTCTTTCATTAAAGCATGACAGTCAGCTACATGTTCGTGGGAAAATTGACCGTGTGGATCAAATGACAGTGGATGGAAAAAATTATTTGAGTATTGTAGATTATAAATCAAGTGCACATAAATTTGATTACCGTGATGCTTATTATGGATTAGCGATGCAAATGCTCACCTATTTAGATACAGCTGTAATGAATGCTGAAAAAATTATAGGCACAACTGCTCAAGGGGCTGGGGCCTTTTATCTTCATATAAAAAACCCATTATTAAATGGAAAAGAGCTAAAAGAGGAGACACCACAGTCAGAGCAGTTGTTAAAAGAATTTAAGTTAGATGGCATTTTATTGCAAGATGAAGCGATGGTCAGACAATTAGATCCTCAGCTGGAGCCCAAGACTTCTTCACTGGTTTATCCTGTTGCAGAAACATTAAAAACAGGCTTAAAATCTTCGCAATTTGTTGCAGAAAATGAATTAGATGCTTTGCTACAGCACAATCGACAATTATTTCAAGAGGCAGGGAATAAAATCCTAGATGGAGAGACAACCATTAATCCTTATTATAAAGATAAAACCTCTAGAGCCTGCAGTCATTGTCCATTCCGCTCAGTTTGTCAATTTGATGTGATGTTAAAAGAAAACCAATATCACCGTTTAGAAAGATTAAAGCGGGATGATGTCTTAGCTAAAATCACAAAAGAAGGAGGCGAAAAAAATGATGAACTTACCGATTAAACCAGAAAATAGTCGTTGGACAGATGGTCAATGGCAAGCTATTTATGAAGCAGGTCATCCAATTTTGGTTTCTGCCTCTGCTGGTTCGGGAAAAACAACCGTACTTGTTCAACGTGTCATCGAGAAAATTAAAGCAGGAGACAATGTCGATGAACTGCTCATTGTGACCTATACTGAAGCAGCTGCAAAGGAAATGAAGTTAAGAATTCAAACAGCCATCCAACAAGCAATTACAAGTGAAGGCGAAGCAGAAATGAAACGCCATCTCGTAAAGCAGGTCAGCTTACTTGCCAATGCCAATATTAGTACGCTGCATGCCTTTTGTTTACAAGTGATTCGCCGCTATTACTATTTAATTGAAATGGATCCAGTTTTTCGTTTATTAACAGATGAAACAGAAATGCTATTGCTAAAAGAAGATGTCTGGCAGGATGTTCGTGAAAATTTATATGGAGCAGAAAATCCTGCTTTTTATCAATTAACAGCTAGCTTTTCTGGTGATAGAAGCGATGAAGGTTTAACCAAACTGATTTTTTCATTATATGATTTTGCACGCGCCAATCCAGACCCAACAGAATGGCTCACTCATTTAAGTGATTTCTACAATATTTCTGAGGATACCTTGATTGGTGACACACGCTTATATCAAGAATTGTTACGACCACAGCTCCAAATGAATCTTGAAGCCATGCTTGAAAAAGCGAAAGAGGCAATGGTTTTATCGGAGCAGGATGAAGCCTTAGCCAAGCAAAAAGTCATCATTGCAAATGAATATGCACAATTACAAGGGATGCTTGAAGCCATTCTAGCCAATCAATTTGACCAGGTTACTGAACAAGTGCAGCAAATGAGCTTTGAACGTTATCCAACCGTTAAAAAGGACACAGATGAAGCCATTAAAGAAGTAAATACGATGATTAAAAGTTATCGGGATGCGTATAAAAAAAGCTTAGAAAAGATGAAAGAACAATACTTCTATACAGCGCCAGCAAAAATGAAAGCGATGATGAATCAAGTGGTTCCATTAATTCATGAGATGGCACAAGTTACCTTACAGTTTTCCGAAGCTTATTGGAAAGAAAAGCAGGAACGAGGGGTTCTTGATTTTAATGATTTAGAGCATTTAACGCTTCAAATTTTAGCCATAAAAGAGGCGAATACTTGGTCACCTACAGAAGCTTCACTCCATTATCGCGCAAAATTTAAAGAAGTTTTGGTCGATGAATACCAGGATATTAACCAATTACAAGAAAATATTGTCAAATGGTTGGCAGCAGATGAGCAAACGGAAGCCGGCAATCTTTTCATGGTAGGGGATGTTAAACAATCAATCTACTCCTTTAGATTAGCTGATCCAAGCTTGTTTCTTGGCAAGTATGAAAGATATGAGCATCATGATGGTGGAGAGCGGATTGTGTTAGCTGAAAACTTCCGTTCAAGAGGAGAAGTCTTATTTTTTACAAACTTAATTTTTGAACAGCTAATGGATACAAGTGTCGGACAAATGGTGTATGAAGATGCAGCAAAATTAATTGATGGCTTTCCTCATTTTCCACAAAGTGACAGGCATCAACCAGAGCTTTTAATCTATGAAACAGGTATGGATGAGAAATACCTTAGTGAAGAGCAAGAGGTTGAAGGTCTTGAGTGGGATATGCAAGTAGATGATAAGACTGATGGTGAGCTGCGGATGGTGGCCTTAAAAATCAAAGAACTCATCACACAGCAGTTTCCTATTTATGATAAAAAAACAGGTCAAACTAGACCTATTCGTTACCAAGATATTGTTTTATTAACACCAACTAAAAAAAATAATCTTGTCTTATTAGATCGTTTTAAACAAATGGAGATTCCATTACAAATCAATGATACACAAAATTATTTTCAAACAACTGAAATTAAAATCATGATGGCATTGCTTCAAATTATTGATAACCCATTTCAAGATATCCCTTTAGCAGCTGTTTTACGTTCGCCAATTGTTGGGTTAGATGAAAATGAAATGGCCTTTATTCGGATTAGCAAAAAAACAGGCAACTATTACCAAGCCTTATTGTATTTCTATGAGAACTATCAAGGAGAAGCCTTAGCTGGTGAATATGCAACAACAGTTTATCAAAAAATTCACTTATTTATGCAAAGGTTATCCCATTGGCGAGAAACTGCAAGAAGAAAAAAAATTGTCGACTTGATTTGGACGATTTATCAAGAAACAGGATTTTTAGATTATGTTGGCGGTATGAGCGCAGGCAAACAGCGTCAAGCTAATTTACATGCCTTATATGACCGCGCAAGCAGCTATGAAAAAACCAGTTTTAGAGGACTTTTTCAATTTGTTCGTTTCATTGAAAAAATGCAAGAAAAAAATAAAGATTTAGCAGAACCCCAATCCCTTGCAGCAGATGAAGATGCAGTCAGAGTGATGACGATTCATGCTAGCAAAGGACTAGAGTTTCCAGTCGTATTCATTTTAGATATGACCAAAGGCTTTAATTTAACAGATGTAAGAGAACGTTATGTTTTTGATGATAAATATGGTGTTGGGCTACCCTATATCGATTTAATCAATCGTTTAACGTATCCTACACTTGTTGAAACGGCCTTAAAAACGATGAAAAAGAATAAATTACTTTCAGAAGAAATGCGAAAACTGTATGTCGCCTTAACTAGAGCTGAAGAAAAATTATTTATTGTTGGTTCTTATAAAAATGCAGAAGCAGCATGGAAAGAATGGTCAGAGCAACAATATCATGAACAGCTTGTTTTACCAGGAGAAGCGAGATTATCTGCTAAGCATATGATGAAGTGGATAGGCATGACCTTGATACGTCATCCGCAGATAGATTCATTTGCACCTGAAGGCTTTACCCAATTACCTGCTTTAAAAAATCATCCAGCTCAATTTTCTATTTCTTTTTATGATACAGAGGCACTAAAAGATTCGTTTGTGACTGCTCAGCCACAGGTACTAGACTTGGAGTGGCTAAAGCAAGTCCAATCCTTAAAGCCGATTGCGATAAAGGAAGAACAGCAGTCGCTCTCAATGGCTGAAGTGACGCGCTTAATGAACTATCAATATACGCATCAAAATGCGACGAGAACCACAAGTTATCAATCTGTTTCAGAAATTAAACGTTTATTTGAAGAGCCAGAAGATACGCGAATGGTTAAAATTGATATCAATGAACCGAGAAATCAAAATCGTTATGTACAAGATACCTTGAATCGACCAAAATTTTTACAAGAAGTTTTACCCCCAACAGGAGCTGAAATTGGTAGTGCAACTCATTTAGTGATGCAAGAAATGGATTTAACACAAGCAATTTCTGTTACTTCTGTTCAAGCCCAAATTGCACAATTGGTGTCCAAAAATATTCTCTTAGAAAATGTTGCAAAACAAATTGATCCTCAGCAAATTGTGGCTTTTTTCCAAACAGAACTTGGTCAATTACTTTGTAAATACCCAACAGCTGTCAAACGTGAAATGCCTTTTTCATTATTAATGGGCGCAGGTGAAATTTTCACAGATATTGGAGAGGATGGGACAGATAAGATTTTAGTCCATGGGATTATTGATGGTTATCTAGCCTTAGAAGATGAGCTCATTCTGTTTGATTTTAAAACTGATTATGTGCCACAAGGAAATGAAGAGGCCAAACAAAAAATTGTGCAAAAATATAAAGGTCAATTACATCTCTATCAACGTGCTCTTTCACAAGCCTTGGATCGGGAAGTGACAGCGAGTTATCTTTATTTATTTGCTTTAAACGAAACAATCTTGATTGAATAATCAATAAAAATCCATCCGTCAAAACGGATGGATTTTTAGATTGCTACTTAACGATAGTTTGTAAACTGTAAATCAATTGGAAGATTCGCTTCTCGTAATAAAGCAATCACTTTTTGCAAATCATCACGATTTTTGCCAGTCACACGAATTTGATCATCTTGATTTTGCATTTTAACTTTAATCCCAGACTTTTTAATCATATCATTAATTGTTTTAGCATGTTCTTTAGAAATGCCACTTACCAAATCAGCATATTGACGGACATTTCCACCAAAAGCATGCTCACTTTCTGAATAATGAAGATTTTTAGTAGGAACCCCACGTTTAATCAACTTGCTTGCTAAAATATCTTTCACTTGACCAATTTTATAATCATCTTCAGAAATTAAAACCAAACGATCATTTTCCATTTTAATATCACTAATTGAACCTTTAAAATCAAACCGATTCACAATTTCTTTTTTAGCGATTTGAATGGCATTTTTTACTTCTTCTTTATTCATTTCTGAGACAATATCAAAACTTGCTTCTTTTGCCAAAAGATCACTCCTTTTCTTTATCAAAAAATGATGCTTGAATATCTCCATTTTAGCATATGTTGGATGGAAAGAACATATTCCTAACATGATTATGTAAGCCTTTTAGGCTGCTGAAAAAATATTTCTTTAAATTCGTATCTTTTGCTTTCATTATTTGAGAAAAGTTGTTATTCTATAGTCTGTGAAGAAAAGTAAAATATGGATCAAAGTCGAACCGAGTTCGATTTGTATCATGACTCTAAGAGTTAAAAACTCTAAGAGGCATGAGAAAAGTAAAATATGGATCAAAGTCGAACCGAGTTCGATTTGTATCATGTCTCTAAGAGTTAAAAACTCTAAGAGGCATAAGAAAAAAATATGGATCAAAGTCGAACCGAGTTCGATTTGTATCATGTCTCTAAGAGTTGAAAACTCTAAGAGGCAAGAGAAAAGTAAAATATGGATCAAAGTCGAACCGAGTTCGATTTGTATCATGCCTCTAAGAGTTAAAAACTCTAAGAGGCAAGAGAAAAGTAAAATATGGATCAAAGTCGAACCGAGTTCGATTTGTATCATGACTCTAAGAGTTAAAAACTCTAAGAGGCATGATAATAAAGGAGGGGAAAAAATGGCACAAATTAAAACGTCTACTTTCTGGGTGGAAATGATAAAGAAGTTACTGGTTGTGTTGATTGCCTCGGTGTTAAACGCACTTGCACTCAATAAATTTTTGATTCCTGCTAATATTTATGCGGCTGGAATAAATGGGATTTCTCAATTGATGTCCTCGATGTTAGGCGATTTTGTGAATATTCATGTGTCAACAGGATTACTCATTCTTTTGTTTAATATACCAATTGCTTTACTTGGCTGGTACAAAATTGGCCGAGATTTTACTTTTTATAGCTTTTTAACTGTAGCAGTTACATCCATGTTTTTAGCAATCGTGCCAATTGGTGCGCTGACAGATGACTTTGTCATGAATGCCGTTGCAGGTGGTGCCTTAACCGGTGCTGCTGTGGGAATTTCAATGAAATATGGTTTTTCTACTGGTGGAATGGATATTGTTTCCTTGGTTCTGTCAAAAACAACAGGGCGCTCAGTAGGGAATTTAATGCTGATGATGAATGCGATTATTATTGGAACAGCTGGTATTGTTTATGGCTGGGAATATGCTTTATATACATTATTATCTTTGTTTGTTACTGCGCGTGTCTTAGATGCGATTCATACCAGTCATCAAAAGGTTACTGCCATGATTGTGACCAGACATTCAACTGATGTGGTGAAATCAATTCATAGTAAATTAATTCGTGGTTTAACAGTCTTACCATCAAAGGGTGGTTACACTGGAGATGATAGTGCTATTTTAATGATTGTGATTACCCGTTATGAAATGTATGATTTGGAGCAAGCGGTAAGAGAATCTGATCCAAATGCATTTGTGAATATTATTGAAACAAGCCGTGTACTAGGCGAGTTTTGGGATGTCGATCAACAGAAAAAAAGTAAATCCTTATAATAAAAAGCATGTGAGCAATTGCCCACATGCTTTTTCATTTAAACTAAAGCTAAATATTCATCTAAGAAGTGGGCTAAGCCATCTTCATGGTTTGGTTTCTCCGTTACTAAATCTGCCACTTTTTTCAATTCAGGAATCGCATTTTGCATAGCTACACCCACACCAGCATATTGAATCATTTCCATATCATTATCCTCATCACCTAGGGAAATAATATCTTTTTGATCAATGTCATAAAATTCTGCTAATTTTTGTACACCTAGGGCTTTTTGCACACCAGGCTGAACCAGTTCAAGACAAGCGACAGCCCCACCCCAAGTACGGGCTTCAAAGGTATTACCACAGCGTTTACTTAATTCATCACGAATTAAAATTAATTCTTCTGGCTCTGCAAAAATACAAATTGACGTTGGATCTTCAGTTAAACTATTTGAAGTTAAGCTAGCAACATCTTTTTTTACTGGGAAAAAGTAAGGGTGATCCATGATTTTATCAGATAAAACATTGTTATGAACCTCAGCACAAACCATCTCAATGTTGATTTCTTTTTTGAGTTTCATTGCTTCAAATGCAATCTCCTTAGAAACGGTTAAATGATATTCTGGCGCCCATTTTTCTTGACCAGGAAAATGGCAAAAAGCACCATTAAAATTTGTAATAGGGGTTTGAATCCCAAGTTCATGATAAATATCCTTACTTAAACGATAAGGTCTACCAGTAGCAATTGAGACAATATGTCCAGCTCGATCAGCATTGCGTAAAGTTTGTTTGGTTTTTTCAGTTAGTTCTGAATTGTTTCCAAGTGTTGTACCATCTAAATCAATTGTAATTAATTTTTTATTCATTAGGATAGGACCTCCAATAGTCATTTTATTTATTTAAACGCCATTTTTATGTTAAAATGAAGTATTGATGCTTCTATACAGTGTAACAGATGAAAGAAGTTTTGTGAATATGAAGAAGGTAGGAGTGAAGAGCAGATGATTTCAATTCAACATGAAGTAGTATCAGGTATTCCAGTATTAAATGTTGCACCAGCAGATAAAATGAATGAAAAACTACCAACAGTGATTTTTTATCATGGCTGGACAAATTATAAAGAAAGTGTACTGGTGAATGGTTATGAGCTAGCCAAACGTGGTTTTCGAGCAATCCTGCCAGAAGCTTATTTACACGGTGAACGAAAAGAGTCTGAGTTAGTTGAAGAAAAATATATGGAGTTTTGGGAAGTTGTCTTAGCCAACATCAAAGAATTGCCTCTTTTACATCAGCATTATCTTGAAAAAGGCTTGTTAGATGCTGAACGTTTTGGGGTAACAGGCTTATCAATGGGAGGCATTACAACTTGTGCGATGCTGACACAGTTTGATTTTATTAAAGCCGCAGTTTGTTTAATGGGAAGTCCAGCACCAATGGAATTTTCTAAATGGCTTTTACAATCTTCTTGGGCAACAGGTACCAAAATTCCAGCAGATACAGTGGAACAGATTGGTCAGTTAGCGCCAATTGATTTAAGTGTGCAACCAGAAAAAATTAATGGACGACCTGTTCATTTTTGGCATGGTACTGCAGATGAATTGGTTCCTTATAAACCAACTAAAGACTTCTATGAGCATATCAAAAATGAACCTTATGCAAAAAATGTTAGCTTTACAACTTCAAAAGGTGTGGGGCATAGAGTCCCATATTTAACCTCAGTCGAGATGGCAGAATTTTTTGAAAAAGTGTTATAATGATAGCTGACTAAGAATTATTCTCATTTACAGAGGAAAGAAAAAAGTGTATGATATTTTTATTAAGTAGTTAGAGGTGAAATACATGTCGGAAGAAACTTGGACACAAGAAGAAATAGATGAAATTAAAGAACGTATTTTAGAAGCATTAGAGCAAGTTATTGATCCAGAATTAGGGATTGATATTGTGAATCTAGGTTTAATTTATGAAGTGGAACTTTTCAATGGTGGACATTGTTTGGTTCAAATGACCTTAACCACAATGGGCTGCCCCTTAGCAGATGTGATTACAGAGCAGATTCATGCTGCCTTAAAAGAAGTCCCAGAAGTGAGTGAAACTGAAGTGAAATTAGTTTGGTATCCAGCTTGGAGTACGGACAGAATGTCACGTTATGCTAGAATTGCTTTAGGGATTAGATAGGTTATTGGGTGATTCACTAGTTGCATGACCTTTAGCCTTGCTACTTTATAAAAAATTGAAACTCTTTTACCAGTAATCAGATTGTTGATGGTAAAAGAGTTTTTTTTAGGTCATAAAGCAATTAGAACGATTCCTTATTCTTATAGAAGCTAGCAGAAAAAAGAATTTAAAAGCTTAAGTATGATTGACTTACTCCTGTAGAAAAGTGATGACAGTGACTGCTTCTTAATTAGGTGTTTTTTTATTCTTTATTTTGCTGTATGATAAATAAAAACAGTTAAGTATCTATTTGGAGGAAATCGCTATGCAACCACAATTAGTCGTTATTGGCTTTATTTTATTGATTATCTTAATCTTAGTTGTCATTGAAATATATGGTCGGATTAAATTAAAGAAACTCGTTCAGGACAAATGGGGAAAGCTCCCTCGTTCACAAAAACTGGATCAAGAAGCTAGCTTAAATGATGCAAGAAATAAAGCTAAAGCCTATCGCACCTACGATAGTGAAATAGATGATATAACTTGGTATGATTTAGATGGAATCGCGGTGTTTGATCAAATCAATGCAACCTATTCAAGTGTTGGTTCTGAAGCGCTGTATCAAAGATTAAGAAATTTTAATTTGACCAATGAAAATCAAGATCGCCTAGAAAGCTTGATTCAATACTATCAAGAAAACCCAACTAGCAGAGAAGAAATCCAATATCAATTTGCTTACTTAGGAAAAAAAGATCACAATCATGTTGAAAGCTATTTAAATGAAACCAAAAATCAAGAGCTTGGCAATACCTCCTTTTTTGTGTTTTTAGGCATCTTACCAATCCTTTTACTGCTCACATTATTTATCCTACCAAAGGCTATAACCGTCTTACTATTGATTGGTTCTATGCTGTTTAATGTGATTTATTATCGGGCAAAAAAAGAGGCATTAGAGCGAGAACTTGCATGCATGAGCTATTTGGTCAGATCAATTGCAACCGCAAAAAAAATCGCCAAAGTAGCCACACCTTTTCAAAGTGAATTAAAAACAAATTTAAAAAAAATCGTTAGCATTACTAAGTTTGGTATTTCCTTTAGAATCAAATCTGATAGTGAAGCAGAGCTCTTTTTTGATTATATTTCAATGATGTTTATGCTGCCTTTTATTTCATATCATGTTGTGCTAGATAAAATTATTCATTATGAGCATGAGGCAAAAGAGGTTTGGCGTTTATTAGGGGAGTTGGAAGTTGCAGCAGCTGTTTTAAACTATCGCATCTATATGCCAGATACCTGCCAACCTATTTTTACAGAGGAGATAGCTGTTGATGGAACAGAAGTTTATCATCCATTACTAGCCACTCCTGTGCCAAATGATGTGGCATGGACTAAAAATACTTTAGTAACGGGCTCAAATGCTTCTGGAAAATCAACCTATGTGAAAAGTATTGCCATTAGTTGTATGCTAGCATCAACAATCAATACAGCATTAGCCTTAACCTTTAGTTTGCCACGTGGTCATATTTTAACCTCAATGGCAGTAGAAGATGATATTTTTGAAGGAGATAGCTATTTTATTGCAGAAATCAAATCAGTTAAACGCATTCTAGATTTAGTAGAAAAAGGGGAACCTTGCTTATGCTTTATCGATGAAATTTTAAAAGGAACCAATACCATTGAACGGATTGCTGCATCTAGTGGGATGATTTCTTGGTTACAGCCCTATCAAGCGTTAGCTTTTGTTGCCACCCATGATATTGAACTAACAGAAATTTTAAAAGAATATTGCACAAATGTTCATTTTGAAGAGCAAGTAACCAAAGAAAAAGGTGTTACCTTTGATTATTTATTAAGGCAAGGACCTTCAACCTCAAGAAATGCGATTCAATTGTTACAGGTCTTAAATTATCCTCATGAAGTGGTAAACAGAGCAAAAGCTGAAGCGCATTATTTTGATGCCCATCGAACCTGGCAAGTCATCAATGGAAAAAATCAACCCGATTAAGTGGTTGATTTTTTTTAATTGTTATTTATTCACTTTTTATGCAAAAAAATGCTATATTAGAAGACGAAGAAAAAGGGGGAGCTTAACATGAATTTTTATACGTATGATAACTTAAACAACCAGACCCATGCGATTAATTTTATTCAAGTAACGATTATCGCAATTTTGGCAATTATTTTACTTGTTTTAATTATTCAGTGGATGCGTAAAAAATTAGATTATAAATACAAAGAAATAGGTCTTTTATTTTTTGTTTTATTTATTTTACTTTGTGGGCTGCAAGTAAATGACTTAATGAATAAGGAAAATACGGAAAATCAGTATCGTCAAATGGTTAATTTAATGGATCGTGTGGCAGATGATTTTAAGATAGATAAGCATTCCTTATTGTCTAATCAAAATGTCTTACAAGGAAATCCTATTTTCAAGATTGAAGATGAATTTTACCGCATTCATATGACAAATGATAATAGCAATCTGAACTATTTAGTTGAAAAAATGGAGATTGTATTTCCTGATAAAATTCAAATCATCAAGTAAAGGGGTAAAAAGATGTTTTCATATATGGATATTGCAATCAAGTTAACATTAGGGTTTATTTGTTTCATTTTATTTATTAATTTTTCAGGAAAAGGGAATCTTGCGCCAATGTCGGCCGCGGATCAAATTCAAAATTATGTATTGGGTGGTATTATTGGTGGGGTGATTTATAATCCAGACATTACCATTCTACAGTTTATGATTGTGCTATTAATTTGGGCGACGCTTGTAACCGTTACAAGAATGCTCAAATTAAGCAGTCCAGAAGTAAAGAAAATGATTGATGGGAATCCAATCGTGATTGTTGAAAGAGGAAAGCTTATTCCTGAAAATTTTAAAAAAGCAAATTTATCAGCACAAGATTTTGCAACCAGATTAAGAATGAATAGTATTACAGATATTGGGATGATTAAAAAGGCAACAATTGAACAAAATGGTCAATTAAGTCTTGTCAAAAAAGGGGATCAAAGCACGGGGCTAATGCTAATTGTGGATGGTCATATTGATGATGATGCGCTGGATGATGCGGGGCAAGATCGTGCTTGGCTAGCAGCAGAAATCAACAAGCAGGGCTATCAAAATCAAGATGAGCTTTTTGTTGCAGAGTATTTTCAAGGCACATTAAAATGTTTTCCTTATGAATAAAAAGTAAGATAGAAGAAACCTCCCAACCCAAGTGGCTGAGAGGTTTTTCATTTATCTAATGATTCATATGACGCTTTGCAAATGCCTGATAAGGAATCCCACGACTTTCACACCATTGAATGATTTCCCCTCCAAAAATCAGATCTGTTGTTGTCAGTTCCTCAGTGGTTCGTTTTCCTAGCAAAGTATAAAGTAGCTTAAGCTCATCTTGCCACTGTAAAATCAGCTCAATTGTAGAATCTAAGCCATGAGACATCAGACTATTTAAAACAGTCCCAGCTATTCCCACACTTTTAGCACCTAAGCTTAATGCTTTCACAATATCAAAAGCATTGCGAATGCCACCAGAGGCGAGTAGCATCAATTGATTTTCCATAGTAGATGCTTCCAACAAGGAAAGCACCGTTGATTGCCCCCAATCCGTTAAAAAGCCTAATTCACGTTTTTTACGACGGGCATTTTCAATTTGTGTAAAGCTGGTGCCACCCTGACCACTCACATCCACAGCTTTGACACCAACTGCACCAAGCTGGGTGATTGTTTCATAACTCATACCAAATCCAACCTCTTTCACAATGACTGGAACAGGGAGCTGATGCACAATCTGTTCAATCTGCTCTAGCCAAGGAGAAAAATCACGATCTCCTTCTGGCATGACTAACTCTTGAGGTCGATTCAAATGAATTTGCAAACCATCAGCTTGAAACAAATCAATGGCTCGTTTGGCATCCTCTATGGATAAGCCGGCCCCAATATTAGCAAAAATAATGCCATTAGGATTTTCTTGACGCATGATTTGATAGGTATCACTTAAGGCTGGATTCTTTAAAGCCGCATTGACAGAGCCTGTTGCCACCATGACACCAGTTTCTCTCGCAATGATCCCAATTTGCTGATTGATTGTTTTAGCGCGTTCACTGCCACCTGTCATGGCATTAATATAGAAAGGCTGTTTGAATGTAAAATCAAAAATTGATGTCGCAATATCTACTTCATTCATCGCTAACTTAGCAAGAGAATGATGGACAAAACGAATCTGATCAAAGTCATTGCTTTTTTCTTTATGAAAAGCTTTAGCTAAGGATAAGTGTTCATCTTTTCGATTCATTTTTATCACTTCCTCCATAAGAATAGACATGTAATGGTAAAGGCGTAATGCCTTGCTTTTTCCAAGCACTCATTAATGGTAAGATTCCTGATTTTTGTCTAAATAAAACAATGCCACAATCGCCCCCACCAGCACCAGAGGATTTAGCAGCACCACCATAAGATTCAGCTAAATCACATAAATGCTTTAAATCTGCTGTTTCGATGGGTACACCAGTCATACTGGTTAAGTGATGCAGCAATTGTCGGTTTTTTCTTAATTCCTGTTGAATCAAAGCGACATCATTCTGTTTAAAGCCTAAAATCATTTTTTCAACACAAGCTTTACTATCGGCTAAAAAAGTTGCATAAGCTTTTTCTTGTTGTTCCTTTGAAGCCTTGACTTGTTCCACTAAATCAGCCGTAGAAGCAGGATGACCTGTCCAACCAATGACCAAACGAAGATTACTCGGAACGGTTAACCGCTCAATTCTTAATTGTGGCCAGTTACTTGCAAGCAGTTCAGTTAAAGATAGGGTGGTTGCTTGTGTTTGAACCCAAGCATGATCAAAGGTGGAAAATGCAATCCAGCCACCATAACAGCTTGCGGCAATATCGCCACAAGAGCCATTGCCTTGTACTTCTAAATGGGCTAAAGCAGCCAACTTAAAAACTTCTTCTTCTGTTAAATCAAGCTGATAAAAAAGATTCAAAGCTTGAACCGTTGCAACCGTTACAGCACCACTTGAGCCAAGTCCATATTTTCGACCATTAGAATTATCGAGTTCGCTCATCACTTTTAAATGGTAAAAAGAAAGCGTCTTTTGCTGCTCCTGTGCATATTTTTCTGTCAAACGAATCGCTGCTAAAAGATAGTGAAAAGGATTCTCACGAATATCTAGTACTAATTCATTATTCCGCCGTGTCCAACGAACAGGAAGACTATGATACTGCTCTGATTGAATACTGCCAACCTTTGTTGCCTTTTCTAATGTAACTGTTATAAACTGATCAATTGCTGTAATAATAGCAGGGTGTCCAGCTTCAACCACTGCATATTCTCCAGCAATAAATAATTTACCAGGTGTTGTGACCTCAATCATCTGACATCAACCTTTCTACTGGAAGAGTGCTTAGCCCTGGTCCAGCATTTGCTGTAATCAATTGGTTTTCTGAAAAATCATTTAGTAGTAAGGCTTTCAATTGCGAGATATTTTTCTTTTCAACTAAGATTTTAACATTGGGGCCAGCATCCATTGTAAAATAGCAAGGCAAGCCTTGTGCACGAATTTGGCGCACGCATGTCATGACTTTTAAACTTTCAGGTGACCAATAGGAAAAAGGAGGGACAGCGCCAAGTGTTGTACCATGCATTCTGAGTCCATTTGCTTCAGTGACTTCGCCTAATGCTTTAAAATCTTTTGCAGCAATCGCTGCTTTAGCTGTTTGTAAGTCAGCTGGGGCAGTTTCTAACCAGCCTTGATAAAAGCTTGAGGTTTGAACTGTTCGCTTCATCCCATCACGGCTAGAAACATCTTTGATACGATCATCAACTAACACAAAAAGCATGGCTAACTCATTCTCCCAATCATCAGAAGGAATTTTCTTAGCAAAAGAAGAGGCATCATCTGCTCCTTTTTCCCATTCTGCAAAGCCGCCAAAAATACTACGACAAGCAGAGCCAGAACCACGTCTCGCTAAACGAGATAAATCCGCATCTGCTAGTCCTAGCTGCAAGGCCTGATTACAAGCACCTGCTAGAGCCGCAAAGCCACTTGCTGAGGAAGCCAGTCCAGCAGCAGTAGGAACAAAATTTGTACTCTCAACCTTTGCAAATAAATCTAATTGATATTGCTGACGAATCATTGTTAAAAAAGCTGCAATTTTAGCAGTTTGTTGAACAGATTGTTCTTCTCCATTTAAGCTAAAATAATCTCTAGTTAAATTTTTATCAAAACAGACACTTGTTTCTGTATAAAAAGCATCTAATGTTAATGAAAGACTACTATTCATTGGTAAAATGCAAGTTTCATCCTTTTTTCCCCAATATTTAATCAAGGCAATATTGGTATATGCACGTGCTTTTCCTAAAAACATTTAATCATTCTCCTCTAACGATTGAATCCATGTTGCGACAGCGCCAGCTTCTTCTAGTGCAGTCGCAATTTTATCCGCTGTTTCTAGCTGATCAGTCAAAGCAATCAGACAGCCACCACGTCCACCACCAGTTAATTTTGCACCAAGTGCTTGCTGGTCATTTGCCACTTGAATCAATTGATCTAATCGCTCATTACTAACCGTCAATGTAGCCAATTCAAGCTGTGCCGCATTCATTAATTTCCCAAGCTCTTTCACACAATTTTCCAAAATAGCTACCTTAGCTTTTCGAGACAATAAGCCTAAATGAGCGATGCTATCAGCTACTTTTGGATCTTGTTTATATAATTGCGCCACATCACCCACAGCTTCTCGGGTCTGCCCCTTCATTCCAGTATCCGCCACAATTAAATAAGCATTTTCCAACTTCATTTCAAAAGCTTCAATGGATTGCCCTTTGATAAAAAATAACGGAGAGTTGCCACTCGTTGCGGCTGCATCAATGCCACTAGGATTTCCATGAGCAATTTTTTCAGCAGTTGCGACTAAATCTAACAGCTCTGTATGAGAGAGAGGGGTATCAAAATAATCGAATAAGCCCCGAACAATAGCAGCTGCAACCGCTGCACTAGAGCCCATTCCTCTTTCAGCAGGAATCGTACTATCAATCTGGATTGAAAAGGTAGCATGTTCCTGTTTTAAAACAAATAACGTCTGCGCAATCACTTCTTGAATACTTTTTAGGGTTTGAGGGGCTTGCGCTAACGCTCCTGTATAATAAGAACATGCCAACGATAACTGTTC
This sequence comes from Isobaculum melis, assembly GCF_900111355.1. Lineage (GTDB taxonomy): Bacteria > Bacillota > Bacilli > Lactobacillales > Carnobacteriaceae > Isobaculum > Isobaculum melis. The sequence goes on from NZ_FOHA01000003.1 coordinate 72,468, forward strand.
AGCAGGTGTAATCGTTGCAGTAACTGCTGTTTTCTGGAAAGGAAAAGCAATAGCAGGTTCACCATAAACCACGGAATGCTCGCCCATTAAAATAATTTTTCCAGTAGCGCGGCCAACACCTAGTTGTTTCTTTTTCATATCTATCCATCCATTCTTTTAATTCAATAGTAAATGTGTTGCTAACCAAGGTGCAGCATAAAGAATCATAAATTGAACGCCATAATTGACGCCCATCTTGTTTAGGGTACCACAGACAATTCCGACAAGCAAAACCCCAAAAATATTGATGAAGCCAGCATCTAAATAAGCAAGTAAAAGAATAAAGCTGATGAACAATCCTAAGATGGCTTCATGAGGAATTCTTTTTAACACAAAAGCCGTCATCTTTCTCGCATATTTCACTGCAATAAAGTAAGTAATGACAGAAGCGATGACTGCCGCAAAAATAATCGCAAAAATAAATTCATTGGTAGACAAGATATGATGTAAATTATGATCAATCGTCAAAACAGGAGGTGCATTAAATAAAGCATTTGCTGGTCCAACTGCCACAGGGGATAAAGGAATACCCAGCGCAATTAAAGGAATAATGATACCAGACAAATAGGTAGCATGGGATAAGGCACTCATAGAAGTGATGGCCATGCTTGCTTTTTTCTCAGGGTCTTTTTCCTTATTAGAAACAGCTTCTCCAAAGAGAATCGTCAAGCCAACTGGACTTAAAAAGAAAAGAAAGTTAGAAAGTAATGAAACAATGCCACTTGTTGCAGCTTCTTTTTTGCTAATCGTCCGAAGCGGATGCCGCAAAGCACCTTTTTCTTCAGTCGTATCTAAAATAATGTCCTTTTGTTCATGTCGTGGTAGCTGATCTCTTGCTTGCTTATTTAACAAGCCCAATAGAGAAACAATTAATGGACCAATGGTAATCCCTAAGAAAAAGGAAGTAGTGACCGATTTATCTTGTGGTACGGCTCCAATTCCCCAATATAGATAGCGTAAACCTTGAAACAGTAAAGCTAAGGGGATAATACTCATTAATGCTAAGATTTTATTTTTTCCAATTAAAGCTAAGAAAATCGCACCAAAAACAAATAATAAGGGCGCATATTCTTTGACAGATTCAGAAAAGGGGGCTAAGACATTTGCTAGTAGCAAGCTAACTGGCACTGCAATAGCAGTCCCAATAATGGAGCCAGTCGCCATTTTTTTGATACTTGTTGCAGCAAGCCCGCGATCTTTTAAGTAAAGTGCATGTTCAATCATGGGGGTAGACATGACCCCACCAGGTAACCCAACTAAAGCTGTTGGAATAGCATTCATTAAATTTAACGTAATAATCGCTGCAATAAAAAAGGTCAGTACAACAATTGGTTGCACACCTGCTAAAACAATTGCTAAGGTAACCGGCATTAAAACAGAGGTTTCATCGGTGCCAGGGACAAAGCCAATAAAAGTATAAAGTACAACTGCACCAATTGTAGCAAGAGTCATTTGTAAGATTAAGGAAGCATCCATTATTTTTCCTCCTCAGTCACAGTACGTTTAGGTTTAATTAAAATCGAACTGAGGATAAAACCAATCACAGCACCTGCTAACCCAAAGAAGAGCTGCTTTGTGGCATCAGTTGAAGGCGCTAAAAAAAAGCCACCCATCGTTGTTACACTGCAAATTGCAATGGCAATGAGTAAATCCTTGAGTGCCACTAGGTCACCCCATATTTCAATTAAATTCTTTTTCATTCTTTCTGATTCCTCCTATATGAAAAGTCTGATCCAGCTGAATGGAGCAGCTTTTGCTTGTGTTGCTAATTGTCAAACTAAAAATTGAGAATGATTCTCAACTTAATCTAGTTTAACCAAAAATATGGAGCAAGTAAAATTATTCAGCCCTATTTTAAGGAAATATTAATATATCAGTGAACCCAATCTAGAATGATTCGGAACTTGTAATTAATAAACACGAACTTTATTGACAGTAATTTGTTTTAATGTTAATATTCTAACATAATACCACTTATATAATAGTCGAATAGGGCGACAAGTTTCTACCTAGCACCGTAAATGCTGGACTATAAGTGAAGAATACAAGGACTCTTTTCAACTAGTTCTTTTTCTTTGCTTTTGTCTAGGCATTGAAAAAGAACTATTTTTTTTGGTATCAAGACATCAAATAAAGGAGCCTGAATAAAGAAATGAAGGAATTGAAAGAAAGAATTTTAATAGATGGTGAGATTTTAGGTGATGATGTCTTAAAAGTTGATCGTTTTTTGAATCATCAAATTGATCCTCAGCTAATGCAAGCCATTGGTAACGAGTTTGCCACACGATTTAAAGCGGAGCCTATTACAAAAATAGTCACAATCGAGTCTTCAGGAATAGCGCCTGCTGTCTTTGCTGGTCTAAAACTGAATGTACCAGTTGTCTTTGCTAGAAAACATAAAAGTGTTACTTTAGGAGACAACCTTTATTGTGCAAGTGTCTATTCTTTTACAAAAGGCGTCACCAATAATATTGTGGTTGCTAAAAATTTTATTGAAGCAAATGATCATATCTTATTAATTGATGATTTTTTAGCAAATGGGGAAGCAGCTATGGGGCTGATGGAGATCTGTTATCAAGCGGGTGCAAGTATTGCAGGAATTGGGATTGTGATTGAAAAATCCTTTCAACCTGGTCGAGAAAAAATTGAAAAAACAGGGATTCAGGTTGAATCTTTGGCAAGAATAAAAGCATTTGAAAATGGAACCGTGACTTTTGTAAATGGGGAGGAAAAATAAAAATGTTATCAAATGGTAAATCAGCAGTTTTAGGGTTACAACATGTTTTAGCAATGTATGCAGGTGCAGTGATTGTGCCTCTTTTAATTGGTGGTGCTCTGGGTTTTGATGAGGCACAAATGACGTATTTGGTCTCAATTGATATCTTTATGTGTGGTGTTGCAACTTTATTACAATTAACGGTTAATAAGTTTTTTGGGATTGGTTTACCAGTTGTATTAGGCTGTGCGATTCAAGCGGTTTCGCCATTAATTTTAATTGGACAAACGCAAGGAATTACTGCCATCTACGGTTCAATTATTGTCGCTGGTATTTTTGTAGTTGTGATTTCTGGTATCTTTTCTAAAGTTAAACGCTTCTTTCCACCAGTTGTAACAGGAACGGTGATTACAGTTATTGGGCTAACGTTAGTTCCTGTAGCCCTTGAAAAAATGGGTGGCGGATTAAAAACAGCTGCTGATTTTGGCGGCACGGATTATTTGATTTTATCCTTCTTAACTGTTGCAATTATTTTAGTGGTTCAAATTTTTGGGATTGGTTTTATGCGCTCAATCGCTGTGTTAATTGGTTTGCTTGCTGGAACTGTGATTGCAGCAATGATGGGCATGGTTGATTTAAGTCCTGTAACACATGCCACTTGGTTCCATATGCCACAACCATTTTACTTTGGCACACCAACTTTTGAATGGTCTTCTATTTTAACCATGATTTTAATTTCGCTTGTCAGTATGGTGGAATCTACTGGTGTTTATTTTGCGCTTGGTGAAATTACAGGGAAGAAAATTGATGAGGATGATTTAAAACGTGGTTACCGAGCTGAAGGGTTAGCAGTTGTGTTAGGCGGTATTTTCAACACCTTCCCTTATACAGGCTTTTCTCAAAATGTGGGCTTGGTTCAATTATCTGGGATTAAAAACCGTAAACCAATTTATTATTCAGCAGGCTTTTTAGTGTTACTTGGTTTGTTACCAAAAGTTGGTGCGATTGCAACGATTATTCCTGAGCCTGTGCTAGGTGGCGCAATGCTTGTGATGTTTGGGATGGTGGCGATTCAAGGAATTCGTATGTTAACCAAAGTTGATTTTAATCAAGAAAGTAACTTATTAGTTGCTGCGATTTCAATTGCTTTGGGATTAGGTGTAACGGTTGTACCTGAGATTTTCCAAAACTTACCTGAAACAGTGCAATTATTTACTGGTAATGGGATTGTTGTTTCTAGTTTAACAGCCATTATTTTAAACATTTTGTTCAATAGTAAAAAAACAGTTGCGCAAGAGCCAGCAGAACATGCAGCTCATGAGGAAGTCATAGAAGCGCATTCTTAATCAATTGATGCCTCATCAATTAAAGTAGCTGAGCTTAAAAAGCTAAACTTGCTACGATTTCACAAATTGATTTGACGTTTTATGCAAAATCCTGTAGAATATACAACATAATTGAATATAAAACCTTACGTTTTTGTGAGGTAGAGGTGCGATATTTAACAGTCTATAGTGGAGCTTGAAGGAGCGATGAAGCATAGAGAAGGAAATATTGCCGAAATGAAGCTTATCCTTTAGTAAGCTTTGTTGGGTCTGTGGTGAATAATTACAGGACTGTCTTGACAGATTCCCAATCTGCCAGGTTGTGCTATCTCGGATGAGAAAACGGGTATTTATAAATGTGAATTTATGCGACCTAAAAGCCAATTTTAGGTCGCTTTTTGTTTTTATAAAATAGCTGAATTAAGTATCTGAGGCAATCAAATGGGAAAGAAAAAAGAAGGAGTGTTTGATGTGAGGAAAAAGATTGGCTATTTATTCAGTATGTTTGCAGTGATTGTCGTCCTAATCTCAGGCTGTGGAGGCGCTGGAGATTCAAAAGATGATACCTTTGTTGTTGGAATGGAGGCCGGTTATGCACCGTTTAACTGGACCCAATCCACAGATGCTAATGGCGCAGTTAAAATTGATGGTTCAGCAGATTATGCTGGAGGCTATGATGTTGCCTTAGCTCAAAAAGTCGCAGATGGCTTAGGAAAGAAATTAGTGATTGTTAAAACAGAATGGGATGGCTTAATTCCTGCTTTAACATCTGGGAAAATTGATGCAGTTATGGCAGGAATGTCACCTACAGATGAGCGCAGACAATCAATTGATTTTTCAGAGAATTATTATAAATCTCATTTAGTACTTGTGGTAAAAAAAGGTGGCGCTTATGATCAAGCAACCTCTCTTCAAGATTTTTCAGGTGCTAAAATTACAGCACAATTAAATACCTTCCATTATTCGGTCATTGATCAAATGCCAGGTGTCGTTAAAGAAACCGCTATGGATAACTTTTCTTCAATGCGGGTTGCGCTACAATCTGGTGTGATTGATGGTTATATTTCAGAATTGCCAGAAGGCATCACAGCAGAAGCAGCAAATAATAGCTTTAAAATGATTGAATTAGAAGATGGCTTTCAAACTGCAGAAGAAGATACAGATACTGCGGTAGGACTTGTTAAAAATAGTGCACTTAAAGCAGATGTAAATCAAATTTTAGCAGAAATCAGTGAGGAAGAACGCGCTGATTTAATGGAAGCAGCGATTAAAAATCAACCTGCTGAAACAGATACAGAGGATGATGCAGACTCAGGAACAGTCATTGATGCCAAAGATAGTAGCTTAAGCTTTGCTTGGATTGTTAAAATTGTTTCTGAAAATGGCCCCATGTTCTTACGTGGTGCTGGTGTAACCTTATTGATTGCCTTAGTTGGAACCATTATTGGGACGTTAATTGGCTTGTTAATTGGTGTGATTCGTACCATTCCAAAGCCAGATTCAAAAGTCAAACGAACTTTACTAAAAATTATCAATAGCTTGCTTTCAATTTATATTGAAATTTTCAGAGGCACACCGATGATTGTGCAAGCCATGGTGATTTATTATGGTTCAGCTTTAGCCTTTGGTGTAGATATGAACCGACTGTTTGCGGCCATCTTTATTGTTTCAATCAATACAGGTGCTTATATGTCTGAAATCGTTCGAGGTGGGATTTTATCTATTGATAAAGGACAATTTGAAGCTGCTCATGCCATTGGAATGAATCATCTTCAAACGATGAAAAATGTTGTGTTACCACAAGTGATGCGAAATATTTTGCCAGCAACTGGTAATGAATTTGTGATTAATATTAAAGATACTTCTGTTTTAAATGTCATTTCAGTGACAGAATTATACTTCCAAACAAAATCAGTCGCAGGAAACAATTTCCGTTACTTTGAATCTTTCTTTGTTGCTTGTGTGATTTACTTCATTATGACTTTCACAGTGACACGAATTCTGCGTGCAATCGAAAAACGTTTAGATGGACCAGAAAATTATGTTGTGATTCAAAATCAAATGCAAGTCCAGGCTGTTGAAAATACTGTGAAACGTGAGGAGGATTAATTCATGGAAAAAATTATTGAAGTGAAGCATTTAAGTAAAAAGTTTGGCACACATGAAGTGTTAAAGGATATTGATTTCACAGTCAATAAAGGAGAAGTCGTCTGTGTGATTGGTTCTTCTGGCTCAGGCAAATCAACGCTCTTAAGATGTGTGAATTTATTAGAAAAATTAACAGGTGGCACGATTTTATATCAAGGCGATGACATTATGAAAGATACCCATAATGTTGAAGAGTACCGCAAACATTTAGGGATGGTCTTTCAGCAGTTTAATTTATTTAATAATCATGATGTGCTAAGTAACTGTATGGTTGGTCAAATAAAAGTCTTAAAGCGTACTAAAGAAGAAGCCGAGCAAACGGCTTTAGAGTATTTAAACTTAGTCGGAATGGCGCAATATATTCATGCAAAACCGAGTCAATTGTCTGGTGGGCAAAAGCAACGGGTTGCGATAGCAAGAGCTTTATCAATGAACCCTGATGTGATGCTCTTTGATGAACCGACTTCTGCCTTAGATCCTGAAATGGTTGGAGAAGTGCTAAAAGTAATGAAGGATTTAGCGAACTTAGGCTTAACCATGCTTGTGGTTACTCATGAAATGGGCTTTGCAAAAGAAGTCGCCAATCGAGTGGTCTTTATGGATCAAGGCGTGATTGTTGAAGAGGGAACACCAGAGGAAATTTTCAATCACCCTAAAGAAGAACGAACAAAAGCGTTTTTAAAACGTACATTAGATTAGAGGAATTGTATCAATGAAAGGCATGGACAACTAACTGTTCCATGCCTTTTTTATCTGTGCTTAGCTCAGTTTTTTAGAGGAGAAACAGGAACTTTTATCTAATGAATAAAAAATTCAAAAAAATACATTAAATTTCTTGAAAGTCACTAAATTGTCACGATCATCTTTTAAGCTAATGATAAGTGAACATGCAAACAAGCTAGAGTTGATTAAAAACATCCTGTGAACGTTTACAACAAAAGGAATAAATTTCTTAAATATTGAAGATTTGATTGACTTTCACATGAGTTTTTAATAGATTTATAATATGAAGTTAATTGCATTGATTGCTTTCATTAACAAAAAATATGAGGAGGTTGAAGATGAATTTTATTAAGCGTGGTTTATTGAGTGTGGTAAGGAAGAAAGGAAAGTCAATCATTTTATTTGCCGTTATTTTTGTATTAGGTAATTTGATTGCAGGGGCTATTTCCATTCAGCAAGCAACAAAATCGGTAGAGAATACAATTAAAACCAAATTAGGTAGTGTTGCAACTGTTGAATTTGATTATGAGTCAGCAGATAAAACTGGTGAATTTGATTTTTCTAATATGACATTCTTATCAGTTGATCAAATTAAAAAAATTGGTGAGCAACCAGCTGTTAAGTACTATGATTACAGTACGACTGCGTATAGCTCTTCCAAAACTGTTAAACGATATGAAGTGGAAGATGCAGCGATTATGGGTGGAATGAATCAATTCCAAGTGAAGGGAATTCATTATGCCCCAGTACTTGATTTTGCAGAAGGAAAAGGAAAAATTGTTGATGGACGTATTTTTAATCAAGAAGAAATTGATAAAGATCAAAATGTAGCTATTATATCAGATAAGTTAGCTGAAAAAAACAATTTACACGTGGGAGACACCATGGTGTTTCAAACAGAAGTATATGCTGCAGAGTTTTCTGAAAATGGTCAATTAGAAGTGACAGATACAAGGGATTTTGTTTTAGAAATTGTAGGGATTTTTGAGCAGACTGCAGCAAAAAAAGAGGATAATAAGGATAATAAAAAAGAAAAAGATGTCCAAAAGATGTTTATGGATACTGAATACCTAAATACAATTTATACATCAGCCGGGGTTGTCAATGCAGAAAATGACTTTTCAAGTGAAGCGTTTTTGAAAGCCAATCCTGAACTTAGTGAAAAGGATGTTCCAAATGATCCTATGTATACGCCAATTTATGTATTAAAATCTCCAGAAGATATTGAGACATTTAAAACGGATATTAAAGACTTAATGCCTAAAAATTATATTGTAAAAACGACTGCTGATGAATATGACAGTATCGCAGCACCTATTAAATCAATGTCAAAACTCTCAAGTTATGTCTTAATTGTTTCAGTAATTGCAGCCGTTTTAATTATTGGATTAGTCGTGTTACTCTTCTTACGTGATCGTAAACATGAGCTTGGTATTTACCTTTCATTAGGAGAACGTAAAGGGAAAGTTTTAGGTCAAGTTATGCTGGAAGTTTTAATCGTAAGTATTGTTGGAATTACCTTATCTGTCTTTAGTGGAAACTATTTAGCAAGAGGTGTTTCTGATACATTACTTCAAAGCCAAACAGAAGAAACATCAACAAATGAGCAAATGTTTAGCTCAATGGGTTCATATGCGTTGCAAACAGATGTAACAACTGAAGATGTAGCGGAAGCTTATCAAGTGAAGTTAGATAGCAATTATGTGTTACTATTCTATGGTATTGGATTGGGCGCGATTTTCTTATCAACTGCCATTCCATTGATTTATATTGTCCGCTTGAATCCTAAAAAAATAATGATGTAGAAAGAGGCGAATAGAATGGCGATTTTAGAAACAAAAAATGTAAATTATTATTACCAGGATGGGGATCAACGTCGCTATATTTTAAAAGATACTAGCGTTTCTTTTGAAAAAGGCAAATTCTATACCATTCTTGGTCAATCAGGATCAGGAAAAACCACTTTCTTATCTTTAATTAGTGCCTTAGATCAACCTAAAGAAGGCGAAATTCTTTATAATAATGAAAATATCAAGCAAATTGGCTATGAAAAATATCGTCGGAATGATATTGGAATTATTTTCCAAAGCTACAATTTAGTTCCTTATTTAACTGCTGTTGAAAATGTATTAGTGCCAATGTCTATTACAGATAATTCATTGCCAACAGATGTAAAAACAGTTGCCTATAATTTACTTGATTACATTGGACTAGGCAAGAGTAAAGCAGATCGCTTAGTTACAATGCTTTCTGGTGGTGAGCAACAAAGAGTTGCCATTGCACGCGCACTTGCAACGAACGTAGAAATTATTCTAGCGGATGAGCCAACTGGAAATTTAGATGAGGAAATGGAGCAAGAAATTGTGACCATTTTTAAAAAGCTAGCCCATGAACATGATAAATGTGTGATTGTTGTTACCCACTCAAATGAAATTGCACAACAATCAGATCAAACTTTTTACCTTTCAAAAGGAAGTTTAGTGCCGCATGAGTGATTTTTTATCAAAATTTAATGGTGAGAACTATCAAGAGTGGGTAGATGAAAAAGATCAAAAAAAAGAACCAAAAAATCCACCTCAGAAAGAAACGGCTACTACGGAGAAAGAAGTAGTAGAGACACCAAAGAAAGAACAAGCTGAACCAAAGAACGAAGCAGCAAAAGCAACTAAAAAGGATGTAGCTAAAAAAACAGCAGATGCGTCTCAAACGACAAAGTCAAAGCAAGAGCAGAAACCTGCAGTGCCTGATACAGCGCCTAAAAAAAATGCATCTGTTCATCCAACAAATAGAGCTCAAGTAAAACAAGAGCAAAAAACAGCCACACCTGTTACTGCAACCAAAAGAGCTAGTACGGAAGAAACTGAAATTGATCCAACCTATCAAAAAAAGAAAAAAAGAAAAAGAATATTAATTGGCGCAGGAACGGCACTCCTATGTATCATTCTTTATGTTATTTATTATAATAGTGTTCATGTTGCGATGCCTGATTTTACAGATAAACCTGTAACGGATGTGACAAAATGGGCAACTAAAAATAAGATAGAATTGGATTTAAAACAAGAATTCAGTACAGAGACAGATGAGAATGTGGTGATTTCTCAAGAAGTTGCTAAAAATAAAAAAGTAAAAAAAGGCAAAACAGTCTCATTTACAGTCAGTAAAGGAGCAGATCCAGAAGAAATTCTCAAGCTTCCCGATTTTTCAAAAATGGATAAAGGCAGTGTTGAGAAATGGATTGACGAAAACAAAGCGAATGGCATGAAAGTTGTGCTTGAATTTAATGATGAAATTGCTAAAAATAAAGTCATTAAATTTGAAATCAAAGACCCTAATATTGTTGCTGCAGAATATAAACGAAAAGATTATGCAACGGTTTATGTTTCAAAAGGCAAAGAAGTCTTTGAAAAAGATATTTCAGTTCCTGATTTTAATGGTAAAACCAAAGCTGAGGTTGAAACCTGGGCCAAAACCAATGACATTAAAATGACTTATGAAGAAGCGGATTCTAATGAAGTAGAAGTGGATAAAATTATCAGTCAAAGTATTGCTGCAAATGAAAAAGTAGCGAAACATGATGAAATGTCCGTCACTGTTTCTTTAGGGAAAGCAATCGTTGTTCCTAATTTTGCTAATTTTACACCTGATGAAGCAGCAAGTGTGCCAAATTTAACGGTACGCGTTCGCAAACAATTTCATGGCAGTGTGCCATTTGGTGGGTTAATTGCACAAACAATTGAGCCTGGTGCAAGACTGACAGGAAAAGATGAAACTGAAGTGATTGTGACTTACTCTGAGGGTGCACCTTTCCTAAAAGATTATAAAGGCCAAGTGGTTGGTGATTTACCGCGCTTATTCTATGAGGATTACCACTCTAAAGGAGCCGATATCAACTATACATTAGCTTATGTAGATTCCTATGAAACAAAAGGAACCGTTGTCAGTATGAGTAATTTTAATGAATATGTGGGGATGTCCTATCTAGTGACGATTTCAATTAGTAAAGGAAATCTTGACCAGCCAGCAGGATATTCTCCAAAAGGAAAAGAGTCACTTGGAGACTTAGAAGAAGAATAAGAACCTGACTTTTGGTCACCGTTTACGGAGGAAATTTATGGGTTTTTAGAAGCAATTTAAGAGGGCGTGATAAAACTGAAAAATTTTATCACGCCCTCTTTTTGGTTATTTAGTTACTTTATTTTCTCTTTTCAAAATGGCGCGATTTAAAAGGAAGAAAGCAAGATAACCAACTAAATAAGTACCAACAAGTAGAAATATACCATTTGTGCTCTTAAGCAGAGCCTGGCCAAAAGGTAATTTTATACAAATACCAATCAAAGCAAAAATAAAAATCATTGGGAGAAAAGGATAAAATTCCTCTTGTCTTTTCAAAAGAACATAGCCAAATACAGCAAGTACAAGTAATCCAATAATGAATAAGTCAAAAGGTGCAGGAATTGTAATAATCAATATTTTAGGTGAGAATAAACCAATTAAAATGAAAGCACCAAGGACGAAACAAGACATCAACCATAAATAAAAATAATTCAGGAAACGCCTCGCTTTAGTTGCTGATTTAGTTGAATAGACTGTTTTATGAATACAAATAAAAACAACATAAACCATGATGATACTCAAGAGACCGTTCAATAAGAAGACAATTGGATTCACTTTAAATTCTGCTGCAGAAAACTCTCCAATCAAACTGAAAAATGAACTAATACCAAAGATATAGCTTGCTAATTTTAATTTTTGTTTCAACTTAGGCTTCTCCAATTTTGAAATTAAAGTATCGGCCATTTCTTTAGGATCTTTTCCTAAATAATCAGCGGCTGTTTCACCGTGTTCCTGTGCTGACACTACATCACTTAATATTCCATACAACAAACTTTCAATTTCAGCTTCATCATAGAAAATACCAACGGTTCGAATATAAAGTAATAATTTTTCATAATAGACTTTGTTCTCATTTGTTAATTGATTTCGCAATAAATTATTTTTTTCAATGCGTTGCTTTATTTCCTGATTTTGTTTATTCATCTGTATTCATCCTTTCTGATACTAGTAAATGATTGACTTTTTTAACGAGGCCATGCCATTGTTTTTCAAATGCTTGCAGATATACCCGGCCTGCTTCCGTTAAGAAAAAATATTTGCGATCAGGTCCATCTTGAGAGGGAAGTATCTTACTTTCTATGTATTGCTGCTTCTCAAGCTTTTGCAAAAGTGGGTATACTGTTCCAGCAACAATCGTAGTGAAACCATAACCTTTTAAAATTTGAACTAGTTCATAGCCGTAAACTTCTCGGTCTGCAATAATTGATAGCACACAACCTTCTAAAACACCTTTTAGTAACTGGGTTTCTTTCAAGCGATATCCTTCCTTTCTAGCTATTAGGTTTTACCTACTAGTTGGTTATAGTATAAAATAAAATCACTAGTATGTAAAGCATAATAGTAGGATTGATAAATAGAAAAAAAGATGCCTAATTTAGGCACCTTTTTTTAATAGTCTGTACTAAAAGTTAATTCCTTCCCCATCTCATAATCAGTTGCTAATGAAGCAATCTTATCATTGGCATACTGATAAGCATCTGTTCCAAGCAATAAACGAAGTGGGTGCTTTAAGGGACTTTCATACATCTGAATGATGGCTTCAGCAGCTAAAGTTGGATTGCCAGGCTGATGACCACTTAACTTTCTAATTCCTTGAATATTTTTTCCAGCAGTTGTACCATATTCAGCAATGACTGTTGTATTTTCCTTAGCAGAACGTCCGGCAAAATCAGTTGTAAAATCACCAGGCTCAATCAATGTTACATGAATACCAAGAGGTAAAACCTCTTGATATAAGCTTTCAGAATAGCCCTCAAGTGCAAATTTTGTCGCATGATAGTAACCAAAACCAGCAAAAGCTTTAATCCCGCCAACTGAGGAAATATTGATGATATGTCCCGTTCTACTGGTTCTCATGAAAGGAAGCACCACATCGATCATATTTTTAACGCCCCAAAAATTGACTTCAAAAAGCTGGCGAACAGCTTGTTCATCAGCCTCTTCAATAGAAGAAAAGTAACCGATTCCTGCATTATTTACTAACACATCAATTTGCCCAAAATGAGCCATTGCCAGTGCAACCGTTTCTTTCACTTGTTCCTTATTTGTGACATCCAAAGGTAAAATCAACACCTCTTCATTTGCTGTCAGATACTGTGTGATATCATCAGGATTTCGAGCCGTTGCAATCACACGATACCCATAAGCAACTAATTTTAAGGTGAGCTCCTTGCCAAAACCACTTGAAGCACCAGTGATCAACCAAACCATTCTTTTATTTCTCATTATCAAAGACCCCTTTCATTAACAACCTTGTCCAGTGCGAATTTGTTCTATTATTTTTGGGGAAATCATGCATTTACGGCAACAAACTTTTCCTTTCCTATCACGATTTATGGTATATTACAACCATAGTATATTGGTTTAGAGTTACTCTCAGTCAAGAACTTTTACTAAAAAAATGAGGTGATGCGTTGTATACAGTCAAAGAAGTAGCTGAAAAAATGTCCATTTCTACTCATACACTAAGATTCTATGAAAACCAAGGCTTCTTTCCATATGTGATACGAGATAAAAATAACGTCCGTCAATTTTCAACAGATGATTTAAACTGGGTCCAAATTGTTCAAGCTTTGCGTACAACAGGAATGCCCTTAGTAGAAGTCAAGCGCTATATTGAGCTTTGTCAAAAAGGAGATATCACTATTCATGAAAGATTTTCAATGATTTTAGCCCAATGCCAAAAAACACAAGAAGACATTGAAAAGCTCAACCAACAAATGTCCATTCTAAAAAGCAAAGCAACTTATTACCAAGAGTTAGTGCTACATAATCAAGTAGATAACAGAAATCCAGAAATTTAAGGATAAACTAAAGGAGCGATTAGTATGACGAAAAAAAATTCTATTTTAATTGAACAATTAGGTTTAAAGCCTCATCCAGAAGGTGGCTGGTATCGAGAAATTTGGCATTCAGATGTCGTTATTCCTCAAACAATTTTAGGTGACAGCTATCAAGGAAATCGCTATGCTGCTTCCTCTATCTATTTTCTCTTACAAGAAGGGGAAGAAAGTGCTTGGCATAAGGTGATGAGTGATGAAATCTGGTTAAGTCATTCAGGCTCCCCAGTAGCAATTACAATCGCACCTACTAAAGAGCAGTTGGCAGAAGGAAAAACATATCTGTTAGGTGCCAATATTGCAAATGGAGAAATGCCCCAAGTTTTGGTTAAAAAAGGTGAATGGCAAATGTCCAAACCAATAGGCTCAGAACCCGCATTAGTTAGTTGTATTGTTTCGCCAGCTTTCACCTTTGATGATTTTGAATTGATTGATGGCCCCTTGTAAAAGCAAAGCAACTTTTTTGACAATTGTGTTGATTTTGGTTACAATAATTTTGTAACTTACAAATAGTAAGTAATGAAGAATGGAGAGAATCAAATGAAAATAGAAATATGGTCAGATTTTGCTTGCCCATTTTGTTATATTGGTAAACATCATTTAGAACAAGCCATTGGTAGTCGAACAGATATTGAGGTTGAATTTAAAAGTTTTGAGCTAGATCCACAAACAGCCATTCACCATGATGAAAATATCCATGAACTGATTGCCAAAAAATATGGGATGTCATATGAGCAAGCTTATGAAAATAATCAACGCATTATCCAAATGGCTGCGGAAGCAGGGTTAACCTTTAACTTTGATCAAATGAAAACAACCAATACATTTAATGCACATCGTCTGACTCAATTTGCTAAAACAAAAGGAAAAGGCAATGAATTTGCAGAAGCAGCTTTACATGAATACTTTTCAAATGGTGCCTTTTTAAATGATGAAACAACTTTATTAAGCATTGCAACCAGTGTTGGTCTAGCTGAACAAGAAGTTTTAGAGGTGATTCGTTCAGAGACTTATGATACAGAAGTAAGAAATGATGAAGAGCAAGCAAGACAACTCGACATTACAAGTGTGCCTTTTTTCTTGATTGATGGAAAATATGCAGTGAGTGGTGCACAACCCGTTACCGCATTCCAAAGTGTTTTAGCACAAGTGGATGAAAAAAATCAAAGGGAAAAACCAATCATTCTAAATACAGATGAATCCGTTCCTCATTGTGATGATGATCACTGTGCGATTCTTTAAAATAAACGAGTAAATAGCTGATTAAATCCGGCTATTTGCTCTTTTTTTATTGTCTAAAAATGTCAATGTATATTGTTTGACTAATTTTGACCAAAGGAGTAAAATAAAAGCATAGTTAGAAAAGGGGGAATTTTGATGGAACTTGAAAAAATGACAACAACGATGCAGCAGGCTTTGGGAGATGCTCAACAAATTGCTGTAACAAGACATCATCAAACAATTGACATTGCCCATTTATGGAAAATATTTATGACGCCAGATCATTTCACTAGAAACCTCTATCAAGACGTAGGACTGGATATAGCTGGATTTGAACAGCTGATTGACCAAGAATTAGAGCAATATCCTGTCATCGAAGGAAGTTCAGTTGCTTATGGCCAAAATCTTAGCCAAAACCTGTTTCAATTACTAACAGAAGCAGATAAAATAAGAGGTCAATTTGAAGATGAATATTTAGCAACAGAAATTGTTGTATTAGCCTTAATGAAATTAAAAAATCACCCATTAACAAAGTATCTTGTTAGCCAAGGTGTAACTGAAAAAGAATTAAAAAAAGCAATAGAAGAGATTCGAGGTGGAGAAAAAGTGACATCCCTTAATCAAGAAGAACAATATAAAGCATTAGAAAAATACGGTACTGATTTAGTTCAAGCCGTTAAAAGTGGCAAACAAGATCCAGTGATTGGACGTGACGAAGAGATTCGTGATGTGATTCGGATTTTATCCAGAAAAACAAAAAATAATCCCGTTTTAATTGGAGAGCCTGGGGTTGGTAAAACAGCCATCGTTGAAGGCTTAGCTCAAAGAATTGTTCGTAAGGACGTACCTGAAAACCTAAAAGACAAAACCATTTTCTCTTTAGATATGGGGGCGTTAATTGCAGGTGCGAAATTCCGTGGCGAATTTGAAGAACGTTTAAAAGCTGTCCTAAAAGAAGTGAAGAAAAGTGATGGACGGATTATTCTATTCATTGATGAAATTCACACCATTGTTGGTGCTGGTAAAACAGAAGGTAGCATGGATGCAGGAAACTTACTCAAACCAATGCTAGCTCGTGGTGAGCTACACTGTATTGGCGCAACAACCTTAGATGAATACCGTCAATACATGGAAACCGATAAAGCCCTAGAACGTCGTTTCCAAAAAGTATTGGTTAATGAACCGACTGTGGAGGATACTATTAGTATTTTACGTGGGTTAAAAGAACGTTTTGAAATCCATCACAGTGTCAATATTCATGACAATGCTTTAGTCGCAGCGGCAACGCTATCAAATCGTTATATTACAGACCGTTTCTTACCTGATAAAGCCATTGATCTAGTGGACGAGGCCTGTGCAACTATTCGTGTAGAAATGAACTCTATGCCTAATGAGTTGGATCAAGTGACGCGTAGATTGATGCAATTAGAGATTGAAGAAGCAGCACTAAAAAAAGAAAAAGATGATGCTAGTAAAAAACGTTTAGAAACCATTCAACAAGAATTGGCTGATTTAAGAGAAAGTGCCAATAACATGAAAATGAAATGGGAGACTGAGAAAGAAGAAGTTTCAAAAGTCAGAGACAAACGTGCAATACTAGAACAATTAAGACGTGAATTAGAAGATGCAGAATCCAATTACAATTTGGAACGTGCAGCAGAATTAAGACATGGTACCATTCCACAAGTTGAAAAAGAATTGCATGTATTAGAACAAGAAAATGAAGAGAAACAAAAAGGTAGCAGTCGTTTGGTTCAAGAATCAGTCACAGAAAATGAAATTGCAGAAGTGATTGCCAGAATGACAGGTATACCAGTGACGCGTTTAGTTGAAGGAGAAAGAGAAAAACTCTTAAAATTAGGCGAAACTCTTCATAAACGTGTAATTGGTCAAGATGAAGCTGTGCAAATGGTGACAGATGCTGTTATTCGTGCCCGTGCTGGCTTACAAGATCCAACAAGACCACTTGGTTCATTTCTATTCTTAGGCCCAACAGGTGTTGGTAAAACCGAACTTGCAAAAGCCTTAGCAGAGAACCTCTTTGATTCTGAAGAGCACATGGTTAGAATTGACATGAGTGAGTATATGGAAAAACACAGTGTCTCAAGATTAGTCGGTGCACCTCCAGGCTATGTGGGCTATGAAGAGGGTGGTCAATTAACCGAAGCTGTACGTAGAAGTCCCTATACCATTGTCTTATTAGATGAAATTGAAAAAGCCCATCCAGATGTTTTTAATATTTTATTACAAGTTTTGGATGATGGCCGTTTAACAGATTCTAAAGGACGTGTCGTAGACTTTAAAAATACTGTGCTGATTATGACCAGTAACATTGGCTCACACTTATTATTAGAGGGATTAGATGTTTTAACAGGAGAGTTGAAACCAGAAGTAGAAGATGGGGTTTACAACCTATTAAAATCCTCATTTAAACCTGAGTTCTTAAACAGAATTGATGATACCGTTTTATTCAAACCACTTACTTTAGACAATGTTAAAGGAATAGTGGAGAAAATGACCGTTTCGCTTACTCAGAGATTAGCTGAGCAAGAAATTACCTTAAGTTTATCTGATGAGGCGCTAGCCTTTGTTGCGGAAAATGCTTATGATCCAGTTTATGGGGCAAGACCTTTAAAACGTTATCTAACCAAAGAGGTAGAAACACCACTGGCAAGAGAGATTATTGCTGGCAAAATTTTACCTAAAACAAAAGTACTTGTGACGGTAAAAGAAGATCAATTAGCTTTTGAGTATTTAAATGAAACCCTATAAATAAGAAAAATCCTAGCTATTGTTAGCTAGGATTTTTTTGACTATTATTGCTCTTCTTTTGGTTCTTTAGGCATGGCTAATGGAATCACTGAAACAATAAATCCAGCGATTAAACTTACAATGGTTGCATCTAAAAAATTATATGGAGCACCGACTAAAGATGCACCGATATAGGCAACTGCTTGTCCAATCAAGAACGCCCAAAAAATAACGACAAGATTTTTCATCACACGCACCTCTTTTCATTCGCATTTATTCTATCACAATTTACTGAATTGTAAAGGGAAAACAACTATTTATGAGTGCTCTCTCATGGAATAAAAGGCTTGACAAAAGCGATGAATCACTTTAAATTAGTAGTAGGTAATAAAAATAGCTACTAAATAGATGACTAAGGTGATGAAACATGACAATAAATGTAGGCATTATAGGTGTTGGAAAGTATGTACCAGAAGAGGTACTGACAAATTTTGACTTAGAAAAAAGAATGGATACAAATGACGAATGGATTAGGACACGCACAGGAATTGAGCGTCGTCATATCGCACCAGATGGTATTGAAACAGCAGATATGGCTTATTTTTCTGCAAAAGAAGCGTTAGCAGATGCACAGCTAGATGCAACTGAAATTGATTTGATTATTGTGGCCACAGTGAGTCAAGCTTTTCATTTTCCATCTGTAGCCAATCAAATCCAAGCACGCTTAGGCGCAACAAAAGCAGCAGCAATGGATATTGGTGCTGCTTGTTCAGGCTTTGTATATGGACTCATTACAGGTGCACAATTTATCCAATCAGGTGCTTATCAAAACATATTGGTTGTAGGTGCTGAAAAATTATCACAAATGATTGATTGGGAAGACCGCGGCACAGCCATTTTATTTGGTGATGGTGCAGGAGCAGCAGTAATTGGACCAGTTCCAGAAAATCAAGGCATTCTCTCCTTTGAATTAGGAAGTGATGGTAGTGGTGCAGGTCACCTTTATGAAAATGAAAAAGGGCATATTGTGATGCAAGGCAATGAAGTCTTTAAATTTGCTGTCAGAAAAATGGGAGATGCGTCAGTGAATGTCCTTGAAAAAGCGGGTATTGCTAAAGAAGAGCTAGATGTTTTGATTCCCCATCAAGCAAATATTCGCATTATGAAATCAGCAGCAAATCGTTTAAGCTTACCAGAAGAAAAAATGGTTTCAGTTGTACATGAATATGGGAATACCAGCTCAGCAAGTATCCCAATTGCTTTATATGATGCAGTTAAAACAGGAAGAATCAAAACCAATGATTCAGTTCTCCTAGTTGGCTTTGGTGCAGGCTTAACCTGGGCTGCATGCGTTATAAAATGGCATCAATAAACTGTAAAGAAAGTAGGAATAATTTGATGAAAACTAGAGTTGTAATTACAGGGTTAGGAACCGTTTCTCCAATTGGTAATACTGTGCCTGAAATGTGGGACAATGCGATTGCAGGAAAAAATGGTGTAGGTCTCATGACAAAAATTGATAATAGCGAGATGCCTGTGAAAGTTGCAGCAGAGCTAAAAGATTTTGATATTTCTCCCTATCTTGAAAAACGTGATGCCCGTAAAATGGCTACCTTTACACACTATGCTATTGCTGCAGCCCAAGAAGCAGTGGATGATGCTGGTTTAGTTATGGAACAAGAAGAGGCTAGTCGTGTGGGAGTTTGGGTTGGATCAGGGATTGGCGGAATGGATGTTATGGAAGATAATATCCGTACCTTTATGGAAAAAGGGTATCGACGTGTGAGCCCCTTCTTTATTCCAATGATGATTCCAGATATGGCAGCAGGACAAATCTCCATTCGTTTTGGGGCTAAAGGACCAAATGGCTGTACGATTACTGCCTGTGCAACAGGAACTAACTGTATTGGTGAAGCGATGAAATTTATTGAACGTGGCGATGCTGATGTGATGATTGCCGGCGGAACCGAAGCACCTATTACAAATATGGGGGTATCAGGATTTATTGCCAATAAGGCGTTAACGACAAATCCGGATCCTGAAACAGCATGTCGTCCTTTTGATACCAATCGTGATGGCTTTGTGATTGGCGAAGGGGCAGGGATTTTAGTCTTAGAATCATTAGAGCATGCCTTAGCTCGTGGTGCAAAGATTTATGCAGAGCTTGTTGGTTATGGCTCATCAGGCGATGCACACCATATTACAGCGCCAGCTCCAGAAGGGGCAGGGGCACAACAAGCAATGACAGCAGCCATTAAAGATGCAGGTTTAGCCCTTGAAGATGTTGGCTATATTAATGCCCATGGAACAAGTACGCCAATGAATGATAAATTTGAAACAATGGCGATTAAAGGTGTCTTTAAAGAACATGCTCAGAATGGTTTATTAGTTAGCTCAACAAAATCAATGACAGGCCATACATTAGGCGCCTCTGGTGGAATTGAAGCGATTTTAACGACTTTAGCGATTTACAATGATGAAGTCCCACCGACGATTCATTTAGAAGAAGCAGATGAAGAATGTGACTTGGATTATGTAGCAAATAAAAGTCGTAAGCAAGCATTAACAGCTGCTTTATCGAATTCATTTGGATTTGGTGGACATAATGCAGTCTTAGCCTTTAAAAAATATACAAAATAAGGAAAAATAAAAATACCACTAAATTTAGAGGAGTAATGCTCTAAATTTAGTGGTATTTTGCCTATTTCATTAAATAATCCATTGCCAATTTTTTAGCATGCAGGGTATTTCCATGCTGTACGACATCATTAAAACAAGCGGTTGCTTCTTCAAAACGTTTTAAATGAAAGAAACAAATTCCTTTTTTCATCTCTTTGTTTACACGAGCTGATTCATTACGAGAAACTGTTTTTTCAAATGCATCTAATGCAGCTTCATAATTTTCATGCATCATATAATGGATCGCAACATATAACTGCTGTAAGTTCTTTTTATCCTTACTAAAGAATAACGGCTTTTGAATATTTTTTAGGAGGTCTTCATAAGCTTGGTTGAATAAGGTTAAATTATTTTCTTCAAGGGCGATGTTGATTCTTAATGTCGGGATTAAAGCCTTACATGATGCTTCATGAGAAGCAAGGAAGGTTTTGGCTTCCTGTAGCTCACCACAAGCCATTAAAGCAATTAAATAATGCGCTTCATAGTAATTGCGTAGATTTTTTTCAAAGCCTTTTGTAATATTCTTCCCATAAGTTACCCCTGTGGCCATATATTGACGAAAAGCAACTGCATCACATTGATCAAGTAATACGAAATCAAATTGCTTCGCTATTTTGTTGTAGCGTTTAAGCATAATTGTCATACTCAGAATGAGTGAAGGGACGATAATGAGTACCGTCTTAGGGATATTAAGCCAGCCTTTAGTTGACGTAGCATAAATAGTGCCTACATTTAGGGAGGTATCAAAAGGGGTACCCCAGAAAAAACTACCAATGAGTACTAATAAGAATACGAATCCTACAAAATAAAAGCCAACTGCTTTGCCCAGTTTATTCGCTTTTTGATAACTTGCTACGATTTTATCTTCCATTCTTTTCATATGTAACTTACTCCTTTAAAGGTTTCTATCTAGTCATTTAACAAAAAATAAATTTGATGAAAATAATGGACTTCAGACAATTGAAAAAGGAGTCGAAAATCGACTCCCTTTAACGCCATTTAATTTTCATCATATGGACGATATTTTTTGCGTAGTTCTACTTGTTGCATTTTGCGTTCTTCAATTTCTGGCTTGAAGTACAAAGTAGCGCCATTTTTTTTGATTTGGTCAATTTTGCCTCTTGTTACAAGTGATTGAAAAGCACGTCTAGATATGCCTAAGATTTCAACCGCTTCCATAGTAGAAACAAACTGATCATTCAACATTTTAATGGCCTTCTTCTTTTGTCGTTGAAATTCTTTAGGTGTGAGTTCTTTAGAAAGCAGATTTGAAGATGAAGTCGTTTTTTTCACCATCATACATACACTCCTTTTCTCATAATTCCTTTTAAATATACTAGAATAGTCCGCAACAAACAACTATTCTTTTGAAAATAATGAAAATTCTTTCCTTTTTTTAACAAAATCCAACAAATTTATGACAGATTTAGTAAAAAAAGAGAGAAATTTGCAAGAAACTAAAAAAAAACGGTATAATATAGATATTATAAAAAAGGACTGGAGAGAAGGATATGTCATTTGTACATTTACAGGTCATTAGCGCCTATAGTTTGCTACAAAGCACGACCTCAATTGAAAAATTAGTAGCAAAAGCTAAAGAAGATGGCTATCAGGCAATTGCTTTAACAGACATCAATGTATTATATGGCATCATAGATTTTTATAAAGCTTGTAAAAAAGCTGATATTAAGCCAATTCTCGGTTTAACCTTAGAGATAGCAGGGCTTATTCAAGAGAATCAAGTCTATCAAATGGTTTTTTTAGCTGAAAATTTAGCTGGCTATCAGCAATTAATGAAACTATCTTCTCTTAAAATGTTAAAAAATTCTCATGAAGTTTTAACGATGGATGACATAAATTCTCATTTAGAAAATCTGATTGTCATTACCCCTGGGGAGCAAGGTGAAATTGAACAAGCTTTACTTGGAGAACAATGGGATAAAGCACAGCAAATTGCTAAAAAATGGTTAACTTATGTAGCAAATAGTCATTTTTATTTAGGGGTACAGGTACAGTCAAATTTGGTACCCATTATAGCGCAATTGCAAACCTTGGCAGCCCAATTACAAATCAAAACAGTGGCTATGACAGATGTGCGTTATTTAGAGCCAAGTGATCATTTTAGTACGAAGGTCTTAAGAGCAATTGATGATGGCGAAAAGTTAGCACTTGAAACAGAAGCCATCACAGGGGCCTATTATTTGCCTAAGCCGGAAACTGTTGTGGCACAATTTGAGCAGTATCAATTGGAAGCTGAGATCAATGAAACACTACAGATTGCGCATCGTATTCAAGTAGAAATCCCTTTAAATCAAGCTTTATTTCCAAAGTATTTATTAGCAGCAGGAGAAACAGCGGCTGATAAATTGCGTAGCTTATGTGAAGCAGGGTTAGCTCGCAGAGTTCCTCAAGCAACAGCTGACTATCAAGAACGTTTAAATCATGAATTACAAGTCATTCACAAAATGGGCTTTGATGATTATTTCTTAATTATTTGGGATGTGATTACATTTGCCCATCAAAATGAGATTGTGACAGGAGCTGGCCGTGGTTCAGCAGCAGGATCCCTTGTTTCTTATACATTAGGCATTACAGATGTAGATCCGATTCAATATCAATTGTTGTTTGAACGTTTCTTAAATGTAGAACGTTTTACCATGCCTGATATTGATTTAGATATTCCAGATAATAAAAGAGAAGCGGTACTCAGCTATGTTCAGCAAAAATATGGTGCAAATCATGTAGCACAAATTGCGACTTTTGGTACCTTAGCCGCAAAAATGGCTTTACGAGATGTTGCCAGAGTTTTTGGCTTGAATCAAAATGAAGCCAATGTTTGGTCAAATGCGATTCCAAAACAATTAGGGATTACATTAAGTCAAGCTTATCAAGACTCAGCTAAGTTAAGACAGCTCGTTCAAGAAACAGAAAAAAATAAATTATTATTTGAAACAGCCCAAAAAATTGAAGGCTTACCTAGACATGTTTCAACTCATGCAGCTGGAGTGGTCATGACAGATCAACCCTTAGATTCCCTTGTGCCCTTACAGCATGGCGGAAATGAGATTTATTTAACGCAATTTGCAATGGGAAATGTTGAAGAAATTGGCTTACTCAAAATGGACTTTTTAGGATTAAAAAACTTATCGATTTTAGCTAATGCGATGCAATTTTTAAAAAAGGATAATCAAGTAGCAATTCAATTAAATGAGCTACCATTAGATGATGAGGCAACCTTACAATTATTCCGTCAAGGAGACACAACGGGTGTTTTTCAATTTGAATCAAGTGGGATTCGCAATGTCTTACGTAAGCTAGGTCCAACCTCAATTGAAGATGTTGCCGCAGTCAATGCGCTATACCGTCCAGGTCCAATGGAAAATATTGATTTATTTATTCGTCGTAAAAAAGGTTTGGAACCCATTGCTTATCCTCATGACAGCTTAAAAGACATTTTAGGTGTCACATATGGTGTCATGGTTTATCAGGAGCAAATTATGCAAATTGCAGCTAAAATGGCTGGCTTTACTTTGGGACAAGCAGATATTTTAAGACGTGCGATTAGTAAAAAGAAAAAAGATGTGCTAGATGAAGAGCGTAAACATTTTATTGATGGAGCACTTTCTCAAGGCTATACAGAGGAAAGCGCAAGCGAAGTATATAACTGGATTGAACGCTTTGCAAACTATGGTTTCAATCGATCCCATGCAGTTGCCTATTCCTTTATTGCTTATCAATTAGCTTATCTTAAAGCCCATTATCCAGCCGCTTTTTTTGCTGCTTTATTAAATGGCATGATTCATAATCCTACAAAAATTAAAGAATATATTTTAGAAGCAAAGAAAAAGAAAGTCGCAATTGCACCACCAGATATTAATCAAAGCTTTTATGGCTTTTCACTCAAAGACCATACCATTCAATTTGGCTTAGGCTCGATTAAAACCCTAAGAAGAGATTTTGTGATGGAAATCATTCAAAATAGAAAAACGCATGGTCCTTATAAAGACTTGATTGATTTTTCTAGAAGAATGGATCCAAAATGGATGAAGGAAGAAAATCTTCGTCCACTTATTTTTGCTGGTGTCTTTGATCATTTAAATGAAAACAGAGGCACACTCATTAGCTCATTAGAGGGGGTTCTTTCCAGTGTGAAATACAGTGGCAACAATATGGACCTTTTGGGGATTTTGGAACCTAAGTATGAGCAAATGCCTGATTTAACCTTAGAAGAAAAGCTTGAAATGGAAGAAACCTATTTAGGTGCCTATGTTTCAGGACATCCAATTGAGCAGTATCAGGATTTAATGAAACTCAAAAAAGCCAGCTTTGTAGCAGAATTGGTTACAGGTAAGAAAGCAACAATTATTGGTTTTATTCGACAAATTAAAAAAATTCGAACCAAAAAAGGCGAACAAATGGCTTTTGTGCAACTCAGTGATTCCTCAGGCGATCTCTCTTTAACGCTGTTTCCTGGAACTTATCGAAGATTTGTCAAGCTCTTAGAAAAAAATAGTATTTTACTCGTTACTGGGAAAGTGGAAGAGAATCAACAAGATGGGATGCAGCTGTTAGTTGATGAAATCGTTGATGCCATGCCATTAAATCAAGTAGTAGAAGGCAATCAATGCTTTATTAAAATTACCAAAGAAAAAGAAAATCCTAAGGTTCTTTCACAATTAAAAGAGGTGTTAACATTAGGAACAGGTGAACTGCCCGTCATTTTATTTTATGAATCAACCAATAAGAAAATTGCCTTAAATCAAGAGGATTGGATTCAGCCACTTGTGGGGGTAAAGGAGCAGCTTCAACAGTTGCTTGGAGCAGAAAATATTGTCATAAAATAATGATTAAAAAGAGAGAGAAAAGAACAGAATAACATGGATACGTTTTCTTCATAATTTTTTTCTCTTTTAAACAGACTTTTCAGTCAATAAATGATAAAATACAGAGAAGCGAGTTTTTACATCTCGTTGATAAAGCAGGAAGAAGTTGCGAAAAATGGAGGCTGAGTACCTTGCTAAATAGTATTTTTTCACAACCTAAAAAAAAGAAATATGTCACAATACCCCATACCAAAACAGAGAAAGACATACCTGATGGCTTGATGATGCGCTGTGACGCATGTCAATCCTCGTTTTTCACAACAGAATGTGAACAGAACATGATGGTTTGTCCAAACTGTGGATTTCATTTTCCAATTGGGGCATGGCAACGCATTAAATGGTTAGTTGATGCGCACTCATTCGAGGAGAGAGCGGAGCAATTAACAACTGTTAATCCATTATCTTTCCCAGATTATGAAGAAAAAATTCGTCAAGATATGGGAAAAACAGGCTTAAAAGAAGCTGTGGTTATGGGAACAGCAAAAATTGAAGATTTACCATGTGTAGTGTCCATCATGGATTGTAACTTTCGAATGGGAAGTATGGGATCTGTTGTTGGAGAAAAAATTACACAAGGCGCTGAACTTGCAAAAGAGCTAAAGATTCCGTATATTGTGTTTACTGCTTCCGGTGGTGCGCGTATGCAAGAAGGAATGCTCAGCTTGATGCAAATGGCCAAAACAGCTGCAGCATTTGAAGCTTTACATGAAGCAGGCATTTTAAGTATGATTGTGATGACCAATCCGACAACTGGAGGTGTTTCTGCGAGCTTTGCAACATTAGGAGATATTCTCATAGCAGAACCAGGTGCATTAATTGGTTTTGCAGGCCGTCGTGTGATTGAGCAAACGGTGAGAGAAGAATTACCAGAAAACTTTCAAACCTCAGAATTTTTAATGGAGCATGGACAACTAGATGCCATTGTGGCAAGAACCTCATTACCGAGATATATCGGTAAAATGTTACGTTTCCATCATCAAGGAGGAGCAGAGCATGTCTGAAACACTAGATAAGATGTTAAAAAGCTTAAGGGATCAATTGGAAGATTTACGTACTTTGCCAAAGGAAAATCGTCCTGAATTGCAAGATGAGGTGGTTCGGATTGAAGAACAACTTGTTCAGCTTGAAAAGACGGTTTACAAATCCTTAGATGCATGGGAGACTTTCCAATTAGCTAGAAAACAAGATCGACCAACGACCCTAGATTATATTCCTTTTATTTTTGATGAATTCACTTTGTTACAAGGGGACCGTCATTACGGGGAAGACAGTGCCATTATTGGTGGCTTGGCTTTCTTTGAAGGTCAACCTGTAACCGTTATTGGACATCAAAGAGGTCGTGATACAAAAGAAAATATTGAACGAAATTTTGGGATGCCGCATCCTGAAGGCTTTAGAAAAGCCCTAAGATTAATGCAGCAAGCTAATAAATTTAAACGTCCAATTATTACTTTTGTAGATACAAAGGGAGCCTATCCAGGAGCGGCTGCTGAAAGGCGCAATCAAAGTGAAGCCATTTCTAAAAATATTTTTGAGATGTTTGGATTTACCGTACCAATTATCACTGTGGTGATTGGTGAAGGTGGAAGTGGTGGTGCATTAGCCCTAAGTGTTGCCAATCGTTTACTAATGCTTGAGCATGCGGTTTA
This sequence comes from Isobaculum melis, assembly GCF_900111355.1. Taxonomy (GTDB): domain Bacteria; phylum Bacillota; class Bacilli; order Lactobacillales; family Carnobacteriaceae; genus Isobaculum; species Isobaculum melis. The sequence continues at coordinate 99,555 of NZ_FOHA01000003.1, forward strand.
TTCTGTGATTTCTCCAGAAGGTGCTGCATCTATTCTTTGGAAAGATGCTGGCAAATCAAAAGAAGCAGCAGAAAGTATGAAAATTACGGCAAAAGATTTATACCAATTGGACATTATTGATGAGGTCATTCCGGAAGTTTTAGGAGGCGCACATCAAGATACAGAGCATCAAGCCATTATGATTAAAAATCATTTATCTCAACAGCTAAAAGAGCTATCCAAGCTATCTTTTGAGGAATTAAAAGAAGATCGTTATAAAAAATATAGACAAATTGGTACTTTTGGGCAATAATAGAGGATGTCAAATGTAGTAGGCAAAGCTTTTTTTTGAAAATGACAAAAGGTTTTCATAATATAGGAGTTCTCCTATATTTAAAAATATAAAACATGCATGAGGTGGTTTAAAAATGAAACGCATCGGTATTTTAACCAGTGGTGGAGATGCACCAGGGATGAACGCAGCGATTCGCGCTGTTGTACGTAAAGCCATTTTTGAGGGAATGGAAGTTTACGGAATTAATTATGGTTATGCAGGATTAGTTGCAGGCGACATTCGCAAGTTATCAGTGAGTGACGTTGGTGATAAAATTCAAAGAGGTGGAACATTCCTTTACTCTGCAAGATACCCTGAATTTGGTAGTGAGGAAGGCCAATTAAAGGGAATCGAACAATTGAAAAAATTCGGGATTGAAGGTCTTGTTGTTGTTGGTGGAGACGGTTCATATATGGGCGCACGTGCTTTAACAAAACATGGCTTCCCAGCAATCGGTTTACCAGGAACAATTGATAATGATATTCCAGGAACAGATTTTACAATTGGCTTTGATACTTCAATTAATACTGTACTTGAATCGATTGATAGAATTCGCGATACAGCAACAAGCCATGAGCGCACTTTCATTATTGAGGTAATGGGAAGAGGCGCAGGCGACATTGCTTTATGGTCAGGTATTGCTGGTGGCGCGGAGCAAGTGATTATTCCAGAAGTTGATTTTAATATGGAAGAAGTTGCTGCTAAAATTCAAGAAGGCCGCGATCGTGGTAAAAAACACAGCCTAATCGTCGTTGCTGAAGGTGTCATGAGCGGAAATGAATTTGCGGATGAATTAGCAAAATATGGTGATTTCCATGCTCGTGTTACAGTTTTAGGACACGTTCAACGTGGTGGTTCGCCAACAGCAAAAGACCGTGTGTTAGCTAGCCGTTTTGGTGTGCGCGCAGTCGAATTGTTGAAAGAAGGCAAGGGTGGCTTATGTATTGGGATTCGTGATAATAAAATTATTGCTTCTGATATTGTAGACACATTGGAAAATGGCAAACACAGAATTGATTTAGATTTATATGATTTATCTAAACAAATTTCATTTTAAGTCGTTTTTAAAATAAGGATTCAAAGGTATAAAAATAGATTGAACTAAAGTTTAGGGAGAGATAATTGGATATGAAAAAAACAAAAATTGTTTGTACCATCGGACCAGCAAGTGAAACAGTTGAAAAACTGGTTAACTTAATTGAAGCAGGAATGAACGTTGCACGCTTAAACTTCTCACATGGAGATTTTGAAGAGCATGGTGCGCGTATTAAAAATATTCGTGAAGCTTCAGCAATCACTGGTAAAATGGTAGCCATTCTTTTAGATACTAAAGGACCTGAAATTCGTACCAACAATATGAAAGATGGTATTGTTGAATTAACAACAGATGATGTTGTACGTATCAGCATGACTGAAGTAGAAGGAACAAAAGAAAAATTCTCTGTCACTTACCCAGATTTAATCAATGATGTTCAACCAGGAACGCACATTTTACTAGATGATGGTTTAATTGACTTAGTTGTAACGGATCTTGACCATGCAAATGGCGAAATCGTTACAGTTGTTAAAAACTCAGGCATCTTGAAAAATAAAAAAGGTGTAAACGTACCAAATGTATCCATTAACTTACCAGGGATTACAGAAAAAGATGCAGCTGATATCCGTTTTGGGATTGAACAAGGTGTTGACTATATTGCGCCAAGCTTTGTCCGTCGTGCAAGCGATGTGTTAGAAGTTACCAAAATTTTAGAAGAAAACAATGCGACTCATATCCAATTGATTCCTAAAATCGAAAACCAAGAAGGCGTTGATAAAATTGACGAAATCTTGAAAGTATCTGACGGTTTAATGGTTGCTCGTGGAGATTTAGGTGTTGAAATTCCAACACAAGATGTTCCGATTGTACAAAAAGCTTTAATCCGTAAATGTAATGCATTAGGTAAACCAGTGATTACTGCAACACAAATGCTTGATTCTATGCAAAAAAATCCTCGTCCAACACGTGCTGAAGCAAGTGACGTAGCGAACGCGATTTTTGATGGAACAGATGCGATTATGCTTTCAGGAGAAACTGCTGCTGGAGATTATCCAGTTGAAGCCGTTCAAACAATGACAAGCATTGCATTACGTACTGAAGAAGCATTAGTTAACCAAGATTCATTCACATTAAAAGCTTATAAAGATACAGATATGACAGAAGCTATTGGTCAATCAGTTGGTCATACAGCCCGTAACTTAGGAATTCAAACAATTGTTGCAGCGACTGAATCTGGTCATACAGCCCGTATGATTTCTAAATATCGTCCTAAATCTCATATTGTCGCTATCACATTTAGTGAACAACAAATGAGAGGGTTAGCATTATCATGGGGGGTTTACCCACAAGTTGCTGAAAAACCAGCATCAACAGATGATATGTTTAACTTAGCAACACGTGTTTCACAAGAATCAGGTTTTGCTAAAGAAGGCGATTTAATCATTATTACTGCTGGTGTTCCAGTTGGTGAGCGTGGTACAACAAACTTAATGAAGATCCAATTAATTGGTTCAAAAGCAGCAAGCGGTCATGGTATTGGCGGAAAATCTGTTGTTGGTAAAGCAGTCATTGCAAACAATGCTTCTGAAGCAAATGCTAAAATGACAGAAGGTAGTATCTTAGTTGTGAAAACAACAGATAAAGACTACTTGCCAGCGATTGAAAAAGCTTCAGCATTAGTAGTTGAAGAAGGTGGCTTAACTTCTCATGCTGCTGTTGTCGGTATTGCAATGGGGATTCCTGTTGTTGTTGGTGTTGACAATGCCACAACTGCTTTGGCTCATGATGAGTTGATTACTGTAGATTCTCGTCGTGGTGTGGTTTATCATGGTGCAACTACTGCCATTTAATTAAAAATAAAAATTGCTCCCACTTTCTATTTTAGAGAGTGGGATTTTTATGAAATGAGGGAGATAAATGGAAAGCTGGTTATTTTTATTACTTATTTTAGCAGTAGGTCTGATTGCTAAAAATACTTCATTAATTATTGCAACAGCTGCAGTGCTAGCGTTAAAGGCAGTGCCACAAGCATCAAAGCTTTTTCCAATGATCCAGTCTAAAGGGATAAATTGGGGTGTAACAATTATTACAGTGGCGATTTTAATTCCAATTGCAACAGAGCAAATTGGTTTTAAAGAGCTATTATCTGCTTTTAAATCACCAGTTGGATGGGTTGCGATTATCTGTGGTGTAGGTGTGTCTTTACTATCTAGTAGAGGTGTTGGGTTGTTAGCAGGTAGTCCAGAAGTGACTGTTGCATTGGTTTTTGGCACAATTTTAGGTGTCGTATTATTAAAGGGAGTAGCAGCAGGACCTGTAATTGCTGCTGGGATGACTTATTGTATCATGGAGCTATTTTCATTTGCGATGAAGTAAGAATAGGACTTCATTAAATATTAAAAGCTACTTAGATATTTCAGCGTAAAATGAATAATTCTTTTCACAAGAATGTTTCTGCGCTATAATGATGGAAGTGAGAAAAAAGCGGAGGTAAGATGATGAACGAGTCTTTAGGACAGGTAATAACAGGTAAAGTAATTGATCAAAATGAGAAATCATTTTTTATACAAAAGGATGGTGTCACTTATCGACTAGATAAAACACCTACAATGTCCACTTATGAAATGGGCGATGAAGTAGAAGGATTTGCGTATGTTGGTATGAATAAAGACTTTATGCTTACACAGGATATTCCAGCTGTTCAAGTTGGCCGCTATTCATGGGGGATTGTGACAGAATCTAGAAAAGATTTAGGGGTATTTGTGAACATTGGTTTACCAAAAGAAATTGTGGTTTCTTTAGATGATTTACCAACTGTGAAGCAATTATGGCCTAAAAAAGGAGATAAGCTCATGGTGGCTATTCGTGTAGATAGCAAAGACCGGATGTGGGGCACCTTAGCGGATGAAGAAATGTTTCATTCACTTGCAAGAAAAGGGGATGAAACCTTAAAAAATCAAAATATTTCTGGGGTTGCTTTTCGTTTAAAATTAATTGGTACCTATATTTTAACAGAAGACTATATGCTAGGCTTTATTCATCCTTCTGAACGCAAAGATGAACCAAGATTAGGAGAATTAGTTAATGGTCGCGTGATTGGTGTCAGACCAGATGGTATCCTCAATGTATCTCTTATGCCAAGAGCATTTGAAGCGATTGATGATGATGCAGCGATGCTTTTAGCAATCTTAGAGCGAACTAGAACTGGGAGTTTTCCTTATACAGATAAAAGTGATCCTGATGAAATTCGTGAACGCTTTGGGATTAGCAAAGGCCAATTTAAGCGCGCTTTAGGGAATTTAATGAAGCAACGGATGATTGTTCAAGAAGATGGAGAAACCAAACTTGTCGTAAAACAAGATGAGGGATAAAAGAACTCCTTGCATTTTTTTAGAGATAGGAATAAACTGAACTTAAGTCAAAGTATCAGATGAGAATAATTTAAAGGAGGATATCAGATGAATGCTACATCTCCTTTAGCAGGTATAAAAGAACAGTTACACACAGCGGGGTATAAATTAACGCCACAACGTGAAGCAACCGTTTTAGTTTTAGTCGAAAATGAAAAAGAACATTTGAGTGCTGAAGAAATTTATATGTGCGTAAAAGAAAAAAGTCCAGAAATTGGCTTAGCAACTGTTTATCGAACATTAGAATTGCTAACAGAATTACATGTTGTCAATAAAATTACCTTTAATGATGGTTTAGCAAGATATGATGTCATTAAAGAAGGCGGCGGACATTTCCATCACCACTTATTATGTACATCTTGTGGGAATATTGAAGAAGTCCAAGAAGATTTATTAGAGGAAGTTGAACAAAAGATCGAAAATCAATTTCAATTTTTAATCCAAGACCATCGCTTAACTTTTCATGGCTTGTGTAAGGATTGTCAAAAAAAAGCAAACTAACAATTTAAAGGAGCTCCCGATACATTGCTATCGTAGTTCCTTTTTATTTTTGAATCAGATGAAAGGGTGTGCAAAAAATGAAGGATGAGATACAAGATTATTTACATTTTTTATCCATTGAACGTGGCTTATCTAAGAATACCATTGAAAGCTATCAGCGTGATTTATTGCACTACCTGGCTTTTTTAGAAGAAAACCAGATTGATCATTGGGACAAGGTGGATCGTTATTTAGTCCTGAACTTTTTGCAACAACTAAAAGAAGAAGGAAAATCAACTGGCACCATTACTAGACATATTTCAAGCTTACGTAAATTACATCAATATTTATGCCAAGAAAGAAAAGCAGCAACTGATCCAATGCAATTTATTGATACACCTAAAAAAGAACAAACACTACCAAAGGTTCTTTCAATGAAAGAGGTTGAAACACTCATTGAATCCTCTAATACAGGGGATGATTTAGGTTTGCGTGACCGTGCGATGATTGAAGTAATGTATGCAACTGGTTTGCGAGTATCTGAAGTGATTAACCTAAAAATGACGGATCTTCATTTGGAATTAGGACTGTTACAAACACTTGGTAAAGGTGATAAAGAACGAATTGTTCCTTTAGGAGATACAGCGATTCATTGGATTGAAAAATATTTAAACTTATCTAGAACCCATCTTGAAAAAAGTGGCAAGCCTTCTCCTTATTTATTTTTAAACCATCATGGTAGAGGCTTAACCAGACAAGGTGTTTGGAAGCTGATTAAAAAAATGGTCAAGGAAGCTGGGATTGAAAAGGAAGTCACACCACATACCTTGCGTCATTCCTTTGCCACGCATTTACTCGAAAACGGTGCAGACTTAAGAATCGTTCAAGAGCTATTAGGACATTCGGATATTAGCACCACACAAATTTATACCCATATTACCAAGCAACGCATGACAACTGTATACAAAACCTATCATCCTAGAGCTTAGAATAGCTTTATTGATGAAAAGTTTATATAATAGAAGTGGACAATAAAAGAGGAGTGGATGAAGATGACATTTAACCGTATACATTTAATCGTGATGGATTCTGTAGGAATTGGTGAAGCAGCAGATGCCGCAAAATTTGGAGATGTTGGGAGCCATACACTAGGTCATATTGCTGAAGAAGTTGGTTTACATGTACCTCATATGGAAGCTCTAGGTTTAGGGGATATTGAACCTTTAAAAGGTGTGAAAGCGATTCAGCCTGAAAAAGGCTATGAAACAAAATTAGAAGAAGTCTCAGTCGGAAAAGATACCATGACAGGTCATTGGGAAATGATGGGCTTAAATATTCAAACCCCATTTAGAGTCTTTCCAAATGGCTTTCCAGATGCACTCCTAGAACAAATAGAAGCATTTTCTGGTCGTAAAATTGTTGGGAATAAACCAGCAAGTGGCACAGGAATTATTGATGAATACGGTGAACATCAAATGGAGACAGGCGATTTGATTATTTATACTTCTGCTGATCCAGTATTACAAATTGCGGCTCATGAGGAAATCATTCCTTTGGAAGAGCTTTATCGTATTTGCCAGTATGTTAGAGATATTACGAAAGATGATCCATATATGATTGGTCGAATTATTGCACGTCCATATTTAGGAACACCAGGTAACTTTACAAGAACAAGTAACCGTCATGATTATGCTTTAGACCCTTTTGGTAAAACCGTTTTAAATCATCTAAAAGATGGTGGAAAAGATGTGATTGCTATTGGTAAAATCAATGATATTTATAATGGTGAAGGCCCAACAGAAGCGATTCGTACGAAGAGCAATATGGATGGTGTTGATCAATTATTAAACGTGATGAAAAAAGATTTTAATGGCTTAAGCTTCTTAAACTTAGTTGATTTTGATGCACTATTTGGTCATCGTCGTGATGTTGCTGGTTATGGAAAGGCAATTGATGATTTTGATGCACGATTACCTGAAATCTTTGCTGCAATGCAGGAAGATGATTTACTACTCATTACAGCTGATCACGGAAATGACCCTACTTTCCCAGGAACAGATCATACAAGAGAATATGTGCCTTTACTTGCTTATTCACCAAAAATGACAGCGGGTGGCAAACTACCTCAAGGTCATTTTGCAGATATTGGTGCAACCATTGCAGATAATTTCAAAGTAGCAGATACAGGATTTGGCCAAAGCTTTTTAAGTTTATTAAAATAAGAACAGTTAAAGGAGAATAACATGACTACGTTACAAGAAAAAATTCAATTAGCGACAACATTTTTGCAAAATAAAGGTGTCAAGGATGTTGAGTTTGGTTTGATTTTAGGCTCAGGACTTGGTGAATTAGGAGATGAAGTGGAGGATGCGATTGCGATTCCTTATGCTGAGATTCCTCATTTCCCTGTGTCAACAGTTGAAGGGCATGCTGGACAATTGGTGTATGGTAAATTATCAGGCCGTCCAGTCTTAGCGATGCAAGGACGCTTTCATTATTATGAAGGCTATTCTTTAGAAGATGTGACTTTTCCAGTGCGAGTGATGAAAGCCATTGGTTGTCATTCAGTCATTGTTACAAATGCTGCCGGTGGTGTGAATGAAGCCTTTACACCAGGGGACTTGATGCTGATTACAGATCAAATCAATTATACTGGTGTTAATCCATTGATTGGACCAAATGATGCAGCTATGGGACCGCGTTTTGCTGATATGAGTCATGCCTATGATCTTGATTATTTAACAACAGCTAGAGAAGTGGCTGTTTCATTAAACCTTGCTTTAAAAGAAGGTGTTTATATGGGCTTTTCAGGACCAACTTATGAGACGCCAGCGGAAATTAAAATGGTGCGTCTAGTTGGTGGCGATGCAGTTGGAATGTCAACTGTACCAGAAGTGATTGTTGCTAATCATGCTGGCTTAAAAGTCTTAGGTATTTCATGTATTACCAACTTAGCAGCTGGCATGCAAGCCAATTTAAATCATGCGGAAGTAGTGGAAACAACGCAACGTGTGAAAGAAACCTTTAAAACTTATTTGAAAGAAACGATTAAAGCTTTGTAAGCGATGAATATTAAAGAAAGGGAACCACTATTTTACTAGAGGTTCTCTTTTTACTTATTAAATGTTAAAATGGGTGCAATATGACATGTATAGGTGGGAGAATGATGTTAAAAAGAATCACTCGGACAACGGTAAATGATTTAGGATGTTTGGCCTCATAATTTATTCCAATTCTATTTAGCTAAATGAGCTTGTTGATTTAGCTTTTAAATCAGGAGGAGTTAAGTTTGAAGAAAAACATCCGTAAAAATAGACCATCTTTATTATTATTGATTGTGCTTGTTGGATTCCCACAAATTAGTGAATCTATGTTTACCCCATCATTGCCAAATATTGGGCATTACTATGAAGTGAGTAGTGGTGCAGCACAATTGACGATGAGTATCTACTTTGTTTCTTTTGCTTTAGGCGTCTTTTTTTGGGGGCTTATTTCAGATTTTATTGGACGAAGAAAGGCTATGCTATATGGCTTAGTTGTTTATAGTCTGGGGAGTTTTATGTGTTTGGTAGCCTTTAATTTTGAGTGGTTACTGGCTGCACGCTTTATTCAAGCTTTTGGTGCGAGCGCTGGCTCGATTATAAGTCAGACAATGATGCGAGAGAGCTTTGAGGGAAGTGAGCGTGCCAAACTATTTAGTAAAATTAGTGCAGTTTTAGCCTTCTCACCTGCGATTGGTCCTTTTATTGGTGGGATTGTGCAGGAATACTCAGAATTTAAAATGGTCTTTATCATTTTACTTTTAATGGGTTTTGCAATTTGGTTTTATGGATTTCTAAAATTGCCAGAAACTTTAGTCGTGAGTGAACGCAAACGACAATCAATGTTAGTTACAACCATTGCATTATTGGAAAATAGAAAAGCGTTGATTTATGGTCTGTTGATAGGTGGCATCAATGGCATGCTATTTAGTTATCATGCTGAAGCGCCTTATCTTTTTATTGAGCATTTCAAAATGAGACCTTCTTATTTTGGCTTACTAGGAATCGTGATTGCACTCTCAAGTATTTTAGGTTCGTTGATTTCTAATCATTTACTTCGCAAAAAATCTCCTGATAGTATTATCCCAATTGGTTTAATTGTCACAATTGTTGGGAGTAGTTTGCTGCTTTTGATTAGTCGTATGACAGGTTTTGATCAGGATACACAGATGTTTTTCTTAGTTTGTTGTATTTTTCTTGTTTTTGTTGGAACAGGCATTACTTTACCTAACTGCTTAAGTCAGGGGCTTGCTGATTTTCAGTCTGTGATTGGGACTGCTGGAGGTATTTTTAGTCTAGGTTATTATTTAGTTGTGAGCTTATTAACTTATGGGATGAGTAGTCTGCATAATGGTAGCTTGTGGATGATGCCACTTTATTTCTTAGGTATTAGCTGTGTGATGTTTATGCTAGATTTCTTATTTGTTCACAGAAAGTAGTCGATTACAAAACAATGAGGCGGCTCATTGTTTTGTTTTTTTTTACTAAAAAAATTGCTCAACATAGTCGATTATGTTACATTTGTAATGACTGATTTTAGATTAGAGGAAGATTGGAGGCATTTTAAATGAATCATGATTTCTTGGTAGGTACAATGAAGATAAATACAGCGCATCATCTTGAAATAGGTGGAATAGATACGGTTACTTTAACCAAAGAATATGGGACACCATTATTTGTTTATGATGTGTTCCAAATAAAACAACAATGTCAAACTTTTATCCAGGCTTTTAAAGAATTGGGGGTCACTGCTCAAGTAGCCTATGCAAGTAAAGCTTTTTCTTGTCTAGCGATTTATCAATTAATGGCCAAAGAAGGGATGTCTTTGGATGTCGTTTCAGGTGGAGAGCTATACACTGCGATTCAGGCTGGATTTCCTAAAGAACGCATTCATTTTCATGGGAATAATAAGACGGAAAAAGAAATTCTTGAAGCCCTAGATTATCAAATTGGTTGTTTTGTGGTAGATAATTTTGATGAATTAGCTTTGCTTAATCGTTTAACGACAGCAAGAAAACAGGTTGTAAATATTTTATTGCGTGTTACACCAGGTGTTGAGGCACATACCCATGACTATATTATAACTGGTCAGACAGATTCAAAATTTGGCTTTGATTTGTTAAATGGTCAAGGAGAGCAAGCTGTAAAATTAGCTATGGAGATGCCTTATATTCGACTAAAAGGTTTACACTCTCATATTGGCTCACAAATTTTTGAAACCGATGGCTTTGTGATGGCCATTGAAAAACTATTGATGCAAGCTGCTGAGTGGCAACAAACATTTGGCTTTTCTTTAGAGATTCTAAATGTTGGTGGTGGTTTTGGGATTCGTTATACAGAGGAAGATCAACCATTACCGCTAGCTCATTATATTCAGCAAATTGTGTCAACAGTCAAAGAAAAAACAAAACAGTTTGCTTTAAAGCTACCAGAAATTTGGATTGAGCCAGGACGTAGTGTGGTTGGAGATGCGGGCATTACCCTTTATGAAGTAGGGTCACAAAAGGAAGTACCTAATATTCGCAACTATCTAGCTGTTGATGGAGGTATGACTGATAATATTCGTCCAGCACTTTATGATGCTAAATATACAGGTGTTTTAGCAAACAGAGCAGATGAGACAGCAGAAGAAACCTATTCGATTGCAGGTAAATGCTGTGAATCAGGAGATATGCTAATCTGGGATTTACCTTTACCAAAAGCGCATTATCAAGATATCTTAGCGGTGTTTGCAACGGGAGCTTATGGCTATGCAATGGCCAATAATTATAATCGTATACCTAGACCAGCTGTTGTATTTGTAGAAAATGGCAAAAAACAGGTCGTTATCCAAAGGGAAAGTTATGAAAATCTGATACAATTAGATCAGCCATTAGCTGATTTCTACTAAAATTGGAGGTTTTAGTATGTTACGTCAATATCGAAGTGACTACGAAAAAATAACGATGGGATTACTTTCACTAATTCCAGATTTAAAAGATATTCACCGCTTACAAGAAGAAATGGATTGGTACCAAAAGGATCCAGCTACAAGACAATTGTTTGTTTGTGAATCAGATGAAGATCAACAAATGATTGGTGTTGTAGGCATCGAAATCAACCAAGATTTTATTTTATTGAGACATATTGCGATTAATCCGTCTTATCGTAATGAAGGACTGAGTCTGAAATTTATTGACTCATTAAATGAACGTTATCCAGATAAAAAAATGATGGGAACTTTAGATACAGCAGGAATTGTTACAAAGTGGGAGCAAGGAAAAAACTAAGAAAGTAGGTGTCATAAATGGCAGAAATTCATTTAAAAATGGACGCTTTTGAAGGTCCATTGGATTTGTTGCTTCATTTGATTCAAAAATTAGAACTAGATATTTATGACATTCCTGTTGCTGAAGTGACAGAGCAGTATATGGCTTATATTCATGCAATGAAGGAGCTACAATTAGATATTGCAAGTGATTATTTAGTCATGGCTGCCACTTTGCTTGCAATTAAAAGTAAAATGTTATTACCTAAACAAGAATTAGCCATTGATGAAGAGGATGAGGGCTATTTTGAAACAGGAGATGACCCAAGAGAAGCATTGGTTGAGCAATTACTAGAGTACCGCAAATACAAATATGCTGCAGATGAATTAAAAGAGAGAGAAGAAACAAGAAGCCAATATTATACGAAGGCTCCTGCTGACTTACATGAATGGCAACAAAATGTTCCTTTAAATCCATTACAATTAACCACATCAGATATTTTTCTAGCTTTCTCACAAATGCTGCATCGCAAAAAGCTAAATCAACCACTGCAAACTAAAATCGCATTACAAGAAGTAACAATTGAAGAAAAAATGGCAGATATTTTAGCGATTATTAGGAAAAAAAATGGTGAAAAGATTGATTTTCAGACATTTTTTGAAGTAGCAACCAAGTCAGAAATGGTCACGACTTTTTTAGCTGTACTTGAATTAATGAAAGCAAAATCCATTTGGATTGAACAGAAAGAAGTATTTGGAGAACTTTGGGTTTATGAAGGGGCCATGCATGTGGTAGAATAGTAGTAATGTCTGATGAGGAGCGTAGAAAGATGAATGAATTAGCAACAATTGAAACCTTGCTTTTTGTTGCAGGTGATGATGGCTTGTCTTTAAAACAAATTTCTAGCGTGTTAGAAATTACAACACAGCATGCTTATCAATTATTAATGACCCTCCAAAAGGAATATGAGTTAGCTCAAGACCGTGGTTTAATGATTATGGAAGTAGGAGATACCTATCAGTTAGCAACAAAAAAAGAATATGCAGAAATCATTAAGAAATTTGCTGTTTCGCCATTAACAACTAGTTTATCTCAAGCCTCATTAGAAACCTTGGCGATTATTGCCTATAAGCAACCCATTACCAGAATGGAAATTGATGAAATTAGAGGGGTTCAAACCACTGGAGCGCTACAAAAGATTTTAATGCGTGGCTTAATAGAAGAAAAAGGACGCGTTGATGGACCCGGACGTGCGATTTTATATGGTACAACAAAGTATTTTATGGACTATTTTGGCTTAAAAGATATGGCTGAGTTACCATCAATTGCTGAGATTGAATTACCAGAAGAAGAAATGACATCCGATTTATTTTATGATCGTTTTCAACAATTAGAAGAAGTTGAAGCAGTAGACGAGCAGGAAGAACCATCAGATGATATCAATTTATTTAATATAGAGGAATAGGTGTAGCAATGGAAAGATTACAGAAAGTTTTAGCCCACGCAGGAATCGCTTCAAGAAGAAAAGCAGAAGAATTAATTGCAACAGGACATGTGAAAGTCAATGGTAAAAAAGTCACAGAAATGGGTTGCCAAGTAGAACACTCAGATCAAATTGAAGTAGATGGGGTACCGATTTACCGAGAAGAGCCTGTTTATTTCTTATTTTATAAACCAAGAGGTGTGATTTCAGCGGTTTCAGATGATAAGGATCGTAAAGTGGTAACAGACTTTTTCCCACACATTAAACAACGCATTTATCCAGTTGGTCGTTTAGATTATGATACAACAGGATTATTATTGTTAACGAATGATGGGGAATTAGCCCAATTATTAATGCATCCAAAACATCAAATTGAAAAAACATATGTGGCTAAAATTAAAGGGATGCTCATCCCACCAGAAATTAGAAAGCTAGAACGCGGCATAATGATTGAAGATCGAAAAACAGCACCAGCTAAAGTGACTATCATTTCAACTGATCGCGTAAAAGACAATTCAATTGTACAATTAACGATTCATGAAGGTCGCAATCATCAAGTGAAAAAAATGTTCCAAGCCGTACAACATCCTGTTCAAAAACTCAAACGTGAAACATATGGCTTCTTAACATTACAAGGCTTAACACCGGGGGAATGGCGTGAACTTGTTCCTCATGAGGTGAAAAAATTACGTCATATGGCCATGGAAAAATGAGGCTGAGACAAAAGTCGTTAAGGCTTGAGAAATTGGAGTAAAAGACGAAGAATTGTCATGCCTCTTAGGATGTTAATCCTTAGAGACATGATACAAATCGAACTCAGTTCGACTTTGTTCCTTGTTAAATGTTTTGTGAACCAAGTAGGTATCAATCAGCATCTGTTCACTACGTTTACAGTGATTCTTGACAATTGCAGACCGAGCCTGACTTTTGGCCACCGTTTATGGAAGTAATATATGTGGTTGGGATGAAACTTTTGAGTTTTGTCTCAACTAGCCATGTAAGATTAGGAGAGAAAAAGAATGGAAAATCGCCACCAAAATATTTTAGTTGTAGACGATGAGGATAGAATCCGTCGTTTACTTAAAATGTATTTAGAAAGAGAAGACTATAACATTTTTGAAGCAGATAATGGAGAAGATGCTCTAGAGATGCTTTTAGAGGGCAATTATGATTTAGTTTTATTAGACTTAATGATTCCTAAAATGGATGGCATCGAAGTTGCAAGAAAATTAAGAGAAGTGAAAGATACACCCATTATCATGTTAACAGCAAAAGGCGAGGAAGCGAATCGCGTTTTAGGCTTTGAAGTAGGGGCAGATGATTATATTGTGAAGCCATTTAGCCCAAGAGAAGTTTTACTTCGTGTGAAAGCACTATTAAGACGCTATGAAGCTGCTAAACCAGTTGTAGAAGTAAATGAGCATGTTATTGAGTTCCCTTATTTAAAAATTGATAATGATGCACATCGCATTTTAGTTGAAGGAAAAGAGATTGGTTTAACGCCTAAAGAATATGATTTACTCCTTTATTTAGCACAAACACCAAGTAAAATTTATGGACGTGAACAGTTGCTGCGTGAAGTTTGGAAATATGAATTTTTTGGAGATTTAAGAACTGTTGATACACACATTAAACGTTTAAGAGAAAAATTGGCACAGGCCTCTGAAAATGCTGCGAAATTAATCGTCACAGTTTGGGGACTTGGATACAAATTTGAACCAGACTTCGAGGAGAAAGTGAAGCCAAATGAGACTAAGAATAACTAGCGTTGTTTTGAAAATATGGTTAGCGACAATTTTAGTTGTCGCTTTTTGTTTAACTGTCACATCTTTAATTTTTTTAGATGTCTATAAAAATTATGCTTATACAAAAGGAATGAATGAATTTGATCATACGGTCACAGTCATTAATGATTTGTTAGAAGATGATCCTATCGAGGTTGCAGAGCATAAAGAGGTCTTTAATTTGTTGGATACAAGAATGGTTGCACTGGTTCAATTTGATGGTGAAAACTATTCTTTAAGAAATAAAACCGGTCCTCAAATTAGTGACAAAACGATTCGCGCTTTGACCAAATTAGAGGGTGTCAGAGAAGCAATCAATGCGACTGATACAAATCAAATAACAGATACTTATCAATATAAAAGTGATAGTAGTAAGCATATTAACAAAGAAGAATTTGTGATTACAGTTCATCATTTTAGTTATGAAGGAAAAAAAGGTCTTGTAATCTATGCTTTTTCTATGCTCTCTTATCAAGAGGCCTTAGCTGAATTAAGAGAATTAATTATTCTGCTTGTGGTTATTATGGTTATTATTTCCTTTATTTATATGTTCTTTTTACATTTATATCTTGGAAAGCCATTAAATGATATGACGAATATTGCCTTTGAATATGCCAAAAATGATTTTACACATCGAGCACCTGTAACTTCTAGAGATGAAATGTCTCAGCTAGCACTGGCGATGAATAAAATGGGAAAATCACTCGAAACAATTGGGACCATGACTAGACAAGAAAAAGAGCTCTTAACAAATATTTTATCTACTATGGTAACAGGTGTGATTGTCTTTAATAATGATGGGACAGTGTTACTAGCCAATCCAGCAGGAGAGCACTTCTTGCAAAAATGGATTGCAGTCAGCCACCGTTTAAATGGTGACTCCTTACCAGAAGAAATGTCCATTGCTATTCAGCAAATTGTCGCCTATACAGAACGCAAAGAATTGAATTGTCTTTAGATGAAACCTATTTCCAACTTGTTTTTGATCCTTTGTTTAATGACGATTTAAAAACGGTACGTGGCATTGTTTGCTCCATTCGTGATATGACCGATGAACGTCGTTTAGATACCATGAGAGTTGACTTCATTAGTAATATTTCCCATGAATTACGGACACCGCTTATGATGATTCAGGGGTATAGTGAAGCCATTCTTGATGATATTGCACAAACGCAAGAAGAGAAACATGAAATGGCGGAAATTATTATTGAAGAATCAAATCGTATGAGTCGTTTAGTCAATCAAATGCTTGACTTATCTAGAATGGAAGCAGGCTTTATTGATTTAAACTATCGTGAAGTTCAAATGGGAGACTTTTTAAAGAAAATTGTGTACCATTTCCAAAATATGGCACAAGAAAAAAATGTGATATTAGAATTAGAAGTTGAAACGCCGGATCTTGTTTATGTACTAGATAATGATAAGATTCAACAAGTTTTAATTAATTTAATCAATAATGCGTTACGTCATACTGAGGAAGCTCAGCGTGAAGATGGCTTGGTCACATTAATCCAATATATTGAAGACAATCAATTGGTCTTAGAAGTTCGAGATAATGGGACAGGGATTGCTAAATCAGATATTCCTTATTTATTTGAGCGTTTCTTTAAAGCAGATCGTTCAAGAACTTCAAAAGAAAGTGTTGGGACAGGAATTGGCTTATCGATTGTGAAAAGTATTGTTGAAGCCCATCAGGGACATATTGAAGTGCAGAGTGACCCAATGAAATATACACGCTTTATTGTTTATTTACCTTATGAGTAAAAAGTAGTTTCTTATCTAGATATTGTGAATGGTTGAGCAGTTATCCTTGCTATTTTTGCCTATTCATTCTATACTAGATGAGAAATAAAAAAATATTTGATTCGTCTTCAGGGCAGGGTGTAATTCCCGACCGGTGGTATAGTCCACGACCTCGTCTATTTCTTGAAATAAACGGGCTGAACTGGTTAAATTCCAGTACCGACAGTATAGTCTGGATAAGAGAAGATGGTGCTTATTTGTGTATGCATAAGTTCCGTTTCGTTTTCTGAAGAAAATGAGGCGGAGCTTTTTTATTTCAATATAAGTACCGGAATCACAGGAGATGAATCCTTTTAGGAGGATTTAAAGATGAAAAAGTTTCAAACGAAAAAGATTGTAGGAATCGCAATGCTTGCTGCACTAGGGTATGTATTGATGATAGTCGGCTTTCCCATTCCATTTTTACCAACTTATATGAAGGTGGATTTTAGTGATATTCCAGCTTTATTGGGGATGTTTCTATATGGACCTTGGGCTGGTGTAGGGATTGCTTTGATTAGAAATTTATTGCATTTTATTACATCAGGAGATATCACAGGTATCCCTATCGGTGAATTTGCTAACTTTATTTCTTGTCTCGCTTATATCCTACCGATTTATTGGTTTATGAAGCAGTCAACTTCAATGAAACGAATGATTGGTGCTGGGATTTTAGGCACACTTTCTTTAACCATTGTGATGTCAGTCTTAAACTGGTTTGTATTGACACCTTTATATGCTCATGTACTTGGTATGAATTTTGGACCAATTCAAACCGTTGTTTTATTAGGGGTTTTACCATTTAATTTGCTTAAAGGTATCTTAGTCAGTGGTGTCTTTGCCATTGTTTATGTGAAAATGGCTAGCTGGATTGAGCATGCGAGATTAAAAACAAGTTAAATAAGTCGTATCTTTATGAGATAAATAAAAAAGAACCTGCTTTATTGCGTCATTTTCCAAAAGTTTCATTTTGGGTTGGACGACAATTAAGGTTCTTTTTTTCTTTCTTTATTTAAAATTGAATGCTATATTAATGAGTAAATGGCACAGCTTGTTTTAGGATGGCATGAGTTGGACAAGCAAGATAAGCTTGCATCAAGGCTGCTTCATTTTCTGCTGAAACGTGGTGTTGCTCTTGCTTTACAAAGGCGATTCCCTCTTCATCATAATCAAATATCGCGGGTGCTTTGGTTTGACATAAGCCACAAGCAATACATAAATCTTGATTTACTTTGCTATACAATCTACTTCACTCCATTTCACTTGTTGAACTGGCATTATTTTAACACGTTTTGACTAAAAAGGAAAAGAGGAATGCTGATGTTGGATTTTCATGATGCAACATTTATTTTACAATTTTATGATGATCAGCAAGTGCGAAAACCAATGACGATTTATCATTTATTACGTGGTAAAAGAACCACTTCTGTGATGCATCTGGCAGAACAATATGGGCTACTTCCTTATTTCAATACAGTCACTTATCTGAATAAGGAGAAGTATCTTGCAACGATTCATGAATTAATTGAAACGGGTTCCTTATTAGATGAAGCAGGTGAATTAAGGTTAAGTCAGCAAGGCTGCTTATTAAGAGCCAAGCAACCTTTTCAGTTAGCTTCTTATCCAGCCATCAATGGTTGGCAATATAGTCATTTATCACAAGATTTTTATCAAAAGTTTGTTTTTATTGTACAAATCTGCTCTGAACTTTCCTTTAAAGAATCTCATTATCTACCAGTTGAACGTGATATTACCCGACAAAAATGGGCTAAAAGATGGTTCATGCAGCAAGAAAAGACGGAGTTGCCAACAAGAGTCTATCACGAAATATCTCAGCTTTCTGCCAAATTAACGGAAGAAGAGGCAGCGATTTTTATTTTTAGCTTAACAGGACATCAATCCTATGGCAGAACCACTCAGCAACTGGCACAAAGATGGCAGAAGCAAGCTTTTGAAATCAGTTGGATTCAGCTTGCAGTTGTCCATACTTTCATTAAGGAAATCACTGCCAAGCCACAAAACTATCCAATTTTGTCCACCTTACTTCCGTCAACCTTAGCGGTCACAAAAAGGATGAATAAAAGTGCACAAAAAACGCGGGATCTTTTATTAGAGGGACAAACAGTTGAAGCAGTGATGCAAAGACGTGGTTTAAAGCAAAGTACAATCTTAGATCATATTGTAGAAATTGTGATGATTGATTCCACCTTTAACATTGATCCGTTTGTTTCCAAAGCAAAACAACAAAAAATCAGTCAATTAATGGCACAAGAACCAACCTTAAAGATAAAAGCCTTACAAGCAAAATTACCAGAGATGAGCTTTTTTGAGCTACGTCTTGTTCAAATTAGAAAAGAGGTGAGCGAAGCTGGAAAAGATTAATTTATTAGCAGGTTTAACCCAGCATTTTGGTTATACTCAGTTTAGACCTGGCCAAGCAGAAAGTATTCAAACGGTCTTAGCAGGTGATTCAACATTAGTGATGTTGCCAACTGGTACAGGAAAATCCATATGCTATCAGCTGGCTGGTTATTATCTTGAAGGCTTAGCTATCATTGTCTCACCGCTTTTATCCTTGATGCAGGATCAAGTTGAACAAATGAAAATGAAGGGTGAAAAACGGGTTGTCGCGTTGAACAGTTTTTTATCTTATGAAGAAAAACAAGCGGTTTTAAGTCAGTTATCAGCCTATCATTATTTGTTTGTTTCGCCTGAAATGTTGCAGCAGGAGCAGGTGTTAGCTGCATTAAAACAACAGAAAATCGCTTTATTTGTTGTCGATGAGGCACACTGTATTTCACAATGGGGCTATGATTTTAGACCAGACTATTTAAGCTTAGGAGCAGTCCGAGCTGCCTTAGCTGATCCAGTGACAATGGCACTAACCGCAACGGCAACAGCTGCTGTTAGAAAGGATATTGTGACTAAATTACAGCTAAATCAGGATCATTTTAAAGAATGGATTTATTCGATTGATCGACCAAATATTGCCTTATCAACCCAGATTTTTCAGACGCAAAAAGAAAAAGAAGCAGCCTTAATTGAAACAGTTAGATTACAGAAAAAGCCTGGGATTATTTATTTTTCTAGCAAAAAAAAAGCAGAAGAAATTGCAGCGCTATTAGCTAAAGAGCTACAAATTAAGGTGGCTGCCTATCATGGAGATGTAGAGGCAATGGACAGGATGAAGTTGCAGCAACAATTTTTGCATGATGATATTGAGCTTATTTGTGCAACAAGCGCTTTTGGGATGGGGATTAACAAAGGAAATATTCGTTTTGTGCTCCATTATCACTTACCCAGTAATATCGAAGCTTATTTGCAGGAAATTGGGCGTGCAGGAAGAGATGGAGGACCTAGTATTGCCTATCTTTTTTATCAAAAAGGGGATGAGCAGATTCATCATCAATTAAGAGAGAATGAGCTGCCAGAGGATGATTTGCTTGAAATGGCGTATCAAAATGGGATAACCGCAATAGAGGAGCAAGTAAATGAAGTGCAATATCGTTTTGTGAAAAATCAATTAAATCAAGGGATTTCTTTAGCTGATGCCAAAAAACAGCGAAATGAACTGATAGGGAAAAAGAAAAAACAACTCAATGAAATGTTGGACTATATTCAAACCGCTCAGTGTAAGCGTGCTGAGTTATTAAAGCATTTTGGAGAAGAATTAAAACAGCAGCTGGAGAATTGCTGTCAGTCCTGTGGCATTAACTTGACTGAATATCAAGAAAAAGAGCGCGTAATACAAGAGAAAACACAGGAAGAAAATGCGGATTGGCAGGCCTATTTATTAAAAATGTTCAATTTATGTTAATTTTTAAAGGAAAAACCAAGCATTTCATGATACAATATGTTGGAATACCGTTTTGAGGAGGAAAATAAGACATGAGTCAGAAGAAAGATTTAGATAAAGAGTTAGACCAAGAAGTAGAAAAAGACACATGGGAACGTCAATTTTACTCAGAAGATGAAGAGGAGCTTGATGGTTTAACTAGAGCACAGCACAGAGCAAGAAGCAGAAGAATCTCACCGATTGCCATTGTTTTTATTATATTTGCAATTTTATTGATTGCTACACCATTTGTGATGCGTGCTTATGTGAATTCAAAGCCAAGTGAAGTTCCAAAAAATAATAATAATACACAATTAACTGTCAGCAAAAATAATTCAAGTAGCAGCTCTGAGGAGTCTTCATCAAAAGAAGAAAGTTCAGAAGCAGCTTCAAGTAGTGAAGAAGTTACACCACCAGCTGAAGAAGAACAGCCTGTTGAGGAAACACCTCAAGTTGAACAACCAGTTGTACAACAGCCAGAACCAGAAGCACCAGTAACAGGTGGAAATGAAGTATATTACACCATTCAATCATCTGCAGATACTTTGTATCAGTTGCATAAACGTTATGGAAGTTCTGTTGAGCAAATTATGGAATGGAATGGAATAACTGATCCTACAATGCTTAAAGTGGGACAGAGTTTAAGAGTTCAATAATCAAAAAGCCGTTTATTCGGCTTTTTATTCTGTAAAGAAAGTAGTGTTGTTTGTTGAGTAAAAAAATCAGTATTGCGATTGATGGCCCAGCATCAGCTGGGAAAAGTACCGTTGCTAAAATCTTAGCAAAAGAATTACATTATGTGTATTGTGATACAGGAGCGATGTATCGGGCAATCACTTATCAAGCATTAGTGAATGATGTGGATGTTCATGATGAACAAGCCTTGGTTCAATTGCTTCAAAAAACAATGATTACCTTTGAGCCTCATCAAGAAGGACAAAAAGTTTTTGTGAATCAACAAGAAGTGACGCAGGTGATTCGTAAACCTCAAGTGACCAATCAAGTTTCTCATGTTTCTGTGCATAAAGGTGTTCGTGAAGAATTGGTGAGACGTCAGCAAAAAATTGCTGAATGTGGTGGCATTGTCATGGATGGTCGAGATATTGGCACAGCTGTTTTACCAAATGCAGAAGTGAAAATCTTTTTAATTGCTAGTGTGGAAGAACGTGCTGAACGCAGATTCCTAGAAAATCAAAAGAATGGCATTGATACGCCTTTAGAAAAATTAAAAGAAGAAATTGCAACAAGAGATCATATTGATTCAACTAGAAAAATTTCTCCTTTAGTACAAGCAAAGGATGCCATCTTAGTTGATACAACAGGTTTAAATATTCCTGAGGTTGTCACAAAAATAAAAGAAATTGTCTCTAAGCAAGTTAAATTTGCTTAAATGATGGATATTTTTTACATTTTACATGAATTTTTATGGAAAAAAACCTTTTTTTTAGTTAGAATAGAAGATAGAAGGATTTTTACGTAACTAGGAGGATTAAAACATGAGCGAAAAAGAAACCATGCAAACAGGTAATGAAGAATTATTAAATGCATTAGACAGCGTTCAAGAAGTGAATGTTGGTGATATTGTAAAGGCAGAAGTTTTAGCAATTGAGCCTGGTAAAGAGGCCATTGTTGGGATTGAAGGAAGTGGCGTTGAAGGCGTTGTTCCTTTTGGTGAATTATCTACTTTACCAATTGAAGCCATCACTGAAGTTGTAAATATTGGTGATGTAGTTGAATTAGTTGTGATTAAACGCAGTAAAGATAAAGAAAATGGTAGCTATATGCTGTCTAAAAAACGCATTGATGCCAAAAAAGTTTGGGAAGAAATCCAAGCTGATTTTGATGCTGGAACAATCATTGAAGCTCCTGTAACAGATGTTGTTAAAGGTGGTCTAGTTGTTGATGCAGGTGTGAGAGGTTTTGTACCTGCTTCAATGGTAGATGTAAACTTTGTGGATGATTTTTCTGTCTATAAAGGAAAAACAATGCGCTTCAAAATTGTTGAAATTGAGCCAAGCGAAAATCGTTTGATTCTTTCTCATAAAGCCATTGCTCAAGAAGAAAGAGAAGCTGCTAAAAAAGAAAAATTAGCAACCTTATTAGCGGGCGATATCGTAACAGGTAAAGTAGCTCGTTTAACCAACTTTGGTGCCTTTGTTGATCTTGGTGGTGTAGATGGACTTGTTCATGTATCACAAATTTCGCATAATCGTGTGAATAAACCAGAAGAAGTTTTAGCAGTTGGCGATGAAGTAACAGCTAAAATTCAATCTGTTGACCCAGAAGCAGGACGTATCTCATTATCAATTAAAGATACTTTAGCTGGCCCATGGGATAACATTGAAGAGCGTGCACCAAAAGGCGCGACTTTAAAAGGAACTGTGAAACGTTTAACTAGTTTTGGTGCCTTTGTTGAAGTTTTCCCTGGTGTAGAAGGCTTAGTTCATATTTCACAAATTTCATATAAACACATTGCAACACCACATGAAGTGTTAAGTGAAAATGCTGAAGTAGAAGTCAAAGTATTAGAAGTGAAGCCAGAAGAAAAACGTTTATCTTTAAGTATTAAAGCACTTGAGGAAAAACCAGAATCAATGAAACAGGCTGAAGCTGAAGAACATTATGAATTACCAGAAGAAAGTACAGGATTTTCATTTGGTGAAATTTTAGGAGAAGCTCTTTCTTCTAATGAAGATGCTGAGTAAAGCAATAGCGTTTCATTAAAAGGAGAGACAAAACTATTTTATAGTCTTGTCTCTCCTTTGTATTGCTAATAAAACAAGTTTTGAAGATAAAATAGAGTGATATTGTTAATGGATAGAAGGCTGAAGTCGAAGTGGGTTAATAGGGATCAGAGTCGAATAATTTTGATCTGTATCATGTTTCTAAGAGTTAAAACTTTAAGAGGCGAAGAGAGATAAGGATCAAAGTCGAACAGTGTTCGATTTGTATCATGTTTCTAAGAGTTGAAACGCTAAGAGGCATGACAAAACTCTAAGAGGCGAAGAGAGATAAGGATCAAAGTCGAACTGTGTTCGATTTGTATCATGTCTCTAAGAGTTAAAACTCTAAGAGGCATGATAAACTTCTTGCAAGTTAACGGTTTGTTCTATACACTGTAGAAAGAAAAAGAAAAGGAGGCAAAAACATGGCAAAACCAGTTATCGCCATTGTTGGTCGCCCAAACGTAGGTAAATCAACTATTTTTAATAGAATTGTCGGCGAACGAATTTCTATAGTAGAAGACGTTGCAGGCGTAACAAGGGATAGAATCTATTCTCAAGGAGAATGGTTAGGGAAAGAATTTAGTATTATTGATACAGGTGGTATTGATTTAGGAGATGAGCCTTTCTTAGAGCAAATTAAGCAACAAGCTGAAATTGCAATGGATGAGGCAGATGTGATTATTTTTATCGCTAGTGGTCGTGAAGGGGTAACCAGTGCAGATGAAAATGTGGCAAAGATTCTTTATCGTACGAAGAAGCCTGTGTTATTAGCTGTTAATAAAGTGGATAATCCTGAAATGAGAAGTGATGTCTTTGATTTTTATGCTTTAGGGCTAGGGGAACCTTATCCAATTTCAGGGAGTCATGGTTTAGGTTTAGGAGATTTACTAGATGCTGCGATTGCTCATTTTCCAGATGAAACGGAAGAAGAGTATGATGATCAAACCATTAAATTTAGTTTAATTGGCCGTCCAAATGTTGGGAAATCTTCATTGGTTAATGCCATTATTGGTGAAGAACGTGTGATTGTTTCTGATATTGCTGGAACCACCAGAGATGCCATTGATACAGCTTTTGAAGCAGATGGACAAGAGTTTGTGATGATTGATACCGCTGGGATTAGAAAACGTGGAAAAGTCTATGAAAGTACTGAAAAATATAGTGTACTAAGAGCGATGCGTGCCATTGAACGCTCAGATGTTGTTTTAATGGTTCTAAATGCTGAAGAAGGCATTCGCGAACAAGATAAAAAAGTAGCTGGCTATGCCCATGAAGCAGGTAAAGGCATCATTATTGTGGTCAATAAATGGGATGCTATTGAGAAAAACGATAAAACAATGAAAAAATTTGAAGAAGACATTCGAGATAATTTCCAATATCTGAGCTATGCACCGATTATTTATGTTTCAGCTAAAACAAAACAACGTTTGCATACCTTACCAGAAGTGATTGAAAAAGTCAGTCAAAGTCAAAACTTACGGATTCAATCTGCTGTCTTAAATGATGTAATTATGGATGCTGTGGCAATGAATCCAACACCAACAGATAAAGGCAAACGCTTGAAAATTTATTATGCGACTCAAGTTGCTGTCAAACCACCAACCTTTGTCATTTTTGTGAATGAACCAGAAATGATGCATTTTTCTTATCAACGATTTTTAGAAAATCGCATTCGTGATGCTTTTACCTTTGAAGGAACACCGATTCGAATTCTAACTAGACAAAGAAAATAAAATAATTATAAACTAAAAAAGAGACATTTTATCATATTTATATGCAAAATGTCACTTTTTTTCATGTTTTTTTCTAAAAATTCACATTTGGTATTAAAAAATGGTAAAAATCGAGGAAAAACCTTGCGGTGGTTACGTTTGTATGATAATCTCAATATAGAAATACGGTTGTTTCTGACAAACGTATTTCGTATCATTTTTGGACCACTCAAGAATGATATTAGGAATGCATATTTGTTCTTATGATTAAAGATGTATTCTTTTTTATCAAGGAGGTGAAAATCAACATGGCAAACAAAGCAGAATTGATTGAAAACGTTGCAACTGCAACTGGTCTTACTAAAAAAGACGCTACTGCAGCTGTTGATGCAGTATTCGAAACAATCCAATCTTCTTTAGCAAAAGGAGAAAAAGTTCAACTTATCGGTTTTGGTAACTTTGAAGTGCGCGAACGTGCTGCACGTAAAGGTCGTAACCCACAAACAGGTAAAGAAATCCAAATCGCTGCAAGCAAAGTCCCTGCGTTCAAACCAGGTAAAGCGCTTAAAGAAGCGGTTAAATAATTGTAAATACGATTATAGCGTTGCCATGAATTTTTAATTCATGGCAATTTTTTTATACATAAATTGTTCTTTCTTTGGTCTGATATGCTAAAATAATAGGGATGAAGGAGTGAGTAAGATGCGTATTTTAACTGCAGGTGAAAGTCATGGACCTAGCTTAACAGCGATTATTGAAGGTTTTCCAGCAGGTTTAACAATAGATGAAGCAAAAATAAATCAAGCATTAGCCATGCGTCAACAGGGCTACGGTCGAGGCAATCGGATGAAAATTGAAAGTGATGGTGTGACCTTTTTAAGTGGAATCAGACATGGGATGACATTAGGTTCGCCTATTACCATATCGATTCCGAATAAAGATTATCAAAATTGGGAAGCTATTATGAATCCAGCTGCTCCAACTGAAGCCATCAAGCATGAACGAAAAGTCACACGGCCACGTCCTGGACATGGGGATTTAGTAGGTGGAATGAAATACCAGCATCGGGATTTACGGAATGTCTTAGAGCGTTCATCAGCTAGAGAAACCACTTTACAGGTAGCTATCGGAGCGCTTTGCAAGCAGTTACTAGAAGCTATTGGTATTCAAACAGAAAGTAAGGTAACTGAAATTGGTGGGCTACAAGATCTTGATTACCGCGAGGAGCTCACAGAATCGCAAGCTAAGCACCTCCAAGTATCTTCTGTTAGAATGTGCTTGCCAGAAGTTGAAACGGCTGTGATCGCCAAAATAGACGAAGCCAAGCGTGCTGGAGACACATTAGGTGGTGCCTTTCAAGTGAAAGTCACAGGCGTTCCAGCAGGAGTTGGCAGCTATGTCCAGCATGACCGCAAATTAGATGGAAAATTAGCAGGTGCTTTAATGAGCTTAAATGCCATTAAAAGTGTGTCTATTGGCTTAGGTCATCAGCTAGCAGGCTTACCAGGCAGTCAGGTACAGGATGAAATCACTTGGGAAGAAACACAGGGCTATCGTCGTAAAACCAACCATTTAGGTGGAATCGAAGCGGGAATGAGCAATGGCATGCCTATCTTAGTCACAGGCACAATGAAACCCATCCCAACGCTCTATCAACCGCTACAAAGTGTTGATATTGAAACCAAAGAAGTCTTTAAAGCTAGTGTTGAAAGAAGCGATACCTGTGCAGTGCCTGCTTGCAGTCGAATTGCAGAGCATATGATTGCGACGACTATCACACAAGCTATTTTAGAACAATTTGAAAGTGATCAAATGCCCAGATTAAAACAGAATATAGCAGATTATCGCCAGTATCTACAAGACTTTTAATCCAATGAAAAGAGCGTGACTCCGAAATCTAAGAGATTTCAAAGACACAACTTATTTGAATAATTTAAAACAAACCAATAGAAAGCAGGACATTTCAATGATTCATGGAAAAATGTTATTTTTAAATCCAACAAAAGAAAGCCTAACAGGAAAGCTTGCAGTGCCAGGAGATAAATCAATTTCTCATCGTAGTCTGATGTTTGGCGCCCTTGCAGAGGGACAAACTGAAATTAGGGGCTTATTAGAAAGCGGCGATGTCTTAGCGACGCTTTCAGCCATTAAACAAACAGGGACAATGATTAAACGACGCGCTGTGGGGCATTATTTGGTTGAAGGAACAGCCTTGAAAAATTTTTCTATCCCAACCAAACCAATTGATTTAGGCAATAGTGGAACTTCTGCTCGCTTATTAAGTGGTTTATTTGCCAAGCAAGTCGGTCCACTGACCTTGATTGGCGATCAATCGTTATCTAAACGCCCCATGAAACGAATTAGCAAGCCTTTGACGCAAATGGGCTTAGATCTACAAGGCGATACCTTACCATTGGTGTTGGCTAATCCACATCAGCAATTGCAAAGCATAACCTATCAAATGGAGGTTGCGAGCGCTCAAGTGAAATCAGCGATTATGTTAGCGGCCATTCAGGCTGAGGGCATCACCACAATTATTGATCCAATTCCCTCAAGAGACCACACAGAAAAAATGCTTCAAGATTTTTCAGGAGAAGTTACACGAGTAGGTCAGGAATTATTGGTTCCTGGCAATCAATCATTAAAAGCCACGACTGTAGATGTGCCAGGAGATTTTTCTTCAGCAGCCTTTTGGTTAGTTGCGGGAATTTTGCTGCCAAACAGTGAGCTGACGATTGAAAAAGTAGGTTTAAATGCTACCCGAACCGGATTATTAACAGCTTTTGATCAAATGGGCCTGCACTATGACCTTGAACTAATTGAGGATGGCAGCCAAGAGCCACGAGGAAATGTCACAGTTAAAGCGCAAAAAGGGACAGGAACGGTTATCGAAGGTGCATTATTACCTCGCCTCATTGATGAAATTCCAATTTTAGCGCTATTAGCGACACAAGTGAATGGGGAAACTGTGATTAAAGATGCTCAAGAGCTAAGAGTGAAAGAAACAGACCGTATCCAAGCCGTTGTCAGCAATTTACAGGCCATGGGAGCCACGATTGAAGCAACGGATGATGGGATGCGCATTCTAGGACCAACACCATTAAAGGGAGCTGTAGTAGATAGCTATGGCGATCATCGAATCGCTATGATGCTTGTGATTGCAAGCTTGATTGCTGAGGGCGAAACACGACTATTGGATGCTTTTGTGATGAAGATCTCTTATCCAAACTTTTTAGAGGATTTAAAAATATTGTTACACCATAATCAGTAGGGGGAAATAAAAATGACACCAAGTGAAAAAATGTTAGCTGCTTTACAAAATAATGATTTAGAACATGCCGAAAGACATTTTAAGGAGGCACTAGCCTTAGATGATCCAGAAACCTTATATGGGTTAGCAGATGCTTTATATCAATTAGGCTTCTTAGATGAGACCAAACAAATTTATGAACAATTATTGGTGCTATTTCCAGAAGAGGAAGAATTAAAGATTGGTTTAGCGGAGATTGCGATTGAGGCAGATGAGTTATCAGAAGCGATGCTATTATTAGAAGAAATTCCAGCTGAAAGTGCAGCCTATCCGCAAGCATTACTTGTATTGGCTGATTTATATCAGGTGCAAGGCTTATATGAAGTGAGTGAGCAAAAGCTTGAAATTGCTAGCAACCTGTTACCAGATGAGCCAATTATTGAATTTGCTCAAGCAGAATTATTCTTTACAACAGGGAAATATGCACAAAGTATTCGAATTTATCAGGAATTGCTTAAACAAGGCGTGGATGAAATTGGTGGGATTTATCTCGCACAAAGAATCGCTAGCTCTTATAGTGCACTGGCTGATTTTGAGAATGCCTTGCCTTATTTTGAGCAAGCTTTGGAACAGCATGAAGAGATTAATACTTTATTTGAGTATGGTTTCACCAATATGCAAGCCAAGCAATATAAACGAGCTGCAGAGGTCTTTTCACAACTAAAGGAATTAGATCCAAGTTACACCTCTTTATATCCTTATTTAGGCCGAGCCTTAGAGGAAGAACAGCAGTTAGAAAAGGCTTTAGAAGTGATGCAGGAAGGGATTCGTTTAGATGAATTTAATCCTGAATTGTTTGAATATGCAGGGAAGTTAGCCTTGAAATTAGACAATGAGGAGCTGGCTGAGGATTACTTTAGACAAGCAGTGTTATTAGATCCTGAAAAAGTGACAGCAGCGTTAGAATTAAATAATTTATTGCTGAAACAAGAGCGCTTTGAGGATGCGATTGAAATTTCCAATATTGCTTTAGAAAATGAAGAAATTGATGCACAATTCTATTGGAATTTGGGCATTGCTTATGAAGGGCTAGAGGATTATGAAAAAGCTTATCAGTCTTACCATGAAGCAGCCGAGCGTTTTAAAGAAAATAAAGACTTCTTAAAACAATATGGCACCTTCCTCAGAGAAGATGGAAAACTAACAGAAGCCAAGCAAATCTTAGGGCGTTATTTAGAAATGGAACCAACTGATGATGAAATAGCAGATTTATACAGTTCAATCAATGGAGAAAGTTTTTAAAATGCAGTATAATGAATTCAGAAGATTAGAAAAGGGGTGAGCAGTATGGGAATCAAGGTGAGTTTAGAGGATAAAAAAATGTTTTTAAGTTGGTTCTTAGAGAATTATCAGTTAAAACGAAGAGAAGCCATGTGGATTTTAACTTATTTACTCAATCATGACACCATGATGAAAAAAGTTCATTTTGTTGAACATGCTGAAAAAACACCAAGAGGCATGATGCTTTCAACTGTTGAGACAGAAATAGACCCGTTTCTATTTTACAAAGAAGGCTTGGTTTTATCCAATCCAGAGCAGGCCTTTCATGAAGTGCGTAGCAATTGGAAAGACGAATTGTACTTGGAATTAGTGTTTGACAACCAATTAATGACACCGGAATATATCGCTGTGCTGGAGGACAATCCATTCTATAGATGGAATGATCAAGTCGATGAACAATTATCCATTGAAGTTGACCAGCTACTAGAAAAGGTCAGTTTGGTGAATCGCAAAAAACAAATTCTACAAGAAATTGATGTGGCATTAGAGAAAAATAATAAACAGCTTTTCCGTTCACTTGTGAAAGAATTAAATGAGCTTGAGCGGCGTAAGGATCATCAGATTACAAAATAAACAATCTAAAAAACCAGTTGACTCCCAAAGAATCAACTGGTTTTTAGCTATTGATCATTTCTATTCTTCCTCAACAACAAATTCAAATGCTGTTAAATCAGCAATCATCTGCTGATAAAGCGCATGATCTTTTTCATGAAAGTTATTCAATTTATGAAGTGCAGAAAGTGCAGCCTGATGTAATTCACTTGTCATATCCCCATAAACCTTCGCCATACCAAAAGCAATTGCAACAGTTGTTTGAGCAGAGAGATAAAGTGCATCATTTAACTCAGCTGTATCAACTGGATTTAGATAGTTCATGCCCCACATGTCTTCAACAATACGACGAGGAAAATCATTTAAAATCAGACGGTCAATCTCTCCATCCTTTCGGATATACTCGCTAAAATGAGCAAGGGCATCATTGCCAGTATCTGAACCAAAAGGAGCTTCTTCCAAACTAATATCAAAATAAAAATCTTGATTAAAATGTGCTAAGAATTGAGGATGACTCTGTGTTCTTGTGACATTGTCTTCAACTGTGTCTAAATAAATTTTCAGATGACCACTAATGTTTTTCCATTGTTTGACATCGGGTAAAGAGCCATTTAAATACTGAACGAATAATTTCGCAACATCTTGTCTATCTGCAACGAGTAGCTGAAATTGATCAAAGATATCTTCAGCATAATCAAAACGTGTTTCAACAATAAACCCATTCTCTTCCTTCGCGGTTTGAATAAAAGAATTATCGGACATCTCTCTTGGATTTGAGCATTCTAAAATTAAAAATTCACATTGCTCGTGTTCAAGTTCCTGCAGAGCTTCAAAGATTGTCGTTTCATCTACAATATCGTAAAATCTTTCTTCATTAAAAAAATTAAAGGTTAAAGCCATCTTCAAATACCTTCTTTCATCATTTTTAGTCTTCTCGCACTATTTTTTTCTTTTTCTTTCCTAATGGAGAAGGTAAATCCCCAAAAGTAAAGCCTTCACCTGAAGCCTCTGTCACATTAAAAATGGACACAAACGCTGTCGAATCAATAGCATGAATTAGTTCTTTTGCAGGGCCAATCTCTTGGTTACTCATTAAGCAATAAATCATTTTACGCGCTTCCTTAGAATAAGCACCCTCCGCTTTCAAATAAGTGACACCACGTCCTAATTCAACCATCAAGCACTTTGCGATTTCGTCATAATGGTCTGAAATAATTAAGAAGCCACGAGCGGTATAAGCACCTTCTTGGACAAAATCAATGACACGAGAAAAAATGAAGGTCGCAACCAAGGTATACATCATATGCTGCATATCTAAATAGCTTAAAGAAAGGACTAAAACCAATGCATCAAAAGCAAATAAGGTCTTGCCCATTTGTAAACCGTGATACTTTTCCAAAATCCGAGAAATAATATCACTTCCACCAGTTGTGCCACCCACACGATAAATCAAACCACAACCAATTCCGGCAAATAAACCAGCTAACACAGAGGCAATGAATAAATCCTGCCCAATATCAATTGTTAGTGGAACACGTTGCCAAATCCAAATAGAGGTGGACAACATAACGGTGCCATAAATGGTGTATAAAAGCGAACGATTGCCTAATAATTTCCAGCCAATTAAAATCATGGGAACATTTAATAAAAGCGTGGTATAAGCCGGATCTATTTGTAGCCAATAGCGAATTAATAAGGCAACGCCAGTGAAGCCACCCTCCGCTAGTTGATTTTCCATATTAAAAAAAACAAAGCCAAAGCCATAAAACAAACAGCCTAATGTAATGGTTAAGAAGTCTTTAAGATGAATTTTTAATTTTACTTTCTCCATTTTAAGCGCCTCCTTTTTATGTAACAACAATAAATATAGCATTTTTTAGAGGAAGAGTGCAACAACCCTTGAAACCTGCTGTGATTTTGGTACTATAAGATTAAAGAAAAAGAAAAGGTGAGAAAAATGGAAAAAACAATCAAAGAAATGCAACAAGATGTGGATCAATTTGTTTCCCAATTTAAAGTAGGGTATTTTTCCCCTTTGGCACAGCTAGCGAGACTAACTGAAGAAGTCGGAGAGCTTGCACGTGAAATCAATCATCAATATGGCGAAAAACAGAAAAAGTCCATTGAAAAAGAAAAGGCAATGATTGCAGAATTAGGAGATGTCCTTTTTGTTTTAACCGCTCTAGCCAATTCCTTAGAAATTGACCTCACACAAAGTTTCCAAGAAACGATGAATAAATTAAATAATCGAGATAAAAACCGCTTTGAAAGAAAGGATGAAGCCCATGATTAAAGTAATTGTTGCAGGCTATCAAGGTAAAATGGGCAGTACAGCCACCAAAATGGTTCTTTCTCATACAGAATTCGAGTTAGTGGCCGTCTTAGACCCACACGCCGAAATAAATGCTTTATGGGAAGATGCAGCCTTTCCAGATGTCAATGTTCCTGTGTTTAAAAAGAAAGAAGACCTCGTCAAAAAAGTCCAAGCTGATGTTTGGATTGACTTTACTATTCCAGCTGTTGCTTATGAGCATACACGCTTTGCCCTAGAGCACAAAATTGCTCCAGTTGTCGGCACAACTGGTTTTACGGATGCCCAAGTAACGGAGCTGAAGGCCTATGCTAAAGCACATAAAATAGGCGGTTTAATTGCGCCTAACTTTGCAATTGGTGCTGTCTTAATGATGCAATTTGCCCAAAAAGCAGCCCAATATTTACCTGATGTAGAAATCATTGAACTACACCATGATCAAAAACTAGATGCCCCAAGTGGGACTGCTTTGAAAACAGCTGAAATGATTGCTGAAGTCAGAGCGACTAAAAAACAAGGTAATTCAGCAGAAAAAGAATTACTGCCTGGCGCAAGAGGGGCAGATTATGAAGGCATGAAGATTCATAGTGTGCGTTTACCAGGCTTAATTGCTCATCAGCAAGTGCTGTTTGGTGGCACAGGAGAAGGACTGACAATTCGTCATGATTCTTATGATCGTGCTTCCTTTATGAGTGGTGTCGCCTTAGGTGTCAAAAAAGTTGTGGCACTAGAAGAATTTATTTATGGTTTGGAGAATTTATTATGACATTATTACCTGCAATTTTTGAAAAAGCCATTCCTGTGATTGAACAACTGGAAAAAGCTGGCTATGAAGCCTATTTTGTAGGCGGCAGTGTGAGAGATATGCTATTAAAAAAGGACATTTCAGATGTAGATATTGCCACCAGTGCCTTTCCAGCTGAAGTCAAAGCCCTATTTAAACGAACCGTTGATATTGGAATTGAGCATGGCACTGTACTGGTTCTTTGGGAAGATGAGGAGTATGAAATCACAACCTTTAGAACAGAATCTACCTATCAAGATTATCGAAGACCGGATGAAGTGACCTTTGTTCGCTCTCTTGAAGAGGATTTAAAACGTCGTGATTTTACAATCAATGCACTTGCTATGACAAAAGAGGGCGCGATTATTGATTTGTTCTCTGGGGTGGCGGATCTTGAAAAGAGATTGATTCGTGCAGTAGGATTGCCACAAGAAAGATTTCATGAAGATGCCTTAAGAATGATGCGAGCAGTTCGCTTTATGAGTCAGTTAGATTTTGATTTAGAGCCTGCAACAGCAGAAGCAATTGCCATTCATCATGAATTACTTACTAAGATTGCCACTGAACGGATTCAAGTAGAACTGACCAAGTTATTACTTGGAAAAGCTCGAGCAAAGGGCCTGTTACAATTTATTGATAGTGAATTGTATCGTTATTGTCCAGCTTTGTCCTCTGCAAAGGAATCATTAATACAATTTAGTCAGTTAATGGGGATTTTTCCTACTAAAAATATTGCTTGGACAGCATTCCTTTATTATTTAGAAATTAGTGAAAACAATGTAGAAGCTTTTTTAAGGGAATGGAAATCTTCTAAACAAGAGATTAGATTTATTAAGCTTGCTTTAAAGCTATTAAACGCGCGTTTAACTGATGCTTGGAGTAATCGGATGTTATATGATGCGGGGCTTCCTTTAGCGCTGCAAATTGAAGAATTGGCTCTTGTAATAAATCCACAACTAGTGCCAACGGTTGATTTGGAGGAACAGTATCAAAGACTAGCAATTAAAGATAAAAGTGAGTTAAATATCACTGGTGATGACTTATTAAAAAAAATGAATGTACTACCTGGAAAATGGCTAGGAGATTTATTAGCAGAACTTGAACAAAATGTGATTGATCATCAAATCATCAATGACCAAAAATTGCTATTAGCATGGGCTATCAAGCATGCTCATCCTAAAAAATAAAGATAAAAAATCCAAGAAAATCAGCAAATCTGCGATTTTCTTGGATTTTTTTATGGTAATTTTCCAAAACTATTTTGTGAGTAATTGCTACTATAAGATTTGGGGTGGTTTGTTGAAGCCTTGAGATAAATCGTTACCCAATAAGTATCCTTTACAGTAAAATCTAGCAAAGGCTTTTCTTGTTGATTATCAATTCGATCGCTTGCTTGATGGGTTATTTTGCTATCTGTTAAAATGTATCCTGCATATTCATAATATTGTGGAATAATTGGATTGATCTCATACCACCAATGATCAAAATTCATATAAGAAACTTGTTTTGAAAACACTTGAAGTGTATCGTCATTTGTACTAGTTGCTAGAATTTGTTCTTGTTTACTATGGCTAGTAGAAGGATTGCCATTTTCATTGTTTAATTGGAAATAACCAGTTAATGGCAACACAAGATTGTTATTTGAATCGAGAATAACTTGTCTGACATGAATCGTTGCTTCGGAATCTAAGATGTTAGCTTTTACTTTTGTTTGAACTAGTTGGTCATGCTTGATTGTTACTGGATAAAGACCTTTTTTAGTGACGTGGTTCAGGCCAACAGGGACTTCAGTCACATTTGCAGTTAACTTATTAGCTGGTAAAGCTGTATCGCCCCAATTCATCGTCAGATTCCATGCAGAAGCAGTTGATAGCTGAACAACTTTGTTAGAAGAAAGCTCTTTTACATGATGTAAATATTCTGTGAAATCAAAAGCATATAATACAATGTTATTCGTTTGGTCAACAGTGGTTGTATCATCAATAATAAAGACTGTAATTGTTTTTGTTAGGGTCTTACCATCATAAGTGAATTCATAAGTAAGTGGGTAGGGTTTAATTAAATCTGCTGGATGATTATTTTCAGTTAATTGATCATAAGCTTTTTTAACATCTTGAATAGCGGTTAACTCATCTTGTTTAACCAAGACATCAGCTGATTTTAGCTCTCCGCTATTGATATCCCAGGCCTGTAATTGAGCGGATGTTTTGCTACTGTTATCTGTCAATGCCTCAACATCATTGACATGAATAGTAAAGTTTGAAGCCGCTAATGCACCTTTTTCATTCCAGATGGTTTCATTGTCCATTTTATTAATGATACGTGAGGTTGCACTGATTTGTTTATTCTCATCAGAAACAAAATATTTTATTTTTTGTGGACCTCTACTAGTAAGGTCTAAACCTAAAGCACTCCAATCAATTGCTCTTGTTGGATCTAATGGGTTTCTATTAATACGTTTATTCAACCAGTCTTGTGATTTTTGACCAGAAATATTTTTAGAAGAGAGATCATAATAATCAGTTACTTTAATTGCAAGAGGATCACTTAGTGAGCCTGTTTTTGTTCCAGTAATTAACCAATTATTTAAAATATTTTGACTACCGGTATTGATTTCTTGTTTTAAGTCTGTATCTTCTAAATCAAGAATCACATTCTGAGGTGCAAGAATAGCAGGGGCATAATTATCTATCACTAAGGCAGAACCAAGAAAAGCATTATATTTCAACTGTGGTGCAGCTTTATTGGTCCAATTACCAGTTGGACCATAAACTGAATCAACAAAGCCTTTACCCTCTATCATCCCTCCTAAAAAAATTGTTTCGTCAAAAGAGAGCATTGTCCTAATGGTAATAGGAACATCAGATGCAATTTTTCTCATGCCTGTTAACTCAAATGTAAGATTGTTGGCAAAGCCAATAAAAATAGCAGGCTGATTATTTTCTACAATATACCCGTAAACGCTAACTGACGAAGCTCCGTTTTTAGTAAGGGTAAGTGTTGTTTTGGGAGGATATTCTGCGACAAGATTTAATTGATGTTGGTTCAAGTCATAAAGATAAAGCTTCGTGTTACTGTTTTTGTTACTTTTATCTGTAATTGTAAAGTAATATTTATCAGGAGAAGAAATGCCAGATTGGTATTGAAAGCTTCCATCACCATCTCCAACAAGCTTTTCAAAAACAATTTTGTTATTCTGATCCCATTCAACTAAAACAGTTCCAAATCCTTTAGCACCAGAAGCATAGCCTAACTGGAGAGGTGCGATAAACCCGTTTGAACTGGTATTTGTAAAAGCACCATTCGCAATACCAACCATTGTTCCAGCTGGGATTTGTCCGTTCGGTGTGTAACTAGCAAAATTAACAGATGGAAAGGCTAAACCTGCAGTATTTAACGTACCACCAATATTTTTGGCAATAAAAAATGTCTTTTGAGTCGCTACATTCGTAAGAAGTGGAAGATGGTATTTTTCTGCATTAAAATCAATCGACATACGATTATAAATAACACCAGCAGGTTGTGTGACGGTCTGTCTAGATAATATATTAAGATCTTTATCAACTGTTTCATAAATAATCACGTCGCCATTAACTAAACCATTAGTGTAAATAAATGTATAGGTATCATTTTGATTATCTGAACTACTCATGTAATAGGCAGTTTTTCCTTGGTATAAAGGAACTTCTTTTTCAATCGTTCCTTTACTATCTGATAGAACCAAACGGTTATAATCTTTATAGAAGTAGCCGGGGGTTACAACTGCATAAGGAAAGTCGGTAGAATGATGGACACTTAAAACTTTATTATTTGAAAGCTTGAAAGCTTGAATAATTTCATCATCTTGAGTGGTGCTTTTTCCAATAAATTGTTCTCTAAAGAAACCTGGAATATAAATGTTTTGTTGTACATAATGTTCATATAAAGGATTTGTATTTAATTTTTTTTCAGGTAATGTCGTACTATCTGCAGGAATTTTTTGCTGATAGATTGGATTATTAGCATCAATGGTAATCTCGTTTCCACGTTGCTGAACGATAGGAGTGTTTACTTCTTGTTTGTTTGCATGAGTAGATTTTGCTACTAGTAAAGAAGTGCCCATTACTAGTGTCAGACAAATAAAGAAAGTTGTCTTTTTTTTCATCATTTTTTGTATTCCTCCAATATCTCTTTTTCTTATTTATTTTGAAGAAGTTATCATTCTTTTTTTGTAAGAAACATTTGTT
>NZ_FOHA01000003.1:137113-193138 GCF_900111355.1 Isobaculum melis
AACAAATGATTCTTGCAACACTATATTATCTGTTGCCTTATATTTTGTCAAACTTTTTTTATATACTTATTTTTTTCTCCTAGTCCGTTGTTATAAGTTAATAATAAAAGGGTGGAAATATAATATTATTGTTAATTATTTTTTGGAAAATGTTTTTAATATATATGAACTCCTCCTTTTATAAATGAGTTAAAAAAGAATTGCCAAAAAATCAAATAAAATAACTTATCATAAGGGCTGACTAAAATAGCATCCAAAAGCACAACATGATATGATAGTAGACGAGATGAAATTGGATTTCCAATAGAAAAAGGTGACCTATCCAAATGAAGAAGAATGTATATGCAGTTGTAGATATCGAAACAACAGGGACAAATGTTGAGCAAGGTGGTAAAATGATTCAATTTGCTTGCTGTTTAATTGAAGCAGGCGCTGTTGTTCATCAATTTTCAACATTTATCAATCCAGGTATTAAAATACCCGAACAAATTACCCGCTTAACTGGGATTAAGCAACAAGATGTAGCAAATGAGCCTTATTTTGAAGATGTTGCACCCGTTATTTATGGGTTGCTGACAGATTGTATCTTTGTGGCGCATAATGTGCACTTTGATTATCAATTCTTATTAAGCGAATTTAATCATTGTGGCTACACAGATTTCAGGTTAACAGGAATGGATACAGTCGAGCTGTCTCAAATTTTGTTGCCTACCGAAATGAGCTACCGCTTAAGTGATTTAGCTGAAAGCTTACAGTTAGAACATGAAAATCCCCATCGAGCAGATAGCGATGCTTATGTCACAGCTGAATTATTTCTTTATTTACAAGAGAAAGCAGCTTCATTGCCACTTGTAACGATTGAAAAGTTAGTGGTATTTTCTGAGTATTTAATGATGGATACAGGGTTGTTTTTTGTGCATATTTTGGAAGAAATGAAGCATTGGGTGCCACCACTTGATCCTGCGATACAAGTCAAAAATGGGATTGCGATCCAAAAGCAGCAGGTATTTAATAGCCAACAAGAGTATCGACTAAACGCCCAATATCCCGAGACACGAGCAGAAAAAGTCACGTTGTTTCAATCATCCTATCAGTTAAGAGAAGCCCAAGAAAAAATGATGAATAAAATCCATCAGGTATTAGAAGGAGAACCACATCATCTTGCCATTGAAGCTCCAACAGGAATTGGGAAAACATTTGGTTACTTATTACCATTGGCCTATCATGCTAAGAAAAACGCACCAATTGTGGTGAGTACGTATACTAATTTATTACAATATCAGTTGTTTTATCAGGATATTGCAAAGTTAAAAGATATTTTACCTTTTGAGTTACAGGTTGCTTTGATTAAGGGAAGAAATCATTATCTGCATTTATCAAAATTTGAGCATATTTTAAAAGAGCCAAATGAAAATAAAAATGATGCTTTATTAAAAATGCAAGTGTTGGTCTGGTTAACGGCGACTAAGACAGGAGACTTAGATGAGCTTCATTTAGCGAGTAATCATCATTCCTTTTGGCAAAGAATTAAGCATAATGGCTGGGTCTTAAATAGTCAAAAAGATGAATGGTTTGCAGAAGATTTTTATTTATTGGCACAAAAAAGAAGTCAGCAAGCGGATTTGATTATTACCAATCATAGTGTTCTTTGTCAAAATTTAAGAACCAAGCGCCAGCTATTACCAGATTTTGAGTATTTAATGGTTGATGAAGCCCATCATTTGCATGATATGGCGATGCTAAGCTCTGAAGCACAGTTTTCTTATCAGCAAGGGAAATATTTGATGCAGGCTTTTGGGCATATTCATTTACCTCATACGCTATTAAGTCAGCTACAAAAAATCATGAAGGACTTAAAAATTTCGCAGCATCTATTAATGGATTTTGATATTAGCTTATTATTTATTGAAGAAAAGTTAGCAGAAATATTTGAAGGTCTGGTTCAATTAAATCAACTAGAGCATGGCACGATTCTTTCAGCTCAAGATCATATCCATGTTTTATTTGATCAAAATGAGGTTGAAAAATTATCTCCAGCTGTTCAACGTGGGATTCAAGAGTGTGTCCAAACCTTTGCAGAAGCAACAGAACAGAGCAGGGAGTTAATTACATTGTTTCAAACCCATGAGCAGCAATTGACTAAAGCAGATTTATTTATGATTGAATCCTTTGGTAGCCTATCAGATGATTTTCAGGAATATCACGGTCAGCTGAGTCAATTTTTTGATTTTGCAACCGTTGGCCAAGTAAAATGGCTGGAAATGAGTCGCAAAAATCCAAAAGGTAGCTTACAGTTAAAAATGAGTGCACCAGAAGTTCATTCATTTTTGAAAAAAGAATTGGTTGAGAAGGTTCCTTATTTGTTCTATACAGGAGGCACTTTATCAATTGGTCAGTCTTTTGAGTTCTTTAAAGCTGAAGTTGGGGAAACAGAGGCGCTTGAAACAACCATTTTAGAAAGTAATTTTGATTATAGTAAGCAAGCAAAGTTGGTCATTCCAAAAGAATTTCCTGCTATTAAAACCTTGTCTCAACAAAAATATACACAATTGGTTGTTAAAGCATTGAAAAAAATTGCAAAAGGGACAGATAAAAATGTGCTGGTATTATTTAATTCCTTAGAAATGTTAAAACATACCTATCAACAATTAAATGAATCGCCTTTATTTTCTAAAAAAGAATTAATGGCACAAGGTATTTCTGGTAGTAGGGAACGCCTGCTAAAACGCTTCTATCATAGTAAGGGGAGTATGCTATTAGGAAGTGAAAGCTTTTGGGAAGGCGTTGATTTGCCTGGTAGTGCCTTGGAAATATTGGTCATTGTCCGCTTACCATTTGAATCTCCTGCACAGCCGCTGGTTAAAGCGAGATATGAACGCCTGGAAGCAGAAGGACATCTACCATTTAAAGAGGATGCCTTACCAAGAGCCGCACTGCGTTTAAGACAAGGACTAGGTCGCTTAATTCGTAGTGAAACTGATAAAGGAATGATGATTTTATTAGATAATCGTTTGACTGATACAGACTATGGTCACTTTATTTTAGAAGCATTGCCTGAGGACTTACCAAAAGAAAAACAATTTTTATCTGATATTGTGGAAGAAATCCATGATTTTTTAAACTAAATTTAACGAAAAAACCGCTGAATCATCTATAATTTAGAAATAAAAGCTGTTATAATAAAGGACAATGAGTAATTTGGTGGTGAAAAGATGAAAAAATGGCTATTGATTAGCATAACA
Source organism: Isobaculum melis (assembly GCF_900111355.1). GTDB lineage: Bacteria > Bacillota > Bacilli > Lactobacillales > Carnobacteriaceae > Isobaculum > Isobaculum melis. The sequence goes on from NZ_FOHA01000003.1 coordinate 140,356, forward strand.
AGTGTCGTCACAATCGCGTGTATTATTTTCTTTGCAGTATATAGTACAGCAAGAGCGCCAAAGGCCAATGCAGAAGAAGAAACCATTGCTTTAGCAAAAAAACATGCAGATTTAGATACAGTTGATGATTTTTATTGGTACAATGGAAAAGAATCTTATTTCACCGTGACTGGTAAAGATACTTCAGGTGAAGCGATTGTTGTCATCGTCGCAAAAAATAATGGCAAAATGACTGTATTAAAACAAAGTGATGGCATTACTGAAGCCCAAGCTAGAGGGGTATTAACCCATGAAAAAGCGCCTGCTAAAATTTTAACAACCCGAATGGGCATGAAAGATAATACACCTATTTGGGAAATGAGTTATGAAGATGAAAACGGTCAATTAGGCTATTATTCAATTACTTTTAAAGATGGTACATGGGTGGAAGATGTTTCGAATATTTAATAGAATTTGGAGGTAGAAATCTTGGTTCAATTATCTAAAAGAGTGACAAATATGTCTCCTTCAGCAACATTTGCAATCGCAGCAAAAGCAAAAAAATTAAAAGATCAAGGGATTGATATTCTTTCTTTAAGTTTTGGAGAACCAGATTTTGTGACACCTAAGTCTATTCAAGAAGGTGCCATTCGTGCAATTGAATCTGGTGCTGCAAGTTTTTACACACCGTCTGCTGGCTTACCTCAATTAAAAGAAGCGATTTGTGCTGAAACTCTTCAAACAACTGGTGTGAAGTATGCTCCAACTGAAACAATTGTGACAGATGGTGCAAAATATGCTTTGTATTTATTATTTCAAGTCTTGTTAAACACAGGGGATGAAGTACTGATTCCAGCGCCATATTGGGTAAGTTACCCTGAACAAGTAAAATTAGCTGAGGGGCAGCCTGTCTTTGTGGAAACACATGCAGCTACAAAATATAAGGTCACAGTGGCTGATTTAGAAGCCAAAAGAACAGTAAAAACCAAAGCCCTGGTGATCAATACACCTTCTAATCCTACGGGCATGATTTATACGAAGGAAGAATTAACAGCCATTGGCAATTGGGCGGTTCAACATGATATTTTAATTGTTGCAGATGATATTTATGGAAAATTAGTCTATAATGGGTACACATCTGTTTCGATTGTTAGCATGAGTGAAGCGATTAAAAAGCAAACCATTTTGATTAATGGTGTGTCTAAAAGCTATGCAATGACTGGTTGGAGAATTGGTTATGCCCTTGGGAATGAAACCATCATTCAAAGAATGACCGATTTAGCGTCACATTCAACAAGTAATCCAAGTGCAGTTGCACAATATGCGGCAATAGAGGCTTTGACTGGTTCACAACAGTCAACGGAAGAGATGAGGCAGGCTTTTGAGACCCGTTTAAATCAGATATATCCATTGTTAATGAAGATACCTGGTGTGACATGTGAAAAACCAGAAGGTGCTTTTTACCTTTTTCCAGATGTTTCTGAAACCGCAAAACTTTGTGGCTATTCAAATGTAACAGATTTTGCATCTGCACTCCTTGAACAAGCACATGTTGCTGTTGTTCCAGGGATTGGCTTTGGTGCACCAGACAATATTCGGTTAAGTTATGCAGCTGATCTATTGGTTTTAGAAGCAGCAATGAAACGCATTCATGATTTTGTGATAGAAAAAATGAAATAAGATAATTATTTTGATTAAAGGAGCGTACAAACGTGGAGAGAATTACAATTAAACAAGCAAGTGATTATGTTGGCAAAGAAGTTGAAATTGGTGCTTGGGTTGCGAATAAACGTTCAAGTGGAAAAATTGCCTTTTTACAATTAAGAGATGGAACAGCTTATTTTCAAGGTGTAGTGGTTAAAAGTGAAGTAAGCGAAGAAGCATTTCAATTAGCTAAAGGCTTAAATCAAGAAACATCCATCTTAGTCAGAGGAACCATTCAAGAAGATAGCCGTTCAAAATTTGGTTATGAGCTCGTTGTAAGCGACATTGAAGTTATTGGTGAAAGCCATGATTACCCTATTACACCAAAAGAGCATGGGACTGAGTTCTTAATGGATCACCGTCATTTATGGTTACGTTCATCAAAACAACATGCCATTATGCAAATTCGTAATGAAATTATTCGTGCAACCTATGAATTTTTCAATCAAGAAGGATTTATTAAAATTGATCCGCCAATCCTAACAGGTAGCGCACCTGAAGGCACAACTGAGCTATTCCATACCAATTACTTTGATGAAGAAGCTTATTTATCTCAAAGTGGTCAATTATATATGGAAGCAGCAGCGATGGCTTTCGGTAAAGTCTTTTCATTTGGTCCAACTTTCCGTGCAGAAAAATCTAAAACAAGACGTCATTTAATTGAATTTTGGATGATGGAGCCTGAAATGGCCTTTATGGATCAAGAACAAAGCTTAGAAGTCCAAGAACAATATGTAGCTTTCTTGGTAAGTAATGTCTTAGCAAATTGTGATCATGCATTAGATGTTTTAGAAAGAGATCGTGAAGTCTTGAAAAAATATACCCAATTACCTTATCCACGTATCTCTTATGATGATGCAGTGACATTATTAAATAAAAATGGCTTTGATGATATTACATGGGGTGATGATTTTGGTTCACCACATGAAACCTATATTGCCAACTCATTTGAGAAACCAGTCTTCATTTTAAACTATCCAAAAGCAATCAAACCATTCTATACAAAACCACATCCAACGCGTGAAGATGTTGTGATTTGTTCAGATATGATTGCACCAGAAGGCTATGGTGAGATTATTGGTGGTAGTGAACGTGCGGTTGATTATGATTATCTATTAGAACGTATTCGTGAATTTGGCTTAAATGAAGAAGAATATGCTTGGTATTTAGATTTACGTAAATATGGAACTGTTCCTCATTCTGGTTTTGGTTTAGGCTTAGAAAGAGCTGTTACTTGGATTTCTGGAATTGAACATATCCGTGAAGCGATTCCATTCCCACGTTTGTTAAACAGAATTTATCCTTAATAAAAAGTAAAAATCCTGCATTCTTGTATATGCAGGATTTTTTTGAAATATATTAGAGGAAGAGAGCTATTTAATTGTGGCTGAAGCCTTCGATTTTATTATTGTTTAATAATGCTTGGCTTTTATTGCTTAAACTGTGTTAATTAGCAGATTCAGTATACTAAAAAAAGGTATTGAAATAAAAGGTTGTAGCGTATTTTTTTAAAAAAGCAAGTCTTTCTTTTTAAGTGATAGACTGCTATGATAGTGTTAGTAAACTTTAGAAAGCGGTTACGTTTTTAATGAGCATCTGATGATGGAAGCTTCTCCAAAATTTACTAAAAATAAAATGTGAAATATTGAGCATTTTTAAAATTAGGGAGGAATTAAGTATGAAACGTGTAGAAGGAAAAGTAGCAATTATTACTGGAGCAGGAAATGGAATGGGGAAAGAGAGTGCCATTTTACTTGCTGCAGAAGGGGCAAAAGTAGTTGCAACAGATATTCAATTAGAGGCTGTTGAAGCAGTTGTCAAAGAAATTTTAGCTAATGGTGGCGATGCAATCGCTATTAAACATGATGTAGCTAATGAAGCTGAATGGAAGCAAGTTGTTGCTGAAACAACTGCTAAATATGGTAAATTAGATATTTTAGTGAATAATGCAGGGATTTCTTTTGACAAACCATTTGGTGAATTAACCCTAACTGATTGGGGAAGAGTGATGCAAATTAATGTAGACAGTGTCTTCCTTGGTACACAATTAGCTATTCCTGAGATGCAAAAAAATGGTGGTGGCTCCATCATTAATATTTCATCAATGGCAGCTATTATTGGAAACTGTGGCGCTGGTCCATATACTGCAAGTAAGGGCGCGGTTCGCTCATTAACAAAAGCAGTAGCACATGACTATGCAAAAGATGCGATTCGTTCAAACTCCATTCATCCAGGATATATTGAAACAGCGATGACAAAAGAATTATTTGCAAATCCAGCTTATAAAGAATGGTTTGTGAATAATACACCACTTCCATATTTAGGAGAAGGAAAAGATATTGCGAATGCTGTTTTATTCCTTGGCTCAGATGAATCTAAATTCATTACAGGAGTTGAATTACCAATTGATGGCGGGATTGTAGCTGGCTAATTGTCTCTAAAAAAATTCAAGCCTTTCTTTTCCGTTCAAACACTGGTATGCTAATGGTAAATGAATATTTGAAAGAATATCCAAATTAAATAAGCGCGTCTTTTTTGTTCGATGATTATGCTATAAAAAATTTGGTAATAAAGGTAGCAATGTTTTTATTATTTGGTTTAAAAAGTATCTAGGATTCGGAAATGAGGATGAAAAAATGCAAGTATTTGAAAAGGAAAATAGTCTTTCTGCTATCAATGCAGAGGGCAAAGAAATTGCTGAATTAACTTTTACATATCTGGATGAGTCCATTATTATTGTGGAGCATCTATATGTAGGGATTCATTATAGAGGACAAGGCATTGCCAAAACATTGGTCAATAAAATTGTTGAGAAAGCCAAACAAGAGTCTAAAAAAATTATGCCTTATTGTACCTTTACAAGAGCTGAATTTAGAAAATCTAGCGCTTATCAAAAAGTAGAATTTGAACAGCAAATAAGTGAAGCTGAAATACCTCAAAAGGTTTAACTTTTGGGGTGTTTTTCTTTCAAAAATGAGCAGAAGAGAGGAGCCAGTAAAAATGGATGCACAATCAATTAAAGCCGTTACATACTTATCTAAACAACCTATCTTACATATGGATATGCTCCAGCTTATTGCTCGAGGGACTACTCAAATAATCGCTGTTTCAGATGAAGGGGTGTTACTTTTTGATACGATGAGTCAAGCTTATTTTGTGACAGCTAACTCTGAACCTTACTCCTTACGCCATATTAAAAGCATACAACAAATCAAACAAAATATGACTTCATTCCTGATCCAATAATCTTGTGAATCAAGCTCCTCACCAAAAACTAACCAAGCAATCCTAATCTGCTCACTTGTGTGGGACCATTTTTTTCATCAAATTTAGTTGAATTCATGGTGAAGTATTTGTTTCCAGTAATAAATTTTTGATATTTATCAAAAAATTGATAGCTTATCTTATATGCCCATCCTATACATACTTAATCTCATTCATAAATCTAATTAGCTGTACTAAAAAAGTTTGGATATTCCTTTGGAATCCAAACTTTTTTCTTGTTTTAAATGCTAAAAAGAGGCTTCAAATTTGAAAAATGAGGAAAAGAAGTTCATACTATTAGATGAGACATAAAAAAATTATGATAGATGAGGTGATGAATTTGTTAAAACTAGAACATGTATCAAAGGTTTACAAAGGCGGAAAAAAAGCTGTAGACGATGTCACACTGTCCTTTAACAAAGGAGAATTTATCGCATTCATAGGAACCAGTGGTAGTGGTAAAACAACGACGATGCGCATGATTAATCGGATGATTGAACCGACATCAGGAAAAATTACACTTGATGGAGAAGACCTTAGTCAAAAAGATCCTGTTCACTTACGAAGAGGGATTGGCTATGTGATTCAACAAATTGGGTTGCTGCCACATTTAACCATTCGAGACAATATTGTCTTAGTTCCAAAATTACTCAAATGGCCAGACGAAAAACGTCAAGAAATTGCAAAGAATTTAATTGAATTAGTTGATTTACCAGAAGAATTTTTAGACCGCTATCCTGGTGAATTATCTGGTGGGCAACAACAAAGAATTGGAGTTGTCAGAGCACTTGCTGCTGATCAAGATATTATCTTAATGGACGAACCTTTTGGTGCACTAGATCCAATTACAAGAGATTCTTTACAAGATTTAGTAAAGGACTTACAACAAAGACTCGGGAAAACGATTATTTTTGTTACCCATGATATGGATGAAGCGATTAAGCTAGCTGATCGAATTGTCATTATGCGAGAAGGCAAGGTCGTGCAATTTGATACACCTGAAAATATTTTACGTGAACCAGCTGATAAATTTGTTGAAGAATTTATTGGTGAAGATCGCTTGTTACAAGCCAGACCAAATGTTACTACAGTAGAGCAAATCATGCTAAAAACACCTGTTTCAATTTCGCCAGCTAAATCATTAAACGAAGCGATTAAATTAATGCGTGATAAACGTGTGGATACCTTATTAGTTGTGGATGATGCAGGTTTCTTAAAAGGGTTTATTGATGTTGAAAGCATTGATTACAATAAAAATAAAGCAACTAGTGTAGCAGATATTATGAATAAACAAGTTTTCTTTGTTCGTAAAGATTCTCTGATTAGAGATACTGTTCAACGAATTCTAAAACGTGGGATTAAAAACGTACCAGTTGTGGATGAAAACAGTAAATTAGTTGGGATTGTGACTAGAACCAGCTTAGTAGATATGGTTTATGATTCTATTTGGGGAGACGATTCAGAGGATGAATCAGATGCAGCTGAGGTTCATAGCACAACAACAGAAAAAGTAGAGTAAAGGAGGAAATGACATGATACAGTTTTTACAAACATATGGTTCAGAGTTAATGGTAAAAATTGGAGAACACCTTTATATTTCCTTTTTTGCTTTATTATTAGGTGTTGTTGTCGCCGTACCACTTGGAATTTTACTCACAAGATTTCATAAAGCAGCTTCTTTCTTTATTGGATTAGCTAGTATTTTACAAACGGTGCCATCTTTAGCCATTTTAGCTTTGATGATTCCTGTTCTAGGAATTGGTAAATTTCCAGCAATAGTTGCATTATTTGTTTACTCTTTATTGCCAATCTTAAGAAACACTTATTTAGGTGTAAAAAATGTTGATCCGAACTTAAAGGATGCAGCCAAAGGAATGGGCATGACAACAATGCAGCAAATTATCATGGTAGAAGTTCCTTTAGCGATGCCTGTGATTATGTCAGGAATTAGATTAGGTGCTGTTTATGTCATTGCATGGGCAACCTTAGCCTCCTACATTGGTGCTGGTGGTTTAGGCGATTTCATTTTCAATGGCTTAAACTTATATCAAACCGATTTAATTTTAGGTGGTGCGATTCCTGTAACCCTATTAGCAATGCTAACAGACTTTTTACTAGGCATACTTGAAACAAAGCTTTCACCAGTATTTTTACGAACAGAAAAATAGGAGGGTACACAGAATGAAAAAGAAAAGAATCATTCAAACTTTTGTTGTAACGCTGTGTGCGATGCTCTTATTGTCAGGCTGTTCGTTACCAGGACTTGGTGGCGGTAGTGATAAAAATAGCATTAAAGTAACAGCACTTTCAACAACCGAAAGTCAAATTTTATCTTATATGATTAAAGATCTTGTGGAGCATGAGACTGATTATAAAGTAGAAATTATTGGTAATTTAGGCTCGGCTTATGTGAATCATCAAGCTTTAGTGAATAAAGAAGCTGATATTTCTTCTACAAGATATACCGGAACCGATTTAATGGGCGTACTTGGACTGCCTGCTGAAAAAGATACAGCAAAAGCTTTAAAAATTGTTCAAAAGGAATTTGATGAACGCTATGACCAAATTTGGATGCCATCTTATGGTTTTACAAATAGCTATGCTTTTATGGTGACCAAAGAAACAGCTGAAAAATATGGTTTAGAGAAAGTCAGTGATTTATCCAAAGTTTCAGATCAACTAGTGGCAGGTGCAGATAGTACTTGGTTGAAACGAAAAGGGGATGGCTATGATGCTTTCCAAGAAACCTATGGCTTTGATTTTAAAAAAATTTATCCGATGCAAATTGGCTTGGTTTATGATGCTTTAGAAGCTGGTAAAATGGATGTTGTCTTGGGCTATACCACAGATGGCCGGATCTCTAGCTATGATTTAGTTGTATTAGAGGATGATTTGAAATTCTTCCCACCCTATGATGCAAGTATGGTTGTGCGCAAGGAATCCTTAAAGGAACATCCAGGACTAGAAGAGGTTATCAATAAACTTAATGGCAAGATTACAACAGAAGAAATGCAAAAATTAAACTATCGTGCAGACAATGATTTAGTTGAGCCTGCAATTGTGGCAAAAGAATTCCTTGTAGAGCATCATTACTTTGACGATGATAAAGGAGGCGACTAGCATGGAAAATATGAATACTTGGGAACAATTATTGACCTATTTCCAAACAAATGGTTCATATGTACTTGCTCAGTTTGTACGCCATTTTCTGATTTCAATTTATGGGGTACTATTTGCAGCAATCGTTGCGATTCCCTTAGGTATTTTAATTGCCAGACATCGTAAATTATCTAGTTGGGTGATTAGTATGGCCAATGTAATTCAAACGATTCCTTCTCTAGCTTTACTTGGGATGATTATGGTTGTACTTGGTTTAGGGACCAATACGGTCATTGTAGCAGTCTTTTTATACTCGATTTTACCGATTTTAAAAAACACCTATACTGGGATTAAAAGTGTTGATAAAAACTTAGTGGATTCTGGTAAAGGAATGGGTATGACCAAATTTCAAGTTTTAACGATGATTGAGTTACCACTCTCACTATCTGTGATTATGGCAGGGATTAGAAATGCCTTAGTTGTTGCCATTGGTGTCACTGCAATCGGTGCTTTTATTGGTGCAGGTGGTTTAGGGGATATTATTATTCGTGGAACAAATGCCACAAATGGAGGTGCGATTATTTTAGCAGGAGCTTTACCAACTGCTTTAATGGCTGTCCTTTCTGATTTGTTATTAGGCTTTATTGAGAAAAAATTAAATCCTTTAGCCAATAAAACTATTTCATAAAAAATAAAGCTTACTTTCAGCTAAGAGAGTAAGCTTTATTTTTTAAAAGTTTTTACTGAAAAAAGAAATAAAATAAAGTAGGCCAAGACAAGCTAAGCCAAAGCTTAAAATGCTAATAAGCAACATCAAAAATTTCAATTGTTTTGCTTTAAATGTACGTAATCCAAAATAGCCACCAATGCTACCAATGATTAAAGTTGCACCTGCATAGATCAGTGTAAGAGTGGTAAAAGATGCGGTTTTATTTGTTTGTAATAATAAATACCCCAATCCCGCTGCTAAAAGTAAACCTAAAAAAGCCAATAAAGGTGCTTTTTTAGATGTTGGGCGACCACCAGCAAAACTCAATCCAGATTGGCTACCTACAAAGTATTTTTTTTTCATATCATCTTCTCCTATATATTGTTAGCTTAAGTCTACACCGGTTTAAATCTACTTGTCTAGTTAAATTTTAATGATAGAGCGCAATATCAGCCTATCAGATTGAAGGATTTCTTGCAAGTTGTTACTAAAAGAGGCATAATAAGAGGTGCAATTATAATGATATAAATTAAATAACGCGTAAGGAGATAACAAATGACATTTAAAATGATTACAGATTCCTGTTGTGATTTACCAGCAAGTTTTTTAGCCGAACATGATATTGATATTGTGAGTATGATTGTCACAATGGATAATAAAGAATATATTGATGATATGGGTAAAACCTTTGATGTTGAATGGTTTTATCAACAATTAAAAGAAGGCAAACAAGCAAGCACCTCGCAAATTAATTTAGGGACTTATTATGAAACATTTAAACCCTATGTTGAACAAAAAATGCCTGTTTTATATTTAGCCTTTTCTTCTGCTCTAAGTGGTTCTTATAACAATGCTTTAGCAGCTGTTCAAATGCTAAAAGACGAATTTGATCAAGTGGATGTAGTGGTACTTGATACAAAAGCAGCGTGTCTTGGTGAAGGAATGCTCGTTTATGAAGCAGCACTCATGAAAGCTGCAGGAAAAAGTCGTGAAGAAGTAATGGACTGGTTAGCAGAAAATGCCGGAAAAGTACATTCTTGGGTAACCGTAGATGATTTAAATCATCTTGAAAGAGGCGGTCGTATTTCTAAAACTGCAGCAGCAGTGGGTTCTTTACTTAATGTAAAACCGATTATTGTGGTAGATAAAGAAGGCGCTTTGATTTCAGTTGGAAAAGCAAGAGGACGTAAAAAATCAATTGAAACCCTCATAAAAAATACAATTGATGGGATTGTGGACTCAGAAAAACAAACCTTGTTTGTTGGACATGTTGGTGTACCAGAAGATGGTGAATATATCAAAGAACGTTTAGCTGAAGCTTTAAAGGTTAAAGAGATTATAGTCTTAGGCTTCGGTCCAACAATTGCTGCACATACTGGTTTTGGTTCGCTAGCTGTGTTTAGTTTTGGAAAAGAAAGATAATGAGATGATGATGCAAAAGGCTCCTTTTTCGAGCCTTTTTTTATTTTATCAGTTGCTTCTGATTGAATCCGTTTTCAAAAAAGCCTATAATGAAAGTGTACGTTTTGATAGAAACGGAGGAAAATAGATGTATCTTGCAGATGAAAAGCGTTATGATAAAATGATTTACAATCGTGTTGGGAAAAGTGGTTTAAAATTACCAGCTATTTCCTTAGGGTTATGGCACAATTTTGGTGGTGTCGATTTATTTGAAAATGGGCGTAAAATGACACGAAGAGCCTTTGACTTAGGGATTACTCATTTTGATTTAGCCAATAACTATGGTCCACCACCAGGAAGTGCTGAAGAAAACTTTGGTAAGCTCATGGCTCAAGATTTTAAACCTTATCGCGATGAATTAATTATTTCGACTAAAGCAGGCTATTATATGTGGCCAGGGCCATATGGTGAATGGGGCTCAAAAAAATATTTGGTTTCAAGCTTAGATCAAAGCTTAACAAGAATGGGTTTAGATTATGTGGATATTTTTTACTCACATCGTCCAGATCCAAATACACCATTTGAAGAAACCGCTCATGCTTTAGATTTGCTTGTTCGCCAAGGGAAAGCTTTATATGTTGGGATTTCAAGCTACTCTGCAGAAGAAACAAAAGAAATGTCTAAGATTTTCAAATCTTTAGGAACACCTTTTGTGATTCACCAACCTTCTTATTCTATGTTTAATCGCTGGATTGAAGATGGTCTGCAGGATGCACTAGAAGAAGATGGCATTGGTAGTATTGCTTTTAGTCCTTTGGCACAAGGTCTGTTAACAAACCGTTATCTTAATGGGATTCCAGCTGATTCAAGAGCGGGCAGAGATGCTGAAGCAAGTCCATTCTTAAGACCTGATAAGGTAAATGAAACATTAGAAAAAGTGAAAGCATTAAATCTAGTGGCTCAAGAACGAAATCAAACACTAGCTGAGATGGCTGTTTCTTGGATTTTAAGAGACAATAAAGTGACAAGTGTTTTAGTGGGAGCAAGTAAAGTTAGTCAAATTGAAGATAATGTTAAGGCATTAGACAATTTAACTTTTTCAAAAGAAGAATTACAACAAATTGAGCACATTTTAAAATAGATTCACGAAGAGTACAGCTTATAGCTGTGCTCTTTTTTCTAACTTCTATGATTTAAATATCCTATCAAATCATGTATACTAATGAATGAAGAATATACGGACGAGGTGGAAGAAGTGAAAACAATTGATATCGAAAATTGCTTCATTGCGCAAATAAGGAATCAAGATCAACCAGAATTAGTCGATTTTTTAGCCAATGAACCTATTTATTTGACCAAACAGCAATTTTCAACAGATAACCAGCAAAAAAAATCCTATTTTGAAACAACAAATAAAAGTTTAGCCTTATTAAATCAAAATAAAATATGTATGGCTGTCCTGACCTTAAGTGCGCCTAAAAATAAAATCGATGCTTGGATCATCGAAGTTTTAGCTTTTAGTAAAGCTTATCAAACGGCAGAAAATCAAAAGCAAATGTTTCAAGCTTTTGTAGAAATGTTGGCGCAACATCATTTAGCAGCTTTAAAAATAAAGGATGACAATCAATGTCATCCCGCTTTATGGGCACAAATGAAATTTGCTAAAAACCATCAGAATCAAGCTGTTTATTTGATTTTAAAGCCACATAAAAAAGCCCTAGTTCTTGGCGGTGGTGGTGCGAAAGGCTCTTATCAAATTGGTGTGTGGAAAGCCTTTATTGAATTAAATGAACAGTTTAAAATCGTTGTTGGGACTTCAGTTGGTGCTTTAAATGGTGGACTGATTGTCCAAGGAGATTATGAGCTTGCACAAAAAATGTGGCAGGACATTGACACCAGTCATATCTTAGATTTTAAGACAAATATTGATGGTACAACCATTGAAGGCTATCAAGAATTACTCAAAAAATTTACTTTTCAAGCCTTAAAAGACAAAGGCTTACGCACAGAACCCTTGAAAAATATCTTAGAAGAATTGCTAGATGAAGTCAAAATGCGTGGAGCTGGGATTGAATTTGGCTTAACCACCACTTCACTTCCAAAATTTGAAAAAGTAAAGAAATTTTTAACCGAGATTCCTTATGGTCAAGTTGCTGCTTATCTACTAGCTAGCTCTTCCTTTTTCCCAATGATGCAGCCAGCCAAAATAGATGGACAATATTTCATGGATGGCGGCTATCATGATAATGTGCCTGTAGATTTAGCCTTAGAAAAAGAGGCAACAGAATTGGTCATTGTTGATGTGAAAGGTTTAGGAATGACGCCAAAAATGTTGATTCCTGATTATGTATTAACTAAGACGATTATCAGCAAATGGAACCTAGGAGCATTGCTCTTTTTTGATGGGACACGTTCCAAACAAAATATGGCATTAGGCTACTTGGAGACAATGAAAGCTTATGGCAAATATATGGGGAATTGGTACACCTTTGAAACAAATGACTTTCAAGCACATCAAACGAAAATGTATCGCCAATTTAGTCATTTTATGGCGAGCTTAAAAGAAGATTTTCCAATTTTATATACCACCATTTCAGGCTCGGGCATTAAATTGTTGCGTTCCTTACAGCAAGATTGGGGCGACCGCATCACCAAAGATGAATTGGTTTATGCGCTTCAAGAAATTGCTGGAAAAATCTTTGAATTATCGCCTACACAAGTGTATTCATTTGAAGCATTTGATCAACTTTTAAGTCAAGCAAAAGAAGACAAAGTAGCGGAACAAACTAGCAATAGCTTAAAAGGGGTTTATGCTGGAGAAGAATTTTTAAATGCCTTATTAACAAAATTACCTACAATGTCTGATCGAAAAGTGATTGCCTTATGTTTAGCATTACTTACTGAAAAAACACAGATTAAAAATCAACAAACCTTACAACAACTTATTAAACGTCGTCCAAAATTATTTTCTGTTGCACTCTATCTTTATTTAATTGCCTAACCAATGAAAAATGCTACAAAATCCTTTTAAAATGTGCTAAACTAGTTCTTATATGATTTTAAAGGAGCGAATAAATTTGGCAAAAGAGTTTTCTTATGAAATTATGGAAGAAATTGCCGTTTTATCTGAAAATGCAAAAGGATGGACAAGAGAGCTTAATTTAATTAGCTGGAATGGAAATCCACCAAAGTTTGATTTACGAGATTGGGCTCCTGACCATGAAAAAATGGGCAAAGGAATCACCTTATCAAATGAAGAGCTACAAGCCCTAAAAAAAGTATTAAAAGAGATGTAATCAAAGAAAAGAGGCTTAAGGCTTATGAAGAGTATGACAGCATATGGCAGTGGCTTTGCTGAAAATGAAACCTATCAAGTAGAGGTTGAAATCAAGTCTGTAAACCATCGTTTTATTGAAATCCTTTTTAGAATGCCAAAAGAAATGATTTCCTTTGAGACGATTCTTCGTCAATTAACCAAAAATCAGTTAACTAGGGGCCGCGTAGAAATCTTTGTTCATTTGACTAAAAATCGATTGAATAAAAAAAGTTTAACGGTCGAGTGGCACTTACTTGATCAATATGTTGAAATGATTGGAGAAGCGAATCAACGTTATCAGCACCAAAAAATCGATTTTACGAACACCTTGGCTGGTTTGCTAAATAATCAATACTTCATGTCTATTGAGGATACTGCAATGGTTGCAGATGATATTGAAGCCTTATTATTAACAGCAACTGAGGAAGCCTTGGCACAACATATACTAATGAGAAATAAAGAAGGCGCGCTTTTGATGCGAGTCATTGCAACACATTTAGCTGATTTTCAAGCCGCTTTAGAAATTGTTAAAAAAGAAATGCCACATTTTGAAGCACACTACCGACAGCGTTTAGAAACAAAAATGAAAGAAGTAGTAGGCAATCTGATAGATGAGCCACGCCTGTTAACCGAGCTTGCGATATTTCTTGAAAAAGCAGATATTCAAGAAGAAGTAACACGCTTAGATAGTCATATTCAGCAACTGATGGATATCTTTCAAGAGGAAGAGCCAATTGGCCGTAAATTAGATTTTTTAATTCAAGAAATGAACCGTGAAGTCAATACAATTGGTTCAAAGTCAACAGTGCTTTCAATTACAAATGCAGTAGTGACGATGAAAACAGAGTTAGAAAAAATGAGAGAGCAAATTCAAAACATTGAATAAATAGATGTTTTTATAAGGAGATTGGGGAATGGCTGATAGAGGTATATTAATTGTTTTATCTGGTCCATCTGGTGTAGGTAAAGGAACTGTTAGAAAAGCAATCTTTGAAGATGAGTCCAATGATTTTGCTTATTCTATTTCAATGACAACCAGAGCAAAGCGCGAAGGTGAGGTTGAGGGGAAAGATTATTTCTTTAGATCAAAGGAAGAGTTTGAAGCTTTGATTGAATCAGGTGGTTTACTTGAATATGCAGAATATGTTGGTAATTATTATGGAACTCCGTTACAATATGTAGAGGATACTCTTGCAAGCGGGAGAGATGTGTTTCTTGAAATAGAAGTTCAAGGCGCATTACAGGTCAGAGAAAAGATGCCAGAAGGAATCTATATTTTTCTATCTCCGCCTGATTTAATGGAGTTGAAATCTCGTATTATTGGTAGAGGTACTGACGATATGGCTGTGATTGAGAAAAGAATGGAAATGGCCATTGCCGAAATTGAAATGATGAGCCTCTATGATTATGCCGTAAAAAATGATAAAGTAGAGAAGGCAGTAAGTAAGATTAAAGGGATTATTAAGAGTGAACATTTAAAAGTGTCCCGGGTTTTAGAACACTATAAAACAATGATTGAGGAGATGTAGTACATGTTATACCCATCTATTGATAACTTATTAGAAAAAATTGATTCAAAATATTCATTGGTTATTTTAGCTAGCAAACGTGCCCATGATTTGGCCGATAACGAAAGACCAATGCTAGATGAATACCAATCACATAAAAATGTAGGTCGTGCATTGGAAGAAATTAATGCAGGGGATTTAGTCATCGATCCAACAACTATTACAACTGACGAATAAAATAAGCTAAAGCCTTAATCATTTAAGGCTTTTTTTATTGAGAAAAGAAGAGGCTGGTCTTTCCTAAAATTTAAATGAGATAAATCAAGACAAACTACAGTTTTTTTAGTAGAATAGGTAGGAACAAGTTCAGGAATAAAATTCGGGAGGAACGCTGACATGTTAAAAAATAAGAAGGTTGTTTTATTTGTAACAGGAGGAATTGCTGTCTATAAAGCTGCAGAGTTAACCAGACAATTCATTAAGCATGGTGCCACTGTTAAAGTCGCGATGACAGCATCAGCAACAGAATTTGTGACACCTTTAACTTTTCAAGTATTAAGCAAATCAGATGTTTATATCGATACTTTTGATGAAAAAGTTAGTAGTGAAGTGGCACATATTCATTTAGCTGATTGGGCCGACGTTGCAATTGTTGCACCAGCAACAGCAAACATTATTGCAAAAATGGCCAATGGCATTGCTGATGATATGGTTTCTACAACCCTACTTGCCATCACAGCGCCTGTATTTGTTGCACCTGCGATGAATGTGCATATGTTTGAACATCCAGCAACCATCCGTAATTTAACACAATTACAACAAGATGGCGTTCATATCATAGAACCTGATACTGGCTTTTTAGCAGAAGGCTATGAAGGCAAAGGCCGTTTACCTGAACCAATTAAAATTGTTGAAAATATGATGGCAACATTAATAAAAAAAGAAAAACAATTACCTTTATCTGGTAAAAATGTGCTCATCACAGCAGGCGGCACCAAAGAGCGTATTGATCCAGTACGTTATTTAACCAATGACTCTTCTGGTAAAATGGGCTATGCGATGGCAATGGCAGCAAGAGATTTAGGTGCAAATGTGACCTTGATTTCAGCCACACAACATCAGTCTGAACCTTTTGGTATAGCTATCCATTATGTAGAATCAGCTGAAGAAATGAAAAATATGGTGCTATCGAAATATGATACAACAGATATGGCGATTATGGCAGCAGCTGTTGCAGATTATCGCCCAATTCAACAAGCAGACAAAAAAATGAAAAAAACAGGTCATGACCTACAATTAGAGCTAGCACAAACCACAGATATTTTAAAATTATTAGGTCAAACTAAAAAGCAACAATATTTAATTGGTTTTGCAGCAGAAACCAATGATTTACTCACTTATGGACAACAAAAATTAATCAATAAGCAAGCAGATATGATTGTAGCCAATGATGTTTCTAAAGCAAATGCAGGTTTTCACTCGGATACCAATGAAGTGACAGTCTTGATGCCAAAAGAAACGCCTATTCAATTACCAAATGCAAGCAAATATGAAATCGCTAAAGAAGTCTTAATCATTGCTGCTTCAAAAATATAAAAAAAGGAGGATGGGAGCATGCCAAAAATAGCACAAGTCATTGTTGATGTGCCTGCAATGCAAACTGACCGTCCTTTTGACTATTTAATTCCAGCATCATGGGAAGCGATTATCGCACCTGGAATGCGTGTCGAGGTGCCATTTGGTAGTCGTCAAATTCAAGGGTTTGTGATCAATATAGTAGAAAAAACAGCCTTTCAAGATCAACTAAAGGCCATTATCGGTGTCATGGATTTAGCACCTGTTCTGTCCACTGAGCTGTTATTGCTATCTAATGATATGGTCAAACAAACCTTTGCTTTTAAAATTAGCTGCTTACAAGCAATGCTACCAAGTATGATGCGTGCCAAATATGAAAAGCACTTAACAGTGATTGATGAATTAACTGAAGCAGAACAATTTGAGCTTTTTAAAGGAAAAGATTCCATGACTTGGAAAGAAGCTGAGTCCCGTAATCTGTTACCGCTATTAGCCAAATTAAAAAAAGAAGACAAAATTGAAATCAGCTATGAGGTTGTCAATAAAGCACGTGTCAAAAAAATTAAAATGGTCAAACCGCTCCTTACCTTTGAACAAATGGAGGAAGAAAAAGAAGCCTGCCAAAAACGCGCACCAAAACAAGCCTTGGTCTTAAGCTTCTTACAATCCTTATTAATAGAAGAAAAAGACAGTTCAAGTGTTGCCTTACAAAAAGAAGCCAATGTTACCTCAGCAGTTTTAAAACAAATGGCAAAAAAAAATTGGTTAGCCTTTTATGAAAAAGAAGCTTACCGCAATCCCTATCAAGATCGTGTCTTTAAAAAAACGCAGGCTATGCCTTTAACCTCTCAGCAGCAACAAGTCATCACACCTATTTTAGCAGCAGTGAACACCAGTAAAAACGAAACCTTCTTATTAAAAGGTGTCACAGGTAGTGGTAAAACAGAAGTCTATCTGCAAACCATCTCAAAAGTGGTGGCATTAGGCCAACAAGCGATTATGCTTGTACCAGAAATTGCTTTAACACCACAAATGGTTGAACGCTTTAAAGGCCGTTTTGGTGAAGCCGTAGCGGTTCTTCATAGTGGTTTATCAGAAGGTGAAAAGTATGATGAATGGCGTAAAATCGAGCGTGGTGAAGCAAAAATTGTGGTAGGTGCACGTTCAGCTGTTTTTGCCCCATTTCAAAATCTAGGTGTCATTATTGTGGATGAAGAACATGAATCTACCTATAAACAAGAAGATAACCCACGTTATCATGCTAGAGATATTGCGATTTGGCGTGGTCAGTATCATGATTGTCCTGTTATCTTAGGAAGTGCCACCCCCTCATTAGAATCTCGGGCTAGAGCACAAAAAAAAGTTTATACGTTGTTAGAATTAACAGAAAGAGTCAATCAACAACAATTACCAGAAGTTGAAATTATTGATATGAAAGATGAATTAAAGGC
Source organism: Isobaculum melis (assembly GCF_900111355.1). Lineage (GTDB taxonomy): Bacteria > Bacillota > Bacilli > Lactobacillales > Carnobacteriaceae > Isobaculum > Isobaculum melis. Next base: position 158,362 of record NZ_FOHA01000003.1, read on the forward strand.
TGGTAATCGCAGTAGCTTTGCCATGTCACTTCAAAATAAAATAAGAGGGCGCATTGCTAAGGGTGAACAAACCGTTTTATTATTAAATCGTCGAGGATACTCTTCTTTTATCATGTGTCGTGATTGTGGTTTTGTTTTAGGCTGTCCAAATTGTGATATATCATTGACCTTGCATATGGATACTAAAACCATGAAATGTCATTACTGTGGACATGAGGAAGGGATTCCAAGAGAATGTCCAAGTTGTCATGGTCATCATATCCGTTACTATGGAACAGGAACCCAAAAAGTTGAAGAAGAACTGCTGAGTGTCATTCCAGAAGCACGTGTGATTCGAATGGATGTGGATACCACTAGAAAAAAAGGTGCCCATGAAAAATTACTGGCTGCATTTGAACAAGGAGAAGCAGATATTTTACTTGGAACACAAATGATTGCAAAAGGCTTGGATTTTCCCAATATTACCTTAGTTGGTGTTTTAAATGCAGATACTGCTTTGGGATTACCTGATTTTAGAGCAGGAGAAAAAACCTTTCAGCTACTGACTCAAGTAAGTGGTCGTCCAGGTCGTGGGACGATTAAAGGCGAAGTAGTGGTTCAAACATTTAATCCTGAGCATTATGCCATTCAATTAGCTAAAGAACATGACTATGATCGATTTTATGCCCATGAAATGATGTTAAGGCATCGAGGAAAATATCCGCCTTATTATTACACTGTCTTAATTACAACCAGTCATCAGAATGAAATTGAAGCAGCAAAAAAAATCCAAAAAGTCATTGAAGAAATCAAACCACAATTAAGTGAGCAGACCATTATTTTAGGTCCTACGCCAAAATCGATTGCAAAAGTAAATAATCGTTATTACTACCAATGTATTTTAAAATATAAGAATGAACCCAATTTATTTGATATCTTACATCAAATTATTCAATCATCACAGGGAGAAATTGCAAAAGGACTTTATCTATCCGTTGACCCAGAACCATTAAGCTTTATGTAATAATCAAAAGAAAAGAGTGATTTTATGGCAGTTTTGCCCATTGTGATTTATCCAGATAAAAGATTAGAAACCAAAACAACACCTGTTGATGAAATAACAGCAGAAGTCTTAACTTTGTTAGATGATATGTATGAAACAATGCTTGCAAATGATGGGATTGGTATTGCAGCACCACAAGTGGGCAGTAACTTACGCATTGCGATTGTGGAAATGGATGAGGAATCAGGCTTAATTGAAATGATTAACCCTGTAGTTCACTCAGAAAAAGGAAAAGATGTTGATATCGAAGGCTGCCTTAGCTTTCCAGAAATTTATGGCACTGTTGAGCGCGCTTATGAAGTCGTTGTTCGCTATTTTGATCGTGAAGGACAAGAAATCGAGATAGAAGCTGATGACTATTTAGCAAGAGCATTACTACATGAAATTGAGCATTTAGAAGGTCAATTATTTACAGATAAAATTATTGAAAGAATTGATCCAAGTGAATTGGAAGCATATATGGAGGAAGATTAAATGACAAAAATTGTTTTTATGGGTACTCCCGCATTTTCAGCACCAATCTTACGTGCTTTAGTTGAACAGGGCTATGATGTACAGGCGGTTGTTACGCAACCAGATCGTCCTGTTGGTAGAAAAAAAGTCCTCACACCAACGCCAGTTAAAGAAGAAGCTTTAAAACATAGCATTCAAGTGTTACAGCCAGAAAATTTAAAGGATTCAGCAGAAATGGCTATTTTAAAAGAGTTAGCACCAGATTTGATTGTTACAGCAGCTTTTGGTCAATTTTTATCTGAAGAAGTATTAGCCATTCCAAAGCATGGCTGTATTAATGTTCATGCCTCGTTGCTACCAAAATACCGTGGTGGCGCACCTGTTCACTATGCCATTATGAAAGGCGAACAAGAAACCGGTGTAACCATTATGTATATGGTGAAAAAAATGGATGCAGGAGATATCATTAGTAGCCGTAGCATTCCAATTACGAAACAAGATGATGTTGGTTCAATGTTTGATAAATTAAGTGATTTAGGAAGAGATCTTTTAATCGAAACCTTACCAGCTTTATTGGCAGGAGATATCACACCTATTAAACAAGATGAAACACAAGTCACTTATTCGCCAAATATCTCAAGAGAACAAGAACAAATTAGTTGGGATATGACAGCTCAAGAAATTGACAACATGGTACGTGGTTTAAGACCGTGGCCTGTTGCATATACGCTATTATTTAATGAACGTATCAAAATGTGGGCGGTTTATCCTCTTACAGAACAAACCACTCAAAAGTCAGGAACAATCATTGAACTCTGTAAAGAAAGCTTTAAAGTAGCTGCTGGTCAAGGAACTGTTTTAGAAATCCTTTCGCTACAACCAGCTGGTAAAGGTAAATTAACTGCTGGCGATTATTTAAGAGGTGTTGGAAATAAATTACAGGTAGGGGATAGATTTAATGACGAATCAGGAAAATGAGCAAAAAAGAAATATCAAAAAAACAGCCCGTTATTTAGCTGTTGATATTTTAGAAAAAACAGAAAAACAAGGTTCCTATTCAAACTTGCTGTTAAATCATAGTATTGAAAAAAATAAATTAGGCTCTGCTGATAGTGGCTTATTAACGGAGTTGGTTTATGGCACAATTCAGCGCCGGATGACCTTAGATTATTTTTTATCGCCTTTTATTCAAGAAAATAAAAAGCTTGAAATGTGGGTTAGAAACTTACTTCGTATTTCTGTCTATCAAATGGTTTATTTAGATAAAGTACCCTTACATGCTGTGCTTTTTGAAGCAGGGGAAATTGCCAAAAGAAAAGGCCATATTGGCATTAGTAAATTAGTCAATGGTGTATTAAGAAATGCTGAACGTAAAGGCTTTCCTTCCTTTTCAGAAATCGCTGATCCTGTTACACGCTTAAGTATTGAAATCAGTATGCCACAATGGCTTGTAGAAAAGTTAATTGATCAAATTGGCATAGAAAAAACAGAAGAACTAGGCTATGCTATTTTAGAGCCAAGTAAAGTGAGCGGTCGGGTAAATGAAAAATTTTTAACCAGAGCAGAGGCAATAGATGCTTTAGAGGAAGCTGGATTGGAAGCTTATGAAAGTGAGGTTTCACCAGTTGGAATCATTGTTGAAAGAGGGAATTTAGCCCATTCACCACTTTATCAATCAGGGCAACTAACCGTTCAGGATGAATCATCTATGCTTGTGGCACCAGCTTTACAATTAGCACCTCATGATTTAGTTTTAGATGCTTGTGCAGCACCTGGTGGCAAAACAACACATATTGCCAGCTATCTTGATGCAGGGCTTGGTGGAAAAGTAGTCGCACTAGATTTACATGCACATAAAACCAAACTAATTGAAGCCAATGCTCAAAGAATGCATGTCGATCAAGTAGTGGAAACCAAAACAATGGATGCAAGGAAAGTTGATGAAGTTTTTGAAGATGGTCTATTTGACCGTATTTTAGTTGACGCACCTTGTTCAGGACTAGGCTTAATGCGTCGTAAACCGGATATTAAATATACAAAAACAAAAGCAGATTTTAAAAACTTACAAAGAATTCAATTAGAAATTTTAGATTCTGTTGCCAAAAAGGTAAAAGAATGCGGTATAATAGTTTACAGCACATGTACCATTACTGAAGAAGAAAATTTTGGTACAGTAACGGCCTTCTTAAAAGAACACCCAGCATTTGAATTAGTCGCATTTCCTGTTGATGAAAGATTGCAGGAAAGTGTTCATAATGATTGTTTACAGATATATCCTCATGAGTATGGAACTGATGGCTTTTTCATTAGCTGTTTACAAAGAAAGAAGGAAGTTTAGAACAAAAGAGGTGAGAAATCATGCAAATTACATTCTCTACAAATGTTGGTAGACAACGTACAAATAATGAAGATTATACAGGAATTTATTATAATCAAGCAGGTGTGCCGATTGCCATGGTGGCAGATGGAATGGGTGGACATCAAGCAGGAGATGTTGCCAGCGAATCGGTGGTCTCATCAATTGGAAAAAAGTGGGAACAAGGGCATTATACAACAAGCGATGAAACAATTCCTTGGTTAAAAGAGCACATTCAGCTTGCTAATGCTGAATTATTGGATAAAGCAACACGTTTTCCTCAATATCAAGGAATGGGCACAACCTTAGTTGTAGCGATTCTATTTGAAACGCAATTTTTAATTGCGAACATTGGAGATAGCCGTGGTTATTTAATGGGAAAAGGGTATTACGAGCAATTAACAGAGGATCATTCTCTAGTCAATGAGCTTGTAAAACGTGGAGAAATCACTGCTGATGAAGCGTTACACCACCCTAGAAAAAATATTTTGACCAGATCAATGGGGAATTCAGCACCAGTAGACATTGATCTTTGGGAAATTGAGCTACCAAGTGAGGCTACTTTATTATTGTGCTCTGATGGCTTAACCAACATGGTTAGTGATGATGAAATTAAGACGATTCTAAGTGAACCAAATCAAACATTAGATCAAAAAGCAACACAACTGATTGAGCAAGCTAACAAAAATGGTGGAAATGATAACATAACAGTACTGTTAGTCGTTTTTCCAGTGAGAAAGGAAGTGTAGAGACCGATGTACGTGGGGAAAAAAATTAATGACCGCTATAAAGTGATTGATACAATAGGTGGAGGCGGTATGGCGAATGTTTTCTTAGCTCATGATTTAATCTTAGATCGTGATGTTGCTGTGAAAATTTTACGCTATGACTTTAGAGAGGATTCTGATGTCATTCGTCGCTTTCAAAGAGAGGCGCAAGCAGCAACAACTCTTGTCCATCCAAATATTGTAGCAGTATATGATGTTGGTGAAGAGCAAAATTTACACTATATTGTCATGGAATATGTAAAAGGAACAGATTTGAAGAAGTATATTCAACGCTCGTTTCCAATCCCTTATCAAAAAGTCATTGATATTATGGGACAAATATTATCTGCTGTTGAGCATGCGCATCGAAATAAAATTATTCATAGAGATTTAAAGCCACAAAATATTTTAATTGATGAAGAGGGTAATGTTAAAATTACAGATTTTGGTATTGCGGTAGCCTTATCAGAAACCTCTATTACGCAAACGAACTCTTTACTGGGTTCTGTTCACTATATGTCTCCTGAACAGGCAAAGGGTGGGTTGGCAACCAATCAATCTGATATTTATGCATTAGGTATTATTCTATACGAATTATTAACAGGACGTGTACCATTTGAAGGGGAATCTGCTGTTTCGATTGCATTAAAACATTTCCAAGAAGAGTTGCCTTCAGTCAGAGAATTTGATCCAAGAATTCCTCAGCCTTTGGAAAATGTTGTCTTAAAAGCAACAACCAAAGATCCAATTGATCGTTATTCTTCTGTTGCACAAATGTGGGCGGATTTAGCTACAGCGCTATCAACAAGTAGAATTGATGAACCTAAATTTGTGCCAACAGCATCTTTGGATGAAACAAAAGTATTAACACCTATCACGCCACCAGAAACAGTTGAAGCTGCTGAAGATGAGCTTGTTGAAAATGAAACAAGTAAAGTGCTTGATGAGGATACGAAAGATCCTAAGAAGAAAAATAAAAAGAAACGCAAAAAATGGCCATATATTACGGCTGGTGTCATTGTTTTAGCCTTAATTGGTGTATTAGTCGCACTTGCTCTTAGTGCACCAAAAGATGTGATTGTACCTGATGTAACAGGGATGACTGAGGTTGAAGCAAGAGAAGCTTTAGAAAAAGCGAAGCTAAAATTAGGAAGTGTCACACAGCAACCAAGTGATGAAGTTGAAAAAGATAAGATTATCAAAACAGATCCTAAAGCAGGTCGATCTGTTAAAGAAAAAACAAGTGTTAATCTTTATGTAAGTACAGGTAAAGATAAAGTGAAGATTGAAGACTATGTTGGCGATGATTATGAAGAAGTCAAAGCGAAGCTAACAAAAGCAGGGTATACTGTCACGAAAGAAGAAGTGGAACATGATGAAATTGAAGCAGGAAAAATTATTTCTCAAGATCCTGAAGCAGGCACAGCGGTAGTACCAAAAGATACGACAATTACCTTTACTGTGAGTGCAGGACCTGCCTCCTTTACTTTACGAGATTTAACACAATATACAAGGAAAAGTGTTGAAGATTATGCAAATGAGAATGGCTTAGTTTTATCTGTTGAGGAAGAATATTCTTCAACTGTTGAAGCAGGCTTAGTCATCAGTCAGAATCCAGGAGCAGATAAATCTGTTTATCCAGGATCTGCTTTAACGGTTACTATTTCTAAAGGACCAAAAGAAGAACCGACTAAAGAAATTACACGTACCGTTACGATTCCTTATGTTGCAGATACCACGCCGATAGATAGCTCTGCAGATTCTTCGGCAACCGAACCTGAGAAGAAAGCCAACAAAATTACCATTTATATTGAAGATGAGACCCATGATCTTGCAGGAATTGCTGATAGCTTTGATCTTACAGCAGATAGGCCTTATACCTTTACTTTTAAAATAAAAGTAGGCTCCGCTGCAAAATATAAAGTTTATCGCGATGGTAACTTGATTTTATCTGATGATAATGTTCAATAACCAATAGTGCCTAGAGGGCAAGACCAAACCTTAAGGTTTGGTCTTGCCCTCTTAAATTGCTTCTAAAAAAACCATAAATTACCTCTATAGACGGTGGCCAAAAGGCAGGCTCGGTCTGCAATTGTCAAGAATCACTGTAAACGTAGTGAACAGATGCTGATTGATACCTACTACGCTACGCTTCGATCACAACAACTTTATAAGGTTCAGAGTCAAACTGCGTTTGATCTGTATCATGTCTCTAAGGATTAAAAATCCTAAGAGGCATGATAATTGTTCGTCTTTTGTTCCAATTGCTTTGATTCACAACGAAGTATGAGTTGATGTAGAAAAGTACCTACTTGGTGCTTGAACCTAAGCGCCTTTTGGCTCAACTTGTTTTTTGTTTTAAAGAAAAAGGGTTGCAAAAAAAAGAATTGTTCAGTAGAGTAAAAGAAGAATACTAGATAAAAAGGAAGAGGCGGTTATGTGCCAAAAGGGCAAATAAGAAAAGCTTTAAGCGGATTTTACTATGTATATGATCAAGGTGTGACCTATCAAACCAGAGGAAGAGGCAATTTTAGGAAAAGAAAAATGACACCACTTGTTGGAGATGAAGTCATCTATGAGAGTAGCAATACAACGGATGGCTATGTATTAGATTTGTTACCAAGAAAAAATGAATTGGTGCGGCCACCTGTTGCTAATGTGGATCAAGGTGTGATTATTATGTCAGCTGTTGAACCAAATTTTTCAGAGAATCTGTTAAATCGTTTTTTAGTGACACTAGCTTACCATAAAATTAAGCCAATTATCTATATTACTAAGATTGATTTATTAACACCAGATTTATTGGCTAAAATAAAAAAATATCAAGCAGATTATGAAACAATTGGTTACCAAATGATTGTACCAAATGCTACAGATAACCAAGCTGCTATCAAAGAAATCGAAGCCTCTTTTGCTGATAAGCTAACGGTTTTTATGGGCCAATCAGGTGCTGGAAAATCAACCTTGCTGAATCAAATATCTCCGGCATTAGCACTTCAAACAGGTGAAATTTCAGCAGCATTAGGCCGTGGTAAGCATACAACGAGACATGTTGAGTTATTACCATTATTTGATGGATTGGTAGCGGATACCCCAGGTTTTAGCTCAATTGAATTTTCTAGTATTGAAGCAACAGAGCTGCCACAATTGTTTCCTGAATTTGTTGCAGTAGCAGACCAATGTAAATATCGAGGCTGTATGCACCGAAATGAACCACAATGTGAAGTCAAAAAACAAGTAGAAGCAGGTACCATTCCAAGTTACCGCTATGAAAATTATTTACAATTTTTAACTGAAATCGAAGAACGAAAACCAAAATATGACAAGAAATGAGGAATAAAAATGTTAAAGATAGCCCCTTCAATTTTAAGTGCGGATTTTGCAAAATTAGGTGAAGAAATAGTAGCCGTAGAAAAAGGTGGAGCAGACTATATTCATGTGGATGCGATGGATGGTCATTTTGTCCCTAACTTAACCTTAGGCCCAAATATTGTTTCAGCCATTAGACCGATTACTAAATTGCCGTTAGACTGCCATTTAATGTTGAGTAACCCAGAAGAGTATATTGGTGCTTTTGCAGAAGCTGGTGCAGATATTATTACCATTCATGCAGAAGCAACACCGCATATTCATCGTGCCATTCAGCTCATTAAATCACATCAAGTAAAAGCAGGTGTGGTGTTAAATCCAGCGACACCAGTAGAAGCCATTTCATATGTCTTGGAAGATGTTGATATGGTGTTAGTGATGAGTGTCAATCCTGGTTTTGGTGGACAAAGCTTCATTGAAAGTTCATTGAAAAAAATTGCTGTATTAAAAGAACTAAAAGAAACCCATGGCTATACCTATGAAATTGAAGTAGATGGCGGCATTGTTCCTGAAACAGCTAAAAAATGTTATGAAGCAGGAGCGGATGTTTTAGTTGCTGGCTCATATATCTATAATCATGCAGATCGTAAGGCACAAATTGACCAATTAAAAGCAGTGATTTCAAAATAATGAAAAATGTGCATATCTTAGTTGGAGGACCTGATAGTGAAGTGCCGGATTTAATGGACTATCATGATGAGCAGACGATTTGGATTGGTGTCGATAGAGGAGCCGTGCGTTTAATGGAACTTGGTATTACACCAGATTATGCTGTAGGAGATTTTGATTCCATTTCAAAAGCGGAATTGGCTTATTTAAAAAAGGCAGTAAAAGAAGTGCTTCTTTTAAAAGCGGAAAAAGATGAGACTGATACTGAGCTTGCGCTTGATTTGGCCATTCAATTAAATCCAACCAAGATTCGAATCTTTGGTGCAACAGGTGGTAGATTAGATCATCTGCTAGCTAATTTATGGATTGTACTAAGATTTAATTTTTTAACAGCTGCTGAAAAAATTTCTTTATATGATCGACAAAATAGTCTTCATTATTTTTTACCTGGTCATCATGAAATACAAAAAGAGGCAGATAAAAAGTATTTGGCTTTTGTTGGTCTAACAGCTGTCAAAAAACTTTCATTATATGATGAAAAATATCAATTAGATCAAGTAGATTTCCCTTATCCAATTTCGCTAGCAAGCAATGAATTTATTGGTGAAACTGCTAGCTTTTCTTTTGATGAAGGCATCATTGCTGTGATTCAAAGTAAGGATTAATTAAAAAAAGTTGTATGGAAACGACCGTTTTGTAGGCATTCCGTACAACTTTTTAAATTTTCGGTACAAAAAAAGCATCATAAGTAAATAACTTATGGTGCTTTATAATGTTTTATTAAACACGTTCAACTTTACCTGATTTAAGAGCGCGAGTTGAAACCCAAACTCTTTTAGGTTTACCATCAACTAAAATACGCACTTTTTGCAAGTTTGCTTTCCATGTACGTTTGCTATAGTTCATTGCGTGTGAACGTTTGTTACCGCTGCGACTTTTACGTCCTGTGATGACACATTCTTTTGCCATATTATTCTTTCCTCCTTTGCCTATGTCTAGAAGCAAAGCTTCATTACTCATACTCCAATAATTTATCATAAATGCATTTGGAATGCAACACTTTTCTTTCAAGTAAATTCCCTTGACAGATAAATCAATCCGTGTAAAGTATAAATGATGAGAAAACAATGAAAAAAAGTGCGCTAATTTTCAATTAAAGCAAGCTTTCATTTGATTTTTCTTTCCAATTGTAACACCCTATGATAGAATATAGGGTAGTAATTCAATGCCCAAATATGGGTTGAAGGAGGATTTTCAGACATGGCAGTTAAAATCAAAACACAATTTGGTACAATCGATATTTCAAATGACGTTATTGCTACGGTAGTAGGTGGTGCAGCAACAGACATTTATGGAATTGTTGGCATGGCAAGTAAAAATCAGATTCGTGATAATTTAAATGATATTTTGAAAAAAGAAAATTATGCACGCGGCGTTGTGATTAAACAAGAAGAAAATGGCGTAGGCGTAGATGTCTTTATTATTGTAAGTTATGGTACTAAAATTTCAGAAGTTTGTCGCAATGTACAAGAAAAAGTGAAATACAATCTTGAAACAATGCTTGGTATTACAGCAAATTCAGTGAACGTGTATGTACAAGGCGTTCGTGTAATGAAAGACTAATTTGAATGAATCGATGTTGCAAATAGGGCAACTAAGGAGGATATTTTTGTGAAAGTTACAAAGTTAGAAGGAAAACAATTTCGTGCAATGGTTGCAGTGGGGGCTGAGCGTTTAAGTGTAAATGCTGAGTATGTAAACTCATTAAATGTTTTCCCGGTACCAGATGGTGATACAGGAACAAATATGAATTTATCAATGATAAGTGGAGCGAAAGCTGTTTCAAGTACTATTTCTGATGAAATGGGCGATTTAGCTGCAGCTTTATCTAAAGGTTTATTAATGGGTGCCCGTGGTAATTCAGGCGTTATTTTATCACAATTATTCCGTGGTTTTGCTAAAAGTGTAGAAGGCAAAGCAACTTTAACAGGAAAAGAATTTGCCGCTGCTTTTACTGGCGGTGTTGAAACGGCTTATAAAGCGGTGATGAAACCAGTTGAAGGAACAATTTTAACTGTTTCAAGAGAAGCAGCAAAACGTGGTGAGCGTAAAGCTGAGGATACTGATAATTTGATTGAAATTATGGAAGCCGTTGTGAAAGGTGCCAAAATTTCATTAGCAAAAACACCAGATTTATTACCTGTACTAAAAGAAGTTGGCGTAGTAGATAGTGGTGGACAAGGTCTTTTATTTGTTTATGAAGGCTTCTTGGAAGTTCTTTCAGGAAAAGCGACTGAAGAAGTAGCTTATCAACCAAATGAGCATGAAATGACTGAAATGCTAAATGCTGAACATCACCGTAGTGTTCATGGGCATATGGCAACTGAAGATATCCAATTTGGCTATTGTACTGAGATTATGGTTCGTATTGGTGAAGGCGAAACAGTAGATAGTGAATTTGACTATGATACTTTCCGTAACTATCTAAATGAACTAGGTGATTCTTTACTAGTTGTAGCAGATGATGAAATTATTAAAGTCCATGTTCATACAGAATATCCAGGTAAAGTGATGAACTATGGTCAAAAATTTGGTTCATTGGTAAAAGTGAAAGTGGACAATATGCGTATGCAACATGAAACACTTTTAGAAGCTGAACAGACAGCACCAGCACCAAAAGAAAAACGTCCTTATGGCATTATTGCAATTGCAGCTGGAAAAGGGGTTCAAACCTTATTTGAAAGCTTAGGTGCACACTATATTATTAGTGGTGGACAGACCATGAATCCAAGTACAGAAGATATTTTAAAAGCAATTGATGAAGTTTATGCTGAAAAAGTGATTATTTTACCAAATAACAAAAATATTTTCATGGCAGCAGATCAAGCGGCAGAAGTTAGCGCTGTTGATGTAGCAGTTGTACCAAGCAAAACGATTCCTCAAGGAATGGCTGCAATGCTTGCATTTAATGAAATGAATGATTTAGACAGCAATAAAAATGAAATGACAGATGCTCTAGCGCAAACTGTTAGTGGTCAAGTGACTGTTGCGGTTCGTGATACAGCAATTGATGGCTTAGAAATTAAAAAAGACGATTTCATGGGCATTATCGAAAGCGACATTAAAATTTCAAAACCAAATCGTCAAGAAGTAGCCATTGAAACATTAAAAGCAATGCTGAATGATGAAACTGAAATTGTGACGATTATCTTTGGCGAAGATGCAACACAAGAAGAAGCTGAAGCCATTGCAGAAGCAGTAACAGCCTTAGATGAAGATATTGAAGTAGAAGTTCACCAAGGTGATCAACCTGTTTATCCATACTTGTTAGCGGCGGAATAGCAGATGGGAGATAGATATCATAGCGTATTTGATATCATTGGACCTATTATGGTAGGTCCAAGTAGTTCTCATACTGCTGGAGCGGCTAGAATTGGAAAAGTAGTCAGAAAAATATTTGGGACACTTCCTGAAAAGGTCACTATTTATTTATATGAATCGTTTGCTAAAACCTATCAGGGACATGGTACGGATATTGCTTTGATTGGTGGTCTTTTAGATGATGAACCAGATGATCCTAGATTACCCCAATCATTAGAACGAGCCAAAGCTCTAGGCATTGATGTGCAATTTATTCCAACTGATGAAGTAGCAGAACATCCAAATTCAGCTAAAATCGTCCTTGAAAAAGGCCAACAAAAGCTTGAAGTACTGGGCTGCTCAATTGGTGGTGGCAACATTCAAATTTCTGAGGTAAATGGTTTTAAAATCAAAATGCAAGCCAATCAACCAACTATCTTAATTGTTCATCAAGATTTACATGGTGCCATTGCAAAAGTGGCAACTGTCTTAGCTGAACAAGGCATTAACATTGCGACAATGATGGTTTCCCGCAAGGCCAAAGGGGATGAAGCCATTATGGTCATTGAAGTTGACGAAAAAGAAATTGATGCAAGTATTGAGAAAATGTTAGAAATTCCAATGATTCATCAAGCGAGTTTCTTTCAATCATAAAATGGACAAGCTGAGCAGATGATGTTCAGCTTTTCTTCAAATATAGAGTTAGCACGTGGTGGTACTAATACAATGATAAAAAGGGGGATAACACTTGTGTTTCATTCAATTAAAGAGCTTGTCACATTAGCTGAAAATGCCGGATCTGTTTCTGAAGCAATGATTCAGGTAGAGTTACAGCGGGGAAATATGACAAGAGAAGAAATTTGGGGACAAATGGATCATCAGCTTTCCGTTATGGAAAAAGCTGTAGCACGGGGCATAGAAGGTGTTGCCTCACCTACAGGATTAACAGGAAATGATGCAACTAGATTGATGCATTATATTGAAAAAGGTAATTTTATCAGTGGCGAAACCATCTTAAAAGCAGTTAGAAATGCGATTGCAACCAATGAAGTCAATGCAGCTATGGGATTAGTTTGTGCAACTCCAACCGCAGGCAGTGCAGGTGTTGTACCTGGTGTTTTATTTGCTGCAAGAGATCAATTAAATTTAACACGTGAACAAATGATTCGCTTTCTATTTACAGCTGGAGCATTTGGCCTAGTAACAGCAAATAATGCTTCCATTAGCGGAGCAGAGGGTGGATGCCAAGCAGAAATTGGGAGTGCCAGTGGGATGGCAGCAGCAGCGCTAACAGAAGCAGCGGGTGGCACACCAGAAATGAGCAGTGCTGCAATGGCCATTACCTTAAAAAATATGATGGGCCTCATCTGTGATCCTGTAGCAGGTCTTGTTGAAGTGCCATGTGTGAAACGCAATGCATTAGGTGCCTCTCAAGCAATGATTTCTGCTGATATGGCCTTAGCAGGTATCACGAGTGCGATTCCAACGGATGAAGTCATAGCAGCTATGTATAAAGTAGGGATTCAAATGCCGACAATCTTTAAAGAAACAGCAGAAGGAGGATTAGCAGATACACCAACAGGAAGAGACATAAAAATGAAAATCTTTGGTGTAGATGCCTAAAAAATTATGGATGAATCAATTTACAGTTCAGTCTCAATTTTAAAAGGCGTAGCGGGAAAACGATTAGAAGCATTAAATCAATTAGGCATTTATACCGTTCTTGATTTACTTTCCTATTACCCCTTTCGCTATGAAGATTTACAAGTAAAAGATTTATCAGATATTACAGATCAAGAAAAAGTGACCCTAAAAGGGGTTGTGATAGCGGATCCAGTGATTAATAGCTTTGGGTATCGAAAAACCCGCCTCATTTTTAGAATCGCCATTGAGCAAGATGTGATTATGGTGACTTTTTTCAACCAACCCTATTTAAAAGGGCAAGTGAAAGCTGGCGAAGAAATCACGATTTATGGTAGATGGGATAGCAAACGAAGTAGCTTAGCTGGTATGAAAATTATTGGTAGTAAGACAGCTGAGCAAAAAGAATTTGAAGCTGTTTATAGTGTCAGTAAAAGTATCCAACAAAAAACCTTATTTAATTTAGTGACCCAAGCATATGAATTATTTGCTGATCAAATACCTGAGATTATTCCTGTTTCATTAAAAGAAAAATACCGACTCATTTCCCATAAAGAAGCAGTTTATGCCATGCATTTCCCAACAGATGAAGAACAAAGCAAACAAGCAAGAAGACAGATTATCTTTGAAGAATTATTTACTTTTCAAATGAAATTACAAGTCTTAAGAAGACAAGAAAAATCAGTCAAGCAAGGCATTGAAATTGCTTATCATGTAGCTCACTTAAGAACTTTTATTGCTTCTTTACCCTTTGAATTAACTGCGGCTCAAAAAAGAGTGGTCAATGAAATTTGTGCCGATTTAAAAAGTCCTTATCATATGCAGCGTCTGCTTCAGGGGGATGTTGGAAGCGGTAAAACAATTGTTGCTGCTATTGCTTTATTTGCAACTGTGGATGCAGGCTTTCAAGGAGCCTTAATGGTACCAACTGAAATTTTAGCTGAGCAGCATATGGAAAGCCTAGATCAACTATTTGATCCCTTACAAGTCAAAGTGGCCTTACTAACAGGTTCGACTAAACCCAAGCTAAGAAAAGAAATACTTGAGCAACTTGCAAATGGTAGTTTAGATGTTGTAATAGGAACCCATGCTTTAATCCAAGAAGATGTTCAATTTAAACAACTAGGCTTAGTCATCACTGATGAACAGCATCGATTTGGTGTCGAACAACGTAAAATATTAAGAAACAAAGGCAATAATCCAGATGTCTTATTTATGACTGCAACGCCAATTCCAAGAACCCTAGCGATTACAGTCTTTGGAGAAATGGATGTTTCGATTATTGATGAATTACCAGCAGGACGGATTCCAATTGAAACCACTTGGATTAGGCCGAAAATGTTTGAATCAACCTTAGAATTTATTGAATCAGAGCTAGTTAAGGGTGCACAAGCCTATGTGATTTGTCCTTTAATAGAAGAATCTGAGAGCTTAGATGTTAAAAATGCAGTGGATATCTATGAAAAATTAGCCACTTATTATGAAGGACGCTATCAAGTAGGTTTGCTTCATGGCAAAATGAAGGCAGCTGAAAAAGATACGATTATGCAACAATTTAAAGAGAATCAAGTACAAGTATTAGTCTCGACAACCGTTATTGAAGTTGGTGTTAATGTACCCAATGCAACGACCATGGTCATCTATGATGCAGATCGTTTTGGTTTATCACAACTCCATCAATTACGTGGACGTGTTGGAAGGGGAAGCAAAAAATCTTATTGTATTTTAGTTGCCAATCCAAAAACCGAAATTGGTCAAGAACGAATGAAAATTATGACCGAAACAACAGATGGCTTTTTACTCAGTGAAAAAGATTTAGAATTAAGAGGATCAGGTGACTTATTTGGTCGAAAACAATCAGGTGTGCCAGACTTTAAAGTTGCAGATATTGTGACAGATTTCGGTGCTTTAGAAGCAGCTAGAAATGAAGCACAGCAGCTAATTAAGCAGCCTGCTTTCTTTACAGATGCAACCTATCATGCTTTACGGATGGCAGTTGGTATTGAAGACACAGAAAAATTAAGTTTTGACTAATAAATCATTGATTCAAAAGGAGAAAAATTCCATGGCAAAGTTAAAAAGAGCAGAACGATTAGAAAAATTTAAAGAAGCTTTACAAGAAAACCCATTTTTAACAGATGATCAATTAGCACAACTATTTCAAGTAAGTATACAAACGATTCGTTTGGATCGCAATATTTTAAATATTCCACAGCTTCGAGAACGAACCAAAGAAGTGGCTGAAAAAAGCTTCAATGGAGAAATTAAAAGCTTAGAATCTGAGGAAGTGATTGGTCAATTATTAGATGTAGAAACTGGTGTTAGTGGAATTAGTCTATTTTTAATTGAACCAGAGCATGTCTTTAAGCGAAACTACATTGCCAGAGGACATTATTTATTTGCCCAAGCAAACTCACTAGCAATTGCGATTGTTGATGATGTATTAGCGCTGACTACAGCAGCAAATGTATTTTTTGATAAACAAGTAAAATTAGGTGATAATGTCATTGCTAAAGCAAAGGTAACAGAAACAACGGATAAATATATTCAAGTTTCAGTTGAGAGCTTTGTTAATAGTGAGTTGGTTTTCCATGCAACATTTGAAATTTATCATAGAACAGATAAAAAATAGGAGTGAATCAGATGAAAATAGCAGTAGATGCAATGGGTGGAGATTATGCACCACAAGCAATTGTTGAAGGAGTGATGATGGCAGCAACGGAATTTCCAGACCTTTCTTTTCAATTATATGGCAAAGAGTCAGCCATTCGTGAGTATTTAACAACCGAAAAAAATATCACAATTATTCATACAGATGAAAAAATAAATAGTGATGACGATCCTGTTCGTGCGATTCGCAGAAAAAAAGAAGCTTCAATGGTTTTAGGTGCCCAAGCAGTTAAAAATGGGGAAGCAGATGCCTTGTTTTCAGCTGGAAATACAGGCGCTCTATTAACCGCTGGCTTATTAATTGTTGGTCGTATCAAGGGAATTGATCGCCCTGGTTTAATGCCAACCTTGCCTGTTTTAAATTCAGATAAAGGCTTTAACTTAATGGATGTTGGCGCAAATGCCGATACAAAACCTGAAAATATCCATCAGTATGCGATTCTTGCCTCTTATTATGCAAAATATGTCAGAGGTATTGAAAACCCAACAGTAGGTTTGCTTAATAACGGAACAGAAGCTGGTAAAGGGAATGATTTAACTAAAAAAGCTTATGAATTACTTACTAATGATAAAAGCATTCACTTTATTGGAAATGTTGAAGCAAGAGAATTATTAAATGGTGTAGCAGATGTGGTGGTAACAGATGGTTTCACTGGAAATGCTGTTCTAAAAACAATTGAAGGAACAGGAATGTCCATGATGAAGCTGATTAAATCTGCGATTAGTGATAATGGGGCTAAAGGGAAGCTAGGCGGCTTGCTGTTAAAAGATGGTCTTTATGCAATTAAAGATAAATTGGATTATTCAAAGCATGGTGGGGCTGCATTAATTGGTTTGAAAGCACCAGTAGTGAAAACCCATGGTTCAACAGGAAAAGAATCTGTTTACTATACAATCAAGCAAATTAGAGAAATGCTCCAAACGAATGTGATTGGTGACTTAGTTGACTATTTTGAAAATCAAGCAAAATAATCGGTTAAATAAAAATAAATTGTGGTTGTGACAAAACTCAAAAGTTTTATCACAACCACGTAAATTGCTTCCATAAACGGTGGCCAAAAGTCAGGCTCTTCGGAAATTGCCAAGAATCACTGTGAACGTAAGTGAATAGATGATGATTGGTACCTACTACGCTGCGCTTCGATCACAACAAATTCTACGCATGAAACATGCTAGATTTGAAGGATTTGGTTCACAAAACATCTAATAAGGAACAAAGTCGAACTTTGTTCGATTTGTATCATGTTTCTAAGGATTAAAAATCCTAAGAAGCATGACAATTGTTCGTCTTTTGCTCCAATTTCTCAAGCCTTAACGCCTTTTGTCTCAGCCTCAATTTTATTTTTAACTTGAAATTAGTAGTAGATAGTATTAAAATGATAAAAGACATGATATTGAATAGGAATAATGAAAGGAAGAGCCATGAGAAAAATTGCATTTATTTATCCAGGGCAAGGTTCACAAGTAGTTGGAATGGCAGATTTTGTCAAGGAAGACCCAACAAGTGAGCAACAATTAAATACCTTACAAAGCCAGTTAGATTTTGATTTAATCAAAACAATGCATGAAGGACCAAGCGAACAATTAACCGCTTCAGAAATGGCACAGCCAGCTCTTGTGGCGACGAGTAGCCTATTAACTGACTATCTTGCAAGACACGACTTACAAGCTGATTATGTCGCAGGACATTCATTAGGTGAGTATAGCGCTTTAGTTGCCAGTGGCATGCTTCCTTTATCTGTTGCAGTTCCTTTAGTGAGACAAAGAGGGAAATTAATGAATGCAGCAATGAAGGATGTATCCGGTGGTATGAGTGCAGTATTGGGCTTGACACAAGAGGTAATTGATCAAACCTTAGCTAAGATTAACGCTGATTATGAAGAACCTGTGTTATTTGCTGCAAATGTGAATGCACCAGGTCAAATTGTCATATCTGGGCAAAAAGAAGCATTAGCGTCTCACATTGATACGTTAAAAGAAGCCGGAGCGAAACGTGTCTTACCACTAAAAGTTAGTGGGGCCTTTCATTCAGGATATATGCAACCAGCTGCAATGGAGTTGAACCTTTTATTAGCTAAATTAGCTTTTAAAGCACCTAATATGACATTTATTAATAATGTAGATGCACAAACATTAAATGATCCAAATGAGATTGTGAATAAATTGACCTTACAATTAACCTCTCCTGTTTTATGGACACAAACGATTGAAGCGATGCTTGCTGCAGGTGTCACTGATTTTATTGAAATCGGACCGGGCAAAGTTTTAACAGGTTTAATGAAAAAAATTAAGCGCGAAGCAATAACACATAACGTCTGTGACATTGAAACAGCTAATGAAGTTTTAACAACATTAAAAGAAGAGGTGTGAATCTGATGACTGAAAAAATAAGTGTCTTGGTTACTGGTGCCTCAGGTGGTATCGGCCAAGCAATTGCGTTACAATACGCTAATCCTGCTTATCTTGTGGCAGTTCATTATAGTGGTAGTAAAGCTAAGGCTGAAGCGACTTTAACTGCTATAGAAGCAAAAGGAGGTAGTGGATACCTTGTTCAAGGTGACATTAGCCAAGAGATAGATGTTGAGCGTATTTTTAGCGAAGTAAAAGAACAAGCTGGTAAAGTAGATATTTTGATTAATAATGCGGGAATGACAAAAGACGGTTTAATGATGCGCATGAAAGAAGCAGATTTTGATCAGATTATTGCTGTCAATTTAAAAGGAACCTTTTTGATGATGAAGGCTGCGTCTAAATTAATGATGCGCGCAAAAACTGGTTCTATCGTAAATATTTCCAGTGTTGTAGGAAGTATTGGCAATCCAGGGCAAATCAATTATGTCGCAAGTAAAGCAGCAATTGAAGGGATGACAAAGACCGCAGCAAAAGAATTAGCGAGTCGAGGCATTCGAGTAAATGCTGTTGCGCCAGGATTTATTGAGACAGATATGACTGAAAACTTATCTGATCAGGTAAAAGAGCTGATGCTACAAAATATTCCATTAGCACATTATGGTACACCAGAAGATGTAGCTGCTGTTGTTTATTTCTTAACGCGTCCAGAAGCGAAATATCTGACTGGACAAACCCTCCACGTAGACGGTGGATTAACGATGTTTTAACATTTTCTTAACAGAAAATTTAAAAAAACTGGAGAACTTGTCTTTTTTAACTAGACAAAAAGAACTTCTCTAAGTAAAATATAAAGAGATGTGTGTGCAATAATTTAATAAAGATATCTTTATTAAATGACATGCAATTGGTGGAGGTGAAAAAAATGGCTCAAAGTGAAGTATTTGAAAAAGTAGCAAAATTAATCGTTGAACGTTTTGGTGTTGATGAGGATAAGGTAACTCCTGAATTAACATTTAAAGAAGATTTAGGTGCTGACTCACTTGATATTGTTGAATTAGTCATGGAACTTGAAGATGAATTTGGAACTGAAATTTCTGATGAAGATGCAGAACAAATCGTAACGGTTGGTGACGCAGCGAAGTACATCGAATCTCACGTAGAATAATGTTGACATAATAAAATAGCAGGAATAAGTACAAAACTTATCCCTGCTATTTTTGTATATTTTACAATTGTCAGAATCTTTTTGATATGAATTGTTAAGAAATGCTAAAAATGTGTTGCAATGTTCAGCATAACTTTATATAATTAAGTAAATTTAATCATATTCTCATAATAGTATCACTTAAGTCAGAACGTTTCTAATGAAAAGAAAGAGTTTTGTTTGTGAATGATTAAAGGCTTCTACTTTGCTTTTCTATAAAAGTTAAAATAGAATGATAAATGTAAGAGTGTTTGAAGTGACCTGTTTGAATCAGTAAAACCAATCGACAACAATTGGATGGCACATCATTAGAAGAAATTTTCTTTTACTTTTTGAACGTTTTCATGAAGTAATGGGAATTCTTTGTTTTTTTGCAATTTATTTTTGTCTATTTATAAAAAAATGATGACTGAACAGACGACACTTCAAAAATCAACAAAGGAGGCATTTGTGTGGAAAATGAAAATCAATTACTAGACATCAATCATCTTCATACTGGATTTAGAATCAAAGATGATTTTTATGATGCAGTTGATGATGTATCTATTAGTTTAGAAAAGAATGAAATCTTAGCAATTGTGGGTGAATCTGGTTGTGGGAAAAGTACATTAGCTACAACAATTATGGGCTTGCATGACCCAAACAAAACGAAAGTTGCAGGAGAGGTCATCTATCAAGACCTAAACTTAGTAGACTTGAATGAAGAGTTATACAATAAAATTAGAGGCAATGATATTGGGATGATTTTCCAAGATCCATTATCAGCATTAAATCCTTTAATGCGCATTCAAGATCAAATAGCAGAATCTTTAATTTTCCATACAAAATTAAGTAAAGAAAAAAGATATGAGCGCGTACTTGAATTGTTAGAGCAAGTTGGGATTCCAAATCCACCTCGTGTAGCAAAACAATATCCACATGAACTATCTGGTGGAATGCGTCAGCGTGTGATGATTGCCATTGCTTTATCATGTAAACCACCAATCATTATTGCGGATGAACCAACAACCGCACTTGATGTAACAATTCAAGCACAAATTTTAGATTTATTAAAAGAATTACAAGAAGAAAATGGAACAGGGATTATTTTAATTACCCATGACCTTGGTGTCGTAGCTGAAATGGCAGACCGTGTTGCTGTGATGTATGCAGGTCAAGTTGTTGAAGAAGCTGAAGTTGGTGAATTATTCAATAATCCAAAACATCCATATACACGTTCACTATTAAACTCAATTCCGCAAATGGATTCAGAAAATGATGAGCTACATGTGATTGATGGTGTGGTACCTTCTCTTGTAAAATTACCAAGAAAAGGTTGTCGCTTTGCTGCACGTATTCCATGGATTGCTGCAGAAGAGCATGAAGAAAATCCAGTAATGCATGAAGTTGCACCAAATCATTTTGTTAGATGTACATGCTATAAGAATTTCCATTTTGAAGAAGGGGGCGAATAAATATGAGCTTTTTAGAAATTGAAGATTTAAAAGTTCATTATCCAATTCGTGGTGGCTTCTTTAATACAGTAGTGGATCATGTTTATGCTTTAGATGGTATCAATATGTCTATTGAAAGAGGAAAAACTTATGGATTGGTTGGTGAATCAGGTTCTGGTAAATCAACAACAGGTAAAGCCATTATGGGACTTGAAAAAATTACCGATGGTAGAATTATCTATGAAGGAAAAGATGTTTCAAAACAAATTCGTGGAAAAAATTCTACTTATAATCGTGATGTCCAAATGATTTTCCAAGATGCGACTTCAAGTTTAAATCCAAAGAAACGTGTACGCGATATTATCGCTGAACCCATTCGTAACTTTGAACGTTTAACAGAAGGCGAAGAAAAGAAACGTATCTTAGAGCTATTAGATATTGTTGGTATGCCTGAGGATGCAATGTATAAATACCCTCATGAATTCTCTGGTGGTCAAAAACAACGTTTAGGGGTTGCTCGTGCTGTTGCATGCCGTCCTAAATTGATTGTTGCTGATGAACCTGTATCTGCGCTTGATTTATCAGTACAAGCACAAGTATTAAACTTTATGAAAGATATTCAAGAAGAATATGGTTTAAGCTATTTATTTATTTCTCATGATTTAGGTGTGGTAAAACACATGTGTGATCATATCTCGATTATGTATCGTGGTCGTTTAGTGGAAAGTGGAACAAGAGAAGATATCTATAAAGATCCACAGCATATTTACACCAAACGTTTAATTGCTGCGATTCCAGAGATTGATACTGAAAATAGAGAAGTGCATAAAGCTAATCGCCGTAGAGTTGAAGAAGAATATCGCCAAAATGAGAAGCAATATTATGATGAAAACGGGAAAGTTTATGATTTAAAATCTCTCACTGATACACATAAAGTTGCACTTAAAAATATTGAAGTGGGAGGGAATTAAATTATGTGGAAAACAGTTCTAAGACGTGTTCTATTTATGATCCCTCAATTATTCATTTTGAGTATTTTAATCTTTGCACTTGCAAAATTAATGCCAGGGGATCCATTTACAGGGTTAATTACTCCAGATACAGATCCAAAAACAATTGAAGCTTTAAGAGAAGCAGCTGGTTTAAATGATAGTATTTTGGTTCAGTATGGACGTTGGATAACCAATGCTTTCAAAGGGGACTTTGGTGTAAGTTATACACATAAAATCGCCGTTTCATCTATTATTGGACAACGTGCAGGTAATACAGTATTCCTATCATTGTTTACTATTATTATGACTTATGTCATTGCACTACCTGTTGGTTTATTAGCAGGTCGTTACCAAAACTCAATTTTTGATAAAATTGTTGTAATTTATAACTATATTAGTTATGCTGTCCCAACATTTGTGTTAGGTCTTGTTATTTTATTCCTTTTTGGTTATCAATTACAATGGTTCCCTACATCTGGTTCAGTGGATGTTGGTGTAACCTCAGGAACGTTTGCTTACTTTATGAATAAATTGTATCATTTAATTTTACCTGGTTTAACAGGAGCTATTCTAGGAACCGCAACAACCATTCAATACCTTAGAAATGAAGTCATTGATGCAAAACAACAAGATTTTGTAAAAACTGCTCGTTCTAAAGGTGTTCCAGTAAGTAAAGTGTATTCAAGACATATTTTTAGAAACTCAATGTTACCAATCACTTCTAACATTGGAATGGAATTAGTCGCATTAATTAGTGGTTCAATCTTTATCGAAACAATTTTTGCCTATCCAGGTATTGGTCAACTGTTCATTCAGTCAATTGGAAGTCGTGACTATAGTGTGATTACAGCACTTGTAATGTTATTCGGTGTCATTACTCTAATTGGTACCCTTGTTTCTGATATTCTAATGAGTGTGGTAGATCCACGTATTCGTCTTGACTAAGAACCTGAAAATGTAGAAAAGGAGTGTGTGCTCATATGGCGTCAAATCCAAATGTTGAAGATGTTATTGAAGAGACAGAATTAGATTCTTCTAGTTCAAACCCACCGTTAGGGTTTAAGGTAATTGCTAGAGAATTTTTAAAAGATAAAGTTGCATTAACAGCTTTAATCGTTTTAGTAATTTTATTGTTAACCGTATTTATCGGTGCAATGTTTATTGATCAAAAAGAGGTTATGCGTGTAAGTTTATTAAATAAATTTGCACCACCAAGTTCAGAATTTTTATTAGGTGCTGACTCAGGTGGACGTTCAATTTTAGGTCAGTTATTTCTAGGTGCTCGTAATTCCATTATGATTGGTTTCTCAATTACAGTGATTACTAGTTTTGTAGGGGTAACATTAGGCTTAATTGCTGGTTATTTTGGTGGAGTGATTGATAACATTATTATGCGTATTGTTGATTTTGTTATGATTTTACCAACTTATATGATGATTATTGTATTAATTACAATTGTTCCTAGTTTTACTGTATTTACATTTATTCTTATCATGAGTCTATTTATGTGGGCTGCTAAAACTAGATTAGTTCGTAGTCGTGCTTTATCTGAATCTAGAAGAGATTATGTAAGTGCTTCTAAAACAATGGGTACAAATAATTTCGTGATTATGTTTAGAGAAGTTTTACCAAATATTAGTTCAATTATTATTGTCAATATGACATTAAACTTTGCTGCCAATATTGGAATTGAAACAGGACTTACTTTCTTAGGCTTTGGCTTACCAGCTTCAACACCTAGTTTAGGGACTTTAGTAAATTATGCAAGATCACCAGAAGTTTTATCTGCAAGACCATGGATTTGGGTACCTGCATCATTACTAATTTTAGTCTTGATGTTATGTATAAATTACGTTGGCCAAGCCTTAAGACGTGCGGCTGACGCAAAACAACGATTAGGTTAAGAAAAAGGAGGAAAAGAAATGAACATGAAGAAAAAAGGAACTTCTTTACTAGTTTCACTTGCAACAGTCTCGTTAGTTCTTGCTGCTTGTGGTGGCGGTAATAAGAGTGGTGGTAACGATGCATCAAAAGATAATGGAAAGGAAAACGTTGATAAATCTTTATTTCCAATAGAAACAAGCAATGATAAAGATGCAATTAAAGGTGGCACATTAAATGTAGCTTTAGTTTCTGATTCTGCTTTTAAAGGGATTTTCAGTCAAGAGTTTAATGATGATGCCTATGATTCAAAGATTTTTCAATTTAATGTAGAACCACTATACACTTATGATGATAACTTCGCCATTACAAATGATGGTCCAACAGAAGTTAAGTTTGATGAAAAAGCAAAAACAGCGACCATTACAATTAAAGATGGCGTGAAATGGTCAGATGGTGAAGCTTTAAAAGCTGAAGATATTGCTTACACTTATGAAGTAGTTGGCCATAAAGATTATGACGGTGTTCGCTATGATGAAACCTTCAAAAATATCGTTGGGATGGAAGCTTATCACGAAGGAACTGCTAAAACAATTTCAGGAATTACTATAAAAGACGATCAAACAGTCGTTATTGAATATCAAGAAGTTTCTCCAGCAATGTTAAATGCTGGTGGCGGTATTTGGAGTGGTGTATTACCAAAACATAACTTAAAGGATGTTCCAGTTAAAGAGATGGCTGCATCTGATCAAATTCGTAAAAATCCAGTAACGCTTGGACCTTTCAAAGTGTCAAACATTGTTGCGGGTGAATCAGTAGAGTTTGTTCCAAATGAACACTACTACAAAGGTAAACCTAAATTAGATAAAGTTGTATTGAAACGTATTCCTTCTGATTCTATTGTTGCAAGTTTAAAAGCTGGTGAATATGATGTTGCATTATCAATGCCAACTGATATTTACAAATCTTATGAAGATTTAGAGAATACAACCATTTTAGGTCGTGAAGAATTATCATACACTTATATTGGTTTTAAATTAGGAACTTTAGATAAAGAAAAAGGTGAAGTTGTTACTGATCCAAAAGCAAAAATGGCAGATGTTAAGTTACGTCAAGCGATGGCTTATGCAGTGAACAATGATGAAGTTGGAGAAGCCTTCTATTCAGGTTTACGTCAAAATGCGACTACTTTAATCCCACCTGCATTTGCTGGTTATCATGATAAAGACCTTAAAGGTTACACACAAGATATCGATAAAGCAAATGAGTTATTAGATGAAGCAGGCTATAAAGATGTTAATGGTGATGGTATTCGTGAAGATAAAGACGGCAAACCATTTGAAATTAATTTTGCATCAATGTCTGGTGGCGAAGTTGCTGAACCATTAGCACAATACTATATCCAATGTTGGGAAGAAGTTGGTCTTAAAGTTGTACTTTCAACTGGTAGATTAATTGAATTCAACAGCTTCTACGATAAAGTAAAAGCAGACGATAAAGATATTGATATTTTCCAAGCAGCATGGAGCGTAGGTACTGATCCAACTCCTACTGGTTTATATGGAAGAGATTCAGAATTTAACTTCTCACGTTTTGCAACAAAAGATTTAGACAAATTATTAAAAGATATTACTTCTGAAAAATCATTTGATGAAGAGTACAGAGTGAAAGCATTTACTGCATGGCAAGAATACATGGCGGAAGAACTTCCAGTTATTCCAACTCTATATCGCTATGAAACACTTCCAGTAAGTAATCGTGTTAAAAATCTTGACTGGCATTATGGCGCAACTCAATGGCAAAATGTTGAGTTAACTGCAGAAACAACTGAAAAATAATTGTGATATACGAAAGAGCAAACCTTTGTGTTTGCTCTTTTTATGTTTCTAAATTCTTTAAAATCAACTTATTTGAAGAATATTCAGAAAATTCTTGCTTTATCTATTCTCTGAGTGTATAATGAGAGAAATCTCATTTAATTCTAATGTATTTAATGAGATTGATTGTTGAATCTTAGGAGGATGATTTATGAAAAAGATTGGGAAAAAAGCAATTGTAGCTCTTTTATCAACAACGCTCATTCTAACAGGTTGTGGCGGTGGTAACAAAGATGGGAAAAAAGAAGATACAAAAAATGTCGATGAAGCAGAGAAAAATAAATTTTCGACGATTGTTGAAAATGATGAGAAAGCAATTGAAGGTGGAACTTTACAAGCAGTAATAGCTACTGAATCAGCGTTTAAAGGTGTTTTTAGTAATGAATTTCAAGAGGATGCTTTTGATTCTCAATTGAATGATATTGCGTTAGGTGCTCTATTTACAACTGATGCAGATTTTAATATTACAAATGATGGTGCAGCTTCCTTAGAACTTGATAAAGAAGCGAAAAAAGCAACGATTAAAATTAATGACAATGTGAAATGGTCAGATGGAGAACCATTAAAAGCAGAAGATTTGATTTATTCTTATGAAGTAATTGGTCATAAAGATTATACAGGTGTTCGCTATAATGCAGATATGACAAATATTATCGGAATGGAAGAGTATCATAATGGTAAAGCGGATACTATTTCAGGAATCAAAACAATCAGTGATAAAGAAATTGAAATTTCATTTGAAGAAGTTTCACCAAGTTTATTAGTAGCTGGTGGTGGTATTTGGAATTCAGCAATGCCAAAACACTATTTGAAAGATGTCGCTATTAAAGACCTACAATCATCAGATAAAATTCGTAAAAATCCAGTTGGGTTTGGACCATTTGTGATTACGAATGTGGTACCTGGTGAGTCAATTGAATACTTACCAAATGAGTATTATTACAAAGGTAAGCCTAAATTGGATAAGATTATTTTAAATCGTGCGATTCCAACTGCTGTAGTTGAAGGACTTAAAGGTGGAAAATATGATGTTGCAATTTTGATGCCAACAGAAATTTATCCAACCTATGCTGATTTAGAAAATGTAACAGTCTTAGGTCGTGAAGATTTTGCTTATTCTTACCTTGGTTTTAAACAAGGTAAATGGGATAGCGAAAAAGATGAAGTTGTGACGGATCCAAAAGCCAAAATGGCAGATGTTAAATTACGCCAAGCAATGGGGTATGCGATTGATAAAAAAGCGATTGGTCAAGAGTACTATAGCAATCTTCGTGTAGAAGCAACTTCATTAATTCCACAACTATTTAAAGATTTCCAAAATGATGATATTAAAGGATTCCCTTATGATCCTGAAAAAGCAGAAAAACTATTAG
Organism: Isobaculum melis; assembly: GCF_900111355.1. Classification (GTDB taxonomy): domain Bacteria; phylum Bacillota; class Bacilli; order Lactobacillales; family Carnobacteriaceae; genus Isobaculum; species Isobaculum melis. Next base: position 185,741 of record NZ_FOHA01000003.1, read on the forward strand.
ATGAAGCAGGTTATAAAGATGTCGATGGTGATGGCATTCGTGAAGACAAAGATGGCAAGCCACTTGAAATTAAATTCCTATCTCGTTCTAATGGTGAAGAAGCAGAAGCTTTATCAGAATACATGATGCAAGAATGGGAAGCAATTGGCTTGAAAGTAACATTATCATCAGGTCGCCTAGTAGAATTTAATAGCTTCTATGACAAGATTAAAGCGGATGATCCAGATGTAGATGTTTACTTTGGTGCTTGGTCAGTTGGTTCAGATCCAACTCCGACTGGTCTTTATGGTAGAGATGCTGCCTTTAACTATACTCGTTTTGCATCTAAAGAATTGGATACTTTATTGAAAAATATCGCTTCTTCAAAATCATTTGATTTAGAATATAAAAATAATGCCTTCAAAGAATGGCAAGAGTATATGATGGATGAAGCTGTTGTCGTTCCAATGCTTAACTACTATGAAGTATTACCTGTTAATAAACGTGTGAAAGGTTTAGATTGGTCACGTGGTGGTACAAATAGTCTTAGTTGGGAAAAAATTGAACTAACAGCAGAGGAACCATTAAAATAAAGGCTGGGATTTCTCAGTAGAATGAACAGCTGAAGATCCTTTATATAACCTAATCAAGCAAAAAGAACATGAGGAAAACCTTGTGTTTTTTTTGCTTTTAGTATGAAATAAAGAAAAATAAGGAATAATAGTTTTTTTTATAGAAAAATCAAGTATAATGGAAAGGTGTATGATTTTATTTTATTGGAAGGAGGAGAAAATTTGAACGAAAAATTTTTAAAAAGATTAAAAGATGAGTTTGGTATTGTCTTTCAAAATATTTCATTATTGGAACAGGCATTTACCCATTCATCATATGTGAATGAGCATAGGGGGAACCGTTTAAGCGACAATGAGCGGATTGAATTTTTAGGCGATGCAGTCTTGGAGCTTACCATTTCAAGATATTTATTTGAGCACTATCCTGAAATGTCAGAAGGAAAATTAACACGTTTTCGTGCGACAATTGTTTGTGAAGCCAGTTTTTCACAATTTGCTAAGGAATTAGGCTTTGACAAAGAAATACGATTAGGCCGTGGTGAAGAACAAATGAATGGTCGTAAACGTTCTGCATTGCTATGTGACTTGTTTGAGTCTTTTGTTGGTGCACTCTATCTAGATCAAGGATTAGATGCAGTTTTAGACTTTTTAAAACAATTTGTCTTTCCAAAAATTAAAGCCGGTGCTTTTTCACATGTGATGGATTATAAAACACAATTGCAAGAATGGTTACAAAAAAATGGTGAAGTTCTGATACAATATCAGATTTTAGAAGAAGTAGGACCTGCTCATGAAAAACAATTCGTTGTGGCCGTGATAGCAGATGGAAAAGAATTAGCTACTGGAAGTGGCAAAACAAAAAAAGCTGCTGAACAAGCTGCGGCGGAAACAGCACTAAAAAATGAAAAAGTTTGATAGGAAGGAGTTTGTCTTGCCTTGCATTTAAAGAGACTTGAAATATCTGGATTTAAATCTTTTGCAGATAAAACGGTTATTGAGTTTGTACCAGGTGTCACGGCTGTAGTAGGCCCAAATGGTAGTGGAAAAAGTAATATCACAGAAGCCATTAGATGGGTATTAGGTGAGCAATCAGCTAAAAGTCTACGTGGTGGCAGAATGAATGATATCATTTTTGCTGGATCTGAAACAAGAAAGCCCTTGAATATTGCAGAAGTTACACTTGTTTTAGATAATGAAGATCATTTTTTACCTTTAGACTTTTCTGAAATTAGTATTACCAGAAGACTACATCGTTCTGGCGAAAGCGATTTTTATATGAATAAGCAGGCTTGTCGTTTAAAAGATATTGTTGAGCTATTTATGGACTCAGGACTTGGAAGAGAATCTTTTTCAATTATTTCTCAAGGAAAAGTTGAAAGTATTTTTAATAGTAAACCTGAGGAAAGACGTTCAATCTTTGAAGAAGCAGCAGGTGTGTTAAAGTATAAAACTCGTAAAAAGAAAGCCGAACAAAAGTTATTTGAAACAGAAGATAATTTGAATCGTATTCAGGATATTATTTATGAATTAGAAGATCAAATTGAACCTTTAAGAGAACAAAGTACTATTGCAAAGGATTATTTAGAACAAAAAGAAGCCTTAACTAAAGTTGAAACTGCGCTGTTAGTCACTGAAATTGAAGGCTTAAAGGAAAAATGGCAGGAAAGCGAGCTAGCTGTTACACAGGCAACTGAAGAGTTGGTAGGGGTGACGCAAGCTTTGAGCAATTTTGAGGCTGAAGCTGAGTCTTTAACTATAGCTAGAAGTCAGGCTGATCAGACCCTTGATGAATTACAAGCCAAATTGTTAACTATGACACAAGAGCTAGAAAAAACGGAAGGTCAAAAAAATGTTTTATTAGAGCGATCTAAAAATACTGCTGAAAATGAACAACAATTCCAGCAATCAAAAGAAGCCATTTCTGAAAGAATTGCGCAGTCAAAAGAGCAAGAGGTTGCATTGCGTGCTAAAGTCAGCGCTAAAATTGAGGAGCAAAAAGCAATTGAACAACAATTAACTGAAGCTGAAAAAGAATTACGCTTCTACAATCAAGACAGTAAAGCGATGATTGAAGAGCTACGCGGGGAATATGTTGAGAAAATGCAGCAACAAACAACGCTGAAAAATGAACTCACTTTCTTAGAGCGACAATTTACTCAAATGAATGTGAAAAATGAAAAGTCAGATGTAGCCTTACAACAAGTTGTAATGGATCAAAAACAAGCAGCGGAAAAGTTAGATCAAGTCACAACACAGCTTGAGACAACACAAAGTTTGTTAGTAAAAAAACAAACGGATTACCGCACACATCAAACACAATTTCAAAAAGCACAGCAACAATTAGCTGAGCAAGAAAAACTTATGTATGATGGGTTAAGAATTTTACAGCAAGCAAAAGCTAGAAAGGATACTTTGGCTGAATTAGATGAAGACCATGCAGGTTTTTATCAAGGTGTCCGAGAAATTCTCAAGAATAAGCAAAAAATTGGTGGGATTGTTGGCGCTGTTGCAGAATTAATTGAAGTCCCTAAAAATATTGAATTAGCCATTGATATTGCATTAGGTGCAGCTGCACAAAATATTGTGGTGAAGGATGAAGCTAGTGGTCGTAAAGCCATTTCTTACTTAAAAGAAAAACGTTTAGGTCGTGCAACCTTTTTACCGATTACAACAATCAAAAATAGAGCTTTACCTGATAATGTCAGACATGCATTAAAGCAGCAGGAAAGCTTTGTTGGAGTTGCCAGTGAATTGGTGCGTTTCCAACCAACTGTTCAATCTGTTGTAAGCAATTTATTAGGAACAACAATTATTGCGACTGATTTAGTGGGTGCTGGACAATTAGCCAAATTTCTTCAATTTAGATATCGCATTGTAACCCTTGAAGGAGATGTGATGAACCCTGGTGGCTCCATGACTGGTGGCGCAAGTAAAAAGGGCAATCAAGGCAGTGTATTCGCTCGTAAGAATGAGTTAACCTCATTAACAGAGCAGATTGCTAAGATGACAACTGAAACTACTGAACGTGAGAAAAATGTGCGTTTAGCCAAACAGCTTGTTAAGAAAGAAGAATTAACCTTAGAAGAACTTCGTGTAGCTGGAGAGGCCATTCGAATTGAAGAGCAGCAATTAAAATCATTACATGAGCAGTTGGCAGAAAAAGCGGCTCGTTTAGAACGAGAATTAAAAGCGTATCACTTTGAGCATCATGAATCTCAAGAGGAAGTTGCGCAGTATCATGAACGTAAGCAAGCTGCTGCAGATGAGATGGCGCAAGTTCAACAAGAAATGAGTGAACTGGATCAAAAAATTAAAATGCTAGCTTCTGAAAGTGAGAGAAGTCAAGAGCTACAAGAAAAAGCGGCAAATGCTGTCTTTGAGTGTAAAGCACAATTAGGTATTGTGAAAGAGCAAAGAGCAAGTCTCTTGCGAGAAAAAGAAGCAATTGATACACAAATTAGACAAGCAGAAGCTGAACTTGAGATGCTGACGGAGCAATTGAATGCAGTGCTTGAAAATAGAAATTCTCATCAGTTTACTGAAGAAGAATTAACGATGAAGCTTGAGCAATTAACAACTAGCCGCAGAACAACAGAAATGGCCATTCAAGAACAGCGTGAGACAAGAGAAGCCTTACAACAACGTATTTCTGAAATTGATCGCACGATTACAGCTAAAAATAATGAAGAACGTTTACTTTTAGAGCGTAAATCGAAAGCTGAAATCGCTATGAACCGTTGTGATGTGGATATTGAGAATCGTTTAGATCGCTTAAGAGAAGAATATTATCTCAGCTTTGATGGTGCTAAAACAACAACCAGTTTGGAAATACCTGTTGATGAAGCCCGTCAAAAAGTTAAATTATTGAAACGTTCAATTGAAGAGCTAGGTACAGTCAATTTAGGTGCGATTGAAGAATTTGACCGCGTCAATGAGCGTTTTACTTTCTTAAGTGAACAAAAAGAAGATTTATTGACAGCCAAAGCCAGCTTGTTTGCTACAATGGAAGAGATGGATGAAGAAGTTGAGAAGCGCTTTGCTGAGGTCTTTTATGCCATTAAAGAAAAATTCTCAGAAGTGTTCCCAGCAATGTTTGGTGGCGGTCATGCCGAGCTTGTTTTAACCAATCCAGAAGATTTGTTAAATACAGGAATAGACATTATTGCCCAACCACCAGGTAAGAAGCTACAAAGCTTAAGCTTACTATCAGGTGGAGAACGTGCTTTTACAGCCATTGCCTTATTATTCTCAATTATCCAAGTACGTCCAGTGCCGTTTTGTATTCTTGATGAAGTTGAAGCAGCATTAGATGAGGCCAATGTAGCGAGATTTGGACGCTATTTAAATCAATTTAATACAGATACACAATTTATTGTGATTACTCACAGAAAAGGCACAATGGAAGAAGCAGATGTGCTTTATGGTGTGACCATGCAAGAATCTGGTGTGTCTAAAATTGTTTCTGTTCGTTTAGAAGAAGTTGAGCAAGATGGTAAGATTAAACTTTCACAAAATTAATACTGGAGGTTCTTTGAATGATTAAATTAATTGCCATTGATTTAGATGGTACACTGTTAAACCAAGATCATGAAGTGAGTGAGCGGAATAAACAGGCCTTACTAAAGGCCAAAGCACAAGGTGTCAAGGTGGTTCTTTGTACAGGGAGACCACTTCTTGGAATGCGTCATCTTTTAGCAGAAATTGGCTTACAGGATGATGGCGACTATGTCATTACTTATAATGGTGGTCTTGTTCAAAAAGCCGATACAGGTGAAGTTTTGCATCAAATCACATTAAACAAAGAGCAGCTTGAAGAAATTTATCAAGTCAGTCAAGGTATTCAAGTCCCAATGCATTATATTGATTTAGAAAATGTTTATTCACCAGCAGGCCCAACAGATGCACATTCTCTTTACCCAAGCATTATGAAAGTATTACCTTTTGTACCGCTTGAGGTTGCAGATGCCCCTGATGATATTCAAGTTAATAAAATTCTATATTGTTGTGAAGCAGATATCCTAAATCAACGTACTGCGGCTTTATCAGAGGCTTTTAAAACCTCTTATACCGTCATAAAATCTCGACCTGTGTTACTTGAGATTATGCATAAAGAAGTTGATAAAGGAACTGGAATTGCTGCATTAGCGAAGCATTTAGGCATTAACCAAGAGGAAGTGATGACACTTGGGGATGAAGAAAATGATTTAGCGATGATTGCTTATGCAGGTTTAGGTGTTGCCATGGGCAATGCAACAGATGAAGTGAAGGCGATTGCGAACCATGTGACTGCAACAAATGAAGAAGATGGTGTCGCTTTAGCGGTTGAAAAATTTGTTTTAAATGAAGGGTAAACAAAATAAGTTAGCAAACGTTTGATTTTGCTAACTTATTTTCATTTGCATGGATATTCGCAGGACTAAAATTATGATACAATGAATAAGGAAAATAAAAGTTTCTAGTGAGAAATCAGCTAAAGGAGCCAACATATATGGGATTTTTTGATAAATTAAAAAGTGCGTTTACAAGTGAACAACCAGAAGTAACTGAAACGACTGAAAAATATGAAAAAGGATTGGAAAAAACAAGAAAAAGCTTTTCTGATCGATTAAATGAATTATTTGCGAATTTTAGAAGTGTGGATGAAGATTTCTTTGATGAATTGGAAGAACTGTTAATTGGAGCAGATGTTGGGTTTGATACCACTTTAAAAATTACTGAAGCATTAAGACAAGAAGTGAAATTAAGAAATGCTAAAGAGCAATCGGAAGTCCAAAATGCGATTATTGAAAAGCTAGTAGATTTATATGAGCAAGGAGATACAACCAAACAAGCAATCAAGTTAAATGCGGATGGCTTAACCGTGATTCTATTTGTTGGTGTGAATGGTGTTGGGAAAACAACGACGATTGGAAAGCTTGCACATCAATACTTACAAGAAGGTAAAAAAGTAATGCTTGCTGCGGGAGACACCTTTAGAGCTGGAGCAATTGATCAATTAGTTGTTTGGGGTGAACGTGTTGGCGCTACAGTTGTTCGTGGCAAAGAAGGCGGTGACCCAGCAGCAGTTGTCTTTGATGCGGTAAAACATGCAAAAGAGCAACAAACTGATATTCTTTTAGTAGATACAGCGGGTCGATTACAAAATAAAGTCCATTTAATGAATGAGTTAGAAAAAATGAAACGTGTGATTGAAAAAGAAGTGCCGGATGGTCCACATGAAGTTTTATTGGTGTTAGATGCTACGACAGGTCAAAATGCGATGATTCAAGCAAAGCAGTTTAAAGAAACAACAGATGTGACTGGGATTGTTTTAACCAAGCTTGATGGCACAGCTAAAGGTGGAATTGTTCTAGCGATTCGCAATGAATTGCAAATTCCAGTGAAGCTAGTAGGCTTAGGTGAAGGAATGGATGATTTACAAGTATTTGATCCAAATGAATATGCTTATGGCTTATTTGCACAGTTAATTCAAAAATAAATGATCATAGTAGCGGGATAAAACTCTGAGAGTTTTATCCCGCTTTTTTGTATCTTTTGAAAACCACGAGCTATGCTTGTGGTTCAGTAGAGCTTCAAGCGGTGTCTCAGGGTTTTAAGAAACCTCCCAAAATGCTAAAGTTAGATTGGTTCGTCAACCACTAACAAAAGATTAAGGGAGGAATATCCAATGAAGGACAAAGCCAGTTTAGCACACACAAAGTGGAAATGTAAGTATCATATAGTATTTGCACCAAAATACAGAAGACAAGTGATTTATGGAAGATTAAAAAAAGACATAGGAGCAATATTACGTCAGCTATGCGAAAGAAAAGGAGTAGAAATACTGGAAGCAGAAGCTTGTATAGAT